>NZ_JBBCBQ010000002.1:398513-1144339 GCF_037203805.1 Kribbella sp. CCNWLW201 | reverse complement strand
CCCAGTCGCCGGTCGCCGGGGTGCGGATGCGGTTTGCTGTGTGGGGTGTCGAGGGTGGACCTGGGAGGGTCGTGCCCCGGATCGGGCACCCTCCCAGGTCGACAGGAACCCCGGCGGTACGGCACTGGGACACGAAGGCTGCGACCAGCGACCGGTTCGCGTTCCGTACCGCTGACGACCACCCACATCGAGCAGAAGAGCCATAAAGAGGGACTGCGGCCGCTCGGTGGGCGGCCGCAGTCCCAACCAGGGAGGAACGAATCTGTCAGCCGGTGGGGTTCCCGTTGTCGGAACCCAGGGTTGCCGTCACGGTCTGGGTCTTGCCGGCCCGGGTCAGCGTGATCTTCACTTCATCGCCCGGGCGGTGCGAACGGACTGCGGCGACCAACGCGTCCCCTGACGCGATCGCCTTGCCGTCTACAGCGGTCACCACATCACCCGCTTGCAGACCGGCTTTGTCCGCCGCACCGCCAGGCGTCACCTCGCCGAGGCGTGCTCCATTCGTGAGCCCGTCGGAAGACTGCGCGTCGCCGACCTGTACTCCGAGCCGCGCATGCGTGGCCTTGCCCTTGGCCACCAGCTCGTCGATGATCGGCTTGGCCTGGTCGATCGGGATTGCGAAGCCCAGGCCGATGTTGCCGCCTTCGGATTGTCCCGATCCTCCGGCGGTCTTGATCGCGCTGTTGATTCCGACCACCTGGCCGGCGAGGTCGATCAGGGCGCCGCCGGAGTTCCCCGGATTGATCGCGGCGTCCGTTTGGATTGCTGGGAAAACCGTCGTACTGTCCTGCTCCTCGTCGCCCGACGTCACCGGGCGGTTCAGGGCGGAGACGATGCCGCTCGTCACGGTCGCCTCCAGGCCGAACGGCGAGCCGATCGCGACCACACCCTGGCCGACGGCGAGGTTGCCGCTGCTGCCGAGAGTGGCCGGGGTCAGGTCGGTCGCGTCCGCCTTGATCACGGCGAGGTCGGTGAGCGGGTCGGTCCCCTTGACGGTGGCCGGAACCGTCCGGCCGTCGTTCAGCACCACCGTGATCTTGGCGCCGCTGCCGGCTCCCGCGACCACGTGGTTGTTGGTCACGATCAGCCCGTCCTTGCTGATCACGATGCCGGACCCGGTCCCCGCGCCCTGGGACGTCGCGACCGCGATCTTCACCGTGCTCGGCAGCACCTTCGCGGCGGCGCTCTGCACCGAGCCGTCCGGCGCAACGGCCGGCGCGGCCTGGTTGCCGTTCAACGGGGCCGTCACCGACGGGCTGTTGCCGCCGGAGTCGTTCGTCGCCGAGTACACAGCCGCACCGCCCACACCACCGGCCGTGCCGACCAGCAGCGCCGTGGCGGCTACCAGAGCCAGACCGCGCCGCTTGGGCTTGGCCGGCGCGGCGGCGGCCGGCGCGGGCTGCGGACCGAAGGGCCAGCTCAGGCCCGGAGACGTCCCCTGATGCGTCCCCGGCGCCCCGAACTGCGGGTAAGCGCTCCCACCTGAAGGGTGCTGACCCGGCCGCTGCTGGCCACCTTGCGGCGCGAAGTGCTGCTGCTGGTGCTGGCCGTAGCCACCCATCGGCAACTGCTGCGTCCGCTCCGGCTGCTGCGGGTTCTGGCCCGGCTGGGTCTGCGGCTGCTGCGGCTGGTTCTCGGTCATGACGAGTACTTTGTCGGCCGGACCTGAGAAGCCCCTGAAGATCCCGTCAGAGCTACCGAAGAACTCCATGAAGATCCCCTGAAGGTTCAGTCAGCCCATCTTCAGATCGTTCGAGTGTCGGCCCTCCGTCAGCACGCGCCCCGCGCCGGCCGACGGACGGACTGATTGCCGGGTGGAAACCTTAACCTGGGGCTTACGAAAATCTATGGTGGCGAAAGTAGACATTCGTGGACAACCGGGCTAACGTCTCTGTCGTTGCGAAGAGAGAGAACAGGACAAGCCGACGCGGACGGCCAACGACCGTCCAGCAGTGCCAGCAGCACCCGGCCGAGAAGTTCGGTGAAGTAGAAGTCCAGCAGTGCGAAGAAACGCAGTACCGAAGTGTGAAGTAGCACGTCGCAGTACTCGGCCGGCGCAGTCAGAAGTGAGAAGTAGCACGTCGGAACGCTGAAGAGAAGGAGAGGATTACATCATCAGGATCGCCCGCTGTGGCTGTGTTTCGCCGGGCGGGTACCGCAGTCCCATCGTGATTGGAAGGTGGTTCTCGGTTACGCATTGTGCGATCCCCGCCGGGTCCGGCTCCGTCAGCGGACCGCGGAAGTAGAGGTCGGCTCGAGAGCCGGTAGATGGTGAGAATCCAAACCCAGGGCCCCGGTGCTTCGGCACCGGGGCCCTCGACACGGAGGTGTGATGACCCCAGACCCGCAGGTGGAGTAGAGACGATGACGCACGACCCCGAGGCACCGCCGACCAACCTGGACGACGAGGACTACCCCGCCTACACGATGGGCCGGGCCGCCGAGATGCTCGGTACCACGCCTGGATTCCTGCGGAGTCTGGACGAGGCGAAGCTGATCACCCCGCAGCGCTCCGAAGGCGGCCATCGCCGCTACTCCCGATACCAGCTCCGCCTGGCCTCCCGCGCCCGGGAACTGGTCGACAACGGGACGTCGCTGGACGCCGCCTGCCGGATCATCATCCTGGAAGACCAGTTGGCCGAGGCATTGCGAATCAACGCCGAGTTGCGCGGACCGGACGACGAGAGCTGACTCCCCGAACGAGACGGACGCACTGGGACTCAGCCCCGTCTTCGACAGGTCGTACGCCGCGATCCCGGACTCATCGGATGATCAGCGGGTCTGGGTGGCGGCGTGCGGGAGCCAGAGGGTGAACTGGGCTCCGGCGCCGGGCGCGTTGCGGGCGTAGATCATCCCGCCGTGCTGCTCGGCCGCGTGCTTCACGATCGCGAGACCCAGCCCGGAACCAGGCCGGCTGCGCGCCTCGCTGGAACGGTAGAACCGCTCGAACACGTGCGGCAGATCAGCCTCGGCGATACCCGGTCCGGAGTCCGTCACCGTCAGTACGCCGTCCAGCAGCCGCACCGTGACACGGCCGACCGGTCCACCATCGGTACGCGTGGACGCGTCCTCCGGGATGCTGTACTTCGCGGCGTTGTCGAGCAGGTTCGTCACTGCCCGGCCGAGCAGTCGCTCGTCGCCCCACACCGGGAACGGAGCGAGCTGGACGTCCCACTCCAGGCCCGGCGCGCGACGTCGTACCTTGATCACCGCGTCCTCGACCACGTTGGACAGCTCGATCAGCTCGGCGTTGCGCACCTGTGGGGTGTCCCGGGCCAGCTCGGTCAGGTCGCCGATCAAGGTGGTCAGCTCGTCCATCTGAGCACGTACATCGTCCAATAGTTGCTGCCGGTCCTCCGGCCGGAGGCCACCACGCTTGTCCGCCTGGGCGAGCAGGTCGAGGTTGGTCCGGACGCTGGTGAGCGGCGTACGCAACTCGTGCCCGGCATCTCCGACCAACCGCCGTTGCCGGTCCTGCGACCGGGCGAGCGCCGCCAGCATCGCGTTGAACGCCTGCGCCAGCCGGGAGATCTCGTCCGACCCGGTGACCGGAATCGGTTGCTGCAGATCCTCCGTCCGGGCCACATGTTCAGCGGCCCCGGTCAACCGGGCCAGCGGTCTCAGGCCGGACGCGGCGACGGCGTTGCCGGCCAGTGCGGCCCCGATGACACCGAGCAGACCGACCGCCCACAAGACGATGCCGAGATTGTGCAGAGTGTGGTCGATCGGGTCGAGTGACTGCGCCACCACGAGCGCGGTGTCGTCGCCGAGCGGGATCGAGATCACCCGGTAGTGCTGATTGTTGGGCGATCCCGCGGTGCGGATGCTGGCGTCGCTGTTCCGGGGCGAGCTGGCGACGGCCAGCTCGGCGGGGCCGATCGGCGGCGTGTACGACCGCGGGCCGACCAGCGTGCTGCCGTCGGCTGCCAGCAGTCCCATCCGGATGTCGGTCAGGCCGAGCCACTCCGGCCGGACTGCCTGCATCAGCTCGGGATTGGTGATGACACCGCTCTTGGCCGCCGCCGTCGATCGCTGGATCAGGCTGTCGTCCAGGTTCCGGTACATCTGCTGCCGGACGGTCAGGTACGCCGCCACGCTGACGAACGCGACGGCCAGGCCGACCGCGACCGCGGCCAGCAGCGTGACGCGGGCGTGCAGGCTCAGCTGGTGCAGCTTCTGCTGTGCCCAGCTCTGGGTCCGGGCCGCCGTCGCGGCCACCCGGTTGCCATTGGCAACAGGTGGTCCACCGGCCGGAGAGGGGTGCCGGCCGGGGGCACCGGGGTGCTGCGGGCCGCCTGGCTGTCCCGGGCGGTCGACGTACGACGGGAAGTCGGGGTCGTTCTTGCTCACGGTGGGGTGTCTCTCAGCACGTAGCCGATGCCGCGGACGGTGTGGATCAGGCGCGGCAGGTTGTTCACCTCGGTCTTGCGGCGCAGGTAGCCGATGTAGACCTCGAGGGAATTGGCGGTGGTCGGGAAGTCGTAGCCCCAGACGGCGTCCAGGATCACCGCGCGTTCGAGCACCCGGCGCGGGTTGCGGATCAGCAGCTCGAGCAGAGAGAACTCGGTCCGGGTGAGCGGGATCGGGGTGTCGCCACGGTGCACCTCGTGCGCGTCCACGTCGACCACGAGGTCGGCGTACTGGAGCACCTCGCCGCGCTGTCCGCCCTCGCCGGGCGTGCTGCTGCGGCGGAGCAGGGCGCGCAGCCGGGCGAGCAGCTCCTCCAGCGCGAACGGCTTGGTCAGGTAGTCGTCACCGCCGGCGTCCAGGCCGTCCACCCGGTCGGCCACCGCGTCCCGCGCGGTCAGCACCAGGATCGGCACGTTGTTGCCCGCGGCCCGCAGCGCCTTGGTGGTCTCCAGCCCGTCCAGCCGCGGCATCATCACGTCCATCACCACGACGTCCGGCTCGACGTTGCCGATCACCGCGAGCGCCTCGGCACCGTCGGACGCGGTCACCACCTCGAAGTCGTTGAACTCCAGCGAACGGCGCAGCGAGTCCCGGACCGCCCGGTCGTCGTCCACCACCAGTACGCGCATCCTCGTTCCCCGCTCCGCTAGAAGTTCCGTCACCGCAAGACATCCATCACTACTCGAAGTACCGTTCACCGCGAGGTTAGGCCGTCTGCTTGAGAATCGCCTGAGAACCCGCTGATCGCTCGCCCAAGACCTCGTGCACACCTTAGGTTTCTGACCTGTGGACATCCTCGAATTCACGCCCGAGCCGAACGAGTACACCTGGACCTTCGGCGGTGCGGCCCCGGTCCGGCGGGTCAAGCCCGGCACCGCCCTGCGGCTGTGGACCGAGGACGCGTTCTGCGGGACTTTGCGCAGTACGGCGGACCTCGCCAGCGCTTCGCTGACCATGCCGTTCGTCAATCCGCAGACCGGCCCGTTCTACGTCGAGGGGGCCGAGCCGGGCGACACGCTCGTCCTGCACTTCGTCGAGCTCACCCCGGCCCGGAGCTGGGGCGCGTCCGCGACCATCCCGTTCTTCGGCGGCCTGACCAGCACCGACCGGACCGCCACGCTGCAGGATCCGCTGCCGGAGCGGACCTGGATCTACGAGGTGGACACCGAGAAGCAGACCGTCGGGTTCCAGGCGCAGGGGAGCGACCTGGAGATCGCGCTGCCGATCGAGCCGATGCTGGGCACGGTCGGTCTCGCGCCGGCCGCCGGTGAGGTCCGCTCGTCGCTGGTGCCGGACACGTTCGGTGGCAACATGGACACGCCGGAGATGCGGGCCGGCGCGACCTGCTTCCTCAACGTGAACGTCGAGGGTGCGCTGTTCTCGGTCGGCGACGGCCACTACCGCCAGGGCGAGGGCGAGTCCTGCGGGACCGCGGTCGAGGGCGCGATGAACGTCGTACTGATCGTCGATCTGTTGAAGACGCCTGGACCTGCGTGGCCGCGGATCGAGAACGACGACTACCTGGCCGTGGTCGGGTCGAGCCGACCGCTCGAGGACGCGTGGCGAGCCGGTCAGGTCGACATGGTCGGCTGGCTCGGCTCGCTTTACGGCCTCGACAAGCTGGACGCGTACCAGTTGCTCAGCCAGGTCAGCGAAGTGCCGCTGGCCAACGTGGTCGACGCCAACTACAGCGTGGTCACCAAGGTCCCGAAGCGCCTGCTACCGACGGCCGACGTCTACAGCGGCATCCACCGGCACCTTCGCAGCCTGGCGGCGACGCTCTGACCTGCTGACCGCGACGCCCACGAGGCACAGCGCACCACCAACGAGGGCAAGCCCGGCAGGGGTCTCACCGAGGAACATCCACGCCAGGAGGATGGCAACCATCGGCACCAGGTACGTCGTAGCACCCATGCGACCCGCAGTCGTCCGGGACAACGCGTAGGCCCAAGTGGTGAAGCCGAGCGCGGTCGGGAACGCACCGAGGTAGAACACCCACCAGAGCGTGGCAGGACGAGCCGCACCGATCTCCTGGACCAGTGCGGGCGTGTAAGGCAGGCAGACGACCGTGCCGATGACGCAGGCAAGCCAGGTCACCTGTGCAGCGGGCAGACGGCTCAGCAGTGGTTTCTGGGTGACTACTCCGACCGCATAGGACACGGCAGCGGTCACGCACAGGATCACACCCCAGGTCTCGGCCTGACCGGTGGACGTCGACAGACCGATCAGCAGCACGCCACCGAACGCAACGAAGCTGCCGATCAGCACCCGCCTCGGGAAGCCCTCGCCCAGTGTCAGCCCGGCCAGCAGAGCGACCAGCAGTGGTGCGATGTGCACCAGCATGGCCGCCGTACCTGCGTCGAGCCGTCGCTCGGCCGCGTTGAGCGCGACGTTGTACACCCCAAACCACAGCAGGCCGCACGCCAGCAGCAGCGGCCAGTCCCGTCGCTGCGGCATCCGGAACGGCTCGCGCTTGACCAGCAACAGCACCCCGAGCAGGACGCTGCCGACCAGCAGGCGGGCGAGTGACAGGGGACCGGCCGACAGCTCGGTCCCGAGGTGCCGGATCGCCACGAAGGCCGAGGCCCAGAGCACGACGGTCACGCCGGCGGCTGCGAGTGCGGTGGGTTTCATGAGGACAACGGTAGAAAGTATGAGCCTGGGGTACCATGTCGAAACGGAGCCTGGGAGGATGAATTGCTTACCGAAACGAAAAGCGCATTGCTGGATGAGCTGAACGTCCGGATACTCGAGGAGCTCACCGCCGACCCGCGCCTGCGGACCACCGAGCTGGCTCGCCGGCTGGGTGTCTCCACCCCGACCGTGCGCGAGCGGGTCACCCGGCTGGAGGAGTCCGGGGTGATCCGCGGCTACCGGCTCGACATCGATCCGGCCGCGCTCGGCCGGCCGGTCGCCGCCTGGGTCCGGCTGCAGCCCGGCCCGGGCCAGGTGTCCCGGATCGCCGAGATGGCCCGGAGTACGCCGGAAGTCGTCGAGTGCCACCGGATCTCGGGCGAGGACTGCTTCCTGATGCGGGTCCAGGTGCCCGCGATCGACAAGCTTGAGGATCTGCTCGACCGCTTCGCGCCGTACGGCCGGACCAACAGCTCGTTCGTCGTCTCCACGCCGGTCCCACCCCGCCCGGTGCCGCTCAACTGACCATCACGATTGCTGTCTGCCGTCCGAGGTCGTTTCGGCTTGTGTGTAGAGGACCTCGTGGGCCTGTTCCGCGGCCCGGATGATGCTCTCGCCGACGAAGTCGACGAAGCGGGCGATGCCCTCGAGGCGGACGGCGGCCGGGGTCTCGGGGCCGAGGATGGCGACGCCCCGCCGTGCGGTCTCGGCGAGTTGGGCGTTGGCCCGGGCGCTGGCGATCATCGCCTGGTACCAGAGCTCGTTGTCGACGACGTAGCGGTCGCGGCGGCGTTCGTCGCGTTGCCGGCGGATCAGGTCCCGGCCCTCGAGGAACGTGATCGACTTGGAAATGGACCCCGGGCTGACCTGGAGACGCTGGGCGAGCTCGGACGCGGTGAGGCTGCCCGCGTCGGTGGTGTAGAGGCAGGTCAGCACCCGGGCCATCATCTTGGGCAGGCCCGATTCCATCAGCAGGGTGGTGAAGGCCTCCTCGTACTCGCGGACCGCCTCGGCGTCGCGTCCGTAGGTCTGCTGGGGCGCCTGCGGCCCTCGGGGTGCGGGCTTCCTGCGCTGGCGGGTGCGGCGTTCGGTGGCGCGGTGGGCCAGGTCGGCGCGGTAGCCGCTGGGTCCGCCGTTCCGCATCACCTCTCGGGTGATCGTCGAGGTGGGGCGGTCGAGACGCCTGGCGATCTCCGCGTAGGCGAGGCCGTCGGCCAGGCCGAGCGCGATCTGCTGGCGTTCCTGCTGGGTCAGCCTGCCTCCCGGCATCGCGATCTCCTTCGTTCTCCTCGAGTGCCCCGACTGTAGCGTTCATAGTCGGTCTATTGCAACGAACAGCGAATCTCCGTTGCGTTGAATTCTGACCCAGTGCAACGATTTCATGGCTCTGACCTGCGAATATGTCCCTCGTACGCAACGAATGTGTTGCCGAGTCCTTGAACACAACGTAGCGTTTCCGTCATTGGAAACCACGTCTTCAAGGAGTGCACGATGCAGAAGTTCGACACCCTCAGCCCGATTTTCGCCGTCCTCGACATCCCCGCCGGACGCATCCAGTTCATCGCCGCCGACCGGACCGACACCACGGTCGAGGTGCTGCCCGCGGACTCCTCGAAGGGTCGCGATGTGAAGGCAGCGGAGCAGACCAAGGTCGAGTACGTCGACGGGGTCCTGCGGATCGTGGCCCCGCCGGCGGAGAACCGGGTCCTCGGCCACCCCGGAACCCTCGAGGTGACCGTCCAGCTGCCGGCCGGCTCCCGCGTCGAGGCGAAGGCGGCCAGCGCCGAATTCCGGGGCGTCGGACGGCTCGGTGACGTCACCATCGAGGCCGCCCACGGCACGGTCAAGCTCGACGAGACCGAAGGCGTTCGCCTCACCCTCCAGGCCGGCGACATCTCGGTCGGCCGCCTCGGCGGCGCCGCGGAGATCAGCACCCAGAAGGGCGACCTACAGATCGCCGAGGCAGTGGGCGGCACGGTCACACTGCGCACCGAGCACGGCAACATCTCGGTCGGTGCCGCCGACGGAGTCTCGGCCTCCCTGGACGCCGGCACCTCCTACGGCCGGATCCAGAACACGCTGAAGAACACCGAAGGCGCGGTCGCCCAGCTCGCCATCCACGCGACCACCTCGTACGGCGACATCGTCGCCCGCAGCCTCTGAGCCCACCCAACCCGTAAGGAGAGCACCGCTATGTCCGTCACCCCCGAGATGGCCCGCCCGGAGTTGCAGAAGACCATCGAGGAGCTCGTCGAGACCGGTTTCGTCGGATTGCAGCTGCGCGTGAACGATGAGCGCGGCGAGTGGGTCGGCAGCGCCGGGGTGAGCAAGCTGGGCGAGACCGCCCCGCCGCCGATCGACGGGCACGTCCGGATCGGCAGCAACACCAAGACCTTCACCGCGACCGTGGTGCTGCAGCTGGTGGCCGAAGGCAAGATCGAGCTGGACACCCCGGCCGCCGACTATCTGCCCGAGTTCGGGCTGGACCCGCGGATCACGGTGCGGATGCTGCTGCAGCACACCAGCGGGGTGTTCAACCACACCGGCGAGTACTACGAGGACGGGACATTCGTACCGGGAATCCCCTGGCAGGGCCAGGAGTGGGTGGAAGGCCGATTCAAGACCTACCGCCCGGAGGAGCTGGTACGGCTGGCGTTGTCCAAGCCGCCGCGGTTCGAGCCGGGGACCGGTTGGAGCTACTCCAACACCAACTACGTGCTGGCCAGGTTGGTGATCGAGAAGGTCACCGGCCACTCGTTAGCCGAGGAGATGCAGCGGCTGATCGTGGGACCGCTCGGGCTGTCCGGCACCGTGGTGCCGGATACCCAGGAGATCGCCGAGCCGCACGCCCACGCGTATTACCGGTACGACGATGCCGGCCAGGAGAAGACGGTCGACGTCACCAACCAGGATCCCTCGTGGGTCTCCAGCGGCGGTGACATGATCTCGACCACCCAGGACCTGCACACGTTCATCTCCGCGCTCGTGGGCGGCAGGCTCCTGCCCGCCGAGCTGCTGGCCGAGATGTGCACACCGCACCCGACGCCCCTTCCCAAGATGGGCTACGGCCTGGGGGTGTTCGTGCAGGAGACGGACAGCGGCACGATCATCACCCACAACGGCGGCCACGGCGGCCACGCGGCCCTGATGTACAGCACGCCCGACGGCAAGAAGACCCTCACGGCCGCGCTGAACTATGTGGACGACGCCGACCTGTCCCTGGCCGGGACGTTCCAGCAGGCGACGCAGCGGCTGGTGAACGAGGTGTTCTGCGCCGGGTAGTCCGGTCCACGGGGCCCACCCCAGGCAAGCTGTCCGAAGGGTGGGCCCCAACCAGTCCTGAGAGTGGTCTGCATCACTAGTCTGGTGGCGACTTCAGCGACGTTCGGAAGGACCCTGACCCATGGCTGCCGACAAGTCTGTCCGCAGAGTTGCCCTGCTCACCGCCGGCGGGCTCGCGCCCTGCCTGTCGTCCGCCGTCGGCGGGCTGATCGAGCGCTACACCGAAGTAGCGCCCGACGTGGAGATCATCGCCTACCTGAACGGGTACCACGGTCTGCTCAGCGGCCGGTACCTCGACGTCACCCCCGAGGTCCGGGAGAAGGCCGCGCTGCTGCACAAGTTCGGCGGCAGCCCGATCGGGAACAGCCGGGTCAAACTGACCAACACCGCGGACCTGGTGAAGCGCGGTCTGATCGCCGACGGCCAGAACGCGCTGCAGGTCGCCGCCGAGCGGCTGGTCGCCGACGGTGTCGACGTACTGCACACCATCGGCGGTGACGACACCAACACCACCGCCGCGGACCTCGCGGCGTACCTGCACGAGCACGACTACGACCTGACCGTGGTCGGCCTGCCGAAGACGATCGACAACGACGTGATCCCGATCCGGCAGAGCCTGGGTGCCTGGACCGCGGCCGAGCAGGGTGCGCTGTACGCCCGCAACATCATCGCCGAGCACTCCTCGAACCCCCGGATGCTGATCGTCCACGAGGTGATGGGGCGCAACTGCGGTTGGTTGACCGCGGCAACGGCTCAGGTGTACCAGCAGTGGGTCGACGAGCAGGAGTGGAACCCGGGCATCGGCCTGACCAAGGCCGGCTGGGACGTGCACGCGGTCTACGTGCCGGAGGCAACGATCGACCTGGATGCCGAGGCGGACCGGCTGCGCAAGGTGATGGAAGAGACCGACTGCGTCAACATCTTCCTGTCCGAGGGTGCCGGCGTACCGTCGATCGTGGCCGAGATGGAGGCCCGCGGCGAAGAGGTCGGCCGGGACCCGTTCGGTCACGTGAAGCTGGACACCATCAACCCGGGTGCCTGGTTCGCCAAGCAGTTCGCCGAGCGGATCGGCGCGGAGAAGACGATGGTGCAGAAGAGCGGGTATTTCAGCCGCTCGGCCGCGGCCAACGACCGCGACCTCGCGCTGATCAAGGAGTGCACCGACTACGCGGTCGACGCCGCGCTGCGCGGTGAGAGCGGTGTGGTCGGCCACGACGAGGAGCGGGGCGACGAGCTGCGCGCGATCGAGTTCCCGCGGATCGCCGGCGGCAAGGAGTTCGACCCGGGCGTCGACTGGTTCGTCGCCCTGAAGGCCGACATCGGCCAGTCGTAATACCTCACTCGCGAAGGCGGTCGACCCACTTGTCGGCCGCCTTCTCGATCTGGTCGAGTACGTCGTCGAAGCCTTCGTCCTCGCCGTAATACGGGTCCGGTACGTCGACCTCGGCGAACAACTGGACCGTCCCGCCGCGCCGGGTCAGGTCCGACAGGTGGCCGGAGTCCATCGCCAGGACGAGATCCCGCTCGGCGAACCAGCCGGTCTGGAACTGCTGCGCCCGGTGCGCGCTGCCGTCGTACCCGCGTCTGCGCAACGCCGCCGCGGCCCGCGGATCCATCGGGTCACCCACATGCCACCCGCCGGTGCCTGAACTGGTCACGACCACGTCGTTGATCCCGGCCTCGGCCAGTTTCGCGCGCAGCACCACCTCGCCGATCGGCGACCGGCAGATGTTGCCCGAGCAGACGATCTCCACCTTGCGCATCGTCAGTCCTTGGACTTGTCCGGCAGAACGATGTTCAGCAGGATGCCGACGACGGAGATGATGACGGCGCCGAACAGCGCGGACCAGAAGCCGTCGACGTGGAACTGCACGTCCAGCTTGCCGGTGATCCACGAGGTGAGCAGCAGCATCGCCGCGTTGATGACGAACAGGAACAGCCCCAGCGTCAGCGCGATGGCCAGGCACGACAGCCATTCCAGGA
The DNA here is from genome assembly GCF_037203805.1 of Kribbella sp. CCNWLW201. Lineage (NCBI taxonomy): Bacteria > Bacillati > Actinomycetota > Actinomycetes > Propionibacteriales > Kribbellaceae > Kribbella > Kribbella sp. CCNWLW201. The sequence goes on along the minus strand of NZ_JBBCBQ010000002.1, from coordinate 1,132,030 downwards.
TCGGCTTCACCACCGCGTTCACGATGCCGAAGATCGCGGCGACGATCAGCAGCGTGAGCACCCGCCGGCCGGCGGTCGCGCCCTCGAGGGTGATGCCGCTGACGATCCAGGCCGCCACCGCGAGGGCGACCGCGTTGGCGAACAACCTGATGATCAAGTTCCACATGCCGTCGATCCTCCCACCCCACCGGTAGCGCGGCGGCCCCGTACGCGCCCTGAACGATCCCTGAGTCTTGACAGGCTAATGACCAAGTGATCTGATCATTTTCATTCGTGCCGGTGAATGATTGCCGCGAAGTCGAGGGTGGGAGCCAAGATGTCACCACGTCGTTGGGGGTCTGCAGTAGCCGTGCTGTCGCTGACAGCGGCGGCAGTTGGCGTGCCCGCCGCCCGAGCGGCCGAGCCCGACGGCGGCGCGGCTGAGTGTGACGCGGTCCGGACCGGCTGGACGGCTCAGGCGCAGCCGCAGGCCGACCCGGAGAACCTGCTCAACGCCTACAGCGACACCGGCAAGGGCTGGACCGGCGGGGACACCACCAACTCGGTCAAGCTCTCCGGCGGCCGGACCGTGTGGATCTTCTCCGACACGTTCCTCGGCCCGGTCAACCCCGACGGCAGTCGGCCGACCACGACGCCGTTCATCAACAACTCCTTCGTCGTCCAGCGCGGTGACTCACTGAAGACAGTCACCGGCGGTACGGCGGCCAACCCGACAGCACTCGTCACACCGCCGGCCAACGGCTGGTACTGGTTCGGCGCGGCGCAGACGAGCAACGCGGGTCGCAACCTCGATGTCGTCGCACTGCGGTTCGAGAAGACCGGTCCGGGTCAGTGGGACTGGCGCTGGGCCAGCAACTACCTCGCCAGGTTCGACAGCAAGACACTGAAGCTCCAGAAGCTCACCCCCATCCCGTCCGCCGCCAACGTGCAGTGGTCCGCGTGGCTGCAGCAGGACGGTGGCTACACCTACATCTACGGCGTCGAGGACCTGGGTGCTTCGAAGTACCAGCATGTGGCTCGAGTCCGCGGTGACGACCTGACCGCGAAGCCGTGGGAGTACTGGACCGGCAGCGACTGGTCGACGGACGAGTCAGCGTCGGCACGCGTGCTGGAGGGCGTCGCCAACGAGCACAGCGTGACGCGGTGGCGTGACGGCTATGTGCTGGTCACGCACGACACCACCGAGCTGTTCAGCAAGCGAGTCCTCGGGTACTTCTCCTGCTCGCCGACCGGACCGTTCGTCAAGCCGGTCGAGCTCTACCAGACCCCCGAGACCGGTGCGGACGGCAGCTACGAGAACGCCAACATCATCACGTACAACTCCCACGACCACCCGGACCGGCGGGTCGGCAACCAGCTCCTGGTCAGCTACAACGTCAACAGCCTCGACGCCAACAACGACCTGTACGCCGATGTGAGCATCTACCGACCCCGCTTCGTCGCCATCACCCTGGCGGCCTCTCGATGAGTACGTCGGGTGGCGTCGTACGGCGGAGTCTGCTCGACGATCTCGCGACGTCGATGCTGGCGTTGATCGCCGATCGCAAGTTGTCGTCCGGTGACCAGTTCGAGTCCGTCCGGTCGTTGGCCGACCGGTTCAAGGTCGCCGTACCGACAGTGCGGGAAGCACTCAGGCGGTTGGAGGCTACGGGTGCTGTCGAGTTGCGGCACGGGTCCGGTGTGTACGTCGGTCAGCACATCGGCCGGCTGGTTCTCGCCAACCCGCTGGCACCGACGCCGTCATCCGACCGCCTGATCGAGTTGCTGCAGGCGCGAGCCCTGATCGAACCGCCGGTCGCCGCCCTGGCCGCACGGGTCCGCACCGAGGCGGCGCTGGAACGGATGGACAGCGACCTGGCCACTGCGGCCGAGCTGGTCGAATCCGGCGACCACGCCCAGCTGGCCGAGGTCAACATGGACTTCCACCGCTCCCTCGCGCAGGCGTCCGGCAACGCGACGCTGGCCGAGGTGGTCGAGTCCGTCACCGTCGTCAACGTCCGCGAACAGCTGGAGATCCTGCACATCCACGGCGACCGGCAGACCGACCTGGACGAACACCGGGCCATCTACGCCGCCGTAGTGGCCGGCGACCCGGAGCTGGCCGAGCGGCTCACCCGCGAGCACCTCGACGGAGTCCTTGCCGTCATCAACAACCGACTTCAGCACCCCTGAAGCTGAGAGGACGCACCATGTCACGCATCACCAACCGGAAAGCGCTGACCGCTCTGGCGGTGGCCGGCGCGCTCGTGCTGTCCGCCTGCGGGGGCGGTGGTGGCGACCCGAACGCCGCCAAGGGCGAGGACAAGCCGGTCGACTCGCTGAAGTTCTACAACGACAAGGGGGGCTGGAAGGACGCCTTCACCCAGGTCGGCGCGGCCAGCAAGAAGGACATCGGGGTCGGGATGGAACCGGTCGGGTACTCCGACTCCAACACCTACACCGCGTTCATCCGGTCGTCGTTCCGGACCAAGGAGAAGGCGGACCTGTTCACCTGGCACACCGGCAAGGAATTGGAGGACCTGGTCGACCAGAAGCTGGTCGCCGACACCACCGACCAGTGGACCAAGGCGGTTGCTGACGGCAACATCCCGGAGCAGCTGAAGCCGTACTTCACCTACGACGACAAGCAGTACTGCCTGCCGCTGCTGGCGGGTTACTGGGTGATGTACTACAACAAGGCCGTCTTCAAGAAGGCCGGGATCACCCAGACCCCGAAGACCTGGCCGGAGCTGCTCGCGGTCGCCGACAAGGTCAAGGCGGCCGGGGTGAAGCCGTTCTACCAGACCAACATCCTGTTCAGCTTCGTCTGGTTCGAGACCCTGCTGGCGGGCAAGGACCCGGACCTGTACGACGCCCTCGCCACCGGCAAGGCGAAGTACACCGACCCGGGCGTGGTCGAGGTGATGAACGACTGGAGGAAGATGATCGAGGCCGGCTACTTCAGCGACCCGGGCTCGAAGACCGAGCCGCAGGCGCAGCTGAAGAACGGCAGCGTGGCGATGATCAACTTCGGCACCTGGTTCAGCGGCAACCTCAACACGCTGAAGATGAAGCCGGGCACCGACTACGACTTCTTCATCATCCCGAACGTGAACGCGTCACTGCCGAAGACCTCGATGATTTTCGAGACCGGCCCGGTGTGCTCGGCGGCTCAGAGCGAGCACTCCTCCACGGTGAAGAAGTGGACCGACTGGTGGGTGACGCCGCAGGCGCAGACCGCTTGGGCGAACTCCCGAGGCGACCTGTCCTTCAACCCCAAGGCCGAGGTGAAGGATCCGGGCCTGGCCGCGCTGAACAAGGACGTCGGTGGTGACGGCTACCGGCTGATCAACCGCTGGTTCGAGGCGACGCCGGTACCGGTCGCGAACAAGGCGCTCGAGGTGTTCGGTGCCTTCGTGACCAAGCCGGGCGACCCGATGCCGGGCCTGCAGAAGATCCAGGCCGAGGCGGACGCGTACTGGGCCAAGCAGAAGTGACTTCGCTGATCGAGCGGCCGGCGCCGGTCAAGCAACGGGAGCGCACCCAGCGCTCGTTGCGGACCGGTGGCCGGTCCGCGCCGCTGTTCGGGCTGCCGGCCGCGGCCGTGGTCGCTCTGCTGCTCTACCTGCCCTTCCTGTGGACGACGTACGTCAGTTTCACCGAGTACGACGGCCTCGCGTCGCCGGTGTGGACCGGGCTGGCCAACTACAAGGCGATGTTCAGCGACCCGGACCTGGTGGGGGCGCTGGTCAACACACTGCTGTGGGTCGCCGGCATGGTGACGCTCCCGGTGGTGCTCGGGCTACTGGTCGCCGTACTGACGTATGGGCACAAGTGGGGCACGTGGCTGCGGTTGCCGTTCCTGTTGCCGTATGCGATCTCCGGTGTGGCCGTTGGTGTCATCTGGGGGTTCGTGCTGCAGCCGGATGGGGCGCTCGGGCAGGCGCTTGGGTTCTTCGGGCTGCCTGGTGAGCACACCGGCTGGCTGCAGGCCGGTCCGGGCAACACACTGATGATGATCGTGGCTGTGACCTGGCAGGCGGCCGGTGTGAACGCACTTCTGTTTGTGGTCGGGCTGCAGTCGATCCCGGCCGAGCCGCTCGAGGCTGCCCGGTTGGACGGCGCGGAGGGGTTCCGGCTGTTCTTGCATCACCTGTGGCCGCAGCTCCGGCCGATCACGACCGTGGTGATCGGGCTGTCGATTGTCGGCAGCCTCAAGACGTTCGACGTGGTCTGGGTGATGACGCAGGGCGGTCCTGGTACGTCGTCGGAGACTCTGGCGCTCTCGATGTACAAGGAGACGTTCGTGCTGAACGACTACGGCCAGGGCTCGGCAATCGCGTTGTTCCTGAGCCTGGTCACCTTTGCTGCGTCGATCCTGTACCTGCGATACCAACTGGGGGAGTCGCGTGAGCAAGGTTAAGACCGCGTTCCTCGTCGTACTGGGGCTGATCTGGCTCGCGCCCGTCTACCTGCTGATCGTGAACGCGTCCAAGCCCGTCGACGGGTATGACGCCGCGACGGTGTGGAAGCCGGCCGGGTTCGCGCTGTTCGGCAACTTCGCGGAGGCGTGGGACAAGGCCGCTCTCGGCGACACCCTGGTGGCGACCACGTTGTACAGCGTGGTGTCGCCGGTGCTCGCGGTGCTGATCGGCGCGGCGGCCGGCTACGCGATCGTCGTACTGCGGCTGCGGTACGGGTTCCTGTGGTTCATCTTCATCTTCGGCGGCACGATCTTCCCGCTGCAGATGGTGCTGATGCCGCTCTTCTCCGGGTACGCCGACTCGGGCCTCTACGACACCCGGGTCGGGATGATCATCGTGTACACCGCGATCAGCGTGCCGTTCTCGGCGTTCGTGATGCGGAACTTCTTCACCGGGATCGCGCGCAGCGTCTTCGAGGCCGCGATCGTCGACGGTGGTGGCATGTTCCGGATCTTCCGCAGCATCTATCTGCCGATGGCCGGGGCGGCGCTGGCCGCGATCTTCATCCTGCAGGCCACCTTCGTCTGGAACGACCTGCTGCTCGGCCTGACCCTGAGCCAGTCCGAATCGGTCCGCCCGATCATGCCCGCCCTCACCGGTCTCCAGAGCACGTACGGCGGTGCCGCCCTGCCGACCGTGCTCGCGGGCGGCCTGCTGGTGTCGCTGCCGACAGTCATCTTGTTCCTTGCCGCACAACGCTTCTTCTCCCGGGGCCTGGCCCTCGGTCAGTTCTGAAAGGCGGATATGAGTCGCACAGTTGTAGTCACCGGGGGAGCTGCCGGCATCGGCCGCGGCGCAGTCGAACGCTTCGTTGCCGGCGGCGACCAGGTGTTCGTGCTCGACCGGGACGCCGACGCCTTGGTTGCTCTCTCGAGTGAGCTGGGTATTCGCGGTATCGCCGTCGATGTCGGCGACCGAGATGCTCTCGCCGCGGCGGCCGCGGATATCGAAAGTGTCGATGCACTGGTCTGTGCTGCGGGTATTCAGCGTTATGGCACGGTCGTCGACACACCGGCGTCGGTCTATGACGAGGTGATGGCGGTCAACGTCGGTGGCGTGTTCTTTGCTTGCCAGGCGTTCGTCCCGTTACTGCCACGAGGTGGGAGTGTCGTGGTGGTCGCGTCCGTGCAGGCGTACGCGGCTCAGAAGAGTGTGGCGGCGTACTCGATGGGGAAGGGCGCACTGCTGTCCCTCGTCCGGGCGATGGCGGTCGACCACGCTCCCGACGGGATCCGGGTGAACGCGGTCTGCCCGGGTTCGGTGGACACACCGATGCTGCGTACGTCGGCCGCCCAGTTCGGCGGTGGGCGGTCGACGGATGACGTGGTCGCGGAGTGGGGCCGATCGCATCCGCTCGGCCGGGTCGCGACCCCGGGAGAAGTTGCCGAGGTCATCCACTTCCTCGCCTCTCCCGCAGCGGCCTTCGTCACCGGAGCGGACGTGAAGGTCGATGGTGGGCTGACCGCCGGGTTGGCCGTCGTACTGCCGGAGGATCAGAAGTGAAGCCAGACCGGGGCGGTGGGGTGGGGCAAGCAATGAAAATCGTCGACATCCGGGCAACGACCGTGACGATGCCGCTCGAGGCGCCGTTGCGGCACAGCAACGGCGCACACTGGGGACGGTTCGTCCGAACGGTCGTCGAGATCGAGGCCGACAACGGGCTGATTGGCTTGGGTGAGATGGGCGGCGGCGGACAGAGCGCTGAGGCCGCGGTGGCCGGGCTCAAGCAGTATCTGGTCGGCCATGACCCGGCCCGCACCGAGGCGTTGCGCTGGATGCTCGCCAACCCGACTGCGAGCCTGTACAACAACCGGACCCAGCTGCTGGCCGCGGTCGAGTTCGCCTGTCTTGACCTGCAGGGCAAGCATCTCGGTGTACCTGTGCACCAGCTCCTCGGCGGCAAGGTTCGCTCACGGGTCCCCTTTGCCAGCTACCTGTTCTTCCGGCATCCGGCGGACGACGGCAGCGGCGAGATCCGCACGGCCGAGCAGTTGGTGAAGCACGCGCGTGCGCTCGTCGACGAGCACGGGTTCAGCGTGCACAAGCTGAAAGGTGGCGTCTTCCCGCCGGACTACGAGCGTGATTGCTTCCGCGCGCTCGCCGAGGCGTTCCCCGGGCACCGGGTGCGGTTCGATCCGAACGGCGCCTTCGGGGTCGAGGAGGCGATCCGGTTCGCCCGTGGCATCGAGGACCTCGACAACGACTACCTCGAGGACCCGACCTGGGGCCTGAACGGGATGCGCCGCGTCCGCGAGAAGACCTCGATCCCGCTCGCCACGAACACGGTGGTGGTGAACTTCGAGCAGCTCGCCGCGAACATCCGCGACCCTGCCGTCGACGTGATCCTGCTCGACACCACGTTCTGGGGCGGCATCCGGCCGTGTATCAAGGCCGCCGGCGTCTGCGAGACCTTCCAACTCGGCGTCGCCGTGCACTCCTCCGGCGAACTCGGCATCCAGCTGGCGACGATGCTGCACCTGGGCGCCGTCGTACCCAACCTGTCCTTCGCCGCCGACGCGCACTACCACCACCTGCGCGACGACATCATTGCCAGCGGCAAGCTTCCGTACGACGGCGGCACGATCGCCGTACCCGACGGGCCCGGGCTCGGCGTCGAGCTGGACCGCGACAAGCTGGCCGAGTACGCCGAACTCTTCCGCGAACTCGGCCCCTACCCCTACGACCGCGACCCGGCCAGACCGGACTGGTACCCGCTGTTGCCGAACACTGATTGGGCCGACCCTTCATGACCATCCCGCGCAGCGCCGATCTGGCCAGCGACGTCCTGACCCATACGTACGACGACATGTTCAACCCGCCCGGGTTGACCAACTTCCTGGGTACGGCGCAGGTCGATCTGGACGTGTTCGCGATTCGCAGCGTGAACTTCCCGCCGTACTCGCACGGCGACTGCATCACCGGGCAGCTGTACGTCGACGGGCGGTTGGGCCGCTCGTACGGCGGCTCGGTCGAGGTCGTCTGGCGTCCGGACCACGTGGTGCGGTCGACGGTGGTGGACGGGCTGACGCTGCGGTCGGTGACCGCGTGTGCGCCGGGCCGGCCGGCTGTCGTCGTACAGCTGGAGGTAATTGGCGAGCCGGGACGCTCGCTGCGCCTGGGGTTTGCGTTGGACAGCACGGCGACTCGCTCGCCGAGTGGCTGGCTGAAGCCGGAGCCGCCGTCGGAGCCGAACGACTTGAGGATTGTCGACAATCGGGTTGTCGGCACTGGCGCCTCCGGGTCCGCGGTGAGTGTGCAGGGTCTCGACGTACCGGCGACTGTTGACCGGTCGATGCTTGAGGCAACTGTTGTGCTGGATGGTGACGGACGTGCGCGGGTCGGCTATGTGCACGCGCTGGCTGGGGATCTGGCTGAGGCGACGACGCATTTCGACGCGTGTGTGGCCGACGTACCGGCTGTGTATGCCGCCGCCACGGAGGCGTGGGACAAGGCGCTGGCGGATGCGTTCGATCCGGCGGAAGACGGGTTCAGTGGGTCGCTGCCGATTCTGGAGACGTCGAACGAGGCGTTGCGGAAGCTCTACTGGTGGGGCGTTCTCGGGGTCGTGTGGTTTCGGCGGGACAACCCGGCGAGTGTGATCGGGCGGACGTACGACACGTTGATGCCGCGCTACTGGCAGACGACCACCTTCATCTGGGACTACAGCCTGTCCTCGCTGACACATGCACTGCTGGATCCGGAGCCGATGCGGAAGCACATCGAGCACTGGGTCGACCTGGACATCCACAAGCACTTCGGGACCGAGTGGCTGACCGGTGGGCCGGTCGGCTACTGGTACTCGGTCAACGACTTCGCCATGACGCGGCTGGTGCGGGATTACGTCCGTTTCACCGGTGACGCCGAGTTCCTGGATGCAGCGGTGGGCGACAAGCCGATGGCCGAGCACCTGTACGACTGGGCGACTGCATGGCGCGGGCTGCGCGGTGAGCACGCGCTCGCGGACTACGGCGGCATCGACAACCTGCTGGAGTGCGTGAGCAGCTACGTGCACGAGGTGGCCAGCTTCAACGCCGCCAACGTGTGGTGTCTGCGAGTGGCGGCCGAGGTCGCCGAGCGTTCCGGTGACTCAGACCGTGCTTCGCTGTTGCGCAAGGAGGCCGACGAGCAGGCCGGTCATGTCAACGAGCTGTACATCGAGGGCGCCGGCTTCTGGCACGCACGGCAGCCGGACGGCTCACTGGTCCCGGTGCGGCACTGCTACGACTTCAACATCGTGGGTACGACGATGGCGTCGGACCTCTCGTCGGAGCAGCGCACTGAGATGGTGTCGTTCTTCCAGCGGGAGCTGCAGACACCGACGTGGATGCGCGCCTTGTCGCCGTACGACGCGGATGCTGCCTTCAGTGTGCGGCCGGATCACCAGTGGAACGGTGCCTACCCGGCTTGGCCGGCGGATGCTGGGCGCGCGTTGTTCGCGCTGGGGCGAGGCGACGTCGTACTGGACTGGTTGCCAGGGCTGGCGCGCTCTGCCAATCAGGGGCCGTGCGGACAGGCGCACTTCGTCGAAGAGGCAGCGCCCGCGATGGCGGGCGGTGCGCGGAAGTCGCCGCCGCAGTTCCCCTACCTGATCGACTGGTCCTGCTCGTCGTCCGGTTCCTGGGTCAGCCTGATCCTGGAAGGCGTCTTCGGCATCGAGGTCGGCTTGGACGGCACAGTCACCGCCAACCCCCAGGTCACCGCCCTCGACCCCGACGCCCGCCTCACCGGCCTCCGCGTCGGCTCCAACATGTACGACGTCACCGCCAACGGCCTGATCCCCCGTCCCCCTTTGGTGGGCTGACCCACGAGAGTGTGGGTTCGCACCCCGGATTCTCGGTCGCCAACCCGCTCTCCGATGGGTCAGCCCACCACAGGGCTGACGGGAGGGGCTCGGGATCAGCTGTGAGGCATGGTGATGGCTTCGAGGAGAGACTCCTGGGCGCCGGCTAGGTGGTGGCGGAGTTCTTCGACGCACTCGTCGAGCTCGCCGCGTTCCAGCAGGCGGACGAGCTTGCGGTGTGAGGCGACCTGCTGACGGGCGTCCTGACGAAGGGCGTCCACGCGGGCCAGCGCCAACCTCGCCTCACCGGTGATCGCGTCCGCGGTCGCGATCAGCCGCTCGCTTCCGGTCAGGGCGACCAGGCTGCGGTGGATGGCCAGATGCGTCTCCGTCATCGCCTCCGGGTCGGCGCCGTCCTTGGCGGTCGCGGCGAACGTCCGCATCGCCTCCCGGACCCGCTCGCGCGCGGCCTCGTCGGCGTCGAACCACGCCCGGATGCCGGCCGACTCCAGTACGAACCGGGCCCGGCAGATGTCCGCCACCGCCGCGGGGTGCAGGATCGCGACACTGACGCCCTTGTTCGGCTCCCGGATCGCCAGCCCCTCGGTGACCAGCATCGTCATCGCCTCGCGAACGGTGCTGCGGGCAACTCCCAGCGCCTCGGCGAGTGGCTGTTCGCGTAACGGCGTACCAGGTTCGAGGTCGCCGGCGAAGAGGGCGGCGCGCAGCGCGTCGACCACCCGGTCCACCGTGGTCGAGCGGTCCACCCGCAGCCGTTCGTACATGGGAGGATTCTCGTCCAGTCAAGGTCCGTTGTCGCGCGCGACCCGGTCCTGGGCCACAGTTGGACCTCCACCGGACGCCCGGCCTGTGGATAACTCCCGACATGATGACCTGGTTTTCGGGCAGCATTTTCCCCAGTGGCCGCCCCTCTCCGCGATCCGCCGCGGAGGACCACTGAGCCAGCGAGGAGCCGATTGTGGGTGACAGCAAAGCACTGCCGATCGCCGGCGGCGTCATGCTGGTGCTGTTCCTGCCGCTGCTGATCGTGCTCGCGCTGATCGCCGGCGGCCTGGCCGGCCTGGAGACCGCCGCGGCCGACTGCACACCCACCCAGACCGAGGGCAAGGCGTTCGCCTGGCCGACCGACCGGCACGAGGTCGACCAGGGCTGGTCCGAGGGCGGCGGCCGGGGACAGAGCCCGCACCACGGCATCGACTTCGAGATCGAAGCGGGCAAGAACGTCTACGCGGCCGAGGACGGCGAGGTCGTCTCCACCTCCGACAACCAGGTCCGGATCAAGCACGACGCCGGTGTCGAGACCCGGTACAAGTACTTCCAGGACATCAAGGTCAACGTCGGCCAGCAGGTCAAGCGCGGCCAGCAGATCGGCACCGTCGGCTCCGGCAACGAGGCCACCCCGGGCCTGAGCGGCGATCACCTGCACTTCGAGCTGTGGATCGAGAAGGAGGACGGGAAGCCGCTCGAGGCGGTCGACCCGAAGAACGACTCCTTCGGCGAGGACACCGAGGAGACCGGCAGCGGCAGCTGTGGCTGCAGCGACCTGGTCGGGTCGAACAACCAGCAGAAAGCCTTCAACTACTTCGTCTCGAACGGGTACTCCAAGGAGCAGTCCGCCGGGATCGTCGGCAACATGATCCACGAGTCCGGCGTCGAGCCCGGCCGGCTGCAGAACACCCCGCCCGGCAAGGTCACCAACCCGTCCGACGCAGTCGACAGCTCACTCGGCTGGGGCATCGTGCAATGGACCCCGGCCGGCAAGATGATCAGACCGTCCCGCGAGGCCGGTGTCGACGACGCCGTCATCGGGTCGCTGGAGTACCAGCTGGAGTTCCTCAAGAAACAGCTGGCCGGTGAGACGGCGATCCCGGAGAAGAACGCCGGCGACATGGTCAAGGGCACGACCAGCGCCGCGGATGCCGCGGTCGCCTTCGGCCGGTACTACGAACGCTTCGCCGGCTCCGAGGACCTGAGCAATCCGCGCTACACCCAGCGCAAGACCGCGGCCACCGAGGTGCTGTCCACCTTCGGCGGCGGCGCGACGACCGACGGCACCGGCGGCGGTTGCGGCGCCGGCAACGGCGACATCGTCAAGACGGCGCTCCAGCTGGCCTGGGACACCCCGAATCACGGATTCGACCCGAAGCCCGGGTACCGCGAGGCACAGAAGGAGTACAACGGATCCACTGGGTACAACGAGCTCACCGACTGCGGCGTGTTCGTGGCGACCGTGATGGTGATGAGCGGTGTGGACAAGGACTACGCCCGGCGCGGGACGACCATCCAACGGGAGTACGTGCGAAACTCCTCGAAGTACCAGGTGTTCGAGAACCTCACCAACGAGGGTCAGCTCAAGCCCGGCGACATCTTCGTGCACAGCGGGCACACCTTCATCTACACCGGTAACTACAAGGGTGGCGACGGGAAGACCTACAACGCGGCCTCCGCCTCGCTCAACGGCCACGTGCCGGAGGCGACGCACGTGTACTTCTCCGACTCGCGCGGCCACTACACCGTGGCCCGGATCAGGCAATCAGGAGCTTCAGACTGATGGATGAGAACCGCCGGCTGTTCCTCCTCAGCGGCACGGTCATCGTGGTCGCGCTGATCGTGCTCGGTGGGTACCTGGCGTTCCGCGGCAACCCCGAGCACACGCTGACCGTGAAGTCGATCCCGAACGACCTCACCCTCACCCTGGACGGCAAGCAGATCCCGGCCAACGGCGAGATCAAGGTGAAGGAAGGCGAGCACACCCTGACCGGTGAGCGGCGCGGCTTCGAGAGCTACACCCAGACGGTTCAGGTCAAGCAGGACTCCAGCTACAAGATGTTCCTGTTCTCCAACAGCGCCGAGGGCCGCGCCTGGGAGCAGTCACACCCGGAGGAGCAGTTGGAGGCCGAAGGTGAAGCCGGCCGCCGCTTCGACGAACTCAACCGCCGGCTCGAGGCGAAGTACCCGATCCTCCAGGAACTCCCGTACATCGGCCCCGGCTTCACCGTCAACCAAGGCGTCTCCCAAGCCCACCCCGGCGACCCCGAGTACCTGGCCTTCTACATCAAGATCACCGACTCCGAAGGCAAGAAAAAAGCCCTCGAATGGCTAACCGGCCACGGCTACAACCCCGAAACCCTAGAACTCATCTACACCAAGTAGCGCAGGGCTGTGGATAACCCGCCGGTCGATGCGGCCTCGACCAGTAAACTCGAAGAGGAAGAACAGGGGGCGAGCAAAGGCACCGCCCGCCCCGTCTGACTCACGCCGTACGAATCCCGCTCAGGCGGGGAGGATGAGTTCGCCGCCTGGGGTGGTGGCTGGGGTGAGGTTGAAGTCCAGGGGGTTGGTGAGGCAGCGGGCGGAGCCGCCGGCTTTGTGGAACTCGGTGAGGTCGAGGACGACCACGCGGAGGCCGAGGCCGGTGAGGATCTCGTGCAGGCGCGGGGAGCAGGCCGGCATGATGATCGTCTCGTTCACGACGATCGAGTTGCCGCTGAACGCGAACGCCTCTTCGTCGGTGAGCACGATCGGGTCCGGCACGATGCCGAACAGCTCGGCCTGACTGGCTGCGTCGAACGCCGCCGGGTAGACCATCGCGTGCGTGCTGTCGACCGGGCAGAACGGCAGGTCGAGGTGGTACATCCCCTCATGCGTGATCCGCAGCCCGCGGACCCGGATACCCCACTCGATCGCCAGGTGCTTGAGCGCCTCCGCCTCGGTGCGCGGCCCGTACCCGACGACCAGGCTGTCGCCGAACACGAACGCGTCCCCGGACTCGAAGTGCGGCCCCATCCCGTCGGATCCGGTCCGGCCCAACGTGAAGCCGTTCCCGGTGAACCAGTCGCTTGCGGTGAGCGACTCCTTCCGCCGCGGCTCGAACCGCATGTGCGAGAGCATCGCCCGGCCGTCCGCGGTCGCCAGCCCGAGGTTCATCGCGTACACCATGTCCGGGGAATCCTGCCGCTGCGCGAGTACGTCGACCTCACCGCCGGCGTCGACGATCGCCTGCCGCAGCGAGTCCCACTGCTTCAGCGTCAGCTCGGGGTCGGGCTGGTCCTGGGTCGACATGTACGGGTTGATCACGTAGTCGATCCGGAAGTGGTCCGGGCGGACCATCAGATACCGGCGACCCCACTCCAGCGACTGACCCATGAACACTCCCTCGCATTGACAGATCCCCTGATTGTCCGACAATCAGTCAGTTTGCAGCCCACAGTGTCCGGAGTCAAACGATCCAACCCACCGGCGGGAAACCCTTCGCGAACAGGCTTCACGGGGCTCGCCGAGTCGTGCAGAAACGTCGGTGAACGGCGCGGTCCCGAGCAGATTTCCACGACTCGACGGGCTCCGGTACGACAGGCCCGGAGTGATGGAGGTCGCTTGGGGGAGGGTGGTTCGGGGGTGGGGTTGGAGTTAGCCTGCGGGCATGAGTGCAGAGGATGTGGTTCGGTTTCGCGCGTGCCTGGACGATGTGCCGGCGTACAAGCCCGGTCGTCCGCCCGCGCGCACCGACGGCCGGCCGACGTACAAGTTGTCCAGCAACGAGAACCCCTACCCGCCGCTGCCCGGTGTCCTCGCCGCCGCCACCGAGGCCGCGGCGCAGATGAACCGCTACCCGGACATGGGCGCGGCCGACCTGCTCGAGGCGCTCTCGGCGCGATTCGGCGTACCGACGAGCGACCTCGCCGTCGCCACCGGGTCCGTCGCGCTGCTGTACCACCTGCTGCAGGCCGCGTGCACCGAGGGCGACGAGGTCGTCTACGCCTGGCGCTCGTTCGAGGCGTACCCGATCGCGGTCCAGCTGACCGGGGCGACCTCGGTCCAGGTGCCGCTGACCGACGACGCGCGGCACGACTTCAAGGCGATGGAGGCCGCGCTCACCGAGCGGACCAAGGTCGTCCTCGTGTGTACGCCGAACAACCCGACCGGGCCGGTGGTACGACGAGACGAGTTGCTGGCGTTCCTGGACGTCGTACCGGCGAACGTGCTGGTCGTGATCGACGAGGCGTACCGGGAGTTCATCCGCGAGCCCGACGTCGTCGACGGGGTCGACGTCTACCGGGACCGGCCGAATGTCGTCGTACTGCGGACCTTCTCGAAGGCGTACGGCCTGGCCGGCTTCCGGGTCGGGTACGCCGTCGGCCACGGGCCGGTGGTCGCGGCGATCCGCAAGTGCGCGTTGCCGTTCGGGGTCAGCCACGTCGCGCAGGCGGCCGCGATCGCGTCGCTGGCCGCGGAGGAAGAGCTGCTGGAGCGGGTCGAGGCGCTGGTGACCGAGCGGACGCGCGTGGTCGACGAGCTGCGCGCGGCCGGCTGGGATGTACCGGAGACGCACGCGAACTTCGTCTGGATGCCGCTCGGTGACGACACCGTCGCATTCGCCGAGGCGGTGCAGGCGGAGGGTGTGTCGGTCCGCCCGTTCCCGGGTGACGGTGCCCGGGTCAGCATCGGCGAGCGCGAGGCGAACGACATCTTCCTGTCCGTCGCCCGCGCCTGGCGCAAGTGAGCTCAGGCGCAGGTACGGCGGCCAGATCGCTGATCTGGATCTCGGGAGCGTCGGCCGGGATCGGGGCGGCGCTGGCCGAGACCGTGCCGTACGGCGATGCGCGGGTGATCGACCTGTCGCGGCGCGGCGGTGGGCCGGCGGAACACTTCAAGGCCGACCTGTCGGATCCGGCTGACTGGACGCGCGTGGAGCAGCATTTCCGGGAAGAGCTGGCCGGGTACGACGGTGAGCGGGTCGTGTTCATCCACAACGCCGGCACGATCACGCCGGTCGGGCCGGCGGACGGGGTCGACGGGGACTCGTACGCCAGCGCGGTGCTGCTGAACTCGGCGGCACCGCAGATCCTTGGGCGGGCGTTCCTGGAGGCGACCGCCGGCCTGACGTGCGAGCGTCACCTGGTGATGCTGTCGTCGGGTGCCGCCAAGACGGCGTACGCCGGTTGGTCGTCGTACAACGCGGGAAAGGCAGCCGTCGAGCACTGGGTCCGCACAGTCGGCGCCGAGCAGGCCGGTCGGGCCGGCGGGGGATGCCGGGTGATCGCAGTCGCCCCGGGGGTCGTCGACACCGGCATGCAGACGGAGATCCGCGCCACCGACGAGCAACACTTCCCTGCGGTCCAGCGCTTCCACGAACTCAAGCAAACCGGCGCCCTCACCACCCCCACCGAAGCCGCCACCGGCATCTGGTCACTCCTGACCCGCAACCTCCCCAACGGCTCCACCATCGACCTCAGACACCTGTAGTCCCCTGTCAGCCCAAGGCGCCGAGTCGGGGATCTACGTCCTGGCGAGGCGATCTCACAGCAGATTTCCACGACTCGATGCGCCGGGCCCACGACAGCGAGACGCCCGGCCCGCGCTGGGACGGGGGCCGGGCGTGATGCGGCGCCGGGAGGAGTGAGGCTTGCTCCCGGCGCCGCTGGTGGTGCTACCGAATCAGTCACCCCACCGAGGTGACTCTTTCGGGTCCTGCATCACTGACCAGGGAGGGGTCAGTTGCTCTGGACGGTGTCCTGCTCGCAGGTCTTGAGCGAGTCGACGGAGTTGCCGTCGTTGCCCAGGCCCAGGATGCCGGTCAGGTCGCTGACCGGGACCTGCCCGCCAACGGCGTTGACCGGGACCTCGTTGTGGCAGACCTGGAACGGACCAACAACGTTGTCGCTGACCGACAGCAGGCCGTCGTTGCCCATGCGGTAGTACTTGTCGTTGTTCTGCTTCGTGTCCTGCTCGCAGGTCTTGACGGCGGTGGCGCTGTTGCCGTCGTTCCACAGACCGACAACACCGACGATGTCGGTGACCGGCACCTGGCCGCCGACGGCGTTGACCGGCACGAAGTTGTGGCAGGCCTGGAACGGGCCGACGGTGTTGTGGTCGACGGCTACGAGCGAGCCGTTACCCTTCACCCAGTACCACTGCTTGCCACCCTTGCCGTAGCCCTTGCTGGCCAGCGACGCGGCGTCGGCCAGGCCG
The DNA here is from genome assembly GCF_037203805.1 of Kribbella sp. CCNWLW201. Lineage (NCBI taxonomy): Bacteria > Bacillati > Actinomycetota > Actinomycetes > Propionibacteriales > Kribbellaceae > Kribbella > Kribbella sp. CCNWLW201. The sequence continues at coordinate 1,115,797 of NZ_JBBCBQ010000002.1, read as the reverse complement.
GTGCCGGCAGCCTTCTTCTGGGTGTCGTCGAGAACGTTGGCGCTCACGACGGTGGCCAGGCCCAGCGTGGCGACGGTCGCCACGGCCGCGGCAGCGGCGATCTTGCGAGTTACCTGCATTATGCCAGGTTTCCTTTCGGGTTTGACGGATTCGTCTTAGTGGTAACGACACCTGGGTGGGGCGGTTACAGACTTTTTCGTCAACTATTTGATCCACGCGGGGCCCCATAGCCGGCGCGTGATGGGTTTGCTGACGAGGCAACGAATCCGCCCTGACCAGGCAACTTGCCGGTAGCAGGCGGGGTTGGAGTGATCCTCACTTTTGTCGGCGGCGGCCCGTAACCGATGCCGCAGTTCGTCGTTGAGTGAGCGCGGGTGACGGATGAACCCGGTGATTCGGAAGATTGTTTTCGGTGGGCTCGGTGGTCGCCGAATTGGCAATACCATGATGAATCGGAATATCGTTGGAACCATTGCCGGAGTTTCGCGCCGTGTTTTTTCGGGGCAGGGCGCCCACCTGGCGACAAGGTCCCGCTGCCGCGCGCATCGGCAGCGGTGGGAGACCCGGGTCCTCTAGGGGCCCGGGTTCTTCCTTTTCAGCACCCGGTGGAGATCAGGAACCGGCAGCAGCCCGCGGCCGGCGTTCGGCCGTCACCACGACGGCCACCCCGATGATGATGACGGCACCACCGACCAGGATCTGCCACGTCACGTGCTCGTTGAGGATCAGCCAGCCCAGCAGTACGGCGACCCCGGGGTTCACGTACGCATAGGTGCTGATCAACGAGATCGGCGCGTTCGCGAGCAGATAGCTGTACGCCGTGTACGCGAGCAGCGACCCGAAAGCGATCAGGTAGAGCAGCGCGATCCAGCCCGACGTGTCGATCCGGTCGAGGTGGAGCCGCCCGGGCTCTCCCCGCAGTACGCCGAGCAGCAGCATCGCCGTACCGCCGAAGACCATCTCGTAGAGCGCCGCCACCAGCGGGTCGCGCGGCAGGCCGAGGCGCGGGGAGAACCGTGAGCCGGTCGCCCAGCAGATCGTGCCCACCACCAGGATCGCAACCGACAACGGCTTCGCGCTCGTGTTCCCGCCGGACAGCGCGAGCAGTGCCACGCCGGCGAATCCGATCAGTACGCCGATCCACGTGAGCGCGCGCGGTCGATCGCCACCGCCGACGCGCAGCAGCATCACCCACAGCGGGATCGCGGCCACCAGCAGCGCGGCCAGCCCCGACGGCACGGTCTGCTCCGCGATCGCGACCGCACCGTTGCCGAAGGCAAGTAGCAACAGACCGACGACGGCCGCGCCGAATGCCTCCTGCCGAGTGATCCGCAGTCGCCGCCAGCCCGACTTCAGTGCCAGGAACGCCGCCAGCAGTACGCCGGCCGCCAGGAACCGGGCCGACATGCCGAGCATCGGCGGGATCTCTGCCTCGACGACCACCCGGATGGCGAGGTACGTCGAACCCCAGACGACGTACACCACCGCGAGCGCGGACCAGATCATCGCCGCGGACGCCCCACGGCCACCGGCCTCAGGCAGTACGGCGGGGGAAGCGGCGGCCATGCTCGTCCTCACTGTCAGGGGTGTAATGCAAGAACAGTCATTACGCTAAGCGTGCGGTGGGTCCGGCGCAAGGTGATTTCCGGCCAGCGATCCGCGCGATCCAGCCACTCCGACGGCCGCCGAGGCCGGCGAGTGGGATTCACCGGGCAGACAGGTGGCGGCAACCGGCGCGGTGCAGTCTTCAGCCACTGCTGACAGTGAGGAGAGTGGGATGCGGGTCGCCGGTTTCGCGGTTGGTGCGCTAGTCGTCACGCTGGGCATCCAGCCGGCGTATTCGAGTGAACTTCCAGGGGTGACCGCCGCTGCGGAGACGGCCCCGAACTGGGACGACGACGCGGGCGGCAACGCCAACGCCGACGACCCGGCCATCTGGATCGACACCCAGCACCCCGAGCGCAGCGTCGTACTCGGAACGCTGAAGAACGGCGGTCTGACCGTCTTCGACCTCAGCGGTAAAGAGGTGCAGCGGTTCGCCACTCCGCCGGCGCCCGAGCCCGGCCAGGAATCCGGCCGGTTCAACAACGTCGACCTGGTCGGCAACCTCGCGATCGTGACGGACCGCGGCCGGGACCAGCTCCGGACGTACGCCGTGAAGGCCGGCCGGTTGACCGATGTCAGCAGTCCCGACGCGCCGCTCGTGTTCAGCAAGGACACCGAGGAGGTCCAGGAGCAGCGGACCGCCTACGGTCTGGCGGCGACCGTCGTACAGGGTCAGCCGATCGTCGCGGTGACGCGGCGCAGCGAGACCCGGGTCGGCTTCTTCCGGCTGGTCCCGGACGGCACGGGCAAGGTCACGTACCGCCCGATCGGCAAGGTCGACCTGCCGAGCAACTTCAAGCTGACCGACGGCAGCACATGGAGCCCGTGCGAGGAGCCCGGCGACCGGCCGCAGCTCGAAGGCATGGTGTTCGACCGCACGACGAACGACCTGTACGCCGCCCAAGAGGACGTCGGCGTGTGGCGTATCCCACTGCACGGCAAGCCCGAGTTGCTCGAGAAGGTGCGCGAGTTCGGTCAGCCGGCCGCCTACAACGAGGAGACCGAGGAATGCGAGCCGACCGGGCCGGTGAGCGCTGACGCCGGGAAGCACCTGAGTGCGGACGCCGAGGGTCTGACGATCGCTTACAAGAACGGCGTACGGACCCTGTACGCGTCCAGCCAGGGCGACTCGACGTTCGCGAGCTACCGCATCGACGGGGGCCGGTTTGGTCTACCGGGCCGGGTTCCAGGTGATCGACGGTCCGGCGGCGGACGGCGTACAGCACAGTGACGGTGCGGCGGTGACGACGCAGCCGCTCGGGCCGCTGTTCCCCCAGGGTCTGTTCGCTGTGCATGACGGTGAGAACACGCCTGGTGACGGCGACCGGGAGGGCACCAACTTCAAGCTGGTCCGGCTCGAGAAACTGCCGTAATCGGTACTCATCTGTGACACTTGTCGCACGACTTGGCGATTGCCTGTCACATGAGCGGGAAGATATGACCACTGCATGGACTGGTGTCTCACCCGAGGACCGGTTTCGGTACCGCCGTACCCGCGAGCGTCCAGACAGTTAGCGGATCAGGCAACTGCTGGGTACGGTGTCCGGCAAGTAGTGCAGCCAGGCAGGCCGGTGAGGAGGTCTACTGGTAGAGAGACAGTGCATCAACCCCTGGATCCACGTGGTCCCGCCTGCGAAGCCTCACCCGGCTGAAGGGCCGGCCCCGTGCAACGTTGCGGTCGCGGCGATCCCGCGCTCGAACCCGAGGAGTGCATGTGAGTGAGTCGGTGCCGGGCAATGCCCCGGAAGTGTTCGCGCCCCACAAGGCGCCGGTCAGTCCGCCCCAGGCCTCCGAAGAGGTCGAGTTCGTCCAGCTGCTGACGCCCGAAGGTGAGCGCGTCGAGCATCCGGACTACTCGTTCGACCTCGACGACGAGGCGATCAAGGGTTTCTACCGGGACATGGTCCTGGTCCGCCGGATCGACACCGAGGCGACCGCCCTGCAGCGGCAGGGTGAGCTCGGTATCTGGGCGTCGCTGCTCGGCCAGGAGGCCGCACAGATCGGCTCCGGCCGTGCGCTCAACAGCAAGGACATGGTCTTCCCGACCTACCGCGAGCACGGCGTCGCCTGGTGCCAGGGCGTCGACCCGCTGCGGCTGCTCGGCCTGTTCCGCGGCGTCGACCAGGGTGCCTGGGACCCGCGCGACAACAACTTCCACCTGTACACGATCGTGATCGGCGCCCAGACGCTGCACGCGACCGGGTACGCGATGGGTCAGCAGCGCGACCACGCGATCGGCGACTCCGAGAGCGGCGAGGCGACGGTCGCCTACTTCGGTGACGGCGCCAGCAGCCAGGGTGACGTGAACGAGGCGTTCATCTGGGCCTCGGTGTTCAACGCGCCGGTGGTGTTCTTCTGCCAGAACAACCAGTGGGCGATCTCCGAGCCGATCGACCGGCAGACCCGGATCCCGCTCTACCAGCGCGCGGCCGGCTTCGGGTTCCCCGGCGTCCGGGTCGACGGCAACGACGTCCTCGCGACGTACGCGGTCACCCAGCAGGCGCTGAAGCGGGCCCGCGAAGGCAGCGGCCCGACCCTGGTCGAGGCGTACACGTACCGGATGGGCGCGCACACCACCTCCGACGACCCGACGAAGTACCGGCTGAACGAGGACCTCGAGCACTGGAAGCTCAAGGACCCGATCCAGCGGGTCCGGGCCTATCTGACCCGCTCTCTCGGTGTTGAGCACGACTACTTCGACGAGATCGACGCCGAGGCCGACAAGGTCGCCGCCGAACTGCGGGCCGGCTGCCTGTCGATGCCGGATCCGACCCTGACCGACTTCTTCGACCACGTGTACGTCGAGCAGACCGCGCAGCTGGCCGAGCAGAAGCAGCAGTACGCCGCGTACGCCGCCTCGTTCGAAGGTGAGGGTCACTGATGGCGAAGATCAGCCTCGGCAAGGGCATCAACATGGGCCTGCGGGCGGCGATGGAAGCCGACCCGAAGGTCGTCGTGATGGGTGAGGACATCGGCAAGCTCGGCGGTGTCTTCCGGGTCACCGAGGGCCTGCAGAAGGACTTCGGCGAGGACCGGGTGATCGACACCCCGCTGGCCGAGTCCGGCATCATCGGGACCGCGGTCGGCCTGGCGCTGCGCGGGTACCGGCCGGTCTGTGAGATCCAGTTCGACGGGTTCGTCTTCCCGGCGTACGACCAGATCATCAACCAGGTCGCCAAGATGCACTACCGGTCGCTCGGCAAGATCCGGATGCCAGTGGTGATCCGGATTCCGTTCGGCGGCGGCATCGGCGCGGTCGAGCATCACTCGGAGTCGCCGGAGTCGCTGTTCGCGCATGTGGCCGGCCTCAAGGTGGTCGCCTGTGGTGACCCGGTGGACGCGTACTGGATGATCCAGCAGGCGATCGCCTCGGATGACCCGGTGGTGTTCTTCGAGCCGAAGCGCCGGTACCACGAGAAGGCCGAGCTGGACGAGTCCGTGCCGGCGGCGCTCCCGTTGCACCAGGCGAAGGTGGTCCGCGAGGGCACCGACGCGACGCTGTTCTGCTACGGCCCGATGGTGAAGACCTGTGTCCAGGCGGCCGAGGCTGCGGTCGAGGACGGCCGGCAATTGGAGGTCGTCGACCTGCGCACGATCTCGCCGCTGGACCTGCAGGCGATCTTCGCGTCCGTTCGCAAGACCCGCCGTGCAGTCGTCGTTCACGAGGCGCCGTTCTCGCTCGGCCCGGGGTCGGAGATCGCGGCCCGGATCACCGAGGAGCTCTTCTACCACCTCGAGGCACCGGTGCTCCGCGTTGCCGGGTACGACACCCCCTACCCGCCGTCGCGGATGGAGGAGGAGTACCTGCCCGACCTGGACCGGGTGCTCGACGGGGTCGACCGCGTGATGGAGTACTGATGGGCATCCAGCAGTTCCGCCTCCCCGACGTGGGTGAAGGCCTGGTCGAGGCCGAGATCGTCAGCTGGAAGGTCAAGCCGGGCGACACGGTCAAACTGAACGACACCGTGGTGGAGATCGAGACGGCGAAGTCGCTCGTCGAGCTGCCGGTGCCGTTCGCCGGCACGGTCACCGAGTTGCTGGTGCCGGAAGGCGAGACGGTCCCGGTCGGTACGCCGATCATCGCCGTCGAAACCGAGTCCGCGACTCCAGGCGACCTCACCCCACCGGCCGGCGAGGGCACTCCCAAGGAAGACCTCGTCCCATCCATTCCCGACGAGCCCGAAGCCGGCAAGATCGGCGGCGAGGCCCCCGGCGGCCGTACGGCGGTCCTGGTCGGCTACGGCCCCAGGACCACAGAAGCCAAGCGCCGCCCCCGCAAGGGTGCTCCTGCGGCGTCGGCCGAGCTACCGGAACCCGTCGGTGCTCAACCCGGCACGGCCCCAGGCGCCCTGGCGACTACTGCCGTAGGTGCGGCGCGGACGCCTGACGTAGAGCCTGTTGTTGCCAAGAGCAATGAGCCCCAGGGCTCCGTGCATGTACTGGCGAAGCCGCCGGTGCGGAAGCTGGCGAAGGACCTCGGGATCGACCTGGGGGCTGTGACGGCTAGTGGGCCGGGTGGGATCATCACCAGGGCTGATGTCGAGGCTTATGCGGCGGCTCCGGCTCCGGCTGAGGTTGCTCCGGTGGCTCCTGCCGTTGGGGCGGCGCCGGTGGTGAGCGGGCAGGGTGACACCCGGGTGCCGATCAAGGGTGTGCAGAAGGTGATGGCGCAGGCGATGGTGGCCAGCGCGTTCACCGCACCGCATGTGACCGAGTGGATCACCGTCGACGTCACCGAGACGATGGACCTGGTCGACCGGTTGAAGGGCGACAAGGCGTTCCGCGATCTCAAGGTGTCCCCGTTGCTGATCGTCGCCAAGGCGGTCACTCTGGCGGCCCGCCGTACGCCGATCGTCAACGCGGCCTGGGACGAGCAGGCGCAGGAGATCGTCTACAAGGGTTCGATGAACCTCGGGATCGCCGCGGCCACCCCGCGTGGCCTGATCGTGCCGAACATCAAGAACGCCGACTCGCTCACGCTGCCCGACCTCTGTGCGGCGCTGAACGGGCTGGTCGCGACCGCCCGCGAGGGCAAGACCCAGCCGGCCGACCAGGCGGGTGGTTCGTTCACGATCACCAACGTGGGCGTGTTCGGGGTCGACGCCGGAACGCCGATCATCAACCCGGGTGAGGCCGCTATCCTCGCCTTCGGTGCGGTCCGCAAGCAGCCGTGGGTGGTGGACGACGAGATCGTGCCGCGCTGGATCACCACGCTCGCGCTGTCCTTCGACCACCGCATGATCGACGGCGAGAAGGGCTCCACCTTCCTCGCCGACGTCGCCAGCATCCTCGAGGACCCAGCCCGCGCCCTGATGTTCTGACAACCTCACAACAGCCCGGACAGTCAGCCGACCGTCCGGGCTGTTGCCTTTGGCGGACCGCCAGCACTCACCAACCTCCCGGCATCTGCCTCCCGCACGCTCACGCGACCGCGCGAGTGCACCGTCCGGAGTGCTTGGTGAGTGCTGGCGGTCCGCCGCAACCGGGGCGCCGTCTCTGCGCTCGGCTAAATCCGCCTGACCGGTCATTCGCCCGATGAGAGGGTGGAGCGGTGCTGGTCCTGATGGTGGTGCTCGGTGCGGCTGTGCTGCATGCGACCTGGAACGCGATGGCTCATGGGGCGCCGGATCGGGTCGCCGGGCTGGCGTTGTTCGAGTTGGCGGCTGGTGTCATCGGGCTGGTCGCGGTGCTGGTGATGGGGTTGCCGCCGGCCGGCACCTGGGGGTGCATCGTCGCGTCTGCACTGCTGCACCTTGCGTATCTGGCTGGGCTGCTCGCGTCGTACCGGCTGGGGCAGTTCAGCCAGATGTACCCGTTGGCTCGGGGTACGTCGCCCTGGGTGGTGGCGCTGGTGTCGATCGTGGTGCTGCATCAGTCGCTGGCGGTTGTCGAACTGGCCGGTGTGCTGCTGATCTCGGCGGGGTTGATCGCGCTCGTGTTCATCGGGCGGCCGGGACGGCGGCAACTGCCGGCGTTGCTGGCGGCGGTCGGGACCGGGCTGACGATCGCTGCCTACACCGTGGTCGACGGGCTGGCGGTGCACAAGATGCCGGTGCTGACGTACATGGGCTGGGTGTTCATGCTCCAGGGGTTCGCGATGCCCTTGGTCGTGCTCGCGTGGCGTGGCCCCGGCGTACTCAAGCTGCCCCGATCAGCTGTGCTGTCGGGACTCGGCGGCGGCGTGGTGTCGATGATCGCGTACGGCCTGGTCCTGTGGGCACAGACCCGCGGCACGCTGGCGGCAATCGCGGCCCTCCGGGAGACCAGCATCATCTTCGGCGCGATCATCGGGTCAATCTTCTTCGGCGAACGCTTCGGCCCGCGCCGTGCAATCGCCGCCGCCGTCGTAGTCACCGGCATCGTCCTAATCAGCACAAGTTAGCCCACAACCTGCTGCGGTATCTGAGGAAGTGCGGGGCACCCCCACCTACAAGCCCCGCACTTCTTCAGATACCGCAGCCAGCAGTCAAGCGGCATCTACTGCGATCACGGCACGCAGGCTGGCCAGCCGCGCAACCTCCGCGTGCAGGTGTCTCAGTTCGGAAATGGTCGGCGAGAGCTCGTACGCGTGGTGGTGGCAGGCCCGGCTCAGCGCATTCCAGGTGTACTCCGCGATCCGAGCCAAGCCGTGCTGGTCAAGCACATGCAGTACGGCGAGCCGAGACCGCATCCTGACCGGGTGCCCTATCGGCATGACCAGGAACTCGCAGTACGCGTCGACCTCGGTCTCGAGTGCCTGCCTGATCAGGAAGGCAGCGATTCTGGTTGTCCGCGGTGAACTGGTGAGCAGGCCATCGAGGATTGCCTTGGCGTGCTCGAGAAGCTGCTCCGTGTTCATGGCCGTCCATCCAGCAGGTCGTCGACCGTCCGGCGCAGATCATCCAAGGCAGACTTCGGGCTGCCGTTCATGCCGTTGTGTGCGTCAGATCCGCAGAGCAACAGCGCACGCTTGCGGTATCCGGATGCGCTCCACTTGTTGAGGTTGGCCGCCTTGTCGTCATGTACCGCGAGCGCGACGCGCTGGCGTGTCGTGCGGGTGTGTGTCCAGGCGACCTCTACCTCGTGCCGTTTAGCGCCGCCGGTCAACTGCCGGCGGAAGTACAGCTCGTGCGCTGCCGCCTCGACCGCCAATCGGGCGTATCCAGGGATCGCCTTCTTCAGGACATCAACGGGAAGATTGTCGTCGTGCAACAGTTCGCGAGCGTCCGCCACGTACCGTCGCGCGGGCGACTGGCATTCGATAACCTCGACCTTCGAGTTGATGCCGCGCTCGACCTGGACGATGCGCGTGGTCGGCGCAGTACGCCGTACGGACTCAGCTAGCCGATCGTCATGTGTGAAGACGACGACCTGGCGGTCCTTTGCGTACTCGACAAGTACTTCGGTCAGCCCGTCCACCTTCGCCGGATCCATCGCCTGGACAGGATCATCGAGTACGACGAACCGGAGCGGGCTAGCCGCCATCGTTGCCCGCGGCAAAAACAAGGCCAGCGCGATGGCGTTGAGCTCGCCCTGACTCATCACAGGCAAAGCCGCGGTGTGTACGCCGTCCACCTTGGCCGTCAGATTCACTCGCCCGCGGGTCGGCTGACCTGACAACGTGATCTCGTCCAGGTCGATGCTGCTCTCCTGGCGGAGCTTCGACCAGATCCTCCGTGCCTCGTCCGCGAGCGGCTCCAGCCGCTTGTTCCGCAGATCCTCGGCGTTGGCCTTCAGCCAGCCCAGCGCTGCCTTCGCGTCGCCAAGGTCTGCATCGGCCGCGTCCGCCGAACGCCTGAGGTCCAACCAGGTCGCGATCTTTTCAGCGAGCTGCCGCCAGCTGTCATCCCGCTGGCTTAGCCGCGTGGCTGCCTCGTCGCGCAGTCGTGTCAGTACGTCCACGAGCGGGTCGACCTTTGAACTGAGGTGCTGAGCCAAGTCAACGTCTGCCGAGGGAGCCTCCCGCCAGTCCTTCAGCGCCGTCACAGCCTCGGCCAGATTGGTCAGCTCGAGCCCGTCGTCGAACGACCGAAGACTCGGCGCGCCGACGAGGGCGCGCGCCGCCTCACGCCGTTCTCCGAGCTCCTGTTGGGCTGCCCGAACGACTGCCAGCTCGGCCTTCTCGTCAGCCAATGCGGCAGCGACGCGCTCATGCCATGCATCATCAAGTACGCCGACGTCGCACACCGGGCAGCTCTGATCACCCTGCGCCGCGTGGAACGTCAGCGCGATCGCCAGAAGCTGGCTGCGAGTATCAGCCTGGGTTGATGTCGCACCACCGGCTTCGGCGAGTTTCTGTACCGCGCTCAGGAGCTTCTGAGCGGTGTCCTTGACCGCCGTCTTGTCCGGGACAGCCAGCTCGCTCAGGGCGCGAAGCTGGGATCCAACCTCGTCGGGGGCCGAACCTCCGGTCGCGATCCTTCCGACCAGATCAAGATCCGGCTTGTGCTTCCTGAGCTGCGCCAGGACTGCGTTTGCCCGCTCGTCAGTCGCCGATTCGAGGAGTGGTTTCAGCCTGCTCTTCGCTGCGGTTGCGTCGTCGGCCGGCACCTTCAGCCGCTTCACCGCCTCGCCGAGCCGGCTGATGGCGTCAGCGATCTGGTCCAGTCCGAGGATGCCCTCGAGCGACCGGTAGAGCTCGGTGGGAGTCCCATCCAGCCGCTGGCCGAGTTCGTCGTACGAAAGGATCGGGCGGTAGAGCTCCAGCGCCTTGCCCCAACCGAGCGAGTCGACCCCGGGGCTCCGCGGCTTGCCGTGACGCTGTGTCCAGGTCTTGTTGTCGACGAGCTCGCAGTCAGCGAGCCAGTCGACACCGATCTCGGTCCGGCCGACGCCCTCCTCGGCAAGTTCGATGCGAACCTGGGTGCTCTGAACCTGGTGCAGGTTGCGCCACGAGTCCTTCCAGAACGGCGCCTTTCCCTTCCAGCGGTAGCTCTCGCCGGTGAGCGCGTACTCAAGAGCCTCCGCGAAACTCGACTTCCCGGAGCCGTTCCTCCCGGCGACAACTGTCAATCCGGGTCCCGGGTGGAGGTCCAGCCGCGCCGGCGCGCCGATGCCTCGAAATCCAGACACGGCAATCGACTTCAGAAAGGCACCTACCGGCTCGACCGCTGCCTTCTCGGTCGCGGAGGCAGGGGTGGCCGGCCCCGAATCCGTACCGGCTTCGACAGCGAGTTCGTCGGAGATCGCGCCATCGCTCTCCAATGAGGCCAGGACCAGCATCCGCTGGCGTTCAGTCAGGTTGGGGTCCTCTGTTGCCAGCACCAGAACTGTGTCGAAGACCGGCAGGTCGTGCGGCTGGACCTGTGCGCCAGCCGGCTCGTCGAATTCCTCGTTGCTTGTCACTGCTCCGCCCCTCTGTTTGTGATCCCTCGCCCGTGAACGGGATTATGAGAGCATGTGCCTGTGAACTATGCCAACATGCAAATATGAAGTGACTGTGTACACGGCGATCTAGAATGTGTAAGGTATGGCGAGAGCTAGGCCCTTGGAGGGAAGTCATGGATCAGCCGGGCACGGTGTCCTCGATCGGCATCGCGCGCTTGGCAGGTGTCGGTCGCGCGGCGGTGAGCAACTGGCGCCGGCGCTATGCCGACTTTCCGCAGCCTGTCGGTGGCACCCCGACCAGTCCAGCGTTCGATCTCATCGCAGTCGAGAAGTGGCTGTCCGCTCAGGGCAAACTTCAGTCGACGAGCGCGACCGAGCGAGCCTGGCGGGCGATCGAGACCGCGTCGGGAGGCCCGGACTTGGGGGAGGCTCTGTGGCTGGCGGGCCTAGCGCTCCTCAACCGCACCCAGCGTGACGGCCTGACGGCTGAGCTGCGGACGCCTGTGTCGCTGATCGAGCCCATACGTCGCTTTGATGCGGAGGCGGCGGCTCTCCTGGCCCGTGGTCTTCCCGACGAGTGGCTGCCGCGGCAGCACGCTGTACTGTCTGCCGCAGCGGAACTGGACGACGAGGTCGATGCGGCGATGGCCTTCGAGCAGTTCTACGCGCGCTATCTCTCGGCTCGCGGTGCGACTTCCGACTACGTCACGCCGGAGGGCGTCGCTCGATTGATGCTCTCGCTGGCCGGGCCCGCCGAAAGCGTCATGGATACCGCTTGCGGCACTGGGACCCTGCTGGTCGAGGCAGCGCGAGCGAATGGTGGAATGCGGTGCCTTGGCCAGGATATTGATGCGACTGCGGCTCGCATCACGCAGGTGCGGCTTCTCTTCGCGGGCCGCGGGGCCGGTGGGAGCAACCCGTCGGGTCAGGTTCGAGTGGGTGATTCCTTACGCGTCGACGCCTTTCCTGGAGAGCGCGTCGATCTGGTTGTTTGCAATCCGCCGTTCGGCCTGCATGACTGGGCGGATGACCAGATGGCTTTCGACCCGCGCTGGGAGTTTGGTGGTTTGCCGCCAAGAACTGAGCCCGAGCTCGCGTGGGTCGAGGATGCGCTGGCTCATCTGCGGCCGGGCGGATTGGCCGTGGTGCTCATGCCGCCTGTCGCGGCTTGGCGCTCACCAGGTCGGAGAATCCGTGCGGAACTTCTCCGCCGGGGCGCGCTGCGTGCGGTGATTGCGCTTCCGCCTCGTCTTCTGCCAGTGACTGCGGTCGGCCTGCACCTCTGGATCCTGCGGCGTCCCATCGAGGGAAGGGGTGCTGGTCAGGTGCTCCTCGTCGATGCTTCTCACGCGGGCGACGGCACGCCCGCCGCGATCGCGGACTTGACCGTCCATGCGTGGCAGACCTTCGAATCCGAGACGTTCGAGGAGCAGGCCGGCGTTTGCAAGGCGGTACCTGTTATCGATCTGCTCGACGAGGAGGTCGATGTGTCGCCTGCCCGCCATCTCGCCAGCTTCGACGAGGTGGGCCCCGACCCAGCCGCGCTCCTAGCCACCGGCACCGAAGTGTTTGACCAGTTGAGCTCCCTAAGGCAGAGCCTGCCGACGCTAGTTGTCGACAGTGATGCACGCTTGGCGACCGTACGCCGTGTCTCCCTGGAGGAGCTCTCGCGGAGTGGCGGTGTCGAGATCCTCAGGGGTGTTTCGAGGATCGGCCACGACCCGCAGGAGTCGCCCGAGCCAGCGGTAACAGGCGGCGATGTCGTACGGCGATCCGCTCCGAGTGGACGGGCGTCAGGTGCCGCCGTACGAATCGAGCGGGGCGACGTACTGATACCGACCATCGCGTCGTCGGTTGTAGCAACTGTCGCAACGGGCGAACAACTTGGTGCCCGTCTTGGTCCGAACGTGAGCGCCGTACGTGTAAACCCCCAGATTCTGGACCCGTGGTTTGTCGCTGGGATGCTCACGGCGCCGGCGAGCCTCCGCGAGGCGGTGCGCCATTCGTCGGCGACCCGCGACTCTGTACGGGTGAACCTCAAGCGACTCCAAGTGCCGCTGCTGCCGCTCGAGGAGCAACGACCGTACGCCGAAGCGTTCCGGCGCATAGCCGAGTTCGACACGATGTTGGCCAAGGCGGCCGACGACACGCATCGACTCGCGAAGAGTCTGTCGGAGGCGTTGTCGAGAGGAACCCTTGCGCCGGACCACGGCGCATGAGATGACAATTAGTAATCGATCCGGGCTGCGACGTAACGCTCTGGAGCGTTGGATCGATCGACACCATGGAACGAACGACAGGGGAGAGGGCATCCGTTGAGCGACACAGCGCCGAAGAATCTGGCGAACTTCATCTGGCAGGTCGCAGATCTGCTGCGGGGGGACTACAAGCGGTCCGATTACGGCAAGGTGATCCTTCCGTTCACTGTGCTGCGCCGGCTCGAGTGCGTGCTCGAGCCGACCCGGGATGCGGTCCTGGCGGAGGCGAAGAAGTTGGCGGGTCGTAAGGTCGATGCTGCGCCCTTCCTGACGAAGCAATCGAAGCAGCGTTTCTACAACACCACGAGGCACACGCTGGCCTCGGTGGCGAACGCACCGGACGATGCGGCCAAGAACCTCAACTCGTACCTCCGCGGTCTCTCTCCCAACGCGCAGGAGGCGTTTGAGAAGTTCCGCTTCGCCGAACAGATCGCAAACCTCGCCGAGGCGAAGCTTCTCCATCTCGTGGTGTCGAGATTCGCAGACTTCGACCTGCACCCAAAGACCGTCTCCAACCACGAGATGGGGTATGTCTTCGAGGAACTGATTCGGAAGTTCGCAGAGGCGTCGAACGAGACCGCCGGTGAGCACTTCACACCGCGCGAGGTCATCAAGCTGATGGCAGGCCTTCTGATCGCCCCCGACCTCGCGGACCTCCAGGTCCCCGGGATGAGCCGAAAGGTCTACGACCCCGCGTGCGGGACTGGCGGCATGCTCACCGCGGCTGAGGACTTCATCCTGTCGCACAACGCGCAGGGTCAGGTGTTCTCGTTCGGCCAGGAGGTCAACCCTGAGTCGTGGGCGATCTGCCGGTCTGACCTGATGATCAAGAACCAGGACCCCGACAACATCAAGCTGGGCAACTCGTTCACCGACGACCAACTGGAGCACGAGAAGTTCGACTACATGCTGTCCAACCCACCGTTCGGCGTCGAGTGGAAGAAGGCGCAGGCCGAGATTCTCGACGAGGCTAACGAGCTCGGGATGCGAGGACGGTTCGGGGCCGGATTGCCGCGCATCAACGATGGCTCGCTTCTGTTCCTGCAGCACATGATCTCGAAGATGCGCCCGGTTGGTGAGGGAGGCAGTCGTCTTGCGATCGTCTTCAACGGCTCACCTCTCTTCACCGGCGCAGCTGAGTCCGGCGAGTCCAAGATCCGCCAGTGGATCCTGGAGAACGACTGGCTGGAGGCGATCGTCGCGCTGCCAGACCAACTCTTCTACAACACCGGCATCTCGACGTACTTCTGGATCCTCACCAACCGCAAGGCCCCGGCTCATCGGGGCAAGGTCGTGCTACTCGACGCCCGCGACTTCTGGGCGAAGATGCGCAAGTCGCTGGGCGACAAGCGAAAGCACATCACCGACGAGCAGATCGACGAGATCCAGCGCCTGTACGCCGACGCGCTCTCCGTGGCGGCCGACCCGGAGCACAAGCTGCACGGCAAGGTGAAGGTCTTCCGCAACGAAGACTTCGGCTACCACCGGATCACGGTAGAACGCCCACTAAAGCTCCGCTTCGAGGTAACCGACGAGGCCCTCGACGATCTCGAGGCAACACTGAAGTCCGGCAAGACCGTATCGAAATACGAGCGGCGCGACGAGCTGCTCGCTGCCCTGCGATCACTGGTCGGACAGCCGTCATCGTTCAAGAAGACTGAGTTCGCCTCTTCCCTACGCCGTGCGACTGCGAGTATCAGCAAGTTGCCGTCTGCGGTCGACAAGGCGGTGTGGAGCATGGCGTCAGTCCGTGACCCTGAAGGCGAGGTCCAGCTCAAGAGGGGTGCGCCTGAACCGGATCCAGAGCTGCGCGACTTCGAGAACGTACCGCTCTACGAAGACATCGACGCATACGTCGAGCGCGAGATCTTACCGCATGTTCCCGACGCCTGGGTCGACCACGACAAGACAAAGGTCGGCTACGAGATCCCGTTCACCCGCCACTTCTACGTGTACACGCCACCACGCCCGCTCTCCGAGATCGACGCCGAGATGCGCGAGCTCGAAGCGGAGATTCAGAAACTACTTAGCGAGGTGACAGCGTGACGACTGCTCCGTGGTGCGGCCCAGCCCGGTACACGGTTGTGGCCGCTGGGCGTGCGTATGACATTGTTCTTGGGAAGATGCTTCAGACCGCTCCTGCGAATTCAACTGATCTAGAGACTCCCTACGTTAAGTCGGCGTCTGTCCAGTGGTCTGGAGTTGTTACTGACACGGAGACCACTATGTGGGCGTCTCCGAGGGAGCTGAAGCGGTTCGCAGTGTCGAATGGCGACTTGCTGATCTGTGAAGGAGGTGACGTTGGGCGCGCGGCGATTTATGCGGGACCGGACGGATTCATCTTCCAGAACTCCGTGCATAGAGTGCGATCGGCTAGCGGGAACGATCTCCGCTATTTCCGCTACGTGCTTGAGGCAGTGCACGGCACCGAGTGGTTCGATGTCCTGTGCAACAAGGCCACGATTCGACACCTGACCTCCGAAAAGTTGGCTGATCTGCCGATCCCGCTGCCGGAGCCAACTGAGCAGCGGCGCATCGCCGACTTCCTCGACGCCGAGACGTCCACTGTGGACCGTCTTCTCGCGAGCCGACGGCGGCAGTTGATCCTGCTCGGCGAGCGCCTCAGCGCGCGAGTGATGGAGGTGACCGGCCGACTGACAGTTCGTGGAGTGGCTGCGAGTCAAGAATGGCAGCGGCTGCCATTGAGGCGTGTAGTTGCCTCGATCAAAACTGGCTCAACTCCGTCGGGAGGAGCCGACGGCACATGGGCTACGCCCGACGACCCGGGGGCACTGCCGTGGTACACGCCATCTGAGATGGATGAGTGGATGAACCTGGCTCCGCCAGAAAGATTCGTGGATAGCGGAGGAGGAGGCGAACGTGGCACAACAAGGTTCGAGTCCGGTGCGGTCCTGGTGGTGTGTGTTGGTGAGTCGATCGGCAAGACAGTGTTCCTCGATCACGCGGCCAGTGGGAACCAGCAGTTGACCGCTGTAAAGCCTAGCGATCGAGTTGACGGAAAGTTTCTTGCTTGGCAACTCTGGGGTGCCTCTCAAGAAATCCGCGATTCGTCGCCGTATACGCGGGTGCGCATCATCAATGGAGGTGATTTGCTTGCTTTCCCGGTTGCGGCACCGCCTCGGCTCGTGCAGGTGGCGGTTCGCAAGGAACTCGACATAGAAGCAGGCAAACTGACGACGCTTCGAGACAGCATTGCTCGCTTTACTGCTGGATTGGCGGAGCGACGCCACGCGCTGATTACGGCTGCTGTGACCGGGCAGATTGACGTGACAACGGCGAGGGGGGTGGAGGTGCCGTGAGTCGGGCGTATACCGAGCGAGCGTTCGAGGATGCGGTCGAAGAGGCGCTCGTCGCGTCGGGATGGATCAAGGGACGAGTCGACACCTACGACTGGGAGCTTGGGCTTGATGCGGGGCAGTTGATGCCATTCGTTCAGACAGTTCAGCGCGATGAGTGGGACAAGTTGGTGCAGTACGCCGGGAACGAGCTCGACGTGGCTGAGCGGGACTTCATGCGGTTTGTGGCGAAGGAGATCGACCAGCGCGGTGTGCTCGACGTACTGCGTAACGGCGTGAAGGACCGCGGGGTGCGGATTCGGCTGGCGTACTTCCGGCCGGCTCACACGGTTGCTGAGGATGCGCTCGACGAGTATCGCCAGAACCGGCTCTCGGTAACCCGCCAGCTCCGCTACAGCGACAGTACGACGAACACTCTCGACCTGACGCTGTTCGTGAACGGGATCCCGGTCGCCACGGCGGAGCTCAAGAATCACCTGACCGGTCAGACGGTGGAGGACGCCAAAGAGCAGTACCGCAACGACCGCGACCCGAAGGATCTCCTGTTCGCGCGGCGGGCGCTGGTCCACTTTGCGGTCGATCCGGAGTTGGTGTTCCTGACCACGCGGCTGCGCGGCAGGGACACGACGTTCCTGCCGTTCAATCAGGGGACGGGCGGGCCGGGCAACACCGGCGGTGCGGGTAATCCCGCCGTGCGCGAGGATGGTGCCGCGTACCGCACGTCGTACCTGTGGGAAGAGGTCTGGCAGCCCGACAACTGGCTCGACCTCCTGAAGCGATTCCTGCACGTTGAGGACCCGAAGACCTTGCGGACCAAGGGTCGTTCGAACGGGCGGAGCAGCGTTCACGACAGACCGATGATCTTCCCCCGTTACCACCAGTGGCATGCGGTACGACGGCTGACGGAGCACACCGCGCGAAACGGCTCTGGCAACAACTACCTGGTGATGCACTCGGCCGGCTCGGGCAAGTCGAACACGATCGCCTGGCTCGCGCACCGCCTGTCCACGCTGCACGGCTCGGCTGAACCGGATGCGCTAGACGAGGCCGCTGTGCGCGATGGACGGATCGCCGTCAACGAACCGGTGTTCCACAAGGTCGTCGTGGTCACAGACCGGTCAGTGTTGGACAAACAGTTACAGGACACGATTTACCAGTTCGACCACACACCCGGCGTGGTCGAGCGGATCACCGGCACCGGCGGCTCGAAGTCAGCCGAGGTCGCGAGGGCATTGGCGAACACCGCGACCAAGATCGTCATCGTCACGGTGCAGACCTTTCCGTATGTGCTCGAAGGTGTCTCCGGTCTGTCTGACAAGCGCATCGCGATCGTCGTCGACGAGGCGCACTCCGGACAGTCCGGCGAGTCCGTGACGAAGCTCAAGAACGTGCTACGAGGTCTCGGCGCTGACGACATCGGAGACGAGGATGATCCGCTCACGTCGTCGGCATTGTCGCGTGGAAGGCATCCCAACCTGTCGTACTTTGCGTTCACCGCAACGCCGAAGAACAAGACCCTGCAGCTGTTCGGGGTCGACGATGCCGCGGGCAACAAACGTGCGTTCCACATCTACTCGATGCGGCAGGCGATCGAAGAGGGCTTCATTCTCGATGTGCTGCGCAACTACACGACGTACAAGACCTTCTGGCGGATCGCCAAGGACGGCGCCGAGGACACCGAGGTCAACCCGGACAAGGCCGGCTCCGAGCTCGCCCGGCTCGTGTACCTCGACCCGGCGACGATGCTCGCGCATGCCGAGGTGATCCTGCGTCACTTCCACGCCAACACTCGCCGGCAATTGGGCGGCCGGGCCAAGGCGATGGTCGTCACGCGTTCGCGGGAGAGCGCCGTACGGATGTATCAGGCGCTGCATCAGAAGCTTGACGACCTGAGTATGACCGACCCCGGGGTATTGGTTGCGTTCTCTGGCAAGCTCAGCGTCGACGGCATCGAGTACACCGAGCCGGCTCTCAATGCGATGTCCGAAAACGAGCTGCCGAAGGCGTTCGCGTACACCCGAGCCGACGACCCGAACGCCAAAGCCCGCACTGGTGGCGAGGACTCCGCGCCGGCGCGGAAGGAGTTCCGGATTCTGGTCGTCGCTGACAAGTACCAGACTGGCTTCGACCAGCCGCTGTTGACGACTATGTACGTCGAGAAGCCGCTGGCCAGTGTCGCCGCCGTGCAGACATTGTCGCGGTTGAACCGGACGCATCCGCTGAAGAGCCAGGAGGACCTCTTCGTCCTGGACTTCGCGAACGAGGCTGAGGACATTCAGGACGCGTTCAAGCCGTACTACGAGGAAGCCGTCACGACGCCGGTTGACCCGAACCTGCTCTACCAGAAGCACCGAGCGGTCATGGATCACCAACTGATCCTCGAGTCTGAGATGCAGTCCTTCGCCGAGGCGTACCTTGCGTCGCAGCCGGCCTCGGTGGCCGAGAGCGGTGGGCGCAGCTGGGAACGCAAGCACGCCGGCCTCTATCGCCACATCGATCCGGCCGTCGAGCGCTTCGAGCGGCTCACTGCAGAGGATCGCGAAGCGGCTGAGCTGTTCCGCGGTGACTTGTCCGACTATGTACGGAAGTACGGGTTCCTCGCCCAGGTTCTCCAGTTCACCGACGCGGATCTCGAGCGGCTCTATCTCTATGGCAGACACCTGCTGAACCGACTGCCAACGCGCCGCAATCCGGGGCTCGACATCGGCGAGATTGACCTCACTCATCTGCGCGTAAGCAAGACGGGCGAGCACGACGTTGGACTTGAGCCCGAGGGCGAACAATTGCTACCGGGATTCGATGATGGCGGCGGAGCGATCGCTCGCGATCCCAAGACAGCACTGCTGTCCGAGCTGATCGAAGACTTCAACAACCGCTACGGCCTCGGCCTGAGCGACGCCGACAAGCTCATGTACGAAGAGCGCGTCACTGCAGCCATCGAGGACCCTGACCTTCAGCAAGCAGCGATCGCGAGTCGCAACGAGGGCGACTTCGAGATGCCGTTCAACAAGCGGTTCCAGGACATCATGGTCGAGCGCGCCGAGGCCGACACGAAGTTCACGGAGAAGTACTTCTCCGACAGCGAGTTCCAGAGCCGCCTGACCCGGGAGGCCCGCAAAGCGGCGTACCGCATGATCCGACGTCGCCATAACCTCCCAGAGACCGCGGACGCGTCCAATTCGAGTAAGCATGGCGACACTTCGGTCCAGGGGGACGGATGAGCGGCATCCTTGATCGGCAGATCCGGCATGTGCGGGATGCTCTTGATAAAGAATTCAGAGGTCTAATAGATATCTCCGACCTGACGACTCAGGTTGTTGCCGAGCAAGACACGGCCTTCTTTTCACGAGCCTTAGCTGCAAAGGCCGTGCGTATGGTTACTCATTGCAGTTCCGAGGATGCAGCTGCGGCAGTCATCGATGGGCGCGATGACTACGGTATTGATGCTGTTGCCTTCTCGGAGGGTGAGCCAGAGTTATGGCTCATACAGTCCAAGTGGAGCGATAAACACAGGGCCGGCTTCGATACGCAGGCGGCCAACAAGCTTGTCCGCGGATTTCGGCAGATGGATGAGCAAGAATTCGACCGATTCAACATGCGGTTCGCGCCACTGGTCGACCGGGTTCGAGAAGTTCTTGCCGATCCGCGGTGCAGGGTCATATTTGTAATTGCCCTAATGGGTCCCGGTGACATCTCGCGGGAGGTGCTGGAGATTTTGGAGGACGCTGACAGAGACTTCAGTGTTCTTGGCCGGGCAATGTCGTACAGGGTGATCAATGGTGCGCTGTTCCACCAAGCCGTTCGTGACGATATAGCGCCCGAGCCCGTGAATCTCCAATCGACGATGATGGACGGCTGGCACAGTCTTGAGCTTCCCTACGAGGCGCTGTATGGACTCGTGACTGCTGAGCAATTGGCCGGGTGGTATGCCAACCATGGTGATCGACTATTTCACCACAACGTTCGAACATCTCTGAGCCGAACCGATGTCAACGATTCGTTGACAAGGTCATTTATTGCGAACCCGCAAGATTTCTGGTATTTCCATAATGGGATCACGGTTCTATGCAATCAGATTGTAAAACGTTTCCTGGGAAGGAGGGCAACTGGTGAGCCGGTCGCGCTGGATCTGCTCGACGCGAGCGTCGTGAACGGTGCGCAGACGGTAGCGTCAGCGCACAGGGCATCTCAACTCAATCCAGAGATGCTTGCAGATGCACTCGTGAGCGTGCGTATCATTTCAATCAAGGATAGCCCGGAAGGTTTTGCGCGAGATATCACAACGAATACAAATACGCAGAACAGCATCGAGTTGCGTGACTACGTGGCGCTCGACCCAATTCAGATCGCGATCCGCGAGGACTTCAAACTCGCTCTGGATAAAGAATATGTTCTTCGTCGAGGCGAGCTCGATCCATCGCCCGATGGTGGATGCTCGGTGATTGAGGCGGCGACTGCCTTGGCATGCGCTCATCCGAATCCAAGTATCGTTGTCCGCGCGAAGAGATCTACAAACCTGCTCTGGGAAAGAGGTTCTCGGGGAGCATACGAGCTGCTGTTTGGGCAGCAGCCGACTGCAGATGAGATCTGGCGCCTGGTGTTGATCCTGCGTGACGTTCGCAACGTGCTTTCAAATGTCCGCGGAACACTGACTCCTCGCGCGTCAGCGATTGCGGAGCGGGCTGATCTTCTTATCGTACATGTTCTCTTCCAAGTGATCGATAGAGATGGATTTGATCAGCCGTTCGTCGAAGCCGACTTCGCCGCGCTGCGTGTGGACGTAATCGGCAGAATTGTTCCGTATCTGTCGCTTGTGGTCGAGTCAGTCGATCGCCTTTTTGGTGCAGGGTCGTACGTTACTGCGACCTTCAGTAGTGAAGAACGCTGCGCGGATCTGGTGGGTGCGCTCATTGCTGCGATACGACAAGGAAAAGACGGGGTGGTCGGATACATTGAGCGCTCGAGACCGTCGAGACTGTCGCGCCGCCCCAATTCCGTTGCGCTTCTCGTTGACGCCGAGCGCATCGCTGATGGCACGCAGCTGACTTATCAATATGGAAGCGATGTCGAGCGCGATGCAATTCAACCGTGGATCGGCGAGGATGCGTCACGCGCAAGAGCGACATGGGTTAATGATAGATCGAAGCCACTGCTCTGGGAGTTCGACGGTAAGCGGTATTCGCCTTCCGGCTTGATCACACATATGTGGAAGTTGGCGCAATGGCAGGACGCGTGGGTGTCAGTCCAAGGGCCGAAGCAATGGGCTGTTCCTGGTGAGGGAACGTTGGTCGGGCTCGCTGAGGGAGTTTGGCGGGACCTGCAAGATGGTGTGGTTGACGAGTCGAGCGGGCAATGAGATTGGGGTGAGCCAGTTCATCTCGAGGTGATCGATCGTCAAGCATGCAGAGGGTCGCTGCCAGAACTCGGCGAGGCTTTGGAGGACGAGCGTGCACGAACAGCCGGCAGTCATTGCTGGCCGCTATGAGCTGACCGCGCCGATCAGTCATGGCGGCATGGGGGAAGTCTGGCGTGGGTATGACACCGTGCTGGATAGGGACATCGCAGTGAAGCTGATCCGGCCTCGGCTCCTGACACTCGAAGCTGAGCGTGAAGAGCTCATGGGGCGTTTCCGCCGCGAGGCTCGCGTCACCGCGAGAGTCGAGCATCCCGGTGTCCCAGCCGTGTATGACGCGGCCTTCGACGGCGGGTCTGACCAACTGTTCATCGTCATGCAGCTGATCGATGGTGTGTCGCTGTCCGACGTACTCGCTGAGCGGGGCGCGATGTCCGTGGGGTGGGCCGCGTCCGTGGCGGCGCAGATCTGTTCTGTGCTGACTCACGCTCATGCTGTGCCAATCGTGCATCGCGACCTCAAGCCGGGCAACATCATGATCGCCCGCGATGGGGTGGTTAGGGTGCTGGACTTCGGGATCGCCGCGCTTCTGCGCAGTGACATCACCAAACTCACGTCGACCGGCAAGATCGTCGGTACGAAGCCGTACATGTCACCCGAACAGATCCACAACCTGCCGGTCACACCGCAGACTGATCTCTACGCGCTCGGCTGTCTGCTCCACGAGATGCTCAGTGGTCGGCGGGTTTTCGACGCCGACGAAGAGATTGCTCTGATGTACCAACACCTCGAGAAGTCTCCAACACCTCTGCGAGAGCTAGATCCTGACATCCCCGCCGACCTGGAGCGATTGGTGCTCGAGCTTCTGGCAAAGAGTGCTGGCGAGCGGCCGGAAAGCGCCTGGGTCGTGTATGACCGGTTGGTACCGCTACTGCCGCCAGTGGACAACGGTGGATCGGACGACGAGCAGCCGGCCGGAGTGATCCCTGACCCCACTCGCCCGTATCGGAGGCCCGCCGCACCGCGTCCGCGTCCCTCAGTCACTCCCCGCGTTGTCGCGGCGCCACGGGCGGTGCCTGAGATCGACATCGACGAAGTTGACGAGGCGCTGTCAGAGGCTGCGAGTCTGGTGGACGACGAAAGGTTTACGCAAGCATCCGAGATGCTCGGAGAGTTGTTGCCGAGGGCATCGGCGACGTTCGGCCCGGAGAGCGAGCAGACTCTCGACTTGCGGATCAGCTACGCCGCTGCCCTCTATCTGGGTGGCGACTATCGCAAGGCTGCCCCTGAGTTCGAGGCTCTCGCCGAGATCTACACGCTCGATGGTCGCCACACAGAGGAGAGTCTGGATTACCGCCGCCAGGCGGTCGCCTGTCGCGTTGCGCTCGGAGAGCTCGATGCGGCGATTCCGGAGCTTGAGTCGATCGTCCAGGCGCAGTACCACATCGACGCCTACGGTCGCGACTACCTGTCCCTTCGATTGGAGCTCGCGCGCCTTCGCATCAGTGCAGGCGATCACGAGCAGGCGGTGGAGGAACTCTGGCCTCTCTACGAGGAGGCCGTGCGTATCCTGACTCCAAGCGATGAGCTTTCCGTTGAGATCGACGAGCTCTTCCGCCGTCTCCGTGCGACCAGGGAGCGGTAAGGCCGCCAAGAGCCTGCAGATCGCAAGAGGCCAGCCTCTGATAGCTCAGGCATTGTCAGCCTCGTGTCACTCTCTGCTCAACGGAGATGTCGTCGCCGACACCCAAGCGCTGCGCCCGGCTGACGGCGTCATCACAGTCCTGTCGATCAAGCCGGAGCCGAGTCCCGAGTTGCTCGAGTTTTCCAGCCGGCAGACGAGGCACGGACGGATTGGTGGCTGAAGCCTCGATCGCGTACAGACCGAACTCAACCGACGCCGTCATGCTTGACCGGTGGCGCTGCCTGATAGACACCCGGGCGTTTCTGGGAGGCGGCATCGCCAATGGTTGTACGTCGGTATGCACGCCGCCACACAGCCGGGTCCACGGTCGGTTCGATGACTGCGTGCCGACGACTTCGCTCGGTAGTCGATGAAGCGCGATAGCGCGCAGCGATGGGTGGGTGGGAGCGGCTGCGTAGCACGCGACGGAGGAGCGCGCGTAGCGGACGCGTGGGTCGACCACGGCTGCCCGAAGACGTTTCTCTGCAGGGAAAGGAGAGGGGGTCCTGGGCGGAGGACCCCCTCTCGGTCTGGGTTAGCGGTGGACGGCGTCGAGGGAGTCGGCCAGACCTTCGCCGTAGAAGGAGTTGTTGGCGGTGGTGCCGGTGCAGCGGGCGTCCGGGGTGGTCGGGCAGGCGGTGTCGTCGGCCTGGGCGCGGAGGGCTGTCTCGAGCTGACGCGGGCTCCACCACGGGTGGACCGACTTCATCAGTGCGGCCACGCCGGCCACGTGCGGCGAGGCCATCGACGTACCGCTCATGTTTCCGTAGCCGCCGCCCGGCAGGGTGGACAGGATCGAGCTGCCCGGTGCGGCGACGTCGATCTTGTTCAGGCCGAAGTTCGAGAAGCCGCTGCGCGCGCCGGTCTTGGTGGTGCTGGCGACGGTGATCACGCCCGGCAGCTCGGTCGGCATGTCGAGGCAGTCGTTGTTGATCGTCCGCGCCACCGGGGTCGAGTCGTTCGGGCTGCTCGAGTCGGTGGTCTTGTTGGCCAGGTCGTAGTTCGAGTTCCCGGCCGCGGCGACGGAGAGCACCCCGCGGTGCGTCGAGTAGTCGACGGCCCGCCGGACGGCCTCCTGGACCGCACCCTGGTCGCCGTTGTCGTCGCACCAGAACATGTACGGGTCGATGAAGTAGCTGTGGTTGGTCACGTCCATGTGGTGCTCGGCGGCCCAGACGAACCCGCAGATCGCGTACTCCGGGTAGATGAAGCCGTCGTCGTTCACCACCTTCACCGAGGCGATCCGGACGCCGGGCGCCACGCCCACGATGCCGACGCCGTTGCGGGCGGCCGCGACGGTCCCGGCGACGTGGGTGCCGTGCGAGCTCGTGGTCGGCCGCCACGCACCCTCGGTCTGGTCCGGTACGCCGTTGTCCACACAGCTGACCGAGTCAGCCTTGTCGAAGTTCGGCGCGAGGTCCGGGTGGGTGTCGTCGACACCGCTGTCGTTGATGCCGACCAGGACCCGTCGGGAGCCGTCGGTGACCGCATGCGCCTGGTCAGCCTTGATCTGGGTCATGTCCCACTGCTCGCCCTCGCGCGGATCCGGCACCGGCGCCGCCTCCACGTCCCCGAGCGACTTCAGCCCTGGACCTTCGCTGACCGCGGCCGTCCGGGTGGCGCCGACGGACTGCACCTCACGCCCGTAGCGGCCGGCGCGGAGATCGGCCTTGAAGTCGGGGTTGGTCGACTGCGCGACCACCACCCCGAGCTGGGCGTACGACTGGAGGACCTTGCCACCGGCCTCGGTCACCGCCTTCTCGACCTTGCGGACGTGCCCGGGCGAGGCCTTGCTGTTGACCACGTAGTTCATCAGCGGCCCAGGCGCGGCCGCCGAATTCGTGTCGGAGGCCGGTACGGCGTTCGCCGTGGCGGCTCCGAGTGTGGTCAGGGCCAGAGCGGCGACAGCCAGACTGGCGGTCAGCCGGCGGGGGCGGGAGCTTCGGGTCACGCTGACTCCTCCAGGGCGGGGGCCGGGGAATGGCCCAAGAGCTTGGTAACCCGAGACTTTAGAGCGGATTCCGGACCGGCGTGATTCTTCATCCACAACGCAGGGGAAACCCTCCTCCGGTCACTACGCAGTGTCCGGTTGTTCACAGGGAGTTGCCCACATCTGTGGATTGCCCTGTGGATAACTGGTGGACAAGGTGGGGATGACCTGACCGGGGCGGTGGGGCGGGGAAGAGAGAGCGCAGCGGATTTCCTGTGTGTGTAAGATAGATACAACAGAGATACGAGTCGTATGGGTGAGGGGTTCAGTGACAGGCGGGGTGCCGGAGCGACCGGCGACAGCAGACATTCATCTAGGGGACGAGACCGCAGAGATCGCCCGCGTGGTGGTCGAGGCGGCGCCGGGGGTGGAGAAGATCCCGGCCGCCGAGCGGGTCTACGCCTACGTGAAGGCCGCGATCCTGGACCGGACGTACCCGGGCGGCGAGCTGCTCACCGAGGGCGAGCTGGCCACCGCTGTCGGAGTGTCCCGCACCCCGGTGCGCGAGGCGCTGCTCCGGCTGGAGGAGTCCGGCCTGGTGAAGCTGTACCCGAAGAAGGGTGCCCTCGTCCTCCCGGTGCTGCCGCAGGAGATCGACGACGTCCTCGAGGCCCGCGAGCTGATCGAGACGCACGCGGCCGCCAAGGTCTGGCCGCGGCGCAGGCAGCTGGTCGAGAGCCTCACCGAACGCGTCGAGGAGATGCGCGCGCATCGCAGGGCCGGTGACGCGAAGAGCTTCCTGGAGGCGGACCGCGCCTTCCACGAGGCGATCGTCGGTGCCGCAGGCAACGAGATCCTGGCCAAGCTCTACAACAGCCTCCGCGACCGCCAGGTCCGGATGGGTGTACCCGGGATCGAGGTGCAGCCGGCCCGGATGGACAAGTCCATCGCCGCGCACCAGGAGATGATCGACGCCCTCGGCGGCAACAGCGTCAAGCGCTTCCGCGAGCTGGTCGTCACGCACATCAACGAGGCCGCGACGGATCTGCGGAGCACCCGTTGACCGAACTACTCTTCCCCCTGGGCGGTCGTCGCGCCTGGGCGGTGTGGGCGACTGCTGTCCTCACCTACCTCGTGACGGTGCTGCACCGCGGTTCCATGAGCGTGGCCGGTCTGCAGGCCGCTGAGCGCTTCGACATCTCCGCATCCGCGCTGGCCAGCTTCACCGTCGTACAGCTGACTGTGTACGCCGCCATGCAGGTGCCGGTCGGCGTACTGCTGGACAGGTACGGCTCCAAGCGGCTGCTGATCGCTGCGTCCGGACTGCTGTTCGTAGCGCAGTCCGCGTTCAGTCTGGTCGACTCGTACCCGGCTGCCCTCGCCGCACGTGCGGTGCTGGGTGTCGGTGACGCACTGGTGTTCATCAGCGTGCTGCGGGTCGTCATGTCCTGGTTCCCCGCGCTGCGGCAGCCGGTGATGTCGCAGGCAACCGGGATGCTCGGTGGTGTCGGCGCGATCATCTCGACCGTGCCGATGGCTGCCGCGTTCCACTCGTTCGGCTGGACCGGCACGTTCGCCGGTGCCAGTGTGCTCAGTCTGGTGACCGGTGTCGCCGTACTGTTCCTGGTCAAGGACACGCCGTACGACGAGCCACTGCGAAGGACGAAGCAGTCGCTGAGCGAGGTGCGGAGCAACCTGCGTCGCGCCTGGCAGGAGCCGGGCACTCGGCTCGGGCTGTGGACGCATTTCACCACCAACTTCTCCGGTAGCACGTTCGGCCTGCTGTGGGGCTACCCGTTCCTCGTGCAGGGCCAGGGGATCGCTCCGACCACGGCTGCGGCGATGCTGGTCCTGCCGGTGCTGGCAGGTCTTTGCTACGGGCCTCTGGTCGGCCGGTACGCCGCCAAGTTCCCGTTCTACCGGTCGTGGATCGTCCTGGCCGTGATCGGCAGCTCGGTGCTGATGTGGACCGTCGTACTGCTGTGGCCTGGTCAGGCGCCGATGCCGGTGCTTCTGCTGCTGATCGTCGTACAGGCGGCCGGCGGGCCGGGGTCGATGCTCGGGCTGGACTACGCCCGGACGTTCAACCCCGCGACCCGGTTCGGCGCGGCCAACGGGATGGTCAACACCGGCGGCTTCATCGCCACGCTGATCTGCATCGGCATGGTCGGCATCCTGCTCGACGCGTCGTCGGGCGGGGCGCCGCAGACCATCACCGACTTCAAGTGGGCGCTCGCCTTCCAGTACGTGCTGTGGGCGATCGGCACCCGCCAGATCCTCAAGTACCGCCGCAAGGCCCGCGGCAACCTGGCCCGGTACAACCCGGAGGCCTACCAGGCCCTCCTGGCCAACCAGGTCGTCCCGCTGAAAGGCTGATACCAGCGGGCTGGCACGGGCTGCCAGCTGAACGCCAGAGCGGTGCCAGTGCGCCGTCGGAAGGTAATCCCAGTGAAGTGAGCCCACTGGGAGGAACCGATGACCACAACGAACCAGGTCGCCATCGAGGCTGTTGGCTTGGTCAAGAAATATGGCAGCACCACGGCCCTGGACGGTGTCGACCTGAGCGTGCCGACCGGCACCGTCCTCGGCGTCCTCGGCCCGAACGGCGCCGGCAAGACCACCGCGGTCCGCATCCTCGGCACCCTGCTCCAACCGGATGCCGGGCACGCCACGGTCGGCGGGTACGACGTCGTCCGCGACGCCGGCCGGGTCCGCGAGATCATCGGCCTGACCGGGCAGTACGCCTCGGTCGACGAGGACATGTCCGGCCGCCGGAACCTGATCATGATCGGCCGGCTGCTCGGGTACTCGCGGGACCAGGCCAGGGCCAAGGCGGACCAGTTGCTGGAGCGGTTCGAGCTCACCGACGCCGGTGAGCGGATCGCCAAGACGTACTCCGGCGGTATGCGCCGGCGCCTCGACCTGGCCGCCAGCCTGGTCGGCGACCCGAGCATCCTCTACCTCGACGAGCCCACCACCGGTCTCGACCCGCACGCCCGCAACGGCGTCTGGGAGACGGTCCGCAACCTGGTGCTCGACGGAACCACGGTGCTGCTCACCACGCAGTACCTGGAGGAGGCCGATGCGCTGGCCGACTCGATCATGGTGTTCGACAAGGGCCGGGTGGTCGCCTCCGGGCGGCCGGCCGAGCTCAAGGCGCAGGCCGGCAAGCAGTCGCTGGACGTCCGTCCGGCCGAGCCCGCGCACCTCGAACGCGTCGCCGCGATCGTGGCCGAATCCGTCGGCGTACGACCGAATGTCGACGTGGTGAACACCCTCGTCAGCGCTCCGGTGAGCGACGGCACGCCGATGCCAGTCGTGGTACGCCGCCTCGACGAAGAGGGGATCGCGGTCACCGAGTTGTCGCTGCGGCTGCCCAGCCTGGACGAGGTGTTCCTCGCGCTGACCGGGCACACCGCGGAAGAGAAGAAGCAGGACGTCGTACTGGAAGGAGCGGGCCGATGAGCACCGCAACTCTTGAGGCCCATGTGGGCCGTCGGAGCCGCCCGTTCGCCTGGATCGAGCAGAGCCTGACGCTTGCCTGGCGCAACATCGTCCGGATCCGGCAGAACCCGGAAGCGCTGGCGGACGTGACGTTCCAGCCGATCATCTTCCTGGTGCTGTTCCTGTTCGTCTTCGGCGGCGCGATCGCCCAGGGCGGGACGTGGCGCGACTACCTGCCGTACCTGCTGCCGGGTCTGCTGGTGCAGACCGTCGTGTTCTCCACGATGGGCACCGGGGTGGGGCTGAACGACGACTTCGCCAAGGGAGTGTTCGACCGGTTCCGCAGCCTGCCGATCGCCCGGGTGGCGCCGCTGATCGGTGCCGTTCTCGGTGATGCGGTCCGGTACTCGCTGTCGATCGTGATCCTGATGGGGACCGGCTTCGCACTCGGGTTCCGGTTCCAGAACGGGGTCGGCTACGGCCTGCTCGCGCTGGTGATCGTGTTGCTGTTCGCCCTGTCGATGTGCTGGATCTGGGTATGGCTCGGGCTGAAGTTGCGCACCGCGCAGGGGGTGCAGGGCATCGCCTTCCTGGTGATGTTCCCGCTCACCTTCGGCAGCAACGTGTTCGTCCAGACCGACACCCTGCCGGGTTTCCTGCGGGCGTTCGTGAACGTCAACCCGGTCAAGTACCTGGTCGACACCATGCGCGGCCTGATGCTGGGCGGCGACATCCAGAAGCCGCTGCTGATCACGCTGGCCTGGATGGTCGGCCTGGTCGCGGTCTTCGCCCCACTGGCGATCCGCGCCTACCGCCGCCGTACCTGAGGTAAAAGGAAGGGGCCGGGGACTTCCCCGGCCCCTTTCTCAGCGCAAGTGTTCGCCGAAGGCCAACGGTTCGCGGGTACAGAGGTATGTTGCCCAGTGCAACTTCACGGGTACGCCGTCCGCGTCGCGGGTGATGCGGAGGAGTTCGCCGGTCTCGCGGCCGGAGACGGTGCGGTACACGTCCTCGGAGATGCGTTCGAAGACGGCCGGCGCCAGGTACTCGGCCGCAGCCGGCGACTTGGCCTGCAGAGTGCCGTTCTTGATGGAGAAGACGAACGGCGAACCTTCGGTGAACCAGGTGCCGAGGACGGCTGCGAGCTCCTCCGGGATCGTGGAGCCGGGGACCCAGGCCTCGTCCGGGAGCGGGTCGTCCTCGAGGACCTTGATGATCAGGTCGGTGGCCAATAGGCCCGGTGCCGGCGCCGAGGTGGAGCTCTGCAGGGCGATGCCCGCCGTCCCGGAATCGCGGTGAACGAAGGTCGAGGTGATGTGGCCGGGCATGCCGCCGTCGTGGCCGACGAAGACGCGGTCGCCCCGTCGAAGCAGCATGAAGCCGAGGCCGAAGGCGAGTTGCCAACGGTCCAGGTCAGCCATGATCTGGACCTGGCACATCTCGTCCAGCGTGTCCTTCGACAGCACCTCGTCCACAGGGTTCGCGACGAACATCGCCCATTTTGCCAGGTCTTCCGCCGTACTCGCGAGACCGCCGCAGGCGTCCATCGAGCCGAGCGCGAGCAACTGCTCCTTCACCGGTACGTCGGAGAACGGCGGCACGTAATACCCGGTGGCGGCCGGTCCACCGTCCATGCCGACCGTCGTACGGCGCATCTCCAGCGGGTCCAGGATCCGGGCCTTGATCGCGTCGTACCAGGGCCGTCCGTCCAGCCGGGCGACGATCTCGCCGAGCATCGAGAAGACCAGGTTCGAGTAGTGGAACCGGTGGTGCGGCTTCCCGACCCGCTCTGCCTCGTTCCAGCCGGCCACCAACTCGGCGCGGTCCGGGAACTTCATCACGTCCCAGACGTCGCCGACCGGTTCGCGTTGCATCCCGCTGGCGTGGCTGAGCATCTGCCGCACGGTGATGCCCTCGTGCTTGCTCTCCGGGATCAGCCGCTCGACCGTGTCGTCAAGGCTGAGCTTGCCCTCGTCGCGCAACGCCATGATCGCGACCGCGGTCAGTGTCTTGCTCTGCGAGGCGATCAGGAACTGCGAGTCCGCGGTCGGCGGTACGCCGGGGACCTCCAGGTCGGCCGAGCCGGCACCGGTCGACCACGCGAGCGACCCGGCGCGGGCGACGGCGCCCACCACTCCGGGGACGCGCCCCTTGATCTGACGTTCGGCGACGATACGAGTGAGGGCTGTCTGCGTGTGCGCGGCGATGGGGGTCACGACTGCCGACCTTAAGTCAACGGGATGACAAAAGGCACGGGTTTTGGTCGGAGCGATGTGCGAGGCTGGACCAGTGCGCATAGCGGTGCTTGGGCCTCTCGCGATGTGGGCGGCCGACGGGACTCCGCTGGACGTCCGCGGCGTCCGGCTGCGCGGACTCCTCGCCAGACTCGCGTTGAGCGCCGGCCGGCCGGTGAGCGTCGAGACCCTGGTCGACGGTCTGTGGGGCAGTGAGGCCCCGAGCGCGAACGCTCTGCAATCCCTCGTCTCCCGCCTGCGCGCCGGCCTCCCAGCGACCGAGTCGAGCATCTCCGTCCAGTCTGGTCCGGCCGGCTACACGCTGACCATCGGCCCTGACTGCGTCGACGCTCTCCAGTTCGAGGACCTGGTACGGCGGGGACGCGGGCTGATCGGCTCCGATCCGGAGAAGGCGTGGACCCTGCTCACCCAGGCCGACAAGCTATGGCGTGGCGACGCCCTCACCGACCTGCGCGACCTGCCGTTCGCCGCGATCGAGGCCGACCGTTTGGCCGAGCTCAGACTCGCGTCGACCGAGCATCTCGCCGAGGCCGCGGTCAGCTGTGGTCACGCCCGCGAACTGACCCCAGAGCTCGAACGCCTCGCCACCGTGCACCCACTCCGCGAGCGACTCCATGAGCTCCTGATCAGAGCCCTGTACGCCGACGGCCGCCAAGCCGAGGCATTGGCGGCGTACGAGCGTGTCCGCGGCACCCTGGCCGACGAGCTCGGCGCGGATCCGGGGACCCGACTGCGTGACCTGCACGTCGCCGTACTGCGGGGTGACTCGGTGGATCCGCCGGCGGTCACGACCGTCGTACCAGCACCGGCCGCACCCATGCCGCGGAGCAACCTGCGAGCCCCGCTGACCAGCTTCGTCGGTCGGCGGGAGGACGTGACTGAGCTGGCGCGGCTGCTGGGCGACGGGACCCGCCTGGTGACGATGGTCGGCCCGGGCGGCGCTGGGAAGACCCGTCTGGCCACGGAGACCGGACGGTCGCTGGTGGAGCAGAGCGGTGACGGGATCTGGTTCGTCGAACTCGCGCCACTCGGCGACGCGACCGATGTCGCGCCCGCGGTGCTGTCGGCATTGGGGGCGAGTGAGTACGTCGACCTGCCGCCGACGACGATCGCGAAGCACTTCCCGACCAGCCGGGCCGCGACGGAGCGCCTGGTCGAGGTGATCGCGGACCGCCGGGTCCTGCTCGTCCTCGACAACTGCGAGCACCTGGTGCACGAGGTGGCCGGCCTGGTCGACTCCCTGCTCGCGGCCTGCCCGCGGCTCCGGGTGCTGACGACCAGCCGCGAGCCGCTGAGTATTCCCGGCGAGCACCTGCATCCGGTCGGGCCGCTGGGGTTGCCGCCCGAGGACAGCATCGACGACGAGTACCCGGCGATGCAGCTGTTCGTCGACCGGGCCCGCGCCGTACGCCCTGACTTCATGCTCACCGACGCCAACCGAGAGTCGGTCGCCGAGATCTGCCGGCGACTGGACGGGATGCCGTTGGCGATCGAGCTCGCGGCTGCCCGCCTGCGGGCGCTCACACCGTCGCAGATCGTCGACAAGCTGGCGGACCGGTTCCGCTTGCTGACCAGCGGTTCGCGGACCGCACTGCCCCGGCACCAGACGTTGCGCGCTGTCGTGGAGTGGAGCTGGGAGCTGCTCGATCCGGACGAGCAGGCGGTCGCGCGGCGGCTGTCGCTGTTCTCCGGCGGTGCCACGCTGGAAGCGGCCGAGCAGGTCTGCAGTGACGACAACCTTCCGTCCGAGTCCGTGCTCGGCGTACTGGCGTCGCTTGTCGACAAATCGCTCGTCGAGGCCGCGGCCGACGACAGGTCGGTG
Organism: Kribbella sp. CCNWLW201; assembly: GCF_037203805.1. Lineage (NCBI taxonomy): Bacteria > Bacillati > Actinomycetota > Actinomycetes > Propionibacteriales > Kribbellaceae > Kribbella > Kribbella sp. CCNWLW201. The sequence continues at coordinate 1,082,823 of NZ_JBBCBQ010000002.1, read as the reverse complement.
CGCTACCGCATGCTCGAGACGGTCCGCGCGTACGGCGCCGAGCAGCTGAAGGAATCGGGTGAACACGACGCCTTCCGGCACGCGCACACGGTGTACTTCAGTCGACTCCTTCGGCAGGCCCGGCCGAAGCTGCGCACCGGCGAGCAGATCCAGTGGATCGCCCGGCTGACCGCGGACAACGACAACCTGCTCGACGCCTTGCGGTGGGCGATCGACACCGGCTCGGCCCGGACGGCTGTGCAGCTCGTCTCGGTGCTCGGCGAGTACTGGAACATGAGCGGCCGTCCCGCCGAGGCAGTCGGCTGGATGCAGGCGGCGCTCGCCGTACCTGGACCGAGTACTCCGCTCGACCGCGCCTCGACGCTGATGCTGCTGTCGCTCGGCACGTTGTCCAGCGGCGACGACGAGCCGACCAAGAACTTCACCCGCGCGGTCCGCGGACTGGCCGAGGTCCGTTGGCTGAGCCGGCATCACGAACAGGTCGCGGAGTCCGGCGTCGGCCTGTTCACGAACGCGGTCTGGGCGGCGATCCGGCGGGACAAGGCCGAGTGCTTCCGCCACCTCGAGGCGGCCCGCGAGCACCGCGATCCGTGGGTCCGGAACATGGGCGTGATGATGACCGCGATGTTCCGCGAGAACGACGGCCTGGTCGAGCAGATGGCGGCCGACCTGGCCATCGCGATCGACGGCTTCCGGACGCTCGGCGACCGCTGGGGTACGTCGATGGCACTGCGCGGACTGGCCAGCTACCAGGGCAACCTGGGCGATCACGAGGCCGCGCTGGCGTCGCTGGAGGAAGCTCTCCACCTGATCGAGGAGCTCGGTACCACCGAAGGTCTGCCGCAGTTGCTCGGCGGGTGCGCGACCAGCCGGATCGAGCTCGGCGACTTCGACGGCGCCCGAGCGGATCTGCAACGGGCTCTGCAGTTGGCCGAGGAGACCGGATCACGTGATGGCCAGGCGATGTCGCACATGGGATTGGCGAAGATCGCCCTCCGGTCCGGCCGGCTCGACGAGGCCAAGGAACGGGCCGAGCTCGCGTACTCGATGCTCGACCTCAGAGCCGAGCGAATGGCGCCACACGGTCAGGCGATGATGCTGGCCTACCTGAGCCGGGTGAGCGTCGCCCGGGGCGAGCTCGACGACGCGGTCGGCAAGAGCCGGCAGGCGATGGAGCTCGGCCTCACCACCGAGGACATGCCGCTGGCCTCGATCATCGTCGAGGTCGCGGCGGACGTCGACCGGCTGTCCGGTGAAGCCGAGTCAGCCGCGCGGACACTGGGACTCGCGGCCGCCCTGCGCGGGATGCGCAGTATCCCGGACGCCGATGTCCGCAGTACCTTCGAGCGCCTGCGCGCCGTACTGGGTGAGGACGCGTTCGAGACGGCGTACGGCGCTGGTGCCGCGCTGACTCGGGACGAGGCGATCGCCGAGCTGCGCAAGCGGTTCAGCTCGTCATGAGCTGGACGGCCAGCTCACGCAACGCCTGCTGCACGTTCTCCTCGGGCGGCCGTGGGTCGGCCAGCATCCAGTCGTAGACGACGGTGTTCACCGCACCGAAGAAGCACAGTCCGAGGAACCGGAAGTCCTTGCTCTTGATCTCGCCACCCGCGACCGCGGTGTCGCCGATCTCCCGCACACTGGAGATCAGCAGCTCCCGGAACGCGATCCGCTGCTCCTCGACCGCCGGACTGGTACCGACCACTTCGACGAACGAGATCCGGGCCCGGCGCAGGTCCTCCATGATCGTGCGCAGGTAGCTGTCGACCGCCGCCTCGATCCGCTCCCGCACCGGCCGGCCGGCGGTCTGGCGCAGCGCGTCGCCGGTGCTGCGGACGGCGAGCTCGATCACCTGCGCGTGCACCGCGAGCAGCACGGCTTCCTTGTTCTGGAACTCGTGGTAGAAGTGCCGGGTGGACACTTTCGCCTGTGTACACAGGCGTTCCACGGATGTCGCCGGGTAGCCTTCGGTCCCGAACAACTCGAGCGCAGCGGCCAGCAATCGCTCGCGCCGCGCAGCCTTCCACTCCTCGACTGACCGCCCGGAATAACGGCGTACGGAGGGTTCCCTCATCACACCTCTTGTCGCTACCCCGTGCCAGATCCGGACATCCTATCCATCACTCGGCGTCACTGTCGCCAGTCTTTCCGGATCGCCAGGCCATCACAGGTGGCGGACCGGAGACGGGTTGAGCGTCGCCCGGCTCTCGTGGTCGCGATCGTGATGGCCTGGCGGTCCGGACCGGTCAGCCGGTCTTGCCGTCCAGCAGTTCCCGGATGATGTCCAGATGCCCCAGGTGGCGGGCGGTTTCCTCGATCATGTGACAGAGGATGTAGCGCACCGAGGCCGCGCCGGCGTCTCGGAAAACCGCGCGTTCCACATCGTCGAGGGAGAACCCGGCGACGATCTCGTTGGACCTCGCGCACTCGGCGTCGTACTCGTCGAGAAGCTTGGCCAGCGGTACGTCGTCGACGAACATCTCGGCGTCCGGATGCCCGCCTTCCGTCCACGGGGTCTCGCCGTGGTCCGGCGTACCGAGAAGGTTCTGGCTGAACCACGAGTACTCGACCCAGCGCAGATGGGCGACCAACCCCGCCACTGTCGTCAGCGGTGAGGTGGGCAGCAACTTGCGGTGGGCATCGATCTCGCTGAGACCCTCGCATTTCGGCCGGACCAGCGAGCGTTGGTGATCGAGCCAGCCGATCAACTGGGTGCGTTCGTCGGCGGTCAACGGCGGCCTCATACGGATTCCTCCATGCGTTCGTAGCCGGTCCTGCCGTCGAGGATCTCCCGGATGATGTCCAGGTGACCGACGTGGCGTGCGGTCTCTTCGATCAGGTGGCAGAGGACATAGCGCAGTGATGCCGCTTCGCCTTTGACGGCGTACGGTCCCTGCTCCACCGCGTCGAGTGACAACGGCGCGATGGTCTCGTTGGATCTCGCGCACTCGGCGTCGTACTCGTCGAGCAATTGGGCCAGTGATACGTAGTCCACGAACATCTCCGCGTCCGGATGCCCACTCTCGGTCCACGGGGTCTGACCGGTGTCGGGGACGCCGGCCAGGTTGAGCTGGAACCACGAGTACTCGTTCCAGCGCAGGTGCGCCACCAGCCCGGCCATCGTCATCAGCGGCGAGGTCGGCAGAACCTTGCGGTGGGCATCTTCTTCGGTCAGTCCGGCGCACTTCATCCGGACGAAGGAACGTTGCAGGTCAAGCCATCCGGTCAGCTGGGTGCGCTCGTCGGCGGTCAGCGGCGGACGGTGTACTTCAGTCATCTCTCAAGCTCCTGTGGATACTGGAGCCGCCCGGTCTCAACCGCGGGTACGGCGGACGGGCAGCACGACGGTCAGACTCGACATCGCGCTCACCTCCCCTCCGCCGCCGGGGGTGTCGATCCACCCGGCAACCAGAACCCTACAGGCACAACGCCGGGCGAACAGCCGATTTTGCGACCCTCGGAATGGCATGCTCTTGATCAGCACAGCGCCCGCACCGCGCGAAGAGGTGAGACGTGGATCCACGGTTCGACCTGCCGCTGTACACCCGTGCCGACGTGGCCCTTCACCTCGGTCTACCCGCCACCACGCTCGGCGACTGGCTCCGATCGGGTGCGCTCGAAGCCGGCACCGGCGGACGAGGTGAACCGACCATCACCTTCGCCGGCCTGGTCGAAACCCACATGCTCCGCCAGCTGCGGTACGCCGGTCTGTCCCTCCAAGCGATCGGCGAAGCCGCCGTCGCGTTGCGATCCCGAGCCGGTCGGCACTACCCACTGGCCTGGTCCGGTCTGGCGCACGACGGACGCGACCTCCTCGTCGAGATCGCCGCCGAAGGTCGGGAACCCGGCTGGGAACGCATCCGCGACAGCCAAGGCGGCCTACTCGGCGTACTCCGCCGCGGTTCGGCCGCCATCGGCTGGTCCGAAGATGGCTACGCCGCCACCCTCCGGCTCGTCATCTACCACGACATCGACGTCATCGTGGACCCCACCCGCTCTGCCGGCCAACCCCTCGTCGCCGACTCCGACGTCCACGTCGAAGAGATCGTGGACAGCGTCCGTTCAGGTACGTCGTACCGCGACATAGCCACCAAGTTCGCCCTAGAAGACTTCGAAGTCGAGGCCCTGGTTCGCCCCCACATCCGCCCCCCAACCTTCCACCGAACCCGCCGCCCCCAACCCCAACCCGACGCCCTACTCCAGAACTAGCCGGCAGCCCGCAAGGAACGCTCGGGCGGGTGGGAGCTGGCGGAGTGGGCGCGACGGTGGAGCGGCTGCGTAGCACGCGTGGGTTAGCGGGTGCGGTTGTCTTTGATTCGTTTGGCTTTGCCTAGGGAGCGTTCTAGGGCGTGGGGGGCGACGACTTCGACGGTGGCGGTGACGCCTACGCGGTCTTTGATGCGGCGGGAGAGGTGGGCTGCGGCGGTGGAGCGGTCGGCGAGGTCTGGGGCGGCTTCGACCTGGACGGTCAGTTCGTCGAGGCGGCCGGGGCGGGTGAGGACGCAGAGGTAGTGCGGGGTCAGGCCTTCGACGAGGAGGATCTGTTCTTCGATCTGGGTCGGGAAGACGTTGACGCCGCGGACGATCATCATGTCGTCGGTGCGTCCGGTGATCTTCTCCATCCGGCGCATCCCGGGTCGCGCGGTGCCCGGGAGCAACCGGGTGAGGTCCCGCGTGCGATAACGCAGTACCGGAAAGGCTTCTTTGGTCAGGGTGGTGAAGACGAGTTCGCCGATCGAGCCGTCCGGCAGGACCTCGCCGGTGACCGGGTCGATGATCTCCGGGTAGAAGTGGTCCTCCCAGATGTGCAGTCCGTCCTTGGTCTCGACACATTCCTGTGCGACGCCCGGACCCATCACCTCGGACAGTCCGTAGATGTCGACCGCGTGCATCCCGGTCCGCTGTTCCACCTCGGTCCGCATCTGCTCGGTCCACGGTTCGGCGCCGAAGATGCCGATCCGCAACGAGGTGTCGCGCGGATCGAGCCCGCGCGCCTCGAGTTCGTCCACGATGGCGAGGAAGTACGACGGCGTGACCATGATGATCCGGGCACCGAAGTCGCGGATCAGGTCGACCTGCCGCTCGGTCATCCCGCCAGATACGGGTACGACGGTGCACCCGAGCCGCTCGGCTCCGTAGTGCGCGCCCAGCCCGCCGGTGAACAACCCGTAGCCGTAGGCAACATGACACACATCGCCCGCCCGGCCACCGGCCGCACGGATCGATCGGGCCATCAGATCCGCCCAGGTGTCGAGATCCCGGCGTGTGTACCCGACCACCGTCGGCCGACCCGTCGTACCCGAGGACGCATGCACCCGGACCACCTCGGTGCGCGGTACGGCGAACATCCCGAACGGGTAGTTCTCCCGCAAATCGTTCTTCGCGGTGAACGGCAACCGGCTCAGATCAGCCAGCTCCCGAAGGTCTCCGGGGGCGAAGCCGACACCGTCCAAGGCCGCACGGTAATGCGGGACGTTCTGGTACGCCGACGCGATCGTTGACTGCAGCAACGACAACTGACGCGACCGGAGTTCGTCGACGGACAGCCGCTCCCCGTCGTCACGAAGCTCGTCGGGACAGGGTTCGCCGAGCATCACAACACCTTCCGATCAGGGGCGGGCGAACAGGGTCGCGATGCCCTGACCCACTCCGATGCACATCGTGGCCAGCGCGTACCCGGCGTCGCGGTGGCGAAGCTCCAGGGCGGCGGTGAGAGCGAGGCGCGCGCCGGACATCCCCAGTGGGTGGCCGAGGGCGATGGCGCCGCCGTTCGGGTTCACGTGCTCGGCGTCGTCGGGCAGGCCGAGTTCGCGCAGGACCGCCAGCGACTGCGAAGCGAACGCCTCGTTCAACTCGATCACGCCGACGTCGGAGAGCGCGACGCCGGTCCGGTCGAGAAGCTTGCGCGTGGCGGGCGCCGGACCGATGCCCATGATCCGCGGCGGTACGCCGGCCGCCGCCGTACCGACGATCCGGGCCAGCGGTGTCACCCCGAGCCGCTCGACCGCCTCGCCGCTCATCACCAACAGTGCGGCCGCACCGTCGTTGACCCCGGACGCGTTGCCCGCGGTGACGGTGCCGGGGGAGCGGAATGGCGTCTTCAAACCGGCGAGGGCTTCGAGCGAGGTCTCCCGCGGGTGCTCGTCGACGTCGACCACGGTGACCGCGCCGCGCTTGCCCGGGACGTCCACGGGCACGATCTCTTCGGCCAGCCGGCCGTTCGCCTGGGCCTTGGCCGCGCGTTGCTGACTGCGAAGTGCGAACAGGTCCTGGTCCTCGCGCGAAACACCAAACGTCTCCGCCACGTTCTCGGCCGTCTCCGGCATCGAGTCGATCCCGTACTGCTTCTGCAGCACCGGGTTCACGAACCGCCAGCCGATCGTGGTGTCGTAGATCTCGGCCTGCCGGGCGAACGCAGTCGTTGCCTTGGGCATCACAAATGGTGCCCGCGACATCGACTCGACCCCGCCGGCCAGGACGACCTCGTTGTCCCCGCCAATGATCGAGCGGGCCGCCGACGCGACCGCGTCCAATCCCGATCCGCACAGCCGGTTGATCGTCGTACCCGGGACCTCCGAAGGCAGTCCGGCCAGCAGCACCGCCATTCGGGCCACGTTCCGGTTGTCCTCGCCGGCCTGGTTCGCGCAGCCGAGGATCACGTCGTCGATCAGCCGCGGATCGAGTGACGGGTGCCGGGCCAGCAAGGCGGAGACGACGCGCGCGGCCAGGTCGTCGGGTCGCACGGTGGCGAGCGCACCGCCGTACCGCCCGATCGGCGTCCGCACACCGTCCACGAGAAACGCCTGGCGGGTCATGAGGCCTCCGAAGGAATGATCGTGCCGGACAACTGGCGGCTGCGGCCGCGGAACTCGGCGATCACGTCGTCACCGCGCCGGACCGTCACGTCGTAGATCGCGTTCCGGCCGTACGACGTCCGCTCCCGGGCCTCGGCGACGAGCAGGTCGCCGTGCTTGGCCGGGGCGACGAAGACGATGTCGCAGGTCTGCGCGACGGTGACCTGATTGCGCGAGTTGCACGCGAACGCGAACGCGGAGTCGGCCAGACAGAACACGAATCCACCATGCGCGATACCGTGCCCGTTCACCATGTCTTCGCGTACCGGCATCTCGATCCGGGCGGTGCCCTCGCCGACCTCGACCAGCCGCATCCCCAGGCCGGCGCTGGCGGTGTCCTCCGCCCACATCGCGGCCGCCACCCGGGCTGCCAGTTCATCACCCATGTTCTGCCCTATCGAGAAGAAGCTTGTGACACTCTATCCCCGGTCGCGCCATCGACTGTAACATCACAGACGCAGACCCCGAGCTTGGAGGACCAATGACCGACTGGCTGGCGACCCACCGCGAGCGCCTCGACGACGCCTTGAAGGCGATCCGTGGCCGCGGCTACTACTCCGCCTTCCCGGAGTCGCCCAGCCCGCGGGTGTACGGCGAGACCGCGGCAGCAGACGGCAAGGCCGCCTTCGAGCGCTACCTGGGTACGACGTTCGCCCTCGAGACCCCCGGGTCACGCGGCACGGTCGTCACCGAGCACTCGCCGTACGGGATCACTCTGGACATCTCCTACCCGCGGACGGTCGAGGACGGCCTCGACGACCTGCTCACGGCCGCACAAGCAGGCCTCAAGGACTGGCGCAACGCCGGGATCGACACCCGGACCGGGGTCGGCCTGGAGATTCTCGACCGGCTGCACAAGCGGGTGTTCGAGCTGGCCAACGCGGTTCAGCACACCAGCGGTCAAGCGTTTGTGATGGCGTTCCAGGCCGGTGGCGCGCACGCGCTGGACCGGGCGCTGGAGGCGATCGCGTACGCCTACGAGGAGATGAACCGCTACCCGGCCGAGGCGACCTGGGAGAAGCCGGCCAAGGGCGACCCGATCCGGATGGAGAAGACGTTCACCGTCACCGGCCGCGGGGTCGCGCTGGTGATCGGCTGCAACACGTTCCCGACCTGGAACTCCTGGCCCGGCCTTTTCGCGTCCCTGGTCACCGGTAACGCCGTGGTGGTGAAGCCGCACCCGCTCGCCGTCCTGCCGCTCGCGATCACCGTCGAGGTGTGCCGCGAGGTGCTCGCCGAGGCCGGCTTCGACCCGAACCTGGTCACCCTGGCCGCCGAGCGGGCCGGTGACGGCCTGGCCAAGCCGCTGGCGACCCGGCCCGAGGTGAAGCTGATCGACTTCACCGGCGGCAGCGAGTTCGGTGAGTGGCTGGAGCAGAACGCGACCCAGGCGACCGTGTTCACCGAGAAGGCGGGTGTGAACGCGGTCATCATCGACTCGACGGACGCGTTCAAGGCATTGACCGGGAACCTCGCCTTCACCCTGTCGCTGTACTCGGGCCAGATGTGCACGACCACCCAGAACCTCTTCATCCCGGCCGGCGGAATCGAGACCGACGAGGGCCACAAGTCCTTCGAAGAGGTCGGCGCGGGGATCGCCGGCGCGATGGGCAAGCTGCTCGGCGACGACGCCCGCGCGGTGGAGATCCTCGGCGGCATCGTGAACCAGGCCGTGATCAGCCGGCTCGAGCTCGCCCCGGAGTACGGCGACGTCGTACTGGAGTCGCGGGCGATCCAGCACCCGGCGTTCCCGGATGCGGTGGTGCGGACGCCGCTGCTGGTCGCGATCGGCGCCGAGGACGCGGAGGTGTACGGACGCGAGTGCTTCGGGCCGGTGTCCTTCCTGGTCAAGACGGCCGACACCACGGAGTCGATCGACCTGTTCCGCAAGACGGTCACCGACGGTGGTGCGATGACGGCCGGGATCTACTCCACCGACCCGAAGATCCTGGACGAGGCGCGCGACGCGGCCCTCGACGCAGGCGTTGCGCTGTCCGAGAACCTGACCGGTCAGGTGTTCGTCAATCAATCGGCTGCTTTCAGCGATTTCCACGGCACCGGCGCGAATCCGGCCGCCAATGCGACATACACCGACGGCGCTTACGTTGCGAGTCGCTTCCGCGTCATTCAATCTAGGCGTCATGCCTGACGCTGCGAACCCGGACAACCTGCGCGACGTTCTCACCTACTACGACAGCTGGCTGGCGTTCAACCAGCGCTACCAGCGCGTGCCCGGGGTCCAAGCGGCCGTGTTCGCCGCGGATGCGATCGCGTACTCCGCGGCGTACGGGCTGGCCGACGTCGAGAACGCCGTACCGCTGACCGAACACCACCTGTTCCGGATCGCGTCGCACTCGAAGACGTTCACCGCGACGGCCGTGTTCCAGTTGGTCGAGCAGGGCCGGCTCCGGCTGGACGACAAGGCGGGGCAGCACGTCACCGAGATCGTCGGTACGCCGCTGGGCGAGCGGACCGTGCGCGACCTGCTGGCGCACGCCGGCGGGATCACCCGGGACAGCCTGGACGCGGACTGGTGGCAGCTCGCGAAGAACTTCCCGGACCGGGATCAGTTGCTGGCGGTACTGCGGCACGAGTCGTCCGCCGTACTGCCGGAGAACGACCGCTTCAAGTACTCGAACATCGGCTACGGCCTGCTCGGGCTCGTGGTCGAGGCGGCGGCCGGGACGTCGTACAACTCCTATGTGCAGACCGCGATCGTGGACAAGCTCGGGCTGTCCGGGCTCGGTCCGGAGCTGGATCCGGCGCGCAGCGGTGAGTATGCCGCCGGGTACAGCGCGCTGTCGTACGCTGCCGAGCGGATCCCGATCGAGCACGTCGACACCCGGGCGCTGGCGGCCGCGACCGGGTTCTTCGGGAACGCGCGAGACCTGGTCACCTACTTCTCCGCCCACCTGCCCGGCGACGACCGGCTGCTGACGGACAAGTCGAAGCGGGAGATGCAGCACCCGTTGTGGAAAACCGGCGAGGAGGACGCGCCGCGGTACGCGCTCGGCCTGCAGGTGACGAAGGTCGGCAAGCGGGAGGTGTTCGGGCACGCCGGCGGGTACCCGGGCCACATCACCAAGACATTCGTCGACGGCGAGGACCGGCTGGTCGTGTCGGTCCTGACCAACGCGATCGACGGCCCGGCCGCCCAGTTCGCCGAGGCGGCGCTGAAGCTGCTCGACCTCGCCGAGTCGAAGGAACGCGGGTCGGCTGATCCACGCTTCGCCGGTCGGTACGCGAACCTGTGGGGTGTCACCGACATCGCCCTGCTCGGCGGCCGCCTGTACGCGCTCGACCCGACCGCCGCGGACCCCGCCGCCGAACCCACCCCGCTCGAGCCGGACGGCGACTGCCTCCGCGTCGCGGGCGGCTCCGGCTACGGCTCGTACGGCGAGTCCTACCGCTTCACCTTCGACGCCGACGGCCGAGTCGAGTCGGTCCGCGGCTCCAGCGGCCTCCTCGCCCACCCCATCGACCGCTTCACCCTCCCGCCTCGCCTCACCGTGGCCTAAGTACCGTGCGGGTATGACAGTGCTTTTGGCTGGGCCTCCGGCGCCGGCTGGGTCATGGGGCTTTGACTCCCGCCCTTCCCTCGTCACTCCGGTCGCTTCGCTCCCTGCACTCCTCAGTCCAGGCCGGGAGGCCCCATGACGATCCACGGTGATCACCCGTTCTTGCCGCCTGAGTCCGAGCGGAGTCCGGTACGGCGGTTGCGCGGGCGGCTGCCGTCACCGGTCGGGTTGTGGACCACCGAGTACGACGGGAAGCGCGCCGGCCTCACGGTGTCGTCGATGCTCGTGGCCGACGGCGAACCGGGGTCGGTGATCGGCCTGATCGACGCGGAATCGGATCTCTGGGAAACGTTGCGTCAGGCAAGAACCGCGGTGGTGTCCCTGCTCGGCGAGCCACACCAGCAACTCGCCGACGCCTTCGGATACGTCGCACCGGCCCCCGGCGGCCCGTTCCGGATGATCGACTGGACCGACACGTCCTGGGGCCCGGCTCCGGTCGGTGTCAGCACCTGGGCCGGATGCACGCTGACCTCCACCGATCCGCCGGAGGTCGGTTGGGCGCTCCAGGTCCAGCTGGAGATCGTCCACGTCGAGCTAGCGCCGGACGAGACTCCTGCGCTGGTCCACCGCCGCGGTCGCTACTTCACCCTCTGACCCCGGATCCGCTCCGCCTGCTGGTCCTGGAGCTCTTCGCCCTGGACCAGGAAGCGGTGGATCGTCTCCAACTCCGTCCGCGTGTAGCGGGACAGCACCGCCGTACCGGCAGGCCTGACCGGGCCGTAGATCTGGTCGACCCGTTCCTCCGCGAGCGGGGTCGCGGTGACCAGGACCCGGCGACGGTCGGCCTCGTCCTTGGTGCGGGCGGCGTACCCGGAATTCTCCAGTCGCTCGATCGCGGCCGTCGTCGCGGCCGGGCTCAGCCCCGCCTCGGCCGCGAGCCGCCCGGCGGTCATGCCGCTGTTGCGCAGCAGCAAGCCGATGCAGAGCAGGTCGGTCCGGTTCACGCCGAGTAGGCCGGCCGCCGCCGCGTCCACCCGGTCGGTCGCGTTCTGGAACCGCACCACGGCCTCGGTGATCTCCGCGATCAACGTTTGTTTCGACACTCGAAATAATCTACCATCGAGAAAAATCTTTCGACGCTCGAAATAAATCGGAGGCTCTCGATGACCGTCACCACCCCGCTGCCCGGCTGGCTCAAGCCGGTGAACCGGCTGGTCAAACTCCTGTCCCGTACCGGCTTGCCGCTCGGGACCATCCACATCGTGTCCGTCCCCGGCCGCTCGACCGGCGCGATGCGTACGACGCCCGTCTCGCCCCTGACCGTCGACGGCAAGCGGTACGTCATCAGCCCGGTCCCGACCTCGGACTGGGTGCGGAACGCCCAGGCCGCCGGCTGGGGCGTGCTGGCTGCGGGCCGGAAGTCTGAGCGGGTCCGGTTGGAGGAGGTGGCGGATCCGGCGGAGAAGGCAGCGGTACTCCGTGCCTTCCCGACCGAGGTTCCGGCTGGTGTTTCCTTCTTCGTTCGCGTCGGCGCGGTCACGAGTGCGGACCCGGACGAGTTCGCCACGGCCGCACCGGGATGCGTGGTGTTTCTCGTAGTGTGAGCTCATGCGAGCCACCACGATTCATGCGCCGTACGACGTGCGGCTGAGCGACGTACCCGACCCGAAGATCGACGGGCCGACGGATGCGGTGGTCAAGGTCGTTGCCTCGTGCATCTGTGGTTCGGACCTGTGGCCGTATCGCGGGGAGAACAAGATCAGGCCGGGCAGCCGGATCGGGCACGAGTTCGTCGGCATCGTCGAGGAGGTCGGCAGCGACGTCCGCACGGTCAAGCCGGGCGACTTCGTGATCGCGCCGTTCGTGGTGAGCGACGGGACCTGTCCGCACTGCCTCGCCGGCTACCAGACCGCGTGCCAGAACCTGGTCGGCTACGGCAGCAAACGGGCCGACGGCGGCCAGGGAGAGTACGTCAAGCTCCCGTACGCCGATGGCACGCTGGTCGCCACACCTGAGCCTCCCGACGACTCGCTCGTCCCGTCGTTGCTCACGCTCTCGGACGTGATGGGCACCGGCTGGCATGCTGCTCGGTCCGCACGGGTGAAGGCGGGCGACACCGTCGTCGTGGTCGGTGATGGGGCTGTGGGTCTGTGCGGCGTACTGGCTGCCTCGCGGATGGGTGCCGAGCGGGTAGTGGCCATGTCCCGGCACGAACCACGGCAGAAGCTTGCGACCGGGTTCGGTGCCACGGACATCATTGCCGAACGCGGTGACGACGCGCGGGACGCCGTACTCGAGTTGACCGGTGGGGTCGGGGCGGACGCCGTACTGGAGTGTGTCGGGACCGGGCAGGCGATGACGACCGCCTTTGATGTCGCCCGGGCGGGGGCCACGGTCGGCTTCGTCGGTGTGCCGCATGGGGTCGAGGTGCCGATCGGGACGATGTTCGGCCGCAACGTTGGACTGGCTGGTGGGATGGCGCCGACCCGGGCGTACCTGCCCCAGCTGATGGCCGACGTGCTGGCGGGGGAGATCAACCCCGGGCTGGTGTTCGACTCCGAGCTGCCGCTGGCGGATGTGGCCGAGGGCTACAAAGCCATGCACGAGCGGCGGGCGATCAAGGTGTTGCTCACGCCTTAGTTTGCGAACCCGTCACAAACGCGCAGGCTCGCTGCGCAAGGTGCCCGATCGGGCGCCGAATGTGCGCGCTCTCACACGCCACCCCCGCCGGGGGTCACGGCTGCGCAACGCGCGTGCGCAGATCGTTGACACCCGGTGCGCGGCGTGCCCAGAGTTGGCCCGTCAAGGGGGCATCGTTGTCACAGGCGGCTTCCATGAACTGATCGGAGAGTGAAATCATGCGTGGTGGTCTGAGCAAGACCGTCGCGGTGCTGGGTGCGGCGGGTCTTCTCGCGGTCAGTGCCTGCGGAAACAGCGACGACGGCGGGGGTGGCGACTCGGCGGCCAGCAAGGACGTCACCGTCTTCACCTGGTGGGCCGACGGTGGTGAGAAGGCCGGTCTGGACGGCATGGTCTCGGTGTTCAACACCGAGTGCAAGGACTACAAGTTCGTCAACTCCGCGGTCGCGGGTGGCGCCGGCTCGAACGCCAAGCAGGTGCTCGCGAACGACTTGCAGGCCGGCAAGCCGCCGTCCACCTTCCAGGCGCACGCAGGCGCCGAGCTGAGCGACTACATCAACGCGGGGCAGGTCGACGACGTCAGCGGTCTGTACAAGGAGTTCGGCCTGGACAAGGCCTTCCCGCAGAGCCTGATCGACAACCTGACCGTCGACGGCAAGATCTACTCGATCCCGGCCAACGTGCACCGCGCGAACGTGACCTGGACGAACCCGACCGTGCTGAAGAAGGCGAACCTCGACGCCGCCACCGCGCCGGCCAGCGTGGACGCGTGGATGGCCGACATGGACAAGCTGAAGGCCGCCGGGGTGAAGGCGCCGCTGGCCATCTCCAAGGGCTTCGCCCAGGAGATGCTGGTCGAGGTCGTGCTGCTCGCCGAGCTCGGCCCGGACAAGTTCACCGCGCTCTGGAAGGGCGAGGGCTGGGACGGCGCCGACGTGAAGGCGGCGCTGGACAAGTACAAGAAGCTGCTGTCCTACACCAACGCCGACCGCGAGGCGGTCGACTGGCCGGACGCGCTGCAGTACCTGAACAAGGGCCAGGCCGGCTACTTCGTGATGGGTGACTGGGTCGCCGCTCAGCAGTTGGCCGACAAGGTGCCGGACACGGCGTACACCTACTGGCCGTCCCCGGGTACGGCGGGCAACTTCCAGTACCTGTCGGACTCCTTCACCCTGCCGACCAACGGGCAGACCCCGGACGGTGCGAAGTGCTGGCTGAAGGTCACCGGCTCGGCCGAGGGCCAGAAGGCGTTCAACACCAAGAAGGGCTCGATCCCGGCCCGTTCGGACGCCGTGCCGGCGGACTACCCGAAGTACCAGCAGTCCGCGATGGCGGACTGGAAGAAGGACAAGATCGTCCCGTCCTGCGCGCACGGTGCGGCCTGCACCCTGGGCCAGAACAACGACATCCTGTCCGCGATCAGCCAGTTCAGCGGTAGCCAGGACGTCGCCAAGCTGCAGTCGGCGCTCGGCGCCGCGATGAAGAAGAGCTGATGCCGAGCGAGTGGGGGACCGGATCCGGGTCGGAGGTCTGAGCATGCACGGAAGAATCCGTACCTGGGGCCCCGGTGCCCTGGTGCTGCTGCCGACGGTGCTGCTGCTCGGGTACTTCGTCTACGGGTTGATCGCGTGGTCCTTCAACACCTCGCTGACCGACCGGCACACGGCTCGCAAGGGCCCGGCCGAGTACGTCGGGTTCGAGAACTACGCGAACCTGTTCGGCGAGGACCGGTTCCTCAACTCGCTGAAGAACCTCGGCGTGCTCACGGTGGCGTTCATCGTGGGCACGCTGGTCTTCGGCCTGCTCTGGGCCCTGCTGCTGGAGAAGGGGGTCACCGGCGAGAGCATCTTCCGGTCGATCTTCCTGTTCCCGATGGCGATCTCGATGATCGCCTCCGGGGTGGTCTGGAGTTGGCTGCTGAACCCGTCCCAGGGTGACGACGCGCGCGGCCTGAACCGGCTGTTCTCGATCGTCGGGATGAATTTCCTGGAGAACTCCTGGTGGACCGCGGGGAGTAGATGGACGACGATGGCGTCCATTGCCCTACCCGCGGTCTGGCAGTTGTCCGGCTACATCATGGCGCTGTTCCTGGCCGGTTTCCGGGGCATCCCGCCGGAGCTACGGGAGGCCGCCCGCGTCGATGGCGCGAGCGAGTTCAAGCTCTACCGGCACGTGCTGTTCCCGCAGCTGTCGCCGATCGCGCTGTCGGCGCTGATCATCCTCGGCCACATGTCGCTGAAACTGTTCGACCTGATCTACGCCATCACCGGGCCGAACCAGTTCCGCACCGAGGTGCCGGCCATCTACATGTGGAACACGCTGTTGCGCAGTGACCAGGCCAAGGCGGCCGCGATCGCGATTGTGATGCTCGCGGTGGTCGCCGTACTCGTCATCCCGTACGTCGCGTACACCGTCCGGCAGGAGAGCAACGAATGACTCTACTGATGCCACGCCTCCGGCGCGGCGGGTCATGGGGCTGTAACTCCCGGCCTTCCCTCGTCTCTCCAGTCGCTTCGCTCCCTACGCTCCTCAGTCCAGGCCGGGAGGCCCCATGACCGCCGCAGAGGCCGAGGCGGCCACCGGCAGGGCCGCCGCCGCGATCCGTCAGCAGCCCCGCCGCGGTGGCCTCGCGGACGGTACGACGCGGACCAGCCGGACCGTGAAGTACCTGCTGCTGCTGTTCTTCCTGCTGTTCGTGCTGACCCCGGTGTACGTCGTACTGATCACCAGCTTCAAGACCGCCAGTGACACCACCGCCGCCGCGCAGTGGTCGCTGCCGGAGACCTGGACGCTGGAGCCGTGGCGCAAGGCGTGGGACGTGCTGCAGCCGTACATGATCCGGTCGCTGTCGCTGGCGATCCCGGCCGCGATCATCTCCTCGATGATCGGGTCCGCGAACGGGTTCGTGCTGGCCCGCTGGCGGTTCCCGGGCGCGAACCTGGTGTTCGCGTTCATCCTGTTCGGGATGTTCATCCCCTACCAGGCGGTGATGCTGCCGCTGCGGACGACGTTCACCGAGCTGGACGTCACCCGCGGCGTACCGACGCTGATCATCGCGCACGTGATCTACGGTCTGCCGATCTGCACGCTGATCTTCCGCAACTACTACGCCACCATCGTGCCGAACGAGATCATCGAGTCGGCCCGGGTGGACGGCGCCGGACTGATCCAGACCTACGTCCGGATCATCCTGCCGATCTCGATCTCCGGGTTCGTGGTGACGCTGATCTGGCAGTTCACCTCGGTCTGGAACGACTTCCTGTTCGCGCTGTTCCTCACCCAGCAGCAGAACGGCCCGGTGACCCTGGGCCTGGCGGCGCTGTCCGGCGGCCAGAAGGTCGACTACGCGGCCAGCATGGCGGGCGCGCTGATCACCTCGTTCCCGACCCTGCTGGTCTACATCCTGCTCGGCCGCTGGTTCATCGGCGGCCTGATGGCTGGCGCCCTCAAGGGCTGATCGGTCCCATCTGGTCATGGGGCCTCCCGGCCTGGACTGAGGAGCGAAAGGAGCGAAGCGACTGGAGCGACGAGGAAAGGCCGGGAGCCAAGGCCCCATGACCCTGCCGGTGCCGGAGGCCCGGCCAAAAGCACAGCACGGGCCGCAGTCGTGTGGTGACGGCGTGTCGACGTACTTATCCACAGGACGCGCGCAGGGGCCTGCGGCGGACTGGGGCTGGAAGGTAATGTCGCGGACGTGACCAAGTCACCACGAGGCCGGGACGGCCGACCAAGCCACTTGCGGCTGGTCGGTTCGACGCCAGGCCCAACCCACCGGCCCACGGCGGGTGTCGACGTCGACACCACGCCGAGTGTCGCCGTGCTGGAAACCCTGCTGGAAACGCTGACCCTCGATCTGGCCGCCGCTCCCCGGGCGCTGCACCCGGTGATCGCCGAGGCCTCGGTCGCGCGGTCCGCTGCGATGCTCGCCGACCAGCTCTGGCCGGCCGGAAGACCGGACGAGATCGGCGAGGTGGAGCGGTTCTTCTGGGCCGACGCCGCCCGCGTGCTCGGCGAGCGCCGCGACCCGGAATCCTTTGTCCTGTTGACGAGTCTGGCCCGCACGGTCGGTCCGGCCGGGCGGCTGCCGCTGCAGCGCGCCCATCTGTCCCGGCTGCGGACCGAGGCCGAGGTGCCCGAGTGGGTGACCCGGATCGCCGGGTTCCGGCTGACCAGCGCGATCGTGTCGGAGGACATCACCGGCGACGGGCTGAGCGTCGTACTGGACTATGACGACGAGCGGCATCCGCACACGCTGGTGGTGTTCATCGACAACAACCTCGGCGCGATCGTCAAGGACGTGTTCGTCGGGCCGCCGGTTGACCAGGTGCTGGAGGCTTATCAGCGCGGCGGCCGGGTGACCATTCGGACGGTCCGGCCGTCGACCGCGGCCGGCATCATCCTGCAGGCGCTCGGCGAGACCAACGACTTCGACGATCCACCGGTGACCGAGGACTTCGAGTTCTTCTCCGGACTGCTGGTGAACCGGCTGACCCAGCTGCCCGAGCGCCCCATCCGGCCACCGATCCGGCCGTTGCTGTCACCGAGGCAGCGGGACCAGCTGGTCGACGAGTTCCTCGAGTCGCAGTACGCGATAGACCTGCCCGACGACGCGGCCGACATCGTCCGGTTGTGGATCGACCACGCGGTCGATCACACCGTGGGCGGTCCGCTGCGGGTCAGCGCCGTACTGGTCGAACTCTTCCTGGCGCACTGGCTGCCGCGGAAGGTGCTTGCCGACAGCACCTACTTCGAGGCGGTTCCGACGGCGGTGAAGGCGTGGCTGGAGTTCGCCGGGGAGCGGACGGCCCTGGCGCTCGACGTGATCGACGAGGCGGTCGACGCGGTGGACGTCTGGACCCCGGCGCTCGAGGCCGCGGCGATGATCGACCCGGTCGGCTCCAAACCGGGTGAACGCGTCTTCCTCGACGACACCACCAACGACCTCGAGGACGCCTACCGGGCGTTGTCCGGCCTCGGTTCGCCGCCGCAACCGGACCTGCAAGGCCTCGACAAGTCCCAGGCCGCGACGCTGTCCGTCCTGGCCCCGCACGCCTGGCTGATGGCCGGCGAAACCCTCGGTACGACGTACGCACCCGACGCCTTCGACATCGCCGAACGCCTGGTCCGCGACGCCCCCGACCTGCTCGCCAAAGCCCGTCTCTCCACCTGGCCCCGAGCCATCGTCTGGCTCCTCGCCCACCGCCACCGCCTCGTCGGCCCCGGCGAACCCCTCACCCCCTACACCCTCGCCGCCGACCTCTCCTCCTCCCCAGCCACCCTCCGCAAAACCGCCAAACTCCTCACCGACACCCTCATCCTCCCCCGCTGACGTCCACGCCCGACCCGCGCGCATCGGCTGCGATCAGTCGTCGGGACCTGGGACCCCAACCGGGGACCGGCAACACGAAATAGCACGTCCCAGCCCACCCCTTCCTGTCCAAGGTCCCGACACGTGGCGGGTCGGGGGCGCGCTCGCGGACCTTTGGCACTCACCAACCTCAGCGGTTCGGCCCGCGGCTGACTGTGCCGCTCCGGCGACTGACCGTGCTCCGCCCGGGAGTGGGACTTGGTGAGTGCCGCAGGTTCAGCTCCACTGGGAACCCGTGGCAGTGGCGGATCGCCAGGCCATCACAACTGCGGGTCTGGGCTGTGCCCCCGCAGGAGGGCCTTGGGCCGGGGGGATTGTGATGGCGTGGGGGTCCGCTGGCCGGATGGCTGACCTGGGCGGTTGGGCGGGGGCGGAGAATGGAGCCATGCATGTGCGCGCGCCGGAGCTCAGGGGTCGTGGGTGGTTGAACACGGGTGGGCGGGAGTTGTCGCTCTCGGACTTCCGGGGACGGTTCTTACTTCTGGATTTCTGGACCTTTTGCTGCATCAACTGTCTGCATGTGTTGGATGAGTTGCGGCCGTTGGAGGAGAAGTACGGGGATGCCCTGGTGATTGTCGGGGTGCATTCGCCGAAGTTCGCGCATGAAGGGGAGGAGGCCGCGGTCCGGGCCGCGGTGGAGCGGTACGAGGTGGGGCATCCGGTGCTGGACGATCCCGAGCTGGTGACCTGGCAGAACTACACGGCCCGCGCCTGGCCGACGCTGGTGCTGGTGGATCCGAACGGGTACATCGTCGCGCAGTACTCCGGTGAAGGCCACGCGCACGCCCTCGACGCCCAACTGGCCGAGCTCATCGCCGAGCACGAGCAAGCCGGTACGCTGACGCGCGGCAAGTCGCCGTACGTCGCTCCGAAACCCGAGCCGACCGATCTCCGCTTCCCGGCGAAGGTGGTTGCCCTGGACAAGGGATTCCTGGTCGCCGACGCGGGGAACCACAGCATCGTCCAGCTGGCCGAGGACGCGACCACCGTCGTACGACGCTTCGGCACCGGCCAACGTGGTTTCACCGACGGGGACCAGGCGGCCTTCTCGGAGCCGAACGGGCTCACCGTCCTGCCCGCGGATGTCGCCGGCAAGCTCGGGTACGACGTCGTCGTCGCCGACACGGTGAACCACGCACTGCGCGGGATCACCCTGGAGACCGGCCAGGTCACCACCTTGGTCGGCACCGGCAAGCAATGGATGGACGGCGACGGCACCGACGTCCTGAGCTCGCCGTGGGATGTCGCCTGGTGGCAGGACAAGATCTGGATCGCGATGGCCGGCGTACACCAGCTATGGACGTTCGACCCGTTCACGAAGATCACCGAAGTTGCCGCAGGCACCACCAATGAGGGGTTGAAGGACGGTGCGCTGACGGACGCGTGGTTCGCGCAGACGAGCGGTCTGGCCGTCGACGGCGATCGCCTTTGGCTGGCCGACTCCGAGATCTCCGCGCTGCGCTGGATCGACACCGAGGTGCACACGGCCGTCGGCACGGGCCTGTTCGACTTCGGCCTGCGCGACGGCAAGGCGAGTGAGGCCCTACTGCAGCATCCGCTCGGTGTGACCGTCCTGCCCGATGGTTCGATCGCCATCGCCGACACCTACAACGGCGCCGTACGACGGTACGACCCGCGCACCGAGGTGGTCGACACGATGGCGACCGGACTCGCCGAGCCCAGCGGTGCTGTTGTCGTAGGCAACGAGCTGCTCGTGGTCGAGTCGGCCGCCCACCGGCTGGCCCGCGTCCCGCTGGGCGCATCGGCGACCGCGGACGAGTTCAGCACCAGGACGCAGCGGCCGCCGATGGACGTGGCCGGCGGCGAGGTCACGCTCGAGGTCGTGTTCACGCCGCCGCCGGGTCAGAAGCTGGACGATCGCTACGGCCCGTCGACGAGGCTGCTGGTGTCATCGACGCCTGAGTCACTGTTGCGCGAAGGTGCCGGCGACTCGACCGACCTCACCCGCCGGCTCGTCCTCGATGAGCGGGTCGGAGACGGGGTGCTGCACGTCGCCGTACAGGCTGCTTCGTGTGATGACTCCGCCGAGGTCGAGTTCCCCGCGTGTCACATGCACCGGCAGGACTGGGGCGTGCCAATCCGCGTGACGCCGGACGGCGCCACGCGGCTCGAGTTGGTGCTGTCCGGAGCGTCTACTCCTTGACGTCGCGGTGGTGCTCCTCGACCACCCGGTACTCCTCCTCGATCGCCGGATCGATCGCGTCGGTCTCGACCCGACGGCGCCGATTGGTGATGTAGAAGGAGAGTGCGATCCCAGCCAGTCCGGCGAGGATCAGGATGTAGCCGACGGCCGTCAGGTTCACGGCGTCCCACGAGTCCTGGACGGCGAACGCCAGCACGGCACCCACGACCATCAGAAAGATCCCCACACCGATACTCATGCACGTCCTCGCTTCGCTCCGGGCGCGCATGAGGCACGACATGCGCAGCGCCTGATGATGAGCTCGCTCCGCTCGCTCATGCGAGCCTCCTCGTGAAGTTCGCCTTACACAGTCGACGCTACTCCGCTCACGCGGCGTAATCCATGCACAGCGCGTGTCTGTTACACCACCGAACGAGGACTCAAGTACCCACCGGCAAACCCGGCTACTCAGCTGGTGTGCAGTTCGATGTCGCCGCTGGTCGTGGTGGCCTCAAGAGTGTGGCTGCCGTTCGACTCGTCGCCCAGTTCGTTCTCGACCTCGCCGCTGCGGGTCTCGGTGCTGACGTTCCAGCTGCCGGCCGGTGCGGTCACCTTGATGTCGCTGCTGGTGCCTTTGGCGCGTACGTCGTTCGCCTCGGCCAACTCGAGTTCGAGGTCGCCGGAGGTGGTCTGTGCGTTCACCGCACCGCCCTTGAGACCGGACGCCTCGATGTCTCCCGAGGTCGCCGTCACGTCGAGCTTCCCGGTCAGGTCCTTTACCACCACGTCGCCGGACGTCAGGTCGAGCTTCACGTCACCGGTGACGTCGCTGATCTCGATCGTGCCGGACCGCGACTGGGCGTCCACCCCGCTGACCCCGGCAATCGAGATGTCGCCGCTGCCGTTCTCACCGGTCACCTTGGTGCCGCGTGGAACGGTGACGACGAAGTCGGCGCTGCACTGCCACCCGCAGTCGCCGTCGAGCTTCAGCACCCCGTCGTCGACCGAGTAGGCGTCGCCCTTCTTCCACAGCCAGAACGTGCGCTTCTCCTGGACCGTGGTCTTGTCGTCGTCGGACACCTTGATGGTGACGTCGGCGCTCTTGGCGGCCAGCTGGACCGTGGTGATCTTCTCGCCGATCTCGTGGTCGTCGGTGGAGTCCCGGTCCCCGAACTGCCAGAACGCCAGTGCCGCCCCGGCCACCAGAAGCACCGCCCCGAGCTGCTTGCTCTCCGCCATCATCCGCCTCATCTCGAAACCCCGCCCAGCCTGTCGCTCGACAGTAGGCCGGGTGATGCTGAGGCAGGATCAGGCAGATCCCCCGAGGCACCCCTGAGCCACACCCCAGGGACGCCTGAGGTCAGGACCGGTACTCGCCCCGGGACACGGCGGCGGCGAGATCGTCGTCGAGGTTGCCGAAGAAGGTTCGCGCCCAGAGATCGTCGCCATGCCAGTAAGGCCCGTCCTCACCCGGCAGCGAAGCCGGCGCCTTGCCGCGCTTGAGCGCCTGCCGGCACTCGGCACACAACGGCAGCGTCAACGTCGTCCCGTCAGCCTCGACCTGGGTCGGCCGCCCGGAGGACCTTCCGTGCAAGGGATTGAAAGCACACAACTCCGGTACGACGTCCAGCTTTCGACCAGCCGCCGCCGCGAGGGCAGCGTCGTACTCGCGCCGCGCCTTGTCCAGCAGCACCATCGCACCGACCACGTCGACGAGATCCTCCGACGAGTCGAGCACCTTGCCGGCGGCGTGATGAGCGTCGAGAGCGGCCTGCTGATGCCGCAAGCCCTCACCCTTGGCATCAGGCAACGCGGCCAGCGCCGAGCCCAACGTGGTGAGCTCGGCGTTCGTCTCGTGAGTCAGGCGACGACGCCGCTCGGCGGCGACAGACGCGGCGACATGCGGCGGAATGCTGAACGGCTTCTCCCGCCGTGGACGATCAGCCCTGGGTTTCCGCAGTCCGATGATCAGCCCCAGTCCGACCAGCGCGGCGATACCCAGTCCGACGATCAGCGCGATCGATCCACCACCCGAGGACTCAGGGTCCTCCTCGTCCCCGGACCGCGGAGCGGTCGAGGTCGGCGTCGTCGCAGGCAGTCCGGGAGCCGCCAGCAGCTCGTACATCCGGGCCAACACCTCGGTCGGCCCGGCGTCGTACCCGGTGTCCTCGAGCGCCTGCTTCCGGGCCGCCCGCAACTTGTCCTCGCCCACTTGCGGTACGTCGTGTGCCTCGTACCAGGGGAACTGGCTGCCGCCGTCGACCACGACGTACACACCGGGCTTCCCGAGCGCATCGATGACCAGGGTGAGCACGTTGCTCTCCGCGCCCTGGAACGCGTCGCTCGGCGTCAACGGGAGCACGATCGAGTAGACCGGGTACCCGAGCGCCTTCGCCTTCGCCCGGACGTCGGCCCGCAGGTTCTCCGGCAGCGCCGACTTGTACGCCGGATCGACGTACAACGGATCCTTGGCCAGCGCCGCCGCGATCTCCCGAGCGCGCTCGGCCGGCGTCTGCGCCTGAGCGGGTACGGCGGTCAGCGACACCAGCAGCGTCAGCAGGACAGTCAGGGCCAACCGGGTCTTCACCGCGTTCCTCCACGTCGTCGGGCAACCAGCGCTGCCACTCCGAGCACGACTCCAGCGAGCAGCGAGCCGCCCACCAACCCGAGTACGCCGCCGCCTGCCCCATTGCCGATGGCCTTGCCCACGGTGAACCGCTCCTCGGGGTACGACGGCTCTGGCTGCGGCGCGTACGGCTCCGTGCGCGCCGGCTTGGCGCTGTACTGGTCCCCGACCTTGACCTTGCCGAGGAATGCCGAGAGCTGGCTGCTCATCGACTCCCGGGCCTCTGCCACCATCCTGTCGACCGTCCACGCCGCAATGTCGTGCTCAACGCCGTACGTCATGTCACCGTCCATCACGACGTACAACCCAGGTTTCTGATGAGCGGCAGCGAGCCAGCCGGCCAACAGCGCCGTGTCGCCCTTCTCCGGGAACCATTCCCCGGTCGGTACGACGGCGACGTACACCGGAACCGGTGCGGCCTCGATCTCGCGGAGCAGCTCGGCGGACTGCTCAGCGTCGATCAGGGACGTGTAGTCCGGGTCGACGGACAAGGGCTGTGTCGCCCAGGCCGCAGCCGCAGCGGTCACTCGCGGATCCGACGGAACCGCGGCCCACGCAGCACTCGGCACGAGGCACAACATGGTTGCTAGGAGCAACAGCAAGAGTCGTCTCATCGGACCTCGTCCTGGAGCTGCGCCACCCGCTCGGGCAGGTCGTCCGAGAGCGCTCCGAACCCGGTCTCCACCATCAGGCTGTCCTCCGGATCCAGCGTCCAGTAAGCGACGTGCTCGCGACCGATCAGGCCGGACCGCTTCCAGACCTGCAGACCGTACGGCGTCTCACCCTTGCGAAGGATTCGCGCACACTGACGGCAGGCCGGCACCTCGATGTCGTCCGACCAGGTGACCGGTGTCGTCCCGGACCGGTGGGTCGGATCGAAGAAACACGGCCTCAGAACCTGACCTCGACTCGCGCCGGCCTCGGCCTGGCGGGCCAGCACGAAGGCACCCGTCACCGCGAGCAGATCCTCCGGCTGCCCGTCCCGCAGCTTGCGGGCCGCGTCCAGGCGACGGTAGGCGTCGTCGCGTCGATCGAGGTCCTTGACCGACTTCCCGCGCCGTTTGTCCAACCGGTCGAGTGCTGTCTGCGCCCGCTCGATCCAGTCGTCCGCCTGGGCCTGCATCACCTCGACCTTGACGGGTGACCCACCGGCGGGCACCTGCTTGGCGGGCCGAGTCCGGCGACGCAGTGCGAGCCAGAGCGTCAGCCCGAAACCAGCCAGCGCACCGATCGCCAGGCCGATGAACACGGACCGATCCTCCAGATCCGTGACCGACGGACCGCTCGGCCCGGTCTCCGGCTCCAGATCGCCGGCCGGGATCGCGGGCAGCGGGCGACCGTCGTACGCCGTCGCGGCCTGCTGAATCATCCGTACGACCTGAGGCGCCGGCCGGTCGTCGATGATGTCCCGGTACTGCTCGTCGTCTCGCCGGACGCTGCTGAGATCCCGGCCCCTCAGCCCGGCCGGCCGGTACAGCTCCGCCATCTCGGACCAGTAGTTGTCGGAGACCACGGCCACCACGTACAGCCCAGGCTGCCCGACCCGAGCCTGCAGCAACGTGACCAGATCGCTCAGTTTCTCCCGCGTGTACGGCGTCCGTGGCACGAGAGCGACGTACACAGCGAAGTCGACGGTCCCGGCCTCCGCGCGGATCCGGTCCAGTTCCGGGACCGGGCGCAGCCGCTCGTCGACGTAGATCCGGTCGCTCTGCCAGCTGGCCGCGATCCGGTCCGGCAGCTCCGGCGTCGCGGCCCGCGCGGGGAGGACTGGGAGGAACGCCAGGACGCCGAGCAGAGCGGCGAGGCGGAGCACACGGAAGAACATCGCGGACAGCCTACGTAATGGCACGGCCCTGGCTCGGACAGGGGAAGCCGAGCCAGGGTCGCAGGGGTGCCACGGGCAGAAACGTTCCTCTGTGCAGCTGTTCCTCACCAGGGCAGATCGCGGGGCAACCCGGGGCAGATCCAAACTGCCCCGACCTCCGGCTCGATCCGCGCAAGTGACCGAGCCGGAGGGCAGGGGAATCAGAAGGCGGACTCGGGCAGGTCCATCACGTCGAGGTCGGTGAGCTCGGCCTTGACCCGCTCGGCCCGGACCGACGGCATCGTGGACCGGACGAACCACTGGGCCGCCGCGACCTTGCCGGTGTAGAAGTCCTGCTCGGATGGGGACAGCTCGCCGCCGAGCTTGTTCAGCGCGACCTCGGCCTGCCGCAGCATCAGCCAGGAGCAGACCACGTCACCCAGCACGAACAGCAGCCGCGAGGTGTTCAGCCCGACCTTGTAGATGTTGCGCGGGTCGCCGTTCTCCGCCTGCGGGTTGCTCGCCATCAGCGCCTGGCCCATCACCCCGAGGATCTTCTGGGTGTCCTCCAGGCCCTTCGCCAGCAGCGCCCGCTCCTCCTTCAGCCGGCCGTTGCCGGCCTCGGAGGCGACGAAGCCCTGGATCTGCTCGGCCAGGTGGCCCAGTGCCTTGCCCTGGTCTTTGATGATCTTGCGGAAGAACAGGTCCTGGCCCTGGATCGCGGTGGTGCCCTCGTACAGGGTGTCGATCTTGGCATCCCGGACGTACTGCTCGATCGGGTAGTCCTGCAGGAAGCCGGAGCCGCCGAAGGTCTGCAGCGACTCGGTGCCGAGCAGCGTCCACGACTTCTCCGAGCCGTAGCCCTTGACCAGCGGGAGCAGCAGGTCGTTCACACCCTCGGCGACCACGTCGTGCTCACCGGCGTACCGCGCCTGCTCGGCCCGGTCCTGGTACGTCGCGGTGAACAGGACCAGCGCCCGCAGCGCCTCGGCGTACGCCTTCTGCGTCAGCAGCGAACGGCGGACGTCGGGGTGGTGGGTGATGGTGACCCGCGGCGCGTCCTTGGCCGGCTGGGTCAGGTCGGCGCCCTGGACCCGCTCCTTGGCGTACTCGAGTGCGTTCAGGTAGCCGGTGGACAGGGTCGCGATCGCCTTCGTCCCGACCATCATCCGGGCGTACTCGATCACCTGGAACATCTGCGCGATGCCGTCGTGCACCTCGCCGAGCAGCCAGCCCTTGGCCGGCGTCCCGTCGCCGAAGGTGATCTCGCAGGTGGTGGACACCTTGATGCCCATCTTCTTCTCGACGTTCGTGACGAAGGCGCCGTTGCGCTCCCCGGTCAGCTCGCCGGTCTCCAGGTCGAAGTGGTGCTTCGGTACGACGAACAGGCTCAGCCCCTTCGTACCGGGACCGCCGACACCCTCGATGCCCTGCGGCCGGGCCAGCACCAGGTGGACGATGTTCTCGGTCATGTCGTGCTCACCCGAGGTGATGAACCGCTTGACGCCCTCGATGTGCCAGCTGCCGTCGTCCTGCAGGGTGGCCTTGGTCCGGCCGGCGCCCACGTCGGAACCGGCGTCCGGCTCGGTCAGCACCATGGTGGCGCCCCAGCCGCGCTCGATGATGTGGTGCGCGATCTTCTGGTCCCGCTCGGTGCCGTTGCGCCAGAGCACGTGCGCGAAGTTGGGGCCGGCGGCGTACATGTGCACCGGCGGGTTGGCGCCGAGCACCAGCTCGGCGGCGGCCCAGCGCAGCGACGGCGGCGTGGGCTGACCGCCCAGCTCGGCCGGCAGCTCGAGCTTGAACCACTCGGCGTCCATGTAGGCGTGGTAGCTCTTCTTGAACGCCTCCGGCATCCGCACCTCGTGCGCCTCGGCGTCGAACACCGGCGGGTTGCGGTCGGCCTCGGCGAACGACTCGGCCAGCTCGTGCTTGGCCAGCCGGTCGATCTCGGCCAGCACCTCACGGGCGGTGTCGACGTCCATCTCGGCGTACGGGCCCTGCCCGAGCACCGAGTCCCGGCCCAGGACCTCGAGCAGGTTGAACTCGATGTCCCGCAGATTCGACTTGTAGTGGCTCACGCCTTCACCTCGCTCCGCTCGGCTTCGGCGTGAGCCAGAGGCTGCTGTGCATATTTGTTCGATCGCTACGCTCTCTCACAGGTGTTCCCCTACCTCTTCGCAGCATGGTACTCACGAGTAACTTA
Organism: Kribbella sp. CCNWLW201; assembly: GCF_037203805.1. Taxonomy (NCBI): domain Bacteria; kingdom Bacillati; phylum Actinomycetota; class Actinomycetes; order Propionibacteriales; family Kribbellaceae; genus Kribbella; species Kribbella sp. CCNWLW201. Next base: position 1,055,664 of record NZ_JBBCBQ010000002.1, on the reverse strand, counting down.
AGTATATACCCACGAGTAACGAAGGCAAAGGCGTTTGTCTGGAAGGTGATCCAGGAGACTTGTCCAGGTGACGGTCACGCTGATCTACGAGACGCACTCGACCACGCTCGACAACGAGCAAGGAATCGCGACGGGATGGCTGCCCGGCGAGCTCTCCGAGAAGGGGCGGCGGGAGGCCGCGGAGCTGGGTGCGCGGCGCCAGCGGGTCGACGTCGTGTTCAGTTCCGACCTGCGTCGCGCGGTCCAGACCGTGGAGGCGGCTGGCCTGACGGTGCCGCACTTCCAGGACTGGCGCCTGCGCGAGTGCAACTACGGCTCGCTGAACGGATCGCCCCGGAGCGCGCTCGAGCCGCGGGCGGAACGGGTGCACGCACCGTTCCCCGGCGGGCAGAGCTACTGGGAGGTGATGGAGCTGACTCGCTCGTTCCTCGAAGATCTCAAGCGCTGGCACGACGGCCAGGTGGTGCTCGTGGTCGCGCACTCGGCGAACCGCTGGTCCCTCGACCACCTCCTGGACAGTCGCGCCTCCCTCGAGGACCTGGTCGCCGCCCCCTTCGAGTGGCGACCAGGCTGGGAGTACCACCTCTAGGGGGTGTAGACGGCGGCGCTTCCGTAGAGCTTGTTGGTGAAGGCGGAGATGTAGGTGGCCGTGTTCGCCGAGGTCAGGTTGTAGGTGAGGAAGACGCCGTACCCGTCGGCGACCGTGCGCTGGGCGAGCGTTGCGGCGGTGGACGAGCTGGTGCCGGTGAACGACACGGCGGCCGGCGAGAGGCGGGACTTGTCGCTCGGGCCACTCGGGACGGACCAGGTGCCGTAGTACGGGTTCCAGGCGTAGTCGAAGGTGTTCGCGATGCTCACGCCGTTGTAGGTCAGCCGGTCTGAGGCCGGGCCGATGTCGTACAGCGTGATGAGCTTGTTCGGCAGCTTCGCGCGCAGGGCCGAGACGAGGTAGACGAACGAGCTGTCGTTCGGCTGGCCGGTGCCGTTGTTGCCGTATTCGGCGTACTCGTCGTCGAAGTCGATCCCGTCGAGCCCGTACGTCGTCACCGCGTCGGCAAGCTCCTGGGCGAACGCGTCGGCGGCCTGCTGGGACGGGAAGTTGGCGAACCCGGCGCCCTGGTGGTTGCCGAGGATGGACAGCAGGACCTTGATGCCCTTCTGTTGCAGCGGCCGGACCTCGGTCGCCACGTTGTCGAGCACGTTCTGCACGTTCTCGTTGACGTGCAGGTAGGCGTTCGTGCCGTCGTAGTTGATGTTCGCCGCGAAGATGACCGCGATGTCGAACACCTGCGCACCCCCCTTGGCGAGGGTGTACTTGGCCGCGTTCGTCATGCTCTCGTTGTTGACCTCGACATAGACAACCGAGATCGGTCCGGTCTTCGCGCGCGGGCGCGGTTTCGCGTGCGCCTGGGCGGGTAGTGCGACGCCGGCGGACGTCGCGGCGATGGCTGACAAGAGGGTTCTTCTGCGCATGGGGCGATGGCTCATCGGTGAACTCCTGGTCTGCTGGGCGGGGCAAACACTAAACCGGTATAGCAGCCCGATCTTCGGTGCTCCGGGACACGCTGTCAAGCGGAGGTCGCGCTGTCGGAACTAATGGACGAAGATGTGTATCCGGGGTGGGAAAAACTTACGACATCGAGGAGAGGACCCCGATGAGCACCACCGCACAGACGGACACCCGGACCCGGCGGTCGCTGGTCGCGGGGACGGTCGGCAACTTCGTCGAGTGGTACGAGTTCGGTGCCTACGGTTTCTTCGCGACCGTGATCGCGGCGAACTTCTTCAGCAGTACGTCGACCAGCGACGCCGAGAGCCTGATCAAGACGTACGCCTCGTTCGCGCTGGCCTTCTTCTTCCGGCCGATCGGCGCCGCTCTCTTCGGCCGGGTCGGCGACCGGATCGGCCGGCGCCCGACGCTGATCCTGGTCCTGCTGCTGATGACCCTGTCGACCACGCTGATCGGTCTGCTGCCGACGTACGCGACCGTCGGTGCGGCGGCGCCGTGGTTGCTGACGCTGGTGCGGGCGCTGCAGGGGTTGTCGGCGGGTGGCGAGTTCGGCGGAGCGGTGTCGATCATGACCGAGTTCGCGCCGAAGACGAAGCGCGGTCTGTACGGCGCTTGGCAGTCATTCACGGTCGCACTCGGGCTGCTCGCGGGTGCGGGGCTGGCGGCGACCCTGGCCACGGTGCTGAGCAAGGAGGCGCTGACCGACTGGGGCTGGCGGGTGCCGTTCCTGCTCGCGTTACCGCTCGGTCTGGTCGCACTGTGGTTGCGGCTCCGGCTGGATGAGACGCCGAGCTTCTCCCGGGTACAGCAGGAGGAACCGCGACCGGCCGGCGCCGGTGAGGTGGCCAAGGCGATCGCTCTGGGGATCGGCCGGCTGATGGGCTGGTCGGCGGCCGGCTACACCTTCCTCGTGGTGATGCCGTCGTACCTGCAGGCCACGTTGAACGCGACGTTCCAGCAGGCGCTGGTCGCGACCGTGCTGGCGAACGCCGGGTTCGCCGCGTCGATCCTTCCGGCCGGTTGGCTGAGCGACCGGATCGGGCGGCGGCCGGTGATGGTGGCCGGCGCCGCGTTGGTCGTCGTACTGGCGTTCCCGTTGATGAACCTGCTGCAGGACAAGGAGGCCGGGAACGCGGCCAAGGGGTTCGCGGTGTTCGCCGCCGGTCTGGTCGTCGGGCTGATGGCCGGGCCCGGTCCGGCGATGCTGGCGGAGATGTTCCCGACCCGGGCCCGCTATACCGGTCTCGGGCTGGCGTACTCGCTGTCCAACGCGGTGTTCTCCGGGTCGGCCGGGCTGATCATCACCGAGCTGATCAAGCGGACCAAGAACATCGACATCCCGGCGTACTACGTGGTCGCGACCTGTGCGGTGAGTGTGGTCGCGCTGCTGACCTTGCGCGGCGACGACCATCGACGGGAGTTGCGGGACTGACATGCGCGTCATCGGTCTGATGTCCGGGACGTCGTACGACGCCATCGACGCCGCAGCAGCTGACCTGCGATTGGACGGCGACCGGCTGGTGCTGACGCCGCTGGGAATGCTGAGCCAGCCGTATCCGGCTGGGCTGCGGGCCTCGATTGCCGAATCATTGCCCCCGGCAAGTACGTCGATGGAGCAGGTGTGCCGGCTGGACACCGGGATCGGGCAGGCGTTCGCCGAGGTCGCGCGGCGGGCGGTCGAGCAACTGTGCGGTGGGTACGCCGATCTGATCGTGTCTCATGGTCAGACGGTGTTCCACTGGGTCGACGGCGGTGCGGTCCGGGGGACGCTGCAGCTGGGCCAGCCGGCCTGGATCGCGGAGGCGACGGGGACGACTGTGGTGTCGGATCTGCGGACTCGTGACGTCGCGGCCGGTGGTCAGGGCGCACCGCTGGTGAGCATCCTCGACGTGCTCTGGTTGCGCGGACGGCCCGGCGTACCGATCGCGCTGAACCTCGGTGGGATCGCGAACATCACCGTGGTGAACGGCGAGCCGGTCGCGTTCGACACCGGGCCGGCGAACGCGCTGATCGACGCGGTCGTCACTGACCTGACCGGCCGGCCGTTCGACCCGGACGGGGCGATGGCCGGCCGCGGGCAGGTCCACGGGGAGCTGCTCAAGCGGTTGCTGGCCGAGCCGTACTACGGCCGGCCGGCGCCGAAGAGCACGGGCAAGGAGCTGTTCAACCTCGCCTATCTCGCCCAGGCCCTCGAGGGTCTGCCGGACATCCCGCCCGATGACCTGGTCGCCACGGTGACGACGCTGACCGCGCGGACGGTCGCTGACGCCGTACGGCGGTACGGCGGGACCGAGGTGATCGCGTCGGGCGGTGGCATCCGCAATCCGGTGCTGATGCATCTGCTGGCGTCGGAGTTGGGGACGGTGCCACTGCGCAGTACCGACGAGCTGGGGTTGCCGTCGGCGGCCAAGGAGGCGTACGCGTTCGCCGTACTCGGGTTTCTGACCGTGAACGGACTGGGTGGGACGGTGCCGAGTTGCACGGGTGCGCGGCACTCGAGTGTGCTCGGTTCGATCACTCCAGGAGCCGGTGGACTGCCGGTTGCCGGGGGAGACGCGCGGCCTCCTGCGAGTCTCGTGATCGAGTGACCGACACTGGTCTCTGTGACGAGGCTCTTCGTGGTGACGGGTGCACCCGGTTCCGGGAAGTCGACCGTCGTACCTGAACTGGTACGGCTGAGTCCCGGGAACATGGTCGTGATGGACATGGACGAGTTGCTGGACGATCACGGACGGTTGCTCGGGATCGATATCGCGAGTCCGACCGCGGCACCGATCTGGCCGGCGTACAACGCGCTGTGGTTACGGATCACCGAGCTGATCCGGCGGTCCGGGATCCCGGTCCTGCTGCTGACCCCGGGGCTGCCGTCGGAGCTGCCCGAGGGGAGGTGGCTGCATCTGGACTGCGCGGACGCGGTACGACGGAAACGGCTGGCCCGGCGGGGTTGGCCGGAGGCGCAGATCGAGGAGGCGCTGGCGGACGCGGCGGAGCTCCGCAAATTCGTTCCTCGCTCGGTGCGCGGTGACGTCTCGCCGGAGCGGTCCGCCAAGAGCATCCTCGAGTGGATCCGCACGGAGCGCCTGGGCAAAACCCTCTCCCTCTGGGGCCGGCTGCGCGGGTGAGGTTCCTTCGGCTTGACCTTCGAGTTGGTTCAGGGCGGAGGGTCGGGGGATGCTGACAATCAGTGAGTTCGCCCGGTTGGTGGGGCTGGCGCCTAGTGCATTGCGCTTTTACGACGACTGCGGCGTACTCCCGCCCGCCTCGGTCGACGAGACCAACGGCTACCGGTACTACGCCCTCTCGCAGCAACCCCGGGCCCGGCTGCTGCGGGACCTCCGCGAGATCGACCTCCCGCTCGCGGAAGTACGCGTTGCCCTCGACGCGGACCCGGCCGAGCTCGCGGCCGTCGTACGCGCCCACCTGCGCACGGTCGAGGCGAAAACCGCTGCCGCCCGAGCCGCCGCCGACCACCTCCTCACCGGCCTCCTGGCCGACCGCACCGTCGCAGTCCTAGGCGGCCCAGAACTAGCCAGCGCCCTCCGCCAAGTAACCCCCGCTGCGGCCTCCGCGCCGGACACAGAACTGGCTGTGCTCGAGTGTGTGCTGATCGAGCTCGCGCCCGACGAGGTGACATTTGTGGCGAGTGATCGGTATCGGCTGTCGGTGCGCACGGTGCAGCCGGTCGAGTTCAGTGGGGTGGCGGCGCGGTTGCTGGTGCCGGCGGCGGAGTTGAGCGGGTTGAGCCGGTGGGTCGCCGCAGGTGACGTCGTGCGGCTTGAGGCCGGGCCGGGTACGGCGGTGATCGTGCGGGATGGGGAAGCGCGCGAACTCGCGGTGGTTTCGGCGGACTATCCGGCGTACCAGGTGATTCTGGACGGGCTGACGCCGCCCGGGTGCCGGGTGGTGGTGGATCGGGCGGCGTTGCGGGCTGCGCTGGAGGGGCGCGAGGTTGTTGCCTTTGACATCGATTCGGGGGAGTTGCGGATCGACGGTGAGGTCAAGCTCGAGGTGATCGGGTCGGGGTCGATCCGGATCGGGTTCACCGCGTCGCTGCTGGCCGCGGCGTTGGAGGCGAGTGTCGGACCCGACGTACTCCTCGAGATCTGCGCTCCCGACCGGCCGGTCGTCGTACGCTCGGCCGACCAAGGCACGTTCACCACACTGGTGATGCCTGTCCGGCTGGACGGGTGAAGCGCGGCTACTCCGGCTGGCTGGCAGGGTCCACACTCTCGGCGTTCGGCGACAGCGCGCTGTTCTCCGCGCTCGGCTGGGCGGCGACCGGGATCGCCCCGCACGTCGCGGGGCTCGTGCTGACCGCGTTCACCCTGCCGCGCGCCGTACTCCTGCCACTCGGTGGATGACGAGTCGAGGGGAAACCTTTCGCCACCTGGTGCAAGTTTGTTTCCCCACGACCAGGCAGGGCTCACCGTTCGTCCGCGCGGCTGCGTGAGATTTCCGCAGCGACGTCAACGCCATCGGGTTGCCCAAGTGGCTGCCGCAGGACTGCACGGCGCGCTCCCGCGGTGGTGAATTCGAGTTCGAAGGTGGGGTAGTCGGGTTGGGGGCAGGGGGTGCCGGGGTGGCCTAGGTGTTCGTAGAAGGGGGCGGCTCGTTCGTGGTGGGCCTGCCATTCGAGGTAGTGGACTCGGGTGGACGCCCAGTCGGTGACGGCGGACATGAGGGCTCGGCCGACTCCGGTACGGCGGTGATCGGGGTGGACGTAGAGATCGTGGAGGCGTCCCTGGTGGCGGCGGCCGGCGCGGAGGTGTGGGCCGTAGTCCTGGACGACTGCGTAGCCGTGCAGGCCGTGGTCCTCGTACCCGAGGGCGACCCAGCGCGGGTCATCGACGAGTTCGGCGTACAGCGAGCGGGTCTCCCCTTCGGTCAGGCCGGTTCCGAAGCCCTGGAGGAGGGGCCAGAGAGCGGGCCAGTCGTCGAGGGTCAGGCGTCGTACGGACATGCCGGTCAGCGTTCCAGCACGAAAGGGCTAGCGCACCCTATTTAGCTATTGACAACATGTTGTCGTGATGACAGTATGTTGTCTATGAACAAGACGGCTTATGTGGGTGTTTACGAGACGTGGGCGGACTGGGAGATCGGGTATCTGCTGGTTGAGTTGCGGACTGGGCGGTTTACCGGGGAGCAGTGGAATGTCGTGACGGTGGCTGAGTCGGCTGGGGCGGTGACGACTATGGGTGGGTTGCGGATCGTGCCGGACATGGTGCTGGCGGATGTCGAGCCTGAGGATGGCGATCTGCTGGTGCTGGCCGGGTCGGCGAAATGGGATGAAGGTGAGGGGGAGGCGTTCACGAAGGTGGCGCAGCGGTTCCTCGAGGCCGGGAAGCCGGTTGCGGCCATCTGTGGCGCGACGGCGGGGCTTGCGAGGGCGGGTCTGCTCGACGACCGCAAGCACACCAGCGCGGTGAAGGAGTACCTGCTGGCCACCGGCTACCAGGGCGGTGACAACTACGTGGACGAGCGCGCGGTGGTCGACGGCGATCTGATCACGGCCGGCCCGGACTCGCCGGTGCAGTTCGCGCGGGCGACGCTGCAGCGGCTCGGGCTCGCGTCGGACGAGAGGCTGGACGCGTACGAGGCGGTGTTCCACCGCGCCGACCCGTCCGCTTACCCGGCGCTCGTCGGCTGATGACTGTTCCACCACGCAAGGACTGGCCGGAGCCGGGGCCCGCGTCGGAAGGTGGTGCGCTGTTGACCGACGTCATCATCGCCACCTTCCGGCTGAACGCCCGGCTGATGGAGGCCGCCCAGGACCTCGCCGCCCACGGCGGGCTGACCGCCGCGTGGTGGCAGGTCCTCGGCGGCGTCCTGGACGAACCGCGGTCGGTCGCCGAGGTCGGCCGGATCATGGGCGTCAGCCGTCAGGGCGTGCAGCGCGTCGCCGACCTCCTGGTCGACCGCGGCCTGGCGGAGTACCGGCCGAACCCGGCCCACCGCCGCGCCAAACTGCTCGCCTGCACCGAGGCCGGCTACTGGGCGATCCGGCAGATCTCCGTCGCCCAGCACCCGTGGGCCGACAAGCTCAGTGACGGCGTCGACCTCGACGATCTGAGTACGACGCTCGCCACCATGCAGACCCTGATCACCCGGCTGGAGCAAGCTTGACCGTCAGGCTCCGCCCATAGCTGTGGTGAGTCGTGAACGTCAGCCGCGTCCCGGTCACGGTCCGTACCACCTGTACGCCGGGATCCGCGGAGACCGACCGCAGGTACTGCGCCCACAGGTTCACCGTGATCGTGTCGCGCGCCGTGGTCGGGTCGGACGCGGCGACCGTGATCGTGCGATCCCGATGCCGTTGCAGCAGCACCGACGCCGGCCCGTCGACGGTCAACCCGGGCACGTTGTGACGACCAGGACCAAAGCTGTTCAGACCGGTCAGCCCCAGCCCGAGATGCTGGATCGCCTGCATACGTGGAGTGTTCGACAGCACCGCGATCCGGCCATGACCGTACGACCGGATCCCGGATTCTGTTGCGTTAGGCACCAATGCGTAGGCGAGGGATCGCCTGGACCCGGCCGGCTGTGCGACGGTCAGTCCGAAGACCTGCTTGGTCACCGCCGTGTCCGGGTTCGCGGTCCGCACCACTCGCCGGCTCCGCGTCACCTGCTGGAGCTCCACCGACACCTGAGTCGGCTGCAGGAAGTAGTAGCCAAGCGACACCGAGCCGTTCGCATACCGCAACCACCGCGGGTCAGTCGTACCCGTCCCGCTCCAATCGCGACCATCCCGTCGTACGCCGGTGATCGAAACGGCATCACCAGGTGCGGCGATCCGGGTGTCGAGCGTGGTCGTCACCGCGCGGCTGTCGTCGCCGACGCCGGCAGCCAGTACGACGATCTCGTCGTCGAGCATGAACCACGACTTGGTCGCCTCGGCGTTGCGGTAGACGACGAAATCGTCGGGCAGGATGTCGCGCGACGCGTAGGCGAAGTCACTCGACTGGACCCAGCCGACCGCGCCGTACGCATCGAGGGTCGCGCCACCGGAGTGCGGGTTGGTCCCGGTCGGGAAGTAGACGTAGGTGTTCTGCGACTCACTGGACGACGTGAAGTTCAGCGGGTGACTCGGGTTGTTGTAGTACGGCGTCCCGTACAGCTCGGGGATCGTCTTGCGGGCCTCGACCGGCGCGGTGACACCGGCCAGCGCGTACGGCGACACGGTCGTGAAGTAGTCCACGCCGTACGACAGGGTCTGGTCCTGGCCGGCCAGGTAGAGATAGTGCGCGCCGTCGCCCTGGAACCAGGGGAGCAGGTTCTCGCCGCTCATGTACTCGTACTTGCTGATGCGGTCCGAGTTGCGGGCCAATGCGAAGACGTACCCGGGCCGCCGGTGCACGGTGCGGTCCATCGCGTTGAACGCCGTCGTACTCGCGGCCGGGTTGAGGTCGGCCGGCACGATCGCGGGATCGGCCTTGATGTCGGCGAACCGGGCGATGCTGACCGGGGAGACGAAGCTGTTCGGGTTGATCGTCGGCTGGGCCGTGAACTTCGCGAACGACTTGAGTCGGGCCGCGTCGTCGCCGGTCGCGTAGTCGGCCAAGTCGACGATCGCCTCCACCACGACCGCCACGTCGGCGTACCCGGTGGTGGTCCGGGACACCGCCCGGCCCTTGACGATCTCCATCATCCAGCCCTCGAAGATCAGCGGCGCGAACCCGTGCTCGACCCAGCCCTGGACCACGCCGACGAGCTCGTCGCTCTGCGCGTACTCCGTGCCGGCGAGCACCTTGATGGTCTGGACGACCCGGCTGAGCAGGCCCTTCCCGTACGAGCCGGTGTAGGCGACCGACGAGTGCTGGATGAACGAGCCGTCGGCGTAGTACCCGTCGGTGACGCCGTGCTGGAGGTTGTACGGATCAACCGTCGCGAACACGGTGAACTGGTCCTGCAAGGCCTTCCGGATCCGCGCGTCGTCACCCATCAACGCGCCCTGCAGGACACGGTTGGCGGTGATGTCGACCAGGTTGGCGCCGGTGTGGAAGCGGGAGTCGAGGTCGACGTCGCCGTCCTTGCCGTTGCGCAGGTACGCGTCCATCGACGGGACGTACAGCGCGACGAGTGCGGCGGGTGCGTCGAGCAGGGCCAGCGTCTTCGAGACATGCGTCGAGATGCCGATCTCCCAGTTGAACCAGTTGCCGTAGTACCCCTTCGACTGGTCGCCGTAGTAGTTCTCGTGCAGCCAGACGAGCTTCTCGGCGACGCGGGCGCGGACCTGCTCGTTGCCCTGCAGGTCCGAGGCCGGGCCGGGGCGCTTGGTCGCGAGCGCGATCTCGTAGAGGTGCTGGTACGACGCATTGAGGTTCGGATCGCTCGTGCCGAGGGGGAGCCCGGCGAAGAGCTCACCCGCTCCGGCCCGATCCATCGCGTCGAGCCAGGTCCGGGCGGTCGCGTCCAGGGTGGCGAGTTTGGCGGCGACCTCGGGGCGGGCGTTGGACTCCGCCGTACCGGCGTGGATCGCGACCGCGTTGGCGAGCAACTGACTCGCGTCGACGTCCACGGCAGTCATGGTCGCAGTAGTCATGGTCGCAGCGCGGGCGGCCGGGGCAGGGTTGATCGCGGTCAGCAGCGCGGTGGCGGGCACGAACGACAGCAGGCGGCGGCGGGTGATGTCCACTGGTACTCCCGGGCGAAAGGGAAAAACCTCACCCCGGGAGTCAATCAGCCGGAACTATCTTTCGGCAACCGCTTACAAGTTGTTAGTTCAGGAACCTCCGGCACCGACGAGCTGGCCGTCGATGGAGAGGATGCGGATGCTGCCGCCGGCGGATTTGGCCGGGATCACGAGGGCGGCCTGGTAGAGGTAGTCCTGGTGGATGGTCTGGGTGTACTTGACCATGCTGCTGAACGCGGTCGCCTCGCCGCTGGTCCAGTACGCGTTCGAGCCCGGCTCCACCCGCTGCAGGTACTGCTCGGTGAGGCTGAGGAAGACCAGTGCCTCGCCGGTCGAGGTGATGAAAGTGAGTGGCTCGCCGTCCGGCGCGAAGGTGTCGGCGACGCTCGCGATGTACGTCTCCTTGGTGTCCGCCACCTTCGACTTGGCCCGGCGCTCGAGGAGGCTCGTCGTGCCCGGAGACGGGACGAACAGCTTGGCCTTGGCCGACGCCACGCCCTCGGACAGGTACGCCGCGAGGTTGGTCGCGGCCGACGAGGGCAGGCTGTGGAGCGCGTCCAGGTCGGCCTGGGTCGGCGTCCGCAGGCCCTCCATCGACGGGAGCTTCACCGTCTTCAGCGGGTAGACCGAGTTCGTCAGCAGCCACGGCGTGCCGGCGCTCTGCCGTTGCCAGACGCCGAGTTGACGGCTGCCGGGGTCGGTCGACATGCCGGAGCTGACCACGAACCGCATCGGGTACGACCCGAACTCCGGCGCGCCGATCTGCGGGTCGGTGAAGGTGAACGGCTTGCTCTTGGCCTTGCCGGCAGCGTCGAGTTTGCGGCCGATCAGGTAACCGGCCCGCGTCTGGGCCAGTGTCGGGTTCGCCTCGATGGTCTCGGCCACCTTGGCGTCGCGGGCCTGGTTCGCCTGGTTGTTGAGCTGGTTGTACCGCTGGACGACGGCCTGTGCGTCCGCGAGCGTGACAGCCGGCCGGGTCTCCGGCGCGGCCGCGCTGTTCTTGGCCGGCAGCAGTCCGCAACTCGTTGTCGTGAGCAACAAAGCGCCGCTGGCCAGAAGCGCCGCGGTCTTCCGCACGGCCTCGTCGCTCCGCTCGAACTCCGGCGACTCCTCGAGGCTCACGGTCTCCGGCTCGACCACGCGCAGCCGCACCGGCTCCAGCTCCACCGTGTCCTCGACCTGCTGTGCTTCTTCCGCGTACGTCGTCTCGTCGCACCGGGGCTCCTCGTCGTCGGCGACCGCGCCGACCGCGATCAGGAAGGCCGGGGACTTCGCCTTCGCCACCGCGACGGGTGACATCAGCATCGGCGCCGTGGTGATCGGCTCCCGCTGCTCGACGGGCTTGATCACCGGCGCCCGGTAGGCCGGGACATCCTCTCTGACAGCCTCCGTCGCAGCCGGCGCGAACGGACTCGGGCCAGCAAAAGCAGGAGCAGCCGGGGTAGGAGCAGCCGGGGCGGGGGCGACTGGGGCGGGGGCTACCCGGACGGGGGCTGGGGCGGCCGCTGGGGAGCGGCGGCGGAAGGTCAGCAGCAGGCCGAGGGTGAGCACCAGGATCCCGGCACCGAGCACCAGCAGGCAGATCCCGAACGCCCGGTCGACCTCGACGCCGAACCGCACGTCCGCACCGACGGCCGGCGTCCCGTCCGCGTTCATCACGACCACGTCGTACCGACCGTCCTGGATCGGCCAGGCGACGGACTGCTGACCGGACCCACCGGCCTGCGCGACCCACCAGTCGAGCTCGCCGGGTGGCATCAGTTTGGCGCTGCGGCCGCGCATCTCCTGCGTGCCGTACGACGCCGGCGGGTCGAACCGGATCAGCCGCGTGTGCGCCGTACCGGCGAGGTAGTTCGCGACGTCCAGGTCCTGGCCGACGCCGACGAAGAGCGGTCTGTCGCCGGTCGCGGTCACGTGCAGGGTCGGTCCGTGCCGGTCGAGCAGGTCGGGCGCGGTGATGACGGCCAGGCCTTGGCTGGTGAACTGCCGGCTGCCGGTGGTGATGGTGTTGTCCGGGCCGACCAGCCAGAAGGCGGCGACCGCTCCGGCAAGCGTGACCACCAGGCCGGCCAGAGTCAGCAACAGGCCCAGGGCGGTGCGGGCGAAACGCATGAAGAGCTCCCGTTGGTACGACGAGCCCGGGCCGCGGCGGGTGGACCGGGCAACGGGCTTCCCGCGCGGGCCCGTTTCGGGGTCCCGTCGTTCACCCGTTGCCGTGAATAACTGAGCGAACAAAGATCTGTTACTGTCTCCCGAGTTAACGAATGGCTGTTCACAAACTCGGAGGTGCCGCGGTGGTTCGGCCGCGACTGGTCAGCGACGACGCGATCCTGGACGCGACCAGGCAGGTGCTGGCCGAGCTGGGGCCGGTGAAACTGACCCTGGCCGCGGTCGGCGCGCAGGTCGGACTTGCTCCGCCGACACTGATGCAGCGCTTCGGCAACAAGCGCGGCCTGTTGCTGGCGTCGGCGGCCCGATCGCCGCTGATGGTGCTCCGCGCGGTCGAGGAAGCGGAGGCGCGGAACACCTCGCCCCTGGCGACCCTGCGGGACTTCGCGCTGTCGGCGGTTGCCCACATCAAGCACCGCGAGGAGCTCGGCAACAGTCTCGTCCAGCTGGACGTCGCCGATCCCGAGTTCCGGCAGTACGCGCTGGCCCACTCCGCCGCCATCGTCGACAGCTGTGCCCGGCTCTACCGAGCTGCTCAGGAAGCCGGCGAGTTGCTGCCGACCACCGACGTACCGGCACTCGCCCGGCACACCTTGGTCTGCTTCAACGGCACCCTCCAGGTCTGGGCCGTCAATGGCTGGGGCTCGCTCCCCGAGTTCCTGACCGAGCAACTCGACCTGATGATCGCGCCGTACCTCGTTCAGGAGTGACCACCGAACCGTCTGCGTCACCCCGTGTGCACTAAGGGTGCTCGAGGCAACGACCAGTGGGTCAACCGTTTGATCGAGCGAAAACCTGGATTGTCGGAAAGGGTGTCGAGGCAACCAAACGGAAAGCCCAGGCCGGTGGCCTGGGCTCGACTATGTCCTGACAAATGGAGCGGGTGACGGGAATCGAACCCGCACTGTCAGCTTGGGAAGCTGATGTTCTGCCATTGAACTACACCCGCGATGCCTGGCGGTGGGACCAGCAGGCGGAGAAGAGCATAGCCGATCGGTGGGGTCGGCGGCACGGCGGGTCCGGCGCGCCGCGGCCGATCGGGCCGATGTCTCGTCCTTGTGCACCAGCTGAGTACGCCGGCGCGCGCCGGATGGAACTCCGGTGCACAAAGCGGACTGATGCCGGATGCATCGAAAAGGGGGTGTGCGGCGGTTTGCGAGGGGGGTTCTTGGGCAGTTTTCCACAAAGGGCACGCTCAGGACTGGGCTTGTCCGTCATCTTCTGGCAGATTAGAACGCGTTGCCGGGGGCAACATTCGACGCAACGTGAGGATGCGGTCCTCGCCTGGACCGGACAAGATGGTTGCGGGGCAACTGGATGAAGGGGTGAATGGTGGCAACAGACACGAGTGACGCGCTGGACAACCTGGAGAAGGAGCTCGTCACGTTGGCGCGCCGGCTGCGTGGTCTGCAGCGGACGCTGTCCGACGAGGCGCATCCGGATCTGGAGCCGGCGCAGTACGCGTTGCTGAACCACGTCGAGGAACTGGCGCCGGTGCGGATGGCCGACCTGGTGGCAGCTCTCGAGGTGGACAAGGGTCCGGTCAGCCGGGCCTGCGCACGGCTGGAGGAAGAGGGTCTGCTGAAGCGTGCGGCCGACAAGTCGGACGCCCGGGCGACGCTGCTGACGCTGACCGCGGCCGGCAAGCGCAAGCTGGCGGCGGCCCGGAAGAAGCGGCACAAGGTGATCGAGGACCTGCTCAAGGACTGGTCGCCGGCGCAGGTGAAGACCTTCGCCACCCAGGTGTCGCGGTTCAACAAGCTGGCCTGACGTTCGTTGCCTCAGGCCCCGAGATCGCCGGTGCGCCGCAACGGTGCCGGACCAGGATCGGGGTACGACGGCCGGACGGAGGATGACTCGGGCAAGCCCGGGGACGTGGTCTCGCCGGAGAGCTGAGGGCTCCGGACGATCGGTCACCGGGCACCGGGATCACCTCCCGGACCGAGGCTGGAACTGGGCGGAGGAGCGGCACGCTGCTAACGTGCGACCGTGCTGCTCTCCGACCGTGACATCTTGGCCGAGCTCGACGCGAAGCGGGTCCAGCTGGATCCGTTCGATGCTGCGATGGTGCAGCCGTCGAGTGTCGACGTACGGCTGGACCGGTTCTTCCGGGTGTTCGAGAACCACCGATACCCGCATATCGACCCGGCCGAGGAACAGCCCGACCTGACCCGGATGGTCGAACCGGAGGGGGAGGAGCCGTTCATCCTGCACCCCGGTGAGTTCGTGCTGGGGTCGACGTACGAGCTGGTGACGCTGCCCGACGACGTGGCGGCGCGGCTGGAGGGCAAGTCCTCGCTGGGCCGGCTCGGATTGCTCACCCACTCCACCGCGGGGTTCATCGACCCCGGGTTCTCCGGGCACGTGACGCTGGAGCTGTCCAACGTGGCGACGCTGCCGATCAAGCTCTGGCCCGGGATGAAGATCGGCCAGCTGTGCTTCTTCCGGCTGTCCTCGCCGGCCGAGCACCCGTACGGCTCGGCGAAGTACGGCTCCCGCTACCAGGGCCAGCGCGGCCCGACGCCGTCCCGCTCGTACAAGAACTTCCACCGCACCGACATCTAGACAAGGGGCCCCGGATCACCAGGGCCCCTTCTGCTGTGGTCAGGCGATCGGCGTCAGCGCGATCAGGTTCGTGTAGAAACCGCTGCCGAGCTTCTCCTGCAGGTAGGTGCCGCCGTACTGGGTGACCGCGACCGGCGACCGCAGCTCGCCGTTGAACAGCGACATGTCCGAACCGTTCGCGCTCCCCGGGTCGGCGCCCTGCGAAGTACCCGCGGTCGGCGTGGCGACCTCCGACGGAGCCTTCACGTCCTCGCCGGTGGCGGCGTCCATCAGCACCGGCTGGACCTCCGCCTGCGCGTAGACGATGCCGTGGAAGGCCGCGGTGACGTCGGGGATGATCCGGCTGGCCGACTCCTTGGTGTAGCCCCAGGTCTTCTTGCCGGTCGAGTCGTCGACGCCGAGGATCTCGGCCTTGTCCTGGTTGGCCTTGCCCGTGCACACCACCGCGTTCGCCCGGTCACCCAGGCAGGTGTAGTCGAGCGAGCCGCCGATGATCGACGACTTGATCGGTACGACGGCACCGGACGCGATGTCGATCGAGTACAGCACGTTGGAGTAGCGGGACATGCCCGTCTGGGGATCCGGCTTCTCGTACTCGCTCCCGGACAGGAAGGCGTGCTTGGCACCGCTACCCGCCGGGTGCAGGTAGTCCTTGCCGACCGGGGTCTCCTTGGTGATCTTGCCGGTGACGGCGTTCGCGACCACGATCGCGCCGAGGTTGCTGCCCTCTCTTTCGGCCGACTTCGCGCCGACGATCACACCGTTGAGTACGCCGGCCGGAGTGAGCTCCGGGATGATGGTCGACTTCTGTGTCTTCGGGTCGGCGTAGACGGTGACGGTCTTGCCGTGCCCGGTGCCGTCGTACGGCGATACGCCGACCACGATCTGCCCGGTAGCGGCGTCGTACGCCTGGCTCACCACGTTGTCGGCCTCGCCGCCAGGCCCGAACGCCGGAGTGAGGTCGGCAACCACCTCGGCGACCTTCTTGCCCTCGGCGGCGTCGATCCACTGGAACACGACCTGGGCCTTGGCCTTCTGAGTGCCGTTGCCCTTGTCCGTTTGGACGTAGGCGATCGCCATCACCTCCTTGCCGTCCACCTGGACACCCATCGGTGCGCTCAGGTCCTCGGTCTCGGTGGTGTCCAGTTCGGTGGCGGGGTAGAACCAGGCCTGTCCTTGCGCGGCGATGTTGCGCCCGCTGACACCCTCCAGCCCGGCGATCAGAGTGGTCTGGCCGACCATCCCGGCGGTGAAGGTGAACCGGGTGTCGCTCTTGGTCGCCTCGACGCCGAAGGCGGAGCTGGCGACGAAGGCCTTCGGCGGATCGAACGACGCGACCGACGGCACCGACGGGGTGCTCGGTGTCTCACCGCCGCCCTTCGCGTCGGAGCCGGAGTTGGTGCCGTCGCTGCCACCACAGGCGGTCAGCAGGACGAGCGCGGTGGCGGCGGTGGCGACTGCTTTGGCGGCCGTCGGACGCAGCATCTTTGGTTACTCTCCAGAGGTCAGACCCGGAACGATCGGCTGAACGTTAACAGTGACTCCGGGTCCCGCACGTCACCATGCCCAGCCGTCCCAGACCCCGGCCGCGGCACTACTCAGAGCGCATCGACCGGGGTCCGGCGCCCGTTCGACGGACAGCCCAGCGCGCCGGTTCCACACGCACGAAGACCCCGGTCAACTCGACCGGGGCCTTCGTCGCATTCGGCTGATCAGGAGGTAGGTGCCAGCGCGATCAGGACCGGCTTGCCAACGCCTTGGAGGTAGCTTCCGCCGTACTGAGTGACCGCCCGCGGCGATCGCATCGTGCCGTCGTACAGCGACATGTCCGACCCGTTCGTGGTGCTGGGATCCTTGCCCTGCGATCCGGAGCCATCGGAGGGGGTCGAGGTCGGCGTCGCGCCATTCGTCGGTGTCGTACTGTCCGAGGGCGTCGGCGAAGCACTCTTCACATCGTTGCCGGTGGCAGCATCCACCAAGACCGGCTGCACTTCGGTCTGCGCGTAGACGATGCCGTGGAAGGCGGCGGTGACGTCGGGGATGATCCGGCTCGCCGAGTCCTTGGTGTAGCCCCAGGTCTTCTTCCCCGTCGAGTCGTCCACGCCGAGGATCTCGACCTTCGATCCGTTGTCGGCGCCTGTGCACACGACTGCGTTGGCTTGGTCGCCCAGACAGGTGTAGTCAACCGAGTCCTCGACGTACTGCGACGCGGTCTGCACCACCGTGCCGGTTGCGATGTCGACCGAGTACAAAGCGTTCTTGTAGGTGCCGGCGAAGGTCCCTGGCTTCGGCTTCACATACGTGTTGGCGGAGAGGTACGCACGCTTCACGCCGCGGCCCGCAACCCGCAGGCTGCCGTGGTTGGTCGGGATCTGCTTGGTGACCTTGCCGGTGCCGGCGTCGGCGATCACGATCGTGGTCTCGCCCTCCCCCGCCGCATTGCCGCCGTTCGCTCCGGCGACCACTCCGTTGAGCACGCCGGCCGGCTCGAGGGAGGGGATCACGGTGGACTTCTGGGTCTTCGGGTCGGCGAAGACGGTGAAGATCGCGCCGGACTTTGCGGTTGGGTGGGCGGGGTGGACCCCGACCGCGATCTGGCCGGTGGCGGCGTCGTACGCCTGTCTCATCACGTTCTCGCCGCCTTCACCGGGGCCGAGGATCGGGGTGAGGTCGGCCGTGACCTCGGCGACCTTCTTGCCGTCGGTCGCATCCAGCCACTGGAACAGCACCTGGCCCTTGGCCTTCTGGGTGCCGTTGCCCTTGTCGTTCTGGATGTAGGCGATCGCGACGACGTCCTTGCCGTCCAGTTGGACACCCATCGGCGCGGTTGCGTCCACAGTCTCGGTGGTGCTCGCCGCCGTCGACGGGACGGTCCACGGATCCCCCTGGGCGGCGATGTTCCGTCCGGTGACGCCGAAGCGGCCTGCGAGCAGCGAGGTCTGACCCACCATGCCGGCCTGGAGCGTGAACGAGTTGTCCTTGCCAGCGCCCTCGACGGCGAACGCCGAGGCGGCGACGAAAGTCTTGGGTGGGTCGAACGAGGCGACTGCCGGGGCCGACGGCGTACTCGCGGGAGTGTCGCCGCCACCCTGAGGCTTCGAGTCGGTGTTCTTGTCGTCGCTGCCGCCGCAGGCGGTCAGTAGGACGAGGGCGGTAGCGGCGGTGGCGACTGCTTTGGCGGTCGTCGTACGCGGCATCGTTGGTTACTCCCCCAGCTTGACAGAGAATGATCGCCTGAACGCTAGCAGTGTTCGCGGGTCCCCATCGCAGTTATCCACAGGCATTGCAGCAAGGTGCAGAGGGTGTCGACCGGACCCACCGCTAGCCGCGAGTTCCGCTTCTCACCGTCACCAGGCCCAGGCGTTGCAGAATGCCGTACAGGGCGGACGCCTGGCCGTTCATCGGATGGCCGATAGGTGGGTGCGGCGGGGTTGCGGGTGGGGCTCGAGGCGGTCGGCCAGGCGGCGGAGTGCGACGGCCAGTTCGTGGCGTGGACCGCCGGTTCGGTGTGCCTTTGTGGCTGTTCGTCGGTCGTGGCGTTGGGCTCGGGCCTCGGCGGCGCGGAGCTGCTCGGCGACGCGGTAGCGGGCTACCTCTTGGTGTTCGGTGATCATGTCCTTGCTCCCCTCAGTGTTGTCCCCGTGCTGTTTTTGGCAGTGCTTCGCCCAGGTCCCGCCGGACCGTCGCCGGCGGAACCTCCTGGCTGGTGTGGATCAGGTGTTGTGGATCAGACCTTGACGACGCTGATGTCGCCGGAGACCGTGCGGGCCCGCAGCATCAGCGCGCGCTCGCCCTCGGCCGGCTTCTCGCCGGGCTGCAGGTCGCACCGGATCCGCCCGGTGACGGTCTTCAGGTCCAGGTACGTCGGGAGGCCGTCGGGGACCCCGATCTGGACGTCACCGCGAGCCGTCTCCGCCTGGACACTCGGTCCGTCGGCGATCTCGACCCGGACGTCGCCGGACCCAGAGGTGGCGACCGAGTGGTCCCGGATCCGCTCGATGGTGATGTCACCCGAGCCGACCTTGATTGTCGTCGGGCCGGCCGCGTCGCCGACTCGGACATCACCGGAACCGGTGCTCAGCCCGAGCGCGTCGGCGGCCTCGTTGATGTCGATCGCGCCGGAGCCGGTGCTGGCCCGGACCACGCCCGCGGCGTGCTCCACCCGGACGTCACCGCTGCCGGTGCTGATGCCCAGGTCACCCTCGACCCGCTCGATCCGGACGTCGCCCGACCCGGTCGACAGCCGCGCGGTGCCCAGCGGCATCCGCGAGCTGATGTCGCCGGAGCCGGTCTTGATCCGGGCGTCCAAGGTCGTCGGCGTGGCGATCCGGACCTGGATGTCCGGGCCGCGGCGGACGTTGCGCGGGCCTTCGACGATCAGTTCGCCGTCGTGCACCTTGAAGACGACGTCCTCCTCGCTGCCGCTGTCGACCTCCAACGAGACCGCGGTCTGGTCGCCGTCGTTCGGGATGATCTCGACCCGGCCGGAGCCGATGTCGATCCGGATCCGGTCGATCTCGCCCGGTTCCGCGACCAGTTGGCTGCTGAAGCCGCTCATTCGACCCACCCCGTCATCCGTTGTCCCGGACCGCTGTGGCCACCGCGGTGCCCGCGGTCGCGGTCGCGCCGGCCACGGCCGCCGCGGTCGCGGTCCCGGTCACGCCGGCCGCGCTCGGGGCCGTAGACACCTTCCTCGCCGAAGGGTCCGTTGGGTCCGAACACGCCGTCCGGGCCGAAGACTCCGTCGGGTCCGAGCGGGCCGTTCGGGCCGAGCGGTCCGTCGGGTCCGAAGAAGCCGCCGCCGCGCGGTGCCCGCGGGGGCCGGGGCGGACGCGGGCCGCGGCCTCGGCCGCGGTCGCTCAGCTCGGTCATCACGGTGCGCATCAGCCACGCGTTCGAGGAGATGCCGTCGGCCGCGGCGGCCTCGTCCACCTTGTTCTTCACCGACATGGGTAGCCGCAGCGTGATCCGTGCGGTCGGCTCGTCGGCCTCCGGCGCGAGCGCCTCGGCGGGCTCTTCGTCGGTCTCGTCGTCAATGTCTTCGTCCACGTCGTCGTGGCCGGTCAGCTGGCTCGGGGCCGGCGTGACCACGAACTCGGGACGGCCGCCGGCCATCCGGAGCTCGACCGAACCGGGAGACAGCTCGCGGCTGATCTCCCCGGCGGCGTCGGACAGGGCTGAGATGAGGGCCAGCCGGCCCGCGTCATCCAGCGTGGCTCCGAGGCGCTGCGCCACGGAACGAGTCTGATCGTCGGCCAGGGCGGTGGCGTTCTCCACGCTCCGCCGGACCGATTCGAGATAGTGATCAAGTTCCATGACTGCAACTATGACGTCATCGTGACGTCACTGTCAACCCCATCTGATGTCATGATGGCAGCACGGGCAGAATGGGCCGCAGTCGGCGACAGGAGGAAGCGTGTCCAGAGGAGTACTCGTCACAGGTGCGTCCAGGGGTGTCGGAGCCGCGGTCGCGAGGGCGTTCGCAGAGTCCGGCGACCGGGTCGTGCTGCACTGCCGCGGCGCGGTCGACCGGGCCGAGGAGGTGCGCGCCGGACTCCCCGGTGCCGGTCACGCGGTGGTCGCCGCCGACCTCGGAGATTCGGCCGCAATCCCTGCCCTGGTTGAGGAATCGGCCGCCGTGCTCGGCCGGATCGACGTACTCGTGAACAATGCCGCACTGTTCGTCGACGAGCCGGTCTCGGGTTCCCGGCGGATCGGGCATCCGCTCGCGGAGACGTCGTACGACGAATGGGTGTCGGCGTGGCGTCGTACGCTCGCGGTGAATCTGGAAGGCGCGGCGCACCTGACCTGGTGCGTGGCCCGGCAGATGCTCGACAAGGACCCTGCCGAGGGCGTACGGCGTGGCGCGGTGGTCAACGTGGGGTCGCGCGGGGCGTTCCGCGGCGAGCCTGATGTGCCGGCGTACGGTGCGTCGAAGGCTGGTTTGCACGCTCTGGGCCAGTCGTTGGCGGTATCGCTGGCGCCACATGACATCACCGTGACGTCAATCGCGCCCGGATTCATCGCCACCGACATGACCGAGGCCTGGCTGGCCGGGCCGGAAGGCGACTCGATCCGGGCGCAGAGCCCGTTCAACCGGGCTGCTACCGCCGAGGAGGTCGCCGAAGCGATCTACTGGCTGGCGTCGCCGAAAGCCGGTTGGTCGAGCGGCGCCGTCCTCGACTTCAACGGCGCCTCCTACCTTCACTAACTCCCGTAGACCTCCAGTTCGACGATGCGGGAGTAGGTGTTGCCGTTGCCGGCCAGGCAGAGGATGCGTACGGCGTTCGCCTCGACCGGATCGAAGGTCGACGTCACGTGGCCGAGGGTGTTGCCGCGGACCTGGGACACGGTCCGCCAGTCGCCGGTCCCGCTGCGGACCTGGACGTCCCAGTCGCGCAGCCCGTTGGTCGCGGCCGGGTACCTGACCGAGTCGAGCGTGTAGAGCTCGACGCGGTTGATCGTGGTCGCCTCGGCCAGGGCGACGTCGTAGTTGTCCGGGAAGACCGCCCGGGTTCCGTCGTTCCAGCCGGTCAGGGTGTCCCAGTGCTCGGAGTCGTTGTCGCCATCGACCGCACCGCAAAGCGCGAAGTTGCCGTGCGTCGACGAAGCCGCGGCCTGTTCGCCGAGGGCCACGTTGCTGCCAGGGCCCTTCGGCGGCAGGGGATTCACCGTGACCGGAACGGTCACCGTCGATCTGTCGACCTCGAGATCGATCGAGTAGTTGCCCGGCTGGGTGTCGCGCGGAACCCGAACCTCGACCGGTGCGGAGACCGGCTGATCGGGGTCGACGGCGGGCAGCCAGGACGAGAACACTTCGCGAGACAGCTTCAGCGGACCACTCGGGTCCAAGGTCAGGTCGGCGTACCTGTCCTCGCTACCGGTGTTGGTCATGGTGAGCGTCAGGTTGCCCGGCAGGCAGGGCAGACCGACGAGGCTCAGCTGCTCGGGC
The DNA here is from genome assembly GCF_037203805.1 of Kribbella sp. CCNWLW201. Taxonomy (NCBI): domain Bacteria; kingdom Bacillati; phylum Actinomycetota; class Actinomycetes; order Propionibacteriales; family Kribbellaceae; genus Kribbella; species Kribbella sp. CCNWLW201. Next base: position 1,033,839 of record NZ_JBBCBQ010000002.1, on the reverse strand, counting down.
TGGACCGAGATCTGTACGTCGGTCCGCGGCGGGCTGTTGGTTGCCTGGGGCAACGCGATCACCGTCGCCGTGACCGCGGTACCGACGGCGACCGCCGACTGCCATCTCATGGTCATCGCTGGTCTCCTCAGGTGGTCTGGATGCCCGGGCGCCCGTCCTCGACGAGGAGTTTGGCGCGGGTGCTGACGGTGCCGTTCTGGACGCTGACCTTGTCGACCACGCGGTAGTCGGAGATCCACCGCTGCGGCGTGATGCTGCAGCTCACGTAACCGCGCTGGAAGTTGCCGAACTTGATGTGCGGGTTCTCGTCGAGCAGCGTCTGGCCACCGGGATCGAGGTCCATCCCGTCGATCCCGGACGAGATCGACGTACCGACGAACTCGGTGCCGACGGTCGGGGAGTCCGGATTGGTGAAGTCCAGCTTCAGGTCCGATGCGACGCTGCGGTGCAGGTCGCCGGCGATCGAGACGAGGTTGCGGATGTTGCGCTGGACGGCGCCGCCGAGGACCCGGTCGCGGGACGCCTCGTAGCCGTCCCAGGTGTCCATCGGGACCAGGACGTCGGGACCGGCCTTGGTGTCGAGCCGGGCGATCGCGGTCTGGTGGGCGAGCACGTTCCACTGCGACCGCGAGGCGGACCAGCCGTCGAGCAGCCACTTCTCCTGGGCGGCGCCGGTGATCGTGCGGGCCGGGTCCTTGGTCTCCGGGCCGGGCGCCTTGGTGCCGTCGCCGTACGCCTGGTCCGAGCGGTACTGCCGGGTGTCGAGCACGCTGAACTCGGCCAGCCGGCCGTACCGGATCCGCCGGTAGAGCTGCATGTCCGGGCCTTTCGGCAACTGCGCGAGCCGCAGCGGCATGTGTTCCCAGTAGGCGCGGAAGGCGTTGGCTCGCCGTACCAGGAACTGCGCGGGCGGTGCACTTGGATGCGCCTCGTCGGCCCAGTTGTCGACCACCTCGTGGTCGTCGAGCGTGACCACCCAGGGCGCGGCCGCGTGGGCCGCCTGGAGATCGGGATCCATCTTGTACGACGCATAGCGGACGCGGTACTCGTCCAGCGTCACCGTCTGCTGGGTCATCCAGGGCTCGTTCGAGTTCGGCCGGATGCCACGGTCGATGCCGAACTCGTAGATGTAGTCGCCGAGGAAGAACACCACGTCGTGGTCGCGCTTGGCCATGTCTGCGTACGCGGTGTACCAGCCCTCCCACCACGCCTGGCAGGACGCGAACGCCAGCGACATCTCGGGTACGACGGCATCGGCCGGAGGCGCGGTCCGGGTCCGGCCGACCGGGCTGAGCAGTCCGTTCGCGCGGAAGCGATACCAGTAGTGCCGCCACGGACGCAGCCCTTGTACGTCGACGTGCACCGAGTGACTCGACTCCGGCCGGGCCTGGGCCGTGCCCTCGCGGACGATCCGGCGGAACGACGGGTCCTCGGCGACCTGCCACTCGACCTCGACCGGCCGGCGGTCCATACCGCCGAACGGCGCGAGCGGCTCCGGGGCCAGCCGGGTCCAGATCACCACCGCGTTTGGCAGTGGATCGCCGGACGCGATGCCGAGGGTGAACGGATCCCGGCGGTCGCCGCGGCCGGTTGCCCCGGCCAGCGCCTGGCCCACTTCGGGCAGGTTGCCGGTCAGCGCCAGTGCGGCCGCCGCCCCGGTGACAGTCAGAAAGCTTCGTCGAGTACTACCAACACGCACGCTCATCGGCACCAGCCCACCCGATCATCCGCAGGTGATCACTTCCCGAACAGGTAGGTTTCTACCTGCCTAACGTCACATTACGAGAAGTTCTCACCAGAAGATGTGATGTGACCGGATCCGGTCTCAGCGACGGACGACCTGGCCGGCCGGCGGCGCTTTGATCGAGACCGGCTTGTCGAAGTCGGTCAGGCTCATCGACACGCTTACCTGGGCGAACTCGAAGGTCAGCTCCCGGACCCGGTGAGCCGAGTCCATCCACAGGGTGTACTTCGCCGTCCGCGGCGAGCCGGCCGGGACCTTCTTTCCCTGCGCCTTGAGCAGCTTGGGCACGTCGACGGTGACCTCGTACACCTGCAGCTTCTCGCCGTTGAACCGCTGCGAACCTGTGTGCGTGACGCCGCGCAGCGCCGGGCCTAGCGCCTCGAAGTTCTTCGTCGGATTGTTGGTGTCGACCAGCGCACGGAGCTCACTGCCCTCTCCCGTTGCCAGCTTCACGAACTTGCCGGCCGGCGAGACGCCAGGCACCGACAGGTAGACCGTGTTCTTGACCATCACGACTCGGGCTGTCTTGCCGTCCAGCGCCCGGCCCTTCATCACCAGCGCCATCGCCGCCGGATCCGAGGTCTGCAGTCCGCTCATCACCAGCATCTGCGAGCCATTGACCATCATCCTGCCGACAAGCCGCCACGACTTCAGCTCGGCCTGCGCCGCGGTCATCGCCGGGACAAAGGTCTTCCGGTTGAGAATGACCACCGGAACCACCTTCTGCGGCTCGACGGCGGTGGTGGTCGTGGTAGCCGGCGTGATCGCCGAGCTGACCGGCTTCTCACCGCCACAGGCAGCGGTGCCCAGCACGAACGGCAGGGTCGCTACCGTAGCCGCGACCCGCGTCGAGAACCTCATCGAACGATCTTGCCGGCCGGCGGTGCGGTGATGGTGACGGGCTTGTTGAAGTCGGACATCGTCATCACCATCGCGACACCGCCCAGGTCGAAGGTCAGCTTGCGGACCAGGTTGGACTTGTCCATCCACATCGAGTAGGTCAGCGTCGACGGCACGCCCGGCGGGACCGCCTTGCCCTGTGCCTTCAGTGCCTTCGCGGTGTCGACGGTGACGTCGTACCGGCTCAGCTTCTGGCCGCCGACGGTCTCGGTCCGGACGAACTTCACGCTCTTCACCGTGCCGCCGAACGACTTGAAGATCTTGGTCGGGTCGCCGCCCTGGAGCAGTTGGTCGAGCTCGGGGGCCTCGCCGCCCTCGAACTTGACGTACTTGCCAGCCGGCGTCATGCCCGGGATCGAGGCGTAGCCGGTACCGTCGACCAGGACGACCTTCGCGCTCTTGCCCTCGAACGCCTCGCCGGTCATCGTGATCGACATCGCCAGCGGCTTGGCGGTCTGGATGCCGTCGATCGTCATCACCGTGCTGCCGCCGGCGGTCATCGTGGCCTTGATCCGCCAGGATTTCTGCTTGGTCAGCGCCGTGTTCATCGCCGGAACGAAGGTGACGCGGTTGAGGTGGGCGACCGGCGGCGCGACCTTCTGCGGTACGGCGGTAGTGGTCGTCACGACCGGTGTCGATGTGGGCGCCGAAGGCTTGTAGCCGGTGGCCGCCGGCTTTTCGGTGCCGCATGCGGCGAGGCCTACAACGAGCGGCAACGTGGCGGCGGTTGCCACTGCTGTGGACATGGCGAAGCGGAGCTTCATGGTGCGTTTCCCTCCCCAGGTGATGCAGACGCAGGATCTTATGGTCTGGACCGCCTGAGGAGGAAGGGGTTTACCGCTGCAACTTGATGCAATCAGCCTTCGCCGCGCTTGACCGAGGCGAGCAGGAGCTGGGCGACGTCGGCGACCTCGACGGATTCACGGGCCGTGCCGTCGGCTTGTTTCGCGGTCAGGCCGTCGGACAGCATCACCCGGCAGAACGGGCAGCCGGTGGCGATCTTGTCCGCTCCGGTCTCGACCGCCTCGGTGGTCCGGTTCAGGTTGATCCGGCTGCCGATCTTCTCTTCCATCCACATCCGGGCACCGCCCGCGCCGCAGCAGAACGACTTGGTCTGGTTCCGTGGCATTTCGGCGTACTCGGCGCCGGGGATGATGTCGAGCAGTTCGCGGGGGGCGTCGTACACCTGGTTGTGTCGGCCGAGGTAGCACGGGTCGTGGTAGGTGATCTTCTGGCCGTTGAGTGAGCTGTCGGCCGGGGCGACCGGGGTGAGCTTGCCGTCGCGGACCAGGCGGTTCAGCAGCTGGGTGTGGTGGATGACGTCGAGCTCGACGCCGAGCTGGGAGTACTCGTTCTTCAGGGTGTTGAAGCAGTGCGCGCAGGTGGAGACGACCTTCTTGGCGCCGGTCTCCTTGAAGACCTCGGCGTTCTGCATCGCCAGCTGCTGGAAGACGAACTCGTTACCGGATCGCCGGGCCGGGTCGCCGGTGCAGGTCTCGCCGTCACCCAGGACGGCGAAGCTGACGCCGGCGATGTTGAGCAGTTCGGCGACGGCCTGGGTGGTCTTCTTCGCGCGGTCCTCGAAGGCGCCGGCGCAACCGACCCAGAACAGGTACTCGACCTCGGCCAGCGTCTCCACATCGGTGCCGACCTGCTTGACCTCGAAGGGGAGGTCCTTGGCCCAGTCCATCCGGCCGGACGGGTTCATGTTCCACGGGTTGCCCTTGTTCTCCAGGCCCTTGAAGAGCCCGTTGAGCTCGGACGGGAACGAGGACTCGATCAGCACCTGGTAGCGGCGCATGTCCATGATCGCGTCGACGTGCTCGATGTCGACCGGGCACTGCTGCACACACGCGCCGCACGACGTGCACGCCCACAGCGCTTCCTCGTCGATGACCGCGACATCGGCCGGGCCGACCAGCGGCTTGTCCTGCTCGGCGAGCACCAGCTCGGGCAGCGACTTGCGGGTGTCGTCGTCACTGGCCAGCAGGTACGGCGCCTTGGCGTACGCGTGCTCGCGCAGGTTCATCATCACCAGCTTGGGCGACAACGGCTTGTCGGTGTTCCAGGCCGGGCACTGGGACTGGCACCGGCCGCACTCGGTGCAGGTGGTGAAGTCGAGCAGACCCTTCCAGGTGAAGTCCTCGACCTTGCCGACGCCGAGGGCCGCGTCCTCGTCGAGCTCCTCGATGTTCTCGAAGTCGATCGGCTCGCCCTTGACCATGATCGGCTGCAGCGCGCCGAGCGCCGTACCTCCGTCGGCCTTGCGCTTGAACCAGATGTTCGGCCAGGCGGTGAACCGGTGCCAGGCGACCCCCATGGTCGCGTTCAGCGAGATGGTGATCATCCAGGCGAACGAGATCACGATCTTGATCATCGCGACCAGGTAGATCGCGTTCTCCAGCCCGTGCTCGCTCAGCCCGCCGAACAGCGCGTCGCCGATGAAGAACGTGCCCGGGAAGTGGAACTTGTCCCCGGCGCCCAGTGCGTACTCGAGTCCGCGCAGCAGCAGGATGCAGATCAGTACGCCGAGGATCGTGTACTCGACGTAGTAGGCCTGCCAGGCCCGCGAGCCGAAGAACCGGCTGTACCGGGCCAGGTGACCCTTCGGCAGATTCAGCAGCCGGATCACCATCAATCCGACGATCGAGACCAGCCCGGTCCAGGTGAGGAACTCGGTCACCCACTCGAAGACGAACCAGTGCCCGATGATCGGCAGTGCGTAGTGCGCGTTGAACAGCTGCCCGAACGCCGTCACCAGGCTGAGGAACAACCCGATGAAGCCGAACGCGACGAACCAGTGCAGGACGCCGATATGGCTCCACTGCAGCATCCGGGTGTGGCCGAGCGTCTCCTTGGCCAGCGTGACGGTGCGCTGCCCGGGTTTGTCGGTCCGGCTGATCGGCTGACCGAGCTTGATGACGGACACGATGTGCCCGATCGTCTTGCCGAACAACGCGATGCCGACAGCGGCGATCGCGAGCGAGACGACGATGGCGAGGATCTGCATACCAGCGATGTTATTGGTTGGTTACCCGTGAGTCATGTCGGTGTAGGGCTCGTCACGCCCGAGATGTGACCTTGAACAAACCGACACAGAGCGTTACACGACATCCGTTGCCCACGCGCTAGACCAATCCGTAAGTTTCCTACTACTGCGAATGCAGTGATGGAAATGATTTCACGGGAGTGTGCGATGCGTTTTCAGAGTGCAGCGGTCGCAGGCGCGGTGCTGGCCAGTGGGTTGCTGGTGCAGGGAGCGGGTACGGCGAGTGCGGCTCCGGTGGACCCGGATACGCGAGTCGCGAAGAAGTGCGACACGAAAGCGGTCCACTGGTACACCCGGGGCGGCAAGGAGGTGTACGTCGGTACGAACCTGTACAGCGAATGGCTGGAGGGCCCGGGCCGGATCACCTACCAGAAGACGGCGACCTCGGAGTCGAACTCGGCCTGGTCCGGCGACCTCGGCGTGAGCATCCCGCTGGTGATCGCGGAGATCCAGAACAAGTACTCCAAGACCGTCGGCAAGTCGCACTCGGTCTCGCAGACCTGGTCGTACACCGCCGAGGTCCCGGCCGGCAAGATCCGCCGCCTGCACCAACTCAAGCAGTCCTGGCGTGTCCAGGTGGTCCGCTGGCGCTACACCACCACCGACTGCAAGAAGACCAAGGAAATCAGCAGCAAGACCGCCACCTTCCCGGTCAAGAACCGCGACTACATGTGGATCCTGATCGGCCGCGAGTGAGTCCGTACGGCGGCATCACGGGTGTCGCCGTACGCCCGTACCGCGGGCCGGCCGAATCAGGTTGCGCCCGGCCCGCGGTACTCAGTCGGCGAGGCGGTGCAGGCGGGCGGCTGCTGCGGGGCGGCGGCGGTCGGTGGGTGGGAGGGACATGTCCAGCGTCTCGAAGATCTCCAGATCCTCTGCGCCTGTTGGAGTTTGGGCGAATCGCCACAGCAGATCGGTGTCGCCGCTGTCGAGGACCGCGCGGCGGAGGGTGGCGTCGAGCTCGTCCCGTTCGGCTCGCAGCGCCGGGGCGTCGGAGCGGGCGAGCAACGGTCCGTCGTAGAGGTCGAGAGCCGTGGTCAGGTCGCCGTTGCGAAGGGCCGCCTGTACGTCGGTGACGTCGCCGGAGACATCGGCGATGATCCGGTACGGCTTGGTGTCGAGGACTCCGCCGCCGAGCAGGTTCCGCAGCCGGTGCATCTCGGCGCGGACCGTGGTCGGGTTGCCTTCGTCGCCGTACAACTGGAGCATCAACTGCTCGGCGGTGAGGCCGGCCGGATGCAGCAGGAGCAGCGCGAGTACTTCGGCTCGTCGCAGAGTCAACGCGATCTCACGACCGCCGACGACCGCGATCGGCTGGGCGGTCCCGAGCAGTTTCAACCGGAATGACGGTCTGCTGCGGCGGACCGGCGTACCGGGCATGCGTAGCAGGTAGCCCTCGTCGAGCTGCTCGATCAAGGCTTCGCGTCCGTCGCCGAGATCGATGCGGTCGGCACCGTCCGGTACGACGAGGCGGTCGGGCAACCATTCGATCGGTTGTACGGCGAGCACACGGCCGGTCGGCGTGAGCAGTGCGCCGGGTGCATCGCCGAGGGCCATCAGGTGCCTCATGTTTCGGGCGCGCAGCATCTCGTCGGCCGCGGCCATCCGGACCTTCAGTTGTCCTTCCGCGAGCTGCGCCGCGGCCGTCACCAACGCGACCATCGCGGGATGAACGGTGCGCAACGGGCCTGAGACGTCGACCGCGCCGAGCAGCTTGCCGGTGTCAGGATCGTGCACGGGTGCGGCGGCGCAGGTCCACTCGTGGATGCGGCGGACCAGATGCTCGGCCGAGTGGATCTGCACCGGTTGCCCGACGGCGAGCGACGTACCCATGCCGTTGGTGCCGATGTTGTCCTCCGACCACACCGCGCCTTCCGACAGTGCGATCCGGTCGGCCTGACGTCGTACGTCGACCGCACCTTCGCGCCAGAGGATCATCCCCTGGGCGTCGGTGATGATCATGATGTGCGACGCCTCGTCGGCGATCGAGGTCAGCGTCTGGCGCAGCACCGGCAGGACGGCGCGGAGCGGGTGGTTCTCGCGGATGCCCTCGACCACATCGGGGTCGACGATCACCGGCGGCGCGTCCAGCCCGGGATCGACCGAGGCGGCGAGAGATCGCTCCCACGACGCCGCGACGAGGGGGCGCGGTGCGCCGGGCACCCGGCCGCCACCGAGGACCTCGTCGTACAACGCGCTCAACCGGCGTGCCTGCTCCGGTGCGTCCATCAGCCTCACTCCGTGTTGCAACGTCCGTGCAACGTCACGCCACCTAGGTTCGGTCCACCGTCCAGGTGTCCGAAGGAGGACCTATGACGATCTTCGCAGTTCCCGGGAGCGATGGCAGCCCGGTCGCGTACAAATCGCGCTACGAGCACTACATCGGCGGCGAATGGGTTCCGCCGGTCAAGGGCGGATACTTCGAGAATCCGACTCCCGTCACCGGTGAGGTCTTCACCGAGATCGCCCGCGGTACGGCGGACGACGTCGAGCGCGCCCTCGACGCCGCCCACGGTGCCGCGCCGGGCTGGGGACGCACGTCGCCGGCCGACCGCGCCAACATCCTGAACAAGATCGCGGACCGGATCGAGGCGAACCTCGAGGCCCTCGCGGTGGCCGAGACCTGGGACAACGGCAAGGCGGTGCGGGAGACGCTGGCGGCCGACATGCCGTTGGCGATCGACCACTTCCGCTACTTCGCCGGTGCGCTGCGGGCCCAGGAGGGGTCGGTCTCGGTCATCGACGACGACACCATCGCGTACCACTTCCACGAGCCGCTCGGGGTGGTCGGGCAGATCATCCCGTGGAACTTCCCGATCCTGATGGCGGTCTGGAAACTGGCCCCCGCGCTGGCCGCCGGTAACGCCGTCGTACTGAAGCCGGCCGAGCAGACACCGGCGTCGATCCACGTGCTGCTCGAGCTGATCCACGACCTGCTGCCGCCCGGCGTGCTGAACGTGGTCAACGGGTTCGGCGTCGAGGCCGGCAAACCGCTTGCCTCCAGCAACAGAGTTGCCAAGGTCGCGTTCACTGGTGAGACCACGACCGGGCGGCTGATCATGCAGTACGCGTCGGAGAACATCATCCCGGTCACCCTCGAGCTCGGCGGCAAGAGCCCGAACATCTTCTTCGCCGATGTCGCGTCCGCCCGGGACGACTTCTACGACAAGGCGCTGGAGGGCTTCACGCTGTTCGCGCTGAACCAGGGTGAGGTCTGCACCTGCCCGTCCCGTGCGCTGATCCAGTCGTCGATCTACGACGACTTCCTGGCCGACGCGACCGGCCGCACGCAGGCGATCAAGCAGGGCAACCCGCTCGACACCGACACGATGATGGGTGCGCAGGCGAGCAACGACCAGTACGAGAAGATCCTGGCCTACATCGAGATCGGCAAGGAAGAAGGCGCTCGCGTCGTCACCGGCGGCGCTCGGGCCGAGCTCGGCGGCGACCTGGCCGGCGGGTACTACATCCAGCCGACCATCTTCGAGGGCGACAACAAGATGCGGATCTTCCAGGAGGAGATCTTCGGCCCGGTCGTCGCGGTGACGAAGTTCGACGACTACGCCGATGCGCTGAAGATCGCGAACGACACCCTCTACGGACTCGGTGCCGGCGTCTGGTCGCGGGACATCAACACGGCCTACCGGGCCGGCCGCGAGATCCAGGCCGGCCGGGTCTGGACGAACTGCTACCACGCCTACCCGGCGCACGCGGCGTTCGGCGGGTACAAGAGCTCCGGCATCGGCCGGGAGAACCACAAGATGATGCTCGACCACTACTCGCAGACCAAGAACCTGCTGGTCAGCTACAGCCCGCGGAAGCTCGGGTTCTTCTAGCCATGGTGGTTGAGAAGGTGTCGCTCACGGACTCGGCGGCGGAGCTGCTTCGCCGTCTCACCGCGATGCACGGTCCGCTGATGTTCCACCAGTCCGGTGGGTGCTGCGACGGCAGCTCGCCGATGTGCTACCCGGACGGGGAATTCAAGACGGGGTCGGCGGACGTGCATCTCGGTGATCTGGTCGTCGACGGTCTGGACCGGCCGATCGCGTTCTGGATGTCCGCGAACCAGTACGAGTACTGGAAGCACACCCAGCTCACCGTCGACGTGGTGAAGGGCCGTGGCAGCGGCTTCTCGGTGGAGGCGCCCGAAGGGGTCCGCTTCCTGATCCGCTCCCGTCTCTTCACCGACCAGGAGTCCGTGGAACTGGGACTCTCCTGAAGCGAGTGCCGACCGTCCGGTGGCGTTGCCGGACGGCCGGCACTCTTCATGTCCCGAGCACTGCCGCATAGATGGCGGAGCTGCTGAGGTCGGTGCCGAGCTCCTTCAACCGCAGGATGGTGAGGCGCTTGTCGGCAGGTGCGTCCCGCAGCCGCAGAGCGTCGGCGACATGCGGTCGATCGACGACGTGCAGCCAGAAGGTGAGGTCGATCTTCCAGGTGGGGGTGTGCAGGACGGCGTACAAACGTTCGTCCGTGATCGCCGGCGTCGGACGGCGATCGCCGCGCTCGTCCCGGAAGTCGACACTGCGCAGGTCGACGCGTCGGGCGAGGGTGGCCAGGCCTTCCAAAACCCTCGTTGGGGTGGCGTCGGGGGCGTCGAACATGACGTCGAGGTCGCGGACGACCATCAGGCCGGAGAGGGCGCTGCCGATCACTTGGGGAGACCACGGAAAGGCCGTGTCGAGGGCGAGTTGGCCGAGCAGGGCGTGGGCCTCGGCCTGGAGGACCTGTGCTTCATCGAGCAACGACATGGTGTTGACGGTAAGGGTCAGGTCCTGTTGATCACCAAGGGTTATCGACTGTGGGGAGATGGCCGTCGGCAAGCGATTACCGGCGGCACGGTGCTCACAGTCGATGACGCACGCCGGGCAGACCTCTTCGGTACGGGCGGAGTACGGGCAGCGGGCTGTTCCCGCTGATCCTTACTCTGCTCGTCCACTGTACGGGGTCGTTCCGGCCCGGCGTCTGCCAACGAGGTCTGTGAGGGATCGACCATGAAGCTATCGCGTCGAAGGTTGTTAGGTGGGGTGGCCGGTGTGGCTGCGCTCGGGCTCACGGGGTCGAGGCTGGCGTTCCCACGGCGGGCATTCGCTCTCGATGCCGACGGGATGGAGAGCAAGATGCTCTTCGGCGATGCCCGAGCGGGAGCCGCGGCCATTCCCAAGCCGAGCGGCGACGGCAGCTACCACTCATGCCGCATCCCCTCGATCTTCGCGATCCCGGGGACGAGCGTCGTCGTGGCGGTCGTGGAGGGCCGACCGGACGGCGTTGCCGATGCCAGCGGGAACTTCAACCTGCTGATGCGCCGGTCAACCGACTCCGGACTGACCTGGAGCGTCGCGACCTCTCTCGCCGGGGCGACCCTCTACAGCTGGACAAACGCCACCATGGTCCACGACCGGACCACGGGGCGACTGCACTGCTTCATGCTGCGCCGGCAACCCGGAGACCTGCACGACCAGGACCCGAAGGTCTACATTGCGACGTCGAACGACAACGGGGCCACCTGGACGGACCCGGTGGTGCGCAACGACCTGAACCGGCGATCCGAAGACGGCAGCCCGGCCAACGACTTCATCGGGCCCGGCAACGGGATCCAGCGTGCCGACGGCACCCTGGTGGTCCCCGCGCGCGGGCGCCTGATCATCAAGGAGCCCGGCGGGGACTGGGCCGGTCACCGCGTCCCCAACGGACTGGCCGGCCTGCCGTACGGCGAGGGAACCGTCGCAGAGCGCTCGGATGGGCAGCTGATCTTGAACTACCGCGCCCTGAACCACGAAATCAAGGGGGAGGTGGACTACCCCCATACCCGCCGCATCGCCATCGGGAATCCGGGCAGCTGGCAGATGTTCGGCGAGGAGTACTGGCGTGCCCAGATCATCGATCCCGGCTGCCACGCTGCGCAGATCTCGCACTCGATCAACGGCGATCTCTTCCTGGTCCATCTCAACTCCGCCAGCCGGACACTGGACGATCGCTACGCGATGACGCTGCGCGCGAGTGCCGACGACGGCGAGACGTGGACATATCAGCGACCGCTGAGCGCAGACCCGTTGGCGAACGAAGGAAATCTGGCCGGGAACCTGCGCGAGGGCGGCTACTCGGCGTTGACCTCGACCGGTAGCGGCATCATTCTTTCGCTGGTCGAGGCCCGCAGGGTCCTGAACGACAACCCGTCGCAGGATGAGCTGAACTACGACTCGCCATGTGCTGTGGTACTCCGACGGTTCGACCCGAGCTGGATCGTCCCCGCCTGACACGGACACCAGGAACGGAACCGCTCGGGCGTGGGGCGCAGTGTCAAGGGGGGTTGCGGGAAAGTCGGGGGGAATCCTTCGCGGCCCGCGGCGATCCGGAATCCCCGTCAGGACGGGGAAAATCGGCCGGGGTCCGGTTCAAACCCATGACATTTGTCGTGGATCCGATCGCTGGATTCGAGGTCCCGCGCGGGCGGACGATTTCGGCACCCCACCCATGCCGGTCTCCGCCCCCGACCTCGTTGAGGATCGTGGGCGGAGACCTGCCCAGCTCGAGGAGTTCTGTTGAGGCAACGGATTCTCGTGTCCGCCCTGGGCGTCGGCGCACTAGCCGTCGCGGGACTGACAACACAAGGATTGACGGCACAGGGCGCCCCCACGCCCTACACCGCTGGGAAGCACGCCGCGAAGGTCTGCTCGGCGACCAAGGCCGCGGACACCGCGACCTGCAGCGCGGAGAAGTTGGTGAACGACAAGGGTGTCGCACCGGCCTCGACCACACCGCCGGCGACCGGTCTGACCCCGGCCGGCCTGCGGGATGCGTACAAACTCAACGGCCTGAGCGCCGGCGGCCGCACGGTCGCCATCGTCGACGCCTACGGCTACCCGAACCTGGAACGCGACCTCGGCGTCTACCGCTCCCAGTTCGGCCTGTCCGCGTGTACGACGGCCAACGGCTGCCTGCGGATCATCAACCAGACCGGCGGCACCACGTTGCCCCGGTTCGACGCGGGCTGGGCCGGTGAGCAGGCGCTCGACGTCGACGCGGTATCGGCCGCCGCACCCGATGCGAAGATCGTCGTCGTCCAGGCCAACTCGGCGAGCTTCGCCGACCTCGGCACCGCGGTCGTGACGGCATCCAAGCAGCCGGGCGTGGTGGCGATCTCCAACAGCTACGGCGGTGGCGACGCGTCCGACGCGACGTACGGCAGCTACTACAACCACCCGGGTATGGCGGTCACCGCATCGACCGGTGACAACGGCTACCAGGGCGGCAGCTACCCTGCCTCGTCGTCGTACACGACCGCTGTCGGCGGTACGTCGCTCGTTGCCGCGAGCAACAGCCGGGGCTGGAGCGAGACAGTGTGGGACGGTACGGGTTCGGGCTGCTCGACGTACAACACCGCGCTGAGCGCGGCCGCATCCTTCGGCACCGGCTGCTCGAAGCGGGCGATGGCGGACGTCTCCGCCGCCGCCGACCCGGCCAAGGGCGGGATGGCGATCTACTACCCGACCACCAAGACGGCGTCGACCTGGGCGCAGTTCGGCGGCACCAGTGAGGCCGCGCCGATCATCGCCGCGGTCTACGCGCTGTCCGGCAACACCAGCGGCTACGCGAACGCGCTGCCGTACGCCAACCCGGGCGCGCTGTTCGACGTGACGAGTGGCAGCAACGGATCCTGCCCGACGACCCAGTGGTGCAACGCCCGCACCGGCTGGGACGGCCCGACCGGCCTCGGTACGCCGAACGGCGCCGGCGCCTTCTGATCAGCCGCAGCAGGGAACGCGGCTGCTGAGCGAACGGGCGGACCCCGCCGCGATTGGGGTCCGCCCGTTCATGAGGTAGGCCCAGGTCCACCCCAGCGGTGGAGCTGGGGCTCCTGATCCTCGGCATGGCAGTGCCGAGGATCAATTCATGACCACCACGAGCACCGCCCGGCCGGACGCCGTACCCCAACTTCCCGACAAGCCGGCCCGCCTGCACCGGCCCCTGCTGTGGGTCTCGATCGCCCTGGCCGCACTGGTCCCGGTCGCGATCATCGGTGCCCTGTTCGACGACCGGGATCTGCTCGGTCACCCGATCTGGATGAAGCCGCTGAAGTTCGCCGTCAGCCTGGGGATCTACTGCGTCACGCTCGCCTGGATGCTGTCGCTGCAGCGGAAGGCCCGGCGGCTCGGCTGGTGGATGGGCACGGTCGTGGCCGTCGGCGTCGCGGCCGAGATGGTCCTCATCGCCGGGCAGGTCGTGGTGCGCGGGCGGCAGTTGCACTTCAACATGTCGACCCCGACCGACCAGCTGATCCACAACATCATGGCGACCACGATCTACCTGGTCTGGGCCGCCGTACTGGTGATCGCGATCCAGTTGCTGTTCGACAAGCCCGGCGACCGGGCGCTGCGCTGGAGCATCCGGCTCGCCCTCGGTACGACGCTTGGCGGCATGCTGCTCGGCAACCTGATGTTCCGGGCCACGCCGGCCCAGGAACTGGAGACGGCCGAGGCGGGTCGCCAACTGCACTTCGGTTCGCACTCCGTCGGTGTCGAGGACGGCGGCGCCGGCCTGCCGATCACTGGCTGGAGCACCGAAGGCGGGGACCTGAGGATCGGTCACTTCCTCGGCGTGCACGCACTGCAGGCGATCCCGTTGCTTGCCCTCGGCCTCGTTCTGCTCGCCCGCCGCTTCCCGGCGCTGCGTCCCGAGAGTCCGCGGACCGCCTTGGTCTTCGTCGGTACGGCGTCGTACGCAGGGCTGATCTGGCTCGTCACCTGGCAGGCGCAGCGGGGAGAGTCGATCGTCCACCCGGGCGGTGCGACACTCGCAGCAGCCGGTTCGTGGCTGGGTGCAACCGTTCTGCTGTCGCTCCTAGTACTCTTCCGGGCACGAAGGACAACCCTCGTCTCCACGTCATTCCGGTGATTTCCCTTCCGCGGGAACCTCGGTCCGGCCTAAGGTCTCCCGCGGACGGGTCGTGGAGGGCGATCCGCGCACACAACTCCATGGAGCGTTGCTGTGATCTCATCACGCAGAGGGCGGGGGCTCTTCGCGGCCACCGCCGTCTCCGCCGCTACTGTGCTGGTCGTGACCGCCGCCGGCGGCGCCACGGCCGCGCAGAACGCCGGCCCCGACCAGGGCAAGGCGGCCCAGGGCGAGAATCTCGGGGGCCGGGAGCAGAAGGGCAACTACGACGCCCGCACCCCGAGTGCCAAGACCACCTACTCCCGCGCCGCCAAGGTGGCCGGCAAGGAGACCGCGGCCTCGGAGAAGTTCCGCAACTCGCTCGGCACCCAGGGCGTCGTCGAGGTGGACCCGAACACCGGCACCCCGGCCCAGGTGACCAAGCTGGACGGTTTCCTGACCGGGAGGAGCGCCAAGAAGGCCCAGGACGTCGCGCTGAACTACGTGAAGGCGCACCCCGAGGTCTTCAAGCTCTCCGAGGCCGACCTGGCCACGCTGAAGCTGCGCAAGGACTACGTCGACGACCTCGGTACCCACCACATCTTCTGGTCCCAGGTGGTCGACGGCATCGAGGTGTTCGGCAACGGCCTGAAGGCCAACGTCACCAAGAACGGCCAGCTGATCTCGGTCATGGGCGCTCCGGTGGCCGGCCTCACCTCCCAGGCCCAGTCCCGGTCCGCCGCGGCCGCGCCGAAACTGACCGCGGCGGCGGCTCGCAGCGCCGCGGCCGAGGACATCGGCGGTACGGCGAAGTCCGCGACGGCGAAGACCGCCGGCGCCGAGACGAAGTTCAGCAACGGCGACGTCGTCAAGCAGGTGTGGTTCCACACCGCCGACGGGCTGCGCAAGGGCTGGATGACCTACGTCAACACCGGCGGCACCAAGATCTACACCCACGTCATCGACGCCCAGACCGGCGGACTGCTCTACCGCCGGAACCTGTCCAGCGAGGGCCTGGGCGACGCGCTGGTGACGGACAACTACCCGGGCGCCGCCAAGGGCGGGACGCAGCGGGTCGAGAACCTGATCTACAACAAGTGGCTGCCGAAGAACGCCAAGACCCTGCTCGAGGGTACGTCGGTCGCCGCCTGGGCCGACGTGAACGACGACAACCAGCCGAACGCCGGCGAGACGGTCAAGGTGCCCGGCACCAAGACCACGGCCGAGTACAAGCTGACGCCGTTCAACGCCTCGTCGATCTGCTCGGCGACGTTCATCTGCTCCTGGGACCCGGCCAAGCCGGACTCCTGGAAGACGAACATGAACCAGGACGTCACCAACGGGTTCTACCTGGCCAGCAACTTCCACGACTGGCTGGCCAAGCCGCCGATCAGCTTCACCCCGGCGGCCGGCTCATTCGACGCCGCGGGCGGCGACCCGGTCCTGCTGAACGCGCTGGACGGCGCGGCCACCGGCGCCGACGGCGGACCGGACGCCAACCACGTCAACAACGCGAACATGAACACGCCGCCGGACGGCATCCCGCCGACGATGCAGATGTACCTGTTCGGCACGGCCGGCGACAACACGACGGTCGCCACCAGCTCGTCCAACGCGGCCGACATCCTGTACCACGAGTACGTCCACGGTCTGTCCAACCGCCTGGTCGTCGACGCCACCGGCAACTCGACGCTGAACAGCATCCAGGCCGGCTCGATGGGTGAGGCCTGGAGCGACTTCTACGCACTCGACTACCTGGTCGCGCACGGCCTGGAGAAGGACACCACGGCGCCGGGCGAGGTCATGGAGGGCAAGTACGTCACCGGCGGCGGGTCGATCCGGACCCAGGCGAACGACTGCCGGGTGAAGGCGATCAGCCCGAACTGCGTCGGGCTGGACGGCTCGAAGGGCGGCTACACCTACGGCGACTTCCCGACCATCGGCGGTACGCCCGAGGTGCACGCGTCCGGTGAGGTCTGGGCGCAGACCCTGTGGGACCTGCGGGAGCGGTTCGGCCGCAGCTACGCGGTCAGCATCATCACCCGCGCGATGGAGCTGGCGCCGAACGACCCGACCATGCTCGACATGCGGAACGCGATCGTGCAGGCCGACCTGGTCGCCAGCGGCGGCAAGAACGCCGACATCATCTGGACCGTCTTCGCCAACCGCGGCATGGGCTGGTACGCCGGTGTAGTCGACGGCGGTGACGCCTTCCCGGCAGAGGACTTCCACAAGCCGCCGAAGGGTGCGACCACGACCCTGACCGGGACCGTGACCGACAAGGACACCGGTGCTCCGGTGGCCGGCGCGCTGGTCTACATCGGCGGTCACGCCTCCGGCTACGCGGGTGACTACGCCGACGCCACCGACGCGACCGGCAAGTTCAGCATCACCGGTGTTGCCCCGGGCACCTACCCGAAGGTCGTCGTGTCCGCTCCGGGCTACGAGCTGATCGTCCAGAAGGTGACCGTCAGCGCCGGCTCCAAGGCCGACTTCGCACCGCGCCGCAACTGGGCGGCCTCGTCCGGCGGCGGTTCAGTGGTCGACTTCAACGGCCCGGACTACACCCCGCAATGCGGTCCGGACTACGCGATCGACAACGCCCAGGGCACCGGTTGGGGCAGCACCACCGGCGACGACGCCGCTACGCCGACCAACGTGATGATCCCGAAGCACATCGACATCAAACTGCCGGAGAAGGTGAACATCAGCGGGTTCAACGTGGACCCGTCGAACACCTGCGGTGACCCGGGCAGCTCCTCGACCGGCAAGTACCGGATCGAGACCTCGGCCGACGGCACCACCTGGGCGACCGCTCAGGAGGGTGAGTTCACCGCGGCGAACCGCGGCAAGTACACCCTGGTCACCCCGACCGGCAACGCCACCGGGGTCCAGTACGTGCGGTTCTGGATGCTCAGCCCGCAGGTGCCCGACTTCGCCACGAACTGCCCCGCCGGCGCCTTCGGCGGTTGCACCTTCACCGACATGACCGAACTCCAGGTCTTCGGTACCAAGTAACGCCGTACCACCCGCGAAGGCCGGCCGAGCACCCCGCTCGACCGGCCTTCCGGCGTCTATCGGACGATCGCTGTCAGGGTTTCCGCATGGTGGACAGTGGGAAGTAAGTCCACCGAATTAGTCTAGTTTCGCGGGTGTGGATGTTGTGGCTCAGCGGTCGTCGTCGCGCTCAGGTACTGGGCGGGGCGGCGACCGAGCCGCGCTCGATCAGGGTCGGCGCGACCGTCGTACGGCGGACGCGGCGGTTGGTGTCCACGGCGGAGACGACCCGCGCGACGACGTCGGCGACCAGCTCCTCGAGCGGCCAGTGGAAGGTGGACAGCGGCGGCGTGAGCAGCTGGGACATCGGCTGGTCGTCGTACCCGAGCAGGGACAGGTCCTCCGGGACGCGGAGGCCGAGCTCGCGGCTGGCGGCGTACACCCCGAAGGCCATCGAGTCGGCCAGGGCCAGGATGCCAGTCGGGCGTGGCGTGCTGCTGAGCAGTTCGCGGGCGACCTCGGTGGCGCCGGCCAGATCGTGTGGGCAGGGGATGATGCGGATCTTCAGCTTCAGCCCGGCCGCGACCCGCTGCGCGATCTCCTCGGCCGGGCGGTCGGTCGCCAGTCGGTGCGACGGGCTGAGCACCGCCACGGTCCGGTGACCCGCGTCGGCCAGCCTGCGCAACGCCGTACTGACGCCGCTCTCGTTGTCGAAAATGACCTCGGACTTCGCCTTCGCGCCCGGGAGTGCGTCACCGATCGCGATCACCGGCGCCTGCTGGGCGATCTTGGCCCAGCCCTTCGCGGCCGGGTTGATCGGGATCACCACGATGGCGTCGGCGCGGTGGTCGACCAGGTGCTGGGCCAGCTCGAGCTGCCGGTCGGCGTCGCCGGCCGAGTCGATGATCCAGGCGTTCCGGTCCGGGGCCAGCAGCTCCCGGCCGAGCGCGGCCGCGAGCCGCTGCTGCCACAGGTCTTCCAGGGATGCGCACAGCACGCCGATCGAGCCGCTGCGACCCGAGGCGAGGGCCCGGGCGACCGGGTCGGCCTGGTAACCGAGCCGCTCGGCGGCGTCCTGGACCCGCTGCCTGGTCTCGGGCGTTCCGTGCAGGCCGCGCAGTGCGTAGGACACGGCCGCCATCGACAAACCAGTCTCGGCGGCGATGTCCTTGAGGGTTGGCCTGCGGCCGTTTCCGGACATGGTCAGCAGCCTAGACCGAGGCTCGGACAGAAACTTGACAGACGAGGCTTTGAAGCGCTTCACTCTAATCATCCTGAAGCGCTTCAATCTGATCGGGAGGAGGGGCCGTGATCGACGTCCACCAGCACCTGTGGCCGGCCGAGTTCGTCGACCGGCTCCGGGCTCGCAACACCGCGCCGTACCTCGACGGCTGGACGCTGCACACCGCGACCGAGGCGCCGTACGAGATCGATCCGGCGGCGCATGCGATCGACAAGCGGGTCGCTTTGGAACAGGACACCGGTACGACGCTCGCCGTCGTGTCACTGTCGAGTCCGCTCGGCATCGAGCACCTGGGCGATCTCGCGCTGCTGGATGCGTGGCACACCGGAGCCGCCGGGTTGCCGGAGCCCTTCAAAGCGTGGGCGTCAGTTGATCTGCGCGAGCCTGATGTTCAAGGTGTTGAATCCCTGCTGGGCAACGGTTTCCTGGGACTGCAGTTGCCCGCGCATGTCCTCGGAACGCCTGCCGGCTGGGCCGCGCAGGGCGCGCTGCTCGCCGCGGCCGAGCGGCTGAACAAGCCGATCCTCGTCCACCCCGGCATCGCCCAGCCGGTCGAGGACGCCCCCGGCTGGTGGGCACCGGTCGTCGACTACGCGAACCAGCTGCAGGCCGCATGGTGGGCCTGGCACGCGTACGGCGGCCGCCGCGAGTTCCCGCGGTTGCGGCTGTGCTTCGTCGCCGCGGCTGGGCTCGCACCCGTGCACCACGAACGGCTCGCCGCCCGCGGCGGCCGGCTCGGCACCATCGACCCCAACCTGTACGTCGACACCTCGAGCTACGGCCCGCAGGGGATCGACGCGGTCGCCCGGGTCCTCGGCATCGACCAGGTCGTGCACGGCACCGACCGGCCGTACGCCGGAATCACCGACCACCGCCAAGGCGCCGCCGCGACCGCGGTGATCCGCCACGACAATCCACACCGGCTCCTGTACGGGGCCGGGCAACCATCTCCTGAGAGGGGAGTGCAGTGACTGCTCAGCCCATCACCGACGTTCCAGTCGTACCAGCGCGCCAGGCCAGCCGGCTCGTGGAGCTCAACAACTGTCTGTCGCTGGACAACCTTCCGGGCCGCGACCTCGATCCCGCCGAGTTGTCCGAGTTGGCCGCGTCGATCGCCGCGCAGCCGCACCTGTGGGAGGACAAGGTCGCCTACAGCGACGAGGAGCGCGTCTTCGCCTCGCTGCACCGTGACGCCAACGTCGACGTCTGGCTGATCTGCTGGACGCCGGTCAACGACACCGGCTGGCACGACCACGACGTCTCCTCGGGTGCCGTCGCGGTCGCCCGCGGCAAGCTGGTCGAACACAACCTCGCCATCGGCACCGCGTCGATCGAAACCGAGGTGGAGGCCGGCGACGTCTACGGCTTCGGCCCGGACCACATCCACCGCCTCACTGGCCTCGACAAGGGCAGCGTCACCGTCCACGCCTACAGCCCACCCCTGTGGCGAATGGGCCAGTACTCCGTCAAAGACGGCGTCCTCCGCCGAGTCTCCGTCTCCTACGCCGACGAACTCCGCCCCCTCGACTGACCCAAATCCTCCGTGCGTCCGAAGAAGTGAGGGCTAGAAGCCACACTTCTTCGGACGCAACGGGTTGGGGCAGTGGGATCTGCCCCGGGTTGCCCCGTGATCTGCCCTGCTGTGGGTGGTGCATCGTGTCCAGACTGGCGTGTCATGACGACGCATCTGGAGCTCGAGAAGCACTACACCGAGCGCTATGACGAAGCGAGCCGGCTGAGCTCGACGATCAAGGGACGACTGGAACTCGCGCGAGTACAGGACCTGCTCTGCCGGTACCTGCCGCCACCACCGGCGACGGTCGCGGACGTCGGCGGCGGTCCCGGGATCCACGCGAGCTGGCTGAAGGGTCGTGGGTACGACGTAGAGCTGCTCGACCCCGTTGAGCGGCACGTCGACCAGGCGGCTGCCGCGGGCATCAGCGCCGTACTGGGGGATGCGCGGAGGCTGCCTTGGGACAACGAGGAGTTCGACGCCGCCTTCCTCGCCGGGCCGATGTATCACCTGGCGGAGGCGTCCGAGCGACGGCTCGCACTCCGCGAGGCGGCCCGGGTGACCAAGCTCGGCGGGTTCGTCGCGGTGGTCGCGATCAACCGTGCCGCCAACCTGATCGGCTCGACGCTGGCGAATACGCTGATCGAGCGCCAAGGGGTGGTCACGGAGATCCTCCGCGACGGGTTCAGTCCGCGCAACGACCGGATGGCGCACACCACGTACCACACCGTCGCCCAGTTGCGGTCCGAGCTGACCAACGTCGGGCTGCGGGGCGTGACGATCCACGGTCTGACCGGCCCGGGCGGTTGGCTGACCGTGATGATCGACGCTCACTACAACGGCCGAGCGCTGCCGGACAGCCTGCAGGAGCCGGATCCGCTGCGCACCGCGCTGGAGTGTTCGCGGCTCGCTGACAGCTATCCGGAGCTGGTGCAGGCAAGTTCGCTGCTGTTCGGGGTCGGGCAAGTTGCTTGACGAGTGGTCCCGCCGTGCGCGTGCGAAGCGGTTGCGGGAGCGGGCGATCCGGTACGCCGTCAACGGTTGGCCGGTCGCTCCGCTCGCCGTACCGGATGAGCAGGGTGGCGACCCGCAACTGGCAGGCGAGGTTGTCAGCACGAGGCAGGAGGTCGACGAGGTCTGGGGCGAGCATGGCTGGGACATCGCGCTGATCGCCGACCACTTCGAGGTCATGGAGCTCCCACCCGAGTTCGGCGCCCTGCTCAACCAGCAGTTGAAGACGTCGTGCCCCACGGCGATGGCGCCGGCGCAGCGGCATTGGTGGTTCTTCCTCGAATCCGGATCGATCGCTGCGGAGCGGGTCGCCCTGGTGGGCGGCGCGTTGCATCGTGACTGGGTGCCGGCGCCGGGGACGCGACTGGACTCCACGGGGCTGATTCGGTGGCTGGTGCATCCGTACCAGACGCGCTGGCAGCCGTACCGTCGCCAAGATGCGATAGACACTGTGCTCGGGCTATTTCTCTGACTATGGTCAGAGGATGGGTGTTGGGGAGGTTCGGGAGTTCAATCGGGTGGTTACGCAGCGGGTGGGGGCGTTGCGGGATGCGTATATGGCTCGGGATCGGTCGTTGGGGCAGGCTCGGGTTTTGTGGGAGATCGGGGATGGGTGTGATGTGCGGTCGTTGCGGGCTCGGCTTGATCTTGATTCGGGGTATTTGAGTCGGTTGTTGCGGTCGCTGGAGAAGGACGGGTTGGTTCGGGTTGAGGCTAGTGGGGATGACGGGCGGGTTCGGGTCGCGCGGTTGACTCCGAAGGGGGTGGCGGAGCGGCGGGTGCTGGATGAGCGGTCGGACGAGTTGGCCGCTTCGATCCTGGCGCCGTTGAGTGAGCGGCAGCGGGAGCGGTTGGTGGCGGCGATGGGGGACGTGACGCGGTTGCTGACCGCGTCGATGGTGGAGGTCAGCATCGTCGATCCGCGGCAGCCGGATGCGCAGTACTGCTTGCGGTCGTACTTGGACGAGCTGGGCGAGCGGTTCGACTTCGATCACACGCGGAGCATCTCGGCCGACAACGCCGAGCTGACGTTGCCGGCCGGGTTGCTGCTGGTTGCGACCCTGCACTCGACCCCGGTCGGTTGCGGGGCGTTGAAGCTCCACGGTGACGAGCCCGCCGAGATCAAGCGGATGTGGGTCTCACCCGATGCGCGTGGTCTGGGACTCGGCCGCCGGCTGTTGGCCGAGCTCGAGCGTGAGGCGGCTGCGAAGGGTGCGAGCGTCGTACGACTGGAAACCAATCGGAGCTTGGTCGAGGCGATCGGGCTCTATCGCGCGGCTGGCTACACCGAGGTTCCCGCGTTCAACGCCGAGCCGTACGCCCATCACTGGTTCGAGAAGTCCCTGAAGACCCCGCGCGGCGGTTGGCGAGCCTGAGTGTCCGCACTGTCTGCGTGCGACGCCTGACGGCCCGGCGACCTTAGCGGCGGGCATGTCACTTGTTTGTCGGTTCGTTATCGATCGGGGGGCTCGGGTGGGCGGTTGGGGGTGGGCAGGGTAGACATGTGGAGTACTGACACCCGGGGGCGGGGATCTAGTTGGAGTGGAGGGGGAGCGACGTATGGCGGAGCTTGCGATCGAGCCGTTGAACCCGGCGATCCTGCCGGCGGCTGTGGGCAACTACACGCACGGCGTGCAGGTGGACGGGGCCCAGCGGATGGTGTTCGTCAGCGGCCAGGTGCCCTGGGGCAACGAGCACGGGCGGGTGCCGGAGAGTTTCGAGGCGCAGTGCCGGATGGTCTGGCGGAACGTGCTCGCGGTGCTGTCCGAAGCGGGGATGGGAGTGCGGAACCTGGTGAAGGTGACGACGTACCTGTCCGACCGGCAGTACCGCGCGATCAACTCGAAGATCCGCGAGGAGGTGCTCGGCGACCACGCGCCCGCCCTGACCGTCATCATCTGCGACATCTACGCGGAGAACTGGCTCCTCGAGATCGAGGCCGTCGCCATGGCATGAGGCCACTCGGTGTGGAAGTGGCTATGGAACGGGCGGCTCCGAATACATAGCGTCAACGCATGAGGATCAGAGTGGTTGACGCGTTCACCGATCGTCCGTTCGCCGGGAATCCGGCGGCTGTCTGTGTACTCCCGGCGGGCCCGTGGCCGGACGAGGGCTGGATGCGGGCAGTGGCGGCGGAGATGAATCTGTCGGAGACCGCCTTCACTCGGCCGTCGGACGACCCGGACGCCGACTGGGATCTGCGCTGGTTCACGCCGAAGGTCGAGTCGCGGATGTGCGGGCATGCCACCCTCGCCACCACGCATGCGATGGCCGCTGACGGGCTGCTGAGTGGCAAGGTGCGGTTCACCAGCCTGTCCGGGATCCTGGTCGCCGAGGTCAGGGAGGACCAGGCGATCACGCTGGACTTTCCGGTGTCAGAGCCGGTCCGCATCGAGGCACCGGAGGGCCTGGTAGCCGCGCTGGGCACCGAGCCGGTCGCCGTCCATCGCACCCATCCGCTCGGCGATCTGCTGGTCGAGCTGGCGGATGAGGCGACCGTCCGGGCCGCCGTACCCGATCTCGGAATGCTGGCGGAGATCACCGAGCGAGATGGGTTCCGCGGGACCATCATCACGGCCGCGGCCGCTGACCACGACTTCGTGTCGCGGTTCTTCGCGCCTGCCCACGGCATCCCGGAGGATCCGGTGACCGGGAGCGCGCACACCGGGCTGGCGCCGTACTGGGCCGAGCGCCTCGGGCGGGACGAGCTGGTCGGGTACCAGGCGTCCGCCCGAGGCGGTGTCGTCCGCGTCGTCTCAGCCGGTGACCGCGTCTACCTCACGGGCCAGGCGGTCACCGTGCTGGACGGTCAACTGCTGCTCTAGGCCCAGGTTTCGGCGTGGGTGGCGACGCCGTTCGGGGCGATGAGTTCGGTGACAACGTCCTCGGCGTCCGCGTCGAGCGGCTCGAACGGGTTCTCCGGTACGACGTACGCGCGGGCGCCGGCCACCATCTCGATCCCGGGGAGCTCGAACCACGCCTCGCCGACCTCACGGCTGATCTCGTAGATCGCCTGCTCGGCCGAGTCCACCGGCTCCGGGTCGCCGCCCTCGTCCAGCTCGGCCGGGTGCCGTTCCTGCGCGGCCCGGCCGGCCTCGAGCAGCGCGTCCAGATCGACCACACGCAGGTCGAACCGGGACACCACGCTGATCACGTGGTCCTGCTCGACCTCGTCGTCGTCGTCGTCCTCCTCGTCGGCGCTGTCCTCCAGCAGCAGCGGCGCCGTACCGGTGTGCTCGAAGACGGCGTCGTTCCAGCCCTCGACGATCTCCTCGAGCGCCGCGTTCTGCTCGTAGAGCGCGGCCTGCTCCTCGTCGCCGGTCATCGCCAGCAGGGCCTCGGTGTGGGCCTGGAGACGCTCCGCCAGCCGGCGGCTCGCCTCGGCCAGCGCCTCCCGCGTCTCCGCGGAGAAGAACTGCTCGGTGGGGGCAGCGATGTCCAATTCGGTCACTAGGTGTTCTTCCCTCGTCTGTCTGTGGGGCTGTGATTGCCAGGCGTAAGTATGCGGACTGGACGGGCTGAGACGAAGTCCTGTCCGGAATCAGGTGGATGAGACCCACCAGACACGCCTGTGAGAAGTCCGTCAGAGGTTCCGCGCGCCGGTGTGAGAGGCCTGTGAGAACACTCCTGACCCGGCAGCCAGCGGTGTGCAGTGGGCTCATGAGCAATCTTGTCGTGCGGTGGTGCCGCGATGTCTGACGTGGTCTATCTCGCCGTCACCGTCGTCGTCTTCGCGGCCGTCTGGTTCGCGCTGCGTGGAGTGGAGAAGTTGTGAGCGCCGAGAACATCGCCGGCCTGGTGGTCGCGGCGGCCCTGGTCCTCTACCTCGTCGCCGCCCTGATCTTCCCCGAGAGGTTCTGATGTCCGACACCGCCGCCGGCCTGTTACAGGTCGGCCTCCTGGTCGCGCTCCTGGCCGCCGCGTACCGGCCGCTGGGCGGGTACATGGCCCGGGTCTTCACGTCCGACAAGGACCTGCGGATCGAGCGGGGTACCTACCGGTTGCTCGGCGTCGACTCGAAGGCCGACCAGACCTGGGCCGTCTACGCCCGGTCGCTGATCGCGTTCTCCGCCGTCAGCGTCGTACTGCTGTATCTGCTCCAGCGGCTGCAGTCCTACCTGCCGTTGTCGCTCGGGCTGCCGAATGTCGAGTCGGGGCTGGCGTTCAACACTGCCGCGTCGTTCGTCTCGAACACCAACTGGCAGTCGTACTCGCCCGAGCAGACGATGGGCCACCTGGTCCAGTTCGCCGGTCTCGCGGTGCAGAACTTCCTCTCCGCGGCAGTCGGGATCGCGGTCGCGGTCGCGGTGATCCGTGGCTTCGCCCGCGCCAAGACCGACCGGCTGGGCAACTTCTGGGTCGACCTGACCCGGACCACGCTGCGGATCCTGTTGCCGATCGCGATCGTGGGCACGCTGGTGCTGGTCGCGATGGGCGTCGTACAGAACTTCTCCGGCGGGCACGAGGTCACCTCGGTGGTCGGCCAGACGCAGACCATCCCTGGCGGCCCGGTGGCCAGCCAGGAGGTGATCAAGGAGCTCGGCACCAACGGCGGCGGCTACTACAACGCGAACTCGGGTCACCCGTTCGAGAACCCGAACCCGCTGTCGAACCTGTTCGAGATCTTCCTGCTGCTCTTGATCCCGGTCTGCATCACCCGCACCTTCGGCCTGATGGTCGGCGACAAGCGGCAGGGCTACGCGATCCTCGGTGTGATGGGCACCCTCTGGGCCGCCTTCACCTTCGCTGCCACGTTCTTCGAGAACCAGGGCGCGGGTACGGCGACCCAGGCGGCCGGCGCGGCCATGGAGGGCAAGGAGACCCGCTTCGGCGAATGGGCGTCCGCACTCTTCGCGTCCTCCACCACGGGTACGTCGACAGGCGCAGTGAACTCGGCGCACGACTCGTTCACCCCACTCGGCGGCGGTACGGCGCTCTTCCACATGATGCTCGGCGAAGTGTCGCCAGGTGGAGTCGGTACCGGTCTCTACGGCATGCTCGTGCTCGCCGTACTGACGGTGTTCATCGCGGGCCTGATGGTCGGGCGGACGCCGGAGTACCTGAAGAAGAAGATCACCGCCCGCGAGATGAAGCTGGTCTCGCTGTACATCCTGACCACGCCGACGCTCGTCCTGGCCGGCGCCTCGATCGCGATGGGGCTGGCGGTGGCCCGCGCGTCGATCTTCAACACCGAGAGCCCGCACGGGTTCTCCGAGGTGCTGTACGCCTTCACCTCGGCCGGTAACAACAACGGCAGCGCGTTCGGCGGGATCAGCGCGAACATCCCGTTCTACAACACCGCCCTCGGGCTGGTGATGCTGCTCGGCCGGTTCGTGCCGATCGTGCTGGTGCTGGCCTTGGCCGGGTCGTTCGCCAAGCAGCAGCCGGTCCCGGTGACCCAGGGCACGCTGCCCACCCACAAGGCCCTGTTCGTGACGATGTTGATCGGCGTCGTGATCATCGTCACCGGTCTGACCTACTTCCCCGCACTCACTCTCGGACCCCTCGCGGAGGGACTGTGACCACGCTATTGAAGCCGCCCGCACCCAAGGAAGCGGCTGTTCCCAAGCGGGCCTCATCGGGCCTGTTCGACCCGAAGATGCTGCTCACCTCGCTGCCGGACGCGCTGCGCAAGCTCGATCCGCGGGTGATGGTGAAGAACCCGGTGATGTTCGTGGTCGAGGTCGGTGCGGTCGCCTCCACGATCCTGGCGTTCACCAACTCCAGCGTGTTCGTGTGGTGGATCGTGGTCTGGCTCTGGCTGACCGTCGTCTTCGCCAACCTGGCCGAGGCGGTCGCCGAGGGACGCGGCAAGGCCCAGGCGGAGACCCTGCGGCGGGCGAAGACCGAGACCACGGCCCGCCGGCTGACCGACGACGGTGAGGAGGAGATCCCTGCCACCCAGTTGAAGCTCGGCGACCTGGTCGTGGTCGAGGCCGGCCAGATCATCCCCGGCGACGGTGACGTCGTCGAGGGTGTGGCCAGCGTCGACGAGTCGGCGATCACGGGCGAGTCCGCCCCGGTCATCCGTGAGTCTGGCGGCGACCGCAGCGCGGTCACCGGGGGCACCAAGGTGCTGTCGGACCGGATCGTCGTGAAGATCACCACCAAGCCCGGTGAGAGCTTCATCGACCGGATGATCGCCCTGGTCGAGGGCGCGTCCCGGCAGAAGACACCGAACGAGATCGCGCTGAACATCCTGCTGGCCAGCCTGACCATCGTCTTCATGATCGCCACGGTCACTTTGCCGACCTTCGCGACGTACGCGAAGACCGATCTGAGCATCGTGGTGCTGGTCGCGCTGCTGGTCTGCCTGATCCCGACCACGATCGGCGCGCTGCTGTCCGCGATCGGTATCGCCGGCATGGACCGGCTGGTCCAGCGCAACGTCCTGGCGATGTCCGGCCGCGCGGTCGAGGCCGCGGGTGACGTGAACACCCTGCTGCTGGACAAGACCGGCACCATCACGCTGGGCAACCGGCAGGCGTCGGAGTTCATCCCGGTCCAGGGAGTCACCGACACCGAGCTGGCGGACGCGGCGCAGTTGTCCAGCCTCGCCGACGAGACACCGGAGGGACGGTCGATCGTCGTACTGGCGAAGAACGGGTACGGGTTGCGCGAACGGCACACCGGAGAGTTGCCGCACGCAACGTTCGTCGAGTTCACCGCGCAGACCCGGATGAGTGGTGTGGACGTGGACGGCCGGCAGGTCCGCAAGGGCGCGGCCGGTGCGGTGAACTCCTGGATCCACGGTCAGGGCGGCAGCACCGATCACCGGCTCGGTGAGATCGTCGACGGTATCTCGGCCTCCGGCGGTACGCCGCTGGTCGTTGCCGAGAGCATCAACGGTACGGCGCGGGCACTCGGGGTGATCCACCTCAAGGACGTGGTCAAGGAAGGCATGCGGGAGCGGTTCGACCAGATGCGCGCGATGGGCATCCGGACCGTGATGATCACCGGTGACAACCAGTTGACCGCGAAGGCGATCGCCGAGGAGGCCGGGGTCGACGACTTCCTGGCCGAGGCGACACCCGAAGACAAGATGGCGCTGATCAAGAAGGAGCAGGAGGGCGGCCGGCTGGTCGCGATGACCGGTGACGGCACCAACGACGCGCCGGCGCTGGCTCAGGCCGATGTCGGGGTGGCGATGAACTCCGGTACGTCGGCCGCCAAGGAGGCCGGCAACATGGTCGACCTCGACTCCAACCCGACCAAGCTGATCGAGATCGTCGAGATCGGCAAGCAGTTGCTGATCACCCGCGGATCGCTGACCACGTTCTCGATCGCGAACGACGTGGCCAAGTACTTCGCGATCCTGCCGGCGTTGTTCGCGGCGGCGTACCCGGGGCTGGACAAGCTGAACGTGATGCACCTGCACTCGCCGGAGTCGGCGATCGTGTCGGCCATCGTGTTCAACGCACTCGTCATCGTGGCGCTGGTGCCGCTGGCGCTGCGCGGGGTCCGGTACAAGCCGTCCTCGGCCTCGGCGATGCTGCGCCGCAACCTGCTGGTGTACGGCGTCGGCGGCCTGATCACCCCGTTCGTCGGGATCAAACTTCTGGACCTGGTGATCTCATTGATCCCCGGGATCCGTTGAAAGGTAGTTACATCATGGCAAGCAATCTCCCCGGCTCGATCCGGCAGTTCGGGGTCGCGATCCGGGCTCTGCTCTTCTTCACCGTTGCCCTCGGCATCATCTATCCGCTGGTCATGACCGGCGCGGCGCAGGCGCTGTTCCACGGCAACGCGAACGGCTCGATCGTCCAGGTGAACGGCAAGGACACCGCCTCCGACCTGATCGGTCAGGCCTACACGCAGGACAGTGGGAAGAAGGACGCCGACGGCAAGCCGATCATGGTGGCGGACCCGAAGTGGTTCCAGACCCGTCCGTCCGCGGTCGACTACGACGCGATGGGTAGCGCGGCGTCGCAGTACGGGCCGAACAACCCCGACCTGGTCAAGCTGATCGACGAGCGGCGTGCCGCGGTCGCGGCGCTTGAGGGCGTCGACCCGTCGCAGGTCCCGCCGGACGCGGTGACGGCGAGCGGCAGCGGGCTTGACCCGGACATCAGTCCGGCGTACGCCGCTCTGCAGGTGAACCGGGTCGCGCGGGAGCGAGGGTTGTCGGTGGCCCAGGTCCAGGAGCTGGTGAAGGAGAACACGGAGGGTCGCACGCTGGGCTTTCTCGGTGAGCCGCGGGTGAACGTGGTCAAGCTCAACAACGCTCTCGCCGCACTCTGAGAGAGTGGAACCATGAGCAGTGGCGGCCGCGGGCATCTGCGGATCTACCTGGGTGCCGCGCCCGGCGTGGGGAAGACCTACAAGATGCTGGGCGAGGGTCAGCGACGGCTGTCCCGAGGTACCGATGTGGTGGTCGGGTTCGTCGAAACCCACGGCCGGGAGCACACCGCTGAGATGCTCGAAGGCTTGGAGTTGGTGCCGCGGAAGATCATGAATCACCGCGGTGCCAGCTTCACCGAGATGGACGTGGACGCCGTCGTGGCCCGCCGGCCCGAGGTCGCGCTGATCGACGAGATGGCGCACACCAACGTGCCGGGCAGCCGGAACGAGAAGCGCTGGCAGGACATCGAGGAGGTGCTGGCGGCCGGGATCGACGTGATCTCCACGGTCAACATCCAGCACCTCGAGTCGATCAACGACGTGGTCGAGAAGATCACCGGCGTACCGCAGCAGGAGAAGATTCCGGATCGGGTGGTCCGCTCCGCCGACCAGATCGAGCTGGTCGACATGACCCCGGAGGCGCTGCGCCGCCGGATGGCGCACGGCAACGTCTACGCGGCGGACAAGATCGACGCTGCCCTGGGCAACTATTTCCGGGTCGGAAACCTGTCCGCCCTGCGCGAACTCGCGTTGCTCTGGCTCGCCGACCGGGTCGACGCCGGCCTGCAGCAGTACCGTGCTCAACATGACATCGACTCGACCTGGGAAGCCAGGGAACGGGTGGTGGTCGCCCTCACCGGCGGCCCCGAGGGCGAGACACTGATCCGGCGTGCCGCCCGCATCGCCGCCAGGTCCTCCGGTGGGGACCTGCTCGCAGTCCACGTCGCGCGCTCCGACGGCCTGACCGGGGCCGACCCGAAACGCCTGGCCGAACAGCGCAACCTGGTCGAAAGCCTCGGTGGGACCTACCACCAGGTGGTCGGTGACGACGTCCCGGCCGCCTTGCTGACGTTCGCCCGCGCCGAGAACGCGACCCAGCTGGTGCTCGGCGGATCCCGCCGGTCCCGGCTGTCCTCGCTGCTCACCGGTCCCGGGATCGGCTCCAACACGATCCGCGACTCCGGCGATATCGACGTACACATCGTCACCCACTCGCTGATGGGCCGCGGCCGGTTGCCCCGGTTGCGCGGCAGCCTGTCCCGGCGGCGCAAGATCCAGGGTTTCGTGCTGTCCGTCGTCCTGCCGCCGGTGCTCGCGCTCCTGCTCGGACTCGGCGGCGACCACCTCAACCTGACCAGTAACGTGCTCGCCTTCCTGTTCGCCGTGGTCGTTGTCGCTCTGGTCGGCGGCCTGTGGCCCGCGCTGGTGACCGCGATCGCCGGGTCCGTCGTCCTGAACTACTTCTTCACGCCACCGACGCGGACCTTCACGATCGCCGAGTTGAACAACGCGCTGGCACTGGCGATCTTCGTGCTGGTCGCGGCGATGGTGAGCTCCGTCGTCGACCGGGCGGCCAGGCGCACGAGACAGGCGGCCCGGGCGGCCGCCGAGTCCGAGACGCTGGCCACCCTGGCCGGCTCCGTGCTGCGTGGCGAGACCGCGCTGCCCGCACTCCTCGAACGTGTTCGGGAGGCCTTCGGGATGACAAGCGCCTGCTTGATGGAGCGGGTGGACGACGACGAGCTGACCGAGATCTGGCGACCACTAGCCTCCGCCGGTACGCCGACCTGCCGCAGGCCCGAGGACGGCGATGCGGAGATCCCCGGCCGGGACAACCTGGTGCTCGTACTGCAGGGTCGCCGCCTGGCCGCGGACGAACGCCGCCTGGTCGGAGCGTTCGCCGCACACGCGGCCGCCCTGGTGGACAAGGCCCGGCTGAGCGAGGCCGCCGCGGAAGCGAAGCCGTTGGCAGAAGCCGACAAACTCCGTACGGCGCTTCTCCGGGCGGTCGGCCATGATCTCCGGTCGCCGCTGGCGTCGGCGAAGGCGTCCGTGACCAGCCTGCGCAGCGACGACGTCGACTGGAGCGAGTCCGAGCGGGCGGAGTTGCTGGAGACCGCGGACGAGTCGTTGGACCGGTTGTCGCGGCTCGTGGACAACCTGCTCGACCTGAGTCGCCTGCAGGCCGGCGTACTGCCGGTCTTCACTCGACCGATGGCGCTGGACGAGGTGATTCCCGGCGTACTGGCTGAGCTCGGTGACGACGGCGACAAGGTGACCGTGGACATCCCGCACACGCTGCCGTTGGTCGAGGCCGACCCGGCCCTGCTCGAGCGAGTGATCGCGAACCTGCTCGGGAACGCGATCCGCTACTCGCCGCCCGGCCGTCCGCCGATCGTAACGGGCAGCGCGCTCGGCGACACCGTGGAGATCCGGGTGATCGATCGGGGACCGGGGATTCCGCGCGCGGACCGGGACCGGGTGTTCGCGCCGTTCCAGCGGCTCGGCGACACCGACAACACGGTCGGCGTCGGGCTGGGTCTGGCTTTGGCGCGTGGTCTGGCCGAGGCGATGCAGGGCACCCTGCAGCCGGAGGACACCCCGGGTGGTGGGCTGACCATGGTGATCGCGATCCCGACCGCGTCACTACGCCCGGCCGACGTACCCGTCCCGGGAGCCCGCGAACGGTCCGCGCCATCGTCGGAGGAATTATGACCAGGGTCTTGGTGGTCGACGACGAACCGCAGATCGTGCGGGCCTTGCAGATCAATCTGAAGGCCCGTGGGTATGAGGTGCATCTGGCAGGCTCGGGTACGGCGGCGTTGAAGGTGGCGGCGCAGCACCCGCCGGAGCTGGTGATCCTCGACCTGGGGTTGCCGGACTTCGACGGTGTCGAGGTGATCCGTGGACTGCGCGGCTGGACCGAGGCGCCGATCCTGGTGTTGTCCGGCCGGACCGATCAGACGGACAAGGTCGAGGCGCTGGACGCCGGCGCGGACGACTACGTGACCAAGCCGTTCGGGATCGACGAGTTGCTGGCCCGGATGCGCGCCGTACTGCGTCGCAGCAACCTCGCCCAGGACCAGCCGGTGGTGACGGTCGGCGGCGCGTCCGTCGACCTGGCCGCCAAGCGGGTCACCCTGGAGACGGGTGAGGACATCCGCCTCACTCCGACCGAGTGGCACCTGCTCGAAGTCCTGGTCCGGCACCCGGGCAAGCTCATGTCCCAGCGCCAGCTCCTCACCGAGGTCTGGGGCCCCGGCTACGAGACCGCGAGCGGCAACCTGCGCTTCTACATGGGCCAACTCCGCCGCAAACTGGAGCCCGACCCAGCCCGCCCCAAACACCTCCTCACCGAACCAGGAATGGGCTACCGCTTCGAACCGTGAGCAGGCGGAGTGATGTCTGTTTCGTTCAAGACTTTGTCGGGGGGCTGCGCCAAGGTGGGGGCATGGACATCTTCAGT
The DNA here is from genome assembly GCF_037203805.1 of Kribbella sp. CCNWLW201. NCBI lineage: Bacteria > Bacillati > Actinomycetota > Actinomycetes > Propionibacteriales > Kribbellaceae > Kribbella > Kribbella sp. CCNWLW201. The sequence continues at coordinate 1,000,921 of NZ_JBBCBQ010000002.1, read as the reverse complement.
GCAGGTCGGGATTTTGTACGGCGGGAGGCGCGGCTGGTCGAGAACCGGCTGTTCGCCGCGGAGTTCGAGGGCGCCGATCCGGCCGGGGTCGTGGACGCGCTGCGCGGTTACCAGAACGCGGACGGCGGGTTCGGGCACGGGCTGGAGCCGGACAAGCGCTGCCCGGACAGTCTTGCTCTCGATGTGCAGGTCGCGTTCGAGACTCTGCTGACCGCGGGTGCACGGGACGACCAGATGATCGGCCGGGCAGTCGACTGGCTGCAGTCGATCGCGACCCCCGATGGCGCCGTCCCGCTCTGCGGTCCGGCCGTCGAGGGCTACCCGCGGGCTGAGCACATCAGCGAATGGACCTACGAGCCCAGCCTCAACCCGACGGCTGCTCTGGTCGGGCAGCTCTACCGGTTCGGCTTCGAGCACCCGTGGCGGGAGAAGGCCGCCGCCTGGTGCGCCGCCGAGCTGGCCAAGGGCTTCCCCGAGGACGCCCACGCGATGCACGTCTCGATGGAGTACTTGGAGCACACCGAGGACGTCGACCTCGACAAGATCCGCGACTGGCTGCCCAAGCTCAGCTGGTACCGCGCCGACGCCGCTGATCCGTCGTACGGCGTGACACCACTGCACTTCGCTCCGACCCCGGACAGCTTTTGGCGCCCGCTCTTCGACGACGCCCAGCTCGAGGCGCACCTCGACCGCCTGATCGCCGACCAACAACCCGACGGCGGCTGGGCCCTCACCTGGGAACCCCCGAGCACCGCGGCCACCCTCGAGTACCGAGGCATCGTCACCGTCTCCGCCCTCAAAACCCTCAAGGCCTACAACCGCCTCTGACACGTACGACGGCCCTCCTCGAAGCCACCTGACTTCGGGGAGGGCCGTCGTGTTGCTGCCCGCGGCCGCGGCATCCACGTCGCGGCGCGGGCACTACCAGGAAGACTTGGTGATACCGGGGAGCTCGCCGCGGTGGGCCATCGTGCGGAAGCGGACGCGGGAGATGCCGGCCTTGCGCAGGTACCCGCGCGGGCGGCCGTCGGCGACGTCACGGTTCCGGACCCGGATCGGGCTGGCGTCCCGCGGGAGTTTCTGCAGTTTGAGCTGGGCCACGCCGCGCTCCTCGAAGGTCGACCGCGGGTCGGCGATGATCCGCTTCAGCTCGGCCCGGCGCTCGGCGTAGAGCGCGACGGTCCGCTTGCGCTGCTCGTTCTTGGCGATCTTGCTGGTCTTCGCCACGTCCTACCGCTCTTCGCGGAAGTCGACGTGCTGCCGGATCGAGGGGTCGTACTTGCGCATCACCAGCCGGTCGGGATTGTTCCGCCGGTTCTTGCGCGTTACATAGGTGAAGCCGGTGCCCGCCGTACTGCGGAGCTTGACGATCGGGCGAAGGTCGTTGCGCTTGGCCATACTGGTTCCTTTCCTGTACTCCGCTGGACAGTGTACGTTGTACTGGTAATCATTTTCAATAACGCAGGAGTGTGGATGCTGCCGGTGACCTTGCTCACGGGGATCGACGAGCCGTTCCGCGCCGCCGTCGCGGGGAATCTGCTGGCCGCCGCCGGATCGGCCGGCGTCCTCGTCGAGTACGACGTCAGTGGTCTGGCCGGCGGGTCCGTCGTACGGATCGCCCGGACGGCCGGCGGGGTGATCGACCGCGAGGTGATCCGGATGGGCCACCCGTGCGTCTCCTGCGCGATGCGCGGATCGCTCGTCGCCCTGCTGGTCAGCATCGCGGCGGTCGAGCGGTACGACGTCGCGATCGTGTCGGTCCCCGGCGCCGGGGACACGCAGGCAATCGCCGAGGAGATCGCCCGCGACGCCGCCGACGAGCTCCGCGTGGACGCGATCGTCACCACGGTCGACACCGCCAGCGTGGTCGACGACCTCACCGGCGACCAGTTGATCCAGGACCGCGGTATTCCGACCGCAGCCGAGGACGGTCGCGCGATCGCGGAGGTGATCGCCCGCCAGCTCGAGTACGCGAACGCGGCGGTGCTGAGCAGTGATGACGAGACCGTCCGGGCGCTGGTTCAGGCGATCAATCCGCAGCTGCTCATCCGGACCACGCCGGCCGGGCTGCTCGGCGTACGACTGCATGATCCGGACGCGGCCGAGACCTGGACGGAGCCTGGCTCGATCAGTGCGCCCGTGGAGACCGGCCCGGTGCGGACGCTGGTCTGGCAGTCGGCTCGACCGTTCCACCCCGAGCGGCTGTACGACGCCCTGGAGGATCTGGTCGCCGGTACGGCGCGGGGCCGGGGGACCGTCTGGATCGCGACCCAGCACCGCAACCGGCTGAGCTGGGACAGCTTCGGCACCAACATCTCGATCGGCGTGCTCGGACCGTGGCTGGCCGACCTGCCCGCCGACCGGTGGTCCGGGGTCGGTCAGCAGCACCAGGCCCGCTCGGCACTCGAGTGGCATCCCGAGTACGGCGACCGGGCGTCGTACCTGTCCATCACCGGGGTCGATCTGGACGTTCGGGAATTACGGAAGCGCCTGGATGGTTGTGTCCTGCGTGCGGACGAAGCGGTTCACCCATTGACCGATCCGTTCGCCCCTTATCTGGAAGGAAGTACGGCTGCATGAAGAAGGACATCCACCCCGACTACCGCCGGGTCGTCTTCCGGGACAAGTCCGGCGATTTCAGCTTCCTGACCGGTTCGACGCGCGAGAGCAACGAGACCATCGAGTGGCACGACGGGAACAGCTACCCGGTCGTTGACGTCGAGATCTCGTCCGCCAGCCACCCGTTCTACACGGGCCAGCAGCGCGTGATGGACACCCAGGGCCGGGTCGAGAAGTTCAAGAAGCGCTACGGCCAGAACTAACCCCTGGCTTTCCACAGCCCGTCGCCTGCTGGCGGCGGGCTGTTCCTTTGTGAGATGGGGTGCAGACGGACAGGAGGTGTCCGTCGGAAAGCGCATGCCGAGGGGGATTACGAGCACAGTCGTGCGCCCGCTGCTCGCTGACCTCCTGTCCGTCTGCACGTGACTCACTGTCTCGGATCCGAGATGGTGGGCGCTTGGAAGCGCTAGGTGCTGGGGGTGCTGGGGATCACACTGTGCGCATGGAGCCGGTGGAGATCTCTGGGGTTGGGCTGACCCCGCTGGAAGCGGTGGCGCTCGGGCAGCGGCGGACCGCGGTGCGGTTGAGTGACGACGCGCGGAAGCGGATGGCGGAGTCGGCCGCGGCGGTTGCCGAGGTGGCGCGTCACCGGCCGGTCTACGGGCGGACGACCGGGGTGGGCGCCAACCGGGATGTGCTCACGTCGGACCCGGAGCACGGGGCGCGGCTGCTCGGATCGCATTCCACCACCGGGACGACGTCGTACCCGAAGGATGTGGTCCGGCTCGGCCTGCTGATCCGGGTCAACCAACTGGCGGTCGGCGGATCTGGCCTCGACCCCGAGGTCGCCGATGCGATCGTTGCCCTGCTCAACGATGACGAACTGCCCGACCTGCACCGGGGTGGCGCGATCGGGACCGGGGATCTCGGGCCGCTGGCCGAGCTCGGGCTCGCCCTGGGCGACGTCATCGACGGGACCAGCGCGTTGCCGTTGCTCTCCAGCAACGCGATCACCCTGGCCGAGTGCTGTCTTGCGTACGTCGAGGCCGCCACGCTGATCAACGTCGTACCGCTCGTCGGGGCCCTGTCGCATGTCGCGCTCCGCGGCAACGCCGAGGTGTACGACGTCCGCGTCCACGAGGCCCGGCCACAACCGGGACAGGTCCGGGTGGCGCGCCGGATGCGCGGACTGCTGGACGGTCTGCCGATCCGGCCGGCCCGGGTCCAGGATCCGTTCGGGCTCAGGGCTTTCGCGCAGGTACTCGGACCGGCTGTCGACCATGTGGATGCTCTGGGCAACAGCCTGCGGATCGACATCAACGCGTCCGCGGAGAACCCGCTCGTGGCCGGTGACACCGTGCTGCACAACGGCAACTGGCACGCGATGCCGATCGCACTCGCGCTCGACTCGCTCCGGCTGAGCCTGCACAGCGTGGCGACCCTGTCGACGTCACGCGTCGCGAACCTGGTCGATCCGGACTTCTCCGGACTGAGCCGGTTCCTGGCCAGCGGCGCGGAGGCGAGTTCGGGCGTGATGATGATCGAGTACGTCGCTCATGACGCGCTATCCGGGGTTCGGTCGTCGGCGCAACCCGCGACACTCGGTACGGCGACGCTGTCGCGCGGAGCCGAGCACCACGCCAGCTTCGCGCCACAAGCCGCCGTACTGACGGCTCAACTCCTCGACGCACTGCGTGAAGTCCTGGCTTGTGAGTTGGTCACGGCCGTGCGGGCGATTCGCCTTGCAGGTTTGACGCCTGACGATCTCACGCCGGCTGCGGCCGGGCCGTGGCTGGCCGACGCGCTGACCGCGTTGCCAGGTGACCTCGCCGACCGGTCGTTGCGGGAGGACCTGGAGATCGCCCGCGGTCTGATGACGCAGTGGGGCGACCGCCAGGTCGAGCATCCCGCCGAATCCGGCTAGTCAGAGCTCCTTCAGGTCGAAGGCGGCGGCCATCGCCTTGAAGCCCACGGCGTTCGGGTGCAGGTGGTCGCCCACGTCGTACGCCGGAAGCATCTTCGACGGGTTGGCCGGATCGCGCACCGCCTTGTCGAAGTCGACGACCGCGTCGTACTCACCGGACGTCCGGATCCAGTGGTTGAGCGCCTGCCGGTCCGCCTCACCTTCGGGCGTGTAGTAACCGGCTCCCTCATACGGCGTCAGCGTCGCGCCGATCACCTTCAACCCCGCCTGATGCGCGCGCTGGATGAACTGGCGATGCACCGCGATTAGATCAGCCGGGTCAGTCGCACCGCGGCTGCCACCGATGTCATTGATGCCTTCGAGCAGTACGACGGTCCGCACGCCGGCCTGCCCGATCACGTCCCGGTCGAACCGCGCCAGCGTCGAGTCTCCCGCCGTACCGGCATTGTTGAGCAGCCGGTTGCCACTGATGCCGGCATTGAGTACGCCGAGTTCGCGAGGTGAGGCCAGCAACCGGTCGGCCAACTGATCCGGGTAGCGCAGGTTCTGGTCGATCGGCGAGACCACGCCGTCCGTGATCGAGTCGCCGAACAGCACGACCGAGCCGCGCACCCGGCTCTTCACGTCGACGCCCTCGATGATGTAGCGGGCCATACCGGGGTTCGCCTGGTACTGCGATCCATCGCCGCCGGTCTGGTCACCAGTGGCCAGGAAGCTCGTCGCGTATCCGGCCGGGTGCTGGGTCAGCGGACCGGTCGGACCCGGGAAGTAGGTGCTGATCACCAGGTCGGTGTCCTCCGGCACGACGATTCGCACCGGGTCGGACACCCACTCAGCACCGACTGGGATCGTGACCGACGGCCTGCCGCCGAACAGCACCGGGACCAGCTTGGCCGGCTGGACTGTCGGCGTACCGGCGAGGTCAGCGGCCCGCGGTGTCACCGTCACCTTGCCGACGCGGAGCGGGGATGTGCCGTAGACATTCGACAATCGCAGCCTGAGCTCGGACCCACCAACCGAGACATGGGCGACCTGCCGGAGGGTCGCGTCCGTGACACCGGTCGCCGACAGTCCCGACGTACCCGGCGGAGTGACGGCGACCGCCCAGCTCCCGATCCAATCGGCAGACGGCGAGGCCGAGGCCGTCGGAGTGAGCGGAATAACCAGCAGAGCCAGAGCGGCAACGACCTGTTTGAGACGACGCATAAGACCACCTTCGTCTGGGCGGAAACGGGGGTCACCTCGATCTCACCCTCGGTCGCCTACCCCTCGCAACCAGTCAGCGCCGAGCGGTCGATCCGCTGCGGTGGGCGGACGGTCTACCGGATCTCCCCCACTCACCAAGCGCCCGTTCCGGCGCCGCTCGAGCGGACGATGAGCGTACCGCCGAAGCGACGGGGCGACTTGGTGAGTGGCGGACGTCCGCACCTCACAGCTCGACGGGCAGAACTCGGGTGATTCCGCGGAGAGCCGTTGTCCGTGATCAGGAAGGCGACGAGGCGTGGGATTCGAGCGTCTGCTTGATCACGCCGAGGCCTTGAGTCATGCCCGTTTCGATGGGCAGGACAAGGTCGTCGGGCAGTACATCGTGGATCCAGATCAGCCGGCACGTGTGCGCGTCCTCGGCGACGATTTGCATCGAGGCGTTGTCGTGAACGGGGTGGAAACTCTCGCCCACCACCGTGTAGACGATTCGACGAGCCTCGTCGTCGACGGCGACGAACCGTTCTCGTGCCACGGTGCCGTCGGCGAAGGTGACGATTCGGCAGTCTCCGTCGACGCGGGTGTCGACGACGTAGCCGGGTGCCATCAGGGATGGACCCGCGGCGAAGTCGCCGATCACCTTCCAGGCGTCGTCAGCGCTGGAGTTGATCAGGGTTTCCTTGCTGATTGTTGCCATGTCTCCTACCTGTGGTGGATATCCGCTGGGCGGCGGATGCTTGCTTCACTCGCTCGGGACGAGGCAGAACAGGTGTCCCTCGGGGTCGGCGAGGACCACCCACTCCGCACCGCCGGGCTGGAACTCGGGCTTGGTCGCGCCGAGGGTGAGCAGTTCCTTGACGGTGTGCTCGACGTCGGCGACCTTGAAATCGAGGTGGGCGTGCTTGGCGGAGTCCGGCCAGCCCGGTCCCTGGTAGCCGTCGATCCGCTGGAAGGCGAGCTGGATCGGCCCCTCGCCCACGGAGGCGGATTCGTCGTCGCTGTGCGTGATCTGCCAGCCGGTGAGGTCCTGATAGAACTGCGCCAGCGCCTTGGGGGCGGCGCAGTCGATGGTGATCGTGGTGAGCTCCGCGCGGATTGTCATGTCGATCTCTCCTTTGTGTCGTCGTTCGGCGCCAAGCATCCGTTCCCGAGCACCGCGGAGTCTTGAAGATCCTTGCGGGCCGTTTTGTCGGACCTGCCGGATAACGTCATCGGCGTGCTGTCAGCCGTGACCCTCGCAGCCCGGCCCGAGTTCACCGTGAGTGCGGTGGCCTGCCGTGCCGACCACACCCGATGGTCGGAGCCGGAAGCCGGTGACGACCGCCGGTTGGTTCTCGTCCGGCGTGGCCGGTTCCGGCGGTGTGCCGACGGCGCCGAGGCCGATCTGGATCCCACGATCGGCTATCTGGGGCTGCCAGGTGAGGAGGAGCGGTTCGCCCATCCGGCCGGCGGCGACGTGTGCACCTCGGTGAGCTTCGCGGACGCGCTGTGGGAAGGGCATACGCGCAAGGGGGCCGTGTACGTGGATGCCCGCGTCGATCTGGCTCATCGTCGGGTCCTCGCCGCCGCCGGCGGAGGCGACATCGACTTCGCACTGACAGAGGAGATGCTTCGTCTTGTCGCGCTGGCAAGTCGGCGACCGTTCGCGCGGCTGGGGCCCGCCGACCGGGCCCTGGCTGCGGCGGCCCGGGAAGCAATCACCGCTGGAGTGCCGGAGGCGGCGGGGCTGTGCTCGCTGGCCACAGTGCTTGACGTCTCGCCGTACCGGCTGAGCCGGGCGTTCTCCCAGCAGACGGGTGTGTCGCTGACCCGCTACCGCAACCGTGTCCGGGTCGGCCGGGCTATGGATCGGCTCGCGGAAGGTGGGACCGGCCTTGCCCAATTGGCCGCCGAGCTCGGCTTCGCCGACCAGGCACATCTCACCCGCACCGTCCGGGAGCACCTGGGGCACACGCCGACCGCGTTGCGCCGCCTACTCACCCCGGCGACACCACCTGACTGACCGTGGAGGGCGCCGTACTGGCGAGCGAGTACCAGAAGGCGACGCGGTGGTCTTCGGCGAAGTTCGTTCGGCTGGTGCCGGTCTGGTTGAGGGACTGGACTCTGTGGTCGCGTGGCGCGGTGCGCGGCCAGGGGGTGGTGCCGGTGCGGGCGAAGTTCGCCCAGTGGGTGATGAGTTCGTCGGCGTACTGCTGCTGAGGCGGGTCGAAGATCTTCAGGTCGAAGAAGTAGGCGACCTCGCTGAGGTGGTGAGTACCGACCGGCCACTCGGGCTTCGGTGCTCCGGCGTACCAGGGGGCGTCGCCCGCGAACTCGACGGCGTACGTCGGCATTCGTCCGGACAGCAGGCGGTTGGTCTTCGCGGCGGGCGTCGACCAGTGCGAGTCGGTCATCACGGTTGCGAGCGCGCGTCCGGCCGGCCGGACGTCGGCGTACTCGGTCAGGATCTTGTCGGCGTCCGTGCCGAAGGTGTCGCGGACGGCTGTCTCGTACTCCGTCTGAGTGATCGGTGCGCCGGAGAAGATCTCCTGGGCGGCGTAGCGACCGGACTCCTCGTCGTGGTTGACGGCGTGCAGGACTGGGACCTGGTTGACCATGCTTTTTGCCGGATGGAGTGGAAGCACTGGCCCGCCGAGCACCGGGCCGAACTCGTCGGCTTCGGTGGCTGCCAGCAAACGGTCAGCTGGGATCGCCCGTAAGTAGGCTGCTGTGGTGCAGTTGAGGTCGGCCGCGAGTTGGCGGCTGTATTCGTAGGCGACTGTCCGCGGCCTTGGTGCCGCGTAGTTGAGCTTGGAGTACTCCTGCGCGCACGGACCGCTCTGGATGATCGCGCGATCGAACAGTCCGGCCGCGGTCGGAGAGGCCAGGTGGTCGCACACGCTGTACGCGCCGGCGGATTCACCCATCAGGGTCACGTTCCGGGGATCGCCGCCGAAGGCCGCCGCGTTCCTCCGGACCCAGCGCAGTGCGGCCTGCTGGTCCTCCAGGCCGTAGTTCCCCGAGCCGCTGCCGAGCAACGGGCTGGCGAGAAATCCGAACGCACCGAGCCGGTACTGCGCCTGGACCACGACCACATCGCCACGGTCCGCGAACCGGTTCGGTCCGTAGACGCTCGTCGCGCCGTTCGTGAAGCTGCCGCCGTGGATCCACACCACGACCGGACGGTTCTTCCCAGCCCGGGCCGGCGTGGTCACGTCCAGGTAGAGGCAGTCCTCGTTCGTGCTCGCGACACCGACCGGATGCTCACCCTGTGCACAACTCTTGGCGTACTCCTTCGCGTCACGCACCCCCGACCAGGGCGCGGCCGGCCGTGGTGACCGCCAGCGCTCGGGTGGAGCGGCGTACGGGATGCCCCGGAAAGTCCGTACATCGTCCTGGACGATGCCACGTAGTAGCCCACCTTCCGTCCGGACGACCTCATCATCAGCAACCGCGGGAACCACTCCGACAGCACCAAGTGCAACAGCCCCGACAACAGCAGCCAGACCGCGAATCACGATGCTCCTCCTGGATCAACGACGGAGCCTCAACCCTCGCCGTCGCAGGCGGATCCCGCAGTCAGCCCACCTCCCCACCGGAGGTAGTGCTAGGCCCACTCGGCTGCGTTCAATGGCCTGTTGTGCCGTCGATCGCCTCTCGGATGATGTCGGCGTGACCGTTGTGCCGCGCGGTCTCCTGGACCATGTGGATCAGGATCGCCCGCAGGTTGACCTCGGCGCCCCACGGCGTCGTGACCACGTCGTCGAGCCCACCGGCGGCCACCACGGCCCGGGCCCGCTCGCAGGTCCGTAGGTACTGCCCGACCACCTCGTCGGCCGTCTCGTCGGGACCGACGCGAAACTCCGCATCTGGGTCACCATCGGTCGGGAACAGATCCGGCTCGGGCAACCCTGCGTAGATCTTGAGGAACCAGCCATGCTCCGTCTCGGCCAGGTGCTTCACCAACCCCAGCAGGCTGAGCCCAGACGCCGTCATCGGCCGGCGCAGCGCCTCGCCTTCGAGCCCTTCCAGCTTGCGAAGCAGAGTGGCCCGGTGAAAGTCGAGCTGCTGCGTCAGCGCGCCACGCTCATCAGCCAGCCGATCCGGCGTGGCCCGCTCCACCGGCGACGTAAATGTCATGCGCCGACAATACGATCGCCGAAAGACAACACCTGCTGCCCAACCAGAGACTGCGTGGCGCGTGTGGGTGGGTCAGCCGTGGAGGCGGCGGGTTAGGGCGGTGGCGGCTTGGCGGATTCTGTGGGCGAGGATGTGGCGGTCGGCGGGAGGTACGGCGTCGGTGCGGAAGGTGACGCTGATCGCGGCGACCGGGTGGCCGGCGTGGTCGACGGCGGCGCTCGCCACCGACGAGAGGCCTGGGCTGATGAAGGAGTCCTCGACCGCGTAGCCCTGGCGTTTCTCGTCGGCCAGTAGGCGACGCAGTTGGGTCAAGGTCTGCGGTCCGTAGTCGGTACGCCGTACGAAAGTATCCGGGCTCGGGAACAGCGCGCGGACCTGGGCCGGCGGGAGTTCGGCGAGTAGGGCGCGGCCGGAGGCGGTCAGGGTGGCGGGGAGGCGTACGCCGACGTCCGTGACGAGGGTGACCGGCCGGGGCGGCTGTTCCTTCAGCAGGTAGACGAGCTCACGACCATGCAGTACGCCGAGATGCGCGGTCTGGCCGACCTCCGCGACCAGTTGGACGAGCAGCGGGCGGGCGAGCCGCTCGAGCGGGTCGTGGCGCAGATACGCCGAGCCGATCTCGAACGCGGCCACCCCGAGCCCGAACCGCTTCTCCTCCGGCAGATGGACCACGAAACCCTCGTCGATCATTGCTCGCAGCAAGTGGTACGTCGACGAGCGCGGCAGGCCGACCGCGGAGGCGATGCGCTCCATCGGCACGGGACCGGGCTGGGTGGCCAGGAACGTCAGCACCCGCAGAGTGCGGGTCGAGGCGGGAACGTTGCCGCTCACAACGGCAGCGTAACCGCGAAGTCTCAGATTCCGGACGATTCGCGGGACTTGGCCCGGTCGCGGCGCAACCAGAGCCGGGCACCCTCACCGGCCAGCGCCAGCCCGAACAGGCCGCCGGCGATCAACCAGTCGACGATCTGGTCATCACCGGACATCAGGAACCCGACGCCGAGCGAGAGCACGCCGAAGAACGTGAGCGAGAGGAACAAACGCATCAGAGAGCCTTCTCCGCGGTCCAGGCAGCCGACGACACCTTGTAGCCGAGCCATGTGTTCACTGCGAGCATTGGGGCGTTCGCCGCGTCGTTGCCGGTGTAAGCGGTGACGAACCCGGCATCCCGGGCGCGCGTCAGAGCCGCGGACTTGACCACTTTCGCCAGCCCTCGACCGCGGGCGGCCGGGATCGTCCCGGTCAGGTTGGACCAGATCACCCGCCGCTCCGGATCGGCCGTCGTGATCACGAACGAGAGCACGGTGTCACCGTCGAGCACCGCGATGCTGAGGTCGCGGCGCAGGTCCGGGTCGGCCCAGTCGGTCGCCAGCCATTCGTCGTACGGCGCTGCGAACGACAAGCCGCTCGGATCACCCTCGACGACGCCCACGACCGCGCGCCAGACCTGCTCCGGACCCACCTGCTCGAAATCGGCCACGCGCAGACCTTCGGGTGCGGGAACCGGCGACGGTACGGCGCTCAGGTCCGCACGGGAATGGCTCATCCGGCGACCGATGGTGAACCCTCGCCGGATCGCGAACTCCTTGGACTCGTCGCTGTCCTCGACCACGACCAGGAGACCGGCCGCTCCGACCCTCTCGGCTTCCGAGCAGATGGCCGCGGACAGCAGGCTGCCGATACCGCGCCGGCGGAGCTCGGGCGGCACCGACACGGAGATCCGCACCCGCGGCGCCTGCACGCCGGGGTCGGGCAGGAACACGTTCCCGTAGCCGACCACGTCGGAACCATCGACCGCGACCAGCGCGACCCGGCGCTTGCTGTTGCGGAGTCCGTTCTCGATTCCGCGGGCCGTTCGCACCAGGTGCGGCATCGCGGCCGCCCAGACCCGAGCGATTCCGACCGCATCATCCGGCTCCGCCGTCCGGATCTCGAACACCATTCCTTCACTCTAGGTGGCGGGCGGTCCATCCATATGTCTCAGATGCGAGACAGAAAGTGCATGGCGCTGCTGTCGGATGCTCGTGCCGCGCGGTGGAATGAACGCGTGGATGAGCAGAACGAGGTGATCGTCGGCGTCGGCCCGCTGAGTGCGGCCGAGGTCGTGGCGGTGGCGCGGTACGGCGCCCGGGTCCGGATCGACGACCTGGCGCTCGAGGAGATCGCGAAGTCGCGAGCTGCGATCGAGGCACTCGCCCACGCGGACACTCCGCACTACGGCGTCTCGACCGGCTTCGGCGCCCTCGCGACCCGGCACATCGCACCGGAACTGCGCGCCCAGCTGCAGCGCAGCCTGGTCCGATCGCACGCGGCCGGCTCCGGCCCCGAGGTGGAGACCGAGGTCGTCCGGGCACTCACCCTGCTCCGGCTGTCGACGCTGGCGACCGGCCGCACCGGTGTGAAGGTCGAAACGGCCCAGGCGTACGCCGGTCTGCTCAACGCCGGCCTGGCTCCGGTGGTGCACGAGTACGGCAGCCTCGGCTGTTCCGGTGACCTCGCGCCGCTGTCGCATGTCGCTCTCGCGGTGATGGGCGAGGGCACCGTTCGTGATGCCGACGGCAACCTCCTGGACGCCGGCGAGGCACTGGCGGCGCATGGACTGACGCCGGTCGTGCTGGCCGAGAAGGAAGGCCTCGCGCTGATCAACGGCACCGACGGCATGCTCGGCATGCTGGTGCTCGCTCTCGCCGACCTCGATCGCCTGTTCAAGACCGCCGACCTCGCCGCCGCGATGAGCGTCGAAGGCCAACTCGGAACCGACCGGGTGTTCGCCGACGACCTGCAGGCCCTGCGGCCGCATCCCGGTCAGCGATCCGCCGCCGCGAACCTGCGCGCGATCCTCGCCGACAGCGCGATCGTCGCCAGCCACCGCGGTCCCGAGTGCAACCGCGTCCAGGACGCCTACTCCCTGCGCTGTTCGCCGCAGGTCCACGGTGCAGCCCGCGACACCGCGGCGCACGCGGCCACGGTCGCCGACCGCGAGCTCGCCGCCGCGATCGACAACCCGGTCGTCCTCCCCGATGGCCGGGTCGAGTCGAACGGCAACTTCCACGGCGCCCCGGTCGGCTACGTGCTCGACTTCCTCGCGATCGCCGTCGCGGACCTGGCCAGCATCAGCGAACGTCGTACCGACCGTTTCCTCGACGTCGCCCGGAACCACGGGCTGAACGCGTTCCTGGCCGACGATCCCGGGGTGGACAGCGGTCACATGATCGCGCAGTACACGCAGGCCGCGATCGTGTCCGAGCTCAAGCGGCTCGCCGTACCGGCCAGTGTGGACTCCATCCCGAGCAGTGCGATGCAGGAGGACCACGTCTCGATGGGCTGGTCGGCCGCGCGCAAGCTGCGGAAGGCGATCGACGGGCTGCAGCGCGTCCTCGCCGTCGAGATCCTGACCGCCGCGCGGGCGCTCGACCTGCGCGCGCCACTAGCCCCGGCGCCGGCCACCGCCGCCGTCCGGGACGCCCTGCGGGAATACGTCGAGGGGCCGGGAACCGACCGGCATCTCGCGCCCGAGATCGAGCACTCCGTCCGCCTTGTTGCTGACGGCACCTACCTGTCCGCTGCCGAGGCCGTCACCGGCCCACTGTCCTAGAAAGGCTGGATCACCCATGTCCGGACCCCGTCCCGTGCGCGCGCCCCGCGGTACCACCCTCACCGCCCGCGGCTGGCAGCAGGAAGCCGCACTGCGGATGCTGCAGAACAACCTCGACCCCGAGGTCGCCGAGCACCCTGACGAGTTGGTCGTGTACGGCGGCTCCGGCAAGGCGGCCCGGGACTGGAACTCGTTCGACGCGATGGTGCGCACGCTGACCACGCTGAAGGACGACGAGACGATGCTCGTGCAGTCGGGCCGCCCGGTCGGCGTGATGCAGACGCACGAGTGGGCACCGCGGGTGCTGATCGCGAACTCGAACCTGGTCGGCGATTGGGCCACCTGGGAGGAGTTCCGCAAGCTGGAGGCGATGGGGCTGACGATGTACGGCCAGATGACGGCCGGCTCGTGGATCTACATCGGCACCCAAGGCATCCTGCAGGGCACCTACGAGACCTTCGGCGCGGTCGCCGAGAAGAAATTCGGCGGCTCGCTGGCCGGCACGATCACACTGACCGCCGGGCTCGGCGGTATGGGTGGTGCGCAGCCGCTGGCCGTGACGATGAACGACGGCGTCGCGATCTGCATCGACGTGGACGAGTCGCGGATCCAGCGTCGTATCGAGCACCGCTACCTCGACGTCCGTGCGTCGTCGGTCGACGAGGCGCTGCGGCTGGCCGAAGAGGCGAAGGCGGCGCGGAAGCCGCTGTCGATCGGTGTCCTGGGCAACGCGGCCACGATCGTCCCCGATCTGCTGCAGCGTGGTGCGCCGATCGACATCGTCACCGATCAGACGTCGGCGCACGACCCGTTGATGTACCTGCCGATCGGTGTCGAGTTCGAGGACTGGACGACCGCGCGGGAGAAGGACCCGGCCGGGTTCACCCAGCGGGCGCAGGAGTCGATGGCCAAGCACGTGGAGGCGATGGTGGGCTTCCAGGATGCGGGTGCCGAGGTATTCGACTACGGCAACTCGATCCGCGACGAGGCTCGCAAGGCCGGATACGCCCGGGCGTTTGAGTTCCCCGGGTTCGTACCGGCGTACATCCGGCCCTTGTTCTGCGAGGGTAAGGGCCCGTTCCGGTGGGCGGCGTTGTCCGGTAACCCGGCCGACATCGCCAAGACCGACCAGGCCATTCTCGACCTGTTCCCGGACAACGAGCACCTGAGCCGCTGGATCAAGCTGGCCGGCGAGCGGGTCGCGTTCCAGGGTCTGCCGGCCCGGATCTGCTGGCTCGGTCAGGGCGAGCGGGACAAGGCCGGCGTCCGGTTCAACGAGATGGTTGCCTCCGGCGAGCTCGAGGCTCCGATCGTGATCGGGCGGGATCACCTGGACACCGGTAGCGTCGCGTCGCCGTACCGGGAGACCGAAGGAATGCTGGACGGCTCGGACGCGATCGCGGACTGGCCGTTGCTGAACGCGATGGTGAACGTGGCCAGCGGCGCGTCCTGGGTGTCGATCCACCACGGCGGTGGCGTCGGCATCGGCCGGTCCATCCATGCCGGCCAGGTATCGGTTGCCGACGGCACCGATTTGGCCCGGCGGAAGCTGGAGCGGGTACTGAGCAACGACCCGGCGATGGGTGTCATCCGGCACGTCGACGCCGGTTACGACAAGGCGGCCGAGGTGGCCGCGGAACGGGGCGTCAGGGTTCCGATGCAGGAATCCTGACGACTGAGTGCGACCGTGGCATTCTTCACCGCTATGGTGCACTTTCCGGGGAGCGAGAATCCGTGCGATCGCGTGGCTTCGGTCTCTCGTTCCGCTAGGGTCGATCGGGCGACCGACGACGAGCGCGAAGGGGCGCCATGATCGAGTTCGAGGACGTCACCAAGCGGTATCCGGACGGCACCGTCGCCGTCGACAACCTGTCCCTGCGGATCCCGAGCGGTCAGATCACCGTGTTCGTCGGGCCGTCGGGCTGTGGCAAGACCACGTCGCTGCGGATGATCAACCGCACCATCGAGCGGACCAGCGGGACGATCTCGATCGACGGCGAGGACATCACCGGCAAGGACCCGGTGGCGCTTCGCCGCGGGATCGGGTACGTGATCCAGCATGCCGGGTTGTTCCCGCACAAGACGGTGGTCGACAACGTCGCCACCGTGCCCAAGCTGCTCGGCTGGGACAAGCGCAAGACCCGCGCCACCGCGCTCGAGCTGCTCGAACGAGTGGGCCTCGACCTCAAGCTGGCCGAGCGGTATCCGGCCCAGCTGTCCGGTGGCCAGCAGCAACGAGTCGGCGTCGCGCGAGCACTCGCGGCCGACCCGGCGATCATGCTGATGGACGAGCCGTTCAGCGCCGTCGACCCGATCGTCCGGCACCAGTTGCAGGAGGAGCTGCTCCGGCTGCAACGCGACATCGGCAAGACGATCGTCTTCGTCACCCACGACATCGACGAGGCGATCAAACTCGGCGACAACGTCGCGGTACTGCGAGTCGGCGGCAAGCTCGCCCAGTTCTCCCCGCCGTCCGAGCTGCTGGCGAACCCGGTCGACGACTTCGTCCGCGGATTCGTCGGGCAGGACCGCGGCTATCGGGCGCTCACCTTCGTGCACCCCGACGAGTTGGCGCTCAAGCCGCTGCCGCCCGAGCTGGTGCTCGACGACGACGGTGTGGCGGTCGGCTGGCGCACCGACCACGAGATGCTGCCGGTCGGCGCTGTCTTCCGGCAGGGTGATTCGCTGCGTGCCGCGATGGACGCCGTACTGACCTCTCCGAGCGGTTGGGGCGTCTGCGTGGACGACAAAGGCAAGGCCGTCGGGGTGGTCGACCAGTCGATCGTTGCAGAGGCACTCCGGTCATGACCTGGATAGGCGACAACCTCGGGCTGATCTGGGAACAGCTGGGCGAGCATCTCTATCTGGCGATTCTCCCGGTCATTCTCGGCCTGTTGATCTCGGTGCCGCTCGGATACGTGGCCACGCGATTCTCCTGGCTGGCGAACCCGCTGATCGCGCTCGGCGGTGTGCTGTACTCACTGCCCTCGATCGCGCTGTTCATCGTGCTGCCGGCGATCCTCGGCACCAAGGTGCTGTCCACGGTCAACATCGTCGTGGCGCTGACCATCTATACGGTCTCGCTGCTGATCCGGAACGTGATCGACGGGCTGCGCTCCGTACCGCCCGATGTCCGGCAGTCGGCGGTCGCAGTCGGGTACGGCTCCCTGCACCGGCTGATCGCGGTCGACCTGCCGATCGCCGTACCGGTGATCTTCGCCGGTCTGCGCGTCGTCACCGTCGCGAACATCTCGATGGTGAGCGTCGGCGCGGTGATCGGGATCGGCGGCCTGGGCGAGCTGTTCACTCTCGGCTTCCAGCGGGACTTCCTCACGCCCGTCGTGGTGGGCGTGGTGTTCTCGCTGCTGCTGGCGCTGGTGGCGGACCTGGTTCTGGTCGGTCTGCAGCGGGTCCTGACGCCCTGGGCGCGCGTCATCCACACTCCGCCGGTGGAGGTGGCCTGACATGTGGGAATACCTGACCGACTCCTTCAACTGGTCCGGCCCGGAAGGGATCTGGGCCAGGATCATCGAGCACATCTGGTACACGTTCGCCGCCCTCGGGATCTCCGCCGCGATCGCGCTGCCGGTCGGGCTGCGGATCGGCCACACCCGGCGGGGCGCGTTCCTGGCGATCAACCTGGGCAACGCGGCCCGGGCCCTGCCGAGCCTCGGCCTGCTGATGCTCGCGGTGCTGCTGACCGACCAGATCGGGTTCCTGCCGGTGCTGATCGCGCTGGTCGCGCTCGGTGTCCCGCCGATCCTGGCCTCGACGTACGCCGGTCTGTCCGGTGTCGATCCGGCCACGATCGACGCGGCCCGGGGGATGGGGATGACCGGACGCGAGATCCTGACCAAGGTGGAGATCCCGATCGCGATGCCGCTGATCATCTCCGGTCTGCGCGGCGCGACCCTGCAGATCGTCTCCACGGCGACGATCGCCGCGCTCGTCTCGCTCGGCGGTCTCGGCCGCTATGTGGTCGACGGACTGAAGCTCCGCGACTTCCCGCAGATGTTCACCGGCGCCCTGCTGGTAGCCCTGCTCGCCATCGTGCTCGACGTCCTCTTCGCCGTCCTCGGCCGGGTCGTCGTCTCCAACGGACTCAAGGTCGACTGAACTGTCCGACGTACCTGATGAACTTGTGACCTATCTGAACCGCCCCACCGAAGGATCCATCGGCAACGGCCGGTGGCTGACGAGACAATGGAGGCTCTCGTGTTGAGATCCACACTCATCCGTACTGCGATCGCCGGGGTGGCGGTGCTCGGCCTGGCCGGCTGTGGGGGTGGGGGAGACCAGCTGGGCGACAGCGACGCGGGTTCCTCACCGGCACCGTCGAAGGTGAGCAGCCTGACCGTCGGATCGGCCGACTTCTCCGAGAGCCAGCTGCTGGCGGAGATCTACGGCCAAGCGCTGGCGGCCAAGGGCATCGAGGTCAAGCAGAAGCCGAACATCGGCAACCGCGAGACCTACATGGCCGCGATCAAGGACGGCTCGGTGGACCTGCTGCCGGAGTACACCGGCGCCGCACTGCACTACTTCAAGAAGGACGCCACCGAGACCGAGGACCAGGCGACGTACGACGCGCTGAAGGCGTCGCTGCCGTCCGGGCTCGAGGTCCTGGACAAGTCGCCGGCCGCCGACGAGGACACCATCGTGGTGACCAAGGCGACCGCGGACAAGTACAGCCTGAAGTCGCTGGCCGACCTGAAGCCGGTGTCGAAGGACATGGTCGCGGGCGGCAGCTCCGAGTTCAAGGTGCGCGACGCCGGGCTCAAGGGCCTGAAGGAGAAGTACGACGTCGAGTTCAAGAACTACAAGACGCTGGACGCGGGTGGCCCGCTGAGCCTGAAGGCCCTGCTGGACAACCAGATCCAGGTGTCGAACTTCTTCACCACCCAGTCGCTGATCAAGGACAACAACCTGGTCATGCTGGAGGACCCGAAGAACATCCTGCCGCCGAACAACATCGTTCCGCTGATCCGGACCGACCACAAGTCCGATGACGTCGCGGCCGCGCTGAACGCGGTCTCGGCCAAGCTGACCACGGAAGCGCTGACCGACTTGGTCAAGCGGATCGACGTCGGCAAGGAGTCGCCGAGCGCGGTCGCCAAGGACTGGCTGTCGAAGAACCCGCTGTCTTGAGCTTCGAGGACATGTGGGCGGCGCTGGCCGCCGTCGGCCGTGACCCCGACACCGGGGCCTACCGCCGCGGCGGCTGGACGCCAACCGAACGCGAGGCAACCGCCTGGTTCCTCGACCAATGCGCACTGCGCGGCCTCACCCTGGAATCCGACGGCATAGGAAACCTCGTCGCCTGGTGGGGACCGTCGGGTGGACCTGGCGTGGTCACCGGGAGTCATTTGGATTCGGTGATTGATGGTGGGGCTTTTGATGGGCCGCTTGGGGTGGTTTCTGCTTTGGCGGCTGTGGATTTGTTGCGGGCTGAGGGGTTTGAGCCTTCGGTGCCGATCGGTGTGGGTGCGTTTGTGGAGGAAGAGGGGTCGCGGTTCGGGATGCCTTGTTTGGGGTCTCGGGTGGCGACCGGGGTGTTACCGGCCTCGCGTGCACTGGCCTTGACGGATCGCTCGGGCGTCTCACTGGCCGCGGCGTTGGAGGCGGCGGGGACGGATCCGGCGGGTATCGGACCCTCGCCGTTGCTGGAGCGGATGGGCACGTTCGTCGAGTTGCATGTCGAGCAGGGCCGCGGCCTGACCGCACCGGTCGGTGTGGCCAGCTCGATCTGGCCGCACGGGCGGTACCGGTTCACCTTCGGCGGTGAGGCCAACCACGCCGGTACGACGCTGATGGAAGACCGGCACGACCCCATGCTCACCTACGCGATGACCGCGCTGGCCGCGAACAAACAGGCTCGTCTCGCCGGCGCCCGCGCGACCTTCGGCCGTGTCTCGGTCGAGCCCAACGGCACGAACGCCGTACCGTCGCAGGTGACCGCTTGGCTGGACGCCCGGGCCGCCGACGACGCGACGTTGGGTTCGTTGCTAACGGCAATCACCAAGCAAGCCACGGAACGAGCTGAGCGGGACGGTACGACGCTCGACGTCGTACCGGAGTCAGTGTCGCCGGTGGTCGACTTCCCGGCCGGGTTGCGGGACCGGTTGGTCGACGTACTGAACGGTGCGCCGGTGCTGCCGACCGGCGCCGGGCACGACGCCGGCGTGTTCTCGGCGGCCGGGATCCCGACCGCGATGCTGTTCGTCCGGAACCCGACCGGAGTCTCGCACTCGCCGGCCGAGTACGCGGAGATGGACGACTGCCTGGCCGGCGTGGACGCGTTGGCCGCCGTACTGAAGGATCTCGCGAAGTGACGTCGTACTGGTGCTCGAGCGCCCTCCTCCCGACCGGGATCGCCGCGGGAGTGCTGGTGACGATCGCCGACGGGCGTTTCACCTCGGTCTCGGTCGACGCGGACCCGGGCGACGCCGTCCGGCTGGAAGGGCTCGTGCTGCCGGGGTTGGCGAACTGCCACAGCCACGCGTTCCACCGGGCGTTGCGCGGCCGGACGCAGACCGAGCGGGGCACGTTCTGGACCTGGCGCGAGCAGATGTACGCCGTCGCCTCGATGCTTACCCCGGACACGTACTACCAGCTCGCCCGGGCCGTGTACGGCGAGATGGTGCTGGCCGGGATCACCGCGGTCGGCGAGTTCCACTACCTGCATCACGCGCCGGGCGGGCGGCACTACGACGACCCGAACGCGATGGGTACGGCGCTGATCGCGGCCGCCCGGGATGCCGGGATCCGGATCGCCTTGCTGGACACGTGTTACGTCGCCGGCGGGATCGACCAGCCGCTGAACTCGGTGCAGGTCCGGTTCAGCGACGGTGACGCCGCGAGTTGGGCCGCCCGGGTCTCGTCGCTGACGGGGTCGGACGATGTCGTGATCGGTGCGGCGGCGCATTCGGTGCGCGGCGTACCCCAGGATCAACTCGGCGCGGTCGCCTCGGCGATGCCGAACGCGCCGTTGCACATTCACCTGTCCGAGCAGGTCGGCGAGAACGCCGCGTGCCTGGATGCCTACGGTCGTACGCCGGCCCAGGTCCTGGACGAGACCGGGTTCCTCAGCGGGCGGACGAGCGCCGTACATGCGACCCATCTCACCGATGTCGACGTGGGGTTGCTTGGCAGTTCAGCGACGTACTCATGCTTCTGCCCGACGACCGAGCGGGACCTGGCGGACGGCATCGGACCGTCGGTGGCGCTGCGCGATGCCGGGTCGCCGTTGACGCTCGGGTCGGACAGTCACGCGGTGATCGATCTATTCGAGGAGATGCGCGCGGTGGAGCTGGACGAGCGGCTCGCGTCCCACGAGCGCGGCCACTGGTCCGCGGGCGAGTTGCTCAAGGCGGCGACGGTCGACGGGCACCGGTCACTCGGGTTCGACGACGCCGGGGTGATCGAGGTGGGTGCGCGCGCGGATCTGGTCGCCGTACGGCTCGACAGTATGCGTACGGCGGGGACCGGAGGAACTGTGGAGACCATCGCCTTCGCGGCCTCGGCTGCCGACGTCACGGACGTGGTCGTCGGCGGGCGGCAGGTGGTTGCTGGTGGCAATCATGTGAAGCTGGACGTGGCGGCTGAGCTGGCGGCCTCGATCGAGGCGGTGACTTCGTGACCGCGTCGTTGTTGCTGACCGGCATCGGTTCGCTGGTGACCAACGATCCGGCGCATGGCGGCCTGCTCGGCGAAGTGCGGGACGCGGCGCTGGTGATCGAGGGCAGTCGCGTCGCGTGGGTAGGGCAGCGTCGCGATGCGCCCTCGGCCGATGGTGCAGTGGATCTTGGTGGGCGGGCGGTCGTCCCCGGGTTCGTGGATTCGCATTCGCACTTGGTGTTCGCCGGTGACCGGGCTGAGGAGTTCGCGGCCCGGATGAGCGGTACGCCGTACTCCGCGGGCGGGATCCGGACCACGGTCGCGGCGACCCGGCAGGCCACGGACGAGGTGCTGACCGCGAACGTGGCCCGCCTGGTGACGGAGATGCGTCGACAGGGCACCACGACGGTCGAGATCAAGTCCGGTTACGGGTTGACGGTCGCGGACGAGGCGCGTGCGCTGCGGATCGCGGGGCAGTTCACCGACGAGACGACGTACCTGGGTGCGCACGTCGTACCGGCGGAGTTCGCCGACGATCCGGCCGGATACGTGGCGCTCGTGACCGGTCCGATGCTCGAGGCAACGGCAGCATACGCGAAGTGGGTCGACGTCTTCGTCGAACGCGGCGCCTTCGACGAGGATCAGGCCCGTTCGATCCTGAAGGCTGGTCAAGGCAAGGGCATGCAGGCCCGGGTCCACGCCAACCAGCTCGGTGAAGGGCCGGGGGTCCAGTTGGCCTGCGAGGTCGGCGCCGCGGCGGCCGATCACTGCACCTACCTCACCGACGCCGACATCGATGCCCTCGCCTCGACCGGCGTAGTCGCGGGTCTCCTCCCCGCCGTCGAGTTCTCGACCCGTTCGCCGTACCCCGACGCTCGCCGCCTGCTCGACGCCGGCGTCACAGTCGCCCTCGCCACCGACTGCAACCCCGGCTCCGGCTACTCCTCCTCCATCCCGCTCTGCATCGCCCTGGCCGTCCGCGAGATGCACATGACCCCAGCCGAGGCCCTCTGGTCCGCTACCGCCGGCGGCGCCGCCTCGCTCCGCCGCACCGACATAGGCCACCTAACCCCGGGCTCCCGCGCCGACCTAACCGTCCTAGACGCCCCCTCCTACATCCACCTCGCCTACCGCCCCGGCGTCCCCCTCGTGACCCAGACGTTCGTGGGTGGGCGACCGGTGTAGGGGTGGCGGACGCCCAGGCCATCACGACTGCCGCGACAGACGCCGGCCACGGCTTGCGTCGACGATTTCGCGTGCATTGTGATGGCCTGGAGATCCGGCCATCGCCTGCCGGATGGCGTCCACCACCCACGCGGGGTCGAACATCACGTCCTCCCAGGAGAAGCGGAGCAGGCGCCAGCCGCGGATGGTGAGATTGACGTGCCGGCGGCAGTCTCGGGTGAGGCCGCGCCGCGTGCCGTGGTGGGCGAAACTGTCGGCCTCCACGGCGATCAGCAATCCTCGGTGCCCCAGATCGATCCGGGCGGAAAAGTCGTGGTCCTGAACCACGACCTGAGGTTCGAAGCCCTCGATGCCTGCCTCGATCAGGAGAGCACGCAGGACGGACTCCAGTGGCGACTCCGCCCGGCCGTCCGCGGCCGCAGCCACCCGCCGCGCTCGACGGCAGCCGGGGCCGCGGAGCTCGGCGGCCCCGACCAGCAGTTGCGAGCGATCGAACGCGTCGAGCCGGAGAGCCGAGTCCGCGACGGTGAGACCCGCGGTGAACGGCAAGGTGCGAGCACAGTCCAGGACCGTGCGGAGTTTGCCGGTCAGGCGCCCGTCCGAGGGAACGTCGTCGGCCCAGTGCAACTCGCAGTCCACCGGACTCAACCGGCGATGCTGCCCACGCGGCACCGTGATCTGCGGCTTGGCCGGCAGGTCGAGCACCGAGAACCCGTGCAGGACAGCGGCGCTCAGGTGCGACACGATCCCAGCCTGTGCCCTGGCTGCGGCGAGTGGATCGGCCGCCGGAGGCATCGCGTAGACGCCCTTGGCGATCCGGCGGATCGCTCCGATTGCCAGCGCCCGGCGAATGGCGCGGCCGGATACGGACGCCCGCAGCTCCGCGAAGGTCGCCGTTCCTCCGCGTCGTCGGACGACCTCGATGACCTCGGACACCCCACGATGGTGGCCCACCAGCGGCGGAGCCGGACGAGGTTGTCCACAGGCGGACCGCCAGCCCATCACATTCGCGGTCCAGCGCGCGGCTGACGCGGCGGAGCTGGAACGAGGCGCGATTGTGATGGCCTGGCGGACCGCAACCCGACCTAGAGCCGGCGGACATCGATCAGGGATCGGAGGGGGAGGTCGTGGCGTAGGTGGGCGTTGCCTAGGCCGTCGACCACGCAGGCTGCGCCGATCCAGTGGGCGCCGGAGTCTTGGACCAGGGCACGGGCTACCAGCGCGGTCGCGCCGGTGTCGGCCCAGTCGTCGACCATCAGGACTCGGTCGCCGGACTTGATCAGGCCGTGGCGGAAGCCGAAGACGACGTGCCGGTCCTGGTAGTCGGGGCCGGTGGTGCGCCGTATCCACCGATCGCTGTCGGTTGCCTGACCGATGTTCTTGCGGATCTCGACGAAGCCGACACCCAGTGCCGCCGCCGTCAGCGCACCGAGCAGCGATCCACGGGATACCGGACCGACCACGACCGTCGGCGTCACGTCGTACAGGCGACCCAGCGCAGGTCCCAGGTCACGCAGCAGCTCGGCGTCGCGCCACCAGCCGGTGACGTCGGCGTAGTTGCTTCAGGCGCCGCGGTCCGTGCGCCAGACGAAGGCGTTGCGCAGTCGCTCCTGCAGCTGTCCGGTCATGGCTCCAGGGTGACGGGAAGTCGTCGGCCGCGCACCCGATTTAGTCGGTGAGTTCCTTGGAGCAGAGGGCTGTGGTGGTGCCGTCGGGGCGGCGGAGTTTGCCGACCTCGACGAAGTCGCGGCCGGCGTGGAAGGCGAGGCCGGCGACGTCCGGTGGGTCGGAGCGGATGCCGCAGACCAGGCGGTCGAAGGGTTTGGCGGACCGTTCGACTGCGCGGTACACGGCGGTCGCGATGCCCTTGCGCCGGTGCTGTTCGGCGACCACGATGCGGTCCAGGTGGAGGAAGCGGTCGGCGTAGGTGGCGGCGAACCATTGGAAGTCGAGGGAGTCGTGCGCCGACCCGGGCGCGAAGGTGAGGACGAAGGCGGCCACCTCTCCGTCCAGGTCGACCACGGCGGCGTGTGCGGCGATCAGTCGGAGCCAGTCCAGCCGGTCCGGTCCGAGGGGCTCGACCAGACCTTCCGCAGCGGCATTCAGGGTGAGTACCGCGGCATCGTCAGCGGAGGTCATGGGGCGGAGCTTCACTGTGACACCATCCCACGGAAAGCCTTTGCCGCGGCAGGGGTCCAGCGGGCCCGCAGTCCGTGAACCGGCCGGGAGGACCCTGGGTGATCCCTGGGAATCCGGGGGTGGAGTTGGGAATGGCCCGGCCGTATGCCATGTTGAGTCAGGTGAACTCAAGTTTGTTCAGTCACGGATTTGAAACCCGGGCGACAGGACGGCAACATTGAGTCTGCATCACTCAACTTCGTGGAGGTAAGCACATGGCCCGCGCGGTCGGTATCGATCTCGGTACGACGAACTCCGTCATCGCCGTACTGGAAGGTGGCGAGCCCACCGTCATCCCCAACGCCGAGGGAGCGCGCACGACGCCCTCGGTGGTGGCCTTCGCCAAGAACGGCGAGGTCCTGGTCGGCGAGGTGGCGAAGCGCCAGGCCACCACGAACGTCGACCGCACGATCCGGTCCATCAAGCGCCACATGGGCGAGGACTGGAACACCACGATCGACGGCAAGAAGTTCACCCCGCAGCAGATCAGCGCGTTCGTGCTGCAGAAGCTGAAGCGGGACGCCGAGGCGTACCTCGGGGAGCAGGTCACGGACGCGGTCATCACCGTGCCGGCCTACTTCTCCGACGCGCAGCGCCAGGCGACCAAGGAGGCCGGCGAGATCGCCGGCCTGAAGGTGCACCGGATCGTCAACGAGCCGACCGCGGCCGCGCTCGCGTACGGCCTGGACAAGGGCACCGAGCAGACCATCCTGGTCTTCGACCTCGGTGGTGGCACGTTCGACGTGTCGCTGCTGGAGATCGGCGACGGCGTCTTCGAGGTGAAGGCGACCAGCGGTGACAACCACCTCGGTGGTGACGACTGGGACCAGCGGATCGTCAACTGGCTGGTGACCCAGTTCAAGAACAAGAACGGCACCGACCTGTCCGGCGACAAGATGGCCATGCAGCGGCTGCAGGAAGCCGCCGAGAAGGCCAAGATCGAGCTGTCCGCCGCGGCCGAGACGACCATCCACCTGCCGTACCTGAGCCTGACCGAGTCCGGTCCGCTGCACCTGGAGGAGAAGCTCTCCCGGGCCGAGTTCCAGAAGATGACCAACGATCTGCTGGAGCGCGCCCGCGCCCCGTTCAAGGCGGTCATCAAGGACGCCGGGATCGACGTGTCGAAGATCGACCACGTGATCCTGGTCGGCGGTTCCACCCGGATGCCCGCGGTGGCCGAGCTGGTCAAGGAGCTGACCGGTGGCAAGGACCCGAACAAGGGCGTGAACCCGGACGAGGTCGTCGCGGTCGGCGCCTCCCTGCAGGCCGGTGTGCTGAAGGGTGAGGTCAAGGACGTCCTGCTGCTCGACGTGACCCCGCTGAGCCTGGGCATCGAGACCAAGGGCGGCGTGTTCACCAAGATCATCGAGCGCAACACCACCATCCCGACCAAGGGTTCGGAGATCTTCACCACGGCCGAGGACAACCAGCCGTCGGTGATGATCCAGGTCTACCAGGGCGAGCGGGAGATGGCGCGCGACAACAAGTCGCTCGGCAACTTCGAGCTGACCGGCCTGCCGCCGGCGCCGCGCAACGTGCCCCAGATCGAGGTCACCTTCGACATCGACGCGAACGGCATCGTGCACGTCAACGCCAAGGACCTGGCCACCGGCAAGGAGCAGCGGATGACCGTCACCGGCGGCTCCGCGCTGCCGAAGGACGACATCGACAAGATGGTCCGCGACGCCGAGCAGTACGCCGAGGAGGACCGCAAGCGCCGCGAGGCGGTCGAGTCCCGCAACCAGGCGGAGGGCTTGGTCTACCAGACCGAGAAGTTCCTGCAGGAGAACGAGGACAAGATTCCCGACGACGTCAAGACCGAGGTCAAGGACGGCGTCGCCGAGCTGAAGAAGGCGCTCGAGGGTGACGACGCCGACGCGATCAAGGCCGCGTCGGAGAAGCTCGCCCAGTCCAGCCAGAAGATGGGTGCCGCGATGTACGCGAACGCCCAGGCCGCCGGCGGATCCGAGGAGAGCGCGTCGTCCGACAGTGACTCGAGCTCGAGCAACGACGACGATGTCGTCGACGCCGAGATCGTGGACGAGGACCGGCCGCAGGACAAGACGGAGGACAAGTGACGGATCGACCGACTGGCAGCGAGTTCGGCGACGGTGACCCCGTCGTCCGGGACAAGCGCCGGATCGACCCGGACACCGGCGAGCTGCGGGAGCCCCTGTCGGAGGCTCCCGCGGCCGGCGCCGCACCGGGTATGCCGGGCACCCCGGGCGCGCAGCCGCCGCGAGACCCGTCGGATCTGATCGGCCCGTCTGCCCAGGAGGCTCTGTTGACCGAGGCGCTGGCCGAACGTACGGCGGACCTGCAGCGACTGCAGGCCGAGTACGTCAACTACAAGCGCCGGGTGGACCGGGACCGCGAGGCGTCCAGGGAGCTGGTGATCGGCTCGGTGCTGACCGAGCTGCTCGGGATCCTGGACGACATCGGCCGGGCCCGCGAGGCGGGTGAGCTGGAGGGTGCGTTCAAGGCGGTCTCCGAGTCGCTCGAGCGGGTCACCGAGAAGCTCGGCCTGGTGAAGTTCGGCGAGAAGGGCGACCCCTTCGACCCGCGGATCCACGAGGCCCTGCTGCACAACTACTCCGACGAGGTGGACGGCCCGACCGCGACGATGGTGATGCAGCCGGGGTACCGCCACGGCGAGCGCGTCCTGCGGCCGGCCCGGGTGGCCGTCTCGGAACCGACCGAGCAACTGCCGGACGAGGCCGTGACTGCCGACGTACCGGTGGAGAGTACAGATGACGACCAGCCCGCAGACAAGTCTGCGGAGTAACACAGACGGCGGGAGGGGAGGCGTCGGATGAGCACGAAGGACTGGCTCGAGAAGGACTTCTACAAGGTTCTCGGCGTCACCAAGACCGCCGAGGCCGACGAGATCAAGAAGGCCTACCGAAAGCTGGCGCGCAAGTACCACCCGGACTCCAACGCCGGGGACGCCAGCGCGGAGGCGAAGTTCAAGGAGGTCTCCGAGGCGTACGACGTCGTCGGCGACCCGAAGAAGCGCAAGGAGTACGACGAGGCGCGCCGGCTGTTCGGAGCCGGCGGCTTCCGGATGCCGGGCAGCAGCGGTGGACAGGGCGGCTTCAACTTCGATGTCGGCGACCTGTTCAACCGCGGTGGTGCCGGTGGCGGGGGCGGCGGTCTCGGCGACATCCTGGGCGGCATGTTCGGCGGTGGCGGCCGGACCACGACCACCTCGTCGACGGCCCGGCCGCGGCGCGGTGCGGACATCGAGACCGAGGCGACGATCGAGTTCGCCGAGGCCGTCAACGGTGTCACTGTCGCGCTCCGGATGACCAGCGACGAGCCGTGCAAGACCTGCCGGGGCACCGGCGCGAAGTACGGCACGGTGCCCAAGGTCTGCCTGAAGTGCGAGGGCACGGGGATGCAGACCTCGGTCCAGGGCGGCGTGTTCGCCATGACCGAGCCGTGCACCGAGTGCAGGGGTCGCGGCCTGGTCGTCGACCAGCCGTGCGAGACCTGCCACGGCTCCGGCCGCGGCCAGTCGAGCAAGACCATGCAGGTCCGCATCCCGGCGGGTGTGCAGGACGGTCAGCGGATCCGGCTCAAGGGCAAGGGCGCGGCCGGCGAACGGGGTGGCCCCGCGGGCGACCTCTACGTCACCGTGCACGTCAAGCCGCACCGGATCTTCGGCCGGCAGGGCGAGCACCTGACGCTGAACGTCCCGGTGAGTTTCACCGAGGCGGCGCTGGGTGCCGAGATCAAGGTGCCGACCCTGGACGGTCTGCCCGTCACGGTCCGGATCCCGGCCGGTACGGCGAACGGCAGCAAGCTGCGCGTCCGCGGCAAGGGGTCGGTCCGGCGGGACGGCACCAAGGGCGACATCCTGCTCACCCTCGAGGTGCAGGTTCCGCACGAGCTGAGCGAGGAGCAGCGTGCCAAGCTGCTGGAGTTCAGCACGGCGTCGGACCAGCCTGATCTGCGGGCCGGGTTGTTCGGGAGTTCGTGATGGGTATCCCGTTCAGCCAGGTGCCGACCTGGGACGACCGCACCCCGATCTACGTGATCTCGGTGGCGGCCCAGCTGGCCGGCATGCATCCGCAGACACTGCGCCAGTACGACCGGCTCGGATTGGTCACGCCGAGCCGGGCGTCCGGCCGCGGCCGGCGGTACTCGGCGTACGACGTGGCGAAGCTGAGGTACGTGCAGCACCTGTCCCAGGACGAAGGTGTGAACCTGGCGGGAATTCGGCACATCCTCGCGCTACAGTCCGAAGTAGAGGATCTGCGCAAGCGGGTCAACCAACTACTGGCAGAAGTCCAGCGCGGTGTCGGTGCGTCCCGCCAGACCACCGGCAGCCGGGTCTTCTCGGCCGGCCCGGCCGGCGATGTGATCGCCATGGGCCGGCAGCAGACGACCACGCGCTGGATCCGGACCCAGCCCTTGGAGCTGGGTCCCCGCTGAAAGCCTGGGTTCAGGCCAACCGTGCTGAGCCCACTGACCCGGAGGCGTCCGATCCCCCTCGGACCCTCCGGCTGGTGGAGATGTCGTCCCCCCGACGTCTTCACCTGCTGAAGGTGCGCCTCACCCCCCAGGCGCCCTTCGGCCCCCGCAGGGTGGTCCGATTCCAGGACCGCCCTGCGGCTCGCATTAGCAGCAGTACGGCGCAGATCGCGTAGGCGTTTCCGGCCAGCGACTGCAGGAACGTCAGGTCGAACTCGCGGTCGTCGCTGAACGGCATCCACCAGGGCAGACCGACTGCGAAGACCGCGATCCAGACCGCGGCAAAGGTACGGCGGTGCGACCAGAGCGCCACGGCCGCGGGCAGGGCCCAGACCCAGTGGTTCGACCACGAGATCGGCGAGACCAGCAGGCCGGTGAACGCGGTTACGACGACCGCGTCGAGCCGCAGTCCTCGCTCGTGCAGCCGCTTGGCGGTCAGCAGACCCACCGCACCGACGATCATTGCTGTCAGCAACCAGAGTGGACTCGTCGGGGTCTCGGTGATCCTGGTGATCGCGCCCCGCAGGGACTGGTTGCTGATGTAGTGCGCCGGTCCCGGCCGGCCTGGATCGAAGATGTACCGCGTCCAGAAGGCAGTCGCGGATCCGGGCAGCACCAGCCAGCCGATCGCGATCGTGGCCGCGGTCGCGGCGCAGGCCATCGCCGCTTCCCGGAAGCGCCGGGTGACCAGCAGGAACACGATGAAGATGCCCGGCGTCAGCTTGATGCCGGTCGCGACACCGACGAGGATGCCGCGGTACCGCCGGGGCAGGTGACCGAGCAGATCGACCAGCAGCAAGGCCATCAGGATGAGGTTGATCTGGCCGAGCCCGAACGTGGACCGCACCGGCTCGAACAGCAGCCCGGCGAAGGCCAGCGCCGCACCGGCGGCGAGGCTGTGGCGCATCGTGGCCCAGCCGATCACCAGCAGAGATGTTGCGGACAGCAACGTCATCAGCAAGCGGCCGAACTCCTCTCCGATCGCCAGCGGCGCCATCACGATCGCGGCGAACGGGGGATAGGTGAACCCGAGGCCCATCCCGGGATAGTTCCGGTGCACGGTGTAGATGTCCTCGCCGTCGATCAGTCCGCGGGCCGCCGCGTAGTACACCCGCAGGTCCGACATCGAGTCCGACGGGCTCCAGATCAGCAGGCAGAGCACCGGAAGAATCGTTGCTGCCAGCACCAATACGGCCGGTGGCAGTGGTCGCCGGACCCGCGGTGGAACAAGGTCGATGGTCATGCCTTCGACCCTCCCGGCGGACCCCGGCGTGCCACATCGCCAGCAGGAGCCAAGCCGGGTCGGTGCTGCGAGGGACGTCGTACCCGGGGCTGAGGCACTTTCGGTTGACCTGGGTGTCACTCCTGAGAGTGACGGCAGGCGACCCTCCAGCCAGCAGAATGGGAGCTGTGACGGGACGACTACGGGGGTGGCCGGCGGGTGGTCCCGAGGCGCGGATCGGCTGGCCCGATGTCGTGCTGGCTCTCGGATGTACGGCGGTGACGCAGTACTGGCTCGTTCAGCGGGCCGACTACTGGGCCTGGGGCTCACTGTGGCTCGCTGCCTTCGTCGTCTTGTCCCCACTGCTGGTCGTGATCCGCCGGGTCGACCCTGCGCTGGCGCTGGGCGGCCTGATCGCGGGTGCCTACTCGTGGACGCTGCTGGCCGGCGGGGTCCCCTGGCCACTTCTGGTGGGCTGTGTGCTGGCGATGTGGTCTCTGCCCACGCGTTGGAGCACCGGTCCGGGCCTGGTGCTCACCGGTGTGCTCGTAGCTCTTCCGTTGCTCGTCGACCAGGAGCGGGAGACCCTGCTGGCGCGGGTGTACCCGTACACCTACCACCGCTTCCGGCTGGACGACGGAACGATCCAGACCCAGCTCGGGCTCGCCCAGGCGGCCTCCAACCGCGTGGAGGCAGCCAGTTGGCCGTGGTCGGGGTCCGTCGCGCTGGCGCTGTGCTGCGTCCTGGTTCTGATCACCCAGCGGCGACGCGGGGTCGTGCCGGTCCGTCGTACGACCGGTGAGCATGTGGAAGACCTGCTCGGTGCCTTCCGGCGGAGCGCCGACGCCCTGCCCATCGGTGCGGTGATCGGTGCGGCACTGACGTCGCTCGTCCTGGTCGAGCTGTGGTGGGATCAGGTCCACGGGAACTGGTGGTCCGCGCCCGAATGGATGCCGTATGCGGTGGCGTTCACACCACTGACACTGACGGTCCGCCGGCTGTGGCCGGCTCTACCGGCCGTGATGCTCGGTGTGGCCGCTCTGGTGTCGTACTGGCAGACCGACGAGGTCTGGACGCTCCTGCTCGCGTTGGCTGTCGCCCTGTACTCGCTGGGGACCGCACGCCCGTCCCTGGCCTGGTCGGTGCCGACGGCAGTCGTGGTGCTCGCCGCGCTGCCCACGATCGCCGAGCTGATCCGGTATCCGCAGATGGTGCTGATCTTTCCCGAGCTCGCCGACCAGCCGCTCATCGCGGACCTCGACGGCCGGCTGCGGAACACCATCTACGACGAGATGGTGGATCGGCAGTGGCCGATCAGCCTGTCGCTCAGTCTGCTGGTTCCTGTCGTCGCGGGCGTCGCGATCCGGTTGTACCGGCGGAACCGCGAGGCCGCCGGGCGGGAGCGCGAGCTGGAGCGGCAGGCGGTGGAGCGCGAGGCCGAGCAGGTGGTGCTGACCGAGCGGTCGCACATCGCGCGGGACCTGCACGATGTGGTGGCGCACGCGGTCAATCTGATGGTGATCCAGGCGGAGACCGGGCCGGACCTGGTACGTCGCGGGGACGCCGACGTACTCGAAGGGTTCCAGCGGATTGGTGATGCGGGGCGGAAGGCATTGGGTGAGTTGGACCGGCTGCTGTCGGCGCTGCGGGATGCTGACGGGGTGCCGGATCCACAACTGACGCCGCAGCCGGGTCTGGCCGAGTTGCCGCAGTTGGTGGCCGATGTGTCGAACGAGCGGCTGACCGTGGAGCTGGATCTTCGCGGTGATCGGGACCGGCCGCCGGTTGGACACCAGTTGACGGCGTACCGGTTGGTGCAGGAGGCGCTGACGAATGCGGTGCGGCACGCGCAGGCGTCGTCGGTGCAGGTGCTGGTCGAGGTCGAGGAGGCGGGGATCCGGGTGGACGTGACCGACGACGGGGTCGGGTTCGATGTCGCCACCGCGCACGATCGGGGCCGGCACGGGCTGGCCGGGATGCGGGAGCGGGTCCGGATCCACGGTGGGTTGCTCGACGTCCGCAGTACTCCTGGAGGCGGTACGACGGTCGGTGCGTGGATCCCGGTCGGAGCCGCCCGGTGATCAAGGTGATGGTGGTCGACGACCAGGATCTGGTCCGGGACGGGATCGCGATGATCCTCGACGGGCAGCCGGACATCGAGGTGGTGGCACAGGCGGTCGACGGTGCGGACGCGCTGCGGAAGGCGGCCGCCGTACTGGATCTGGCCGTCGTACTGATGGATGTGCGGATGCCGGTGATGGACGGGATCGAGGCGACCCGGCGACTGGCCGGCGGGCCGCGGGTGCTGATCCTGACCACGTTCGATCTGGACGAGTACGTGTACGACGCGTTGCGCGCGGGGGCGAGCGGGTTCCTGCTGAAGCGGTCCTCGCGGGACGAGTTGATCAACGCGGTCCGGGTGATCGCGGCCGGGGACGCGCTGCTGGCGCCGCCGGTGACGCGACGGCTGATCGACCGGTTCGCGGAGACCCGGCTGGATCCCGAGGTGGCGGCGCGGCTCGACGTACTGACGGCTCGGGAGCGGGAGGTGCTCGTGTTGGTTGCCAGGGGCAACTCGAATGCGGAGATCGCGGCCGAGCTGCACCTGACCGAGCACACGGTCAAGACACATGTCAGCCGGATGCTGGCCAAGACCGGACTGCGCGACCGGGTGCAGGCGGTGATCCTGGCGTACGACGCGGGGCTGGTGTCGGCCGGGCAGCGGTGAGTGGTTGACTACAGGGGGTGTCTGGCTGAAAGATATCTGCGACGCCGCTGTGGACAGTGCCCCCGTTCAGAACGAGGACCATGTGCACAAGCTAACCGCAGTACTGACAACCGCCCTTCTCATGACTGCACCTGGTGTCGCACATGCGGCGCCGACCGCTGTGACCTATTACGTCGACTCTGCCGCAGGCAACGACTCCGCCGCGGGCACGAGCACGTCCACCGCGTGGAAGAGCCTGGCCAAGGTCAACGGGCGTGCGCTCCAGCCCGGCGACCAGGTGCTGTTCAAGCGCGGCGGTTCCTGGACCGGCACGCTGGAGTTGTCCCGGTCCGGTACGTCGGATGCGCCGATCGTGATCGGGGCCTACGGATCCGGTGCCCTGCCGAAGGTCGGCGGGCCGGTGCTGAACTGTGTGAACGTCACTGGCTCGGACATCTTCATCGGCGACCTCCGGGCCAGCGGCTGCAACTGGGCCGGGTTCGAACTGGTCGGCGACAGCATCGTGATGGACACGGTCCAGGCCGACGCCAACGTGGTCGGTGTCTCGATCGTCGACGGCGCGGACTGGAACACGGTCCGCTGGAGCACGATCGTCGACAACAACAAGATGAGCGTGAACACGCCGAAGGAGGTCAACCCGGACGACGACTCCGGCGCGTTCGGTTTCCTGGTCCACGGCGACGACAACCTGATCAGCCGGAACACGATCAGCGGGCATTTCGCACCCAGCTACGACTATGTGTACGACGGTGCCGCGGTGGAGATCTTCAACGGCAACCGGAACCGGATCGAGTTCAACAAGACGGTGGACAACGAGACCTTCACCGAGCTGGGGCACGAGGAGGGCAAGACCGCGGACGACAACGTGTTCGCGTACAACAGCATCACCTCGTCGAAGCCGCAGGGCTCGTTCCTGGTGACCCGGGGCGCGCAGAGCAACATCGGCCCGGTGATGCGGACGGTGGCGGTGAACAATTCCGTCAACATCCCGAACGGCAACGGCTGGAGCTGTGACGCCGGCTGCGGACCGGACATCCTCAAGCTGCGCAACAACATCGTCAAGGTCGGCAAGAAGGTCGGGTACGACGATTCCTTCGACACCGGCAACCCGGCCGACGCCGCCGACGAGGCCCGCGGTGTCTACCAGGGGAGTGTCTACCAGTTCACCCTTGGCGCGAACTCGGTGAAAGCCGACCCGCTCTACACCAGCGCCACCGACCTCCGCCTCAAGGCCGGCAGCCCCGCCATCGGCCGCGGCGTGGACAGCGGCTACGACTACGACCTGGCCGGCAAGGACATCTCCGCCGCCACCCACTGGGACGCCGGCGCGTACCAGTACTGACGGCTTTACGGCTGGGGCGGCTGCCGCCCCAGCCGGTTGTCCACAGCCGGCGAATTCATGCTCAGCCGGCAGTCGTCAAACGGATACAACTTGTAGTGAGACCCCTGGGGAACCCTGAGATCTCCCCAGAATTTTCCAGAGTTGAGTGGAATGGACTCAACTTTGGATAGGTTGTATCCAGTGACTGCTGTTAGTTGAGCTTGAAAGGCTGGAACCAGATGGACGTTCAGCGGTTGACGACGCTGGCCCGGGAAACCCTGTCGGTCGCGATCCGTCAGACCTCCGCGGCGGGCAACCCGACCGTGGAACCCGTTCACCTGCTGTCCGCGCTGCTGGCGCAGCCGGAGGGCACCACCGTCGGTCTCCTCGAGGCCGCCGGCGCTGACGTCGACGCCGTACGCCGTCGTACTGCCGACTTCCTGCGCCGCCTGCCGAAGGCGAGCGGCGGCAGCGTGCAGGCGCCGAGCCTGTCGCCGAAGACGAGCGACGTGCTGAGCCAGGCGGAGCAGCGGGCCCTCGGGCTCGGCGACGAGTACGTCTCCACCGAGCACCTGCTGATCTCGCTCGCGACCGTCGAGGGCAACGCGAAGACCGCGCTCGGCGTGACCGCGGACGCGCTGCTGCAGGCGTTCGACCAGATGCGCGGCAACCGCCGGATCACCTCACCGGAGGCGGAGGGCACCACCAAGACCTTGGAGAAGTACGGCGTCGATCTGACCGAGGGGGCCAGGAGCGGCAAGCTCGACCCGGTGATCGGGCGTGACTCCGAGATCCGCCGGGTGGTCCAGGTGCTGTCCCGCCGTACCAAGAACAACCCTGTCCTGATCGGTGAGCCCGGCGTCGGCAAGACCGCCGTCGTCGAGGGGCTGGCCCAGCGGATCGTGGCCGGTGACGTGCCCGAGTCGCTGCGCGGCCGACGGCTGATCAGTCTCGACCTCAGCGCGATGGTCGCCGGGGCGAAGTACCGCGGTGAGTTCGAGGAGCGGCTCAAGGCGGTGCTGACCGAGATCAAGGAGTCCGACGGCCAGGTCATCACCTTCATCGACGAGCTGCACACCGTCGTCGGCGCCGGCGCGACCGGAGACAGCTCGATGGACGCCGGCAACATGCTGAAGCCGATGCTGGCCCGCGGTGAGCTGCGGATGATCGGCGCCACCACCCTCGACGAGTACCGGACCCGCATTGAGAAGGACCCGGCGCTGGAGCGCCGCTTCCAGCAGGTGTTCGTCGGCGAGCCTTCGGTCGAGGACTCGATCGCGATCCTGCGCGGCCTGAAGGAGCGCTACGAGGCGCACCACAAGGTCGCCATCTCCGACAGCGCGCTGGTCGCCGCCGCGACGCTGTCCCACCGCTACATCACCGGCCGCCAGCTGCCGGACAAGGCGATCGACCTGGTCGACGAGGCCGCGTCCCGGCTGCGGATGGAGATCGACTCGTCCCCGGTCGAGATCGACTCGCTCCGCCGGACCGTCGACCGGCTCAAGATGGAGGAGCTCGCGCTGTCCCGCGAGGAGGATCCGTCCAGCCAGGAGCGGCTCGAGCGGCTGCGCGCCGACCTCGCCGACCGCGAGGAGGAGCTGCGCGCACTGGAGTCCCGCTGGGAGCGGGAGAAGTCCGGCCTGAACCGGGTCGGCGAGATCAAGGAGCGGATCGACGAGCTCCGCGGCCAGGCCGAGCGCGCCCAGCGCGACGGCGACCTGGAGACCGCCGCCCGGATCCTGTACGGCGAGATCCCCGAGCTCACCAAGGAGCTGGAGGCGGCCGACGCTGAGCCCGAGGTCACCGACGGACCGGACGCGATGGTCAACGAGGAGGTCGGCCCGACCGAGATCGCCGAGGTGATCGCGATGTGGACCGGCATCCCGACCGGCCGCCTGCTCGAGGGTGAGACCGGCAAGCTGCTCCGGATGGAGGACGAGCTGGGTCACCGGCTGATCGGCCAGCGCGAGGCGGTCAAGGCCGTCAGCGACGCCGTCCGCCGGGCCCGGGCCGGCATCTCCGACCCGGACCGCCCGACCGGCAGCTTCCTGTTCCTCGGCCCGACCGGTGTCGGCAAGACCGAGCTGGCCAAGGCGCTCGCGGACTTCCTGTTCGACGACGAACGCGCCATGGTCCGGATCGACATGTCGGAGTACAGCGAGAAGCACAGCGTCGCGCGGCTGGTCGGCGCCCCGCCCGGCTACGTCGGGTACGAGGAGGGTGGCCAGCTCACGGAGGCCGTGCGCCGGCGCCCGTACTCGGTGATCCTGCTCGACGAGGTGGAGAAGGCGCACCCCGAGGTCTTCGACATCCTGCTGCAGGTGCTGGACGACGGCCGGCTGACCGACGGCCAGGGTCGTACGGTCGACTTCCGCAACGTCATCCTGATCCTGACCAGCAACCTGGGCTCGGCGTACCTGGCCGACCTCACGCTGGACGACCAGGCGAAGCGCGACCAGGTGATGGCGGTGGTGCGGCAGTCGTTCAAGCCGGAGTTCATCAACCGGCTGGACGAGATCGTGCTGTTCGACGCCCTGGGCAGCGAGGAACTGACCCAGATCGTCGCCCTCCAGATCACCGCCCTGCAGCGCCGGCTGTCCGACCGCCGGATCACCCTGGACGTCGGCGACGACGCGATGGAATGGCTCGCCCTGACCGGCTACGACCCGGTCTACGGCGCCCGCCCCCTCCGCCGCCTGGTCCAGTCCGCCATCGGCGACGAACTGGCCCGAGCCCTCCTGTCCGGAGACGTCCGCGACGGCGACACCGTCAAAGTCACCCTCAGCGAGGCCAAGGACACCCTCGAAGTCACTCCTGCCTGAATGCGACAGCGGGCCGCCGGTCACCCGATCGACGGCCCGCTTCGCCGGGAGAATGGGTGGGTGACGAATCCTCGCGCTGACTGGGTGAACACCACGCACGACTGGGCTGGCACGGTTGATCAGGGGCACCTGGAACAGATCCGTTCCGAGCCTGGTAGGTATTCCCCGGGCGGCCTGATTCACCTGGTGCTGGAAGTGATCGCCTACCCCGAGGACGAGGCTGAATCGGCCGGGCGACGCGGCGCCTGCACGGTCACTTTGTACGCCGACGGCTCCATCGCGATCAAGGACGACGGCCGCGGTACAGACACCCGGGTCGACGAACATGGTCGGCTGATCAAGAAGCCGGTCATGGCGACCCAGGATCTCCGGTTCTTCGCGAACCCGGCGAGCCCGCTGCTACCCGACGGCCACTCTCGGCGGGGGATGTCCGTCGTCGCTGCTCTCAGCGGCTGGCTTGTCCACACCAACCGCCGCCTCAACGGCTCCTGGACCCAACGTTATGAACACGGCCTTCCGGTCACGGATCTGGAACCGATCGAGAGCACCCCGTCCACCGGCACCACCGTCCACTTCCGGCCCGACGCCGTCTCCTTCCCCGGTAGCAAGCTCACCGCCGACGACCTCAGCCCCTTCCTGAGCTTCCCCAACCTCGACATTCGGGTCATCAGCGCCTGAACGGTCCGGTTTGGGGGATCTGGGAGGATCGGGGGTGAGCTGGTGGAAGGAACACGTGAGGGCATGACCGAGCAGCAGGGCAACAATTCCGGCGAGGACCGTCCCGGGCCGTACCAGGGCGTCTTCGGCTCGGCCGGCGGACCTCCCGGCTCCCGACCCGGCGCCCCGGCACCGGGTTCACTGCCGCCGGGTTCACAGCCGCATGGCACACCGCCGTACGGTGATCGGCGGAATCCGTACGGCGACCTTCCCGGTGCGTACGGCGGTCCGTTCGGCGCCCAGCGGGATCCGTACGCGCGCCCGCCCAAGCAGGTCACCATCGCCGCGATGATCTCGTTCGGCCTCGGCGCGATGTGCATCCTGCTCGCCGGCCTCGCGTTCACCTCCGCCGGCGAACAGATCGCCGAGATCGTCACCGGCTCCAAGGACGAACAAGGCATGGTCGTCGCCGTCATCCTCGCCTGCGCCGTCGCGTACATCGTCCCGGCGATCTACCTGCGCAAACGCCGCGCCTGGGCCCGCTACCTGCTGATCGGCGTCGCCGCGGTCGGTATCGCCGGCGGTCTGATGGCGCTGCCGAACAGCATCCTCGGCCTCGCCATCCACAGCACGCTGATGTTCCTGATGCTCCAGCAACCGACCAAGCTCTGGTTCTACCACCGCTGACCCGAAGGACCTCACCCGTGGAGATCTGGATCAACCCCGCCTGCTCCAAATGCCGCACCGCCACCAAGGCCCTGGACGAAGCCGGCCTCACGTACACCGTCCGCCGCTACCTGGACGACCCACCCACCGCGGAAGAACTACGCGCCGTCCTCGCCCGCCTCAACCTCGAACCCTGGGACCTCGTCCGCCACAACGAACCCGCCGCCAAACCCCTCCGCGACGTCCCCCGCGACCCGGCCCACCGCGACACCTGGATCGAGGCCATGGTGACCACCCCCATCCTCATCCAACGCCCCATCCTCACCGCCGACGACAACACCACAGCAATAGCCAGAGACCCCGAAACCCTCGCCCGCTTCCTTCCCAGCTGACCACCCAACAATCTGCTGGCAGAAGCAGGAACGGGCCAGGCGTTGTTGCCTTGAGCACCTGCTGTACGAGGTGGATCAGCTTGGCGTCAGCCAGGCCTGGCTCGAGTCGCGCGCGCCGTCACAGGACAAGCGGGACCGCAGTCTGGTCGACAGTGCGCGACGCAAAGGTCTGTTGTCGTACCGGACATCGATCGAGTTCGCGCGGCCACTTCAGGAACCGATGCTGTGGTTGCCGGATGCGGTGGCAGGCGCCGTGACGGCGGCGAACCTCGGAGAGTCGCGGTGGTTGCTGGGGTTGTCCGAGATGGTCGTCGTTCATCACGTGACAGTCCGCTAGAAGCGCGAAAGCTGGGCCCCATCATCCGGTGGGAATCCCAGCCTCACTTCTCACCAAGCAGCGCGTGGCGAGCTACCTCGAGTATGCCACAAGCAACCGACGGCTGTCGTGCGCTCTCCACACGCTCAGGGGTCAGAGTTTTTGGAGGCGGGTCAGGGCTTCTTGGAGGATGGGGGGTTGTTTGCAGAAGGCCCAGCGGACCAGGGGGCGGCCGGCTTCGGGGTTGTCGTAGAAGACCTGGTGGGGGATGGCGACGACGCCGGTGCGTTCGGGGAGCAGGCGGCAGAAGTCGATGCCGTCGGTGTGGCCGAGGGGGCGGATGTCGGTGGTGACGAAGTAGGTGCCCTGCGGGCGGTGGACGCCGAAGCCGAGGTCCTCGAGGCCGTCGCAGAGGAGGTCGCGGCGGGCCTGCAGGTCGGCGCGCAGGGCGTCGAAGTAGTCGTTGCCCAGGGCAAGTGCTCCGGCGACGGCGGGCTGGAACGGGGCGCCGGAGGTGAAGGTGAGGAACTGTTTGGCGGTGGTCACCGCGGTGACCATCGCGGGGGTGCCGGTGACCCAGCCGATCTTCCAGCCGGTGACGGAGAAGGTCTTGCCGGCGCTGCTGATCGACACGGTGCGTTCGGCCATTCCGTCGTACGACGCGAGTGGCTTGTGCTGGCGTCCGTCGTACACGAGGTGTTCGTAGACCTCGTCGGTGATGACGATCAGGTCGTGTTCGACGGCGACGGCGGTGATGCCGCGGAGTTCGTCGTCGGTGAGGACGGTGCCGGTCGGGTTGTGCGGGGAGTTGATCAGCAGCACCTTGGTGCGCGGGGTGACGGCGGCGCGGAGTTCGTCGAGGTCGAGGCGGTAGTCAGGGGCGCGGAGGGTGACCGGGACGCGGCGGCCGCCGGCGAACGCGATGCCGGCCGAGTACGAGTCGTAGTACGGCTCCAGCGCGATCACCTCGTCGCCGGGCTCGACGTACGCGAGCAGTGCGGCGGCGATCGCCTCGGTCGCTCCGGTGGTGACGAGGACCTGGGTGTCGGGGTCGTACGACAGGTCGTAGAAGCGCTTCTGGTGGTCGGCGATCGCCTGGCGCAGGGCGGGGACGCCGCGGGCCGGCGGGTACTGGTTGGCGCCGGCGCGGATCGCGGTGATCGCGTCCTCGAGCAGCGAGTCGGGCCCGTCCTGATCCGGGAACCCTTGGCCGAGGTTGACCGAGTTGGTCGCCACCGCGAGGGCGGACATCTCGGCGAAGATCGTCGTCCCGAGTCCGTTCAACCGCTCTGCGTGTTCGCGCATGACCCGACCCTAACGCCCGCCCGGTCGGGCTCAGCGTCGGCGGGAGCCGGAGGAGGGCGCGAAGACGGTGCACGTTCCGGCCAGTGAGCGGTCGCTCGAGGCCTTGACCCGTGCGTACCGGACGCCGGCGGCGAACCGTGTGCCGACGTCGAGTACCTCCATCAGGCGGGCGACCTCGTAGCGCACCGTACGCACGCTCAGCCCGAGCCGCGCCGCGATCTCCTCGTCGGTGTGGCCCGCTTCGAGTTGCTGGGCGATCACGTGCTGGCGCGCGGTCAGCTCGATCGTGCGGTCGCGGAACTCGCACGCGCGGACAGCGGTGTCCCGGACGGCCTTCAGGTACTGGCGCGTCGCGTTCACCACCTCGATGCCACGCAGCAGCATCAGGCTCCGCCGGCCGTCGACGACCGGCCCTTCGACCACGACACGTTCGCCGTCCAGCAGCTTGACCTGCAGGGCGCCGCAGGCCAGGTAGTACGGCATGTCGTCTGCGGCGATGATGAAATCGGTGACCTGATCCGCGCCGCCGCTGGGATCGAAGTAGCTGGTCATCCGTACGCCGCGCTCGACCAGCGACTGGTTGAACCGGTGACTGGCCGCGAACCCCTCCAGAGTCTGACACCGCGTCGACGTGACGGCGATCAGTTCCTCGGAGCTCCAGCACAAAGCCTGCAACCAGTCGCGCAGCGCCTCGTCGTCGGTGCCGAAGACGCGCACCTCCGCCGTACCCCTGCCCGCCAGCCACTCATCGCAGTGCCGCGCCCGCACCACCTGGAGCCGGAGCGAAGCATCCAGCACCACCTGCCGACTCGGGACATGAACGATTTCGCGCATCCCCACCACCCCCCCGTGGCTCAGATCCTCAGAAGCGGATCCTCTCATGTACGGCGGGTCACCGCAGCGACACGATCAGCTTTCACTCGGCCGGTAGGTCGACCTGGGGTTCGGGGCGGAGGGCCCGGAGCCAGAGTTCGGTTTGGGCGATGTGGGCGGAGGCGGCGGTGGCGGCCGCGGCCGGGTCGCGGCGGGCGATGGCGGCCAGGATGGCGCGATGGCCGCGGTCGCTGGTCTGTTTGATGGCGTTGAAGTCGTCACCCGGCTCGAAGATGCGGTAGTGACCGCCGCGGCCGCGGATGACTCCGGTGAGCGCGGTGACGGTCGGGTTTCCGCCGGCCGTGCAGATGGCGCCGTGGAACTCCGCGTCCAGTTGCTGGATCTCCGTCGCGTCGGTGGTTTCCTCCAGCCGGTCGAGGATCTCGCTGAGCCGTTTCTGCAGGTCCGGATCCTGCCGGGCGGCGGCTCCGGCGGTCGCGTGCGCCTCGAGCACCCGCCGTACCTCCATCAGTTCGAGGACGCCTTCGAGTGGGATCAGCTCGACCGACAACGAGAACCGGCTGATGATCTCGGCCGGGTCGAGCGCCGAGACGTACGTGCCGGAGCCGTGCCGCGACTCGATCACGCCGAGCGCCGCCAGCGAGCGGGCCGCCTCCCGCAGGGAGCTGCGGGACACGCCGAGGTGGTCGCACAGCTCGGGCTCGGGCGGGAACTTCGCACCCGGTCCGAGCTCGCCGGACGCGATCATCTGGCGCAGGCCGGCCAGCGCCTTGTCCGTGGCTGCCATCAGTACCTCCTCGTCGGCGGACCACTCAGTGGAAGAGTAAGTCCTCAGACCTCTTGTGGTCACATTGTCGCCGAAACCTTGTCATTCCCGCGCGTCGGTCACTAGGGTGCGGGGAGCGGTTGACCGAGTCATCAGATGTCCGCGCCCACCTCTGATGCCATCCCCTGGGCCTACATCCGCTGAGGAGAAAGCGCCATGCCCCACCGACCACGCACGATGTTCGCATCTCTCGCCGCCGCTGCGACGGCCGCCGCGCTGCTGCTGTCGGCCTGCGGCCCCGGCCCGGCCGAGAAGGCTGACGGGCAGGTCACGCTGCAGATGGTCGAGAGCCTGACCAACCCGACCCGGACCACGCTGCTGAAGAAGCTGATCGCCGACTTCGAGGGCCAGAACTCCGGTATCAAGGTGCAGCTGATCTCGCCGCCGACCAACCAGGCGGACCAGAAGATTCAGCAGATGCTGCAGTCCGGCAAGGGCGTCGACGTACTGGAGGTGCGGGACACCACCGTCGGCCCGTTCTCGACCAACAAGTGGATCTACGACATGGCGCCCGACCTGAAGGGCTGGGACGGACTGCAGGCGCTCACTCCGAACGCGCTCAAGGTCGCCCAGGAGGGCGGCAAGTCGTACATGGTCCCGTACGGCTTCTACGGCCTGTCGCTGTTCTACCGCAAGGACCTGGTCCAGCAGGCCGGCTTCAGCGGCCCGCCGAAGAGCTGGTCGGAGATGATCGAGCAGGCGAAGAAGATCAACAACCCGTCAAAGAACGTCTACGGCTACTCGTTCCGCGGCGGCCTCGGCGCCGGCGGCAACGCGATCGCGATCATCTCCGGCTACGTGATCGACGAGATCAACCGGGACAACGCGTTCAAGCTGACCAACGGCAAGACGATCTTCTCGTCACCGAAGGCGGTCGACGCGCTGAACGAGTACGTCGACCTGTTCAAGACCGCCTCGCCGCCGTCGTCGGTCAGCTGGGGCTACCCGGAGATGGTGCAGGGCTTCACCTCCGGCACGACGGGCTTCCTGCTCCAGGACCCCGAGGTGATCGCGACCGTCAAGCAGTCCAAGACGATCAAGGAAGACCAGTGGGGTACGGCGCCTCTGCCCGTCGGACCGACCGGCAAGGCCGCTCAACCGTTGGCGAACGCGGGCTGGGGTGTGGCACAAGGCAGCACGCACAAGCCCGAGGCCGTGAAGCTGGTCAAGTTCCTGACCTCCGGTGACGCCGCGATGACGTTCTCCAAGGAGAACAGCCTGGTCCCGATCCTGAAGTCGGCCGCCGACGACCCGTTCTTCAAGGACGGCCCGTGGGCGTCGTACGTGGCGATGAACGAGTCGCCCGACACCTACATCGTGGTGACCCAGCCGCGCGGTGTCCCGTGGTCGACCGAGTGGGGCAACAAGGCCGATGCCGACGTACAGAAACTCATCACCGGCAAGGCGCAACCGGCCGAGATCCTGAAGAGCTGGGACGAGTACTGGACGAAGAAGTGGGCCGGGAACTGATCCATGGCTTTGACTGAAACGGACCGGCCGGCTCAGCGGCCACCCGCGATGAGGCGGCCGGTCACCGGCAGGCGACGGTGGTCCGGACGAACGGCCCTGGTCCTGTTGGCCTTCATGTTGCCGGCGATCGTCTTCGTCGGATTGTTCACGTACTACCCGTTGCTCAACGGGATCTCGATGGCGTTCCGGAACTACAACCTGAACGACCTGACGGACACCTCGTGGGTCGGCCTGGACAACTTCCGCACCCTGCTGGACGACCAGATGTTCCGCGGCACGGTGTGGAACTCGATCGTCTGGGTGGTCGGCTCGCTCGTCCCGCAGTTCCTGATCGGTTTCACGATGGCGATGTGGCTGCGCCGGAAGTTCCGCTTCCGCGGGGCCTATCAGGCGCTGGTCTTCTTCCCCTGGGCGGTGTCCGGGTTCCTGATCGGCATCCTGTTCCGCTGGATGTTCAACGGCGAGTTCGGCGTGGTCAACGACCTCCTGATGAAGACGCACCTGATCGACACCCCGGTGCCGTGGCTGGCCGATGCCCGCTACGCGATGGTCTCGGTCATCATCGCGAACGTCTGGTACGGCGTGACGTTCTTCGCGATCATGATCCTCGCTGCCCTGCAGGGGGTGCCGGAGGAGTTGTACGAGGCGGCCGCGATCGACGGTGCCGGCAAGGTCCGGACCCTGTTCAGCATCACCATCCCGTCGATCCGGACCACGCTGGCGCTGACCGTGCTGCTCCGGGTGATCTGGATCTTCAACTCGCCCGAACTGATCTTCGGTATGACCGGTGGCGGCCCGGCGAACGAGACGCACATCGTCACGTCGTACATGATCCAGGTGACCCAGGAGGGCGACTACGGCCGTGCCTCGGCGATGGGCCTGATGGTCGTGTTCGTGCTGATGCTGTTCGCGGTCTTCTACCTGCTGGCGATCCGGCCCCGGAAGGGACTCGCATGATCCGCTCCGAAACCCTGGCCGGCCGGATCGTGAAGTTCGGCGGGCTCGGGATCTGCCTGCTCGTCACCGTGTTCCCGCTGTACTGGATCCTGATCACGTCCTTCAAGGATCCGGGCACGATCTTCGCGTATCCGTTGAAGTACTGGCCCGGCACCTGGTCGCTGGAGAACTATCGCGGCCTGTTCGACCAGTCGAACTTCGC
Source organism: Kribbella sp. CCNWLW201 (assembly GCF_037203805.1). Lineage (NCBI taxonomy): Bacteria > Bacillati > Actinomycetota > Actinomycetes > Propionibacteriales > Kribbellaceae > Kribbella > Kribbella sp. CCNWLW201. Next base: position 956,350 of record NZ_JBBCBQ010000002.1, on the reverse strand, counting down.
CGTCTTCCTCGGCAACAGCCTGATCGTGTCGACCGTCGCCGCGGCGTTGGCCACGGTCGTCTCACTGCTGTCGGCGTACGTGCTGGCCCGGTTCGAATTCGTCTCCAAGGGCGCGGTGATGGGCGCGTTCCTGGTGACGCAGATGATCCCCGGGTTCATCGCGCTCGGCTCGCTCTACATCCTGATGACCCGGATGTACCTGGTCGACAATCGCTGGGGCCTGGTCCTGGTGTACGTCGCGATGTCGATTCCACTGTGCACAGTGATGCTGCGCGGATTCTTCGAGAACGTGCCGGCCTCGCTCGAGGAGGCCGCGATGGTGGACGGCTGTTCGCGGCTGTCCGCGTTGTTCCGGGTGCTGGTGCCGGTGATGACGCCGGGGATCGCGGCGTCGTACATCTTCAACTTCGTCAACTGCTGGAACGAGTTGTTCCTGTCGGTGACGCTGCTGAACAGCGACAGCAACAAGACCATCCCAGCCGCACTGAACGGTTTCATCAGCAGCTACAACATCGACTGGGGCTCGATGTCGGCCGCTGCGGTGCTCAGCATCGTGCCGACGATGATCCTGTTCGCCGTCGCCAGCCGCTACATCGTTGAGGGATTGACCGCCGGCGCCGTCAAGGAGTGAAGGAAAGCGGGCAGATCCCAGACCTGCCAGTGCCGCTTCCCGATCTCCTGGTACGGCGTTCCGTCGCCAGGCGATCCACCGACCAGAACGGTCGCCATGCCGCGCGCCCGTGGTACCTCGAGGTTCACCGGGAGATCGTCGAACATGGCCGCGCGGCCGGGGTCGACGCTGAAGCGGGTCAGGAACGCGTCGAGGCTCTCCTCGTACGGCTTCGGGATCAGGTCGCCGGCGAGGATGTCGAAGATGCCGTCGAAGCAGGCGGTCAGGCCGAGCTGCCGGAGCGCCTGTTCGGCGTGGTACTCCGACCCGTTCGTGTAGACGAAGCGACGACCCGGGAGGGCACTGAGAGCGGTGGCGAGGCCGGGGTCCGGGCTGAGCACCGAGTAGTCGATCCGCCGCTCGAAGCTGAGGAAGTCGTGCGGGTCGATGTTCCGCGTCGTCATCGCACCGCGCAGCGAGGTGCCGTACTGCGCGACCAGCTCGGCCTGGATCTGCCGGGCGCCGACGACATCGGTGCCGTACAACTCGGCCACCGACGACAAGATGCCGTGCGTGACCTGCTCGGCCAGCGCCGAGCCGGCCGGGTAGAGCGTGTTGTCGAGATCCAGCACCCAAGTGTCGATGTCCGCCAGCACCCGTCCAGAGTAATGACAGACTGGGGCTGGGAATCTACGGGAGGACGGAAACGTGGCGACTGCGCTCATCACCGGGCCGGCGACCGGGATCGGACGGGCGTTCGCGGACAAGCTGGCGCTGGAGGGCTACGACCTGGTGCTGGTGTCGCGGGACGAGGCGGCGCTGAAGGAGACCGCGACCGAGATCACCCGCGTGCACGGGGTCGCCTGCGAGGTCCTCGCGGCGGACCTGACCGACCCCGACGACCTCGCCCGGGTGGAGGAACGGTTCCGGACCGGGCCGATCGAGGTGCTGGTGAACAACGCCGGCTTCGGGCAGAAGAAGCCGTTCTGGGCGAACCCGGTCGAGGTCGAGGAGAAGCAGCTCGACCTGCTGGTCCGGGTCGTGCTTCGGCTGACCCATGCCGCCGTACTGCCGATGATCGAACGCGGTTCGGGTGCGGTGATCAACGTGTCCTCGGTGGCGGGGTTCCTGCAGCGCGGGAGCTACAGCGCGCACAAGTCCTGGGTGACGAACTTCTCTGCCGGGCTCGCGGTCGAGCTGCACGCCAAGGGCGTTGCGGTGATGGCGTTGTGCCCGGGGTTCGTGCATACCGAGTTCCACGAGCGGATGGGGATGGACAAGACGATCATCCCGTCGTTCATGTGGCTGGACGCGGCCGACATGGTCGACGCCGCCTGGAAGGACCTGATGCGCGGCAAGGCGATCTCGATCCCGTCCCGCCGCTACAAACTCCTCACCGCCGCGGCCCGCTACACCCCCCGCACCCTGATCGCCCGCGTCTCCACCATCGGCCTCGACGGCCGCCGCCGCGCCTGACATCAGAACCCAACCAATTCGCTGTGGCGTGCGTCCAAGGGGGCACATCACAACGAGAAAGTGGGGGGACATGAACACACGGGGGCGGAAGCTGTCGGTCACAGTGGGGCTGCTGCTGGCCGGCACGTTTTTGGTGGCTTGTGGCAACGAAACTGGCGGGGGGACGCCGGCGGGGAACGCGAGTACGACGCCGAGCTCGACCCAGACCGGCGGACCGAATGCCACGCCGAGCCCGGTGCAGGTGTCGATTCCGGAGCAGCGGAAGACGCCGAGTCCGGTGCCGAAGCCTGCGCGGCTGACGACTTCGATGTTGCTGACCGGGGCCGACGTGGCCAAGGCGGATCCGAAGCGTGGATGGCACGCGACCACCGGCTCCGCCGACCCGATCTGCGGCCCGTCGTCGACCCGCGGCAACGGTGCCCGCGGGAGCCTGAACCGGAACTTCACCACGGGACTGGACGCGTCCGGCGGCCACTGGCTGACCCGGTACGACGACGCGCGCGCGGCCAAGACGGCGTACGACAAGATCGTCGCGACGATCAAGTCCTGCAAGGCGCTCGATCCCGCGGCGACCCACGCGCGCAAGCTGACCGAGTACCGCACACTGCCGCTCGGTGACGCGACCACGATCCTGCGCTGGTACGACTACCCGCTCCCGTCCGACCCCGGTAGCGAGCCCGGTGGTTTCCCGTACGCCGTTACCCGCAAGGGCAACGTCGTCTCCGTCCTGGCCTTCCGCGAAATGGGCGACGGCGTGGCGCCGGCCAACTTCGAGAAACTCACCCGCGCCGCCGCCGGCCGACTGGGCTGATCATCGACGGCTCCGCCGACTTCTTGTTAAGTCTCTGCAGTGATCCTTTGCGCACTGACCGACGCACACCAGGCCCCGGCGCGGCGACTGGCCGAGGAATACCTGTCCGATGCGGCCACGCTCGCCGAGCTGTTGCAGGAGCGCTGGCAGGAACTCTGGGGCGACTGAGGGAGCCGCTGATCACAGCTTCTCGGCGACCTCGGTCAGTACGGCGAGTGTCGCGGTGACGAGCGGGTGATCGGCCCGGCTCTGACGGACGGCGGCGTACACGCGTCGGGTGGGGACCGGCTCAGTCAGCGGACGGGTCACTGCGAGCGCCGGTACGGCGAGACGCGGGACGAGCGAGACACCGCCGCCGGCCGCGACCAGCGCCGCGACGGCGCGGAAGTCGTCGGACTGATGGACGACTCGCGGCTGGAAACCGGCTTGTTCGCAGGCCAGCAGGACGACGTCGCGGATCGGGTTGCCGGGCGACGGCATCACCCAGTCGTCCGCCGCGAGCATCGGCAGCTCGATCGTGTCGGTCGCGGCGGCTGGGTGCGTTGGCGGGAGTACGGCGACGAAAGGCTCGGCGTACAAGGGGATTCGGATCAGGCGCTGGTCGTCCGGGCGAGGCGAACCGCGGTGTTCGACGGCGATCGCGATGTCGGCGTCGCCGTCGAGCAGCTGGGTGATGCCTTGGTGGCCTTCGGCATCGCGGATGACGAGGTCGAGGCCCGGGTTGGTGTCGCGGAGGCGAGCGAGAGTCGGCGCGACGAGCAGGCTGATCGCGGTGGCGAACGCGGTGATCCGGACCTCGCCGTTTGCGCCGTTCGCGTGCAGCCGCATGGCGTCTTCGGCGCGTTCGACCTCGGTGAGGATCGTGTCGGTGTGGGCGAGCAGCAGGCGGCCGGCCGAGGTGATGGCGACCCGGCGGCCGCGGCGTTCGAGCAGTTCCTGGCCGACCTCGGACTCCAGGGCCGCCAGTTGCTGCGAGACCGCCGAGGGCGTCAGATGCAGCACCTCGGCGGCCGCGGTCACGGTGCCGTGATCAGCAAGCGCGCGCAGCACTCGCAGCCGTCGTACCTCGATCACGAACCTCAGCTTCGCACAGCTCGCGACCGGCGCCGGGCAGCAGCGTCAGCGTGGGACGAGCGGCGGCCGGCTCCGGCGCCTCCTCCGCGCGGAGGAGGCGACGTACGGCGCGGAGGCGGTGGCGGGGTGGTTCGTACGGGACGGTCGGGGCGTCGGCCATCCCGGAGCGGGACTCGCGGGCGACCTTGTCGATCACGGTGAACGGGAAGATGTACATCAGGTGGTTCCTTTCGACCCTTCGACAGTAGGAACTCGCACCTTGATGCGTCCAATGAAAGTTCTTCGCAGAGTTGATGTGTTTGGTGCATGATCTAGGTCATGGAACTCCGCCAACTCAGATCGTTCGTGGTGGTGGCCGAGGAGATGAACGTCGGCCGGGCCGCGACCCGGCTGCACCTCACCCAGCCGTCGCTCAGCCGGCAGATCGCCGCCCTCGAGCACGACCTGGGCGTCGAACTGTTCGCCCGGGTACGACGCCGGTTCGTGCTGACCGCGGCCGGGGAGACGTTCCTGGCCGACGCGCAGGACCTGTTGCGACGATCCGACGAGGCGGTCCGCACGGCGCAGCGGACCCAGCGCGGCGAGCTCGGGACGCTGCGGTTGCGCTTCGTCCAGTCCGCGACGTTCGAGGTGCTGCCGCGGTTGCTGGGTTCCTTTCGGCAGGCGTACCCGGAGGTGGTGCTCGATCTGGAGAGCGTGACGACCATCCGGCAGACGGAGGCGTTGCGCGACGGCCGGATCGACGTCGGCCTGATGCGCCCGTCGACCCCGGAGGGCGCGCGGACCACGGTGGGCCGCACGAACGGGTTGCTGACCCGGGTGGTGTCGAACGACCCGCTGGTGGCGGTGCTTCCGGCGCGACACCGGCTGGTACGGCGGAAGCGGATCCGGCTCGAGGAGCTCGCCGAGGACCCGTTCGTGTTCTACACGCGCCTCAGCGGGCCCGTCGTACACGACACGATCGTGGCCTACTGCCGGGCGGCCGGTTTCACACCGCGGATCGAGCAGGAGGCGGCCGACGTCCAGACGATCGTGTCGCTGGTGGCCGCCGGACTCGGCGTCTCGCTGCTGATCGGCCCGACCCCACCGTCGAACCCGGACGCGGTCGTCTACCGCGAGTTGTCCGACGACCTACCACCCTGGCAACTCTCCGTAGCCTGGTCCCCCGACAACCGTTCCCCAGTCCTGGCCCGCTTCCTAGACCTCCTCTGACCCCACCCCACCCACCTCGTCGGCCCACCCCCATTTGAGGGGTCAACCCCTGAGGTGGTGGGTTTGGCCGCCGAATTTTGGGTCCGCAACCCACAAGCTGCGGGGTTGACCCCTCAAATGGCAGGTGGCGTGGCGGCGCAGGGTGGTGGGGTCAGCCGAAGGTGTCGGGGTCGCCGCTGGTGCGGATGCCGGTTTCGAGGTCGGCGATGGCGGCCATGTCGTCGTTGTCCAGCTGGAAGTCGAAGACCTCGAAGTTCTCCTGGATCCGGCTCGGCGTCTTCGACTTCGGGATCACCACGTTGCCGAGCTGCAGGTGCCAGCGGATGACCACCTGCGCGGGCGTCTTGCCGTGCTTCCCGGCCAGCGTCTGCAGCGCGGGCTGAGTCAGCAGCTCGCCCTGCGCCAGCGGGCTCCACGCCTGCGTGACGATGTCGTTCTCCGCGTTGAACGCGCGCAGTTCGTCCTGCGGCAGTGCCGGGTGCAGCTCGATCTGGTTCACCGCCGGCCGGATCGTGGTCTCCTCGAACAGCCGCCGCAGCGCCGGCTCGTGGAAGTTCGACACCCCGATCGCGCGGACCCGCTTGTCGGCGTACAACTGCTCGAACGCCCTCCAGGTGTCGACGTACTTGTCCTTCTTCAGCGACTGCCAGTGGATCAGGTACAGGTCGACGTACTCGAGCCCGAGCCGCTCCAGGCTCGCGTCGAACGCGGCCAGGGTGGTGTCGTAGCCCTGGTCGCTGTTCCACAGCTTGGTGGTGATGAAGAGGTCGTCGCGGGGGAGGCCGGACGCGGCGATCGCCCGCCCGACGCCGGCCTCGTTGCCGTAGATGGCCGCGGTGTCGATGTGCCGGTAGCCGGCCTCGAACGCGGTCGTCACGACGTCGGTGACGATGTCGTCCTCGATCTGCCAGACCCCCAGGCCCAGCTGCGGGATCTCGACACCGTTGTCCAGAGTGATGGTGGGGACTGTGCTCATTCGTCTATTCCACCGGGCCGAAGGGTTCCGGCCCAGTCATCCGACGTGTGACAACAACCTCATCAACTCGCCGTAACCACCGCAGAGGTCTTCGCATCGGGTTCCAGGAACCGCAGCAGCCCCGCTCCCTCCCGCTCCAGCTCCGCCCCGGTCTTCTTCGTCGTACGCCCGAACGGGGTCAGCGTGAGAGTCGCCACACCGCGCTTCTTCTCCGCCGTCCACAGGCCCGCGACCAGACCGTCGACCGTGTACGTCGCTTTGACACGAAGGTTCTTGGTGAACACGGCCGGCTTGTGCTCGTCGGCGATGATCCGCTCGCGTTTGGCGTGCGCGAGCAGCAGGTTGTCGAACTCGGGCAGGAACCGCACCGGCGCCGGGGTGTCCGGATCCGGCCGCGGTGCATCCGGTACGTCGTACAGCGTCTTGCCGGCCTCATCGGTGAACTGCTCGAGCTCGAGCCCGTCGAACACCGGCTTCGCCTTCGGCAACCCGGACCAGGTCTGGAAGTCGGCCGGGGTCGCCGGACCGAATGCCTCCAGATAGCGGACGACGAGCTCCTCGGGCAGCGCCTTCGCGTGCAGCTTCCCGCCCAGCCACGTCTCGGCCGGGGTGAACCGCGCGTTCGCCGGCCAGCCCCAGCGGGTGCCGGTCGGGTACATCACCAGCGGCACCATCATCCGGGTGCAGAACCCGAGCGCCCGCTCGTTCACCGCCGGGAACTCCTTCTGCAACGCGTCCCGCACCTCGGTGAACGTCAACGGCTCCTTCGCCAGCAACTTCTGCGCCGCCTTCACCACCTTCGCCGGCTCGAGCCCCTCACCCCGCTCCTTCAACATCCGAAGCCCCGCCTCGAGCACCGGTGCCAACGTCGTCCGGAACCGCAGGTAGTCCTCAGCGGTCACCAAATGCAACGTCCCCCGAAACAACGTCGCCCGCACCACCGCCCGATCCTCGACCGCCTGATCGAGCTGCTGCTCCTCGAACCCGGCGAGACGCGACCACAGCCCGACGTACGGATGCTTCGGCTCCTGCCCCTGCATCCCGACCAGGCGCCCCACAGCCTCCACCACGGACGCGTCGCTCCGCTCCAGCAACAGCTGCCGAGCAAGCGTCGCCCGGTTGATAGCCCTCGCACTCAAGACCGCCATACCCGCATCCTCGCGCACCCCACCGACAAACCACCTGCACCACCAGGCAGTCCCTGCCATCCTGGACCGTGATGACGCGCCCCACGCTCGCTCTGGACCACTACGCCGATCTCGAGCGGCCACAGCAGGACGACGAACTCGTGACCGCCTCGATCGGTCCCGACGGAGAGGCCGTCGCGCTGTGGGCGTCAGCCCAGGACGTCGCGGCCTTCGGTGATGCTCGCTGGGACGGGCTCGACCGGCCGGTCTCAGTTCGGGCGACGCGGCACACACCCGACCTGGTGCACGTCGCCTCGATCTCCAACTTCCGGCTCGCCTACCCGCAAGTGCAACCAATGCCGGGTGGCGGCTTCCTACTCGTCGCTCCTCGGGTGTACCGCCGGGGCGACAGTGCGCCGCCCAACGCCGCGATCTACGACGCCGAGGGGAACCAGACCGCCGAAGGGCTTCTCGGCGATGGCATCCAGCACCTGCAGACCACGACCTCGGGTGCCGTCTGGGTCGGCTACTTCGACGAAGGTGTGGTCGGCAACCTCGGCTGGGGCCAGGGACCGGGTACGACGCCGATCGGCGCATCCGGCCTGGTTCGTTTCTCGCCCGAACTCGAACAGGAGTGGAACTTCTTCGACCTCGGCCTGCCGTACATCCTCGACTGCTATGCCCTCATCGTCACCGACGAGACTGCCTGGACCTGCTACTACACCGACTTCCCGGTCGTCGAAGTGAGCCCAGACGCTGTCCGTTCGTGGCAGAACTCGGTCAAGGGCGCTCAGGCGCTCGCTGTCCACCGAGGCCGGATCGCGCTGTACGGCGGGTACGGCGACGACCGCGATCGGCTGGTGATCGGCAGGCTCGGCGACAGCGTGTTGGAGCGCGACCGCGAGTATCGCCTGACCCTCCCGAACGGCGATCCGGTGCTCGGAGCCACCGCCGTACTGGGTCGAGGATCGAGCGTGCACGTGATCGTCGACCGTCAGTGGTGCCGCGTGGATCTCGCCGACCTGAGTCAGCTGTAGTCCTTCTCGTCGTACTTCGGGAGGGCCAGGAGGCGGCGGATTTCGGCGGCTGGAGCTTTGCCGCTCTCGGCTGAGGCGAGGCGGATGTGCTTTGCCATCGCCGAGAGGCTGTCGGCCTCGGCGACCTGCAGCCAGTGGGGCCGGGCTGCGGCGTCTGCTTTCGCCAGGGCCTGAATCTGTGTGGCGACCTTGGTCGGCCACGCGATCGTCAGCAGTTGCCGTGACTCAGCCAGATTCGCCGCCGCCACGGCCCGGGCTCGCGCCTGAAGCGTCGCCACCGACGCGCCACCGTTGGCCGCCTTCTCGAACCGCTCCAGCGCCACGTTGTACGGCCGAGTCACCTCCAGGTACTTCTTCCCCGCCGCAGCCAAACTCAGCTGCACCGGCTTCGGAGTCACCACGGGAACACTCCGCTCCACACTGGGAGCCCCCACACCAGGCGTCACCGCACTCGGCGTCGCGGTAGCCGGACTAGGCGAGGTAGCCGCAACAGGCTCCTCCTCACCACACCCCGCCACGCCCAACAACCCCACAACTCCAACCAAAATCAGCACCCGACGCATAACACTCCTCACCCGGACGAAACGCATCACCCTAGCCCCCGCTGGACACGCAGCTACAGCGGACGAACTGCAGAGCTCTCCACACGTCTCGCGGCCAGGCCGGCGCAGCGGCGTTACTCGCGGCCGGGTGACGCGACGGCTAGGGAGTTACGGCGGCAGGCGTCCGCCAGCCGGTCGTCGTAGGTGACGACCAGGTCGGCGTCGATCAGCACTGCTGTTGCAAGGTGGATGGCATCGAGGCTCCGAAGCACCAGCGGCTCGATCCGGCGAGCGACGCTGACGACCTCGGCTGTCATCGGCCGCTCGTCGATACCGGACATTGCCCCGTCGATCAGCTCTCCGGCGCTCGCCGGGGCCTTGGCCCGCGCCAGGACGACGCGGGACACCTCGACCCAGGCGAGCGAAGAGGATGCCAAGAGGTCGGCCTGCTGGTAGTGCGTATCGAGGAAGTCCACCAGGTTGGCGGATTCCTGCTCCACGATCACTCGCTTGATCAAGGCGCTGCTGTCCACGTAGACGCGCATCAGAAGCGGTCGTCCCGATCGAGCAGGCTGAGACTGTCGGTGCCCTTCGGGAGGCGGATTCGTGGCGTCACCTTCCGATAGGCGACCCGCGCCGGACGTACTTCTCGCGCTGCCCTGGCCCGTTCGCGATCGCTTGCGGAGGAATCGTCCTCGACCAAGTGGAGATGACGTGTGACAGCTTCCCGGACGATCTCCTGCTGTGACCTGCCGGTGCGCTCAGCCTCGGCCTGGAGCGCCGACGCGGTCTCGGGGCTGAGTCTCAGATTCATGGCCATGAACCTATGGTACCGCGATTGGTACCACGGTTGGCACCAATCCTGAGAGGTCAGCTGAGGGCGGCTCGGGCTTCTATGAAGGCGGCGATGGCGCGTTCTACGTCGTCGGTGGAGTGGGCGGCGGAGAGTTGGACTCGGATTCGGGCCTTGCCGTGGGGGACGACCGGGTAGGAGAAGCCGATGACGTAGACGCCGAGGTCGAGGAGTTTGTCGGCCAGGCGGCCGGCTTCGGCGGCGTCGCCGATCATGACGGGGGAGATGGGGTGGTCGCCGGGGAGGACGTCGAAGCCGGCCTCGGTCATCTTGGTGCGGAAGAGGGTGGTGTTGGCCTTGAGCTTGTCGCGCAGGTCGCTCGACCCGCCGATCAGCTCCAGCGCCTTCAGGGACGCGGCGGTGACGGACGGGGCCAGGGAGTTCGAGAAGAGGTACGGGCGGGAGCGCTGCCGGAGCAGTTCGACGATCTCGCGGCGGCCCGAGACGTAGCCGCCGGAGGCGCCGCCGAGGGCCTTGCCGAGGGTTCCGGTGAGTACGTCGACCCGGTCCTTCACGCCGAACAGCGACGGGGTGCCGGCTCCGTCCGGGCCGACGAAGCCGACCGCGTGGGAGTCGTCGACCATGACCAGGGCGTCGTACCGGTCGGCCAGGTCGCAGATCTCGTCGAGTGGGGCGACGTACCCGTCCATCGAGAAGACGCCGTCGGTGGCGATCAGCCGGTAGCGGGCGTCGGCGGCGTCCTTGAGTTGGGCCTCGAGGTCGGCCATGTCGCGGTTCTTGTAGCGGAAGCGACGGGCCTTGGACAGCCGGATGCCGTCGATGATGCTCGCGTGGTTGAGCTCGTCGGAGATGACCGCGTCCTCGGCGCCGAGCAGGGTCTCGAACAGGCCGCCGTTCGCGTCGAAGCAGGAGCTGTAGAGGATGGTGTCCTCGGCGCCGAGGAAGTTGCTCAAGGCACCTTCCAGGTCCTTGTGGATCTGCTGGGTCCCGCAGATGAAGCGGACGGACGCCATCCCGAAGCCCCACTGGTCGAGTGCGTCCCGCGCAGCTGCGATCACCGCTGGGTGGTCGGCCAGACCGAGGTAGTTGTTGGCGCAGAAGTTGAGCACCTCCTTGCCTGAAGCAACGGAGATCAGCGCCTGCTGCGGTGAGGTGATCACCCGCTCGGACTTGTACAGCCCGGCGCCCCTGATCTCGCCGATGGTCGCCGTCAGGTCGTCCCGCATCCGCCCGAACATCAGTGCTTCTCCTCCAGGGATTCCGTCGTCCAGTCCATGATCACCTTGCCGCACTGCCCCTGCCGGGCCACGTCGAAGGCGCGCTCGAAATCGCCGTACCCGAACCGGTGGGTGATCACCGGGGTCAGGTCCAGTCCGCGTTCCAGCATCACCGACATCGAGTACCAGGTCTCGAACATCTCCCGGCCGTAGATGCCCTTGATCGTCAGCATGTTGAGCACCACCGTGCTCCAGTCGATCGCGATCTCGTCCGACGGCAGCCCGAGCATCGCGATCCGGCCGCCGTGGGTCATGTTCGCGAGCATGTCCCGCAGCGCGGCCGGCTGCCCGGACATCTCCATCCCGACGTCGAACCCCTCGCGCATGCCGAGGCTCTGCTGCGCCTCCGCGATGCTCTCCGAGCCCACGTTCACCGCGCGGGTGACGCCGATCTTGCGGGCCAGATCCAGCCGGTACTCCGACAGGTCGGTGATCACCACGTTCCGCGCGCCGGCGTGCAGCGCGACCGCCGCCGCCATCACGCCGATCGGCCCGGCGCCGGTGATCAGCACGTCCTCGCCGACCAGCGGGAACGACAGTGCGGTGTGTACGGCGTTGCCGAACGGATCGAAGATCGCGGCGACATCCAGGTCGACCGGGTCCTTGTGCACCCACGCGTTGCTCGAGGGCAGGGCGACGTACTCGGCGAATGCGCCCGGTACGTGGACTCCGAGTCCGCGGGTCTTGATGCACAGGTGCCGGCGGCCGGCCCGGCAGTTGCGGCAGCGGCCGCAGACAAGGTGACCCTCGCCGCTGACCAGGTCACCGACCGCGATGTCGCGGACACCGACGCCGATCTCGACCACCTCACCGCAGAACTCGTGCCCGGTCACCATTGGCACCGGCACGTTCTTCTGCGCCCAGTGGTCCCAGCTCTGGATGTGCAGATCGGTGCCGCACAACCCCGTGCGGAGCACCTTGATCAGAACCTCGTCGGCCTCGATCTTCGGCTCCGGGACGTCCTGCAACCACAGGCCGGGCTTGGCCTCGGCCTTCACGAGTGCCTTCACGGCACACCTCCACCTTCGACGATCGTCCACATCGTCGTCCCGGGCAACCACCGGCGTCCATCGACACGTCGTACACAGCCTTTGCAGATCATCTGCATACTGATCCGCATGCGAGGAGTAGCGCGGGGGCTGGGGATCGTCCTGCTGGTGGCGGGGGTCGGGCTGCTCGGGTGGGTCGGGTGGCAGTACTTCGGTACCGGGATCACCTCCAACCAGAAGATGGGCGAGGCGGAGGACGCGCTGCGCGAGCAGTGGAAGAAGCCGGTTCCGGCCGAGACCGCGCCCTCGACCGGTACGCCGATCGTGCTGCTGCGGATCCCGAAGTTCGGCAAGGACTGGGAGAAACCTGTCCTGGAAGGGGTCGGCAAGGACGATCTGGCCCGCGGGATCGGGCACTATCCGCAGACCCAAATGCCGGGCCGGCCGGGGAACTTCGCGATCGCCGGGCACCGGGTCACGCACGGTTCGCCGTTCCGCAAGCTGCTGGAGCTGCGCAAGGGCGACCAGGTCATCGTCGAGACGGGCGACGCCGTCTACACCTACGAGCTGGACGGGTCTCCCCGCGACCTGACCGTGAAGCCGACCGACAACTGGGTGCTGGAACCCGTCCCCGGCAAAACCCAGGAGACCCCGACGAAGTCGATCATCACCCTCACTACCTGCCAGGACCTGTTCCGCTCCCCGGACAGGTCAGTGGCTTTCGGCCACTTGGTCAAGGTCAGCAAGAAGGCGTGAACGCCGCGTGATCTAGGCTTGTGCTCCATGAGCTTTGATCGGGACGGTCTGCTGGAGCAGGTGAAATCCAAGGCCATCGTGCACGGCCGGGTGACGCTGGCGTCGGGGAAGGAAGCCGACTACTACGTCGACCTCCGCCGGATCACGCTGGACGCCGCGGCGGCTCCGCTGATCGGCCCCGCAATGCTCGAGCTGACCAAGGATCTCGAGTACGACGCGGTCGGCGGACTGACTCTCGGTGCGGATCCGGTCGCGATGTCGATGCTGCACGCGGCCGCGCAACAGGGCCGCACGCTCGACGCGTTCGTCGTACGCAAGGCCGAGAAGACGCACGGTCTGCAGCGGCGGATCGAGGGGCCGGACGTGAAGGGCCGCCGCGTGCTCGCGGTCGAGGACACCTCCACCACCGGCGGCTCGGTGTTGACCGCGGTCGAGGCACTCCGCGAGGCCGGGGCCGAGGTGGTCGCGGTCGCGGTGATCGTGGATCGGGCGACCGGCGCCAAGGAGAAGGTGGAGTCGGAGGGCTTGGAGTACCGGGCCGTGTTCGGTCTCGAGGACCTGGAGCTTGGCTGATGGATCTCAATCCCGCGGTGATGATCCCGATCGCGATCGTTGTCGGCGTCGGGATCTTCTACTTCAACTACATGGCCCAGAAGAAGCGGCGGGAGATGTTCGCCGGCTTCGCGGCCCAGAACGGCTGGACGTACGAGCAGGCCAGGTACTCGCTGGCCGGGCAGTGGAGTGGTACGCCGTTCCAGACCGGTGACAACCGCCGGGCGGTGAACGTGCTGTCGGGTGCGTTCAACGGTCACCAGATGGTTGCCTTCGACTACAGCTACCAGACGCACTCGACCGACTCGAAGGGCCGTCGTACGACGACCACGCACAAGTTCGGCGTCGTCGTCCTGCAACTGCCCGGGGCGCTGCCGCACCTGGAGGTCACCCACGAGGGGATCTTCGGCGGGGCGGTGGCGAACGCGTTCGGCTTCCGCGACATCCAGTTCGAGAGCGACCAGTTCAACCGGAAGTTCCGGGTGAAGGCGGACGACGAGCGGTTCGGGCACGCGGTGGTGACGCCCCGGATGATGGAACTGCTGCTGACCCGGGGCGAGATCGGCTGGCGGATCGAGGGCAACTCGCTGGTCGGCTGGGACAAGGGCGCGCACAACCCGGCCGAGGTGATGAACCGGCTGACCCTGCTGCAACACGTGGTCGAGCAGGTCCCGCCGTACGTCTGGCGCGACTACGCCGGCGTCGACCCGCGGCAGCAGCCACAGCAGCAGGCGCAGCAGCCGCCGCAGAACTACTAGGACCCGAGGGCCCGTAGAGTCGCTCCTGAGCATCGCCAACACTCGGGAGCAGGGGAATGCTGAGTTTCGTCATCATCGCGGTCGTCGCGGTCGTCGTGATTGTGGGAATCGCGCTGATCGTGTCGTACAACCGGTTCGTCAAGCAGCGGAACCTGATCCAGGAGTCCTGGCGCCAGATCGACGTGGAGCTGCACCGTCGCTACGACCTGATCCCGAACCTGGTCGAGACCGTCCGGGCGTACGCCGCGCACGAGCGGCACGTGTTCGAGGAGGTCGCCCGGCTGCGGACCCAGGCGGTCAACGTGCAGAGCGCGCCGCCCGAGCAGCGGGCGGCAGCGGAGAGCGAGCTGTCCGGTGCGCTGCGTCAGATGATGATCTCGGTCGAGGCGTACCCGCAGCTGCAGTCGAACCAGAACTTCCTCAACCTGCAGCGTGAGCTGACCGACACCGAGGACCGGATCGCGGCCGGCCGGCGGTTCTTCAACGCCAACGTGGGCGACTACAACACCCGGGTCGAGGCGTTCCCGTCGAACCTGATCGCGAACGGGTTCAAGTTCGAGAAGGCCGGCTACTTCGAGGTCAACGACGAGCAGGTGCGCTCGGTCCCGCAGGTCTCGTTCGGCACCATCGGCTCGGTCGCCGGTGAGCAGGCGCCGCCGCAGATGCAGGCCGGGCCGCACTCGTCGGGGCAGATCCACCCGCAGATTCCGGGTGACCAGGGCAACTATCAGGCCCAGCCGCAGTTCCCGGGCTACCAGCAGCAGCCGGGCCAGGCGCCGTACCAGGGCCAGCCGGGTCAGTACCAGGGCCAGCCGCCGTACCAGGGCCAGCCACCGGTGGGCGGCCCGCCTGCGAGTTCCCCCAGCCCGCAGGACGGACAGCCGCCGTTCACCGGTGGCCAATAGGGCACCGGATTCCCGTGGCTCGGGCCCCCCGACCCCGAACTCCCTCCAGTGCCAGGCCCGGGTGCGACGGCGGTCAGTCGCCACGCCCGGACCTGCCCTCCCCCCGGTACCGGTGTCAACAGTGCCGCAGTGAGATACATCCGGCGTACATCGGGCTTCCGGGTGGGTACAGCGGGATGCCACGATAGGTCGGTTCGAGAGTGGAGGGCAGGCGAGTGGACAGTCTGAGGTACGCAATCCTCGGACCACTGCGCCTCGTCCACGTCCAGGGCCAGCCGCTCCGGGCCGCCAAACCGCGTCAGCTGCTGGCGACCCTGCTGCTGCACCCGAACCGGTTCGTCTCGACCGATCTGATCGCGGACGCCCTCTGGGAGAACAATCCGCCCCGCTCCGCGACGGCAAACATCCGCACCTACGTCCGGGCCCTCCGCGGCGTCCTGCAGGAGGCCGGGCTGCCGGCGCCGATCGACACGTCGGCCGCCGGCTACAGCATCGAGGTCGGGGTCGACGAGCTCGACGCCAGCCTGTTCGAGTCCCTGCTCGCGGAAGGCGGTCACCTCCGCGACGCCGGTGACGGCCGCCAGGCGATGCAGGTGCTATCCCGGGCCTACTCGCTCTGGCGTGGCCGCCCGCTGGAGGACCTCCCGATCCCGGCCGCGTGGGAGGGCTCTCTCGCCCGGCTGGAAGCCCAGCACCGCGGTCTGGTCGACGTACTCCTGGACCTCCGGCTGGAGCACGGAGACGCGAGTGGTGCGGCGGTCCTGCTCAGTGCACGCCTCACCGAGGACCCGTACGACGAGCAGCTCTGGCGGCGACTGGTCGACGCGCTCCTGGCCGCCGGACGGGTCGGTGAAGCCCGGGCCGCGTACGCCAGGGCAGTGCAGACCCTCGCCGACGAGCTCGACATCAAGCCCGGCCCCGAGCTCGAGGCGGCCGGTGCCCGCGCCGAGAACGGCCGCTCAGCCAACTGGCCGAACCCGGGCATCCCAGCCGCGCGTACGACGGAACGCAAAGCGCCGGACGTCGTACCGCCAGGCCCGATGGCAGCGCCGGAGCTGACGGACCCCCTGCGTCCGCCGAGCCAGCTACCGCTGGACCTGGCCGACTTCAGCGGTCGGCAGGAACACCTCGAGCAACTGCGAGACCTCGTCTGCGGCCGCGACCCGGTCCGTCCGCCGATCGCGGTCATCTCGGGCGCGCCTGGCACCGGGAAGACGTCGCTCGCGGTCCGGTTGGGGCATCTGGTCAGGGAGTCGTTCCCGGACGGTCAGATCTATCTGGACATGCACGGCGCGACGCAGCCCCGGGATCCGGCCGCGGCACTCACCGATCTGCTGCTCAGCCTCAACCTGCCTGACTACGCGATCCCCACCGACCCTGAGCGGCGGTCGGCGATGCTGCGGTCCGAGCTGGCCAGCCGCCGGGTGCTGATCCTCCTGGACGACGTGGCCACGGCGAGCCAGGTGACGCCGCTGATGCCAGGTACGGGCGCGTCCGCGGTCGTCGTCACCAGCCGCAACCGGTTGATGGATCTCGGCGGGGCCGACAGCCTGCCGTTGGACACCTTCGGTGATGCCGAGGCCGCCGCACTCCTCAAGCAGGTGGCGGGCGTCGACCCCGCCTCGCGTGAGGCCCAGGAGATCCTGGCTGCCTGTGGGAACCTGCCGCTCGCGATCAGGATCGTCGGCAGCCGGCTGGCCCAGCGGCCGGACCTGAGTCCCCGTGAGCTGGCCCGGCGATTGCGCGACGAGACCTCGCGGCTGGACGAGCTGAGCATCGGCGAGCTCGCCGTACGCAAGAGTGCCGATCTCAGCTATGACTCGCTCAGCCCGGAGGAGGCCCGGCTCTACCGGTTGATCGGCCACTTCGCGGTCGGGGTGTTCTCGGCTCGTGCGCTCGAGGCGGTCGCGTCGCCGGCCGCCGTACGGCGCAGTCTGGACAGCCTGATCGAGGCCAACCTGGTCCGGATCAGCTCGGTCGACCACCGCGGTACGGCGCGCTACCGGGTCCACGACCTGCTGCGGCTGCATGCGCTCGGGGTCGGCGACGAGGAGCAGAAGGCGCAGGCGGTCCGGGACGTGACCACCGTGCTGGACGCGATCCTGAACAAGATGCGCCGGGCCAACGCCGCGCTCGCCTTCGAGTACTTCGGCGTGATGGAGCACACCGGGCCGCTGACCGAGCCCGATCCGGCGCCGTTCACCGAGACCGACGCGATCGCGTGGTTCGACAGTGAGCGCAGTACGTTCGTGCCCGCGATCCGGGCGGCCGCGCAGAACGGGTTGCACGACCAGGCCTGGCGGATCGCCTCCGCGTGGGCGCCGTACCTGGACATGCGGGCCGGTTTCGACGACTGGAACAGCTCGCACCAGCAGGGTCTGCTCAGTGCGATGGCCTGCGGCGACCGGCGTGGCGAGGCGATCATGCACCGGAACCTCGGCCAGCTCGCGTTGTACCAGGACGACTGGGACGCGGCCTGGCGCCATCTGGACGCGGCGGCGCACCTGTCGGCTGAGGTCGGGGAGCGGCTTGGCGAGGGCATCGCGGCGGTCGGTCTCGGGACCTGGCTGCGCGAACGCGGCCGGCCGGACGAAGGACTGAAGCAGTACGAGAAGGCCGTCGAGGCGTTCGTCGAGGTCGGCAACGCGAACGCGGAAGCACTGGCCCGGACCGCGATCTCGAACGTCTGGCTGGCCCGCAACGACACGGTGACCGCCGGCCGCTATCTGGCCGAGGCTTTCCTGCTCGCCGTACGGCGGGTGGACAGCCACCGCGAGGCCAAGGTACGGCGCCGGATCGCGGCGCTCCGGGCCCACCAAGGGCGCTACGACCAGGCCGTCCGGCAGTTGCGGAAGGCCCTGGCGATCTTCAACGGCATCGGCGACGACCACTGTGCGGCGTACACGCGGGCCGACCTCGGACAGGCGCTGGCGGAGCGCGGCGAGGTGGCCGCGGCGCGGAAGATGCTGATCGACTCGATCGACATCGGCCACCGGCTCGGCGACCGCAGCGTCGAGGGTCAGGCCGCGCAGCACCTCGGGCAGCTCTACCTGTCGACCGGGAACCTCGACTCGGCCCGCCGTACCCTCGACCGGGCCGCGCGAGTCTGGCAGCAGGCCGGGAACGACGTCCGCGCGGCCGAGTGCCGCCGCGAACTCGCCGCCTTCGACACCACGACAGCAGCAGGCTGATTCTGTCCCGGTTGTGAATGTACGGCGGGTGTATTCCGGTCGGACAAGATTTGTCCTGCCACGGCAACAGGCCTGGCGGTTTCGGGGGAAACGGGGAGAGAAACGCTAATGGCCTGGGGGGAGGTTGTTGTGGAGCGCCGGATCGCGGCGCGGGTGGCGAACCCGCGCGATACCGAGGCGGCGCTGAACTGGCAACTGGAACGGGTGGGATCGACGGCCTGGCAGGAATGGCCGCTGAAGTTCCAGCGGATGGCCTTCGGCTATGCCCAGGACAGCGGCTGGCACGATCCGGCCGACGCGGTGCGTTGGCTCGACCATCACGCCCTGTTGCAGGAGGGGGCGGCGCCACGGGGGGCGCTGGTCTGGTACCAGGCGGCAGACCGGATCCGGGTGGCCTGTTCACTCGGCTCCGGTCAGGTGGTCGGCCCGCTCCTCCGCGGCCCGGTAGAAGTAGCCCCCCTCAGCGACCTCACCACCGACTGGGTCTGGTCCAACCCCCACTTCCCCTTCGGCCAGTAGCCCTCGCGAGGTCAGTCGTTGAGGTGATTCGTGGTGGCCGCGTGCTTCGGGGCGGCCGGGGCGTCCGCTTCGGCGGTGTCGGCCGGGGTGGCGAGGGCGGCGGCGCGGTTGCGGCGCTTGGCCAGGAACCACTCGACGAACATCGGCACCACCGAGATGAGCACGATGAGCAGGATGGCCGACTCGAGGTGCTCATGGATGAACTTCACCTGGCCGAGGGCGTGGCCGAGCAGGGTCAGGCCGGTGGCCCACAGGACCGCGCCGACGCCGGTCCAGACGAAGAACTTCTTCGGGTCCATCTTGCCCGCGCCGGCCACGATCGTGATGAAGGTGCGGACGATCGGGACGAACCGGGCAAGCACCAGCGCCCGCGGGCCGTACTTCTCGAAGAACGCGTGCGTCTCCTCGATGTACTTCGGTTTCAGGAACCGCGCGTTCGGGTTGGTGAACAGCGTGGTCCCGAGCACCCGGCCGATGTAGTAGCCGGACACGTTGCCGAGGAACGCCGCGACGGTCAGGATCACGCAGGCCAGCCACAGCGGTACGTCGATCGTGCCGTGCGCGATGAACAGGCCGACGGCGAACAGCAGCGAGTCGCCGGGCAGGATCGGGAACAGCAGCCCGCACTCGATGAACACGACCGCGGCCGTACCCCAGAGGGCCCAGTCACCCAGCCAGGTCAGCAGGTATTCGGGGTCCATCCAGTTCGGCATCAGCATCGCGACAAGAGAGAGCACGCGGACAGGGTAGCGTCCCAACCTGTGCGTGAGCTGAGCAGCGAGGAGAAACGGGACCTGATCGGTGCCGACATGGTCGGTCCGAACGAGGTCGGCGTGGGTCCGTGGCAGGGCGAGTGGCCGGACGATCCGCGGCTGGACCCGGAACTGCTCGCGCACGGTGATCGACGGAACGTGGTCGACAAGTACCGGTACTGGAGGCTCGAGGCGATCGTCGCCGACCTGGACGAGCAGCGGAACCCGTTCCACGTCGCGATCGAGAACTGGCAGCACGACCTGAACATCGGCTCGGTCGTCCGGACTGCGAACGCGTTCCTCGCCGCCGAGGTCCACATCGTCGGCAACCGGAAGTGGAACCGCCGTGGTGCGATGGTCACCGACCGTTACCAGCACGTCCGCCACCACCCGCGCCTCGAGGACTTGGCGTCGTACGCCGCCGAGCACGGACTGCCCGTGATCGGGATCGACAATCTGCCCGGCTCGGTCCCGCTGGAGACGTACGAACTGCCCGCGGCCTGCGTCCTGCTGTTCGGTCAGGAGGGACCGGGCCTGACCGCCCACGCGCACGCGATCTGCACCGACGTGCTGTCCATCGCCCAGTTCGGCTCCACCCGCTCGATCAACGCCAGCGCCGCGGCCGCGATCGCCCTGCACGCCTGGATCCGCCGCCACACCTTCGGTCAGAAGCCCTAGTCATGTGGGCTGATCACGCGATCTGGTGGCAGGTGTATCCGCTCGGCTTCACCGGTGCTTCGGGTACGGCGCTCGTGCATCGACTCGGCCGGCTGGAGAACTGGCTGGACTACGCGGTCGAACTTGGTTGCTCAGGGCTACTACTTGGCCCGGTGTTCGCCTCGGAGACGCATGGTTACGACACCGTGGACCACTTCCGCATCGACCCGCGGCTCGGGGATCTCGAGGACTTCGACCGGCTCGTCGCACAAGCGAAGCAGCGCGGGTTACGGATCGCGCTCGACGGGGTGTTCAACCATGTCGCCCGGTCGTTCGACGCGCCGCCGGAGTGGTTCCGCCGTCGCGACGACGGTTCGCTCGACACGTTCGAAGGACACGACCAACTGGTGTTGCTGGATCACAGTGAGCCGGCGGTGGCGCAGTACGTCCGGGATGTGCTGTGTCATTGGCTGGATCGTGGGGTCGACGCGTGGCGGCTCGATGTGGCGTACGCCGTACCGCCGGAGTTCTGGCGGGCTGTGCTGCCACGCGAGCAGTTCCCTGAGGCCTGGTTCTTCGGCGAGGTCATTCACGGTGACTATGCGGGGTACGTCGCCGAGAGCGGGCTCGACTCCGTCACGCAGTACGAGCTGTGGAAAGCGATCTGGAGCTCACTGAACGACGGCAACTTCTTCGAGCTCGCCTACGCCCTCGGCCGGCATGACGCGCTGCTGGACACGTTCGTGCCGCAGACGTTCGTCGGCAACCACGATGTGACCCGGATCGCGACTCAACTGAAGGACGAGCGGCATCTCGGTCACGCGCTGGCGATCCTGTTCATGGTCGGCGGCGTGCCGAGCATCTACTCCGGCGATGAGCAGGCGTTCCAGGGCGTGAAAGAGGACCGGGTCGGTGGAGACGACGCGATCCGGCCGGAGTTCCCGGAGACGCCGGACGGGCTGGCGTCGTCCGGCCGGCCGACGTACCGGCTGCATCAGGAGTTGATCGGTGTACGGCGGCGGAACGCCTGGCTCACCCGGGCCCGGACGAAGGTCGAGGACCTGACCAACGAGACGGTCGTCCTCCGGTCGACCGGGGGTGATTCGGAGCTGGTCCTGCTGCTGAACATTTCGGATGATGCTCAGCAGCTCCAGGGCGTCGACGTGCCGGCGCACAACTGGAGATTGCTGACAGGTCCGTAACCTCTTCGGCTGCTCCCGCGTTGTTGAGATGTAAGTGAGGCTTCTCGACCAAAGTCAGCCCCAACTCGGGCGGGGCGGCGTGCATCGTGCATGTCGTACTGGGTTTGTGACGGGAAAGGGGGTAGTTGATGAGTTCTCTGTGGGACGAGTTGATCTACGAGCTGGGGACCGTGCGCGCCTTGAGCGCGGCGGCTCTGGAGGCGCGCACGGAAACCTCCCGGGTCGCGCTGATCACCCTGCTGGACGCCGAGACCGCCGAAATCTCGGCGATCCTGGACCGGATCCTGAGGGAGGCACACCAGTCCTCAGCGGCCTAGCAGCGTGGTGATCACTGGATCTGGTCGGTCGTGGCGAGCACCAAGTCGTAGTGGACGGTGTAATACGGCTGGTCAGGTGTCGTGCCGTCGGCGGCAGGGGTGCCGGCCGGGTGCTCGGTGAAGTCGGCGATCAGGGAGTCCTTGACGCCGAAGACCGCGTCGTCCGCGAGGTGCTCGTCGCCGGCCGCGAACACGTGGGTGATCAGCCGGGCGTACCCGGGTGCGGTGACCATGAAATGCACGTGGGCCGGCCGCATCGAGCCCCGACCGCCGGCTCGGAGCAGCTCACCGACCGGGCCGTCGTCCGGGATCGGATAGGCCACCGGCTTCACCGCCCAGAACGCGTAGTTGCCCTCGGCATCGGTCGTCAGGTGGCCGCGGTTCTGCGGTCCGTCGAGATCCTTCTGGACGTCGTAGAAACCTTCGTCGTCGGCCTGCCAGGTCTCGACCAGTGCTCCGGCGATCGGCTCGCCTTCGGTGTTCAGGACCCGCCCTGTCACCAGGCAGGGCTGTCCGGGCGCGCCGTTCGCGATGTCGCCGTACAGCTGGATCTCGGGAGATCCTTCGACGAAGAACGGCCCGAAGACGGTCGACTCGGTGGCGCCCGGCGGTTTCGGGTTGCCGAGGCCGACGGTGAGCATCGACAGCCCGAGTACGTCGGCCAGCAGCACGAACTCCTGTCTGGTCCCGGTCGAGATCTGCCCGGTCCGGGTGAGGAAGTCGATCGCGGTGAAGTACTCGTCCTCGGTCAGGTTCACCTCGCGCGCGAAGGCGTGCAGATGACGAACCAGTGCGGTCATGAGGGTCTTGGTGCGCGGATCCGTGCTGGTGTCGAAACTGGCCACCACGGCCTGGGTGAGTTCGTCTCCCTGCAGGTCCATCAGTTGCTCCTTATGCCTCGATCACCATCGCCAGGCCCTGGCCGACGCCGATGCAGAGCGTCGCCAGCCCGAAGCCACCGCCGCGCCGCCTCAGCTCGTGGACGAGAGTGGTGAGAATGCGGGTGCCGGAACTGCCGAGCGGATGTCCGAGGGCGATCGCTCCACCGTTCACGTTCACCTTGTCGCGGTCGAGCTCCGGCCACTGACCGAGACACGCCAAGCTCTGGGCGGCGTACGCCTCGTTGAGCTCGACCAGAGTCAGGTCGTCCCAGCCGATACCGGCTTTGGCGAGAGCCTTTCGTGACGCCTCGACCGGCCCGATGCCGAAGTACTGCGGATCCACCGCATGAACCGCCCGGCTGACAATCCGCGCCATCGGTGTGAGGTTCAGGAGGTTGGCCGCCTCCGCTGACCCGATCAGTACGGCGGATGCACCGTCATTCAGCGTGGACGCGTTGCCTGCGGTGACGGTGCCGTCCGGTCTGAAGGCCGGCTTGAGTCGTGCCATCGTTGCGGGCGTGCCGCCGTCGCGGATCGACTCGTCCCTGGTGAGCGGCGGTCCCGCGACCTCGAGACGGTCCCAAGGCACGAGCTCTGCGTCGAACGTGCCGGCCGCCCAGGCCTTCGCCGCCTTCTCGTGGCTCTCGAGTGCGAACAGGTCCTGGGCCTCCCGCGTGATGTTGTGGAGCTCGGCCAGGCGCTCGGTTGCCTCACCGAGGGAGATCGTCCAGTCCTTCGGCATCTTCGGGTTGACCAGCCGCCAGCCCAGTGACGTCGACTCCGCGGTCAGGCTGCCGTGCGGGAAGGCGCGATCCGGTTTCGGCAGCACCCACGGTGCCCGGCTCATCGACTCCACACCGCCGGCGATGACCAGGTCGGCGTCGTCCGTCTCGATCGCCCGGGCCGCCTGGATCGCGGCTTCGAGTCCGGATCCGCAGAGGCGATTGACCGTCGTACCGGGGACGCTGGTGGGGAAACCGGCGAGCAGTGCGGCCATCCTCGCGACGTCGCGGTTCTCCTCGCCGGCGCCGTTCGCGTTGCCGAGGAAGACGTCGTCGAGCTCTGCCGGATCGACGTTGGTGCGGCTTGCGAGTTCCTTGAGCGTTGCGGCGGCGAGATCGTCGGGACGGGCGGAGGCCAATGCGCCGCCCAGCTTGCCGACCGGGGTCCGGACCGCGTCCAGGATGTAGGCGGGTCTCATCGGTTCGCTCCTTCGGGCCTGGTGCCGGCCCAGGCACGGGCGAGGATCTCGTCGGCGTCGAAGGGTCGGGCCGCTTCGTGCGCCTGCTCCTGGGTGAGGCCGAGATCCTTCAGATTGGTCGGGATGCCGGCCTCGGTGAACAAGTCGTACAGGCCGGTCGCCAGGTCGTCGGTCTGGAGCGCGTCCTCCAGGCGGGCTTTGGCCTGCGGTACGGCGGGTGCCTTGATCCGGGTCACCTGGGGGAGTACGGCGGCGTGGGTCTCCGCGTGGGGGAGGTTGTAGGTGCCGCCGAGCAGGTGACAGATCTTGTGGTGCAGGTCTGTCCCGGCAGTGGCCAGGGCCGATCCGCCGAGGCAGGCGCCGTACAGAAGGTTGCTCCGGGCATCCAAGTCGGTGGGGGCTTGGAGGACTTGGCGCAGTCCGGTGGCGAGCGCCCGTGCGCCTTCGACCGCCGTCGTCTCGGTGATCGGATCGGCCTTCGGGGTCCAGACCGCTTCTACACAATGGGCGATCGCGTTGGCGACACTGGCCGCCGTGACCTTCATCGGGAGGTGCTGGCTGAGCACGGGGTCGTAGACCACCGTCCTCGGCAGCACGTTCGGATCCGTGCCCGTCGACTTGCTGCCGCCTGCCGTCTCACCCCAGACCGGTGTCATCTCCGATCCCGCATACGTCGTCGGTACGGCGATGATCGGAAGCCCACTCGTCAACGCGACTGCCTTCGCCAGCCCGATCGCGGATCCACCGCCGATCGCCACCAGGCCGTCGGCGCTGGTCTCCTGCGCCTTGGCGCGTGCTGCAGCCGCGACCTCGGTCGGCACGTGCTGTGTGACGCCGTCGATCCGGCCGGCGAATCGATCCTTGAGCTCGACCTCGACCACATCCGCCGCGTCCCGGACCGAGTTGGTTGCTATCAGCAACACTCGTCGTACCCCGAGAAGCTCCGCTTCCGCTGCCACCTGGTCGAGGCTGCCTGCCCCGAACACGACCCGGCCGGGCAGGAACGTGTGAACGAACTCAGGCATCGGCCGGCTCCCGGTTGCGCAGTCGGTGCAGGGCGGCGAGCTCGACCTCGGTCGGCTCTGCTACCTGCTCGAGAGTGTCGGCGACCTTCAGCTTCCACCCCGTGGCCTGCCGGGCCTGCTCGACGGTCACACCCGGATGCAGTCTGGTCAGGGTCAGCTCGTTGGTCTCCGGGTCTGGCTCGAGTACGCCGTGGTCGGTGATGACGAGGGTCGGACCGGCGCCGCGGGCCTCGCGCTCGCGGCCGGTCGGGCCGTACCCGACGGACGTGACGAAGTCGACCTGCTCGACGAAGGTGCGCGGTGACTGCTTCACGATAACGATCACCCGACCGGCCGCGGCCGCGATCTCCGGTGCGCCGCCCGCACCTGGCAGGCGGGTCTTGGGATCGCTGTGATCGCCGATCACGGTCGTGTTGATGTTCCCGTACCGATCGATCTGCGCGGCCCCGAGGAACCCGACATCGATCCGGCCTGCACCGACCCAGTAGTTGAACATCTCCGGCACCGACACCACCGCGGTCGCGGTTGCGGCCAGATCGTCGTCCCCGATCGACAGCGGCAGCCTGCGTGGCTTCGCGTCGATCGCACCGGATTCGTAGACGAGCCGGCAGCCGGGCGCATGCGTTCGTCGCGCCAGGTTCGCCGCCAGGTTGGGCGGTCCCACGCCCACCAAGCACACGTCGCCGTCATGCAGTTCCCGTGCCGCCGCGACGTTCATCATGTCCGCGCTGTCCCAGGTCTCAGGCATTGGCGCTCACCTCCTGCACGGCCGGAAGCCCGTTCTCGCGGGCCCATTCCAGGAACTTGGAGCGATCTCGCGACACCGTGTCCCACTGCTTGTAGAAGTCGTTGTCGCGCACGGAGTACCCAGCCGCGTACGACGGCCACGCCCCACCCGGTACGACGCACACCGCCGACAGCACCCAGTTCGGCAGCACGACCGCGCCGGTCCGCTCGGGGAACTCGTCCACGACCTCTTCGACCGTGACAATCGCCCGCTTCGCCGCCAGCAGCGCCTCCCGCTGCACGCCGGTGATCCCCCAGAGCATGACGTTGCCCTCGCGATCCGTCAGCTGAGCGTGGATCACGGCCACATCCGGGTTCACCGCCTTCACCGCGGCCAGCTCCTCACCCGTGAACGGGCAGGTGACCCGGCTGATGATGGCCTCCTGCTCTTCGAGATCCGTCCCGCGATATCCCCGCAGTACGGCGAACGGCAGTCGAGCGGCACCGGCGACGTACGCGTTGGCGAGCCCGGCATGGCTGTGCTCGTGGACGACGAGGCGGTGTGGCCAATGGTTCTCCACCGCGTCCCGGAGCCGGTGGAGTGAGCCGACGCCCGGATTGCCACCGTACGAGAACAC
Source organism: Kribbella sp. CCNWLW201 (assembly GCF_037203805.1). NCBI lineage: Bacteria > Bacillati > Actinomycetota > Actinomycetes > Propionibacteriales > Kribbellaceae > Kribbella > Kribbella sp. CCNWLW201. Next base: position 930,325 of record NZ_JBBCBQ010000002.1, on the reverse strand, counting down.
CAACTCGTCCGCGACACCCAGCCCGATCAGCTGGTCGTAGACGAGGTCGGGGGTCATCCGGACGAGGGTCAGATGCCGGCGACCTTGCCGGGCGATCTCGTGGGCGGCGGCGAACGGGATCAGGTGAGTGAAGCCTTCGAGCGCCACGGTGTCGCCGTCGTGCACGTGCGCCGCGATCGCTTCGCCGAGGGGAACTGGACTTGGCATGCGCTGCTCCGCTAGGATTTCGCTGAGCGAAAACTTCTTCTTTCAACGAAAAGGCTAGCCGATGGCCGGTGGGGCGTCCACAGGCACGTTCCTGCAGGGGCTCGATCGCGGGCTCGCGGTGATCCGTGCGTTCTCGGCGGACGCGCCGGCGCTGACGCTCAGCGAGGTGGCCCGTGACGTCGGCATCACTCCCGCGACGGCGCGGCGGATCCTGCTCACGCTTTCGGAGCTCGGGTACGTCCGCAGCGATGGCCGCCGGTTCTCGCTGACGCCGCGGGTGCTGGCGCTCGGCTGGGCCTACCTGTCGTCGTTGGACTTCGGTGAGCTCGCCGGACCGTTCATGGAGGAGCTCAGCGCGAAGACCCGCGAGTCCTGCTCCATCGCGACCCTCGACCTACCGGACATCGTGTACGTCGCCCGCGTCCCGACCAGCCGGATCATGACCGTCGCCCTCGGGGTGGGTGCCCGGCTACCGGCGTACGCGACCTCGATGGGCCGCGTCCTCCTCGCCGACCTGCCTGACGACGAACTGACCACGTACCTGTCGTCGGTCAAGGCTGAACCGCTGACCGACCACACCGTGACGTCACCTGACGAGCTCCGCGAGGTCATCGTCCGCGCCCGCTCCGACGGCTACGCGCTGGTCGACCAGGAACTCGAACTGGGTCTCCGCTCGATCGCGGCGCCTATCCACAACTCGCGCGGCCGGACCATCGCCGCCCTCAACGTCTCCGCCCACGCATCCCGCTCCACCCCCACGTCCCTCTGCTCCGAGGTTCTCCCGCACCTCCGCGCGGCCGCCGCCCAGATCACCACCGCCCTGACCCACCGCGGCCACCTGTGACCACTAACCGTTGTTGAGCCGGTCCATCACGTCGGCGTCGGGGCGGAGCTCGACGCGCCCAGTGCCTCATCGAGCTGACCCAGGGACGAGGCTCCGAACAGTGGGATGACGGCCGGATCCTGGTGCAGCATCCACGCCAGCACGACCTGGTTAGGTGTCGCCCCCAGCTCCTGCGCGACCTGGCGCAAAACCTCGAAACGCATCTAGTTCGGCAGCCGGACTTCGTGACCTGATGGGCCGGATGAGGGATCGGTTCGCGTGTGTGGAGCCGCGGCGGCGGTCTCGTGATCTGATCCAGCAGATCTGCACCAAGATCGCCGTGTCCGGCACTGCGGCGGCTGCGCTGTTCGCGGCGGTGCAGCAACCTGCTTGCGAACAAGGATGGGTAGGTCTACCGATGCGGGCCTAGGCGCCGCCGCGGGAGCGTGGCAGCACTGGACGAAGGGGTGGTTGCCATGACACGCACGGAGGAACTTACAAGCGCGCGAGTGGTGTCCCGCGACGGCACCGAGATCGCCTACTGGACGAGCGGCGACGGGCCTCCGCTCGTGCTGGTGCACGGCACGACGGCCGACCACACTCGCTGGGCGCCCGTGTTGAAGTACCTGGAGCCGCACGTCACGGTGCACACCATGGACCGCCGCGGCCGAGGTGGCAGCGGCGACGCGGCCGAGTACGACGTGGTGCGCGAGTTCGAGGACGTCGCCGCCGTGGTGGACGCCGTGGCCGATACCTCCGGTTCGGCGGTCGACCTGCTCGGCCACTCCTTCGGCGGGTTCTGCGCGTTCGGCGCGGCGACGCTGACCTCGAACATTCGCAAGCTGGTGCTGTACGAGGGTTGGCCCGCCCCGGCCCCGGACGTGCTGGCCATCGCACCGGAGCTTCAGGAGCGGATGGACGCGTTGCTGGCCGAGGGCGAGCCCGAGCGCGCGCTGGAGGTGTTCTTCCGCGAGATCGTGCGAATGCCCGACCACGAGTTCGAGCGGTATCGCGCCCTGCCCGCCTGGCAGGCGCGCATCGCCGCGGCGCACACGATCACCCGTGAGGACTGGGGGCATGCCGAGCGAACCTTCGATCCCGAGGAGGCGAAGAAGATCACGGTGCCGGTGTTGCTCATGGTCGGCGGCGACAGCCCGCCCGCGATGCAGGCCGACTACGAGACCGTCGCCGCCGCCCTTCCGGATGCGCGGGTCACCGTCATGGACGGCCAGCAGCACATCGCGATCGACCTGATTCCGGAGGAGTTCGCGGGGCGCGTGCTCACGTTCCTGCGCTGAGACACCGACGACATCTCTCACGAGTAGGCGACCGCGCGGCGGCGTGAGTGAGGGCGGCCACCGCTCGATGATCCGGAGTTGTGTGGAAACCAGATGATGTGGCGGTGGCCGCGGGGCACAGCATAGACCCGGGTCGATGGCGGGCGGAGTTCGATGCGTTGATGACGCGGTTCGCGGGCCGGTTCGCGCGGGTGGAGCCGCGGCGGCTGGCGGGTGATGCGGTGCGGGGGTCGATGTCGGATGTGGCGGTGAAGAACTGCTGGACGCTGGCCGAGCATGCCGGCCATGAGTCGCCGGATGGGCTGCAACACTTGCTGTGCAAGGCGAAATGGGACGATGACGGGATGCGTGACGACCTGCGCGATTACGTCGTCGATCGGCTCGGCAGCCTGGACGCGCTGCTGGTCGTGGATGAGACCGGCGACGTGAAGAAGGGCACGCATACCGTCGGTGTTCAGCGCCAGTACACCGGCACCGCGGGCCGGATCGAGAACGCCCAGGTTGCGGTCTACCTCACCTATGCCAGCTTGTCGGGTCACGCGTTGATCGACCGCGAGCTCTACCTGCCACAGGTCTGGGCCGACGATGCCGACCGGCGCAGCCAGGCCGGTGTTCCGGCCGAGGTGGAGTTCGCTACGAAGCCGGCGCTGGCGGCCGAGATGATCACCCGCGCCCTGGACGCCGGCGTGAAGGCGGGCTGGGTGGCAGGTGATGAGGTCTACGGCGCCGACCCAACATTGCGCGAGACCTTGGAAGACCGCGACGTCGGCTACGTGCTCGCGGTCGCCTGCAACCACCAGGTCCGCACTGACGCCGGCAAGTTCCGTGCCGACGAACTCGCCGCGAGCCTGCCATGCAAGGCATGGCAACGACTGTCCGCCGGCAACGGGTCGAAGGGCCCGCGCTACTACGACTGGGCCTGGATCAGCATCCAACCCGAGCGTGCCAAGGTCGAGGGGCAGTGGTGGCTACTGATCCGCCGCAACAACACCACCGGTGAGCTGGCCTACTACCGGTGCTGGGCACCCGCGCCCATGCCACTACGCCAGCTCGTGCGCGTGGCCGGGCGTCGCTGGACCATCGAAGAGAGCTTCCAGGCCAGCAAGACTCTCGCCGGTCTCGATCAGCACCAGGTCCGCCGCTGGACCAGCTGGCGACGCTGGACTCTCCTCGCGATGCTCGCCTACGCCTTCTTGGCCGTCGTCGCCGTGACCGAGAAGGCCGACAACCCAGTCCCACAAGAACACTCGCTGATCGCGTTGACCTGCAACGAAATCAAGCGCCTGTTCAACACCTTCATCAACCAGCCGATGCGCGACCTGCGACACCAGCTGCGCTGGTCGATCCGCAGACGCCGACACCAACACCGCGCCCGCACCAGCCACTACCACCGCCGACAGGCCATCCCGACATGACGATCACGAAGTCCGGCTGCCGTACTAGGCGGTCGGATGCGCATACCCGCGCTCGGCCGGAAACGGACGCTCGGGGTGGCTGTACGAGCCGGCCAGCAGCGGACTGTACGCCACCAGCGTCAGGTCGCGATGCTCGTTGAGGTAGTCGAAATGCTCTACCCCGGCGTCCGGGAAATGCGGGCTGCCGAGACGTTGGAGTCCGTCCTGCGCCAACGGACTGGGCCACGACTTGCCCGACGGTGAGCGGTTCGTCGACGTCCGGAACGAGTTCGTCGACCCCGCAGGTTTCCTCGCCCGGTGATTGATCGTTCACGTCCTCCAGACTTCCCCCTGGAGTGCACTCCAGGTCAAGGCGCTTCTCGATCAGCCCTTCAGCTCGGCCAGGATTTCCAGGTAGTGGGGGTTGTTCATGATGCCGATGATGTTGCCGAAGGGGTCGACCACCAGCGCGGTCCGGAAGCCGGTGTCGCCGCGGTCGGTGATCTGCTCGAGCAGAGTTGCGCCCAGGGACAGCAGACGCTCGAGTTCTCCCTCCAGGTCGTCGACGTGCCACTGCATCACCGCGCCCGCCGGTCCGTTGCCGACCGGATGGGTCGCGTACTTCGCGTCGATGATCCCCAGTTCGCACTGGAAGTCGCCGAAGCGGAACTCGATGTACGCCGGGTCCTCCGGAGTCGGTACGGCGAAGTACGGCTCCATGCCGAGCAGTTCCGTGTACCACTCCCGGGCGGCGTGCAGGTCGGCGGCGTAGAAGCTGACGGTGGCGAATCCTCGCAACATGTCGGTGGTCCTCTCTCGGTGTTCCCGGTTGATGACCACCACGATTCCAGTCAAAGTGCTCACCAAATGAGCACTTTGACTGGCGACTTTCGACACCGCAGGTTCCGACCCGGATCAGTCGGTCTGGGTGACCTTGCGGAGGCCCCGCGGCGCGTCGGGGTTCAGGCCGAGTTTGCGGGCGAGGGCCTCGATGGCTCGTTGGGCGGGGATGACGAGCGCGAGGGGAGCGAGGGTTTCGGGCAGGTCCGGGCCGGCCAGGTTGACGTCGCAGCGGCTCGCGAAGGCGGGGTCGCCGCCGATGCCGAGAATCTTGCTGCCCTTCTCCCGGACGATGCCGGCCAGCTCTGTCATACCGGGCAGGGCCGGACCCTCGCCGGCCGCGACCAGGATGGTGACGAGGTCCGCGTCGACGACCGCGATCGGTCCGTGCTTCAGGTCGGCGTACGAGAGACCGCGGACCGGCTGCAGGCAGGTCTCTTCCAGCTTGAGAGCGACCTCCAGCGTCGTACCGAACGTCAGGCCGCGACCGCTCGCCAGCACGTCGTGCGCGCCCGCGAGGAGCTCCGCGGCCTCCTCGACCGAACCCTCGAGCATCTGCGAAGCGGCGTCCGGAACGCGGGCGATGTCGCCGTCCAGCGTGCCTGGCTTCTGCGCCAGCGCGTCGACCGCGACCGTGATCGCCGCGAGCTGCGTGGTGTAGGTCTTGGTCGCCGGTACGGCGAGCTCCTGGCCCGCTTGCGTGATCAGCGCGACGTCGGCCGTCGACGCCAGCGGGCTGTTGCCGTCGTTCGTGATGCCGACGATCGCGGCGCCGTTGCGCTTGGCCCATTCGGCGGTGTCCACGATCTCCTGGGTCGCGCCGGACTGGCTGATCGCGACGACCAGCGAGTTCGAGAGGTCGAGGTTCGCGCCGTACAGGGTGGCTACCGAGGGGGCGGCCAGGGAGGCCTGCCGGCCGGCGTGGATCTCGGTCAGGTAGCGGCCGTAGACACCCGCGTTGTCGGACGATCCGCGCGCCACGAAGATCACGTGCCGGCGCCCCGCGGCCAGTCGCGTGATGTCGTGCCGTAGTGGCAGAACGTGCTCGAACGTGGCCGCCAGCGCGGCCGGCTGCTCGGCGATCTCGCGCGCCATCTGGGTTTCCGGGGCGGGGACAGACACCACTACGATCACTGGTCCTATCTGGTCTTAACAGGTATGCTGCGCACGATAGCAGTGAGCGGCGTCCCGGGGCACCCCCGAGACCCGCCCAGGTCTGGAGGATCGAGATTCGATGGTGGCGACCAAGCGGGCCCAGGTCCGATCGGTACTGGAACGGCTGATCGATGTCGAGCTGCACCCCGGGGACCCGATCCCCTCCGAACGCGCCCTGGTGGACAAGCTGAACGTCTCCCGGGTGACCGTCCGGCAGGCGATCAGCGACCTGGTCGAGTCCGGCGCGCTGGAACGCGTGCACGGCAAGGGCACGTTCGTCACCGGTCCACAGGTCGACTCCCAGTTGCACCTCACCTCGTTCTCCCGGGAGATGCGGGCCCGCGGCCTGGAGCCCGGCACGGTGGTGCTGTCGGCCACCGAGATCGAGGCGTCCGACGAGACCGCGAAGGGACTGCGGGTCGCCAAGGGCACCAAGGTGATCCGGGTCGAACGGCTTCGCACCGCCGACGCCTCGCCGATGGCGTACGAGGTCGGCTACTACCCGTCCGCGCTCTTCCCCGGCCTGCTCGGCCGTGAGCTCGGCACCCTGTACGACGTCTTCGCGAGCGAGTACGACGTCGTCGTCACCTCCGGTGAGCAGACCGTCCGGGCGGACAACGCCGACGGTCATGTCGCCCGGGTTCTCGGCGTGGCCAGGCGGGCACCCCTGCTGGTCCTCGAGCGCACCACCTTCGCCGGCCGCAAGGTCGTCGAACTGTCCTGGTCGGCCTACCGGGCCGATCGCTACCGGCTGCACATGGCCCTGACCCCGCGCGGCCCGAGGTCCGGATCGGCCTGAGCCGGCGTCATCTGGTCGCAACGAACTGGACCGGTCCTGTTCATCAACTGGTCTGCATCCTTGCCGACAGCTCCCCGGCCACCTGGCCGGTCCGGCAGGCGGGCCGCCGAGGACGACGAGGTTCCCGGCGGTGATACTGGAGCTCAACCCACGTGAACTGTGTTGTGAGGAGTACCGCGAGACATGCCTATTGCCACCCCTGAGGTCTACGCCGAGATGCTGGACAAGGCCAAGCAGAACCGCTTCGCCTACCCGGCCATCAACGTCAGCTCCTCGCAGACGCTGATCGCCGCGATCCGCGGTTTCGCCGAAGCGGGCTCGGACGGCATCGTCCAGGTCTCCACCGGCGGCGCCGAGTACCTGTCCGGGTCGACCGTGAAGAACATGGTGACCGGTTCGGTCGCGCTGGCCGCGTACGCGCACGAGGTCGCCAAGAACTTCCCGGTGAACATCGCGCTGCACACCGACCACTGCCCGAAGGACAAGCTGGACGGCTTCGTCCGGCCGCTGCTGGAGATCTCCGCCGAGCGGGTCGCCCGCGGCGAGAACCCGCTGTTCCAGTCGCACATGTGGGACGGCTCGGCCGTGCCGCTGGCGGAGAACCTCGAGATCGCCAAGGACCTGCTGGCCAAGACGGCCGCGGCCAAGATCGTGCTCGAGATCGAGGTGGGTGTCGTCGGCGGTGAGGAGGACGGTGTCGCCCACGAGATCAACGAGAAGCTCTACACCACCGTCGAGGACGGCCTGGCCACGGTCGAGGCGCTCGGCACCGGCGAGAACGGCCGCTACATCACCGCGCTGACCTTCGGCAACGTGCACGGCGTCTACAAGCCGGGTGCGGTCAAGCTGCGGCCGGAGATCCTGAAGGAGATCCAGGACGCGGTCGGCGCCAAGGTCGGCAAGGAGAGCCCGTTCGACCTGGTCTTCCACGGCGGCTCCGGCTCGACCCTGGAGGAGATCCGGGCCGCGGTCGACAACGGCGTGATCAAGATGAACGTCGACACCGACACGCAGTACGCGTTCACCCGGCCGGCGGCGGCCCACATGTTCACCAACTACGACGGTGTGCTGAAGGTGGACGGCGAGGTCGGCAACAAGAAGGCCTACGACCCGCGGGCGTGGGGCAAGCTGGCCGAGGCCGGCATGGCCGAGCGGGTCGCCGAGGCCTGCGAGAGCCTCCGCTCCACGGGTACGTCGCTGAACGCCTGACATCTGTTTCTCCTGACAGAGCTGGGGACTTCGAGGGGCTCACCGCTGGTTGCGGTGGGCCCCTCACTCACATCCGGGCACGGGCGAGGTCGAAGTGCCGGACGCCGGTACGGCGGGCGGCTCGGGTGAAGCTGGCGCGGATCCGGTCGATGACCAGGGGTGGATCGTCGAGGTCACGCCAGGAGATCCAGCAGTGCTCGAGCGGCTCGGGTGCGGCCGGATCGGGCACCGCCGAGGCTGCGATCGGCTCCTCGTCGGGCTCGGAATCCTCGTACCAGAAGGGGAAACGCGGCTCGAACTCCACCACGGTCCGCTCGTCGGGGAACCACAAGGACGCGATCTCGGGCCCGGCCGGCTCCAAGGGATCCACGTCCGGAGGTCGAGCCGGAGCAGGCAGTCCCTGGTCGGCGAGGATGAGGCGGAGGCGGGACTCGGCGACCGAGGCGGATTCCGCGCCGGCTCTGGAGATCGCGGCGATCGCCCGCTCGTTGCCGTGATCGGCCACCGCGCGTTTCAGCGAGCGGCTGGTGACGAGACCGGCGTACAGAGCGGCCTCGGTCAGGACGACCGCGGGCGCGGCTGGGGAGGTCGCGGCCACTTCGACGACGGCACGCGCCGGTGACACCATTCGCAGCTTGTTCCACACCTGGATGCCGGGGCCGACTGGATCGCGGATGTGACGGTGCACGCCGCCGACGCAGCCGCCCCGGCCGTGCGGCGCGGTGACGTGCACACGGGACAGGTCGAGGCCCCAGAGCGGCAGAGCGTGCAGCGCCGCCGCGGACTGGTGGCTCGCGAAGACGGCCGGGCCGCCGGTGCGGAGCACGCGGTACACCTTGCGCAGGTGCAGGACCTCATCGGTGACGAGCGTGAGCGCCCGGTGCGCGGCATAGGTGCCCGGCCGGATCCGGCGCCAGCCGCCGGTGTCCAGCAGAGAGTCGATGTCCGGGTCGGGGTAGCCACAGGCGCGCGCATCGGCACGGGTGAACACCCCGCCGCGGATGGTGGCCATCACAGCGAGTTGAGGGTTCATGCCTAGAAAGTGCCGTGATCAGACCCTCGATCCGACCGTCACTTCAAACCTGTGGACAGCCAGGCTGTGGAAAGTGGGCATGAAAAAAGCCCGTCATGTTTGTATGACGAGCTCCGCGCGGGTTGGAACCCAGGGTTGCCAGAGGAGCGGCATGCCGGCCTCGCTGGGGGTGCGGTTGCCTTTCCGCTCGTTACAGGAGGCATGGGCGGCCACGGCATTCAGCCACTCGGTGCGGCCGCCCCTGGATCTGGGTTGGACATGGTCCATGGTGTCGGCGTTGTCCAGACCGCAGTACGCACACCGGAACTTGTCCCGCCGCAACACTCCGTGCTTGCTGTACTTCATCCGGCCGGCCGCGTAGCGCCAGTGCGTCACCACATACCGGACCAGGCGCAGCACCCGTGGAACCGGAAAAGGGCCGATGGTCCGTTCGCCGTGCGCCTCTTCCACCACTGCGACCTCGCGGACCAGCATCCGGATGGCGTGCTGGATCGACACGGTGTGCAGCGGCTCGTATGACGCGTTCAGGACTATGACGCTCATCCGGTGCCTCCTTCCGGCCGTAGCTGGGAACCACGGCGGCTATCACGCAGGGTCTCAAGCATCCGTGGCCGATCGGTGAACGGTCAACGGATTTCGCCAGACGGTCACGTGCCGGTTCGGCTGCGTGATCGGCGAAGATGTGCTTATGGAATTGAACAATCTGCTCTCAGGTCCACCCGAGACACTACTCCCCGTAGACCCCGCCGCGGCGGAACTCGCCGCCGGGGCCGCTGCGGTGGACGTCGCGGCCAAGTTCCCGACGTCGTCACTGGCCTGGAGTGAGCTGGCCGAGGCGGCGCTGGCGGACGGCCGGACGATCGAGGCGTACGCCTTCGCCCGGACCGGCTACCACCGCGGTCTCGACCTGCTCCGCCGCAACGGCTGGAAGGGCCACGGCCCGGTCCCGTGGGAGCACGAGCCGAACCGCGGGTTCCTGCGCTGCCTGGCCGCACTGGGCAAGGCGGCCGCGATCATCGAGGAGAAGGAGGAGGCCGAGCGCTGCGCGACCTTCCTGCGCGACTCCTCACCGACCGCTGCCGACGCGCTGAGCTGAAACTGGTTGTGGGGCTGGCCACCCGACGGCATGATCCGTCGGGTGACGAGCCCCTATGCGCAAGACGGATTCCGGGTCGGCTTCGACTGGGCGACCACCGGAGCGGCTGCTGTACCCGGCAGCATCACAGCTGTCGTCGACGTGCTGTCCTTCACAACGGCCGTGACAGTGGCAGCCGACCTCGGCATCGAGGTATACCCCTACCGCTGGCGTGACGAGAGCGCCGTTGCCTACGCGAAGCAGTACGACGCTGCGCTCGCAGTAGGAAGGTCCGAGGCCGGCCCGGGTCAGGTGAGCCTGTCGCCAGTCACCGTCCGTCAGGCCCGAGGGATCAAGCGACTCGTACTGCCGTCACCCAACGGGTCGACGATCTCCCAGCAACTCAGTGACGCCGGAACTACTGTCATCGCGGTCTCACTGCGTAACCGAGCTGCGGCCGCCGAGTGGGTCAGCAAGCGCCTGGCCGAAGACCCGCAGCTCACCGTGGTCGCGATCGCAGCGGGGGAGCGCTGGAAGGACGGGTCGCTCCGGCCTGCTGTCGAGGACCTGTGGGGTGCCGGCGGGTTCCTCGCCGCACTCGACGTCGACGGCTTCTCCCCGGAGGCCCGAGCCGCCGCGGCGGCCTACAAGGACGCCGAACAGGACCTCCAGACCCTGCTGCACGACTGCGCCGGCGGCCGCGAACTGACGCAGTACGGCTTCGCGCAGGATGTGGCGATCGCGGCCGAGCTGGACAGCAGCCGATCGGTGCCTGTCCTGCGGGACGGTAAGCTGATCGCGTCAACCTGAACCCTGAGGTTCTGCCCGTTGACAGAGCCGGCAGGCGGCGCGCGTCCCCGCTTCCTGCCGAACATGGACGGTTACAGGCGGACTCGACAGACCGGTGAAGCTGGACGCCCACGGTCGGTCCCCGCCCCAGCGGGCAGCGGAAGGTCTCACCGTGCCGGCACTCACCGGACGGATCAGCACGCCCACAACCAACTACGCGGCGGTACTGCGTACCCCCGGGGCGTGGAAGTTCTACCTAGCCGCCGCTGCGGCCAAAGTCGGTATCGCAATGACCAGCCTGGGCATCGTCTGGCTGGTCCACGGATCCACTGGCTCCTACGCCGCGGCGGGCACGGTGACCGGCGGCTTCGCAGTCGCCGAGGCACTGGCCGGCCCACAAGTCGCCCGACTCATCGACCGCTTCGGCCAGACCCGCATGCTGCCGATCATCCTCCTGGCGCATGCGATGGCTGCTGCCCTCCTGATCGGCCTCGCGGTGGCACACGCACCGGTGTGGTCGCTCCTCACCGCAGGAGTCTTGGCAGGTGGGTCACTGCCGCAACTAGGTGCACAGACCGCGGCCCGCTGGTCTCAGGCGCTCAGGGGCACGCCACTGCTCTCATCCGCGTTCGCACTGGAATCCTTGAGCGTCGGAATCGCCTTCATGGTCGGCCCCGGGCTCATCGGCCTGGTCAGCTCACTCGCAAGCCCAGTGCTCGGATCCGCGCTCGCTACCAGCTTGGTACTGGCCGGCGGCTTCTCCTTGGCCTTGCAACGCAGTACGGCGCCACCGCCGGCCAAGCGTGATCGCAGTGCGATCCCGGATCGACTGCTACACAAGGGCTTCCTGGCATTGGTTGCCACGAACATCGGTATCGGGATCTTCTTCGGCAGCATGCAGGTTGCGGTCACCGCGTACGCCGTCGATCGAGGCACCCCTTCACTGGCCGGACCGCTCTACAGCATCACCAGTCTGGTCGGTCTGGTCGCCGGATTCGCCTACGGTGCAAGGCGATGGCGAATGCCGGCCCGCAACCAGTTCGTCGTCATCCTGGTCGCACTGACCATCGGGACTCTCCCACTCCTCGCCGTCGAATCCCCTGTGGCCATGGGGATTGCGCTAGCCCTGCCTGGCCTGGCCATCGCTCCGTTCCAGACTCTGTCCGCCGTACTGGCCGAGTCGGAGGTGGAGTCCGCCGTACTGACGCAGGCCTTCACCTGGCTGAACTCGGGGAGTGCCGCAGGCATCGCCCTCGGCGCCGCCTTCGCCGGCCGCGTGGTGGACACGAACGACCCGCACTACGGCTTCGCGGTCGCCGTGCTGGCCACGCTGGTCGCAACGGGGATGGCACTGGTCGTCAGGGTGTCCGGATCTGGCCACCGCGACTGACCGCGAGGTCTGTTCCACCTGACGGGTGATCTGGATACTCGGTGTCCAGCTGTTGGAGAACGCTTTCCGCAGGCCCGTCCGCCTACGTCCCCGCCAGGAGTTCCCCATGACCGCACCACCGCCCAGACGCATGCGCCGACTGGTCGCCGTACTGGTCTCAGTAGCGCTGGCCACGCTACTGCCAGTCCCAGCGCATGCTGCTGAGACAGTCCATCGGTTCGACTTCGGTACGCCGGACAGTCCGGTGGCCGAGGGCTACACCGGAGTCGGAGCGCTGCAGTACGACGCCACCCGCGGCTACGGGTTTGCCGACCCGACCAAGGTGACCACGACCGATCGCGGCGGCAGCGACCCGATCCGGCAGGACTTCGTGACCGTCGGCAGTACGTCGTACCTCGTGGACCTGCCGAACGGCGACTACACCGTCTCCCTCACCGCAGGCGATGCCGCTGAGGCCAGCGAGATCGCCATCACCGCCGAGAAGATGGCCAAGGTCCAGTTGACCGCCAAACCGGCCGGCGAGTACCTCACCATGACGTTCCCGATCTCGCTCGTCGACGGCCAGCTGAACCTGGACTTCAGCGGTACGGCGGCCAAACTCAACTCGCTCGTGATCAGTCGCCAGCCGGCCCGGACTGCGGGCGCGAAGCCGACCGTCTTCATCGCCGGCGACTCGACCGTGCAGACGTACGACCCCGGTTTCGCGCCGCAGGCCGGCTGGGGTCAGATGATCAACCGCTTCTTCGACACCGACGTGCTGTTCGTGAACAAGGCGATCGGCGGCCGCAGCTCGAAGAACTTCATCAGCCAGGGCCGTCTGGACGAGATTCTCGGCGCGATCCGGCCGAACGACTACCTGTTCGTCCAGTTCGGCCACAACGACGCGACCCAGGGTGTCGACGACCGGTACGCCTCGCCCGCGGACTACAAGGAGTACCTGCGGACGTACGTCCACGGCGCCAGGCAGCGAGGAGCGATCCCGGTCCTGGTGACGCCGGTGTCCCGCCGCAGCTTCGACCCGGTGACGCTGAAGTTCAACGTGAGCTTCCCGGAGTACGTCGACAAGATGAAGGAGCTCGCCACCGAGGAGAACGTCGCACTGGTCGACCTGTCCGCCTCGAGCCGCGCCTACCTGGACCAGATCGGTCCCGAGGCCGCCAAGGCGGTCTTCCTGCACGTCGATCCGGGCATCTACCCGGGCCGCCCGGCCGGAACCGTCGACGACACCCACTTCCAGGAGTACGGCGCCATCCAGATGGCCAGACTGGTCGCGACCGACGTTGCCGCGCTGGACATCCCGATCGCCGACCAGGTGGTCGAGGTGCAGCCGCCCGCGACCGTGCCGGCCGCACCGACCGGACTGATCGCCACCAGCATCTCCAACGCCGGCGCGACGCTGAAGTGGACGGCCGCGGCGGGTGCTGACATCTACCGCATCTACCGCGACTCGACCTTGGTCGGCACGACGACAACCGCCAGTTCGGTCGTACAGGGCCTCGCCGAGGGACAGACGTACTCCTACCGCGTGACAGCCGTCAACGGCCGCGGCGAGTCCGCACCCTCGGCGGAAGTCACGTTCACCACCAAGCGCGCCAAGTACAAGTTCGACTTCGGTCCGGCCGGCTCACCGGTGGCAGCCGGCTATACCGAGGTCACCCGGTTCATGACGTACACATCCGAGCGTGGCTTCGGCTTCACGCAGGCCCCTGAGGCGCTGGGCGACAGGGATCGCGGCAGTACGGCGGGAGTCCCCAACGACCTGCAACGCGACTTCGTGCTGTCCGGCAGCCCGTTCGAGTTCAAGCTCGACGTGCCGAACGGGACCTACATGGTCAAGACCTACAGCGGCGACTGGATCGGCACCACCCGGACCGACTTCACCATCGAAGGCCGGGCCTCGGGCAACGGCAACGCCGGCCGGGCCAGCGTCACCGAGCGACTGCACGGACCGGTCTCCATCGGCGACAGCCAGCTGAACGTGGTCATCGGCGGCGCCGGCTCCCGGCTGAACGGCATCGAGGTCACCCCACTGCTGGTCGCGCCGACCGGTGTCAAGGTGGACGCGACGCCCCAGGCCGTGACCATCTCCTGGACCGCAGCCGACGACGCAGCCGGCTATCGGGTCTACCGCCAAGGCCCGGAGAACCCCAAGCCGGTCAAGATCGCAGACACGACCACACCAGGATTCGTGGACACCACAGTCGTCGCAGGTCTCACCTACGACTACTCCGTCACAGCCATCGACAACACTGGCCTGGAGTCAGTGCCCTCGGCCACGGTGACGGCAGCCGTCATCGACCAGGCGGTACCGGTGCCGGCTGCGCCGAGGCTGCTGATGCTGCACGACATCGACAAGACCGAGCTCACCCTGCAGTGGCAGCTGGTGGACTCCGCATCGACGTACCTGGTCGCTCGTTCCGAAACCGCGGATGGCGTGTACCAGGTGATCGGCCTGACCACGGGGAAGTCCTTCACTGACAAGGACGTCCTGACCACGATCAAGTACTACTACCGTGTCTCGGCGGTCAACGCGGGCGGTGTCTCGGCGCCGTCCACGACACTGGTCACTCCTGCGGTGACGGTGCTGAAGCGTCAGGCGGAGTACCTCGACCGGGCGCCGTCCGCCGTACCGACTGCTGATGGCAAGGTGCTCCTCGGCTGGCGGCTGCTGGGGACGGACCGTCCGGAGCTCGGGTTCAACGTGTACCGCAACGGCGTCCGGATCAACCCCAAGCCGATCAAGACGTCGACGAACTTCCTCGACGCGGGCGGTACGGCGACCTCGAAGTACGTGGTGACTGCGATCGACGACGAGCGCGAGTGGCCTGTCACCACCGTGTTCGGCACGTGGGCGAAGAACTACTTCTCCGTGCCGCTGGACAAGCCGGCCGACGACTACACGAAGGACGGTCAGCCCTACAGCTACAGCGCAGGTGACGCCAGCGTGGGTGACGTCGACGGCGACGGCAAGTACGAGATCATCCAGCTCTGGTCGCCGTCGAACGCCAAGGACAACTCACAGGCCGGCTACACCGGCATCGTGTACCTCGACGCCTACAAACTGGACGGGACGCGGCTGTGGCGCATCAACCTGGGTCCGAACATCCGGGCAGGTGCTCATTACACGCAGGTCCAGGTGTACGACCTGGACGGCGACGGCCGGGCCGAGGTGACGATGAAGACGGCCGACGGTACGGCGGACGGCGCCGGCACCGTGATCGGCGACCCGAACGCCGACTACCGCAACAGCTCCGGCTACGTGCTGACCGGACCGGAGTACCTCACCGTGTTCGAAGGACTCACCGGCAAGGCGTTGGACACCGTCGAATACACCCCACCGCGTGGTGACGTCGGGGCGTGGGGTGACACCTACGGCAACCGGGTCGACCGGTTCCTGGCCGGTGTGGCCTACCTGGACGGCGAGCACCCGAGTGTGGTGTTCTCACGCGGCTACTACACCCGCGCCGTACTGGCGGCGTACGACCTGGTCAACGGGAAGCTGAAGCAGCGGTGGGTCTTCGACTCCAACGACGAAGGCAGCGAGGGCGGCTACGGGATGGGCAACCACAACCTGTCCGTCGCCGATGTCGATGCCGACGGCAAGGACGAGATCATCTTCGGCTCGATGGCGGTCGACGACGACGGGTCGTTGCTCTACAGCACCGGTCTCGGGCACGGCGACGCGTTGCACGTGTCCGATCTGGTCCCGGCACGGCCAGGTCTCGAGGTGTTCGCCGCCCATGAGGACATGGGGCGCAGTGGCAACCGGGGTGCGACGATGCGGGACGCCCGGACCGGCGAGATCCTGTGGGACATCCCGGCTGACCGCGACACCGGCCGGGCCGCGGCGGGTGACATCGACTCGCGGTACCCAGGTGCGGAAGGCTGGGCGGTCGGTGGTGATGCGGCCTGGAACTCGCGCGTCGGACAGCTGAAGTCGTCCACCGGTGAGTTGCTGTCGACAACCATCCCGGCGGCGAACTTCCTGGCCTGGTGGGACGGCGACCCGCTGCGCGAGATCGTCGACCACGACTGGAATCCCACCACCTCGACAGGTACGCCGACGATCGCCAAGTGGGACTGGCAGACGCAGACCGTCGGAGTGCTGCTGTCGGACGTCGGTGCACGATCGAACAACGGCACCAAGGGAACGCCGGCCATCCAGGCCGATCTGTTCGGTGACTGGCGTGAGGAGATCGCCTGGCGCAGTGCGGACAGCTCGGAGCTGCGCATCTACAGCACGCCGTACCAGACCGATCGGCGTATCCACACACTGATGCACGACCCGGTCTACCGCCTCGGCGTCGCGTGGCAGAACACCGCCTACAACCAGCCTCCGCACACGAGCTTCTTCATCGGCGAAGGCATGACCCAGCCCAAGCCACCAAACATCGTGTACGCACGCTGATATCCGGTGGCGCGCCTCTCGAAAGGGAGGCGCGTCACCGGTAGGTGATCTGGCGTTCGGCGGCGGCGCGGGCGGCGTATTCGGCTGGGGTGAGGCCGATCTGCTGCTTGAACTCCTTGGAGAAGTGGGCCTGGTCGAAGTACCCGAGCGATGTCGACAGCTCGGCCAGCTCGGCGGCCTCGCCGTTTGCCAGCAGTTCCGCGCCGTCGTGGAGGCGGTAGCGGCGAAGGACCCATTTCGGACCGACACCGACGTACCGCCGGAAGAGCCGTTGCAGCGTGCGGATCGGGACGCCGAACTGCTCGGTGATCTGGTCGACTCGGGCCACCGAACGGTCCGCCGCCATCGTCGTGACGATCTCCCGGACGAGCTCGTACGACGGATCCGGCGGCGCGAGGTGATCGCGCAAGAAGGCCTCGAACACGGCGCGACGCCGTACGTCGGAATCCGCCGCGAACATCAGGTCCGCGAGCCGATCGCCGTCCGGGAACACCGCGGTCAACGGCAGCACCTGGTCGCGGAACGACGCGACGTCCAGCCCGGTCACCGCACCGAACCCGCCGGCCCAGAACTTCACCCCGAACGCGCGTCCCCGGCCGACCAGCTCGCGCTCGAACTTGCGGGTGCAGACCCCGTTCACGAACGCGCCGCCCGGTTGCTCGAACGTGACGTTGACACTCGGGAACGGCAGCACCTCGGCCGTGTACGGCTCGTCCAGATCCCACTCGACGATCCAGTACCACTCGACGAACCGGCCGACCTCGGGCCCGGCGGCGAGCCGGCTCAGCGTCCGGTGCCGGGCCTGTTCCCGCGGATGCAGGATGCCCTTCTCGCTCTCCGACGGCGTGCTCAATCTGCCTGTCGCTTTCTTACAAGACCAGTACGACGGTCTGCACGTTGACTAAGGGGTATGACGACGAACACGGTAAACCCCATCCCCGACGGTTATCACTCGCTGACCCCGTACCTCGCCGTACCGGACGGCCCGAAGGCGATCGAGTTCTACCAGTCGGTGTTCGGGGCCGAGGTGATCAGCCGGCAGGACATGCCGGACGGGCGGGTCGGTCAGGCGGAGCTGAAGTTCGGGAACTCGATGCTGCAGTTGAGCGACCAGATGCCGCAGATCGGGCTGCGGGCCCCGAACGGCGAGTGGGTGCACTCCTCGCTGGTGCACTACGTGCCGGACGTGGACGCGACGTTCGCGAAGGCAGTGGAGGCGGGGGCGACGCCGGTGGAAGAGGTGCAGACGTTCATGACCGGCGACCGGTACGGGACGGTGATCGACCCGTTCGGGCACCGGTGGGCGATCCTGACGAAGGTCGAGGACGTCTCGCGTGAAGAGGCCGATCGCCGGGTGAAGGAGTGGCTGGCCTCGAACCCCGCAGACCTGCAGTAGGCCCGGTTTCCTTGAGAACAAGGAAGCGGCCCGCCGGAACCGTCCCCTGCGGCAGTTTCGGCGGGCCGCTGACTAAGAGTGTGCACGCGATCACGGAAAATGGCAACCCGTTAGGTGATGAAACATATACTTCAAGTGATCGTTTCAGTCCTGTGGACGGTGAGCGGACCGGTGGACCCGGTTCCGGTAGGCTTTGGTCGCAAGAGCTCGGATGCGTTGCCGGATGAATGTCCGGTGAACGTCTCCGGGCTTCACCGTTTCCAGCGTCGGGCTGTCGCGGACTCGTGAGGTCGTCGGCCGGCGCGTGAAGAGGAGGGCTGAGATGCCCGCAATCGTGCTCGTCGGCGCCCAGTGGGGCGATGAGGGCAAAGGCAAGGCGACCGATCTGCTCGGCAACACGGGCGAGGTCATCGACTATGTGGTGAAGTTCAACGGCGGTAACAACGCCGGCCACACGGTCGTGATCGGCTCCGAGACGTACGCACTCCACCTGCTGCCGAGCGGGATCCTCACCCCCGGGGTCACCCCGGTGATCGGCAACGGGGTCGTGGTCGACCTCAGTGTGCTGTTCGTGGAGCTCGACGCGCTGGAGGCCCGCGGGGTGGACACCTCCCGTCTCGTGGTCAGTGCGAGCGCTCATCTGATCCCGCCGTACAACCGGACGCTCGACAAGGTGACCGAGCGGTTCCTCGGCAGCCGGAAGATCGGGACCACGGGTCGTGGCATCGGGCCGACGTACGCGGACAAGATGAACCGGATCGGCATCCGGGTCCAGGACCTGTACGACGAGAAGATCCTCGAGCAGAAGGTCACCGGCGCGCTGGAGCAGAAGAACCAGCTGCTGGTGAAGGTCTACAACCGGCGCGCGGTCGAGATCGCCGAGGTGATGGACGAGCTGCTCGGGTACGCCGAGCGCCTCCGGCCGATGGTGGCCGACACCAGCCTGCTGCTGAACAAGGCGCTGGACGAGGGCAAGACCGTGCTGATGGAGGCCGGTCAGGCGACCCTGCTCGACGTCGACCACGGGACCTATCCGTTCGTCACCTCCTCGAACGCGATCTCCGCGGGCGCGTGCACCGGCTCCGGTATCCCGCCGACGCGCATCGATCGCGTGATGGCGGTCGTCAAGGCGTACACGACCCGCGTCGGCGAAGGTCCGTTCCCGACCGAGCTGCTGGACGCCGACGGCGAGTGGCTGCGCCAGCAGGGCGCCGAGTTCGGTACGACGACGGGCCGGCCGCGCCGGTGTGGCTGGTACGACTCGGTCATCGCCCGGTACGCCGCCCGCGTGAACGGCGTCTCCGACTTCGTCCTCACCAAGCTCGACACCCTGACCGGCCGCGAGACGATCCCGGTCTGTGTCGCGTACGACGTCGGCGGCGTCCGGCACGACGAGATGCCGATGACCCAGACCGACTTCCACCACGCGGTCCCGGTCTACGAGGAGTTCGACGGCTGGTCCGAGGACATCTCCGGCTGCCGCACCTTCGACGACCTCCCGAAGGAAGCCCAGACCTACGTCCGCGCCGTCGAGTCCCTCAGCGGCGCCCGCATCTCCGCCATCGGCGTAGGCCGGGAACGCACCCAAATAGTCATGCTCTGACAGCACTCACGCCAACCACCCGGGTGTCACGCCCGGGTGGTTGGCTTTGGTCATACCGTGGTCATACCATCGGCGTATGGCCGTGAAGAAGAAGACTCTGTCGTTCGACGAGGACCTGTGGGCAGCCGTCGAGCGGCGGGCTCGCGAGGCGGAGACGACACCCTCGGCCTACATCAACGAGTTGGTGGCCAAGAGCGAGCGGTTGTACCGGGGGCTGCAGGCAGTGTCGGACTGGGAGTCCGAGCACGGCGCACTGTCCGCGGACCAGCTCGACTGGGCGGACCGGGCGCTGGCGGACGCTCAGCGCGAGGCTGCCGACGATGAGGGTGCGGGGAGTCCGAACGCGTGACGCAGTTGGTCTATGACGCCGGTGCGCTGATCGCCGCCGAGCGAGACGACCCTCGGCTGTGGGCGATCCACCTACGAGCACTGATGCGCGGCATTGAGCCCAGCGTTCCCGCCGCAGTGCTGGCCCAGGTCTGGCGGGGTCACAAGCAACGTGGTCTTCGGCGGCTCATCGACGGATGCGACGTCGTACCGCTCACTCAGGACCTTGCGACCAGGGTCGGTGAGTTGCTGGCCGTCGCCGATCGGGCCGATGTGGTCGACGCCCAGGTCGTGGCTTGTTGCTTCGCGTCGGCAGCGACCTGCGTGACCTCGGATCGAGGGGACATCGCGCATCTGGCGGAGGCGGCGCGCACCGGTGCATGGCGCGGCAACACGCGGTGGAAGGTGCCGATCGTCTCGCTCTGACCGCAAGCACCTGCGTCTCTGCTTGCTTCAGCGGCCGATGAAGGGGAGGTCTCGGATGAAGGGAGCGTCGCGGAGGTCGTCGAGGGTGGGGCGGTTGTTGAGGTCGGGGGTCTGGATGGGGGTGCGGGCCCAGGTAGAGCCGTCGCCTTGGGTGGCGCTGTAGAAGGCCGCGGCGCCCAGGGCCAGGAGTACGGCGGCGACCGTGGCCGAGAGCCAGTGGGGGCGGAAGGCTGTGCGGGCGGCGATGTGGGCTCCTCGGCGGAGTGAGCTGCCGCCGGGGCCCCACCAGGCGAAGAAGAGTGCGGTGAGTGCCGCGCTGCCGAAGCCGACCGCTGAGAGCGGCTGCCAGTCGAGGCCGTTCGCGGTGGCGACCACTCCGGTGACGATGCCTCCGACGACGACTCCGGTGAGCAGCGGCAGGATCAGGCACGGCAGGGTGATGAGTGCCGCGGTGACGAGTTGCAGCGGTGTGGAGGCCGCGGCGACCACACCGTCGGAGCGACCGGAGCGGCCGCGCATCTGACGACGGCGCATCAGGGCGGTGCTGGAACGGTCGACAGTGCGCGCGATCACGAACAGCACGATCGCCACCAGCGAGCCGAGACCCGGATAGAGCGCAACAAGCCCGGTCAGCGCGACCATCAGGCCCACGACCACAGCAGTGCGCTTGCCGGTGGCAGGAGCCCGCTGCGGCTTCCCCTGGTACGGATTCACCTGGTACGGCGAGCCGTCGCCACGCTCCTGCGGCTGCGGCGGACCGGGCTGCTGGTACGGCGCGGGAGGCTGACCCTGGTACGGCGACGGACCCTGGTACGGCGCTGGACGCTGGTACGGCGAAGTCGGCGGAGCCGCGTAGCCCGGCGAGCCCTGGTAAGGCAGCGGCATCGCAGCCGGCGCAGCCGCATTCGGCGCCGGACTGTAGATCGCCGGATGACTGGCCGCCGGTCCGCCAAGAGCCCCACCAGCCCCCGCACCACCCAGCACGGCACCACCAGCACCAGCACCAGCCGCACCACCGAGCGCCGCGCCGGCACCAGCACCCGCAGCCTTCCGTGCCGCTGCGGCGTCGCGCAGCTTGTCCCGGATCGGTGCGAAGGCGGACAGTGGCGGGATCACCGGCGGAATGAGCTGCGCAACGTCAGTTGGCGACGGATCAGAGCCCGAGCCGTCCTCCTCCGGCATGACCCGAGTCATCTGCGCAGTAGGTGGGTTGAGCTGAATGGTCGGGGGAGCGACCAGCACCGTGGGCTTCTCACGGGGTGGCAGGGCGTCTCGTCCCTCGGCGTACCGGTTGAGGCCGGTCATGATCTCTTCCTGGGTCGGCCGGTCGCGCCGGTCTGGCGAGAGCGCCGCGGCGAGCAGTGGCTTCAGCCGCGGGTCCAGCCCCTCCAGGTCGGCCTGGCCGCTGTGCACCCGGTGCAGCACGGCCTCGAACGGTCCTTTGCCGAACGGACGCCGTCCGGTCGCCGCGAACGCCACGGTGGCCGCCCAGCCCCACCAGTCCGCCGACTCCGACACCGTCTCGCCCTCGATGAGCTCGGGTGCCAGGTAACCCGGTGTACCGATCACCAGGCCGGTCTGGGTGAGTCGCAGGTCGTCAGCGGCCTGAGCGATGCCGAAGTCGATCATCACCGGTCTGCCGTTGAACATCATCACGTT
Organism: Kribbella sp. CCNWLW201; assembly: GCF_037203805.1. Lineage (NCBI taxonomy): Bacteria > Bacillati > Actinomycetota > Actinomycetes > Propionibacteriales > Kribbellaceae > Kribbella > Kribbella sp. CCNWLW201. The sequence continues at coordinate 908,494 of NZ_JBBCBQ010000002.1, read as the reverse complement.
GCCCGGCTTGAGGTCCCGGTGGATGACTCCGGCCTGGTGAATCGCCTGCAGCGACTCCGCGAGGCACCCGGCCACCGGCAACCACTTGCGCGGCGTCAGCGGTCCGCGATCGTCCACCTGCTCGTCCAGCGGCCGGCCCGGTACGAACCGCGTCACCAGGTATGGCTGGTCGCCTTCCAGGTCGTGGTCGAGAATGCCGGCCACGCCAGGGTGGCTCACTTTCCGCAGTGTGGTCGCTTCACGCTGCAACCGGGCCCGCGCGATCGGGTCATGCGCGACGTGCGGCCGCAGTACCTTCAGCGCGACCTCTTGGTGCTCGGGTCCTTCGGCCAGGTAGACGACACCCATGCCGCCCTGCCCGAGCCGCCGGATCAACCGGTACGGCCCGACCCGCTCCTCCACCTCCTCCACCGGCGTGGAAGGAGGTCCCCCTGTCGCTGACATGCCATCTACGGTACGTCGGCACCAGACCAATCAACCGCGATGGCGGCCGACCCGTTACCAGCCCACCGGCGTGCTGGGCTGAGGTCGCTGGCCAGATCCTTGCGAACAGCGCCCGCTCGGTCACTGACTGGCACGGCTGAGTTGGTGCTGGTCGGACTGGACGGGCCGGTCGAGGTGACCGGGCTGCACGGCCTGCAGTTCAAGGCGCGAGCATTCCGCCGAGGTCGCCGACGGGATCGCTGCCACGATCGAGTGCGCCCGCGACCGCGACCTGCATGTGGTTGCTGCGGGCAACTGAGTTAGCGGCGGCGGAGGAGGACGCCGCGGCTGCCGCGTTTGCGCAGTAGCGCGCCGGCCAGCTCCTCCAGTCGCGGCGGCACGAGCTCGATCTCCTCTTCGGCTGACCATCCCGGCGGCCACACTTGCCGGGTGAGCTCGCCGGCTTCCAGCGCGACGAACAGGTGATCGGTCGGGAATCGATCGAGCAGGCTGAGGTCCTGGCCGTAGTACAGGACCTCGATCAGCAGGTACGCCGACCCCGTCAGTCGGGCCGTGGTGGCGAGATCCTCGAAGCTGTGTGGGTGGACGCGTACGTCGCCGGTGACGTTCGACCGCAGCCGTTCGAGGAGGAGCGCGTTCGGCTCGGTCGCGTCGACCGAGTACCCGTCGGCCAGCAGGCGTCGTGTCAACGCACCCTCGTGTGCTCCCACCTCGATCACCCGACCCGCGATCGGATCGAGGTGACGCCGCACCCACGCAACCGTCGCGTCCAGGCGTTCCTGTTCGTACGGCGATTCCGCGACCTCGACCGGGTCCAGGACAACTGGTGCACCGGCCGGTGGAGTCTGCCGGACCGGGCCCCCGACGGCAGCCGTGATGTCGAGGGCCCAGCGGCCGTGGGTGGCCCGGGTGTCCGACGGGTGGTGGGTCCAGACCGTGAACGGGATGGCGCCGGCTTCGCGGACGATCGCGGCGGCCGCGGTCGCCGGTGAGAACGGCTTGTCGCTCTCACCGGAGCTGGCGTGCAGGGCCGCGATCGCCGCGAGACGACCCTCGAGCGGTATGCCGGCGGGCAGCTTCAGATAGACCCCGCGCTCGGCGGCGACCAGGTGAACCTCACGGCCATGCGCTGGGTCCAGGACGGACAGGAAATCGGTGACGGCATCTTCGGGACGGAGAACGGCGAGGACGTCAATCATCCTGGTCCAGTTTACGCAACGTCCTTGCCGAAAGTTGTCGGCCGCGTGTCGATCAGTTGACGAGTTGCGGGTAGAGGACGGTCAGATCCTGGGAGACGGCGGCCTTCGCGCCGCGGGCGGTGTCGTCTGCGAGGACCTCGAAGGCACCCGCCTCGATCCCGTCGAGTGCTTGCTTGGCGATGTCCTCGGGGCGGGACTTCGGGGCGTCGACCGCGGTCACCATGTCGGTGTCGACGTACCCCATGTGTAGCCCGGTGACGCCGATCCCGCGGCCGAGCAGTTCGAGCCGGATCGCGTTGCTCTGCAGCCAGAACGCCGCCTTGGTCGCGGCGTAGGCGCCGTGCGCGGCGACCCAGGACAGGGCGGAGTGGGCGTTCAGGATGTGGCCGCCGCCGTTGCGCTCGATCACCGGGACCAGGGCGCGGGTCAGGTTGAGCGGACCGAAGAAGTTCGCTTCGAAGACGGCGCGGACGTCCTCGATCGGCGCGTCCAGGTAGGTCTCCGGCGAGCTGGCGCCGGCGTTGTTGATCAGGACGGTGACGTCCGGCACCGCGGCGACCAGAGCGTCGATCGAGGCCTGGTCGGTGATCTCGAGCGGCAGCGGTACGACGCGCGGGTCGGTGCTCGGCTTCGGATCGCGGGCGGTGGCGTAGACCTTCGCGACGCCCCGGTCGAGCAGGTCCTCGACGATCGCCTTGCCGATCCCGCGCTGCCCGCCGGTGACGAGGACGACGGCGCCTTCGAGTGTGGTCATCTGAAACTCCTTGAGAGGAAACTGATCTGTTTCCCACACAGTAAACCGATCGGTTTCCAGAAGCAAATCCAGCCGGTACTCTCGTTGCATGACCACCTCGGCGACACCCCGCGAGCGGCTCCTGGACGCCGCGGGCGAACTCTTCTACCGCGACGGCGTCAGCATCGGTGTGGACGCGCTCTGCAAGGCGGCCGGGGTGTCGAAGAAGTCGATGTACCAACTGTTCCGCTCCAAGGACGAGTTGATCGCGGAGAGCCTGGCCAGCCGCGGGCCGTCGTACCAGACGCTGCTGCACCCGGGCCCGGAGGACGACCGGCCGGCCCGGGACCGGATCCTGGCGGTGTTCGAGCGACAGGACCAGATGGTTGTGGAGGGCAATTACCTCGGCTGCCCCTACGTGAGTACGGCGATCGAGCTGAAGAACCCGGAGCACCCGGGCTCGGTGGTCGCCCGGCACTTCAAGCAGCAGCTGACCGACTTCTTCCACCGGGAGCTGGTGAAGGCGGGCGCGGAGGATGCGGGCACGCTCGCGATCCAGCTGACCATCATCTTCGACGGTGTCAGCGCTCGTGCGGTCGTTCGAGCCCAACCCCTCGGTGGCGTCGGCGTCGCAACGGCCGCGGCACTGCTGGACGCCGCCGGTGTGCGCTCTGGCGAGCTGGCGACCCAGGCAGGGTGAACCCCGCCCGGGTCGCTCGCGCAGGTCAGGTGGTGAGAGCGGCGAGTTCCGCGCCGGCCAATAGGAAGGCGCCGACGCCGAAGTCGGCGGTGGACTCGTAGGTGACGGGCTGGCTCGACTCCGGCCGGTCGCCGACCTTCTGCACGTAGCCGAGGAAGCCGTCCGGGTGGACCGCGGTCGCCACCATCCCGTTCCAGGCTTTGGCCGCAACTGGCAGATATGTTGCGGCGGGCAACAACCCGGTCCGGACCGCGTAGCCGGCCGAATAGGCGAAGAACGCCGTACCGCTGGTCTCCGGTCCGGGAAGGTGTTGCGGGTCGGTCAGGTTCACGTTCCAGAAGCCGTCGGTGCGTTGGATGGGCCGTAGTGCGGTGACCAATTGGGCCAGGCTGGTCTTGTACTCGGCGACGTTGGATTGGTTCGCCGGGAGTACCTTCAGGGTCTTGACGTGACCGGCCGCGACCCAGCCGTTGCCGCGCGACCAGACGACCGGTTTCCCGTTCGGTGACACGATTCCGTCCGGCCGGAACCGCTCGTCCCGGTACCACAATCCGCTCGACGGGATCCACAGTTGCCGGGTCCGCTTGGTGTGGTTGTACAGCTGGTAGAGCTTCGTCCAGTACGACGAATCGCCGCGGAGCCGGCCGATCCGGGCGAACGGCGGCATCGCCATGTGTAGCGCGTCGCACCACCACCAGTCGTCGATCTTGGTGCTGTTGACCATCCGGCGCAGGGTGTCGGTTGCCGCGGTCAACTTGTTCGCCGACGGTTCGAGTTCGTACAGGTCGAGGTAGGTCTGGATGCAGTTGTGGTTGTCGGCATGCCGGGTGGTGACGCCGCCGGGGATGCCGTAGTTGTGCTTTTCGGCCCAGGCGCGGGCGTACTGGTGGTAGCGGGCCTCGCCGGTCAGCCGGTGGGCCGCCATCAGGCCGCTGAAGAAAGTGGCTCTGGCCCACCCGTTGTCACCGGAGTCGGTGTGGGTGGCGATCCAATGGTCGGCGACCCGCCGGACCATGGCGATGATGTCGGCCCGGCTGGGCAGTGCGCTCGGGGGTGGGGCGGCGGTGGCGGTGACGGAGGGTAGTGCCGGGGCGGCCATGACTGCGGTTCCGACGGTCAGGAACTGGCGTCGTTTCACGGGACAAGACCTCACTCTGTTCCACGGGAAATGGGACACTTTCTTGGGTTGTTCCATTGTGAATTTCGTACCTGCTGGGATATTGACGCGCTCACCGTCCGTCGTCAAACTTTCGCAAAGACCCTGCGGTAGTGCCTTCGGGCACACGGGGGAGACGCAGTGTCCTACCGCCCCGAAGAACAGGACATCCGCCATGCGAAAGAAACCCCTGGTCCTGGTCGCTGCCTGCGCGTTACTGGCGGCCGGTGCCCTCAGCAACCAAGCGGTCGCCGCATCCAGCCCTCAGCCGCAGCAGACCGCCGTACCCGCGCCGGCTGACGCGCCGGCCGTGTTCACCCATCCCGGTGTGGGAGTGAGCCGGGCGCAGCTGGACTTCGTCCGGGCCAAGGTGCAGGCCGGTGCGCAGCCGTGGACGAATGCGTTCAACCAGGCCAAGAGCAGCAGCTATGCCTCACTGAGCCGGACACCGAAGCCGCGTGCGGTGGTCGAATGCGGCTCGTACTCGAACCCGAACTACGGCTGCACCGACGAACGTGAGGACGCGATCGCGGCCTACACCGACGCGCTGCTGTGGTACATCACCCGTGACGATCGCTATGCGCAGAAGGCGATCCAGTTGATGGACGCGTGGTCTGCGACCATCCGCGATCACACCAACAGCAACGCTCCGCTGCAGACCGCATGGTCGGCGTCGTCGTGGCCGAAGGCCGCCGAAATCATCAAGCACGTGTACGGCAACTGGCCGAACGCGGGCCGATTCGCCACCATGCTGCGCAACGTCTACCTGCCCGAGATCATCAACGGCTCGAACTCCAACGGCAACTGGGAGTTGAGCATGACCGAGGCGATCCAGGGCATCGGCGTGTTCCTCGACGACAAGACCGTCTACGACAAGGCGATCTCGCTCTACCGGGTCCGCGTGCCGGCCTTCGTCTATCTGGAGTCCGACGGCCCGCTGCCGAAGACGAAGCCGAGCCAGAACCTCAACACCCGCGAGAAGATCATCGCGTACTGGCAAGGACAGGACACCTTCGTCAACGGGCTGACCCAGGAGACCTGCCGCGACTTCACCCACACCGGGTACGGCATCTCGTCGATCTCGCACGTGCTGGAGACCTCGCGGATCCAGGGCATCGACCTCTACCCGGAGTTCGGTGAGCGGCTGCGGCACGCGCTCGGGTTCCAGTCCCGCTGGGAACGCAACCTCGAGCCGGTACCGTCCTGGTTGTGCGACGGTTCGGTGCATCGCGGGCTCGGCCCGATCACCGAGGTCGGCTACAACGCCATGCATACCCGCCTCGGCTACGCAATGGCGAACACCCAGGCGCTGACCGAGTCCCGCCGCCCGGCCGGCGCCAACAACCTGTTCGTCGCCTGGGAAACCCTCACCCACGCCGAGAACCCGTCCTGACGACCGGTGAAGCGGACCTGCACCACTCACCAACCACGCATGGTGCGTGCACTCGGCGCTCAGACGCCGGTCTGCACCTCGCGATTCCGGTGTTTGATGAGTGGGGCAGGTCCGCTGGTGTCAGGCCGCTGGGGTCAGGCGAGCGGCTGGGATGACCTGGCGGGCCAGGTTCGGCGAGGACCAGGCCAGCTGGGCGATCGCGTCGTACCCGTTCTCGTAGTACTCCAGTCTGATGTCGTGCTTCCCGGCCGACAGGGCGATGCTGCCGACGTCGTCACGTTTGGAGTGATCGGTCCATGCGTCGATGAGGAGTTGTCCGTCGACCCACAGCCGTACGCCGTCATCCGTCGTGGTGATGAAGCTGTACGTCGCTGCAGCCGGTACGTCGACCTGTCCGGTCCACCGCACGCTGAAGTTGTCCACGGGTACGGCGGCCGACGGCGTACCCATGCCCCAGTCGAAGTTGACCGTCGAGTCGACCCGGGTGAGGGCGACAGGTCCAGTGAGGTCGCGTGAGCCGTAGTACTCGCCCTTCAGGCCCTGGTCGGCCAGGACCAGCGTGGTGACTGAGCGGGCTGGCAGTGTCAGGTTGGCTGTGCCGTTGGAGATGGACAGGGTGCCAGTCTGGTGTGGGGTCCAGTTGTCGTTGGTGCTCTGCCAGACCTGGGCGCTCCCACTGGTGTAGCCGGTCAGGTTGAGGCTTGTGGTCGTGGCAGCGGTGTCTGCGTTGACCAGGACGATGTTCTTGCCTCCAGTGGATGCGAAGGCACGCAGGAGGTTGCTGCTGGACGTCGTACTCACGACGGTGCCACCGAAGCGGCGGAACAGGCCCTCGCCGGTGAACATGCCCAGACCGTGGTAGATCGGTGTCGGTGCGCTGACCGGAATGCCGCCTTCGCCTTCTGTGCTGGTGATGCCCAGTCCGGTGTTCTTGGCGAAGTTGCCGTTCTTGTCGCCGTACAGGAGGGTCGAGACACCCGACTCCAGCATCGTGCCGAGTGCGGCGGAGCCCCACACAGTCGCCAGGTGCGAGAGCATCAGTGTGCCCTCCGGATCGGAGTAGTCCATGTTCCACTCACCGATCTGGATCGGGATCTGCCGTCCGGGCACCAGTCTGGCGATGCGCGCCTTCAGGTCGGCGATGGCGGAGCTGTAGCTGTCGATCGCCGTGGTCAGCAGCTGCTCCGGGGTGTAGCGCGTGTACCCGGCGCCGTAGTCGTGGTAGTCGATGAAGTCGACCCGGCTCCCCGAAACGGCCAGGAACGTGTCCATGTACGGCGTACCGTTCTGCGGCTCGTACGACGCCAGCGCAGGACCACCCACCTCGACGGACGGGTCCAGCTCGTGCAGGGCGTCGTGCACCTGGTTGTAGCGGGCGCTGTACTCGTCCGCGGTCATCTTCTTCGGGTTGTCGTTGTTGTCGTGCTCGTTGCCGTAGATGAACTTCCGGACCGGCGTACCGGTCGCCTTGAAGTGGTTGTAGATGCTCTTGGCGTCGGCAAGGTCTTCGGCCGCGGTACGACGTCCGTCCGCGGGCAGGATGAGCATCGGCTCGGCACCGAGCTCGCGGATCGCGGTGACCCAGGCGTCGCCGGTGATGGCGGTGTCGCAGTACGAGCCACCGCAGACGAGTTGGCCGTTGGCGTCGTACGTCAGCTCCATCCGGAGGATGCCGAAACCCTGGCGGCGGAGGTTCTCACGGTGCGTGGTGTCGTTGGTGATGTAGCGCTGGTTGCCGTACCCGGTGATGTCGAGGCCGTAGTCGTTTGCGTCGAGCTGCGTCACAGGTGTGGTGAAGTCGACCGTCACGGTGGCGGTCGCCGCGCCTTGGGCGGGGGTGCTGGGCAGACTGAGTAAGGCGGCTGTCAGGAGTGCGGCAGCCGCCGTGAGCTTGGTGCGCATGGCGCGGAGTGTGTCAGCTCCGGACCGCGGTCGGCCCGATTGTCGCTGTCAGGTTCCGGTCAGTTTCCGGAACTGGTCAGATCTGCGCTTCGCCGCGCTTCCAGTAGCCCTGGAAGGAGATCGCGCTCTTCGGCATCCCGGCCACGTTGACCAGGTGGCGGCGTACCGACTTGATCATCGACGACTCGCCGGCCACCCAGGCGTAGTCGGCGTCGTACGGGAGATCGGCGGATTTGAGTGCCTCGAGCAACGACTTCGGGCCGTCAGGCGTTGGTGCGATCCAGGTGATGTCGGCAGTGCCCGGGGTCGGCAGCGGGCGGATGTCGCGGAGGTCCGGGACCTCGACGAATACGGTCGCGTGCACGGTCGCCGGCAACTGCTCGAGGATCCCGGCCAGCGCGGGCAGCGCGGTCTCGTCGGCGACGAGCACGCGGCGGATGCTGGTGGTCGGCGGGACGTAGTCGACGCCCGAGTGCAGCAGGCCCTTGGTGCTGCTGGTGTCGACCGCGAACGGCAGGATCAGGCCGAGTTGGTCACCGATCTCGGCCTCGCTCACCCACGCGGAAGCGGGCCCGTTGACACCGTGCAGGACGAACTCGATGTCGATCTCGGCGACCTCGGGACGGAGTGCACGCACGGTGTAGGTCCGCATGATGAAACGCTCGTCGACCGGCTGCGCGCACCACTGGGTGTACCACTCGGGGCCGGTCGGGAGCTTGAGCTCACTGCCGTCCGGCGGCGCGAGCAGCACCTTGATCCGCTGATCCGGCCCGGCCGTCACCGCTTCGGCGATCCGCGGTGCGACGAAGGTCACCCGGCGCAGGTGCGGGCTGAGGTCGTCGACCGCCGCCACGGTGGCGAGCACCGCGTCGAACACGATCGGCCGCTCGAGCACAGTCGTCATCGTGGTTTCTCCATAAACTACGCAGGGGGAGGGCTCAGATGCGGACCCGCGGACGGCCGGGTTATTCTGAGGCGTCTAGAGGTTAGCCTTACCTAAGAGGATCCCAAAGTCCAATGCCCCCGCCCACCGCTGTGGCCGACGCCACAAGCCCAGACGCCGCTGCCCCGTCGCGCCCGCGGCGGACCCGGCGGGCCACCCTGTTCCTCGGACTGTTCGGCTGTCTGGCCCTGCTCGTGCTCGTGACGTTGCTCAGCATCGCGGTAGGTTCGAAGCAGATCCCGCTGTCGACCGTGTTCGATGCTCTGCGCCACTACAACGAGGCGAATACCGATCACGTGATCATCCGCTCACTGCGGGTGCCGCGGACTGTGATCGGCCTGCTCGTCGGCGCCGCGCTGGGGCTGTCCGGTGCGCTGATGCAAGGCGTCACCCGGAACCCGCTGGCCGACCCGGGCATCCTCGGCGTCAACGGCGGTGCCGCCCTTTTCGTTGTCGCGGGCATCTACTGGTTCGGTCTGACGAGCCTCACGTCGTACGTCTGGCTCGCGTTCGCCGGCGCGGCCGCCGCGTCGATCGCGGTGTATCTGCTCGGGTCGCTCGGCCGTGAGGGTGCGACGCCGGTGAAGCTGGCCCTGGCCGGTGCGGCGATGACCGCGATGCTCGGCTCGCTCACCACCGCGCTGCTGATCGGCGACGTCGACACGTTCGACCAGTTCCGGTTCTGGGCGGTCGGATCGCTGGCCGGCCGCGGTTGGGACATCGCCACGCAGGTCGCGCCGTTCATCCTGATCGGGATCGTGCTGGCGCTGGTCTCGGGGCGCGTGCTCAACGCTCTGTCCCTGGGTGACGAAGTGGCCAAGTCGCTCGGTCAGCGGGTCGGACTGGCCCGGTTGTTCGTCGCGGTGGTCGTCGTACTGCTCTGTGGAGCCGCGACCGCGGCCGCGGGACCGATCGGTTTCATCGGGCTGACGATTCCGCACGTGGCCCGGCTGGTGACCGGTCCGGACTATCGCTGGATCCTGCCGTACTCGATGCTGCTCGCACCCATCCTGCTCCTCGGCTCCGACGTCCTCGGCCGGGTCGTCGCCCAGCCCGGTGAACTGCAGGTCGGAATCGTCACCGCGGTGATCGGTGCGCCGTTCTTCATCGCGCTGGTGCGGCGGCGGAAGTTGGCGGACCTGTGACGACGACGACCGCTGAGGCAGTTCAGATCATCGCCCGTGCGCGGGCGGTCCGGCAGGCGCGTTCGCTCGCGGTGATCGTGGTCCTCGCCGTACTCGTCTTCATCGCTTTCTGCGTCTCCCTGTCGCTGGGCGACTTCAAGATCCCGGTCCTCGACGTGGTGAAGACGCTGTTCGGCGGCGGCGACCGGGCGACCGAGTTCATCGTCAACCGGCTTCGGTTGCCCAGGGCACTCACCGGCCTGATGGTCGGAGCGGCTTTGGGCATGTCCGGCGCGATCTTCCAGAGCATCGCCCGCAACCCGCTGGCCAGCCCCGACATCATCGGTGTCACGTACGGCGCCAGTGCGTTCGCCGTGTTCGCCATCATCACGTTGGGCCTGACCGGCGTGGCGGTGTCGATGCTCGCGATCGCCGGCGCGGTATTGACCGCGTTCATCATGTACGTGCTGGCCTGGCGGAACGGGGTGTCGAGTTACCGGCTGATCCTGATCGGGATCGGCATCGGTGCGATCGCCACCAGCATCACGTCGTACTTGTTGACCAAGGCAAGGGTCGAGATCGCCCAGCAGGCGCTGATCTGGCTGACCGGGAGCCTGAACGGCCGGGACTGGTCGAACGTCCGGTCGATGGGGATCACGCTGGCGGTGCTGACTCCGCTGATCGTCTACTTGGTCCACCGGCTGCGGATCCTGCAACTCGGCGACGAGACGGCGTACGGGCTGGGGCTGCGGGTGGAGAGCTCGCGGCTCGGGCTGATCGTGATCGGCGTCCTGCTCGCGGCAGTCGCCACGGCCGCGGCCGGGCCGATCGGGTTCGTGGCATTCGTCGCGCCGCCGATCGCACGACGGCTGACCCGGTCGCCGGGGCCGGCGATGATCGCGTCCGCGTTGCTCGGTGCGCTCGTGGTGGCGTTGTCGGACCTGATCGCGCAGCACGCCTTCGGCGACACCCAGTTGCCCGTCGGTGTGGTGACCGGCGTGGTCGGAGCGCCGTACCTGATGTTCCTGCTGGCCCGGGCCAATCGAGTCGGGAGTGGTGGCTGAGAGATGGAGAACCCTGTGGATCGCTCGCACAGCTTGGCTGCTGAGAACCTGGCGGTCGGGTACGACCAGCGGGAGATCATCCATGACCTGTCGGTGCGGATCCCGACCGGGAAGATCACCGTCATCGTCGGCGCCAACGCGTGTGGCAAGTCGACCTTGCTGAAGACGCTCGCGCGGCTGCTGAAGCCCGCACGCGGAACGGTGCTGCTGGACGGCAAGAGCATCCAGTCGATCCCGACCCGCGAGGTCGCCACCAAACTGGGACTGCTGCCGCAGTCGCCGACCGCGCCGGAAGGGATCACGGTCGCCGACCTGGTCGGGCGCGGGCGGTACCCGCGGACGCGCTGGATCCGGCAGTGGACCAAGACCGACGACGAGGCGGTCGCGGCCGCGATGACGTCGACCGACGTACTGTCGCTGGCCGACCGGCCCATCGACGAACTCTCCGGCGGGCAGCGGCAGCGGGTGTGGATCGCGATGGCGCTGGCGCAGGAGACCGACATCCTGCTGCTGGACGAGCCGACGACGTTCCTCGACCTGACCCATCAGTTCGAAGTACTCGACCTGCTGGTCGACCTGAACAAGCAGCACGAGCGGACGATCGTGCTGGTGCTCCACGACCTCAACCAGGCCTGCCGCTTCGGCGACCACCTGATCGCCATGAAGGACGGCGCCATCGTCTGCGAGGGCGACCCCAGCGAGGTCATCACCGAACCCGTCGTCCACGACATCTTCGGCCTGGCCGTCAAAGTCATCCCCGACCCCGTCGCGGGCACCCCCATGGTCGTCCCCCTAGGCCGCCACACCACCCGCCACGACCGCCCCCAAGACACCCTCCCACCCGAGACCGAGCCGGCTCCCACCGACACCCCGCCGCCCTCGGCCGAACGCGCGTCGGCCCCCACCGCCCCCGCGTCGGCCGCAGGCGTAGCTGGTTCAGCTCCGCGCGAGGCCCCATCGGGCTCCGACAACACCGCGTCGCGCTCGGGCGTGGGTGCGTCGGCCTCCGCCGACCCGGCGTCGGGCTCGGGTGAGGGTAGGCCGGGTTCTGGCGACGCCCCGTCGGGATCAGGGGAAGGTGGTGCGGGCTCGAGCGATGCTTCCGCCAACACCACCTCGACCCCCGACGAGGGTGCGTCAGGCTCGGGCGCGGACCGTGGCGCCCTGTCGGACAACCCGGCTGCTCAGGCATTGGCGGCCAGCGCTCTCGCCAACGGAATCTGTCGCCCCACCGACCGCTGACACACGCGGCCGACTGTCGCGCATTCGAGGGATATCCCCCGGGTTGAGGGTTCTCTGGTCGTGTGGGAGGGGAGGAGCCTGGGGTGCTGGGGATATCCCCTCGTGTTCGGGTCGGCGAAGGGGGAGCGTCGTACGGGATGGTCCGAGTGGTGGGGTCGGCGGGTGGTTGGTGGGGGTTGAGGGGATGTCCGGTTGGGTGGTTAGGGGAGCGGGAGGTGGAGGCCGTCTTGGGCGGTGGGCCAGGGGGTTTGGTCGAGGGATAGGGCTGTGGGGGATGGGTGGGTGAGGATCAGTTGGTTGCAGGTGAGGCGGTGGCGGTGGGTTTCGAGGGTTTGCAGGTCCAGGTGCCAGCGGATGGGGGTTGGGCTGTAGCCCTCGCAGAGGAAGAGGTCGGCGTTGTCGGCCGCTTCGAGGAGTGCGTCGGTCCACTCGGTGTCGCCTGAGTACGCGAGCGATGCGGTGGGTGTTTGCAGTCGTACGGCGTAGGCCGGGGCGCCGGATGCGTGGCGGACCTCGTACGGCGTGATGCGGAGGTCGCCGAGTTCGCGTGGACGACGGTCGGTGTGCTCGAGTACGTCCACCTCGAAGCGGCGTCGTACCTGGGATGAGCCGGGGTAGAGCGTGTCCATTGCGGCGGTCAGCCGGTCACGTGTTCCCGGCGGGCCGACGACGGTCAGGTCACGCGTCCGCCGACGGAACTGTCCGTCGAGGATGAGGAACGGCAGCCCGCCGAAGTGATCCCCGTGCAGATGGGTGATGACGATCGTCTCGATCTCGTTCGGATCGAACTGTTGCGCACGAAGCGCGGTCAGACTTGTCGCACCACAGTCGACCAGCACGCGCGGCACCTCGTCGACGGCGACCGCAATGCACGTCTGAAATCGCCCACCCGATCCGAACGCGTCTCCACTTCCTACGACTGTGACGTCCATCCAGTCACCCTGCCACGGACCTGGTACAGAGTCAGGCCCGCCAAGAGTGCGCCGAGGGTGCCGAGACCGAGGTCGCCGAGGGTGTCGGTGTAGGCGGTTTGAAGTTCGGGGGAGGTACGGATGAAGGCGACGTACTCGCCGAGTTCCCAGATCACCGCGGCGGTGGCGCCGAAGCCCAGTGCGACGAAGGCAGTGAGGCCGCGGGACAGTGTCGGTGGGGCGAAGGCCAGCAGGACGCCGGCGGTGAGGAGGGCCCAGAGGATGAAGTGCATGGCGTCGTCCCACCACGGCACCGTGTCGAAGAGGTTTAGGCGGTTGCCGATCAGGTCGACCAGCCAGGGGAGCGTGATCAGCAGGTCGGCGTGCCACGGGAAGCGGTTGTGGAGCTTGCTGCGCGCCTGGCCGTACGCCCACCACCACAGCGGCAGCACCATCGCACCGAGTGGGTAGACGATCAGTCGTGCGGTCGTCGCCTTGCCCTTGATACCGCTCAGGTCCGGCCAGATCAGGGCCGATAGCAACAAACCGAAGAGCAGGATCTTCGCGGCCAGAGCGGCGTACCGCACCCCGTTCACCCGTGCGGTGGGAACCGTGGTGGCAACCATCGTCGTCATGCCTCCCAGTGAAACCGAACCGCTGGGCGAGGCGGATGAGTACAACTACGGGAAGGACCCCCGCGATGTTCGCCATTGTGGCGGATCGCGGGGGTCCTGGGACAGAGGCAGACCGCGACTCCGGCTGAGCGGATCGATGGTGCGCTCAGAGAGCTGTGCGGTCGAGCGGAAGTACTGCGGTCAGCTCACGCCAACCAGGTCGGACGAAGGGTCGACGACGAGGTGGTCAGCTGACGCTGATCAGGTCTACGACGAAGATCAGGGTCTCGCCGGGCTTGATCGCGCCGCCCGCGCCGCGGTCGCCGTACCCGAGGTGCGGCGGGATGACCAGCTTGCGCCGGCCGCCGACCTTCATCCCCTGGACGCCGGTGTCCCAGCCCTGGATGACCTGGCCGACGCCGAGCTGGAAGGCCAGCGGGGCGCCCCGGTTGTACGACGCGTCGAACTCCTCGCCGGTCGAGTGGGCGACACCCACGTAGTGCACGTTCACCCGCGACCCGGCCTTGGCCTCATCACCCTCACCGACGGTGATGTCCGTGATTTCCAGCTCCGCCGGCGGCGGTCCGTCCGGAAAGTCGATCTCTGGCTTGTCAGTCATGCCCCCCAGCTAAGCAGACGTCCCACCCGGCGTCCGCCCAGGGCCGGTTCCACGCGCCGGATCCCGTCCGATTGCCGGAGTTGTCGAGTGGCGCCGTACCGGTGGAGTGAAGGTACGGCGCCACGCGACACCTCGCGCGAGACCTAGCGGGCCAGGACCTCCCGGAGTTTGGTGGCGAATTCCTCTGGTTTGCCTGGCATGCCGTACTCGTTGCCGAGGAAGCCGCCGTGGTTGCTGGGGAAGACGACCGGGGTCAGGCCGAGGCGTTCGGCGACTGCGGCGCCGCCGCGGCCCGCGAGTTGGTTGGAGGACTCTTCGCCGACGGCGAGGATGATCCGGTCCTTGGCCTTGTCGAGGGCGTCGAAGTCGGGTTGGTACGACGTACAGCCGCGCATGTTCTGCCCGAGGAGGGCGTCGTCGCGGGAGCCGTCGTCCTCGCTGGGGAGGCCGAACATCGCCGGGTCCGGCGCGGGCTGCTTGGTGTAGTCGGCCGGGATCTCGCCCTCGAAGCTGACGATCGCGATGAACTTGGCCATCCCCGCGCCCAGGCCGTCGCGCTGGTACGTCTCGCAGATGTCCTCACAGGCGGCCAGGGCTGCCTCGCGGTCCGGCAGGATCCCGGCGAGTGGTGGCTCGTGAGCGACCAGGATGTTGATCAGGTCAGGCCGTTTGGCCGCCAGTGCCAGCGCGTTCACCGCGCCGCCGCTGCTGGCGAAGAGGTCGACCGGGCCGGCGTCGAGCGTCTCGATCAGGGTGACGAGGTCGGCGGCGTGGTCGTCGGGTGACAGCTCGCCGGCACCGTCGCTGCGGACACTCCGCTCCACGCCACGCGGGTCGTAGGTGACGACCGTGCGATCGGTGAAGTACGACGCCAGGGTGGGGAAGCCGCTCGCCCCCATTGGTGACCCGATCAGCAGCAGCACCGGCTGATTGCTGAGCTCGCCGCGTACGTCGTACGTCAGGGTGGCTCCGGGTACGTCGATCGTGCTGGTGACTGGGTCCGGCATGACAGCTCCTCGTTGAGCGTCCCATCCCCCTAGGTGGGACTCGTGACCGCGAGCCTAGACCGGTCTCGGTGGTACAGACCAGGACCTCAACCTGCACCCAACCGGCATTAATCTCGAACTCCATGCGGAAGAAACTGGTCTTGCTCGTTGCGGTGATGTTCGCAACCTCTCTTCCGGTAGGCACCTCGACTGCGGCGCCTGCAGCCGAGAACTACGGTCTGTACTCGCTCATGTTCGAGAAGGCGGCCGGCCAATACTGGGCGGGCCCGTCCGCGGCTGGGCAGTGGGCCTGGACCCCGCTGAGCGCCACCGAGTCCGACATCTCCTGGGGCGACCCGAAAGCCTGGCCGCCGAAGTCCGCCGAGCGCTTCATCCACGACGGCGACTGGGTCCTGCTCGACGGCTACAACGACGGAGCCGGTCGTCCGCTCACCCAGATCCAGCGCGTTACGTCGGAGAAGATCGGCGACGCCAACTGCGCCAACCTGAAGGACATCCCGTCAGCGAACGGCCGCCAGCACTACGTCCAGTGGAACATCCCCACTACCGGCTACTGCCTGGACGCGACGGGCACCATCAAGCCGCCGAACGGCTCCACCACCGTGAAGTTCCGCCACCTCCAGAAGTGGCTGCCGCCGCACCCGTGCTCCAACCCCTACTTCACCGGCCAGACTTGCATCACCCAGTTCGAGCAGTGGTGGGACGACAACCAGCACCTGTACTCGCTCCAGCTCTCTCGCACGATCGAGATAGCCCGAGGCCTCGGTATGGCCTTCACTAACCGCACCACGGTCCCCGTCACCTGGAACGCTGACGCTCGCTACTACTGGCACTACTAGTTGATGAGCACGGTTGCCTACCTGCTGCTCGTCCTGCTGGCAGCACTCATCAGTAGTCAGCTGCTGATCCTCATGGATCGTGGTGTCCCCGTCCGCAAGCGCTTCCGGGACCTGAGCGAGGGTGGTGACGCCTGGTTTCTCCTGGCCGTCGTCCTGCTGCTGGGCTCCACTGTGGGAGCCTTCGCCGGCAACTTCCTTGACGCTCCGGGACAGGGCGCAACAGTCGGGCTGATCAGTGCCGGCGCGGCGTGGATCACCGGTGTGGTGCGGTTCCGCTAGTGATCGCTCACGGCCAGCCGGCCTTGGGAGTGGAGGCTTTATGGGTCAGGAGGCGTCCGGTGGCGCTGGATAGGAGTCGGTCCAGGTTGGCGTCGAAGGGCTCGTCCATGTGCCAGTCTGCGGTGAGCATGTAGAGGGTGCCGTCGCCCAGGGTGCAGGCGAAGCAGGCGTGGTCCAGGAGGACCGTCTCGAGGATCTCGCCGCCCTCTGCGATGCGTTCGCAGGATGGCTGGCCCTCAGTCCAACTGGGGGCCCAGATGGCGCCTTCGGCATCCATGCAGATGCCGTCGCCGGTGCGTGGCGCCCAGACTCGGCGGTTCGACAGCGTGCCGTCGTCGGCGATGTCGTACGCCGTTAGCTGGGCGGCGAAGGACTCGACGATCACCAGGGTCGAGTTGTCTGGCGTGATCACCATGCCGTTGGGGAACGCCAGTTCGTCGGCGACGCGTCGTACCGAACCATCCGGGGTGACCAGCAGGATGAACCCGGGCCGCTCGTCCGAGCCTGGCTCGAAGTCGCAGCCGCCGTTGACGTAGATGTTGCCGCGGCCGTCGACGACGATCTCGTTCAGACCGCCGTACGACGACATGTCCGTATGCGTGACCAGGTCACCAGAGGCCTCCTGGCGAAGCAGCAGCCCCTCCGGCCCGGACACGATCAGCAGTCGGCCGTCCGGCAGCCAGTCGATCGAGAACGGAAGAGTAGTCGGCACGCGAGCCATCACCTCGCGCTTACCGGACGCGTCTACGGCCAGCACCTCCTGTGCACCCCAGTTCGAGCACCACAGTCGTCCATCGTGCCAGCGCGCCGACTCGCCGATCATGAGTCCGGTCAGCAGTACCTCAGGTGCAGACATGTCAAGGCTCCTCTCACCTAGTGTCACCCTCTACACGATTGGCACCGCCCCGGATCGACAGTTCTTCGGACGTCGGCGGGCGGCCCGCGCCGGGTGCACTAGGCTGATGGCCCGTGAAGGTTTTGGTGATCGGCTCGGGTGGCCGCGAACACGCACTGGTCTGGGCGTTGGCCCAGGACGTGGATGTCGAAGAGATCGTGGCGGCTCCGGGTAACCCCGGTATCGCCGTGCTGCGGCCGGCCCACGACGGACAGACGATCGTCTGCCGCTCGGTGGACATCGCCGACCACGACGCGGTGGTCGCGCTGGCGACCGAGTTCGGCGCCGACCTGGTCGTGGTCGGACCGGAGGCGCCGCTGGTGGCCGGCCTGGCCGACCCGCTGCGCGAGGCCGGGATCGCCGTTTTCGGGCCGTCCGGGGACTCCGCCCAGATCGAGGGATCGAAGGCGTTCGCCAAGGACGTGATGGCCGCCGCGAGTGTGCCGACCGGCCGGGCCTATGTGTGTACGACGCCCGAGGAAGCCGCCGAGGCGATCGACGCGTTCGGGCCGCCGTATGTGGTCAAGGACGACGGTCTGGCCGCCGGCAAGGGTGTCGTCGTCACGTCGGACCGGGACGAGGCGCTGGCCCACGCGGCCGGGTGCGAGCAGGTGCTGATCGAGGAGTACCTGGACGGCCCGGAGGTGTCGCTGTTCGCGATCACCGACGGTACGACGGTGCTGCCGATGCAGCCCGCCCAGGACTTCAAACGCCTTGCGGACAACGACGAAGGCCCGAACACCGGTGGCATGGGCGCCTACACACCGTTGCCCTGGGCACCGGAAAATCTGGTCCAGGAGATCACCGAGAAGGTGCTCCAGCCGACCGTGGACGAACTGCGCCGCCGCGGTACGCCGTTCAGCGGCCTGCTGTACGCCGGTCTGGCGCTGACGTCACGCGGTGTCCGGGTGATCGAGTTCAACTGCCGCTTCGGCGACCCGGAGACGCAGGCGTTGCTGCCGCTGCTCAAGACCCCGCTGGGCGGAGTCCTGTACGCCGCCGCGACCGGCAAGCTGGCCGATCACGAGCCGCTGAGCTGGAAAAGCGCCGCGGCGGTGTCGGTCGTGGTCGCCGCCAAGAAGTACCCGGCCAACCCGCGCAAGGGTGACGTGATCACCGGTATCGACCAGGCCGAGGTGGACGACGTTCGCGTCTTCCACGCCGGTACGGCGCTCGAGGACGACGAACTCGTCACGTCGGGTGGCCGCGTCCTCGCGGTCAGCGCGACCGGCAAGGACCTCGACGAGGCCCGGCAGCGGGCCTACGCCGCCGTCAGCCAGATCCGGATCAAGGGCTCCCAGCACCGCACCGACATCGCCCTCAAGGCCGCCCGCGGAGAAATCACCGTCTGAGCGGAACCGCGGCGCCCGCCCAGGTGTGTACTGAATTATGAGGGCGGCGGAGGTGGAGGGACTGCGGGAGTTCTACTCTGCGCAGCAGCCTCGCCTGGTCGGAGTGATCTCGCTGCTGACGGGATCGCGGGCCGAGGCCGAGGACATCGTCCAGGAGGCGTTCGTCCGGCTGGTACCGCGCTGGTCGAAGGTCTCCCGGTACGACGTGCCGGAGGCCTGGGTGAGGCTGGTCGCCGTACGACTGGCCGCCAACCGTCACCGCGACAGCAACCGGTTCACCCGGCTCTTCCACCGGCTGCCGCATGAGCATGCGCCTGATCCGGCAGAGGGGTATGACGGTGATCTGGAGCGCGCGCTGGCCGGACTGCCGATGCCGGCGCGGCAGGTCGTCGTCCTCCACTACGTCTGTGATCTGAGCGTCGCGCAGGTGGCAGACACCCTCGGGATCGCCGAAGGCACGGTGAAGTCGCGCCTGTCCCGCGCCCGCGAGGCCCTGTCCACGACCTTGAGGAGTGAGGACCATGCCTGACCTCAAGCAGGAGCTCCAGGCGCTCGCCGACCGCCGGTCCGCAGAGTCGAGCATCGACTTCGACTCTGTGCTGACCACGGCTACGTCAAGGCGGCGTCGCCGTACCGCCACTGTGTCCGCTGTGGCCGCCGCAGTCGCCGTGGCAACCGTGATCGCGCTCACGCCGTGGACCAACACCGAGACGCCGCCCGCGACCACCGAGACGCCGCCGGCGGCCGCCGAGAGTCCGAGGTTCGACCCCAGGTGGCCGAATCCGATCACGGTCACCCCGGCGACCGCCCAGCCCGGTGCGACGGTGGCGCTCACCTTCCCGGAGAAGAACGCTCGCGGCATCGCGTTTCAGCTGGCAACGGCGGCGGACCCGGAGAAGGTGCTGTACTACCTGACCTCGGACTGGGGGGCGCGGGGAAACCACACGCCGACGTGGTGGGCAGCCGAGGACGGCGAGGGCAAGGGCTGGGAGGACGTCGGGATCTCCGGTCCCGGGCCGGACCGCGTCGTGGTTCCGGACACGGCCGCGGACGGCAGCTACCGTCTTTGCACGGCCAATGCCGGCACCCAGGTCTGTGGACTGCTGACCGTCAGGCGGTGAGGTTCTGGGAGAATGGGGTTCGTGCCCAGCTCGAGCAAGCCCCGGATCCCCAACGTTCTCGCCTCCCGCTACGCCAGTCTGTCGATGGCTCAGCTGTGGTCGCCGGAGCACAAGATCGTGCTCGAGCGGCGGCTGTGGGTAGCGGTGCTGAAGGCGCAGAAGGAGCTCGGCGTCGCGGTGCCGGACGGCGTGGTCGAGGACTACGAGCGGGTGCTGGAGCAGGTCGACCTGGAGTCGATCGCGGCCCGTGAGCGGGTCACCCGGCACGACGTGAAGGCGCGGATCGAGGAGTTCAGCGCGCTCGCCGGGCACGAGCACATCCACAAGGGCATGACCAGCCGGGACCTGACCGAGAATGTCGAGCAGCTGCAGATCCGGGCCGGGCTCGAACTCGTCCGCGATCGCGCGGTGGCGACCGCCGTACGACTCGGGCAGCAGGCGGCCGACCACGCGGCGCTCGTGCTGACCGGGCGCTCGCACAACGTCGCCGCGCAGGCGACCACGCTGGGCAAGCGGTTCGCCTCGGCCGCGGACGAGCTGCTGGTGGCGATCGCCCGGATCGAGGAGCTGATCGAGCGGTACCCGCTTCGCGGGATCAAGGGCCCGGTCGGTACGTCGCAGGACATGCTGGACCTGTTCGGCGGCGACCCGGCCAAGCTGGCGCAGCTGGAGAGCGGGATCGCCGAGCACCTCGGGTTCAGCCGGACGCTGACGAGTGTCGGCCAGGTGTACCCGCGGTCGCTCGACTATGACGTCGTATCGGCGCTGGTCCAGCTCGCGGCAGGCCCGTCGAGTCTCGCGACCACGATCCGGCTGATGGCCGGGCACGAGCTCGTCACCGAGGGTTTCAAGGAGGGCCAGGTCGGGTCCTCGGCGATGCCGCACAAGATGAACACCCGGTCGTGCGAGCGGGTGAACGGCCTGGCGGTGATCCTGCGCGGGTACGCCTCGATGGCCGGCGAGCTGGCCGGCAACCAGTGGAACGAGGGTGACGTCTTCTGTTCCGTCGTACGGCGGGTTGCGCTGCCGGACGCGTTCTTCGCGCTGGACGGGTTGTTCGAGACGTTCCTGACCGTGCTGGACGAGTTCGGGGTTTACCCGGCCGTGGTCGGCCGGGAGCTGGAGCGGTACCTGCCGTTCCTGACCACGACCAAGGTGCTGATGGCCGCGGTGAAGAACGGCGTCGGCCGGGAGACCGCGCACGAGGTGATCAAGGAGCACGCGGTCGCGACCGCCCTCGATCTGCGCAAGGGCCTGGCGGAGAACGACCTGTTCCGGCGCCTCGGCGCGGACGGTCGCCTGGGCCTCACCGAGGAGCAGATCGTCGGCATCGTCGGTGAGCCGCTGTCCTTCACCGGCGCGGCCGTCGACCAGGTGAACATCCTCGTCGCCAAGATCGACGAACTGGCCAAGCGCCACCCCGAAGCCGCCGCCTACAGCCCGGGTGACATCCTCTAGTCCGTGTTCGAACCGCTCACCTGGGCACTGGTCGCCCTCTCGCTGGCCGCGATGGTGTTCGCCATCGTGCTGGCCGCGCTGGACAAGCGGATCAACTGGACTCTGCTGGCGATCCTCGGTGTGGTCGAGGTCGGGCTGCTGGCCCAGCTCGTCGTGGGCATCGTCCAGTTGGCCGGCACCGACCGGGATGTCTCCGGAGTGTTCTTCGTTGGCTATCTGATCGGTGGGCTGATCGTGCTGCCCCTCGGCGCGCTGTGGGCACTCGCGGAGAGCAGCCGGTGGGGCGCCGGCGCGCTGGCGTTCGCCTGTCTGGTGATCCCGGTCGTCGAGCAGCGCCTGCACGTGATCTGGACCACCTGAGATGACCGACCCGGAGGCGACCAGGCACGGCCCTGGCCGGATCCTGATCCTGGTGTACGGCGTTTTCGCGCTGGCAGCGACCGCCCGGGCGGGGGTCCAGATCGCGACCCAGTTCGACGAGGCGCCGATCGCCTACATCCTGTCGGCCGTTGCCGCCGTCATCTACTGCGCGGCGACCTTTGCGTTGGCCAAGGCAACCAACATCTCCCGGCGGGTGGCGACCGTGGCGATCGCGATCGAGCTGGCCGGTGTGATCGGGATCGGGGCGTTCAGTTACGCCGTACCGGAGGACTTTCCGGATGCCACGGTGTGGTCGCACTTCGGGCAGGGGTACGGGTTCGTCCCGTTGGTTCTTCCCGTCCTCGGGTTGCTCTGGCTACGTCGTACCCGGTAGCAGCTTCCATCGCAGGGCCCGCAGTAGCGTCTGTGGGCGGGCCAACGCGCTCGGGTGGTCGAGCATCGTCGTCACGCGGTTGAACTGGATGTTGACGTGCGGATCGCCGGCCGCGGCCTGGAAGACCAGGCCCCCGATCCACTTCACCAGTCGGTAGCCGCGGGGGTACGGTCCATCGACATGGGGTAGCTCGAGATCGGCTAACGTCGAGACCTGCCAGGCCGCGTCGACCACGACGCGGACCTCGTCGAAGTACGCGCGGGCAGGCTGGTCGAGCGACGGAGCCGAGCGCAGGTACGCCGACAGGCAGGACGCATGGAGCGTCGCCGACGTCATCCCCTGGCCGTAGACCGGGTTGAACGACGCCACCGCGTCACCGGCGACGATCAGGCCGGCTGGGATGCGCTCGAGTTCGTCGTAGTCGCGGCGCCGGCTGTCGGCCTGGTGATAGGTCATCACGTCGCCGATGAGTTCGCCGTGATCGGCGATCTGCCCGAATGCGGGTGGGAAGTCCGCCCGGCAGCGATTCCGGAAGTCTTCGAGATCGCGGGTCGGCCGGTCGTCGGCGTACCCGGCCACGAGCACCAGCCAGCGATAGCCCTCGACCGACAGGACGCCGCCCTGTCGCGGTGGCTGTCCGCTGCCGGGCTGGTTCTGGGCGATGGAGATCCCGATGTCGGAGATCTTCGGATCCTGCTTGAACAAGGCGCTCGCGTAGTTGAGCTTGATCGGCATTCGCCGCATCGGCGGCTGCGGCCGGCCGGCCGCACCCAGCCAATCGCTGAGGCGGCTCGACCGTCCGGTCGCGTCGACGACCAGGTCGGCGGTCTCGGTGACGAGCGGGGCGTCCACGGGCTGACCGGCACCGGTCGGCTGGTAGCGGACCGCGCTCACCCGGTCGCCGGTGAATTCGATCCCGTCCGCCCGTCCGTGGATCAGCCGAATGTTGCCGATCGCAAGCGTCCGCCGTCGTACGAGCGATTCCAGGAACGGCCGGGTGCTCACCAGCGAGATGCCGAGCGAGTCCCGGGGTGGCAGCGGGCGGAGGGCGCCGTTGACGTAGTTCCGGACCGTCTCCGGGTCTGGATTCGTCGCCCCCGCGGCGATCGCCTCGGCCGTGAAACCCGGGAACCAGCGGTCGAGTTGCGTGTGGCCCGCCGGCAGCAGCGCGTGCACCTGACTTCCCTGCGGTACGCCGGGCCTGGGCAAGGTGGACTCCTCGGACGTGTCCCGCTCGATCACCAGCACCTCGTCGGCGTGGTCACTGAGCACCCGCGCCGCCATCAGGCCGGCCATGCTCGCTCCGAGGACGATCGCGCGCCGCATCAGGATCCTGGTGCCGGCGGGGCGCTCCGCGGTGGCGATCCGGGCGAAACGTTGAGCAGCGGACGCGACCATGACCAGCCCCCAGGCAGCTATGACGGAAACTCAACTCTAGGTCGGCGACCGGAGGCCCGCGGCCCGAACGCATGTCGCCGACTCCCAGGAAACTGCCAGGTCAGCGCAGGGGCTGGCTCAGGTTCACCGGCCAGCATCGGTGGCATGCAGATTTCAGGTCATCCTCGGGTCGAGATCGTCGTACCCGTCAAGAACGAGGAAAACGACCTCGGTCCGAACATCAGGCGGCTGCGTGAGTTCCTGGACACCGCCTTCCCGTTTCCGGCCGAGGTCTGCATCGCGGACAACGGAAGCACGGACGCGACATATGAGATCGGTGCGCTGCTGTCGGCCGAGCTGCCCGGGGTCCGGATCGTCCGGCTCGAGCAGTCCGGCCGCGGCCGTGCGCTGAAGAAGGTCTGGTCCGAGAGCACCGCCGACGTGCTCGCGTACATGGACGTCGACCTGTCCACCAACTTGAACGCGTTGCTGCCGCTGGTGGCGCCGCTGTTCGCCGGCCACAGTGACGTTGCCATCGGCACCCGGTTGTCGAACGGCTCGCGGGTCGTCCGGCGGCCGAAGCGGGAGTTCATCTCCCGCTCCTACAACCTGTTGCTGCGGGCAACCCTGAGCGCGCACTTCTCCGACGCCCAGTGCGGGTTCAAGGCGATCCGCGCCGACGTCGCCCACCAGCTGCTGCCGCTGATCGAGGACACCAGCTGGTTCTTCGACACCGAGCTGCTGGTGCTGGCCGAGAAGGCCGGGCTGCGGATCCACGAAGTGCCGGTGGACTGGGTCGACGACCTCGACTCGCGGGTCGCGATCGCCAAGACGGTCGGCGAGGACCTGCGCGGGATCGCTCGGTTGTGGCGGAACCTGGGCCGCGGCCAGATCGACCTCGAGCCGGTACGCCAGGCCTTCGGCCGGCCCCGGATCCTCGATCCTCGGACGGCATTGGCCGCGCGGGTTCTGCGGTTCTGCGCGATCGGGGTGCTGAGCACAGCGGCGTACGCACTGCTCTATCTCGTCCTGCGGCAGGGCATGCCGGCCCAAGCGGCGAACGTGCTGTCGCTGCTGATCACTGCGGTCGGCAACACGGCGCTCAACCGGCGGATCACCTTCGGCGTTCGCGGCCTGGACAACCGCTGGCGGCATCAGCTGCGCGGACTCGTTGCCTTCGGCATCGGGTGGAGCCTGACCGCCTCGTCCCTCTGGCTTCTGCACACCGCGGTCTCGACGCCACACCAGGCCGTCGAGATCACTGTCCTCACCCTCGCGAACCTGGCCGCGACCGTGGTCCGGTTCAGCCTCTTCCAGACGTGGGTCTTCGACGACGACGCACCCACCTTGCCCACCTTCGAACCCCAGGCGGTTCTCGACCAAACGAGGAGCAACTGATATGGCCACGCTGAGTAATCCGGTCGAGGCCGATCCCGTCGAGGCGTCACCCCGCCGGGCCGGACCGCGGGCAGTCGCCACCCCGTTGACGCTCAGCCGCGACAAGGTCCTGTACGGCGGCCTGCTGGCACTGACCGCGATCGCGTACCTGTGGGGCCTGTCCAAGAACGGCTACGCCAACGAGTACTACGCCGCCGCGGTGCAGGCCGGGTCGACGAGCTGGAAGGCCTGGTTCTTCGGCTCCTTCGACGCGTCCAGCTTCATCACCGTGGACAAGACCCCGGCCGCCCTGTGGGTGATGGGACTGTCCGGGCGGATCTTCGGCTTCAACAGCTGGAGCATGCTGGTTCCCGAGGCGCTGATGGGCGTCGCGAGCGTCGGCTTCGTCTACGTGTCGGTGCGTCGGTGGTTCTCCGCGAACGCCGGTCTGCTGGCCGGTGCGATCCTTGCGCTGACGCCGGTCGCCGTACTGATGTTCCGGTTCAACAACCCGGACGCGCTGCTGGTCATGCTGCTCTGCGCCGGAGCGTGGGCGGTCACCCGGGCGATCGACTCGGACAAGCACGCGGCCCGGTGGATGATGCTGGCCGGCGCCCTTGTTGGGTTCGGGTTCCTCACCAAGATGCTGCAGGCGTTCCTGATCCTGCCGGCCTTCGGACTGGCGTACCTGATCGCCGGGAAGCCCGCGCTCGGCAAGCGGATCGTGCACAGCGTGCTGGCGCTCGTCTCGCTGATCGTCAGCGCCGGGTGGTGGATCGCGATCGTCGAACTGATGCCGGCCTCGGCCCGCCCGTACATCGGCGGATCCCAGAACAACAGCGTTCTCGAGCTGACCCTCGGCTACAACGGTCTCGGCCGGTTGAACGGCAACGAGACCGGATCCGTCGGCGGTGGCGGTGGCGCCGGGTGGGGTGGTGCGACCGGTCTGCAGCGTCTGTTCGGCGGTGAGTTCGGCAGTCAGATCGCATGGCTCCTGCCGGCCGCGTTGCTGTCGACGATCGTCCTGGTCGTTGCCGCAGGCAAGGCCGCGCGGACGGACAAGACGCGTGCGTTCGCGATCCTGTGGGGCGGCTGGCTGGTCGGCACCGGGCTGACCTTCAGCTACATGCAGGGCATCATCCACAGCTACTACATGATCGCGCTGGCACCTGCGATCGGTGCGCTGGTCGGTGCCGCGATGTCGGTGCTGTGGCGACGGCGGACCGAGTGGTTGCCGCGCGCAACTCTGGCCGGTGGCGCACTGCTGACCGGCGGCTGGGGCTTCGCGCTGCTGAACGAGACGCCGTCCTGGCACCCGTGGCTGCGGTGGGTCGTGCTGCTGACCGGCGTACTCGGAGCTGGGGCCGTGATGATGCTGCCGGAGCTGAAGCTGAACCGTACGGCGGCTCAGCGGGCCGGTGTGTTCGCCGGGGTGCTGCTGGCGGTGAGTGCACTGACCGGACCGGCGGCGTACTCGCTGGCGACGATCAACTCGGCGCACGCTGGTGCGCTCCCGTCCGCTGGGCCCTCGGGTGCCGGCGGGATGGGTGGCGGACCCGGCGGCGGTGGCGGGATGGGCCGGATGGGCACTCCGCCTGGGCAGGACGGCAATGGTACGACGGGCGGTCCGGCGACTGGAAACGGTGCGGGCAACGGTACGAACGGTGTGCCGGGGACGACTGGGAACGGGACCACCGGGACTGGCCGGGGGACTGGTGGCGGTGGGATCGGCGGGTTCCTCGGTGGCGGCGGGATCAGCGGAGTGTCGAGTGAGCTGATCACGCTGCTGCAGAACGGTTCCAAGGGCTACACCTGGGCGGCCGCGGCAGTCACCGCGAACGGGGCCGCGCCACTGCAGATCGCCTCCGGCGAACCGATCATGGCGATCGGCGGCTTCAACGGCACCGACCCGGCGCCGTCGCTGGCCGAGTTCCAGGAACTGGTTGCTCAGGGCAAGGTCCACTACTTCATCGGCAGCGGTGGCGCTGGGATGGGCGGCCGGAGCGGCACCTCGAGCGAGATCGCCACCTGGGTCGCGGAGAACTTCCAGGCCCAGACCGTCGGCAGCACCACCGTGTACGACCTGACCACCAGCACCACCAGCTGAGAAATCGGAGCGCAGAGATATGACTCAGAACACCAACCCCCCGATCCCCGAGGGCCCCGCCCACCGCTTCACCAACCACCCGGGCGCCCCTGCACCCAGCACCCACCCGGGCGCCCCCGGTCCGCAGCTCGCCGGCCCGGGAATCCCTGACGCGGCTCCTGGAGCGCAGGTGCCGCCCAACGAGGCCCATTGGCAGGCCGCCCGTACCGGCAACGCGGGCAACCCCGACGACACCGCGGTCATCCCAACTGCGTCCGCCGGATCCGCCGAGGGTGCTGCCGCCGCCGCTGCACCCGTGCCGGGTGCTGGGAATGGCAACGGCGACGGGCGCCCGAGCAACCTGGTGCTGGCGGGCGCCGGATCTCTGCTGGCTGTGCTGGCGTTCCTGGGCGGGACGGCTGTCGGGCACGCCTGGGACGGCTTCAACACCCAGCAAAACCAGGGCGGCCCAGGCGGTGGAGGCCGCCAGTTCCCCCAGTTCCCCGGCCAGCAAGGCCAGCAGGGTCAGCAGGGTCAGGTCCCGGGCCAAGGCATGAACGGCCAGGGCCAAGGCGCCACCGGCCAGGGCCAGGGCACCACCGGCCAAGGTCAGAGCACCGTCCCCGGTCAAGGCCAGGGTCAACGCACAGACCCAGGCCAAGGCCAGCCCAGCACCGGCACAGGCCAAACCCAAACCAGCTAACCCACCAAACCACGTGGTGGCGGTGGAGCAGCCCGGCGGGTTGTGAGGGTGGACAGGCTGGCTCGTCGGGCAGGTGCCGCCCGCCTGGGCTTCGCAGGGCGCCGGGGAGGACCACTTCGTGGGGTGGTTCGTAGGGTGGTCGCCCGGCCCAACTGGGATTGACTTCCGGTTGGTCCGGGCGTTCGTCGGTCGGTCACTGTCGGTGGCGACACGCGCTGAACGGTTCGCGGTGGCCTTGGGTGGGGTAAGGATCGGGGGTGGAATGGTCGAACGTCACCTGGTTCCTGACCGCTCTCGGTGCGGTCGTTGTGCTGCTGACGCGCGTCCGGCTCGGCGCGACCGTTGTCGACGGCACCGGTCACGGCGCCGGCCGGCACGGGTACTCTGCCGTCCTGCTACGCCTGCACACCGTTGTCGGTGTGATCACGTTGATCGGCTGGGTCGTTGCCCTGGTCACCGGTCGTCGTGAGATCGCCCTGCTGATCCTGGCCGGGTGGTGGCTGCTGACAGTTTTCGGATTGTTGCTCTTGGCCCGTTGGTTGCCCAGTGGCGGCAAACACTCCGAGGACACCAAGGGCGACGCCTGGGGCTCCGGCGCCGGCCTGTCCGTCCTCGGTCACGTCGGCATGCTGCTCGGCGTCTGCTACTTCACCTTCGTCACCGTGACGGACAGGCTCTAACGCACCAAACCGTCCACCAGCGCTGTGATCGATCGCCGTACGCCGGTCTCGAACTCCTCCTGTGAGAGCGACGCCCCAGCGCCCGCGACCCGGTCGTACAGCAGTCCGTCCATCATCGCCGCCGCGGGCCACGCCGCCTCGGACGGGTTCGGTACGCCGAGTCCGTCGAGCAACTGGCCCAGCATCGCCCGCAGATGCCGCCCGCCCTCGGTGATCGCCGCCCGCAGCTCCGGCTGACGGCTCGCCTCGAGCGACAACTCGTAGCGCGCGACCAGGTCGTCCGGCCGATCCCGCGCCAAGCTGACCACCATCTCGATCATCAGCTCCAGCGGCGACATCCCAGGGCCGACCGGCGGCGACTCGCTCAGATCGCGGGCGAGCATCCGGTTCACGCAGGCGGTGAGCAACGCGCTCCGGGTGCGGAGGTAGTACGACGTCGAGCCCGGCGGCAGCCCGGCCTCTGTGTCGACCGCGCGATGTGTCAGCCCGCGCAGCCCGCGGGTGGCGACCAGATGAATCGCGGCGTCCGCGATGGCGTCCCGTCGATCCGCACCGAGCGGAACCTGCTTCGTCACGGCCGTCAGTCTCCCACTTCCCAGGAATCCTCTACAAGTGTAGAGTCTCGCATATGAGTACGGCGATAGTGGTAGGAGCGGGAATCGGCGGGGTCACGGCGGCCGTCGCACTGCAGCGGTGCGGATGGCAGGTCACGGTGCTGGAGCGGGCGCCGGAGTTGGGTGAAGTGGGTGCCGGGATCTCGGTCTGGCCGTCGGCGGTCGCCGTACTGGAGGAGCTCGGGGTGAAGGGCGTCGAGAAGGCGTCCGTGGCGTCCAAGCCGGCTGGAATGCGCAAGCCCGACGGCCGCTGGGTGGTGGAGGCGGCGGACCTCGGGGTCGAGATCCCGGTGATGATCCACCGGGCGCAGCTGCACGACCTGATCACGGATCAGTTCGGCCCGGCGATCACGGTCCGGACCGGGTACACCGTCACCAAGGTCGCTCAGGACGAGACCGGGGTGACGATCAACGACGAGCTGCGGGCGGATCTGGTGGTGGGAGCCGACGGCATCCGCAGTGTGATCCGCCAAACGCTCTACCCGGAATACAAGGGACCGCAGTACTCCGGATACACGGCGTACCGAGGCGTTGCCGACGTACAGATCGATGACGGTGGTGGCGAGACTTGGGGCCGTGGGCAACGGTTCGGGTTCGCGCAGCTCATCGACGGGCGGGTCTACTGGTACGCGACGGCCAATCAGCCTGCTGGTCAGCTCGGCGATCACGCGACGCTGACCAAGGAGTTCGGCGACTGGCATGATCCGATCCCGGCGCTGCTCGCGGGGACGCCGCCGGAAGCCGTTCTGCAGAACGACATCCACGACCTTCCGGTGCCGCTGGTGCCGTTCGTCCAGGGCCGCGTGGTCCTGCTCGGCGACGCCGCCCACGCGATGACGCCGAACCTCGGCCGCGGTGCCTGCTCGGCGATCGAGGACGCCGGTTCCCTGGCGAAGCACCTGACCGGCGCCAATGACGTGAGTACGGCGCTGGCGGCGTACGACCGGGACCGGCGGAAGGCGACGACCCAGCTGGTACGGCGGTCGCGTGCGGTCGGCCGGCTCGGCCAGATGGAGAACCCGGTGGTGTGTGCGGTCCGGGACGGACTGTTCGCGCTCGGTGCCAAGCTGGTGTCGCTGCGGAGGCGGAAGTAGCCGTCCCCGTGGCGGATGGAAGAATCGCGGTGTGACCACAGCCCCTGAGATTCCTGGTGCCAAGCACATCCACTCCGGCAAGGTCCGCGACCTGTACGAGCTGGAGTCCGGCGAACTGCTGATGGTCGCCAGCGACCGGCAGAGCGCGTTCGACTGGGTCCTGGAGACGCCGATCCCGGACAAGGGCAAGGTACTCACGGCGATGAGCCTGTGGTGGTTCGAGGTGCTGGACGTGCCGAACCACATCCTGTCCACCGACGTACCGGCCGAGGTGGCCGGCCGTGCGGTGATCTGCGAGAAGCTCGCGATGTTCCCGGTCGAGTGCGTCGCCCGCGGTTACCTGAGCGGCTCCGGCCTGCTCGACTACAACGCCACCGGTAGCGTCTGCGGCATCCCGTTGAAGCCCGGACTGGTCGAGGGCTCCCGGTTGGACGAGGCGATCTTCACCCCGGCAACCAAGGCCGAGCTCGGCGAGCACGACGAGAACGTCTCGTACGACGCTGTGGTCGCAAAGGTCGGCGCGGAGACGGCGGCCGCGCTGCGGGACACGACGCTGGACATCTACACGCGGGCGCACGGGATGGCGGCCGAACGCGGGATCATCGTGGCCGACACGAAGTTCGAGTTCGGGGCGCGGGCGGACGGGACGATCGTGCTGGCCGACGAGGTGCTGACGCCGGACTCGAGCCGGTTCTGGCCGGCCGATCAGTGGGAGCCGGGTCGGCAGCAGCCGTCGCTGGACAAGCAGATCATCCGCGACTGGCTCCAGTTCGAGTCCGGCTGGGACCGCAAGTCCGGCGAGGCCCCGCCGCCACTGTCCGACGAGGTGGTCGAACGCACCCGCTCGGCGTACATCAACGCGTACGAGCAGCTGACCGGTCGCACGTTCACCGGGTGAGGCCGGACCTCCACGCCATCACAATCGGCGGTTGGTGCCAGGTGCTCGCGGGAGGGCGTCGTCGGGCGCGCCATTGTGATGGGCCGGCGGTCCGCTTAGAACAGGCTGACGCCTAGGGCCAGGAGGACGAAGCGGGCGGTTCGGCCGGCGAGGACGGAGAGGGTGAAGGTGACGACGCCCATCCGGGAGGCGCCGCCGATGAGGGCGACGCCGTACAGGGGTGGGATGCCGACCGACGCGCTCAGCAGGGTCACCGGGACGCCCCAGCGGCGGTCGCTCATCGCGTCGAGCAGGCGCTTGCTGACGTCGCGGTTCCACTGGACGAAGCGGCCCCAGCGGGTAGTGAGGTCGACCGCCTTCGGTTCCTTGGTCTTGCGGGCGGCGTACCCCGGGCGGTACCGGACGGCGAGGAACATCGCGACCTTGCCGATCGTCTGCCCGACCGAAACCCCGATCGCCGCGACCACCGGGTCCAGCGCGCCGGAAACGCCGACGCCGAGGACGTACGCCTCAGCGTTCATCACCGGGATGACAGCGGACCCGATCCCGAAGCCCACCGCCAGCACCAGTTGCCACACCCACATGACTCCGAGGCTATGCGCTACCAGCACGGTTGCCACGCAAGTCACCCCCACTCCAGGGCAGAACCAGGGCCCTTCCCCATCCACTCCCTCCCACCCTTGACAGCACCTCTCAAGCCGTCAGAGACGGTACGGCGGCCCGGCGGCCCCGGAGGATGGTCAGCAGACGGTAGGTGGACGCGACCTTCACGACCAGTGCGGCGACCGCGACGCCGTACGGGAGCCAGTGGGCGCCGGTCTGGTGGGCGATCACCAACGAGATCACCACGGCCGCGGTGTTGACGGCCTTGGCGGGCTTCGACCAGTTCCAGAGCCAGATCGGGCGGTCGACCTTGTAGAAGTAGTTGGGGCTGAGCGTGCCGGGCCAGAGCAGGAAGGCCAGCGACAGCATCGTGTCCAGTACGCCGAACTGGACCAAGAAGATCGCCAACGGCCCGATGGTCGCTGGGAAGGTTGCCATGAACGCGGCTGCCAGGAGGAACGAGCAGGCTCGGTCGCAGACGATGTCGAACACCGCACCGGCCACGGACTCCTCGTTCCGGTAGCGAGCGACCGCTCCGTCGGCCATGTCGCCGAGCCAGTAGGCGGCGTACCCGATCACCAGCCAGCTCAGGGCGCCGGTACGGAACGCGATCGCAGCAATCACCATCGCGACAACCGTGCGGACCAGGGTGATGCGATTCGGAACGCCCAGCAGGAACGCCGGCCGGTTGGCCAACGGAATCGAGGTGGTCGTGGTCATGGGGCCTCCAGGCCTGGACTGACGAGCGGAGGAGCACCTGTCATCAGGCTGCCCTCAGGTTTTCGGGGTCTAAGGCGTCCCGTAGTTGGTTGCGGAGTAGGAAGCCGGCGGCGACGCCGCCTAGCAGGCCGAGTAGCCAGCCGGCGAGGGTCAGGCCGGCGGTGGTGACCAGCATGCTCGGTTCGAACGGGTCGGGGGCCGCGCCGACCATCCGGGCGAGGCCGAACAGCGAGCCCAGGAACAGGCCCAGGGCGAGCGCCGGTCCCGCGATCGCGGTCAGTTGGCGGCGGATGACGCGGCGGAGGAACCGCGCGTCGACCCCGAGCGCGGTGAGGCAGGCGAGCTGCCGGCGCTGGTCCACCAACTGGTCGGCGACGCTGACGATCAGTGCGGCCAGTGCGGTCGTGGTGACCAGCAGCAGTCCGACCACGGCGAGCCCGAAGCCGGTGATGTAGAAGACCCGGTCGCCGTACCGGTCGAATTCGCCCAGGATGCCCGCGATCGCGTTGGCCATGGTGCCGACCAGGAAGCCGCAGCACGCGAGCAGGGTCGCCATCCGCCCGGCCGGGCGCGAGTCGGCGACGAGGCGGATGCCAGTGAGCAGATTGGCGGGGTCGCCGGACCGGCTGAGCTCGCGTCCGATGGCGCGGATCCACATCGAGGTCAGGCTGAAGAACGTCAGCGCGAGTCCGATAACCAGCAGCGTCGAGGCGACGTACCCCAACCAGCGGACGGCGGCCAGGCCGAGCACGATCATCACCGGACCGGCGATGATCCCGGTGCGGCGCTGCTGGGCTGGCTGCTCCGCGCGTGGCACCAGCTCGTCCCGGTGCAACAGGCCGCCGATCACTGCGCCGGCCGCGGTCGTCGTCACGACCACCGGAAGCCAGATGAGCAGGTCCAGCAGCTCAGCACCCGGGAGAACCTGGGCCATCCGCGGCAGCGCGCCCAGCAGCAGACTGAGCACTAGATAGATCGGTCCCGCGAGCACTCCGCCTGCCAACCCCGCCATGGCCGCGTCTGTCACGGACAACTGCCGCACTTGCTTCCCCGAGGCTCCGGCCAGTCGCAGCGCGGCGAGTCGCCGTTCGCGGGCCGCCGTACCGAGCCTCAAGGCCTGTACTGCAAGGCCGGCGGTGAGCGCGGCCAGGATCACGAGGATCGCGATCAGTCCGGAGCGCAGTCCGCTCTCGGCGACGTAGTTGCTGTAGATGGCCTTGTCCAGCTCGCCCCTGCCTAGGCGGGCGATCCGCAGGGCGCCGAGCAGGAGCGCTCCGCTGAGGCCTAGAGCTGCTGTGGCCAGCTGGATGCGGCTGCGGTCGGCCGGTGTGCGGGACCGGGCCAGGCGGACCAGGGTCTCGAGCGTCATCAGAGTGCGACCTCGTGCTGGATCACGCCGTCGCGCAGCCTGATCTCCCGGTCCGCCGAGGCCGCGACGAGGTTGTCGTGCGTCACCATCACCAGAGCCGAACCGCGGTACCGCGATGCCTTCAGCAGTACCTCGAGCAGCTCCTGCCCGGCTCTGCTGTCCAGACTGCCTGTCGGCTCGTCAGCCAGTACGACGGATGGTCCGGTGACGAGAGCCCTGGCGACGGCGGCCCGCTGGGTCTGACCGCCAGAAAGCTCGGCCGGCACCGCGTCGGCCTCGTCGGCGACGCCTACCTGCTTCAGCCAGTCCAGTGCGGTCTCGTGCGCCACTGCTCGCTCATGACCGTCAAGCAGCAACGGCAACGCGACGTTGTCGATCAATGGCAGGTCCGGCACGAGCTGACCGAACTGCAACACGATGCCGACCTTGGTACGACGAAGCCGAGCACGCTGGTCCTCCGGCAACGCAGCCAGGTCCTCTCCGGCCACCCGGACCGTGCCGGCGTCCGGACTCAGGATCCCGGCAGCACAGTGCAGCAGGGTGGACTTGCCGCAGCCGCTCGCACCTGTGATCGCCACGACCTCGCCGGGCTTGACCTGGAGCGTCACACCCCTGAGCGCCGCGTTGCGGCGGTAGGAGTACTCGATGCCGTCCAGTGCCAGGACGGGCTGCGATGCGGTCATGGGGCCTCCCGGCCTGGACTGAGGAGCGGAGGGAGCGAAGCGACTGGAGTGACGAGGGAAGGCCGGGAGCCAGGGCCCCATGACCACGCCGGCGCCGAAGGCCCGGCCAGAGGCACAGTCATGGGTGCGTCTCTTTCTGTTCGGAGATGTGTTCCAGGGCGGTGTCGAGCCAGCGGAGGTCGGCGTCGAGGTGGGCAACGATGTACTCGCGGACCAGTGGTGACGTGGGGTCGTCCTCGGCCGGTGTCTCGCGGAGCTCCCGGATCCGGCGCAGGTGGCTCGCGCGCTGCCGGGCCAGGAACGCGGCAGCGTCCCCACCTGTCCGGATCGCTGCGACCAGCTTCCGCAGTACCTCGTCCGCACTGCCCCAGGCGGGTGGCACCGGATCGCTCAGCCAGTCCGCGAGATGCTTCCGGCCCTTGTCGGTCAGTGCGTAGACAGTCCGGTCCGGCCCACCGCCGGAGGTCTTGTCCACCACCTCGACGAGTCCGTCCCGCTCCAGCCGCCCGAGCGTCGTGTACACCTGCCCGAACGCCAGCGGCCGCCCGTCCGGGAACCAGGAGTCATGGCCCCGCTTCACGTCGTACCCGTGGGCAGGGCCGCGTGAGAGCAGTCCCAGCACCAGCTCCGCAGTGGCCATGACCCGACTATACACCGCGTGTATGTACTGAGTGAATAGTCCGGTATTCCGGCCGATGCGGGGGAACTGGGGATCGGTCGGTAGGATTCAGGGCGTCACCCCGGAACGAGACCTGGAGTAGTCAGTGGCTCGCGTTGTCGTCGACGTCATGCTCAAGCCCGAGATCCTCGACCCGCAGGGCAAGGCGGTGCACGGCGCGTTCGGCCGGCTCGGCTTCGACGGCGTGGCCGATGTCCGTCAGGGCAAGCGGTTCGAGATCACCCTGGACGGCGAGGCGACCGAGGAGCGGGTCGCCGAGATCCGCAAGGCTGCCGACACGCTGCTGGCCAACCCCGTGATCGAGGACTACGCCCTGCACGTGGAGAACGACCAGTGAAGATCGGCGTCGTCACCTTCCCGGGCTCGCTGGACGACGCCGACGCCCGGCGCGCGGCCGCGGTGGCCGGCGCCGAGCCGGTCGCGCTCTGGCACGCCGACGCCGACCTGCACGGGGTGGACGCGGTCGTCCTGCCGGGCGGGTTCTCGTACGGCGACTACCTCCGCGCCGGCGCCATCTCCCGGTTCGCGCCGGTGATGGAGACGATCATCAAGAAGGCGGGCGAGGGCCTCCCGGTGCTCGGGATCTGCAACGGCTTCCAGGTGCTGTGTGAGTCGCATCTGCTGCCCGGCGCGCTGATCAAGAACCACCACCGCAAGTTCCTCTGCAAGGACCAGCCGCTGCGG
Source organism: Kribbella sp. CCNWLW201 (assembly GCF_037203805.1). Lineage (NCBI taxonomy): Bacteria > Bacillati > Actinomycetota > Actinomycetes > Propionibacteriales > Kribbellaceae > Kribbella > Kribbella sp. CCNWLW201. The sequence goes on along the minus strand of NZ_JBBCBQ010000002.1, from coordinate 873,178 downwards.
ATCGAGAACAACCGCACCGCGTGGACGTCCGACTACGACGCCAACCACGAGATCACCATCGTGGTCAAGAACCAGGACGGTTCGTACGTCGCCGACGAGGCCACCCTGGACCGGCTGGAGGGCGAGGGCCTGGTCGTCGCCCGCTACCTGGACGAGAACCCGAATGGCTCGTACCGCGACATCGCCGGCATCAGCAACGAGCGCGGCAACGTGGTCGGCCTGATGCCGCACCCGGAGCACTGCGTCGAGACCCTGACCGGCCCGACCACCGACGGCCTGGGCTTCTTCACCTCGGTGCTGAAGGCCGTCGTCGCCTCCTGATGAAGTCGACCAGGGTGCGGCAGCTCCTGCTCCGCACCCTCCTACTCACCGCGGCGGTCCTGTTCGTCACCACCGGTACGGCGGCCGCCCAGCCGAGCAGCCTGCTGGCCAAGGTCGTGGTCATCGGCGTACCCGGCCTGACCTGGAACGACGTCAAGGCCTCACCCGAGCTGACCGCGCTGGTGAACCAGTCCCACGTCGGCTCGATCACGGTGAAGACGGCCGGCCCGCACACCTGCCCGGTCGACGGCTGGCTGACGATCAGCGCGGGCACCCGGGCGTGGGGCAGCGTGGCCGACCAGCCCTGCGGTGAGCTGCCCGCTGTGGCCGACGGCAAGGTCGCAGACTGGCAGACGTACGTCGACCGCCAGGCAGAGCACCACACCGGCGCACCCATCGGCCGCCTCGGCCAGACCGGCTACAAGATCTGCGGCTTCGGCCCAGGTGCTGCGGTCGCACTGGCCCGCACGGACGGCTCGGTGACCAACTGGCAGCCCGAGTTCTCCGCGTCCAGGCTGGCCAGCCCGGACTGCGGTGACGCAATTGTCGACGCAGGCGCGATGCCACCGAGGGAAGGCCGTGACGAGGCCCGCAAGAGGGTCGCTGACCTCGTCGCACAGGCCAGAGCGGCCGACGGCTGGGTCCTGCTGGTCGGGATCAGCCAGACCATGGCCAACGAGCACCAGCAACCACTGGTGGCCCTGCAACTCCCGCCGGACGACGGACCGCGCTGGCTGACCAGTGACAGCACCCGCCGACCCGGTCTGGTCCAGCTGACCGACGTCACCGCGACCATCCTGAAGGAGCGGAACGTCGCCGACGTCGACCCGGCCGGCGCCGAGAAGGCCGGCCCGCTGGACGGCAACGAGATCCACTTCACCGGGGACCGGCACACCGATGCGGCCGCCGTGATCGAGGACCGGCTCGACACCAATCAGCGGTTCGAGCAGCCGCGGCCGATGCTGGTCGCGGTCTCGATGACGATCCTGGCCGCGGAACTGATCGCCCTCGCCTGGTTCGTGATCACGCGCAGCCCGCGGTCCCGTCGTACCTTCGTCTTCACGTTGTTGACGCAGGGCGGGTTCTTCATCGCCGTCTTCCTGTCCACGGCGACCATGTGGTGGCGGTGGCCGGCACCGGGATTCTCCTTGTACTGCGTGGTCATCGGCATCAGCGCACTGCTCGCGGCGGTGGCCCAGATCGCCTTGAAACGCTATGCGTTCCTGGGGATCCTGCTGGCGGCGTACGTGATCTTGCTGGTGGACGGCGTACTGGGGACACCCCTGCAGTTCGGCAGCATGTTCACCGACGGGCCGGTGATCGGCGGACGGTTCTACGGCTTCGGTAACTCCACTTTTGCCACGCTGGCGGTCGCCGCGCTGGTCACGGCGGGCTGGGCGGCGCAGAAGCTCATCGACCAGAGCAGGAAGCACGCTGCGCTCGCTGTGCTCGGCATCGGCGGCGCTGCGATCGTCGTGGACGGCAGACCGGGCTGGGGGACGGACTTCGGTGGCATCCTCGCGCTGACACCCGCCGTACTGCTCATGGCCTGGCTGACCTGGCGTGGCAGCATCACCTGGCGCGCACTGCTCGGTGTGGGCGCGGCCGGCGTGGCGGCGGTGTCCGCGGTCGCCTTCCTCGACTACCTGCGGCCGGAGGACGAGCGGAGTCACTTCGGTACGTTCGTGGCCAGGCTGCTGGACGGCGACGTGAGCGATGTTCTGATCCGCAAGCTCGAGATGGCTGTGCAGTTCTTCGCCGGCCCGTCCGGCTGGGCCATGCTGGTCGGTGTGGTGCTGGCCATGCTTGCCACCGTGCTCCCGGACCGGGTGCCGTCAGAGAAGTACCGGGCCTTCTACACGAGTCTGCCGATGGTCCGGCCGACCCTGCTCGCGCTGTCGACCTGTGGCCTGGTCGGCATGCTGCTGAACGACGCCGGCGTCGCACTGCCCGCGATCATGACCGGCTTCACCCTTCCACTCTTGGTGGCCCACCTCGTGGCCTCCGAACAGCCCGCTACCGTTTCACCTGAGTCCCACCTAGTGCAGGAGTCCTAACGTGTCCACCGACACCGTCAGCAACGCCAGTAGCACCCCTGACGTCGAGCAGCCGTGGGCCGAGCTCGGCCTGAAGCCGGACGAGTACCAGCGGATCCGCGACATCCTGGACCGGCGGCCGACCAGCTGCGAGCTGGCGATGTACTCCGTGATGTGGAGCGAGCACTGCTCGTACAAGTCGTCCAAGGTGCATCTGCGCAGGTTCGGCGAGATCCCGCAGGAGACGCCGGCCGGGAAGATGCTGGCCGGGATCGGTGAGAACGCCGGGGTGATCGACATCGGCGAGGGCTACGCGGTCACGTTCAAGGTGGAGTCGCACAACCACCCGTCGTACGTCGAGCCGTACCAGGGCGCGGCGACCGGGGTCGGCGGTATCGTCCGCGACATCCTGGCGATGGGAGCCCGCCCGGTCGCGGTGATGGACCCGCTGCGGTTCGGCCCGCTGGACGCGCCCGACACCAAGCGGGTACTGCCCGGGATCGTGTCCGGCGTCGGCGGCTACGGCAACAGCCTGGGCCTGCCCAACGTCGGCGGTGAGGTCGTCTTCGACCCGACGTACCTGGGTAACCCGCTGGTCAACGCGCTTTGCGTCGGCGTGATGCGGCATGAGGACCTGCACCTGGCGAATGCGACCGGGATCGGCAACCAGATCATCCTGTACGGCGCCAAGACCGGTGGCGACGGGATCGGCGGGGTGTCGGTGCTGGCCAGCGAGACGTTCGCGGAAGGCGGCCCGACCAAGCGGCCGGCGGTCCAGGTCGGCGACCCGTTCATGGAGAAGCTGCTGATCGAGTGCACGCTCGAGCTGTTCGCCGCGAACGTGGTCGAGGGCATCCAGGACCTCGGCGGTGCCGGCCTGTCCTGTGCCACCTCGGAGCTGGCCAGCGCGGGTGACGGCGGGATGTTCGTGTCGCTCGACAAAGTGCCGCTGCGGGACGCCTCGCTCGCTCCGGAGGAGATCCTGATGAGCGAGTCGCAGGAGCGGATGATGGCGGTCGTCACGCCGGCGAACGTCGAGGCGTTCCTGAAGATCTGCGCGAAGTGGGACGTGCAGGCGGACGTGATCGGTGAGGTCACCGACACCGGCCGGCTGCAGATCGACTGGCACGGTGAGCGGGTGGTCGACGTACCGCCGCGGACCGTCGCCCACGAGGGCCCGGTGTACGAGCGGCCCTACGCCCGTCCGGACTGGCAGGACGAGCTGCAGGCCGACGGCGCGGAGAAGTTGCCGCGGGCAACCACGGGCGCGGAGTTGCGGGACACGCTGCTGAAGCTGGTCGCGTCGCCGAACCTGTGCGACAAGTCCTGGGTGACGGATCAGTACGACCGGTACGTGCTGGGCAACTCGGTGCTCGCGCAGCCCGAGGACAGCGGGATGATCCGGGTCGACGAGACGAGCGGCCTCGGGGTCGCGGTGTCGACCGACTGCAACGGACGGTTCGCCAAGCTGGACCCGTACACCGGCGCCAAGCTGGCGCTGGCCGAGTCCTACCGGAACGTGGCGACCACGGGCGCTCGGCCGGCCGCTGTGACGGACTGCCTGAACTTCGGCTCGCCCGAGGACCCGGCGGTGATGTGGCAGTTCGCGGAGGCGATCCGCGGGCTGGTCGACGGGTGCATCGAGCTCGGTATCCCGGTCACCGGCGGCAACGTGTCCTTCTACAACCAGACCGGCGACACCCCGATCCTGCCGACGCCGGTGGTCGGCGTACTCGGCGTGATCGACGACGTCACCCGTCGTACTACGATCGGTTTCACGGCCGAGATGGAGGGCCACCAACTGTACCTGCTCGGTGAGACCGAGGAGGAGCTGTCCGGCTCGGAGTGGGCGCACGTCATCCACGGTCACCTGGGTGGCCGCCCGCCGGCGGTGGACCTGGCCGCCGAGCAGCAGTTGGCCGACATCCTGATCAACGCGTCGCGGGACGGCCTGATCGACGCCGCGCACGACGTCAGCGACGGCGGGGTCGCTCAGACCCTGGTCGAGTCGGCCCTGCGTGGTGGTGTCGGGGCTCGCGTCTGGGCGCCGGACGGGCTGGACCCGTTCCTGTTCCTGTTCGCGGAGTCGGCCGGCCGTGCGGTGGTCGCCGTACCGCGCACCGAAGAGGTCCGGTTCACCGACATGTGCACCGCGCGTCGGTTCCCGCACGCCAAGATCGGTGTCATCACCGGTGACACCCTCGACGTCCAGGACCAGTTCGAGCTGCCGCTGACCGAGCTCCGCACGGCCTGGACCGCGACCCTCCCGGCCGCCCTGAACTGAGTACGACGGCCCCCGGCGTCCACCGGGGGCCGTACAGGTCAGCTCTTGGCGAGCTGAACGCGGTCGGAGCAGATCTCGACCACGGAGTACTTCGTTGCCTTCACTGTGACCGTCCCACCGACGCTGACGTCGGCCGCGGTGGGCTCGCCCGCCGCGGTGCCGAGCAGCGACAGACGTGCGGTCGGCGGGGTGGCGTCCAGGTGCGTCTCCTGGAGTACGGCGCGGCCGCCGGACGGCAGGTTGACCGGGCCGGACGACAGCACGTGCGTGCTGTCCGGGGTGTCCTTGCCGACGCAGCTGGGCGGGGGCGTCGGGGTGGACTCGGTCTTGTCGTCACTGCCTGAGCAGGCGGTGACGGTTGCGAGCAGGAGGACCAGGACACCTGCGGTCTTCACGGTTGTTCCTCCAGCTCGACGTACCGCCGGGGTGGTCCGGCGATCGAGTTCACCTTCCACCGCTTGCCGCCGATCTCGCACTCGACGCCCGGCGTGAGGTCGTATCCCGCCACCCACTCGCCGTCGCTGTGCACGGTCAGCCGCGCCTTCTCGGTGTCGATGTCCGCCAGGCCGATCAGGAGCTCATGGCCGTCGGCGGTGATCCGATACGGCACGCTTTGCCGGATCCGCCAGGTCTCCATCGTCAGTTCCCCTTGATCTGCAGCGACTGAGCGTCGTCGAACATGTCCTCGAACTCATCCTGGGTGACCGTGACCGTGGGCGAGTCAGGACCCCACGGGTTACCCAGCACGATCTTGCCATCCGGGGTGAACTCCTTGACGTAGTACACGTGCCGGGTGACGTAGGCGTCCTTCTGCTCCTGGGACCAGTTGTCCGGTACGCCGTCCTTGTCGCTGTTCGAGGCGACGATGACCGGGTGGCCCGAGTCGTAGGCCTCCTTGACGTCGTCGTAGTTCGTGCCGATGCCTTCGGAGTCCTGGCCGGTCACGTACGGCGGCGCCTGCTCGGTGTAGTCCCACTCGATCGCGCCGTACGTGCCCTGCTCCGACTTGTCGTAGGCGTCGTTGCCTTCCTTGCCGTCCGGCGCTCCGCCCTCGTCACCCTCGTAGGCGATCGCGAAGGCCTTCTCGTAGTACGCCGCCCAGGTCGAGCCGTCACCGTGCGCGCCGACCGGGTTGCCGTTCTCGTCCAGCGGCAGCTCGCGGTTCATCGTCACCCAGCGCTGGTTGCCGTCGGCGTCCCAGACTCGCACCGAGATCGTCCCGTTCGGGTTCTCCTTGATGCCCTCGCGGATGAAGTCCGGGTCGCGCTGCGCGGTCGCCGTCAGCGACGCGATGTACCAGCAGTCGCCCATCTGGCCCTGGTAGACGTCCTCGCCCAGCGGCTTGTTCGTGAACAGCGGGTCGGACGGCAGACCGTAGTGCATGCCGTTGGTGGCCTTGCCGGTCTGGTCGTTGAACTTGTCCAGGTACACGTCGGTCGAGTCGAAACCGGGCTGCAGCCAGGGGAAGGCCGCCAGCAGCTTCTCCTGGTTCTCGGGGGAGGCCTTCGCCAGCAGCGCGCTGGCGAACTCGATCCGCTCGCCGACCGGCAGGCCGTTGTCGCCCATCCACAGGAAGCCGGCCGAGCCGGTGGCCTCCATCTGCTTGCGCAGGCTCTCCAGCTCCTCCGGCTTCGCCGCGTTCAGGAACATGTCGAGCTCGGCCGACGTCAGCCCCTTCAGCTTGTCCGCGACCGACTGCAGGTCGTCGCGGTTGCCGTTCATGCCGGTGTCCTTGTCCTGCATGTCGCGCAGCGCCTCGAGCGCCTCGTTGACCTTCTCCGGGTCCGGCGGCGGCTCGTCGACGAACACCAGCGACGGATCGACGGTGCCCTTGCAGGCGTCCTGGAGCTCCTTGCACTTCTCCAGGTGGTTCGCCCGGCGGTCGATGCTGCCGGCCATGTCCTCGAGCGGCCCGGCCAGGTTGCCCGGCGGCGCGAAGGTGATCCCACCGAAGAAACCGATGCTGCCGAGCTGGACCGCGGCCAGCTGGTCGCTGTTCGTCACCGGCTTGCCGTTCAGGTGGCTCGCGGCGTCGTCGAGCACCTTCTTCACATCGCTGTGCAGCCTGGAGGAGGCACCGGCGACCTTGCGCAGGTCGTTGGCCAGCCCGCGGACCCGGGGCAGGTCGAATCCAACGTATGTGTTCATCTCGTCCTTACTTCGGGGCCGCGTCGGCTTCGGACTCGAGTCGTTCGGCCTCACGGATCCACGCGTCAGCACTCGCGGTCAGGTCCGCGGCGAGGTTGCGGACGGTCTTCTGGTCCTTCTGCAGCCGCTGGGTCGAGTCCTTCGCATACGGCCCGTGCCATACGTCGTCGGCGGTGGCGGACTTCACCGGCTGGTCCATATGGGTGCCGAGTGGACCGGCCAGGGTCTTCGCCCGGCCTGCTGCCTCCCGCAGTGCGGCAGCGCGCTTCTTCATCGCCTCCGGCGTCTCCGCACCGGGCTCGTCCGGTCGTGCCACAGTCCGTGACTCCTCTCGTCCGGCAGAACGCTATCCGGCAAAAGGGTCCTCCCAGCACTCTCCCCAGCCCAACTGGAGTGGTCTGGCACACTCGGAGTGGACGGGTGAGGTGAGGGCATGGCGGAGCGGCGGGCTGGGAAGCCGGCGGTGGGTGAGCTGATGGGGCTGGCGGCTGCCGCGGGGCAGGAGGCTCGGGTCGCGGCGGCCCGGCGGCGGGCGGCGAATATCCGGCTGACCGACGAGGAGCGCCGGATCTGCACCGACGACCTGGCCGAGCAGTTCGCGGTCGGGCGGCTGGACGAGGACGAGTTGCACTCGCGGGTCGACCGGCTGAACGACGCCGTCACCCATGGGGATCTGCAGCCGATCTTCGCCGGTCTGCCGGCGCCGTCGCTGTACAAGGTGGAGCCGCGCAAGCCGGGCCGCTGGCGGTGGGCCGCGTTCGCCGGTGCGGTCTGGCTGGCCGCGCCGTTCTTCCTGACCGGGCTGGTGTTCCTGGTCTTCGGCCGGGAGATCGCCGCCGCGATCTTCGGCCTGCCCGCTCTGGTCTGGATCTTTGTCGCGTACCGGTGGGCGGCCGGCAAGACCAAACGGTCCCGCCGGCCTTGACCTACTTCTCCGGGGTGGCGGCCACGAACAGGCTGACCTCATCGGGTGCGTACGGCGTCGCGTCGTGGACGTACCAGCCGGCCGGAGCCGAGTCGCTGGAGTCCAGGTGTGGGGTCGATCCGCTCAGGTAGTGATGCACCTTGACGCCACGGGCCTCGATCAGGGGCAGGACCTCCGCGACCGTCTTGTTCTTGATCGCCAGCCCGGCCAGCGCCTCGCCCTTCTCGGTCGCCGACGAGGACATGTGCTGGTACGCCTCGCCCGGCTTCGCGGCTCGGCCGAAGTCGACCACCGTCTCGCCGTCGTAGTCCTTCGGCAACTCCAGACCGGCCTGGCAGCCGGGGTCCGCCGCGTTCAGCGTGCCTGGGCACTTCTCACCGGGCTCGAGCCACCGGAGCTGGTCCATGTCGCTCTCGTTCCGGCCGCTGTAGCTGACCATGGTGCCGACCGACGGTGGGCTGACCGGGATCATCCTGACCGTGATGTCCAGGCCCATCCGCTTGAAGTCGGCGTTGTACCGCTTCGGGTCCGCGTTCGGGTCGACCACGCGGACGATCAGTTTGTCGCCCTGCGCGGTGAAGGAGAGCGCCTGCGGCTGGTTCTGACCGGGCCGGTTCACCAGGGTCGCGGCGACCACGCCGGCGATCAGCAGGCCGGCCGCGGCGGCCATGAGTAGGCGGGGTCGCCGGACCGGGCGTCGGCCGGGTGCGCCATCGACGACCGGAGCCGGGGTGTGCTCGCTGGTGACGTTCTCGGCCAGCTGGGCCCAGGCCGACTCGCTGATCGGGTCCTCGGTGTGGATGGTGGGGGCGAGGCCGCGTACGGCGGCGTCGATGTCATGCGTCTTCATGTGAAGTCTCTCCTCTGAGGGCGACCAGGTTCCGGTTCGCCAGCGGGGCGGTGAGCAGCTTGGCGAACCGCTTCCGGGCGCGGTGCAGCCTGATCCGTACGGCGTTGTTCGAGATGCCGAGCACCGTCGCGATCTGGGCGGTGTCGAGTTCTTCCCAGGCCACCAGCGACAGCAGTTCGCGGTCCTGCTCCGGCAGGGCGCGGAACGCCCGGGCGGCCGGGGTGTCGTCCGGCAACGCGGCATCCGTCGTCTCCAGGTCGCTGAGCTCCTGGCGGAGCTTCGTGGCCAGTGCGTGCCGTCGGCCCTCACCTCTGCGGTGATTGGCCAGCACTCTGCGTGCCACGCCGTACAGCCATGGTCTGGTCTGGTTGCCGGGTGGTACGTCGTCCAGCCGTCGCCAGGCCACCAGGAACGTGTCGGCGAGCAGGTCGGCGGCGTCGTGGCCGCTGTCGGTCCGGCGGCGCAGGTAGCCGAGTACGGCCTCCCGGTGCGCGCCGAACACCTCTTCGAACCGCTCACGGCGTCCGTCTGGTGGTGGGTGGTCGTGCACGACTCCCTCACTCACCGGCCCCGGCCGGGCCTCGATCGGTGTCTGCGTCATACCCAACAGATGTCCGGCACCCTCCCCGCCCATTTCACCCCAGCCATGTTGCGGTTGCCCGAAGGGTCAATGTGGTTTCGATGACCTCCAACGCTTGAACTAGCCTGCTGGTATGGAGGCCAAGCAGCGGTTGGCGGTGGCGGGGGACGCTGCGGAGATTGCCGAGTTGATGCGGGCGTCGGTGCGGACTCTGTTCCCGGCGTACTACGACGACGTGCAGACGGCCAGCGCAGTGCAGTACATCGGAGTCCTGGACCAGACGCTGATCGACGACGGCACGTACTACGTGCACGAGGCGGACGGCGAGATCGTCGCGTGCGGTGGGTGGAGCCGGCGCAACAAGCTGTTCAACGCCAGTACGGCGGGCGCCGACGAGCGACTCCTGGACCCGGCGACCGAGCCGGCCCGGATCCGGGCGATGTTCGTCCGCGGCGACTGGACCCGGCGGGGACTCGGCCGGGCGATCCTGAACGCCTGTGTCGACGCGGCCAGGGCCGAGGGGTTCACCCAGCTCGCGCTGATGGCGACACTGCCCGGCGTACCGCTCTACCGGGCCTTCGGGTTCACCGAGGTCGAGACCGCCGAGCTGACCCTGCCGGACGGCGTGGTGCTCGGCGGTGTAGCTATGGAACGCCCTATCGACGAGGAGAAGACCACATGACAGCAGGCACCACTGTCCTCGCACCGGATGGGACCGAGGTCGTCCTCGGTGAGATCGGTACGCGTGTCCTGCTGAAGAACTCGCGGGTCCGCGTCTGGGAGGTCTCCCTCGCGCCCGGTGAGGCCCAGGGCTGGCACCTGCACCACAACCCGTACGTCGTGCTGTGCCTGTCCACCTCCCCGTGTCACATGGACTGGCTGGACGGCAGTCCGGCGCGGTACCTCAACGAGACCGTGGGCGGCTCGGTCTACCGGCCGGTGTCGCCGGTCCACATGCTCACCAACGACGGGGAGTCGCTGTACCTCAACCGGCTGATCGAGGTGCTCGACCTCGGTGAAGAGGCGTCCGGCGATCCGTACTTCGTGATCGAGGGTGTCCCGGCCGACGCCGGGTTCGAGCAGGTCGGTGAGGTCCCTGCCAAGGTGGTCGTCGATGAGGCCGACGTACGCGTCCAGCACGTCACACCGGACGCGGGGGAGTCCTACACGTGGCACACCGGCGCGTACCCGGCGCTGGTGGTCGACCTCGACCTGGACCACCCGGACGTGACGTATCTGGAGCCGGGCCAGAGCTACACGCTCCCTGCCAAGCCCACTCGCACGTCCGGCTTCAACCTGGTCGAGTTGCTGTACTACCGCCGTACCAACTGACGTACCTCGGCAGCGTCGCGAGCTCCGAGCACTGCGGCAGTTGGCACCTGAGTGAGGTCTGTTTGCCGGAGTAGTGCCTTGACCAGTGGGATCTGCGGACCAACCGCGCTGAGCTCCTGCACACCAAGCGCTGCCAGCAGTACGGCGCTCTGCGGGTCGCTGGCCAGATCACCACACACGGCGACCCGCACACCGGCCTTGCGTACGACGTGGTCGATCAACTGCAGTACGGCGGGATCCAGGCCGTCAGCCAGGGGAGCGACGGCGGAGTTGGTGCGGTCCGCGGCGGTCGTGTACTGCGTGAGGTCGTTGGTGCCGATACTGACGAAGTCGAGGCCCACGGCAAGCGTCTCGATCCGGAGTGCGGCGGCCGGGACCTCGACCATGATGCCGACCTCCAGCCCGTCCGGCCGCGGCCCGAGTTCGTCGAGCGCCCACGCGACCTCGTCGGCGGTCGTCACCATCGGGAACATCACGTGGACGGGGGTTTCCACGGCAACGCAGCGGATCGCTTCGAGCTGATCCCGCAGCAACTCCGGCCGGCGCCGGAAGACACGGAGACCGCGCTCGCCCAGGAACGGGTTCGCCTCGCGGTCCTGCGGCAGGAACGGCAGCGGCTTGTCGCCACCGATGTCCCAGGTGCGGATCGTGATCGGCTTCCCGTCCAGCGCCGCTGCGATCGCCCGGAACCGCTCGACCTGCTCATCGACGGTCGGAGCGGTACGCCGGTCGCCGAAGAGCACCTCGGTCCGCACGAGACCGGACCCGTCCGCCCCGCGCGCATCGACCGCGTCCTGCACCGAGCCGACATTGACGAGTACGTCGATCGTCCGGCCGTCCACGGTTGTCGCAGGTCGACCGGCGTCGGCCAGGGCCTGCCCTCTCTCCGTCACCCGTTCAGTGATCGTCGCCCGGACGGCCTCCTCATCCGGCGACACGTTGAAGGACCCGGAGCGCGCATCGAAGGCGACGGTCGCTCCGGTAGGCACCTCGACGTCGCCGATCCCGGTGATCAACGGGATCCCTCGAGACCGCGCCACGATGACACCGTGCCCGGTCGTCCCGGCCGCGCGCACCGCGACTCCGGCGATCTGGACAGCGTCGAGTGTGGCGGCGGTGGCCGCATCCAGTTCGGGCACGACGAGGATGCCGCCGGCCGCAGCCGGTTCTTCGGCGGTAGCACCAGTCAGCGCACGCAGCACACGATCACGCACGCTACGGACGTCCTGTGCGCGTTCCCGCTGGTACGCGTCGTCCAGTCCCTCGAACGTCGCCGCCAGTTCGTCGTACGTCTGCTTCCACGCGTCCGGGGCGGACGAGCCCGCGGAGATCGCTGTGGAGATGGCGTCGAGTGGGGTGCGGTCGTTCAGCAGCGCGAGGTGCGCGTCGAAGAATTCGCCGTGATCCGGGCTGATGTCCCGGAGGTGTTCGAGCTCGACGGCTGCTGTCGACAGGGCGTCGTCCAGCCGGCCTCGTTCGTCGTGTCCGGGTGTGTACCCGCTCAGGTCCACCTCGGCGTCGACCACGACCGCCGGTCCGATGGCGACGTCCAGTCCAGAACCGCTGGCCGGCTGAGGGACCTCTGCCGTGGGTGTGTCACCGAAGTCCTGGGCGGCCAGGTCGTTGATTGCGGCAAGCACCTCGGTGGCCTGCGGGCCGGAGGCGCCGACCTGGAGGCGGTGACCCGGCAACGCGTTGAGCGTGGCGACCATGCTCAGGCTCGCGGCGTCGACCGGCCCGCGACCAGTGTCCAGGTCGGTCAGCGTGACTGCGGCATCGAAGGAGTTGACCAAGGCGACGAGTCGCGCAGCCGGCCGCGCATGCAAGCCGTGCTCGTTGCTCACCGCAACTTCCAGCGTCTGGTCAGCGACTGCCGCCGCAGTGGATTCGACGGGTGTCGCGTCGCCGAGATGGTCCTGCTTGGCCACCAATCCACGGTTGGCCTCGGCAACGACCGCGTCGAGGGATGCGCCGGTCGACGCGGTGACGACCGCCGCCACCAGCCCTTCTACCAACGGCGCGCTGGACAGTCGCACCCGCTCAGCCAGCGAGGGATCGACGAACTCCAGCGCCATCTCAGCACTCAGCACCGCACTGCCCAGATCGAGCAGCACGAGTACGCCGTCGGGACTGTCAGCCGCCGTGATCGCCTCGGAGACCGCCATCGCGTCGGTGCCGAACGTCTTCTCGTCCAGCCCGGCCGCCACCGCGATCACCGGACGGTTGTCCTCAGCAACCATCTCGGCGGCGAGCCCGACCGCAGCGATCGCCAGCGCGTGGCTGTGCGACACCACCACGATCCCGATCATGCGAGTGTGCGCGCGGCCGACTCCAGCAGCAGTGTGGTGCTCGTCGCGCCCGGATCCTGATGCCCGGCGCTCCGCTCACCGAGGTAGCTCGCGCGACCCTTCCGGGCGACCAGCGGCACCGTCGCATCGCGGCCCTTCGCGGCTGCCTCCGCCGCCGAGTTCAGCGCACCGGCGAGATCCGATCCGCCCGCGACGGCAGCGTCGTACGCGTCCAGGGCCGGTGCCCAGGCGTCGTACATGGTCTTGTCGCCGAGCTCCGGCTTCCCGCGCGCGAGGATGCCGCCGACGCCGGCCTTGAACGCCTCGCCGATCACCTCCGGGGTGATCGGCGAAACACCGGCGAGCGCGGTCCCGAACCGCAGGAAGAACGTCCCGTACAGCGGCCCACTCGCTCCGCCGACCTTGCTGACCAGCGTCATCCCGGCCTTCTTCAGCAGCTCGTCGGCCGACTCGAACGTGGACTCGTCCAGCAGCGCGACGATCGCCTGGAACCCGCGATCCATGTTCGCGCCATGGTCCGCATCCCCGATCGCCGAGTCCAGCTCAGTCAGGTACGACGCATTGTCGTGCAAGGTGCTCGCGGCATCGCGAAGCCAGCCCTCGAAGTTCTGTACTCCCATGCTCACGCGCCCCAGCGTAGGCCGGGGGTGTTCACGGGGGCGTCCCAGAGACGGACCAGTTCGTCGTCGACCTTGAGCAGGGTGACCGAACAGCCGGCCATCTCCAGCGAGGTGATGTAGTTGCCGACCAGCGAGCGGGCGACAGTGATGCCGGCCCGGTCGAGCAGTTGGGCGACCTCGTTGTACATCAGGTACAGCTCGATCAGCGGCGTACCGCCCATGCCGTTCACGAACGCGATCACCGAGTCGCCCTGCTGGTAGGGCAGGTCGCCGACGACCGGGTCGACCAGCATCGCGGCGATGTCCTTGGCCGATGCCAGCGGCAACCGCTGCCGGCCGGGCTCGCCGTGGATGCCGATACCGACTTCCATCTCGTTCTCGGCCAGCTCGAAGGTCGGCTTGCCCGCCGCCGGGACGGTGCACGAGGTGAGCGCCATACCCATGCTGCGGCCGTTGTCGTTGACCGTCTTGGCCAGGTCCGCGACCTCTTGGAGTGAGCGGCCCTCCTCGGCCGCGGCGCCGACGATCTTCTCCAGCAGCACGGTCACGCCGACGCCGCGTCGGCCGGCCGTGTACAGGCTGTCCTGGACTGCGACGTCATCGTTCGTCACCACCGACAGCACCTCGGTGCCGGCGTCGGCCGCGGCCAGTTCGGCGGCCATCTCGAAGTTCATCACGTCGCCGGTGTAGTTCTTCACGATGTGCAGGACGCCGGCCCCGGCGTCGACCTCCTTGGTCGCCGCCATCATCTGGTCCGGCACCGGCGAGGTGAACACCTCACCCGCACACGCCGCGTCCAGCATCCCGAGCCCGACGAACCCGCCGTGCATCGGCTCGTGCCCGGACCCGCCACCGGAGATCAGCCCCACTTTCCCCGACCTCGGTGCGTCCTTGCGGTACACGATCCGGTTCTCGTGATCCACCCGCAACCGATCCGGATGCGCTGCCGCCATCCCCTGCAGCGCCTCACTCACAACATCACCAGGTTCGTTGATGAGCTTCTTCATGCCCCCATCCCAACACAGCAGATGCCCGAGCGGGAGCCCGTCGTACCACGAACTCCCCAAACCGCGCGGCCCCGACCCGGCCCCGTCAGCCAACTGAGGTGGGTGAGCCCACCAAAGTGTGGGTTGGCCAACCGGATTCTGGGTCGTCAACCCACTCTCCGGTGGGTCAGCCAACCAGAGGGGGACGCCGGGTGGGGGGGTCAGTCCTTGGGTCGCAGCAGGGGGCGGACGACCTCGCGGGCGTCGTGGATGCGGGACTTGACGGTGCCGAGCGGGGCGTCGACCACGGCGGCGATCTCCTCGTAGGAGAGGCCGTAGACGTCGCGGAGGACGAGCGGGGTGACCATCTGGGGACGGTCGCGCTCGAGGGTCTCGAGGGCCTCGAGAAGGTCCAGGCGGGTGCCGGCGATGACGCTGGTCGTGCGGGGGTCCGGCCGTTCCATCGTCTCCGGGTTGTGAGCTGCCTGGGCGGTGCGCTTGAGCTTGCGGTACGTCGACCGGGCCGAGTTGGCCGCGACCGAGTGGACCCAGGTGGAGAAGCTGCTTCGGCCGGAGTAGGAGTTGATCTTGGTGGCGATGTTCAGCAGGGCCTCCTGGGCCGCGTCCTCGGCGTCGGCGGAGTACGGCAGCACACTGCGGCAGATCCGCAGCACCCGCGGGTGGACCAGCCGCAGCAGGTCGTCCATCGCGTGCTTGTCCCCGCCCTGGGCACGCTCCGCCAGGGCCGCGAGGTCGTCGGTCGCGTTGCTGCTGTCGCTCATCTGTGCCTTTGCTGTCATCAGGCCCCCGGCATGGGACTCCCAGTGATCCATAATGCCCTGTATGGGGGTCCCAAGCAGGTTAGGCCGTTACGTCGTGCGACGACGCCTGGGCTCTGGCGGTTTCGCTACGGTATGGCTCGCTCACGATGAGCAACTGGACGCCGAGGTCGCGATCAAGGTCCTGGCGGACAACTGGGGCCACGACGACACGGTCCGCCGCCGGTTCCTCGAGGAGGGCCGGTTCTTGCGCCGGGTCGAGTCCGAGCACGTGGTCCAGGTCCACGACGTCGGCGAACTGGAGGACGGCCGGCCGTTTCTCGTGCTCACGTACGCCGACCGCGGCACGCTGGCCGATCGGCTGAAGAAGGAACCGCTGCAACTGGCCGACGCGGTCGACGTGGTCGTCCAGGTCGGCCGCGGGCTCCAGGCCCTGCACCGGCGCGGTCTGCTGCACCGCGACGTGAAACCGGCGAACGTCCTGTTCCGCAGCACGGACGAGGGTGAGCGGGCCGTCCTGTCCGACCTCGGCCTGGGCAAATCGCTCGACGAAGTGTCGCGAATCACAATGCCCGGCGGCACCCCGTCGTACGTCGCTCCCGAACAGGCGATGGGTGAGCGGCTGGACCAGCGCGCCGACCAGTACTCCCTCGGAGCCGTCGCGTACGCCGCTCTGACCGGACGCTCACCGCATCAGGTCGACGGGCTGAGCGCGGCCTCCCGGGTGACCGCACCGCCGCCGCCGAGCACCCTCGGGTTCGAGCTACCTGACCTGGTCGACACCGCGATCGTTCGCGCCCTCGATCCGGACCGGGAGAAGCGCTGGCCGGACGTCCAGTCGTTCACCCGGGAACTGGTCGGTGCCCTCGACGAGACGACCCGCGACTTCGTCCCCCCGAACGTCTCCATCCGCGAGACGATCGAGGTCTCGACCGATCTCGGCGAGAACACCGCGCTGAGCGACGCGAACAAGCCGACGATCGTGAAAACCCCTGCGCCGGCAGAGACCGTGACCGCGCCGACCGAGCCGCCGGCCACTGCCGAGCCGGTCGAGTCAGGTGAGCCAGTTGGCTCGGTTGAGCCGCCGAAGCGACGGCGAGGGCGCTGGGTGGTCGCCGCGGTGCTCGCACTGATCGTCGGCGGGGGAGCCGGGTTCCTGGGGCAGCGCTATCTGGCGGAGCGCGAATCCATCACGGTCTCGCAGGGCGGGTTCTCCGTGGACATCCCGCGCGGCTGGGCGAAGTCCGTCGCCCAATCGGACTGGCAGCCGCCCGGCGGCACCGAGAGCTTTCCTGCGCTCCGGGTGAGCCAGGACGCCGACTGGGTGTCGACCGGCACTCCCGGGATCTTCGTCGGAGTGGCGGACTCGAAGCTCGCGCTGCCGGACAGCGGCCAGTTCGGTTGCAGCCAGAACAACGAACAGCAGGGCGGCCAGACGTACGACGGCTGGCCATGGACGGACCGCGTCTCGGCCGGCTGCGGGCAGGCCGGTATGGTGCTCCTCCAGCGAGTCGTTGAGCGGGAGGACGCCGGCTCGATACTCGTCCAGGTCATGGTGCCGGAATCGGACCGTCAGCGCGCAGTCGAGGTGGCCGATTCGGTGAAGTACTCCGGTTGAGGAAGTCCCTCATGCGTTTTCCCAGCGAACGGCTCCGGCCGTCGCCTGCGTTCATCCAGTCCACCCGGCGGCGGTTCTACCGGCTCCGGTCCACCATCTTCCGAACCATCTGGCCGGTCGACTGAGCCGTCAGCCAGGTGATCGCCAGGCCCCGGCCACGGCAACGGGCCGTCGACCTCACCGACGCCGGTCGCCGAGCTTTAGCTGGGCTTCTCTGAGTCGAGCGGGCTGTCTCGTCGTTCGACAGTCGAGGAGGCCTTGTCGAGCACCGTCATCAGCGCCTTCTTGTCCTGCGGAAGGCCGGTGGAGCTCATCTCGACGGCGCAGAGGCCGCTGTCGTCGGCGACCCAGCGGACGATCACGTAGCGGACCGTTGCGATCGGCGCCAGCGACTCGGGCGGCACGTAGGTGTAGACCAGGGTGGCGTAGTCGCCCTCGACCGTGCTGGAGATGTACTTCAGCATCTGGTTCTTCGGCAGCCGGTTGAGTTCCGCGATCCGCGCCTGCATCGACGCGGCCGGCGGCCGCTGGATGGTGAATCCGGCCTCGATCCGGATCCAGCGCTTGCCGGTCAGATCGGTGAACCGGGCGGTTCGCGGCGGATCCGGCTGGGTCATCCCCCAGTCGGAGGGCAACCTGGCCGAGACCTCCGACTTGTAGACGTACTTCACCGTGAACGTCTTGGTCTTGTAGTCCAGGTCGGCCGCGTCGAGCGGGGGTGAGTTGTCGGGCACGACCTTGCGCGGCTTCTCCGACGGTGACGGTGTCCCCGACGGTGATGGCGTCGACGCCTGGATCTTCCCGAGCGGAGCCGCCGTACCGGTGGCCGCGTTCGATCGCTCGACTGCGGTCAGTAGGCCGACTCCGTATCCGCCCGCTCCGCCGATCGCGGTGATCGCCACCAGCCCCGAACCCAGCAGAGCGCCTACAGTCCCCCGACGAGCCACGCCTGCCTCACCTCCCCAGATTCCCCTACTACCCAAAGACACCGTAGCCCGCCGTCAGGTTGCGCCGTGCGAGTAACAATTCCGTGAAACCCGACCCCTTTCGAGCAGGGCCGAATAGTTCAGTCCTCCGGCGTCGCCGACTTGGACGCCTGGTCCGCGATGAATTGCAGCGCCGCCTTGTCCTGCGGCAGCCCGGTGATCGACATCTCGACCGTCGCCATCGAGTCGCCGGCCGTCGCCACCCAGCGGACGATGACGTACCGGACGTCCTTGCCGGGGATGAAGGTGTAGGCGACGGTGGACGTCTCCCGCGGCCGGCCGTCGGAGCCGGTGATCGTGTCGTCGGTCTTGGCCACGATCTGGAGGTTGTTCTCGTACGGCTGGCTCGACTCGAGGCCCTGGATCAGCTTGTCCCGCATCTGCGCCGTGGTCAGGCCGGGCTGGAAGCCGGCCTCCACCCGCACTCCGCGCTCACGCAGCGAGTCGAGGAACTTCACCTCGCCGGGCGCGTCCTTGTTGACCGACTTCTGCCAACCCTCCGGCACCCGCACCGACAAGCGCACCGGTGGCTGCGAATCCTGATGGACCGTGAACTTCTGCGTGCGGAAGTCCAGTTCGTCCGCCTGCAGGGCCGTCAGGTTGTTCGGCTCCGGTGTCTTCCGGGTCAGCTGCGGCTGCGACGGAGAGGCGACCCCCAGGGGGACGGCCTCGCCGGCGGCGGTGGGGACGGGGAGCTCGGTGCGGTCGCCGGTGTAGTAGCCGCCGGCGGCGCCGAGCAGGGTGATCAGGACGAGTGCGCTGACCAGAATCGGACGTTTCACCCGTGCACCGGTCCGGGCGTCATCCGGTACCGGCCGGTTCCGTCGTACGGCGTGACGGGGCGCAGCACGTCGTACGGCGTGCTGTCCGGCAGGGCGCAGGCGGTCGCGGGCACGGCGACATCTTCTCAGGCGACCCGGGCAGTGACCCAAACCGTGCCGGGTCGCCGGGGCCCTCTGAATCCTTTCAACGAGGTCTTGACACCCCTCCGGGCCGTCCGTAGCGTCCCGCGTGAAGAAAGTAACACGTCATCGCGGTTACTTCACATCACTCAGCGGTAATTCAGGGGTGGCTCTCGCCCCGCGGCTCAGGAGGAACCATGGCACTCGATCAGTCCGTCAGTCGGAGGCGTCTCCTGCAGCTGATGGGTGGCGCCGCCGCCGTCGGCACGCTGGCGGCCTGTGGCGGCAACGGCGGCGGCTCGTCGTCGTCCGGCGGACAGCTGAAGGTGATCGGCGTCGGCGACCAGGAGGCCGGCCTGCGCAAGGCGCTCGACGAATTCAAGAAGGCGAACTCCGACTTCGACTTCAATCTCTCCTTCGCGCCCGCCGACCAGGTGCAGACCGCCCTCCGGACCCAGCTCGCGGCCGGCAACGCACCCGACATCCACGTGGTCTACCCGGGCAACGGCAGCGCGATGTCGATGGTTCAGCTGAGCAAGGCCAACCTGCTCGCGGACCTCAGCGACCAGTCCTGGACGCAGAAGATCCCGACCGGCTTCAAGGGTGCCTTCCAGAACGACGGCAAGACCTACATCTTCTCCCCCGGCACCAGCATGCTCGGGGCGATCTACAACAAGAAGGCGTTCGCGACCGCGGGGGTCGAGCCGCCCAAGACCTGGTCGGAACTGCTCGCCGTCTGCGACAAGCTGAAGAAGAAGGGCATCGTCCCGATCGCCCTCGGCGCGCAGACCCCGTGGGTGACCCAGCTGATCGACTACGCGCTGGTGCCCGGCACCGTGTACGCCAAGACGCCGGACTTCGACGACAAGATGATCGCCGGCGACGCGTCGTTCGCCGACTCCGGCTGGGCCGACGCGATGGACAAGTACCTGGAGCTGCAGAAGAAGGGCTTCTTCAACGACAACCCGAACGGGACGACGTACGAGCAGGCCACCTCGCTGGTCGGCACCGGCAAGGCCGCGATGGCGGTCCAGGTGTCCGCCGTCCTGCCGGCCTTCCGCAAGGCGTCGCCGACGCCGGACGACCTGGGCATGTTCCCGTTCCCCGCCACCGACGTCGAGGCGGACAACTGGATCCCCGGCGGTGTCGTGGTCGGCATCGCGATCAGCGCGAAGAGTAAGAAGGCCGACCAGGCGAAGAAGTTCCTCGAGTACTGCGGCCGGCCGGACACCGTGAAGGCCTGGGCCGAGGCGGTCGCGTGCGTGCCGCTGTACGCCGACGGCGAGCTGAAGGTGGACCCGGTGCTGGAGCCGTTCCTGCCCTACCTGAAGGACGACAAGGCCGTCCCGTTCATGGACCAGCGCTGGCCGAACGCCGAGGTCCAGCCCACCCACTTCGCCGTCGTCCAGGAACTCCTCGGCGGCAAGACCACGGTCCCGAACGCCCTCAAGAAGATGGACGAGGCCTACCGGAAGACGGCATGACAGTCTCCTTACATGCGGTACGACGCGACGCCGTGAAGTCATCGCGGCGTCGAGGTGGCGGGATCACGCCGCCGTGGTACTTCGCGGCGCCGGCGCTGCTCGTGTATGCGCTGGTGATGCTCTACCCGAGCATCGTCGGAGCGGGGTCGGCCTTCACCGACTGGTCGGGGGTCGGCGAGCAGCGCTCGTTCATCGGGCTGGAGAACTTCAAGCAGTTGGCACAGGACGACCAGGCGTTGGGTGCCTTGCGCAACACTTTGCTGCTGACGATCGCGATCGTCGTCGTCCAGAACGGGATCGGTCTGCTGCTCGCGCTCGGCGTACACACGGGGATCAAGAGCCGGATGGCGTTGCGGGTGATCTTCTTCGCGCCGGTCGTGGTCAGCCCGGTGATGGTGTCGTTCCTGTGGAAGTACGTCTACAACCCGGCGCCGGACGCGGGGCTCAACGCCGCGCTGAACGCGATCGGTCTCGGTTCGCTGCGGCAGGACTGGCTGGGCAACCCGTCGCTGGCGATCTGGTCGGTCGCGTTCACGGTGATCTGGCAGTGCGCGGGTTACTCGATGGTGATCTTCCTGGCCGGACTGGAAGGGGTACCGCAGGAGCTGCGCGAGTCCGCGATGGTGGACGGCGCCGGCATGTTCGCGCGGTTCCGGCACATCACCTGGCCGCTGCTCGCGCCGGCGACGACGATCAACGTGATGCTGTCGACGGTCGGCGGCCTGACGCTGTTCACCCAGATCATCGCGATGACGAACGGTGGTCCGGGCTACGCGACCGACACGTTGTCGACGGTGCTCTACAAGCAGGCCTTCGTGTTCGGCAAGTTCGGCTACAGCACCGCGGTCGCACTGGTGCTGGCGATCTTCGTCGCGGCGGTCTCCTTCATCCAGATCGGCTATCTGCGTTCGAGGGAGACGACGGCATGAGGACCGGTTACCGGCCACGCACGCTGGTGCGCGAGCTCGTCATGATCGCGGTCGCGATCATGTTCCTGTTCCCGGTCTACGCCCTGGTGACACTGGCGTTCAAGGATCCGGAGCAGATCGCGAACAAGCCGCTGTCGCTGCCGGATCCGCCGTCCGTCGCCAGCTTCGGCGAGGCTTGGCAGTCGGCCTCACTCGGATCCGCGTTGCTGAACAGCACGTTGATCACGGTGTCGAGTGTCGTGATCCTGATCGTGCTCGGGTCGCTGGCGGCGTACTTCCTGGCCCGGACGGCGTCGCGACTGAGCTACAGCCTCTACATCCTGTTCCTGGTCGGCATTATCCTGCCGTTCCAGCTCGGCATGATCCCGTTGTATCAACTGGTCAACGACCTGGGCCTGCTCGGCACGTACCAGGGGATGATTCTGTTCTACACCGGGATCCAGCTGCCGTTCACGGTGTTCCTCTACACCGGGTTCATCCGGTCGCTGCCGGCCGACTACACCAACGCGGCGCTGATCGACGGCGCGTCGCATCTGCAGGCATTCGGGTACGTGATCTTCCCGCTGCTGCGGCCGATCACCGGCACCGTGCTGATCCTCAACGCGGTGACCATCTGGAACGACTTCTTCACCCCGCTGCTCTATCTCGGCGGCTCCGGGCGGGAGACCGTCCCGGTCCGGGTGTTTGCCTTCGTCAACGAATACACCTCGAACTACGGGCTCGTCGCAGCCGGTCTGGTACTGGCCGCGCTGCCCATCCTGGTCGTCTTCCTGATCCTCCAGCGGTACGTCATTCGCGGCTTCTCGAGCGGCCTGAAGGGATAACCGTGGCACTTCCCCCTCGCCTGGCGTCGGTCCTGACCGACCCGCCCAGGGCGTACTCACCCGCGCCCATCTGGTGGTGGAGCGGCGAGCCGCTCGACCCGGCCCGGCTGCGCTGGCAGCTCGAGCGGTTCGTCGAGGGTGGGGTGTACCAGCTCGTCGTACTGAATCTGGCTCCGGCCGGATCGGATCACGGGTGCGACGCGGACGATCCGCCGTTCTTCTCGGAAGAGTGGTGGTCGATATTTCTCGGGGTCTGTGATGACGCGGCCGAGCTGGGTGTCTCGCTGTGGTTCTACGACCAGCTGGGGTTCTCCGGCGCGGACATCCAGGCGCGGTTGGTGGCTCGGCAGCCGTCGTACGCCGGGCGGCGGTTGCAGCGGTTGACGGTGAGTGGGACTGGTCGGCTGGAGCTGCGGTGTCCCGCTGGTGGCCGGGTGATCTCTGCGGCGGTGGAGCCTTCGGGTGAGGTGGTTGTTGATGGTGTCGGCGCTTCCGCTGAGGCGGTTGTCGAGTCGCAGTTGTCATTGTTCTACGAGACGGACCATGGTTTCGACTACCTGAGTTCTTCAGCGTGTACGGCGTTGCTTGACCAGGTGCACGGTGAGTTCGAGCGGCGGCTGGGGGATCGCCTCGGTCAGGTCGTCGTCGGGTCGTTCCAGGACGAGCTGCCGTCGGTGCCCACGTGGTCCGCCGACTTCGCTTCTCGTTTCGAAGCACGTTACGGCTACGACCTCCGCGACCGACTCGGTGCGCTGTGGGATTCCGCCGTACCGGATGGGGCTCGGGTACGGCGGCACTACCACGCGCTGAGGGCGTCACTCGCGGAGGAGGCGTTCTTCCGGCCGTTGCACGAGTGGCATGAGAAGCATGGGCTCGTGGTGGGCTGCGACCAGCAGGATCCGGCGCGCGCGGGGCTGCCTGTCGAAGGTGTCGAGTTGTACGCCGACTATGCGCGGACGCACCGGTGGTTCAGCGCACCGGGATCGGATCATCACGGGGATGCGCGGATCCATTCGTCATTGGCCCATTTGTATGAACGGCCGCGGACGTGGATCGAGGCGTTTCACTCCACCGGATGGGGCGGGACGCTGGAGGAGACGTTCGACTGGTTGCTGCCGTGGCTGCGGACCGGGGCGACGTTGTACAACCCGCATGCCGTCTACTACACGACGCGAGCCGGGTGGTGGGAATGGGCGCCGCCTTCTACTGATTGGCGTCAGCCGTATTGGCGGCATCACAAGTCCTTTGCGGATGCGGTGACGCGGCTGTGTGCGGCGTTGTCGCTGGGGCGGCACGTGTGTGAGGTCGCCGTACTGTTCCCGAATGCGACGGCTCAGGCCGACCTGACCATGGACGGGCCTGGTCCCGGGGCGCAGCGGGCTCAGGAGGTGTACCGCGAGCTGATCGGGGATGCGACCTGGTTCGCGCCGGTACTGGGGGTACTGGATCGGGCCCGGATCGACGCGGACGTGATCGACGATGATTCGCTGGCCGGAGCTTTCGTGGGCGAGGGGCCGCGGTTGTCTGTTGCTTCGGAGTCCTTCGTCGCCGTTGTGTTGCCTGCGGCAACGGTGCTCGAGGATGCGGTGCTGGAGCGGTTGAACGAGTTCGTTGCCGCCGGTGGGTTGGTGGTTGCCGTGGGCGCCGTACCTGACGGGCTGTCGGGGGCTGTGGTGGTCGACTCGGCGTCCGAGGTGCCGGCGGCGCTGACGCGCGTGCCGCGGCGGGTGGAGGCGGAGGTGCCGGTGCTGACCCGGGAGGTCGACGATGCCTTGGTCGTGTTCGTGACGCCGACCGAGTGGAGTGCGACTCAGATCGATGGTCAGCCTGTTGGGCGGGGGATCAGCCACGAGTGGGCGAGTGTCGGGTACTCCTTTGATCCGTCGCGGTATTTGGATGAGGTTCGGCTGCGAGTTCGCGATCTGCCGGGGCCGCCGTTGCTGGTGAATCCGTTCGACGGTTCCTCGAAACCTCTTGCTTGTCAGGACGGTGAGGTTGTCGTTCCGTTCGACCACGGTCCTGCCGCGCTGGTGGTGTTTGCTGAGGGCAACCCTTCGGTCGAGGCTGACGCGCCGGTCTTGCTGAAGGAGTCTGTGCTCGAAGGGGACTGGGACGTCGAGCTGATTCCGACCCTGGACAACACGTGGGGCGACTTCGCCTGGCCGGCCGGGAAGGCCTCCGATGAGGTTGTGGTCGAGCGGTGGGCGCTCGAGCATCGCGTCGAAGGTTCGGCCGATTGGCGACCGGCGCACGCGACCTTCGGGCCGCACGGTCTGATCAACGGCGAGCCGGTGGCGTACTCCGAGTCGTTGGGGATCCGCAAGGACCACATCCATCACCACGCGCTCGGCCCGAAGGGTCACGTCCCGGAGGACTTCCTGGACTTCGGCACCGTCGAGGCCGGCCAGACGGTGACGTTCGCCGCGGCCTTCGAGTTGGCCTCGGCGTTGGAAACCACGGTTGTCGTCGGCGCGCCCGCGGCCAAGGAGTTGCTGATCGACGGCCGGCCGCTGCCGATCGCCGATGACGGTGGACTCTTCGGGTCGGCCTCGTTGGCTCTTTCGGCCGGCACCCACCAGCTCGAGCTGCGGTTGACGCCATCCGAGCGGATAGACCTTCGGGCGAATGTGGCGTTCGTTCGCGACCTGGCGTCGTACCGTCGGCCGGAATGGATCGCGGTCGACTCGGCTGGCCTTGGTACGGCGATCCGCTACAGCACGACCGTCGTACCCGGTGAATGCACTGAGCTCACGTTGACCGCGTGGGGATCGGCGCGGCTGTTCGTGAACGATGTCGAAGTGGGTCGTCAGGGCGGCTTCATGCCGTACGAGCGTCCGACTCCGCGGGTACGACGGTACGACGCGGCCGCCGTACTGCGACCGGACGTCGAGAACACGGTCGTCGTGGAGGTGACCCGGCCGAGCCCGATCCTGGTCGACGGCCTGGTGATCTCCGACCACGACTGGAAGGCGACGGTCGACGGATCGACTGTGCCGACAGTACGACGGCGGCCGTGGCATCGCGCGGTGGCGGATCTCTACCTCACCCGCCGACCGCATCCGCTGCCGGCCGCCGCCTGGCTCGACGGCACGGACACCACGGTGGTCGAGCCCATCACCTTCGCCGTGCCGCGCCCGTCTCCGGATCGGATCGAGCACCTGCGGTTCGACCTGCCGCCAGGTACCACGCGCCTCGAGGTCAACCTGGTCGGCGAGGCCGTCCTCAGCGTCGACGGCCGGCAACTCGCCACCGGATCAGGCAAGGTCGTCGCCGACGTACCAGCAGGTGCGAAGACAGGCTGGCTCACCCTGATGACCACCCCTGGCCACGAGTCCGGCGCCGCGCTGACCGGACCCATCCGAGCAACCGTGGGACCCGGCCGAATCCCCCTGGGAGACTGGGAAACCCACGGCCTGTCCGAATACAGCGGCGGCGTCCGCTACACCCGCCGCCTCGACCTCCCAACCACCGGCACCCTGAACCTAGGCCGAGTCCGAGGCACCGCCGAAGTCCTGATCGACGGCACCAGCATCGGCGCCCGCTTCTGCTCCCCCTACACCTTCGACCTGACCGGCATCACACCCGGAGAACACCACCTAACCATCGAGGTCTTCAACACCGCCGCCCCCTACCTCGACTCCATCAGCCCCACCCACTTCATCTTCCCCGGCCAAAAGACGTCGGGCCTCCTCGGCCCGGTCACCCTGAGGACCTCATAACCCCACGCCGGCGACCACGCCCCTTGGGCCGGTGCTGCTGCTCTTCCGTGGCGGTGGGTCGGTGGACCGGAAAGAAGCCGCCGGATGCCCGCGCAGCTCCGATGGCCAGTCGAGTCTCGCGGCCCACCGCGCGGTACCCGGCCGGGTCGCGGCACGGTGGCTTCAGTCGCGGCTGTGGAGCGCCCGTCGGATCGTCGACTGTGGGGAGATTGCCGTCGGCGAACGATTGCCGGCGGCACGATAGTCACAGTCGATGAAGCACTCGGGCCGACCTGCGACACGACGCGTGCCGTCAACCAGGCGATCTGCCGACCCAGATTACCTATCCAACTATTGCTTGACGAGGCATTAGTAGACCTCGATGCGATCCAGGCTGATGACTGTGCTGCCGGACGCAGGGTTCTTGTCGCCGGTGACACGGACCTTCACGGTGTGCGGACCGGCGGGCAGGGTCGGACTGACGTACATCAACTGCTCGCCGACCCGGATCGAGCTGTAGTAGTCGATGCGTTGTTCGGGGCCGCCGTCGATGGAGATGGCGGCGATGCCGTTGCCCTTGTCGGCAACGCTGAGCAGAGCGACCTTGGTGCCGTTGAAGTGGATGGTCGCGGAGGCGTCCCGTTCGCCGCTCCAGTGGTCGTTACCCCAGAAGCACTGGTTGCCACAGCCTGATCCGGAGTTCCAATTGCCGCTGTAGACGACCGCACTGTCGAAGTCGTTGATCCAGTAGTTCGCCGAGCCGGGATCGCCAGAAGGCAAGGTCTGGGTCGCACCGGCAGCCAGTGGCCGGCCCAGGTTCGGAGTGCCATCGGCGTTCCAGCTGATCTTCTGCACCCGGCTGGTGCGGAAGGAATACGTGTAGGTGCTGGTGTTCTTGCCGTGGTAAGCAATCCAGTCCTCGGTACCGTCGGGGGATTTGAAGAAGGAGTGGTGCCCCGGACCCCAGACGCCGGTTTCGTCGTTGCGGGAGAAGATCGGTCCGGGGTGCTGCACCCAGTTCGACGCGACCATCGGGTCGGCGCCGTTCGCGATGCTCTTCGTCCACAGCTGGTAGTCCGGCTTGCCGGTGTCACAGGTGGAGTACGTGAGGAACACGCGTCCGTTCCCGTAGATCGGGGTCGGTCCCTCGCGCACCTCGGTGCAGCCGCCCGAAGCGGGAATGGCGACCCGCGCGCCGGTGACCGTCCATGGGTTGCTCATCCGGGCGATGTACAACTGCGCCGGCCCGCCCTGACCACGACCGGGTCCGGTCCAAACGAAGTACTGCTGCCCGTTCACCGTGATCGGCTCACCGTCGATCGCGTACTCGCCGAAGTCCGCGATCTTCGCATTGAAGTGGTACGGCCCCAGTGGGTCGGAACCCTCGGACTCGATCACGTACATCCGGTGGTTGGCGTCCACGCCGTCGGACGCGGTGTAGTAGATGTACCAGCGGCCGCCCACCTGGCGGAACGCCGGCGCCCACATCTGGGTGTTGCGGCTCGGATCCGAATCCCGCCACACCACCTGCTCAGGCTGGACCAGCAGCGTCGCCAGACTCGGCGACGACCAGATCCCGATCCGGTCGCCGCGGGTCGTCGCGACGTAGTACCGGCCGTTGAAGAACATCAGCGACGGATCCGCCGACGGGTTCACCGGATTCCGGAAGGTCTGCGACGCCACTGTGTTCTCCTCTCGAGCCTCGACCGGACCTGCCAGTACGGCGGTCAGCAGGACAACGATCGTGATGCCTACGAGGGAGCGGACGAATCTCATGGCAGGACCTCTCGAGCCGGAGGGGCGGACCGGTCTCGTCGTTTGTACTGCGACTTTGCCATCGTTGTAAACCCTTCGCACCAGGATCGAAACCCGGAACCGGCGGCCCGTGGACGGCGTCGTATCGCGCATGAAGCTCAAGGTCAGGGTCGTGCACTACCGCTGTCAGGGGCGCGACTGTTGGTACGCGGACATCGATGACGCTGACGACCGTCAGCCGGACGACCCGTTCTGGTACGTCGACGGCTGCCGTTCGCAGGCCGAAGCGATCACCCTCGCCTGCACCCAGTTGGCGGCCCTGGAGCAGACCGGCCGCCCGCTCCTGCGCATCAGCGAGTCTCAAGTCGCCGCCTGAACCGCGCGACCGGCATCATGGGGCGATGCTCGGGGAATCGGACGGCACCAAAGGCGACGCCACGATCGAGCAGATCGGCCGGCGTCGGACGTTCACCAGGACACTCCAACTCGCTGTCGTACTCGCCGTGGTCCAGTGGCCGATGCGCGACGCCGTCCACGACGCGGCCGGTTCGGCGTACCTCTGCGAAGTTCCCGGTCGGCTGTCGTTGCTGCTCGACGCGACGTTCATCATGGCCTACGTCTACGCGGCGTACCGGGCCTACAAGTACATCAAGTTCCTGAATCGCCAGTCGTGGAAGCGAATCGCCGCGATCGGATCATGGGTGGTCCTGGTCGCCGCGGTGCTCGACATCATCGAGGACGTCCGGCTGTGGACCGAGTTCGGTGCCTCGACCGGCGCCTGCGCCGATCTGTCGACGGGCTGGTTCACCTGGCTGATGCGCGGTACCGGTCTCGTCGGCGCACTCATCCTCGCTGTCGCCTACTTCGCGTCCAGCCGTTTCGGCCAGCGGAAGTTGTACGGCGTCCGGCTCGATCCGCCGGCCACGTTCCGGCGGATCACGGACGACGGCAAGGACGACGGCCGGCTGGTGATCACCTGTTCCGGTGGCGGCATCCGGTCCGCGTCGTTCTGCCTCGGCGCGCTGCAACTCCTGCGGGAGAAGGGCTTCTACGACAAGGCGTCGACCGTGATCGGCGTCAGCGGCGGCGGCTACATGGCCGCCGCATTCCACATCCTGCGGCGGACCTGCGCCGATCCGTTCTCGCCGGGATCACCCGAGCTCGCGCGGTTGCGGCGGCAGACCCGTTACCTGTTGCAGGGCGGCCGGGCGATGTTCCGGGCCGCGCTGTCGGTGCTGTTCGGGCTGGTCGTCAACCTGCTGCTGATCGGGATCGTGCTGCGGGCGATCGCCTGGGTGCTCGGCTGGTTCCTCGCCGACCAGCAGGTGATCGTCGAGCGGTCCACCGAGCTCCGGGTCGACTGGACGCCGAACGACTCCTGGTTCTTCCTCGGGCTGTCGTCGTTCGCGCTCGCCCTCAGCGCGGCGATGTTCGTGCTGGAGAAGGTGTGGGACCGCTGGGCCCGGATGCCCGACGTGGTCCGGATGGTGCTGACCACGATCGGGAACGTGTCACTCCGGTTCGGTGTCCCGCTCGCCGTACTGCTGCTCGGCGTACCGGGAGGCCTTTATCTGCTGGGACAACTGCCCGGTGAGTCCGCCGACCAGCCGAGTCTCCCGTCGGCGTTGCTGGCGTTGGTCGACCCCACGAAACAGGGACTCGCGTCGTTCAGCGCGTTGGTCGTCGTACTGATCGGACTCGGCAAGACCGTGTGGAACGGACTCGCGGTCGAGGGCAAGGAGTCGGCCGGGATGCGAGCCCGGTTGCTCGCGTTCGGCCGGACCAAGCTCGCACCATGGGCCGGCACCACGATCATCGTGGTCGCGGCGGTCGTCGTGCTACTGCGCTGGACTGCTGGCTACGCGATCGACCGTGGCTACCAGGAGGACTGGAACGTCGCGCTGATCCTGGCCGCGATCGCGGTTGCGATCAAGGTGCTCACCGACGCGAACCGGACCTCGCTGCACTCGTTCTACCGGGAGCGGCTGTCGCGCGCGTTCCTGGTGACGCGGAAGGACAACGGTGCCGCGGTCGCGCTCGACTACCACCTGCGGCTGCGGTACTCCGACTGGGCAAAGCCGGTCAACGGCGGACCGCAGCTGGTCATCGCGGGCGTCGCGAACGTGTCCGACGCGGACTTCGTACCGAGCCAACGCGACTGTGTGCCGTTCGTCTTCGACGCGCAGCAGATCGGGATCGTCGGCGACCGCTCACTTCCGGACGGCGGCCGGCGGACGACCGGCGACTACGAGCGCGAGGCCGACGTCCTCAAGCGCGAGGTGACCGTGCCGGCCGCGATGGCGATCAGCGGTGCCGCGTTCAGTCCGCTCACC
Source organism: Kribbella sp. CCNWLW201 (assembly GCF_037203805.1). Lineage (NCBI taxonomy): Bacteria > Bacillati > Actinomycetota > Actinomycetes > Propionibacteriales > Kribbellaceae > Kribbella > Kribbella sp. CCNWLW201. The sequence goes on along the minus strand of NZ_JBBCBQ010000002.1, from coordinate 843,479 downwards.
GGTCGGGTGAACGCACGGACCCGGCCGGTCCGGCTGCTGCTCGCCGTACTGAATGCGCGGCTGGGTGTGTGGCTGCCGAACCCGTACTGGAACAACCGGCCCGACCCCGCGTTCCCCGAGGTCCACGGGGTCGTCAAGAAGGTACGGCGGTACTTCGGCAGCGTGATCGACAAACCCGGGCCGTACCGGCTGCTGCTGGAGGGGATCGGGCAGCCGTCGATGTACGACCGGCGGATCTACGTCACCGACGGCGGTCACTACGACAACCTCGGCCTGGTCGAGGCGCTGCGCCGGGAGCCGGCCCAGGTGATCGTGATCGACGCGTCGAACGATGCCGAGGACCGGTTCACCGCGCTGGCCGAGGCGATCGCGACCGCCCGGATGGACCACGGGATCCAGATCGAGATCGACCCGTCGCCGATGATCCGCGGCAGCAAACCGCGCGCCGACCGGGCCTGGGCGTACGGCATCGCCACCCATCCGCTGAAGGACGGTCAGGAGAAGCCGTACAAGACCGAGATCTTCTTCCTGAAGGCGGTGCTGGCCGGTCACCTCGGCTGGGACATCGAGCAGTACGCCGTCGGTCACCCGGACTTCCCGCGCCGGACCACCGGCGACCAGTTGTACGACGAGTGGGACTTCGAGGCGTACCGCTCACTCGGGTACAACCTGGCCGAATCACTCACCGAGCACCACCGGGTCCGTGACCGGCTCGAGGACTTGTAACACTCCGTCACGGTAACTGGATGTAACCCCCTGAGGGGGAACTCACCATGCACACGTTCAATACACCACCAGGCTGGCCCGATCCGCCGACGCCGGACTGGCAACCACCACCCAGCTGGCAACCTGACCCGGCCTGGCCGCCCGCGCCACCTGGCTGGAGCTTCTGGCTGAACGCCCGCGGTCTCCGGACCCGCGGCCCGAACGGCCGGTACGGCGCTGAGACGCCGGTCAGACTGGTCGCGGGCTGGGTGGCGGCCGGCGTCGCCTTCATCACCATCCTCGCCGCGATCGGGGGGAGCAACAGCGCATCGTCGACGGCCTCGTCCTCGCCGGTGCCCGGCCCCACCGTGACGGCGACCGTCACCGGGCCGACGGTGACGACGACGGCGACCACGACCGTGCGACAGACAGTGCCTGGGCCGACGGCAACGATCACCCAGCCGCCGCTCCCGGCACGAACCGTGACGGTCAAGGCGCCGCAGGCAACGATCACGGCGACCCGGGAGGCACCGCAGGCCAGGTCGACCGAGGACGCCGGTTCCGTCTACTACGCGAACTGCTCGGAGGCCCGGGCCGCGGGTGACACACCCTTGTACACCGGGGATCCCGGCTATGCCTCGCACCTGGATCGAGACCACGACGGTGTGGCCTGTGAATGACCCGGTTGCCTGTGAATAACCCTGTGGACAAGGCAACGATGCGGGTGCGGATGCACGTGCAGTCCGCCTGGTGAGCGGATGGTTGCCTATCGCCCGGTGCGGTGGTGGGATTGGTGGCCGTGCGTCGGAGAATCTTTACCGAAACTTAGGGCGTGACGTTCGGCGCGCTAGGTCGTTGATCTGTCAGACAGTTCCGTGCAGAGCGGATCGCTGGGGCAGATTTTGCTGGGGAATCTGGGAAGGACCGCCCGTGCATCGATTCAACCCGCCACCTGACTGGCCCGAACCTCCCACCGACACCTGGCGTCCGCCGCCGGGCTGGGAGCCCGACCCCGACTGGCCGGCCGCGCCGGCGGGCTGGGGTTTCTGGATCAACCGCCACGGCCGCCCGGCCAGTGGGCCCATCGGCGCCTACGGAGCCGTCGGCGCCGGCCGGGTCGAGTTCGCCGCCATCGACCCGTCCTTGCTCCTGATGCACTCCTGACCTGCCAACTCTCGACCGTCCCGCCGGCACAGGCGCAGTCGGCCGGACCGCCCGGCTCCCGCATGCTTCCCAGCTGCGGGAGCCGTGTTGTGTCCGGGTTCGGACGCGGACTGGCGTGTTCTTATCGTCTTCTGATGTTATGTTATCAGCGTAGATAACACTGGATTCGGGAGGCGTTGACGTGGGCTGGATCGGCGTTGACCTCGGCACGCAGAGTGTGCGCGCCGTACTCGCCGATGCCGACGGAACCGTCCTGGCCCGGGCCGCCCGGCCGCTGGTCAGCCACCGCGACGGACCGCGCCACGAGCAAGACCCGCAGAGCTGGCTCGACGCCGTCGATGCCGTCCTGGCGGAAGTCGCCGGCCCTGAGATCGAGGGCATCGCGATCTGCTCCACCTCCGGCACTTTCCTGCTGACCGACGACCGGGGCCGCCCGGTCACCCCGGCTCTGATGTACGACGACGCCCGTGCAGCCGACCAGCGTGACCGCATCGTGGACGCCGACCCGGATCGCTGGGCGACCGCGATGCAACCCACCTGGGCCCTGCCGAAGCTCCTCTGGCTGAACGCATCGGACAGCCACCGGATCGTCCACAGCGCAGACTTCGTCGCGGCCCACCTCGTCGGCCACCCGGTTGCCACCGACACCAGCCACGCGCTCAAGACGGGCTACGACCTCGTCGCCGACGCCTGGCCGCAGGCCGCCTTCGACAAGCTCGACCTCCCGGCGGGCATCTTCCCCGACGTCGTCCTCCCCGGCACCGAGCTCGGCCGCACTCCGGCCGGCGTCCCCGTCTACGCGGGCATGACCGACGGCTGCGCCGCCCAGATCGCCGCCGGCGCGCTCACCCCCGGCGCCTGGAACTCCGTCCTGGGTACGACGCTCGTCCTCAAAGGCGTCAGCGACGACCTTCTCGTCGACCCCACCGGTGCCGTCTACAGCCACCGTCACCCCGACGGCGGCTGGCTCCCCGGTGGCGCATCCAGCACTGGCGCCGGCGTACTCACAGAACTACTCCCCAACGCTGACCTCGACGCTCTGGACAAAGCGGCCGGCCCGATCGACGCCGTCATCTACCCGCTCACCAAGACCGGCGAACGCTTCCCCTTCGTGGCGCCGCAGGCCGAGCGCTTCACGTTAGGCGACGTACCCGACGACCTGCACACGTACGCCGCCGTCCTGCAAGGCGTCGCCTTCATCGAACGACTCGCCTTCGAGCACCTGGTCAACCTCGGCGCCGACCCGCTCCGCTCCGTCTCCCTCACCGGTGGCGCCGTCCGCAGCGGCTACTGGAACCAGCTCCGCGCCGACGTCCTCGGCGTACCCGTCGAGCTTCCGGCCGCCCCGGACCCGGCGTACGGAATGGCCGTCCTGGCCGCGTCGTCCGGCGGCTCGCTCACCGAGACCGCGCGCAGAATGGTCAGGACAGACCACATCCTCGAGCCAAGGCCACACAGGCTCGAGGATCTGTACGGCGCGTTCGTCGCCGAACTGGATCGCCGGGGGTATCGCGGATGAGGACCACGATCGTCTTGGCCCGGCACGGCCGGACCGAATGGCACCACGGCAACCGGTACACCGGTTCGACCGACCTTCCGATCGACGAGGTCGGCGTACAGCAGGCACAACAGCTCACGCTGTGGGCGGCCGACTACGCACCGGACGCGCTGTGGGCGTCACCGATGCTGCGAGCCCGCCAGACCATCACGCCGACCGCGGAAGCGCTCGGCCTGACGCCGACGCTCGACGCCAGGCTGCGGGAGGTCGACTTCGGTTCGGCCGAGGGCAAGATGCTCAGCGAACTTCCGCCGGCCGTGGCCAAGGCCTTCCAGCTGGACCCGGTGCGCGACCACTTCCCTGGCGGCGAGAATCCGGCCGACGCGGCCGATCGGGTGCACGAGGTCTTTCAGGAAATCGGGCGTGCACACCAGGGCCAGAAGGTGCTCGTCGTCGCTCACAACACCCTCATCCGGCTGCTCACCTGCCGGGTGCTCGGACTGCGGCTGAACGACTACAGGAGACTGCTACCTGCTCTCGGTCCCGCGGCGTTGGTGCGTTTCCGCTGGCAGGACGGCACAGTGGGTCTCGAGGCGTACAACGTTCCCGCAGTCCGAATGGAGACCCCGGCATGACATCCGACGTCGACGGTGACACCACCGAACTGAGTCGTCCCGCCCGCCGGCAGGCCGAGATCGCGGCCTACGTGGTCGAGCACGGCTCGGTCTCGGCCAACGATCTGGTCGAGGCGTTCGGGGTGAGCGTGATGACGGTGCACCGCGACTTGGACGAGCTCGAGCGGCAGGGCGTGGTGCGCAAGTACCGCGGCGGCGTCAGCGCGCAGCCGACCAGCGTGTTCGAGAGCAACGTCGCGTACCGGCTGAACACCGCGCAGACCGAGAAGGCCGCGCTGGCCCGGCACGCCCGCGCGATGATCGAGCCCGGGATGTCGGTGATGCTCGACGACTCGACCAGCGCGCTGGCCCTGGTCGACCTGTTCGAGGACATCACCCCGTTGACGGTGGCAACGAACTTCCTGCCCGCGATCACCAAGCTGACCGCGCTGCGCGACATCACCTTGCTCGCCCTCGGCGGCATCTACTCCGCGACGCACGACTCGTTCGGCGGGATGCCGTGCGCTGAGGCGGTCGAGGCGCTGCACACCGATCTGCTGTTCTGCTCGGTCTCCGCGGTGTCGCCGACGCACGCTTTCCACCAGGAGGAGGAGATCGTGCTGGTGAAGCGGGCGATGCTGCGGTCGGCGAAGACCAAGGTGCTGCTGGTCGACCACGCCAAGCTGCAGCGCACCGCCCTGCACCGCCTCGCCCCACTCACCGACTTCGACGTCGTGGTGGTCGACGAGAAGACCCCTCAAGACCTGATCAAACCTTTGCGCGACCACGGCGCCACCGTGGAGGTAGCCAAACTCTAGGGAGGGCGCATGGACGTCGGAGTGGACGTCGGCACCACCGTCACCAAGGCCGTCGCGTTCGACGACGACGGCCGGCCGGTGGCCGAGGCGTCCCGGCCGACCAGACTGGTCCGGCCCGGGATCGGGCGGTTCGAGCACGAGACCGCCGAGATCGTTGCCTCGGTCAACGAGGTGGTCGGTGAGCTGGCCGGCACGGTGGGGGACCGGCCCGGCGTCCTGGCGATCACCGCCCAGGGCGACGGCCTCTGGCTGGTCGACCCGGCCGGTACGGCGGTCCGCCCGGCGATCTCCTGGCTGGACGCGCGCAGCAGCGCGATCCTCGACCGCTGGACCACCGACGGTGTCGCCGAACGCGTCTTCCGGCGATCCGGCAACCGGATGTTCCCCGGTGCCGCCGGTCCGCTGCTGGCCGCCGTACTCGCCGAGGAGCCCGACGTCATCGCCCGTGCGGGCACGGCGGCGTACTGCAAGGACGTGGTGATGCAGCAGCTCACCGGCGTACGTGCGACCGATGTGTCCGATGCGTCCGCGCCGTTCCTCGACCCGAGGACGAACCAGTACGACGACGAGGCCCTGAAGGCGACCGGACTCTCCGAGCTGAAGCACTTGCTGGCGCCGGTGGACCCCGCCGGTCCGGTCGGTGAACTGCGCGACGACTCGACCGGAATGGCCCGCGGCACCAGGGTTTCCGCTGGACCGTATGACCTCCCAGCTGCAGCAGCCGGCGCCGGCGTCGACGAGCCCGGCGATGCCTTACTTACTGTCGGTACGACGCTCGCGTGCCAAGTGGTGACGCGCGAGCTGCCCGTGGACGGCGAGCCGGCGGGGTTGTTCCTGGGCACGTGGACCCCCGGCGTCTGGCTGCGGGCGATGCCCGCGATGGTCGGCACTGCCGCGCTCGATCGGGTGCTGGCACTGGTTGGCGTCGGGACGGACCAGTTGCCGTCGTTGCTTGCCGAGAGCCCGGTCGGCGCGCAGGGCGTGACTGTCCTTCCCTATCTCTCCGAGGCCGGCGAGCGGGCGCCGTTCGTCGACACCGGGGCTCGCGGGACGATCGACGGGATCTCGCTGTCGACCACCACGGCCGACCTGGTCCGCGCGACCTGTGAGGGCATCGCGTACGCCGCTCGCCACTGCCTGGACGCGGCCGGTTGGACCGGACGCGTGGCCGTCTGCGGCGGTGGTGCCCGCAGTACCGAGTGGACGCAGATCCTCGCGGACGTGCTGAACGCGCCGCTGCACACGGCCGAGGCGGAGCAGGTCGCCGCGCGCGGTGCCGTGATCTGCGCGCGACGTGCGGTCGACCCGGACAGTGCCGGGCCCGAGTGGATCGCGGAGACCCGTCAGGTCGATCCCGATCCCGCCCGCGCCGCCTTCTACGCCGAGGGTTACGCCCACTACCTGCGCCGGATCGAGTCGGCCCGCCCACGCTGGTCCGACCCAGCACCCACCTTCACTTCAGGAGTTCGATGAGAACCGTCAAGACATTGCTCGCCGGTGACCATTTCGTCCGTAACGATCTGCTCGCGACGGCTCTGTCCTCCCTCGACGACGTCAGCTTCGACTTCCGCGAAGTCACGTTGCCGTGGCCGTTGACGCCGTACGGGCGGGTGGCCGAGGTGGACGAGGCGAGCGATGCCGAGGACCAGTTGATCGAGGCGCTGTCCGGGGTCGAGATCGCGGTCACCCAGATGGGCCCGTTCACCGAACGCGTCCTGGCCGCCGCGACCGACCTGCGGTTCCTCGTCGTCTGCCGCGGCGGACCGGTGAACGTGAACGTGCCCGCCGCCATCAAGCGCGGCATCATCGTCGCCTCCACGCCCGGACGCAACGCGGTCGCCGCCGCCGAGCACGCGGTCGCCTTGATGATGGGGGCCCTCCGCAACCTTCCTCGGCTGCAACGGACGCTTGAGCAAGGGGAGTGGCGCAGCGACCTCTACGCGTACGACGAATGCGGCGTGGAGCTCGACGGGTCGACGGTCGGGCTGGTCGGGTACGGCGCGATCGGGCAACGGGTCGCCCGGGTGATGCTCGCCTTCGGTGCTCACGTCCTGGTCGCCGATCCCTTCATCGACCAGGCACCGGAGGGCATCGAGCTGGTGGAGTTGGACGGTCTGCTGCGGCGGTCCGACGTGGTCAGCCTGCACGCGCGACTGACCGACCAGACCCGGGGAATGATCGGCGCCGACCAGATCGCACTGATGCCACGAGGCGCCGTACTCGTGAACACCGCGCGCGGCGGTCTGCTCGACTACGACGCGACCGTCGACGCGCTGGAATCCGGTCAGCTCGGGGCGGCCGCCTTCGACGTGTTCCCGTCCGAACCGTTGCCGGCCGGTTCACGGTTGCTAACGGCCCCTAATGTCGTGATGACGCCGCACCTGGCCGGCGCAACCCGCCAAACGGCCCACCGGGCCGGCTCGATCGCCGCCGAGGCCGTAGCCGCCTACCTCGCCGGAAAGGATCCGGCGGGCCTGGTCTCTGCCTGATCACGTGATTTTCTAGTCTCCTCGCCGTACGGCGTGCCATGCCTTCCGCAAGCACCGGCCTGATCTTCGGCCGCACTCCCGCGATCGCCGACGTACTGTCGCTGACCCGGGCGGCGGAGGCAGGTACGGCGCTCTGCGGTATCGCCGGTCTGACGCCGGAGGGTGTGAGGAGCTGCAGGCGGCCGGACTGGACGTCACCACGTGGCCAGTTCCCGACCCGGCGACCCTGGAACGGGCAGTCGAGCTGGCCGTCGACGGCATCACCACCGACAACCCCCACGTCCTGACCCGCTCCAACGTCTGAGGTCACACCTGTCACAACCGCCGGGTGGCCGGTGTCTTTAGGGCTGCACCTTGGATCGAAGGAGTAGCCATGGGCGAGAACACCGATGTCATCGTGGTCGGCGGCGGATACGCCGGCGTGATGGCAGCCAACCGCCTGACCCGGCGCGACGGCGTGAATGTGACCCTGATCAACCCTCGTCCGGCCTTTGTCGAGCGGATCCGCCTGCACCAGCTCGTCACCGGGTCGGACGACGCGGTGGTGGACTACCAGAAGATTCTGGCCGGCGGCGTCGGGCTGGTGGTCGACACCGTGACCCGGATCGACGCGGCCGGGCGTCGGGTGATCCTGGCGAGCGGTGGCAGCCTCGACTACGACTACCTGATCTACGCCGTCGGCAGCGGCAGCGCCGTACCGAACGTGCCCGGCGCGGCGGAGCACGCCTACCGGATCTCCACCCTTGAAGAAGCCCAACGGCTGCAGCCGGTCATCGAGGCCGCGGCCGCGTCGGCCGCGCTGACAGTGGTGGGAGCCGGGCCGACCGGCCTCGAAACCGCTTCGGAGCTGGCGGAGCAGGGCCGGAAGGTGACGCTGGTGTGCGGACAGATCCTCGGGCCCTACCTGCATCCGCGGGCTCGGCGGGCGGTGGCCAAGCGGTTCGCCAAGCTCGGAGTGACCGTACTCGAAGGTTCCGGCGCGACGGTGACGGGCGTGACAGGTGATGCGGTCCAGCTCGCCGACGGCCGCGAGTTCGCCAGCGACGTGACCATCTGGACCGCCGGATTCGGCGTACCTGACCTGGCTGCCCGGAGCGGGCTGAGCACAGATGCCTTGGGCCGGCTGCTCACCGACGAAACGCTCACGAGCGTCGACGACGCACGCATCATCGCCACCGGGGACTCGGTGGCGCCATCGGACCTGCCGGTGCGGATGAGTTGCCAGTCCGCGGTACAGCTGGGCCCACAGGCCGGCGAGACAGTGCTGAGCCGGATCGCCGGCAAGCAGCCGAAGAACTTCAGCGTCGGGTTCTTCGGCGAGTGCATCAGCCTGGGTCGCCGCGCCGGGATCGTCCAGCTCGCCGGCAAGGACGACACCGTGTCCAGGGCGTACTACGAGGGCGGCAAATCCATGGCCATGCTCAAGGAGACTGTCTGCTGGAGCACTGTCTGGCAGATGAGGCAGGAGGCGCGCCACCCCGGCCAGCTCGACCTATGGTTCAAGGATCGGCGACGCCAGAAGGTGCTGGCCGGGTTGGCGCCGGCTGTCCGGCCCTCTTGAGGAGGGATGGCGAGAATGAGCGACCAACCGGCGACCGAGGCGTTTGTTGTCCACCGGAATCTGCTCTTCACCGTCGCCTACGAGATCCTCGGATCGGCGGCCGACGCGGAGGACGTTCTGCAGGAGACCTGGCTGCGGTGGGTCAAGGTCGATCTGGATCAGGTCCGCGATCAGCGCTCCTACTTGATCCGGATCACCACCCGCCTGTCGCTCAACCGCCTGCGCACCCTGCAGCGGCGCAGGGAAGCGTACGTCGGTCCTTGGCTGCCCGAACCGCTGCTCACCACACCCGACTCGACGGAGGACATCGAGCTGGCCGAGAGTGTCTCGATGGCGATGATGCTCGTCCTCGAGACACTCTCGCCGACCGAACGCGCCGTCTTCGTGCTGCGCGAGGCGTTCGAACTCGGGTATGACGAGATCGCGGCGGCCGTCGACAAGAGTCCGGCGGCGGTGCGCCAGATCGCGCACCGCGCCCGGCAGCACGTCGACGCCCGCCGCCCCCGCAAGGTGGTCTCCCGGCGCGAAGGACAGGCGGTGCTCGAGGCCTTCCAGCGCGCGGTCGAGGCCAGCGATCTGCAGGGCCTGATGGACGTGCTCGCGCCCGACGTGGTCGCGGTCAGCGACGGCGGCGGACTCAAACTGACCGCGCTCAAGCCGATCGTCGGCGCCGAGAAGGTGATCCGCATGTTCGTCGGAAGCATGCAGAAGATCGGCGGCACCCTCACCACCGAACCAACCGTGATCAACGGAAGCCCAGCACTCCTGTTCAGCTTCGACGGAAACCTCGACGGCGTCGTCGCCCTGCGGATCGAAGACGACCACATCACCGGCATCTACTACATCCGCAACCCAGCCAAACTCTCCCGCCTCACCCGCGAAACCCCCCTAACCCTCCACTGACCCAAGCCCCAAGAACCACCCGCCGTACCTACCTCAAGCCGCGACAGCCAGCTCCGCGTGCCCAACCCCTCCGCCCGTCGCAACCGCCCAGCCGGCCAACGCGCGGCACCGCTCCACGGCCTCCCAGCCCTCCACCTCCCAGCCCTCTCACCGGCCGGTCTCCGGGCTGACTTTGTGCACGAGATGCGTACGTCGGGGGGCCTCGAGTGCGAATCTGGTGCACAAAGTGCTCTCGGGCCGGCGTCGGCCACAGATTCCAACGTGTGAATTTGTTCTTCCGTGGAACATAAATGTGTGATTGCCTTGGCGCATGGGAATCAGCATTGGTGTGGTCGGAGCGGGGCAGTTCGCCCCGTCGTTCCTGCGGCTGTGGTCCGCGCATCCTGACGTGTCCGACGTACGGCTGACCGACGTCGTACCGGAAAGAACCGCGGAGATGGCGGCCAAGCAGGGGATCACCCTCACGTACCAGTCGTTCGAGGAGATGCTCGCGTCCGACGTGGACGCGGTGGCGATCTTCACTCAGCGGTGGCTGCACGGCGAGATGGCGATCCGTGCGCTCGAGGCCGGCAAGCACGTGTACTCGACCGTCCCGATGGCGATCGAGGCGGACCAGATCGCCCGCATCATCGAGCTGGTCAAGGAGACCGGCCTGACGTACATGATGGGCGAGACCAGTTACTACTACCCGTCATCGGTGTATTGCCGGCAGAAGCTGGCCGCCGGTGAGTTCGGCCGGGTCTTCTACGCCGAGGGCGACTACGTCCACGACATGGATCTCGGGTTCTACGCGGCGTACCAGTACAGCGGCGGTGACGACTGGAAGAAGACCGCCTCGTTCCCGCCCATGCTGTACCCGACGCACGCCGTCGGCAACGTGCTCTCGGTGACCGGGCAGCACGCCACGCACGTGTCCTGCATCGGTGTCCAGGACGACCGCGGTGACGGCGTCTTCGACAAGGAGATCAGCCAGTTCGACAACGACTTCAGCAACGCGACCGCGCTGTTCAAGCTCGCCGACGGCGGCGTGATGCGGACGAACGAGATGCGCCGCGTCGGCTACCCGTCGCACATCCGTGAGTCCCGGCTGCGCGTGTTCGGGACCGAGGGCAGCTTCGAGCAGCTGGCCACGACCACGCTCTGGCAGACCAAGGAAGGCGTCGAGGACGTCAGCCAGCTGATGGAGACCAAGCCGAGCGGTTCGCTGCAAGACGAGGACCTGGCGAACGTGGACCCGGCCCTGCGGGACGCGTTCCGGTCCGGGCTCTCACCAGTCCACGACCGCAGCCGGCTGCCGGCCGAGTTCGACGGCCTGCACAACGGCCACGAAGGTTCTCACCACTTCCTCGCCGACGACTTCGTCCGCGCGATCGCCGACAAAACCCTTCCCCCGGTCAACGCCTGGGTCGCCGCCCGCTACACCCTCCCCGGAATCTACGCCCACCAGTCCGCTCTCCAAGGCGGCGTACAACTAGAAATCCCCGACCACGGAGACGCCCCCGCCTAACCCAGGCGTCCGGCAAGTTACGTCCGAAGGACTGTGGCCTATAACCCACAGTTCTTCGGACGTTGTCAGTCCCCGACCTCAGCTGGGCGGTGCTGTGGCGCGGGTACGACGGTCGTCGTGTCAGGCCCTCGGCTCAGCCCGGGGAAGTAGCGAACGTACGCGGGAAACCAAGCGCAATCGCGGTTGCGGTGCCGGTCAGGCCCGCCAGCGGTTGGTCAGTTCTTCATTGCTGGGCGGCGGTCCCGGGAGTTCCGAACCGTCGCCCGGTTGTTCCCCGGGCCGATGCATCGCCTCCAGCATCAACGTGAGGTACCGATGCCGGAGCTGGTTCGTCCGGGCCTCGTCGCCGAGCTTGATCGACGTGATCTGCTCCAGGATCACGCCGAAGTCCTCGACCACGATCCCCGGCCGGAGGTACTCCTTCGTCCGCGCGTAGATGGCCTGGTTCAGCTCACCCGCCCGGGCGGCGTCCTGCCAGAGGTCGGGCGTCGGGGTGAAGGTCCCCGCGAGTCGCTGGGTCAGTGAGTTGGTATCGGCGTCGACCAGCGCGTGCAGGAACGCTTCGAACGCAACCCACGGCTCGCGGTCGTCGGCGAGCGCCTTCTCCGACTCCTCGATGTACCGGGCCAGACCGTCGCTGCAGAGCTTGCGGAGCAACTCCTCCTTGCTCGCGTACCGCCGGTAGAGCGCGCTGATACCGACCCCGGCGCGCTCCGCCACCGCCGAGATCGGGGCGCCGGGATCGGCGATGAACACCGCCCGGGCCGCGGCCAGGATCACTTCGTCGTTGCGGGCCGCCTGCGCCTGCCGGCCGCTGAGAGCTCTCGTCATGTCACCAAGATTAGCACTTGAACGGAATGCTCCGTTCCGCTAGTCTTGGAACAGAACACTTCGTTCCGTTTGAACTGGAGACGATGATGACCGCAGTCGTAGAACTCCCCCGCAGCGCAGCAGCCACCGCCGTCCCCGAGGTCGCCCCGCGGCGCCTTCGCCGGCGCTGGCTCGCCTTCTCCGCGGTCATCACCGCGTCGGTGATGGACCTCCTCGACTCGACCGTGATGAACGTCGCCGCTCCCGCCATTCGCGCCGACCTCGGCGGCTCCTACGCGAGCCTCCAGTGGATGGCCGCCGGGTACACGATGGCCCTGGCCGTCCTGCTCCTCGTCGGCGGCCGCCTCGGTGACCTGGTCGGCCGGAAGCGGGCGCTGCTGATCGGCGTCGGAGGGTTCGCCGTGACCTCGTTCCTCTGCGGTCTGGCCGTGTCATCGGAGATGCTGATCGCCGCCCGGGTGGCGCAGGGCGCGTTCGCCGCGATCATGTTGCCGCAGGGCTTCGGACTGGCGCGAGACCTGTTCGAACCGGACGAGCGAGCCAAGGCGTTCGGGTTCTTCGGTCCGGTGATGGGTCTGTCGGCGGTGATCGGCCCGATCGTCGGCGGCACGCTGCTCGACGCGGACCTGCTGGGTACCGGCTGGCGAGCGATCTTCCTGGTCAACATCCCGGTCGGCATCTTCACCTTCGTCGTCGCGGCCAAGTACCTGCCGAACACCCAGCCCACCGGCCGCCGGATCTCGCTGGACATTCCCGGCCTGCTGATCGCCGGCGCCGGCCTGGTCGCCCTGGTGTACCCGCTGGTCCAGGGTCACGAGATCGGCTGGCCGCTGTGGTCGAAGGCGCTGCTGGTCGCCTCGGTGCCGATGCTCGCCGGGTTCGGTGTCTACCAGTCCCGCCGGCAGCGCAGCGGCGCGACCCCGCTGATCGAGCCGGGGCTGCTGCGGAGCCGCTCGTACCTGTCCGGCGTACTGTTCGCGGTCGTCTTCTTCGGTGCGCTGGCCGGCACGTTCGTCCTGGGCATGTTCCTCCAGGTCGGCCTCGGCTACACCCCGATCCACGCGAGCCTGGCGATGGCGCCCTGGGCCTTCGGTGCGCTGATCGGCTCGGCGGTCTCCGGGATCACCATGCAGAAGTACGGCCGCAAGCTCCTGCACATCGGCCTCGCCTTGATGGCGCTCGGACTGATCGGCCTGTACGGCGTCCTGTCACTGACCGGACTGAACGTCGGGCACTGGGACCTCGTCGTACCCAACCTGATCGGCGGGGCCGGGATGGGCATGGTCTTCGTCCCCCTGTTCGACATCATCCTGAGCGGCGTCCGCGACCAGGAGGTCGGCTCGGCCACCGGCATGCTGGGCTCGCTCGAGCAGGTCGGCATCGCCCTCGGAATCGCGGTGATCGGCACCATCTTCATGGGCAAGGTCGCCCACGCCGCCCCCGCAAGCCGCGCCCTGGCCGCCCTCGACGGCACCCAGGCCGCCCTCCTCGCAACCGTCGCCGGCATCCTGCTCGCCTTCGCAGTCGGCTTCCTCCTCCCCAAAACCACCCGCCCCGGCACCGAGCACTGACGCCACCCAACCGCCCGGCACCCTGAGCGCCGCCGCTCCATCCCCCGGAGCGGCGGCGCTTCGGCCTACTGGTCAGGAAACTGGCGGGCCGCCGTAGGAGATCTCGTTGCCGTCGGGGTCGTAGTAGGTGGCGTGGCGGACGCCGTTGTCGTAGGTCTCGCGGACGGCGGGTTCCAGGCCACGGTCGGCGATGGCGCCGAGGGTGCCTTCGAAGTCCTCGACGAAGAGCGTGTGCTGAGCGTGCCCGGCGTGCTCTGGGACGACTTCGATGTAGATGAACTGGTGCTCGCCCAGCTCCCACACCGCCTCGATGTCGTTGGGCAGGAAGCTCGGCGACGCGCCAAACAGCTTCTCGTACCAGGCGACGGCCGTGTCGTAGTCGCTGACCGAGATACCGGCAAACAGATCAAGAGCCATACGGGATCGTAGCCAGTACGCCGGACCACGCGGCATGTACTCGCGAAGCCGTGGGTGACGTTCGGCGCCTGCCGCTGAACCTGCACCACTCATCAACGTGGGCCGACAGCACGGCCGCACGCTTGCCAAGCTGCTCAGCAGGCGTGCGGCTGATGCTTGGTGAGTGGCGGAGGTCCGCCTCTCAGCAGCCGTGGCGCGCGTGGGTTGGAGTTACGGTTCGTGGTCGGCGCGGTAGCGGAAGAGGTCGGGGAGGAAGTTTTCGAGGTTGCCTATTTCCTCGATGTGGTGGCGGATCCAGGCGGCGAGTTTGGCCGGGGGGAAGGCGCGGGTGTGGGCGAGGCGGTTGAGGACGAGTCGGCCGGCTGGGGTGGTGTCGCCGATGGTCATGCGGGTCACGTAGCGGGTTCCGCCGCGGGCTGCGGTGAATTCGTTCTGTAGGCGGACCAGCGCTGTACCCAGGACGCGGGAGGAGATGATCGCGGCCTGGGGGTCGACCTGTTCTACGCCGACCTTGATGTCGATCAGTTGGTCGAGGTCGCGGCCGGGGGCCTCGGTGATGTGGAGGCGGGCACCGGGGCCGACCACACTGCCGGGGCTCGTGACGTCGTACGCGATGTGGTCCAGCGGATGCCAGACCAGGTACCGGGGCCAGACCTGGCCGGCGTAGCGCATCGTTCCCGAGACGTGGCCGTACCACCACGAGAGCATCTCCGGCGTGACGTCGGCGAGCAGGGCGTGGCGGATGGTGACCACGGTCCGGCCCTCGTCCGCGGTGGTCCGGACCGTGGCGGAATCCGGCGGACGAAGCGGCCAGAGAACCGGGCGCGGCGCCGGCAGGGTCGGTGCCTTCATCCTCTGCGCGTGCCCGTACGGCGCCTTCCGAAACGCCTACTCGTAGATCTTGCGCAACCGCAAAGACATCGAGTTGTCGATGTGCTGGTTCATCGCGGCCTCGGCGGCGTCCGGGTCGCCTGAGCTGATCGCGTCGACCAGGCTGCGGTGCTCGGTGAGGACCTCGGGACCGATGTCGCGGTCGTAGTGGAGCCGGAAGATGTGCAGGTGGCAATGGGTCCGTTCGAACGCGAGCTGGACCTGCTCACTCCCTGAGAGCGACGCGATCAGCAGGTGGAACCGGCTGTCGTGCACGGTCAGGGACTTGTAGCCGGCGTAGTCCTCCGACGTCGGCTCGACCGCCGTCGCCAGCTCGGCCTTCAACCGGGCGCGGCCGTCGTCGTCGATCAGCTCGGCCGCCCGTCGCGCCGCCCACGGCTCGAGCAATCGGCGGAACCGGTACAGGTCGTCGAACTCCGCCAGCGAGAGCAGCGGCGTCGCCCGGTACCCCTTCAGCGGCTCCTTGTCCGCGAGCCCCTCCGATTCCAGCCGGGCCAGCGCCTCGCGGACCGGGGTCGACGACACCTGGAATTCGCGGGCCAGCCCGTCGATCGAGATCCGCCCGCCGGGCCGGATGACGTGGTCCATCAGCATCGTCTTGATCGCCTCGTACACGTCGTCGGCGAGCATCTGCCGCCGCAGCAGCCGCCGGTCCTGCGGCTCCACGATCTCCGTCATCGCGCTCTCCGGATCCTGGTCGCGGTCTTGACCCGGCCGGTCGGCTTCGGCAGGGTGGCACTGGTAATCATGCATCATGCATGATTTGGGGTCCGAGAGCCAGAGAGGCGACGCATGCTGAGGTTCGACGAGGTCGGCGTACTGCCTGAGCCTGAGGACAACGCGGCGATCTGTTCCCGCCGGGTGGAGGCCGGTACGACGATCGACCTCGACGGCACCGTGATCACGCTGCCGCACACCATCCTCGAGGGCCACCGATTCATCGTCCGCCCGGTCCGTACCGGCGAGGCGATCACCTCCTGGAACACCCCGTTCGCCCGGGCCTCCCGCGACCTCGAGATCGGCGACTACGTGTGTACGCCGACCAGCCTTGCCGCAGTCACCGCACGCGGGGTCGAAGGCCTCCCGACCGAGCCATCGGCCACGAACGAGCCGCTCGACCCGTACCGGATGGACGAGTCCGCGCTGAACTTCGGCGCCCAGGTGACCAGCGTCGAGCAGCCCGGCACGTTCCTCGGGTACCCGCGTGAGCAGGGCGCGGCCGGCACCCGGAACCACGTGGTGATCATGGCGACCAGTTCGCGCAGCAGTGGGTTCGTCACCGAGCTCGCCCGGCGGTTCGACGGCGCGGCCGCCGGCGATGGCGTCGTACCCGTGGCACATACCGAGGGCGGCGAGGACGAGGTCCCGAACAACCTGCACTTCCTGCTCGCGACGCTGGCCGGCTTCGCCCTGAACCCGAACGTCGGCGCCGTCCTGATCGTCGACACCGAGGACGACGTGGTGTCCGGCCAGGCGATCAAGGACTTCATGGCGGAGCACGGCTATCCGTCGATCAAGGTTCCGCACGCGTACTTCACCCGTCAGGCCGGCTTCGAGCACGACCTCACCACGGCCGGTGCGCTGGTCGAACCCTGGCTGCCGATTGTCGACAATCAGATGCGCACCCAGGTCCCGCTCGCGGACCTGAAGATCGCCTTGCAGTGCGGCGGGTCCGACGCGTTCTCCGGGATCTCGGCGAACCCGCTGGCCGGTCTGGTCGGTGCCGAGGTGATCAAGCATGGTGGCGCCGCCGTACTCGCGGAGACCGATGAGCTGATCGGCGCTGAGGGCTACGTACTGAAGAACGTCCGCGATCTGGCGACGGCGAAGCGCTTCCTCGCGACTGTCCGGTCGTTCAAGGAGCGCGTCGGCTGGCACGGTCACACCGCCGAGGGCAATCCGTCCGGCGGCAACGTGTACCGCGGTCTCTACAACATCGTGCTGAAGTCGATCGGCGCCGCCCGCAAACTCCCGCGCGAGGTCCGGCTCGACCACGTGATCGACTACGGCGAGCCGCTGCCGGGCAACGGCTACATCTTCATGGACAGCCCCGGCAACGACCTCGAGTCGGTCGCCGGCCAGATCGGCAGCGGCTGCAACCTGATCTTCTTCACCACCGGGAACGGCTCGATCACCAACTTCCCGTTCGTCCCGACCCTGAAGTTCGTCACGACCTCGGCCAGGTACGAGCGTTTGCACGCCGAGATGGACGTGGACGCGGGCCGCTATCTCACCGGTACGTCGATGGCCGACCTGACCGCGGAGACGTTCGACCTCACCGTCCGGGTCGCGTCCGGTGAGCCGAGTGCGGGGGAGCGGGCCGGCCACAGCCAGGTGTCGATCTGGCGGAACTGGCGGCAGAGCGGACCGCGCGAGGGCATCTCGATCACGACCGACGGCCGGATGAGCCGCAAGCTGACCGACCTCCCCGCCGAGGACCGCGACGCCCCTCTCGACGGTCTTCCGCTGCAGGGACTAAGCGGTGCCGGTCAGACCGCCGCGCGACTGCTCCAGGTCGACGACCGGTTGGTGCCAGAGTCGGTCGGCTTGATCTTGCCGACCAGCCTGTGCTCGGGGCAGATCGCGCTGAGGCTCGCAGCCCAAGCGGAGCTGGAGAAATGGGCCGGTGACGCGGTCACGAGGATGGTCGCGCTCCCGCACACCGAGGGCTGTGGCAGCAGCGGCGGCGCCTCCGAGGAGACGTTCGCGCGCACGATGCTCGGCTACCTGTTGCACCCGAACACGCGGATGGCGCTGCTCCTCGAGCACGGCTGCGAGAAGACCCACAACGACTATTTCAGGTCGCGCCTGGTCGAGGCCGGCGCGGATCCGTCCCGGTTCGGCTGGGCCAGCATCCAGGCCGACGGTGGACTCGAGGCCGTCGGCACGAGAGTCAAGGACTGGTTCAACAGCTTCGACCTGTCAGCTCCGATCGAGTACGACGGCACGCTCGGTGACCTCACCATCGGACTCGAAGCCCGCGGACCGTTGTCCGACGAGACGGCCGAGGCGCTGGCACTGATCGGCCGCGAAATCGTGGGCTCAGGCGGTTCCGTCGTACTGTCCTCGCGCGGGGCGCTGCTCGCGCACGACATCTTCCGTCACACCGCCTTCGGATCGGCCGGCCAGGTCGATTCGACGATCGCGCACGGTCAGCGGTTCGCCGAGCCGGGCTGGCATGTGATGCGGATGCCCGGCACCGACTGGATGGAGACCGCGACCGGTTTCGGTGCCGGCGGGGTCCAGCAGATCCTCGCGCATGTTGCCGGCGGCACCTTGTCCGCGCAGCGGTTCGTCCCGGTCGTTGAGTTCAGCAACGACCCGGAGACGGTGGTGAAGTACGGCGACGACCTCGACGCGGTGGCCACCGGCGACGCGGCGGACCAGGCCAGAGTCGGCCTGGACACGATCGCGGCCGTGGCGAGCCGGCGGATGGTTCCCAAAGCGGTTGCTTCCGGCAACATCGGTTTCCAGATCACCCGTGGTCTGCTCGGCACGTCAATGTAGCTGTGCTTTTTAGATGAAGGGCGAACATATGCACCTGGTCCGTTACCAATCCCCTGAGGGCCCGGTCGTCGGTGTGCGCACCGGTGACACCGTCGCCCCGGTCGAAGGAGTCGGCAGTGTCGCCGAGCTGCTCCGGCTGACCGTCGCCGAGCTGCAGACCGCGGTCGCGAAGGTCGGCGAGCCGGTGCCGGTCGACGGCGTACGGTTCTTGCCGCCGCTCGACGGTCGCGGTGAGGTCTGGTGCGCGGGTGTCACCTACGAGCGGTCGCGTGGTGCGCGGATGGAGGAGAGCGCCGAGCAGTCCGTATACGACAAGGTCTATACGGCCGAGCGGCCCGAGCTGTTCCAGAAGGCGCCGGCCTGGCGGGTGGTCGCGGACGGCGAGCCGGTGGGTATCCGGGTCGACTCCGGTCACGACGTACCCGAGCCAGAACTCGCCGTCGTGGCCAACAGCCTCGGTGAGATTGTCGGCTTCACCGTCTGCAACGACATGAGCTCGCGCTCGATCGAAGGCGTGAACCCGCTTTACGTCCCGCAGGCCAAGCTGTTCGCCGGCGGCTGCGCGCTGGCCGCCGGGATCCGCCCGGTCTGGGAGGTGCAGAACCCGAAGGACCTCAGCATCGACCTGGTCATCGAGCGCGCGGGTGACGAGGTGTTCGCGGGCACGACGTCCACCGCGAAACTCGTCCGTGAGCTGCAGGACCTGATCGACGTACTGTTCCTGCCCAACGACTTCCCGGACGGCGTGATCCTGGCGACCGGCACCGGGATCGTGCCCGAGCTGGACTTCGCGCTGGCCGAGGGCGACGTCATCACGATCACCATCGCCGAGGTCGGAACGCTGACGAATACGGTGGCTGTAGGCCGGGAACCGTTCGCGTTCCTGGCAACCGAAAACCTGGAGGAGAACCGATGATCCCGGACACCACGCCCGCCGAGCTCGAGCAGGCCCTGGCCGACGCGGCGGCAGCCGCACCGGCGCTCGGCGCCGCGGAGCCCGCTGTCCGGGCCGGGTGGATCCGCGCCGTGGCGGACGCGCTGGACGCGGCCGCCGACGAGCTGGTGCCGATCGCGATGCGGGAGTCGTCGTTGCCCGAACCGCGGCTGCGCGGCGAGGTCGCGCGGAGCAGCGGTCAGCTGCGGCTGTTCGCCGAGGTGCTCGAAGAGGGCTCGCTGCTGGAAGTCGTCATCGACACGGCCGACCCCAACGCCAAGCCGGTGCCGCGTCCGGATCTTCGGCGCGTGCTGGTCCCACTCGGGCCGGTGCTGGTGTTTGCGGCCAGCAACTTCCCGTTCGCGTTCAGCGTGTGCGGCGGCGACACGGCCTCCGCGCTGGCCGCTGGTTGCCCGGTGATCGTCAAAGCGCACCCCGGCCACCCCTCGCTGTCGGTGCGAACGGCTGAGGTGATGATCGAGGCGCTGCGGGTCGCCGGTGCTCCGGCTGGCACACTGGGCCTGATCCAGGGGTTCGATGTCGGCGTCACCGCGCTGAAGGACCCGCGGATCACCGCCGCCGGCTTCACCGGTTCGGTGCCGGCCGGCAAGGCACTGCACGAGATCGCAGTCACCCGGCCCGAGCCGATCCCGTTCTACGGCGAGCTCGGCAGCCTGAACCCGGTCTTCGTCACCCAGGCCGCGATCGATGCCCGGGGCAAGGACATCGCGACCGGGTACGTCGGTTCCTTCACCCTCGGCGTCGGTCAGTTCTGCACCAAGCCCGGCCTGCTCTTCCTGCCGTCGGGCCACGGCCTGCAGGAGCAGCTGACCGAGGCTGCCGGTGGAGTGGCCGAGGCCCCGATGCTGAACGACCGGATCAAGGACGGCTTCACTTCCGGGCTCGACCGGTTGCAGAAGGTCGAAGGTGTTCGCGTCTGGGCGTCCGGCGGCGCGACGTTGCTGCAGACAACGGTCACCGAACTACTGGCCCGCCGCGACGAGATCCTCGAAGAGTGCTTCGGCCCAGTTTCGATCGTCGTCGAGTACGACGGTCTCGACGAACTGAAGGCCGCCGTCGAGGCCTTCGAGGGCAACTTGACCGCGACGCTGCACGCGGAGCCGTCGGACACCGAGCTGGCCGGAGAGCTGCTTCCGTTGCTGACGGCAAGGGCTGGCCGAGTGCTCTGGAACGGCTGGCCGACCGGTGTCGCGGTCTCCTGGGCACAGCACCACGGTGGCCCGTTCCCCTCGACCGTTGGCTCGATCCACACCAGCGTCGGGGTGACCGCGGCCCGCCGGTTCCAGCGGCCGGTGGCGTACCAAGACGCACCCGATGTGGTGCTGCCCGCCGTACTGAAGGACGCGAACCCAGCCGCGATCAGCCGCCGGGTGAACGGGACTGTGACAACAGGTGAGGTGCCTCGATGAGCGATCTTCCTCCGACCAACGACCCGGTCGACGCCGAACTCCCGGCCGACGTACCTGGTCAGCCGACGCCCGAGAAGACCGGGGGCTTCGGCGGTGAAAGGCCGGACGCGCCGATCGGGCGGCGGAGCTTCGACCACTGGTTCGGTGAGAAAGACCGCAACGGGTTCATCCACCGGTCCTGGATGCGCGCGCAGGGCTTCTCCGAGGAGGTGTTCGACGGCCGTCCGGTGATCGGCATCTGCAACACGTGGTCCGAGTTGACCCCGTGCAACGCGCACCTGCGCCGGGTCGCCGACGCGGTGAAGCGCGGCGTCTGGCAGGCCGGCGGGTTCCCGCTGGAGTTCCCGGTGATGTCGCTCGGCGAGACGATGCTCCGGCCGACCGCGATGCTGTTCCGCAACTTGCTCAGCATGGATGTCGAGGAGTCGCTCCGCGGCAACCCGATCGACGGCGCGGTCCTGCTCACCGGCTGCGACAAGACCACGCCGGGCTCGATCATGGGTGCCGCCAGCGTCGACCTGCCCACGATGGTGGTGACCGGCGGCCCGATGCTGAACGGCAAGTTCCGCGGCTGCGACATCGGCTCGGGTACGGCGGTCTGGCGGTTCACCCAGGACCGCAACGCCGGGCGGATGTCCGAGGAGGACTACGCCGCGGCCGAGTCCGGCATGTCCCGCAGCAACGGGCACTGCATGACCATGGGCACGGCGTCCACGATGGCCTGCATGGCTGAGGCGCTCGGCCTGCAGTTGACCGGGGGAGCAGCCATTCCCGCGGTCGACTCGCGGCGCTACTCGATCGCCCAGCAGACCGGTCAGCGGATCGTCCAGATGGTGCACGAGGACCTCAAGCCGAGCGACATCCTGACCCGGGACGCCTTCGCGAACGCGGTCCGGGCGAACGCGGCGATCGGCGGCTCGACGAACTTCGTCATCCACCTGCTCGCGATCGCCGGCCGGGTCGGCGTCGACGTGACCCTGGACGACCTCGACGAGTGGGCCCGCGGCGTGCCGTGGCTGGTCGACCTGCAACCGTCGGGCAAGTACCTGATGGAGGACTTCTACTACGCCGGCGGGCTGCCCGCGGTGATGAAGGAGATCCTTCCGCTGCTCAAGACCGATGCGATCACGGTGACCGGCAAGACCATCGGCGAGAACGTCGCTCAGGCCGAGCGGACGGTTGACACCGACGTGATCCGGGCGGTCGGCAATCCCTTGGGAAGTGGCGCGGGAACCGCTGTACTGAAGGGCAACCTGGCGCCGGACGGTGCCGTCATCAAGCAGTCGGCGGCGTCGGAGCGGCTGCTGCGGCACCGTGGCAAAGCGCTGGTGTTCGCCGCCATCGAGGACTACGACAAGGCTGTCGACGATCCGGATCTCGACGTCGACGAGGACACCGTGCTGGTGCTCCAGAACGCCGGTCCGCGTGGCTATCCGGGCATGCCGGAGGTCGGCAACATGACGATCCCGCGCAAGCTCGCCGAGCAGGGGATCGACGACATGGTGCGGATTTCGGATGCGCGGATGAGCGGTACGGCGTACGGCACCGTCGTACTGCATGTCACGCCGGAGGCAGCCGTCGGTGGTCCGTTGGCGCTGGTTCGGACTGGTGACTGGATCGAGCTCGACGTACCGGCGCGGCGGTTGCACCTCGACGTACCGGAGGAGGAGTTGGAGAAGCGGCGGGCCGACTGGCAGCCGCCGACGCCGCCGTCGGATCGTGGGTGGGCCCGGCTGTACGTCGACCACGTCACCCAGGCGAACCAGGGCTGCGACCTCGACTTCCTGGTCGGCCGCACCGGTTCAGCCGTGGCCCGGCAGAGTCACTGATGTCCCCCGCACAGCCGCCGGGGCCCCCACCTCCGCCTCGCTCGGCTCAGCTTGGGCCTTTCGAAGCGATCCGGGGATTGCGGCCGGCCGGCGTGATCCCTCAGGTCACGCCGATCCGCCGGCTGCTGCCGGACCTGCCCAGCTCGTCCGACCCGTACGCCGACGCACAGTCCGCACTCGAGCCACTCCGGGAGCGGATCCTTCCCGGTGCACGGATCGCGGTGACCGCGGGCAGCCGGGGAATCCACGATCTCGTACCCGTGGTCAAGGCGGCGGTCGACTGGCTGTCGTCGGTCGGTGCGGTGCCGTTCGTCGTACCCGCGATGGGATCGCACGGTGATGCCACCGCCGACGGGCAGCGGGAGATGCTGGCCGGCCTCGGCATCACGCCGGAGTCGGTTGGTTGCCCGATCGAGGCAACGATGGAGACCGTTGTCGTCGGCACCTTGCCCGACGGTACGCCGGTCCATCACGACGCGCTGGCCGCCAAAGCGGACGGCGTACTACTGGTGAACCGGGTCAAACCGCACACCGATTTCCGCGGTCCGATCGAGAGCGGGCTGGCGAAGATCCTGGCCATCGGCCTGGGCAACCACGCCGGCGCGGCTTCCCTGCACGCCGGTGGGATCCCGTCGCTCGGCAGCTCGATCGAGGCCGCGGCCCGGATGGTCATTGCCCAGGGCAAGATCCTGGGTGGTCTCGGGATCCTCGAGAATGCCTTGGAACGTACGGCGGCGGTCGAGTTCGTCGACGCGGATGGGATCGCCGGGCCGGCCGAGACCACCTTGCTGCAACAAGCGGGCGGTCTGCTCGGGCGGCTGCCGTTCGACGAGCTGGACGTGCTGGTCGTTGACGAGATGGGCAAGGACAAGTCCGGGGCCGGAATGGACACGAACGTGATCGGCCGGTGCTGGGTGCACGGGATCCCCGAGTTCGAGTCGCCATCGATCGCGGCGATCACCGTGCACTCGCTCTCGACTGCGTCGCACGGGAATGCGTCCGGCCTCGGCCTGGCCGACGTGATCCCGGCCCGGATGCTGGAGCAGATCGACCTGCACGCGAGTTACGTGAACGCGCTGACGTCAGGTGCCGGGGGAGCACGTCGGTCCCGGTTGCCGATGGTGATGGAGGACGACGAGGCCGCCATACTCGCCGCCGCGACGATGTGCGGGCGGCGTGATTGGTCCGAGCTCCGGCTGGCCCGGATCAAGGACACCCTGTCCCCGAGCGACTTGATGGTCACGCCTGCCCTGCTGACCGAGGCGAGTGACCGGTTCGACCTGGAGATCACCGGGACGGCGCGGAACCTGACGTCGGCCGGCCGACTCGCACCCTGGAGCGACACATGAACCTTCGCGAGGCACACGCGCTACTGGCCGATCGCGGCTTCGGCCCGGGCGACACGTCCACGGCCACGTTCCCGGACGGATCGCCGTACAAGGTCGAGATCCCCAGCTGTGAAGGGCCGCGGGTGATGGCCGCCGTTCTGGAGGAGGCCAAGACCCGCGGCGTGACCATCGACCGGGTGTCGCAGGGCAGCGGCGTGATGATGCTGACCGACAGCGAGATCGAGGAGATGCTCTCGCTCGGCTCCTATGCCGGCGTCGAGGTCTGCCTGTTCCTCGGGCCGCGCGGCGCCTGGGACATCGGCGGCCAAGCCAAGGTGTCGGCCGCCGTCGGCGGTGTTGCCCGAGGCAATGAGATGGTTGCCGCGTCGCTGTGTGACGCGTTCCGGGCAGTCGAGCTCGGAGTGCGCAGCCTGCTCGTCGGGGATCTCGGCGTACTGGAACTCCTTGGTGAGTTGAAGATCGACGGATCGTTGCCTTCGGACCTGGTGCTGAAGACGTCGGTGTTGATGCCGTTGGCAAATGCTCCGACGGCGCGGCTGTACGAGCGGTTGGGTGCGACCAGCCTGAACGTGTCGACCGACCTGCCGGTGTCGGTGCTGGCGGAGATCCGGTCGGTGACGTCGGTGCCGATCGACATGTACATCGAGGTCCCGGACGACCAGGGCGGCCACGTGCGCTTCTACGACGTACCGGATGTCGTCCGCGTCGCGGCGCCGGTCTACCTGAAGATGGGCTTGCGGAACGCGCCGAACATCTACCCGGTCGGCGCACATCTCTCCGGTACGGCGGAAGCACTCGGCCGCGAGCGAGTCCGCCGGGCAGAGTTGATCCTCCGCCTGCTCGCCGAGCAGGACGAAGGATGACGGATCCGCTGGTCGCCCGGCTGCGGTCGGCGCTGGGTGGCAAGGCTGTCCTGGACGATCCCGACGTACTGGACACTCATCGCAACGATCACGCGACCTTCTGCACGGCCGGCGTACCGCGGGTGCTGGTCAGGCCGTCCTCGACGGCCGAGGTGTCTGAGGTGCTGAAGGCCGCCGGCTCGTTTGGCGTGCCGGTGGTGACGCAGGGCGCGCGCACCGGACTGTCCGGCGCTGCGAACGCCATTGACGGGTGCTTGCTGCTGTCGACGTCGCGGATGAACGAGATCCTGGAGGTCTCGGTCGAGGATCAGGTCGCGGTGGTACAGCCGGGAGTGGTGAACGCCGTGCTGTCCCGGGCCGTGCTGGACAAGGGCTTGTTCTACCCGCCGGATCCGTCGTCGTGGGAAATGTCCACGGTGGGTGGCAACATCGCGACCAACGCCGGCGGGCTGTGTTGTGTGAAGTACGGCGTGACAGCGGACTTCGTGCGTGGACTGGAGGTGGTGCTGGCGTCGGGTGAGGTCGTCCGGACCGGCCGCCGGTCGGCCAAGGGCGTCGCGGGGTACGACCTGACGCGGTTGATCGTCGGATCCGAGGGAACGCTCGGCGTCGTCACTGAGGCGACGCTGGCGCTGCGGCCTGCGCCTGAAGCAGCGTTGACCGCGGCGGCCACGTTCCTGTCCATCGAGGACGGGATCGCTGCCGCTGCCGCGGTGATGGCCTCTGGGTTGCGGCCGTCGCTGCTGGAGTTCCTGGACGGGCCTACGGCTCGGGCGATCCAGGACTATCGGGATATGGGCCTGCCGGCGGATGTTGGGTCGCTGCTGATCGCGCAGTCGGACCGCGGGCCGCGCGCCGCCGAGGACGTCGCGCGGATCGCCGAAATCTGTTCGTCGTTCGGTGCGGTCGACGTGGCGGAGGCGTCGGACGCCGAGGAGTCCCGGATGTTGCTCGAGGCACGCCGATTGGTGAACGCCTCGTTGGAGCCTTTGGGTGTCACGCTCGTCGACGATGTCGCCGTACCTCGGTCGAAACTGGTTGCCCTGCTGCGCGGGGTCGCCGAGATCGGCACGAAGTACGACGTCCTGATCTGTTGCCCAGGGCACGTAGGTGACGGCAACATGCACCCGACCGTCGTCTTCGACCGCGACGATCCTGCCGCCGAAGCACGTGCTCTGGAAGCCTTCGGCGCGGTGATGGACCTCGGTCTCGCCCTCGGCGGCACCATCACCGGCGAACACGGCATCGGCAAACTCAAGCGCCACTGGCTGGCCCGGGAACTCGGCCCGGTCGGCCTGCGCCTGCAACGCGAGATCAAGTCCGTCTTCGACCCCACCAACCTGCTCAACCCCGACAAGTTGTTCCTCTGACACGCTTGCGTCCGAAGAAGTGTGGCTCCTGACCCACATTTCTTCGGTCGTTGTCCCCCTGCCTGGAGTCGAACCAGGGACCCGGCCTTCGGAGAGCCAGGCGTGCATCCGTCACCAGAGGGTTGTGGGTACGCCGCCTTGGACGGCGTACCCGAGTGCTACTCCTCGACCGAGACGACGCGGGTCCAGTCGGAGCAGTCGGCCTCACACCAGACGTGATCGCCGGCGTGGGCGATCCGATCACGCTGAACGTGCCCACAGGCGAGTCGCACCCGGCGCAACGCGTGACCCTGCTTCACTGGAGCACCGGTCCTACCGCCGGGCACTCGCTTCCTGTTCCTGAGGTCGGCCATGGCCGGTCCTCCTCTCTCTTCGTGTTGTTGTCCTGGGCAACGATGCCCCTGGGTGCAGGAGACAGGATTCGAACCTGCTCAGCCTTGCGGCAACGGGTTTACAGCCCGCCCCACCTCTCCCACGGTGGCGCTCCTACCAGACGTACCGACGTACCTTCGCGACGTACTGCCGGTACTCATCTCCGAAGATCTCTTCGAGCCGTCGTTCTTCCTGCAGTACGCCGTGATGGACGGCCGCCCCCACGAGCGGCAACGTCGCCAGCACCCACCCGGACCCGGCGATGACTCCGATCCCGAGCTGCAGCAGGCCCCATCCGACGTACATCGGGTTGCGGCTCACGGCGTACGGGCCGCTCGTGACCAGGCTTTGAGGCTTGTCCAGCTCCGTGGTTCCCGCCGCCTTCAACGAGCCCGCGACGACCATGCTTCCCGCGGCGACGAGGGCCCACCCCACGGACCGTCGGCTCTTCAGCTGCCACGGGCGCAGTTGCTCGAGCGCGAGGCCGGCTGCGATCCCAGCCAGGCTCTCCTCAGGGATCGGCACGTTCCGCAGCACTGCGGTCAGCTTGGCGTTCGTGTGACTTCCTCGAGGAATGCGTCGGGTCGTTCGATATGAGGAACATGCCCTGCACCATCGATCACCCGCAAGGGCCAGCCAAACCTGCCGCTCGCCTGCTCCGCGAGGCTCAGCGGCACAAATCGGTCCTTCGCGCCCCACAGCAGTGTCGTCGGTATGTCGATGTGCCCGTGCACCTCCTTGGTGCATGTCCCCACCAGGTAGCGCATCGTCCGCTTGACGTGCGGCACGCGTGTTCGGCTCCGGGTATAGGTGGTGAAGGCGTCCATCCAGTCCGGGTCCCGCCGTCGTACCCGGTCGAGATCAGCGAAGGCAAACCGCTCGAACCGCTCCATGTTCCCCTCGGACGGCCACAGCGCAAACCGGATCGCCACGACTCGGAGCCCGAGCGGCATCCGGTACGGCCCGACTCCCGGCGCACCGTAGAGCACCAACCTCTGCAGCAGATCGCCATGACTGACGGCAAACCGTTCAGCCAACGTCCCGACCAACGAGTGCGCGATGAGCATCGGCGGCTCGTCGCACGTCAACCTCATCAGGTCCACCATCCAGTCGGCGAACGCCGCGTCATCCAGTCGGTCGACCGGATCGGACTCCCCAAGCCCTGGGACGTCGGGTACGACGAGCCGGCGATCCTCCGCGAGCCGTGAGACAACCGGCGCCCAGTAGACGCCACCACACTCGATGCCGCCATGCAGCAACACCATCGGAGGCCCGTCGCCGCCCTCCAGAACAACTGTCGAAACGCCGTTCACGTCGACTCGTCGTTCCTTGACAGGCAGGTCCCGCACCAGCCGATCACGTGCCTTGTCTCGCATGGCTCCAACCCCCTCGCTGTGCTCAGCGTAGGGACGGCCTGCGCCGCACCGCGTCGGAAGAAGTACCCAAGCCGGTGGACCCGGCACTGCGAAGAACTGCGCACCCCGTACCGGATTCGAACCGGTGATCTTCCGGCTGAGAACCGGACGTCCTGACCGCTAGACCGACGGGGCTCGTGCCGCACCAACTGCGCTCGTGCTGCACCAACGGGGCTCGTGCCGCACCAACTGCGCTCGTGCTGCGCCCAACAGGGCTCGTGTTGCGCGGTGAGGGCGAGATTCGAACTCGCGGGCCAAGCGAACCCGACCGACGGTTTAGCAAACCGCTGCCCCTGCCTACAGGCGGACCTCACCTCGATGGGGACCGAACGACAGGAGGTAGCACCCTTGGCGGACCCTGCGGCCGCCCGACTCCCGCTCGCTTGCCGAGCCGGATCTCTACTACCTCCTGTCCTTCCGCACCCCGGCGGCCGCCGTCTCCCCTGACGACGGCGGCCGCCGTACCCTTCCTGTGGATAACTTCCGCGCCTTTCGGCCGTTCACTTGTACGCTTAGTGAAAAGGAAGAGGCGCACGGCAGGCAGGCGCACGCCCGACATCCGACTGCTGCCGACCGACCGCCTAGCCCTTGACGCAGATGACCTGCTTGAGGTGGGCGACGACCTCGACCAGGTCGGACTGGGCGGCGATGACCGACTCGATGTCCTTGTACGCGGCGGGAATCTCGTCGACCACACCGGCGTCCTTGCGGGACTCGACCCCGGCGGTCTGGGCAATCAGGTCCTCGACCGTGTACCGGCGCTTCGCCTCGTTGCGGCTCATCCGCCGGCCTGCCCCGTGCGAGGCCGAGTAGAAGGACTGCTCCGAGCCGAGCCCGCGGACGACGTACGACCCGGTGCCCATCGACCCCGGGATCAGCCCGAGGTCCCCGCGCCCCGCCCGGATCGCGCCCTTGCGGGTGACCAGCAGGTCGAGCCCGTCGATGTGCTCCTCGGCCACGTAGTTGTGGTGGCACGAGATCGGCTGCTCGAACCGGATCTCCTGGGCGAACGACTCCCGCACCGCCTGCATCACCAGCGCCAGCATGACCGCCCGGTTCCGCGACGCGTACTCCTGCGCCCACGTCAGGTCCCGCCGGTACGCGTCCATCTCCGGCGTACCGGACAGGAACACCGCCAGGTCACGGTCCGGCAGGTCCGCGTTGTGCGGCAGGGTCCGGGCGATCCGCATGTGCCGCTCGGCGAGTTCCTTGCCGATGTTGCGGCTGCCCGAGTGCAGCATCAGCCAGACGCGGTCCTCGTCGTCGAGGCAGACCTCGATGAAGTGGTTGCCGCCACCCAGCGACCCCATCTGCTGCTGCGCCTTCTTCTCTCGGTCCTGCACCCCGTCGTGCAGGCTCGAGAACGAACCCCAGAACCGGTCCCAACCGCGGTCCAGCCCGAGCTTGCGCACGCTGACCGGGTCCTCGTGCGCCCGGAACCCGACCGGTACGGCGGCCTCGATCCGCGACCGGATCGCCGACAGGTCGTCCGGCAGGTCCGCGGCCGTCAGCGAGGTGAGAACGCCTTCCATCCCGCACCCGATGTCGACCCCGACCGCGGCCGGCGACACCGCCTGCTTCATCGCGATCACCGACCCGACGGTCGCGCCCTTGCCGAGGTGGACGTCCGGCATCACCCGGACCCCGTGCACCCACGGCAGCGCCGCGATGTTCCGCAGCTGCTGCAGCGCCTGCGCCCCCACCTCATGCTCCTGAGCCCACATGAGCGTAGAGCTCTTGGCCCCGCTCAGCTCCACCGGAAACTCCACGTTCATCTCCCCACTCTCCTCGTTGCTGTGCATGCGGCGGAAGCAGGTCTCGAACCTGCACGCCCGCTGAAGGGCTGACCGTTTTCGAAACGGCTGCCGTTAGGCCGAAACTCGGCTTATTCCGCCCGGCTCGCGTGGAGATCCCGGGTGTCGAACCCGGTGAGGCGACTGTGCAAGAGTCGCTCGCGTGCCGACGCGATCCCCGTGGACTGCGCGATGAGCGCAGTACCAGCTGCCAGGGCAGGGCTCGAACCTGCGGGACCTCGGGTCAGAACCGAGGGTGGGTCACCGTCGCCCACCTGGCATCGCGCTGACGCGGCACCGGGTGGGTACCGCGTCAGATCGCCAGCTCAGCACGCGAGGGGATCCACGGCTGCCACAGCAGTGGCATACCGGCCTCCTCGGGCGTGCGTGAGCCCTTCTTCTCGTTGCAGGACGCGTGCGCGGCGACAGCGTTCAGCCACTCGCCACGTCCACCACGGGACCGCGGCACCACGTGGTCCATCGTGGTGGCGCCCGGCTTACCGCAGTACGCACACGTGTGCTTATCGCGCTTCAGTACGCCGGCCCGCGTGTACTGAAGCCGTCCGGCGGCGTACCGCCACTTGGTCACGACGTAGCGCACCAGCCGCAGCACGCGGGGGAGAGGGAACGGGCCGATGCTCGCGCCGTCGTGCGCCTCTTCGACGACGGCGACCTCCCGGACGAGCATCCGGATGGCGTGCTGGATCGACACGACATGCAGTTGCTCATACGAGGCGTTGAGCACGATCACACCGCTCATGTGGTTCCTCCTCCCTTCCAGTGTGCCCGACAGCGCGCCGCCAGGTCGGTGATCTCGGTGTCGGTCGTGGGTCGGTCGTGTGGTGCGGCCCCGGGGACTCGAACCCCGAACCTTCTGGTTCTAAGCCAGCTGCCTCTACCAAAATTGGGCGAGGGCCGCAGGTACTCGTTGTGTCCGTGTACGACGCTCTGCCGCACAGGTGCTGCTGGTACGACGGCGTGCCGTGTGGGCTGGTCGTCGTACGGTGTGCTCGTACGACGTCCGGTGTACGAGGTGATGTGATTTGTCGTCCTACGGGTCTGCTCGTACGACGTACGCCGTACGAGGTGATGTGGTTGGCCGTACTCGGGGTGTCCGGCGGGGCTCGAACCCGCTTCCTCCGGGTCCACGTCCCGGCGCATCGCCCACTTCCGCTTCGGACACAGCACGCCCGGCAGGACTCGAACCTGCACTCCCCGGCTTCGTAGACCGGTGCTCTCTCCTGTTGAGCCACGGGCGTCGGGTGCCCTGCGCCGGATGTGGTGCGGATTTCCGTCACAGGGCACGTTCGTGGCGCCCGCTCGGCCGGTAGCTGAGCATCCTGCGGGCGCCTGGTCCAGCTGGAGGGACTCGAACCCCCGTCGTCCTCATCCCAAATGAGGTGGCCTGGCCGCTGGCCCACAGCTGGTCGCGTCCCCGGGACGCGCGGTCCCAGGGACGGTTGCCCGGGACGCGCCCGGGCGTCTTCCCCGGCGCACGGACGGCGCCGCAGGGAAGGTCCGCCCGGCCTCGGCGGCCCGGCGGAAAATGCGATGAATATCCAGTTGTCAATTGTTCGAGTCGGCATTCGTAAATGCCGAACAATGCATCGGTGGAAGGAATCGAACCCTCGCAACGCGGGTTTGGAATCCGGTCAGCAACCATTGCTCACCGACGTGGTCAGAAGTGTCTGAGTGCGGACACAAGAAAAGAGCCGCCTGATGCCGGATGCCCGGCTCAGACGGCTCTCCTGGGATGATCTCCCGCTGGAGATCACACAGGTGGGCCGCCCGGGCTCGGGCCCAGCTCGCTGGCGAGCTGGTGATAGAAGGCTTCATCACTGGCGGATCGGTCGTCGCGCACGGGTCGCGGGCACGCCGACAAGACGATGGCGGCTTGCCACGCCTCTCGTGCGTTCGCTTTCCCGTACACGGTGATCTCCTCGGTCTGTAGTTCCTTGCGGGCATTAGTCTCACCCAACTCCCACAAAGAAGTCAACGCATTTCCTCAATCAATTGTTCCCACTCCCATTTCCCGCCCTTCGGACGCACCCCACCAACAACAGGTTCCACCCCGGACCCGCCGCCGCCCGCCCACTACAACCAGCCACCATCCACCCACCAACAGCCAACCGAACCGCACCCGACCACGCACCGAGCCCCCCGCCGCATACCCCGCGACCCCCCCCGCCGACCGCGCGCCGAACCCCACCGGCGGCCCGCCGCAGCACCACGGGCCCCCGCCGCAGCACCCCGCGAACTGCCGCCGATCGCCCCCGTCGAGCTATCCGATTCGGAAACACCCCCACCCTCCCGCTACACTCTTGCCTCGGCCCCCGGGCCACCCGCCGCCTTAGCTCAGTCGGCAGAGCGTCTCACTCGTAATGAGAAGGTCGTCGGTTCGATTCCGACAGGCGGCTCCACCCGAACCCCCAGGTCAGAGGCCAGTTTCCTCGCCCGGGGGTTTCTTCATTCCTAGTCGCGTGGCATGGTTCGCGGCACGAAGCTGCTTACGATGTGCGGCATGGCTAAGGGTGATGGCAAGAAGAAGCGCCAGCCCGGCAACGATGAGGCACTGCCATCGGGGTCCATCAGGGTGCGTGTCAAGTCGTCACCGCGATTCGCCGGCCACATCGACGAGTCCCCCGGCTGCGACGAGGGGCTTCGCGCGATAGCTCAGGGCCGAGGCTCCTCGGGCTCGGCGAGGAGAGCGAGGGCGAAGGCGACCATCGTCGCGGCGAAGACCACGATCGCGAGCGGCAGCAGGGGCGTGAACTGCAGCGGGATCAGGCACAGCAGCCAGATTCCGACCGTGAGAACGGTGTAGCGCCGCCAGGAGGTCCACTGCCCCGCCCGGGCGACGGCCACCCCGGCGGCGATGAACCCGACGGCGGTCAGCACGGTTGCCGACGCGAACAGGGTGACCGCGGCCGCGCCGGCGGGGTCGTCCACGCGGGCGTCCCTGAAGATCAGGCTCACCGCGTGTGCGGCGACGAACACGATGCCGCCGACTAGCGCGAGCCAGGCGCCGATGCGACCGGGTCGGCTCGCGCCGACGGCCGCGCTGCGCGCGAATGCCCACAGGGTGACGACGAACAGCGCCTGGCCGAGCCCCCAGGTCAGCGACGTCGTGGTGGCGAGCGTTCCGGAGAACGGAAAGTTGAGCCGGTCGTCGGGCACGGTGGAGACGCCACGGTAGACGGCGACGAAGATCCCGCCGTCGAGTTGAATCCCGGCGTACAGGAGGCCGGCGGCGCCTGGCAGGAGCCGGCT
This sequence comes from Kribbella sp. CCNWLW201, assembly GCF_037203805.1. NCBI lineage: Bacteria > Bacillati > Actinomycetota > Actinomycetes > Propionibacteriales > Kribbellaceae > Kribbella > Kribbella sp. CCNWLW201. The sequence continues at coordinate 810,378 of NZ_JBBCBQ010000002.1, read as the reverse complement.
AAGGGCGCGCGCCTCGGAGCGTGCGGATGCCCGCACGGTCGCTGGTGCGGTGAGGTTGCTGGTCATGACAGTCCCCTTCGTCGAGTGGATGCCATCGACGCTAGGTACGCCGGGCGTTTGCGGCATCGGCGGTACCACTTCACCTGCTATGTAGTGCTGACACTGATGTCTCCGGGCGGCGCGCGGGTCATGATGATCGGGTGCGAGTCACTCGGCCTGTGACCCTGGCCTCAGCGTGTCTGGGGTTGACGGTGCTCGCCGAGGTGGGTGCGGTGGCCCTGTCGTGGGGCCTGCCGTCGTACTACTCGGTCTTCTTCGCCCTCTACGAGATCACGCTGACCGCAGTGGGCGCGCTCATCGTGCGTCGGCTGCCACGTCACCCGGTTGGGTGGATTCTCTGTCTGTTCGGGGTGCAGGGCGCGGTGACCTCGGATCTGGCGACCGGCTGGGGTCTGCGGGCCGTCGAGCAGGGCTGGCCCGCTGGCGAGGTGGCCCAGTGGGTCGGGCTGGTGGCTTGGTGTCCGGGGGCCCTGATGTGGGTCCTTGCCCTGCTGTACACCCCCACCGGCCGGTTGCCCAGCCGGCGGTGGCGGATCGTCGTATGGGCCGGCGTCGCGGGTACGCTGACCTATGTCGTCGGCTGGTCGTTCAGCCCGTCGTCGATCAACGCGAACACCGGAGAACGCAACCGCTTCGCCGTTGACTGGCTGCCCGGCCAGCATCTCACCGTCGTCGGCGCTACGCTGATGTCCCTGTCGGCGGTGGGGGCGCTGGTGTCGCTGTTTGTGCGGTTCTGGCACGCGGAGCAGGTCGTACGCCAGCAGCTCAAGTGGGTCAGTCTCGCCGGGGTAGTCCTCGCGCTGTTCCTTCCCGTGTCCTTCGCCTTGTGGTACGTGTCACCGCTCCTGCGGGAGATTTCGCCGCTCACGCTGTCGGTCATGACCCTGGCGCTCGGCGCCGCGGTGCTGCGCTACCGGCTGTTCGACGTCGACCTCATCATCCTGCGGTCGGTCGCCTACGCCGGCGCGTCGATCCTGGTTCTGGCCGTCTATGCGGCCGTGAGCGTCGTGCTGGGTGCGGTCGTCGGAGGGTCCTCGGCCTGGCAGGTGGCCGCGGCGACCCTGGCCGCGGCCACGGTCTTCCGGCCCGCCCTGCGGGCCGTGCGGCTGGTCCTGGACAGACGCTTCGACCAGGACGGCCATTCCGCCCGACTACGCGTCGACGCCTTTCTCGAGCGCCTGCGATCGGGTACCGACCGCCCGGACCGCATCCAGGACGTGCTCCGGGAGGCGCTGCGTGACCCGCAGCTGCGGCTGCTGGTCTATCTGCCGGCGTCCGGTGGCTACGCCGACATGCGCGGCCGCCCGGCGGAGCTCAATCCCGGCTTGGCGGTTGTCGAGGTGGATCGTGCCGGGGTGCCGGAAGCCGTCGTCCAGTACCGCGACACGGGGGACCCATCCCGCCAGTCACGAGTCCGCCACCTGGTGGAGCACGGCCGGCTGGCGCTGCAGGTGGCGCGGTTGAGCGTCGAGCTCAACCGGCAGCTCGACGAGCTCGACCGATCACGGGCGCGCATCGCCGAGGCCGCGGACGACGAGCGGCGCCGAATCCAGCGCAACCTGCACGACGGTGCCCAACAGCGGCTGGTGACCATCGGCATCGGGCTTCGCGGGATCGAAGACAGGCTGAGAACCACGGGCGCACATGAGGACGCCGACCATGTCGACGGGCTGGTGGCGGACCTGGCCGCAACCATCGAGGAGCTGCGCATGCTGACCTACCGGCTACCCCCGCCCCAGCTAGATGCCGGAATCGCCGCGGCGTTCCGAGAGCTTGCCGGACGCGCCCCGATCCCCGTCGTCGTCGACGCCGACCCCGAACGTCTGGACCGCAATCTGGAGACAACCGCCTACTTCGTCGGATGTGAGGGCCTGACCAACGTCATCAAGCATGCCCGGGCCACCGCGGCCACCATGCGCGCCGTACACCGCAACGGCTCGCTGTTCGTCTCCGTCGCCGACGATGGCGTAGGCGGAGCGCTAGCGCGCGAAGGTTCCGGACTGGCGGGTCTGGCCGACCGGGTGGCCGCGGTCGGCGGCCGGCTGCACATCGAGTCCGGCACCCAGGGCACACTGCTGACCGCGGAACTGCCATGCGGGTGATCCTGGTCGAGGACCAGGCACTGCTGCGCGAAGGCCTTGCCGGACTGATCCGCAACGCAGGACACGACGTCGTCGCCTCGCTCGGCGACTGCGACGGCATTGAGGATGCGGTCCGGAAGCACTCACCCAACGTCGTCATTCTCGACGTCCGGCTGCCCCCCTCCTTCACCGACGAGGGCACCCGCGCGGCCGCCGCACTCAAATCGACCCGGCCCGACCTCGGCGTCCTCCTGCTCTCGCAACACATCGAGACGGCCCACAGCGTGGAACTCGCCGGCCTGGGCGGGTTCGGCTACCTGCTCAAGGACCGGGTGCTGGACGTCTCGGAGTTCCTCGCCGCTCTCACTCGAGTCGCCGAGGGAGGCTCGGCGCTCGACCCACAGGTGGTCGCCGCACTACTCAACCGCACCGCACGCCGGGAAAACCTCGCTCAGCTCACCGAGCGGGAGAACGAAGTGCTCCGCTTGATGGCGCAAGGGATGACCAACACTGGTATCGCCAAACGGTTGGTCCTCAGCGAACGGACCGTCGAAGCACATGTCCGGCGACTGCTCATCAAGCTCGGCATCGCCGACACCGAGGACGCCAACCGGCGGGTGCTCGCGGTCCTCCTGCACCTCGGCGTGCGCACCGCACCCCTCACCGACGGATTCCGCTCCGCAGCATCGGGCTACACAACAGCGCCACCTACACATTGAGATCGCTCGCTGTGCAGGCCGAATGCGTCCACACAGCCCGCCCGCGAGCGCACAGGACACAACGGCCTTCCGACGTACTCGCCCCGGAACCGGGCATTGGCGGTGGCATGACGGGTGCTGCGCGGGTGGCCAGCACCCGGAGGTCGCTACAACAGGATGCACCCTGAGGCCGTGCCGATCCCTCGCCCACGCGGCTGGCCCATCGCCGGCGGCGCGGCGCCGATACAGAGGCAGCCCAGCGGGCTACCCGTGTATAAGGCTGCGCCCTCTGCACAATGGACCCCATGGCCGCAACCTCCGCCGCATCACTCGCGGGTCCAACCCAACCATCGCGAGAACCACCCAGCTTGGTGCTCGCTCGCGAGTCAGGGGATGCGACGACGACGTTCCTTGTCGTGATGAGAAGGTCGTCGGTTCGAATCCGACAGGCGGCTCCACCCGAACCCCCAGGTCAGAGGCCAGGTCCTCGCCCGGGGGTTTCGTCGTTTCCGGATCACGTGGTGCGGGTCGTGGTGCGAGCTCAGGCCAGCCACGAGGCATAGAAGATCCCGAGCCCGGTCGCGACGAAGACCCCGGCGACGATCCAGAAGCGGATCACGACGGTCACCTCGTCCCATCCCAGGTGTTCGAAGTGATGGTGAATGGGAGCGATTCGGAAGATGCGACGGCCCGTGCCCGTGAGTCGCTTGGTCAGCTTGAAGCAGATCATCTGCAGTAGCACGGACAGGGTCTCGAGCACGAACAGTCCGGCGATGACGGCCATCAGGAGCTCGGTTCGAGACATGATCGCCAGCCCGGCCAAGGCGCCACCGATGGCGAGGGAGCCGACGTCGCCCATGATGATCCGTGCGGGCTTGGCGTTCCACCAGAGGAAGCCGATGCAGGCCGCAGTGATGGCGGCTGCGAAGACCGCGAGGTCGAGAGGGTCGCGCACCTGGTAGCACTGTGACTCCACCACGGTGGGCCGCGAGGAGTCGCACAGCTGGTTGTTCTGCCAGATGTTCACGATGGTGTACGCGCCGAAGATCAACGCCGAGGCGCCGGCGAGCAGCCCGTCGGCGCCATCGGTGAGGTTGGCGCCGTTGGAGGTCGCGGTGACGAGGAACCAGATCAGTAGCAGGATCACGATCAGGGGCAGCTTGATCCCCCAGTCATGAGTGGTGGAGATGTACTGCGACGCCGGCCTGACACCGCGCTCGTCGGCGAAGAATTGCGTGGACAGGACCCCGAAGACGAGCGCGACCAGCGTCTGACCCGCCATCTTGGCCCGACTGCTCAGACCCTGGTTGTTCTGGGTGTAGACCTTGATGAAGTCGTCGAGGAACCCCACTACCCCGCAGCCGAAGAACAGCAACACCAGGAGCCAAGCGCTGGCACTCGGCCACCCGCCGGTCAAGATCGTTGCCGCCAAATAGGCCGCAGTGGCACTCAGCAGGATCACGAGACCGCCCATGGTCGGCGTGCCCCGCTTCACATGATGTGTCGTCGGTCCGTCGTGCCTGATCGGCTGGCCGAAGCCGTGCCGGGCGAACCATCCGATGGCGATCCGGGTCCCCAGCAGCGAGCAGACCGTCGCCAGCGTGCCGCTCAGGAGTATTGCCCGCATTCCATTCCGCCCTCTCGGCCAGGTGGTCGATCCCTTCAAGGCAAGAGGGAGTCGTCTCGCCGATTCTGGGAAACGGCAAGTCGGTCAAACATAGCGAAGACGTGGGTCCCAGCAGGCCGCGACGTGGATCGAACCAGGTCAGCGGCCGGCCTTGCTGGAAGCGCTGCTAGAGGGCGAAATGCGACGCTGAGCTTCCTCCTCGTATGAGAAGGTCGTCGGTTCGATTCGGCGTTTCCCAGCTGCGGACACCAGCCGGTGCAGCGGTGCATCATGGCCGGTAGGGCGGTGCCCCGGTGGATGGAGGCCTGCTGGGTGAGGATGCCGGCGCCGCTCTGGGGCCGGGGAGGGATCGGGGTCTGCCGGGCGACGGCCGCCGGGGACAGCGTCCAGTTGCGGGCGCCTGCTTGCGTCCGCAAGCAACCTTCAGGAGGGGGAACATGAGACACCTTCGGAGCGCGGCTCTTGCCGCGCTCGTGCTCGGCACCCTGATCACATCCGCGGGTACGGCGCTCGCGGCCCCGCCGGGCAACGACACCTACGGCGGCCGCACCGTGGTCGGCGCCATCCCGTTCACCGACAGCCTCGACACCACCGAGGCAACCACCGACAGCGACGACATCAGCACTGACTTCTGTGGAACACCCGCGCCGCTGCCGACCGATGCCAGCGTCTGGTACGAGATCACCCCGACCGCGGACGGCCCTCTCCGGGCCGACGTGTCTTCGTCGACGTACTCAACCACCGCGAACGTTGCGACCGGCAGCCCGGGGAACTGGAGCCTGGTGGCCTGTGGCTTCGGTGCGGTGACGTGGACGGCGACCGCCGGTACGACGTACACGATGCTGGTCTTCGACAACCAGTTCGACGGAGGGGGTAACGGGGGGACACTCAACCTCACGATCGATGTGCTCCCGCCGCCACCCACGGTGGACATCACCGTGAACCCGGTCGCAAGCTTCAACAGTCGGACCGGTTCGGCGACGGTGAGCGGGACCGCGACGTGCACCGGCGATCCGGCCTTCGGGATCGTGGAGGTCAGACTGACGCAGCAGGCCGGGCGCTTCACCGTTCGTGGCAGCGGTATCAACACCCTTCTGTGCGACACCACGGTGCAGTCATGGAGCGTGCAGGTGGTGCCGGACGGCAGCAAGTTCGCCGGAGGCAAGGCGGCCAGCGACACGATCGCGACCGTCTGCAGCCCCATCGAATGTGGGTTCGGCATCGAGTCGGGCCCCGTGCTGCTACGCGGCAAGTAGGAACCGCAGGGGCCGCCCGGTCGGGCGGCCCCTGGAAGTGGACACTCGGCCTACGACGGTCAATGCAACGATTCGCCGGGCCTGAGGCGTCCACGGAGTATGAGGCTCATGAACCGCAGTCGTGGGTACGTCGGTTCTGCCGTCGTGGTGATCGGGTTCGCCCTCACGGCGTGTGGAGCCGAGGTCCCACCAACCTCTGGTGCAAGCGACGCGACGCCCAGCGTGGCGCCGACGGTGCCCCGTGGTGCCGTTCCGGCAGCTCCGGCGACTGCGGCGTTTGAAGAGCGGGCGCGCGCCGTCGCGGAGGTTGTCCGGGCCGCGGGGATCCCGAAGCCTCCGGAAGGGATCTTCCTGCATTCGTCCCGGACGCCGGACCTCGCGTTCGACACGACCGAGCAGAAGCTTGCGTGGTCGGCCGGGAAGGTCGTCGTGGCCCCGGGCGTTCGGCTCGGATCAGGCGGTACATCCCGCATCGATTTCGCGGACGGATCGAGCGTTCCGGTGAGCGTGGTCGACGCTCGCCCTGCCCTTACCGGCGAGATCGGGTTCACCCAGAGCAATTGCAGGGGCATACCGGCATCGTCGTGCACCCTCACGATCACCGCCGCTTCGCTGGGAACAGCCGAGGTCGTCACGAGCCGGGGTCCCGCGACCGTACCCGCGTGGTCCTTCACCGCGAAGCGCCTGTCGAGAAAGATCGTCGTCGTCGCAGTTTCCAAAGACGTACTCAAGACGCCGGCCATGCCGGTCCCGCCGCCCGGGCTCGACGATCCCGCACCGGGCCTGCTCCACGCCGAGATCCTCGCCCGGGTCGAAGGCAGCACGCTCACCTTCTTCCTCAACCACGGGGACTGCGATGGCAACCTCCGAGCTCACGTTCTCGAATTCGACGACCTGGTGGTCGTCGGAGGAAGCCACGACCAGCCGCCGGCCGGCACCGCATGTACGGCGGCACTGCGTCGGTCAGCCGCGGTCGTCGCCCTGGCCGCCCCACTCGGAGACCGCGCAGTGATCAGCGCATCCACCGGCATCAGGCTCTTCCCCAACCCTCAGATCAAGTAGAAGTGCTTGACCCCAGCGCCGGTGGCCGCAGCGGTCGGCTCGTTGCCATAGGTTGGTCAACTGGTGCATGGGATTGGGGTCTTGTGATGCATGGTCGGCAGCCGAGTCCGTCGGGTTCTCCCGAGGTGTTTCGCACTCTTGTGCGTCAGACGGGTTTGACGGTCGAGTCGCTGACCGCGGCGAGCGCGTGGTCGGTGTTCGGCTCGTTCAGCGGGATCGAGTTCGATGTGCCGCGGGAGCCGGACTCCGACGGTCTCCTGTACCAGTTCGGGATCTATGACTTCTCCGGCGAGCCGCGCTTTCACCTCGATCTGACCAGGCAGTTCGGCTTGCGTGACTCCGAGGAGTATCTGCAGTTCCACTGCGATCTCCAGTACCTGCCGACGCCTCGGCTCGAGGTGCTGGGTTCACACTCGGAGTGGTGGTTCCGCGGCGACGGAAGACAGCTGCCGGAGTGGTTTGCCGCGGTGAACCAGCGTCCGGAATGGCCCGTCCTGGAGTCGGCGCTACCGACGGCAGTCGAGGTCTACTGCGACGAGACGTGACGTGGCCGGTCGATCGTCCGCCGAGCGCTGGATCGCCGCCAGTCGCGCTGGTGCCAATTGTGGTGGCGGGATTGAGGGGACACCTGGATGATTTCAGGTGTGATGGAGTCTGCGGTTGAAGGTGCGTTGGAGCGGTTGGGTGATGTGCTGGCGGGGGTGAAGGCTGATGTCAGTGACTACTGCAGCCATTGCTACAGCGAGCAGGACGCGGCTGCGCTCGCCGGCCCAGTCGCTTCGATCCCTTCGCATCTGCTGCCTTCGGTTGCCCTCGAGGTGCCGGATCATTTCGGCGACTTTGCCAATCTGTACAAGAAGCTGACACCTCGCATCATGGCGCTGCTGGTTCATGACGACCTTCACGTCGACGAGGAGTTGGTCGCGGAGCGTCTTGTCGAAGTTGGGTGCTGGAGTGCTTGGGCCGAGGATGAGCGTGCGGCGATGCTTGCCTTATGCAACGTTTGGTGGGAGGCGACGTTGTCGTCGTACCCGCGTCAGCCGGAGGCTCGTGTCGTGCTCAGTTTCCTCGCGACGACGCCCGTACCTCTGGTTCATTGGCTCGAGGTGTGGAACGCGCAGCCGCACGGTCCGGCGGATGGGCACGCCGCGGATCTCTTCCTCGACTGGGCGCCGTACTTGATGGGAAACGAACTGAAGGTCGGCTATTCCGAGACGATCGACATCACGGCAGACGTCAAGCGATGGTTCCTCGAGGACGCGCGGCCGCGACTCGTGCGGGTCCCGGCGGCGGATCCCCGGCTGACGGAGTACCTCGAATACCTTGATTACCTCGAGGGTCGGACTGGCAACATGTCCTCATGAGTACGCCGATACTGCGCGCGATCACCGAATCGAACGAGCGGTGGGACGACCCGTCGGAGGATCTGCTCTTCGAACTGCTGTCGGATGTCGAACGAGGTGAAGGCAACTACCTCATCATCGAGCGAACGACCGATGCCAGTGGGCACACGTACGCCCAAGCCCTGCGCTGTGAGGACGGTTCGTACGTCGTCGAGCACCGCGAGGGCAGCGCTGATCGGCACTACGGCACCTCTGTCGCCGACATGCGCGCAGCCCATCAACTGCTGACCGGCTGGGCCTTCGAACTCCCCGGCTGGAATCACAACACGCAGTGGACTCCCGTGCACGTCTAACCGCGCGGGCCGTTGTCGACGATTCGGAAGCCGCGGGATTGGTAGTTGGGTAGGGCGTGGGGGTGTTCGTCGGGGTTGGTGTGGAGATAGACGCGCGTCGTGGGGGAGTTGAGGGACCAGGCGGTTTGGGTGGCGAGGGTGAGGAAGGCGCTGCCGAACCCCTTGGACTGGTACTCGGGGACCAGGCCGAAGACGACGACGCCCACATCGCCGTCCGGTTCGACTGAGAGTTCGACGAAGCCGGCTACCTCGTCGGTCACCTGGGCCAGCCAGGTGTGGATTCCTGGCTGCGACAGTTCCCCGGTCCATTCGGCGTCGGTCCAGGCGCTTCGGCCGCTCGAACCGATCGGGTCCCAGATGCGGTTGTAGAGCGCGCGAATCAGTGGTGCGGCATCCGCGGGTGGCTCTTCGAGTGTCAGTGGGGCGGGCGGTGGGTTGCCGGGGATGAGTTGGGTCGGTGACGTCATCTCGAGGCAGATCATGATTGTCGACAATAGTTCCGGAAGGGGATCGTCCGGAACCGGGTCTAGCGTGGCGCTATGACTGACATCTGGTGGGAACCTCCGGTTGCCGGCACCGACGTCGAGCACCTGGTCGGGGCGCTCGATCGGTTGCGTACGACGTTCCGTTGGAAAGCCGACGACCTGGACGCGGCCGGGCTGCAGACGCGGATCGGTGTGTCGTCGTTGACGATCGGCGGACTGCTGAAACATCTGGCGGCGAACGAGGACTACCTGTTCAACGTCAAGTTCCGCGGTGAGCCGATGGGTGGGCCGTGGGTCGGCAACGGGTGGAAGGACGACAACGACTGGGAGTTCGACTCCGCCGCCGACGACAAGCCCGAGGAGCTTTACGCACTCTGGGACGGCGCCGTCGAACGCTCCCGCGCAACCTTGGCGGCCGCCATCGCCGACGGCGGACTCGATCAGCCCGCGCACATCACCTGGCCCGACGGACGCCATGCCAGCCTCCGCCGCCTCGTCTGCGACCTGATCGAGGAGTACGGCCGCCACACCGGCCACGCCGACCTCCTCCGCGAGGCCGTCGACGGCCGAGTAGGCGAAGACCCACCCCCCGGCTGGCACCCCGTCGGCGCCCGCACCACCACGACGAGCTGAGCACCAATCGAGCCCGCTGCCGGTGCGGGCTGAGCTCAACCGCCCAGCCCGCCAGAGCGCTGCGAGCTGACCTCAGCAGCCCGGCGCGGCGCACTGGCAGAACCTGCATACCTGACTACTTCACGCGTTGCATGGTTCCGTCTGGGGCGATGGCGATCGTCGTCTTGACTTTGTCGACAATCAGATTGATCCGAAGTCGACCACCCTGCTGGGTTGTCGTGTAGGTGACGGCGCCGTTCGTGCGGACCGGGACGATGAGTGACAGGATCGACGCCGACCGCCCGGAGCGGTTGAACTTCACCACCGGGGAGGGCTTGCGGGTGTTGATGTTCTCGTAGTGCCAGCCCTGGATCGGGTCGGTCGCACCTGTCGCCACCTGGATCGGCGTCGTCTCCTGCTGGAACGGCACCTGCAGCAACACAGTCTTCACCCGATCACCCGGCCGCGCCGCCACCGCGGAACCATCACCGACGACCCGAACCGTCTGGTCCGACGGCAGATGCCACAGCGTCTGGTACTCCTCGTTCGACGGCGACGTACCGCGATCCAGCACCACCATCAGATCCGGGCCCTTCAGCACCAGCACCCCACGCGTCCGGTTGATCCCCTTGCCCAGCGAGTCGCTCAGCTCGTAGAACTCCGACGTTGCCGAGATCGACGACCGGTTCAGCTTGGTGACCGGGTGTTCCGCTGCCGTCGACAACACCGTCATCTGGTTGTGGGAGAACTGGCTCTTCGCCCAGCTCCGCCAGTCGTCCCACTTGTAGCCGGAGTGGCCGCCGTCGATGAGGATGTCGCGACCGTGCGAGGTGTACGTGACCGAGGTGTGGTCCTCGTGCCCGTGCAGCTTCCGCGCCGGCCCGAACCGGATGCTGTACGTCGATTCCTGCGTGAACGGCCGGGTCTCACCCCACCCGGTCCGGCCGAAGATGTACCCGGCGTCGAAGATCCCGATCCGCTGGCTCGGCCGGATCCCGCTCTTGCCGAGCGTACCGGCGTACTCGAGCACCGTTCCCTCGACCGGGAACGTGCGAACCACCTCGGAGTCGCCGATCTGGTGCAGGTTGCCGAGCGAGTTGGTCGCGAGCGCGAGCCACTTGGCCAGTTCGCGCCGGCGTGCCTTGATCGTCGTACCCGGGTCGACACCGCACTTCTGCAGTACGTCGATCGCGCGGCCCCAGAGTGAGTAGTTGAACTGCGCGTACGCCGTCGACTGCTCGTTGGTGGAGCCCTGCGTGTCGATCGAGGTCTTGATCGCGCTGGACAGCCGATCGGCGGCGATCTTCTTCAGGTCGGGCCGGTTCAGCGTGCAGCCGATGCCGAACAGGGCCAGGCTCTCGTCGGTGCCGTGGTTCCAGTCGCCGCTGTAGTTCTTCTGCAGGAACCACGCGTGCTGCTGCAGCGCCTTGTCCAGCCACGTGTACGACAGCGGCAGCTTTGCCACCCGCAGCCCGGTCAACGTTGCCTGCCGCAAGCAGATCAGCACGTTCGTGCGGTGCATGGTCGACTCGTAGGCCCCGACGTTCGACTTCCAGGTGTACGGATTGTCCTTGACCCAGTCCTGGGCGATCGCGCTCACCCGGGCCAACGCGCGCTTGTCACCCTTGCCGCCGGCGACGATTCCTTGCCCCAGCCAACGAAGCGAGTGGAACCACATGTACCAGCTCGGGTTCTGGTACGGGTTCAGGCTCCAGTCGACATCACCGTTGCCGTTGCCAACCTTGTACGGCGCTCCAGTGCCCCAGGCGAACGTGTCGCGATAGAGGTTCGCAACCGGGTTCTTCCCGTCGATCCCGCTGTACGCCGGGCAGGTGTAGACGTTCTGCCTCGGCGGCTGAGTCACGGTCGGGGTGGCTGGTTCGGGAGTCCGGCCAACCGTCGGGTCGGGTGCCGCCTCGGGAGTGGAGCCACCCCAGGGAATCACCAGCGACGTCACGACGACGGCTGCGCTCAGCAGCAGAGCGATGCTGAGTCGCAGGGTCGTTCCGCCCTTGCGAAGGCGTTGCGCGAGCATGGTTGGTTCCTCACTGCAGCCCCCCAAGGGCATGCTTGTTCTGGCCTAGACCTGAATTCAGGCCGGACGGGGCCCTGGGACTGGTCAGGTGGTTTTCGTCGCGATGCCCGAGATGGCGGCACTCAGGGCTGTTGCTCCAACAGGTCTTGTCTTACTAACGCCCGGCGGCAGGTCTGACGTTGCATCGCGGCCGAGGCGTCGTACCGCTAGTCACTCCAGCATGGTGCTCGCCGTCATCGGTTCCCCCCGGAAGTCGATTGGTTCCTCTGTCTGTATTGATGTCTTGGCACCCGACAAAGTTGCCCGGACTCCCTACTCCGGTTCCGGCGTTGCCTGTCCGGGCAAGGTCAGTGGTCCAGAATCGCCTGCAGGATCAGGTCGTTCCGCGCGGTCTGCCCGGCGGGCACCGTTGTGTGCCGACCGTCCCGCAGATCCGTCCGCAACCGTCCGGGACGCGCGGCCAGGTATTCGGCCCAGTGCACGATCCGCAGGTTCGGGTGGCGCCGCTGCGCCTGCGCCAACTGCAGGTTGATCCACTCGCTGTTCCGCTGGTCGGCGACCTGGATCCCGGCGGGTTCGTCGGTCCGCCGGACCTGCACGTTCACCCAGTAGACCGTCCGCGAAGGCCCGGCGATCCGCATCGCCCGCTCGACCTGGGGGGCGAAGGCCGGCGGATCGAAGATGTCGTTCGACCCGACCGCCATCACGATCCGGTGCGGCAACCCGAACTCCTGCGCCCAGGCAGCCATCGCGTCGACCGCGGCCGAGGTCGGCTCACCGGACCAGCTGTGCTCGGCGAACGTCGTACCAGCTCGCCGAGCAAGGAGCCGCCCGAGCGTGTCTCCGTCCTGTACGGCGATGCTGTCGCCGAACAGCACCACCCCGTTGGTCGCCACCACGTGCCGGATGTGCGCGGCACTCGAGATCACCTTGGCGTGCGCCTGCCATGGACCGAGCGTGCCCGACCCATAACGTCCTGTGCTTGCCGTCTGGGGTGTGCTGTTCTTCGCGTGCGCGGTCGGCGTCTCCAGGTGGATCAGTGTCAGCAGGGTGACGAGCAGCACCACGATGATGACTGCGGATGTCACGGTGCCGCGGGCGGTGAGCGGGTGATTTCGAGGCACACCTTGATAACGCGGGAACCGGCGAGGAGGTTGCCAGGCTCAGCGGGAGCTTTCGAGCGCCTCGACGATCAGCTGGTTGCGAGCGTCCTGGCCATCCGGCTCAGAGGTGTGAATGCCGTCCCGCAGGTACTTCGCCGCCCCGCCCGGCTGGGTCGCGACGAACCCGGCCCAGTCGACGATCCGCAGGTTCGGGTGCCGTACGGCGGCCTGCCCGAGTTGCTGGTTGATCCACGCGCTGTTGGCCTGATCGGCGGCCCGGATCGCGGCCGGCTGACGGACCCGGCTGACGTGCACGTTGACCCAGTACACCGTTCGCGAGGGCCCCGCGATGTGCATCGCGCGCTCGACCTGCGCGGCGAACGCCGGCGGATCGAAGATGTCGTTCGAGCCCACCGCCATCACGATCCGGCTGGGCAGGCCGAACTGTCGTTCCCAGTCCTCCAGCGCGTCGACGGCCGCAGAGGCCGGCTGACCGGACCAGTCGTGTACGGCGATGGAGTCACCACTCCGGTCTCGGAGCAGCTTCTCCAGGGCCGCGCCGTCCTGGACGGCGATGCTGTCGCCGAACATGAACACCCCGTTGAACATCAGCGCGTCCTGGATCTCGTCATCGGGCGAGATGCGCTTGACCAGGTCCTGCCACGGCCCCAGCGTCCCCGAACCGAAGGCCCCGGGACTGATCGATCGCGCCCCGGTGTCGGACACACTGCTGACCGGTGATGTCACGTGTGGTCTGCCCGGCTCGAGCAAGACCAGCACACCGCCCGTCGCCGCCATGACGCTCAGCGTGACCGTCATGGCGACGAACGGGCCGACGACCGCTTCACGGAATCCGCGTCGGTGTCTCAAGGACCCCACTCCCCCCAGGCTCAAGTCCTACCCCTCTATATGTCTCGACGCGATGAGCGGTTCGTTCCGTTGCATCACGGAAGGCCCGCCGGGTGGCGGGCCCTCCGATTTCCGATCAATTCAAGCAATGCGGACAAGTGACCCGCCAGCGGTGATTCCGATGGATGTCCGTACGCCGGCCACGCTCAGGTCGACGACGTACGTCGTACCCGACCAGCGGGTGCGGTAGGTGACCGAACCGGTCGCCCGCACCGGCGCGATGAACGACAGGATCGACGCCGACTTCCCGGCCCGTGCGAACATCAGCGTGGGGGCCGACCGCCGGATGGTGATCTTCGGGTAGTGCCAGCCCTGGATCGGCTGGGTCTGCGCCTGCTTGAGCAGGATGGCCCCGCGCGGGAGGGCCTGCCGGTACGGCACCTGGAACAGGATCGTCCGGGTGTCGTCACCCGCCCGCATCGCCAGTGCGGTCGTCCGCGAGTACACCGTCGCCTTCTGGTCCGACGGCAGGTGCCACAGCGTTTGGAACTGCTGCGAGGTCGTGGACGACGCACGGTCGAGCGTGACGACCAGGTCCGGACTTCTGACCACCAGTACGGCGCGGACGCGGCTGATCCCGGTCCCGGGTACGTCGGAGAACTCGTAGAAGTCGGACGTCGACTTCAGTGAGTACCGCGTCAGCTTGGTGGCCGGCAGCCGGTCGGCCGACAGCGGTGTCGTCATCGAGCTGTGCGCGAACGGGCTCTTCGCCCAGGTGCGCCAGACGTCGTTCTGGTAGCCGGCGTGACCGCCGTCGATCACGATGTCTCTACCGCGGGCGGCGTACGTGAGCGACATGTGGTCGCTGTGCCCGTGCAGCTTGCGCGACGGCCCGTACCTGATGCTGTACGACGCCTGGGCCGCGAACGTGGCGCTCGTGCCCCAACCGGAGCGGCCGAAGACGTAGCCCGCGGAGTACAACCCGACACGTTGGGCCGGTGCGGTCCCGCTCGCGCCGAGGCTGCCGGCGTACTCGAGTGGGGTCCCGGCGACGGGCGCCGTACGCACGACCTCGGAATCGCCGATCTGGTGGAGATTGCCCATCGAGTTCGTGGCCAAGGCCAGCCACTTCGCCATCAGGGTGCGTCTCGTGGTGATCGTCGTACCGGGGTCGGCGCCGCAGGCTCGCAGTACGTCGACCGCGCGGCCCCAGAGTGAGTAGTTGAACTGTGCGTACGCCGTCGATTGCTCGTTGGTCGAACCCTGCGAGTCGATCGCGGTCGTGATGCCGGCCGCGAGACGCTGCTGAGCGAGCGTCTTGTAGTCCGACCGGTTGAGTGTGCAGCCGACTCCGAACAGGGCGATGCTCTCGTCGGTGCCGTGGTTCCAGGCGCCGCTCCAGTTGTAGACCAGGAATCTGGCGTGGTTCAGCAACGCGGTGTCGAGCCAGAGGTACCGCGCCGGCAGTGTGGTGACCTTCAGGCCGGACAGGACTGCTTGCCTTGTGCAAATGATGACGTTGGTGCGGTGCATCGTCGACTCCCAGGCGCCGATGTTCGCCTTCCAGGAGTACGGATTGTCGAGCACCCAGTCGCTCACGATCGTGGTGACGTGCGCGATCGCGTTCGCGTCACCCTTGCCGGCCGCGATGATTCCTTGCCCCAGCCAACGAAGTGAGTGGAACCACATGTACCAGCTGGGATTGCCGTACGGGTTGAGCTTCCAGTTGATGTTGCCGCTGCCGTTGCCGACCTTGTACGGCTTGAACCCGCCCCAGGCGTAGTAGTCCTGCAGAATGTAGGACAGTGGCGTCCAGTCGTCGACCGAGCTGAACCCGGGACACGTGTACGTCCCGGCCGCCGCCGCTTCCGCCAGCGTCTTCGCCGCGCTCTCCGCCGTGATGTCCTTCGCCGGCACCTCGGTCGCCGGAATCACATTCGTTGCCCCCGGCACGAACTGCGCCCCCGGCGGATCCGGCAGGTCCGCAGCGATCGCGATCCCCGGATTGTCCGCCGCGACCCGTGCCGTCGCCGCCCCGCCGCCGCTAGTCGCCCCCGCTGCCACCAGCGCAAACACCAACACCCACCTGACCATGTCCTTCCCCCACCCCTAACCCGCGGCCCCCCAGCCGGCGGTGAGAATCCCCTATACCCGCACGATGGCCAGCAGTTGAGAAAAGTTGCGTCAGGCCCCAGTGACGTCGGAGCGTGCGCACCAGGTAGCTCTCGGTGCCCGCTCTCCTGATCCCCTGAGCCAAAGTAGGTTTCTCGGTGTGGCGAACGATGAGCAGGACCCGTCGCAGGTGATCGCGACGGACGGGACGTCTCGCGCCTACCTCGACCGGTTTTCGCTGAGCCCAGATGCCTGATCCGTGGCGGCGGCCGCGGCGCGAGCGGACGGGTCCTGCTCGACTTCGATGGGCCGGTGTGCGATCTGTTCCCACGCGGCAGCGGGTCGACGATCGCGGATGGCGCTCCTGCGCTCTCAGTGCGCCGATCACGCCAGGCGTGCGCGAGTTTCTTGCCGCTTGTGCGCGGACGGATCAGGCGGTCGTCATCGTCGGCAACAACGCCTCGGCTGCGATCGAGCTGTTTCTCGAGCGTCACGGGCTCGCGGCCCTGGTCGTCGGGGTTCTCGGCCGGCCAAATCTCCGCGCCACGAAGCCCGTCTCCGCCCGGCTGGTCCGGACGCCGTCATTCAGACGATGACGGCGCTCGCGGACTGCCTCTGAGGGTTAGGCGGAGCGTTCGGCCTCGCTGCGTTCTACACAGAACTCGTTGTGCTCGGGGTCGTGCATGGTGACCCAGCCGCGGCCGTCGGGCTGGCGGTGGTCGTCGTAAATGGTGGCGCCGAGGCCGACGAGTCGCTCGACCTCCTCGTCGCGCGTGCGCTGGTCTGGCACCCAGTCGAGGTGGACGCGGTTCTTGACCGACTTGGTCTCGGGTACGGCGATGAACAGCAAGCCGGGGACGGGAGCCGGCGCGACCACGAGCACCTCGTCGTCGCCGGGCTTGTCGCCATCCGCGATCGGCCAGCCGGTGGCCGTGCTCCAGAACTGTGCGAGCTCGAACGGGTTGCCGGCGTCGATCGTGATGTGTCGCGGAATCATGCCGAGACCCTAGCCGCCGCCCGGGCGTCGCGCGGCCGATTATTGGCCGTCGCTGTGGACAAATCATGATCCGGTACGGCGGATGTCGTCGTACGACGGAAGACGGGTGGGCGCACGGTCGGCGTACGGGTGGTGACGGCTCGGGATCGGGAAAAGCAGGGTCTCGCGGACTGTCGGTGGCCGGGTCTACTGTGCGGACCAAGAGTGGTTCAACCAGGGGGAAGGGGAGTCAGATGGCGTCTCGGCTCAATCCGTACATCCAGTTCGACGGCACTGCACGGGAGGCGTTGGAGTTCTACCAGAGCATTTTCGGCGGAGATCTGGCCACCAACACGTTCGCCGAATTCGGCGCGAGCAGCGGCCCGGACGACGAGAACAAGCTGATGCACGGCCAGCTCGAGACACCGGGCGGGTTCACGCTGATGGCCTCGGACACGCCGAAGGGCATGCCGTACAACCCGGGTGAGAACATCGCGGTCAGCCTCAGCGGCGACGACGAGGACCTGCGCGGGTATTACGAGAAGCTGGCCGAGGGCGGCAAGGTGACGATGCCGATGGAGAAGCAGATGTGGGGCGACGAGTTCGGCATGGTGACGGACAAGTTCGGGATCAACTGGATGGTGAACATCACCGCGCAGAGCTGATCACCGAACTGACCGGGTTGTTGCGCCTGCCGGACGGACGGCGGGCGCAGTACTGGCACGGCGGTGCGACCGACGGGGTGCCGGTGTTCTTCCTGCACGGGTGCCCTGACACGCGGCATGCGGCGTACGCCGGTGACGCGGCAGCTCGGCGTGCCGGCGTACGGCTGGTCGCGGTGAACCGGCCGGGATACGGGCTGTCCGACACATGCCCGTCGACACATCTGTCCGTGGCGGATGACGTCGCGGCGGTGGCGGATCTGCTTGGGATCGAGCAGTACGCCGTACTCGGGATGTCGATCGGTGGTCCGTACGCGTTGGCGTGCGCGGCCCGTCATCCGGACCGGGTGATCGCGGTCGGCGTGGCCGCGAGTCCGGCGGTTGTTCCTGCGCTGGATCCGCCGTACCACCGTGACGATCTCGGCCCGGAACAGCAGGCGTTCTTCACCCGCCTGTCCGCTCTCACGCCGGACGAGGCGGTCGAGTTGATACGCCCTGACTTCGAGGCGTACGTCGACCAACTCAACCCCGCCGATCCAGACGACGCGGCTCTGGCACGGCGCTTCCTCGCTCAACTCGACCCACATGACGCCGAGCTGACGACCAGGCCCGGACCCACGATCGACGGCCGTCCCCTCGGCTCGGACACTGCGATCGCAGCCGCCGTACGCGAGGCCCTTGCGAACCCGGACGGCTATCTCCGCGATGCTGCGATCTCGTTCCGTGATTGGGATTTCCGGCCCGAGTCGATCGAGTGCCCGACCTTCCTCTGGTACGGCGCGTTGGACGCGAACGCGTCGATCCGAAACGGCCACTGGCTCGCCGACCGGATCCCGGGCGCGACCCTGGTGATCCACGAGCAGACCACGCATCTCGCCGTACTGCACGATCACTGGGACGACATCTTCACCGCCTTGACGTCCGGAAATTGAGTACGGCGCCCGGTGACGGCGGAGCTACCGTGAAAACATGGGACTCAACGACGTGTTGTACGACCCGATCCGGCACAACATCTGGGCGACGAAGAGCCTGATCAAGTTCTGCCGCGATCAGAAACTCACGGCCGAACAGCTGGAAGTCACCGGCGTCGGCACGTACGGCGGGATCCTCGCCACCCTCGATCACATCGTCCGATGCGACGGCAGCTACCTGCGCCGGATCGCGGAGAGCCCGCTCGACTGGGTCGACAGCGAGCCGTCGACCGACTTCGACACCCTCGAACGCTGGAACGACGAGGCGGGCGCGCTCTGGGAGGTGTTCCTCGCCAAGCCGATCGACGTCGAACGCGTGGTGATCGTCGACAACAACACCCGCGCCACCCGGGTCGGCATCTTCATCGCCCAGGCGATCAACCACGCCAATCACCACCGCGAACAGGTCTGCGCCATCCTCACCGGCTTGGCCATCCAGCCTCCCGACATCCAGGCCTGGGAATACGCCTGGACCCACAACCGCATCTGGGACCTCCCCGAATCCGAACGGCCCACCTCCTGACCCACGGATGGTGGTCCGAGCGGCCCGCCGACGCGTGCTCCAGCGGGCATCACCTCATGTCCCACGCCTGCTGAGACGTGATGGCCAACCGGCGGGTCAGGAGGCCGGCGGGGAGGTGGTGCTGACGACCGTTGCTCGCTGGAGGTTGCGCACCGATCGCGACATCAGGGTCACCAGCGCGATGGCGACGTAGGCCGCGCCGGCAATCACCATCACCCGCTGAATGCCGAAGGTCAGCCCGAGCGGACCGAACAGCAACTGGCCGGCGGGGATCGCAACGAACGAACCGAGCATGTCGTAGGAGTAGGCGCGCGAGAGCATCTCGTCCGGCACGTGCTCCTGCATGGCGAGGTCCCAGCCCAGCCCGAAGACCTGGCTGCCGAGACCGGCCAGGAACGCCGCCACCATCGCCGCCGCCAGCACGGGCTCGAGGCCGAGGACCAGCAGCGGGATGCCGTTCAGGGCAATCGCGAACATCCCCCAGCGGAGCGGCCTTCGGAAGGAGATGCGGATCAGGGCCAGCGAGCACACCAGAAAGCCGACCGCCTGGGCCGAGCGGATCAGTCCCCACCCGGCCTCGCCGATGTCGGTCCGGGTGGCGAGCACTGGGCCGAGGGTGTTGAACGCGCCGCTGGTGATGGCGTTGAGCAAAGAGAACGAGGCGACGACCACCCAAAGCCACGTGGTCGTGCGGAAGAAGGTCCACCCCTCGCGCAGGTCGGCGACGGCGCCCCTGCTCCGGTGTCCCTCGGCCGGGCGCGGGATGCGAACACGAGTGAGGGCCAGCGTCGCGAGCAGGTAGGTCGCGCCGTCCACGGCCAGCGCCCACCCCGGTCCGACGACGACCACGAGCACGCCGCTCACGGCCGGGCCCAGCACCATCAGTGCGTTCTCGGGCACTGCGAGCACCAGGTTCGCCGCCTTGAGTTGGTCACGCGGGACCAGCTGAGGCAGCACACCGGCCAGCGCAGGCATGCCCGCGGCGGTGGCGGTCCCGTTGACCGCGGCGAGCAACGCGAGATGCCAGACCTCAGCGGTGCCGCTCAGCACCAGCGCGGCCGTCGCCAGCTGGCTGAGACCGGACGCGACGTTGGTCGCCTGGATCACCAGAGTCCGGCCGAACCGGTCGGCCAGCACCCCGCCCGCCAGCAGGAACACGACCATCGGGATGCTGTAGGCCGCCAGGACGGTGCCGAGCGCGGTCGCCGAGCTGCTGACCTCGAGCACCGCGAAGGTGAGCGCGACGCCGGCCATCGTCGTACCGGCCCGATCGATGAGCCGGGACAGCCAGTAGTAGCGGAAGTTCGGCTCGCGGAGCGGGGCGAGCGCGGGCGCGTCGCTCATGACGACGCCTTACGGGTCATCTGGAACGTCCAGGACGTGGTGCTGACATGCACGGTACCCGGCGTGCGCGGCGGCTGGTTGTGGTCGTGCATCAGCGTCGACGCCTCCGCCAGAAGTTCACGTACGCGTTCCCAGACCTCGGGCTGCACCCAGCCGTCGAGGTCGCTGAGATGGCTCGGAGTGTGCCGCTTGCGCTGCCGCACCCGCCGCTCGAGCTCGCGGGCGAGCGCACGCACCTCGGCGACCTGGCCCTCCGTCGTCGCGCGGGTCCGATGCTGTCCGCGTTCCTCGTGGGGATAGCGGTACCTCTTGGCGACGCCGCCGCGAATCCGCTCCTCGCCCGCCTCGACGACCGTGCCGGTCTCGAGCAGGATCCGCAGATGGTACGACGCGTTCGCATGAGTCAGGTCAAGCTCGCGAGCCACCTCAGCGGCACTCATCGCCGTACCAGTGAGCAACGAGAGCATCCGCAGCCGAACCGGATGAGCCACGGCCCGCAGCTCCTTGATGTCGTCGTCCGTCATCGCACCTCACTCCCCAACAACCCTTGGGGAGAACCCTGCCCCAAACCCCACCAACTGTCAAACACTCATTGGGCAGTACCGAGGCGACACCACCAGAGCGCTCTCTGTCAACGGAAAGTGGCCCAGACCCGGTCCGCCCGTCCCGGCGCGTCCGCGCGGACAGGCCGGGCAGTCAGACGCAGATGGGTGGTTGCGGTCGGATCGTCCGGGCACCCACCCCCGGCCCCCGCGTACCCCCGGCACACCCTCCCAGCACACCCGCGCACACACCCCCGCCTCCCGCATACCTCTAGGTGTGGGTCAGGTCTGGTCGAAGGACTTGACCAGGGATTTGGGGGCTTGGGTTCGCCAGGCGTCGGTGAGGAGTTCTTGGAGTTCGGTGGAGGTGATGGTGGGGAGGCGGACCAGGACGGCGGGGAAGCCGTTGTAGTGGGGCTCGGTGAAGAACTTGGTGGGATCGGCTGCCAGGAGGGCCTCTTTCTCGGCAGCGTTGGGGACGCGGACGGCGAGGACGTCCGGCCGAGGAACCCGGGTCTTCGGTTCGGTTCGTTCGAGCCAGACCCAAGCGATCCCCTTGCCGCGGACAGAGAACGCGAACCGATCCTCAGCTTCCTCGACCTCAGGCAGGCTGAGCGCAATCCGGCGTACGTCGTCCTGGTCAGTCACCCACATCACCTCCGCAGAGTCCGTTGGACAACCATCCTGCCGTCGTCTCCAGCTCCACGCATCACCTCACCAACCATCCACACGGTTAGCCGGCTCCACAGACCGCCTCGGTCTGTGGAGGTGCGTCGGCAGCAGGCAGCAGGCAGCAGGCAGCAGGCAGCAGCTGACCAACTGCCCGTGTCGGCAGCCGCGGGGCGCCCGAGGTCAGCCGGCTCCCCGTTCGCTTGCTCGGTGCAGTGTCTGGGGCTGGTGAGGTGCGGTGCTCACCGGCTTCGGGCGGCGGCTTCGGCAATCAGCCGGGCCGTTCTCCGGCTCGGGGTGGTGTTGGGCTTTAGGTCGGGGGGTGGTGGGTGGTCAGGGTTTCACTAGGTTGGCTGATTCGGGGACGGGGGTGATGGGGGTGCCGTAGGTGAACCAGTTGAGGAGGTTTTCTACGACCAGGTTGCCCATGGCGTTGCGGGTGGGGATGGTGGCGGAGCCGACGTGGGGGAGGAGGACGGCGTTGGGGAGGTCGAGGAGGCCGGGGTGGACGGTGGGCTCGGCTTCGAAGACGTCCAGGCCGGCGCTGAGGATGGTGCCGTTGCGGAGGGCGTCGACCAGGGCCGCCTCGTCGACGACGGTGCCGCGGGCCACGTTGATCAGGATGCCGTCGGGGCCCAGTGCCTCGAGGACCTCGGCGTTGACGAGGTGGCGGGTGCTGTCGCCGCCGGGGATGACGATCATCAGGATGTCGACGTTGCGGGCCATCTCGACCAGCGACGGATAGTAGTGGAAGTCGACGTCCTTGCGGCGGCGGTTGTGGTAGGCAACGGAAACGCCGAACGGCGCGACCCGGTCGGCGATCGCCTGGCCGATCCGGCCGAGACCGAGGATGCCCATCCGGCGGCCGTGCAACGTTGCCTTGGTCAACGGGTACGGGCCGTCCTGCCACTTGCCGGCGCGCAGGTACCGCTCGGCCTGGGGTAGCTCGCGGACGGTCATCAGCAGCAACCCGAGAGCGGTGTCGGCGACCTCGTCGTCCAGCACGCCAGGCGTGTTCGTCACCACGACACCGCGCTCGGCCGCGGCCGTCGCGTCGATCTGGTCGTACCCGACGCCGAAGCTCGACACGATCCGAACGTTGGGCAACCGGTCCAGGAACGCGCCGTCGATCCGCGTCCCACCGGCGGCGACGGCAACGATCTCGTCCCGCCGCTTGGCCAGCACCGCGTCAGGATCCGCCTCCTCCCAGAGCCGGATCAGCTCGACCTTCCCGTCCAGACCGTCCGCGACCGACCGGTTCATCGGTCCCGGCATCAACACCACTGGCAGTCCCATAGTTCCTCCTCGCCAACATCCTCACCGAACCGCACCGACCGCACCAGGAACCCGACCCGCGCTCTTCAGGCACTCGAAGAGCACTCGAAGAGCACTCACCAGGGACCGGAATTCATCCCGGCTTCGCCACTCAACCCTATTTCCTATCGTCTTCAGGCCTGACCATCGGGGGAGGAGGACACATCATGATCATCGACTGCGCTTACTACCGGGACGGCCACCGCCAGCACGTCGGTCCGATGTCGATCGAGGACGCCGCCACCCGGTGCAAGGAAGGCGGCTTCGTCTGGCTCGGCATGTTCGAACCGACCGTCGACGAGCTCGCCCAGGTCAGCGAGAACTTCGGCCTGCACGAGCTGGCGGTCGAGGACGCACAGACCTTCCACCTACGCCCGAAGGTGGAGCCGTACGAGGGTGACATCCGCCTCGTCATCCTGCGTACCGCCAGGTACGACGAGGAACGGGAGGAGGTGGACTTCGGCGAGGTGAGCGTGTTCGTCGGGCCGGCGTTCGTGATCACCGTCCGTCAGGGTGTCGCCAGCGACCTGCACGGCGCCCGGATCCGGCTCGAGCAGCGGCCCGAACTGTTGAAGGCCGGCACGAACTCCGTCCTGTGGGCGATCCTCGACCAGGTCGTCGACGGCTACGGCCCGGTCGTCGCCGAGCTCGAACGCGATATCGAGCAGGTCGAGCACACCGTCTTCGCCGGATCCGTCGCGCCGACCGAGCGGATCTACTTCCTGCGCCGCGAGGTGACCGACTTCTACCGGGCCGTTCACCCGCTGCTCGCCGTACTGGCGACGATCGAGCGCGGTGCGCGCAACACCGACCTGTTGCCGTACTTCCGGGACGTGCGCGATCACCTGGTGCTGGTGAACGAGGAGGTGGCGGCGCAACGCGATCTGCTCGCGACCGTGCTCGAGGCGAACATGGCGGTCATCTCGGTCGAGCAGACCAAGGTCAGCGTCCAGCAGAACGCGACGATGGAGCAGCTGACCATCCTGGCCACGGTGTTCCTGCCGCTGACCTTCGTGACCGGGTTCTTCGGTCAGAACTTCGGCTGGCTGGTCGACCACATCAGCGCCGAGTGGGACTTCCTCGTCCTCGGCATCGGCGGCCTGCTCATCCCCTGCGTCGCCCTCTTCATCTGGTTCCGAAGGCAAGCAGCCGCTCGGCAATCAACCTGACGCAGCAGGTTCACACGCCTGACCGCGGTCGTTCCCACGATGGAACGAGGGTCGGGGAGCAGGATCCATCCCCTCGGAGGTTGTGATGCGAAAGCTCCCCGCCCTGATCATCGCGACGGCAACCATCGCCGCCGTCGCCCTCCCGACCGCGTCCGCCGCGCGCCCGGCCGCCGACACAAAAGCCACGTCCACCACAGCTGGCAACACAGCGAGTACGACGACCGCCGCCGAACCACCGTCGTACCCGGCGACCCCACTCACGTCGTACGCCGCCTTCGACGCCAACCAGGCCGTGGCCGTCGACGCGAAGTACTTCTACGCAGTCAACAATCGGACGATCACCAAGCACGACCGCACCGCCGGCGAGCCCTTGCTCCAGTTCGCCGGTGACACCGATGGCCCGTTCAAGCACATGGACAGCGGTGTCGTCGTGGGCAGCAAGTTGTACGCCGTCCACTCGAACTACCCCGAGTGGCCGATGGAGAGCTCGATCGAGGTCTTCGACACCAAGACGATGCGCCACGTCGACACCTATTCGTTCGGCATCTACCGCGGTTCGCTCACCTGGCTGGATCGGTACGACGGCGCGTGGTGGGCCGGATTCGCCAACTATGACGTGATCCAGGACGGGATGACCGAGCCGTACGGCCAGACCTACAACACCCAGGTGGTGAAGCTGAACGACCGGTTCGAACCGGTTGCGTCCTGGACCATCCCGAAGCCGATCCTGGACAAGTTCAAGCCGATGTCGAACTCCGGTGGTTCGTGGGGTCCGGACGGCCGGCTCTGGCTGACCGGTCACGACCTCGGCGAGGCGTACGTGATGCAACTCCCGGTCGCCGGCTCCGAACTGCGCTGGATCGCCACGGTCGACCTCTCGGACGTCCAGGGCCAGGGCATCGCCTGGGACCGCTCGAACCCTAGGCAACCGACGTTCTGGGCGATCAGCCGCCCGAACCGGCAGGTCCGCACCTTCACCATGCCGCTCGGTTCGATCAGCACTCCCACCGCCAAGGGCTGGCAGGTCCTCGGCCCAGGTCAGTTCCGCAAGTAGGCGAAATCCGGTGAGGTAGCGGTCAGAAGCTGGCCGCTACCTTCGAGATTCTGGATGCATGACCGAGAACAACAGCAGCAGCACAGCCACCTTCCACGCGTATTTCGGCTACCGCGATGCGGTCGGTGCCCTGCGTTGGCTGGAGAAGGCGTTCGGGTTCGAGACCACGATGGAGGTGCCGGACGACAAGGGCGGCATCATGCATGCCGAGATGCGGTACGGCGGTGTGGCCTTCACCCTCTTCACCGACGAGGAAGGTTACGACAAGCCGATCCGCAAGGGCGAGACGGTCGGCCACGGCAGCTACATCGCGTTCGACAGCCAGGCCGAGGTGGACGCCATCCACCAGACCGCGGTCGCGGCCGGGGCCGAGTCGGTCTGGGAGCCGGCCGACACCGCGTGGGGCAACTACCGCTGCCGCGTCGCCGACCCCGAGGGGTACGAGTGGACGTTCGGCACGCATCGCCCAGGCGCCCCTGCGTCGTGGTAGCAGGCGGACCGCCAGGCCATCACAAACGAGCGCTCCGTGGGCGGCTGAGCGTGAGCGCGCCGCAGCGTGGCGAATTGTGATGGCCTGGCGGTTCGCGTTAAGCCTGAGCCCAGCCGCCGAGCTCCAGATCGGCGATCACGACAGGCTGGCCGGAGACCAGGGACTGGTTCGCGGCGATGCCGACGGCAACGGCGCGGACGCCGTCGTGGACGTCGGCGGCGCGGCCGAGCGGGTCGTTGCCGGGGCCCTTGAAGAGGTCGGCGTAGATCAGCCGGTCGCCGCCGCCGTGACCGCCGACCCCACGCGGGATCTCGACCTCGACCGCCGGGGCCCAGTGCTTCTGCAGAACGAGCCGCTCGCCGTCCGACCGCACCTCGCCGGCGACGACGCGCTCGGCCGGGTAGCTCGGGTCGATCCGGTCGTCGATCACCGCGGCGCGCTCGACCACCTCGAGCTCGGCGCGACCCTCGGTGCCGTTGACGCAGACCCGGTAGCCCTCCCACGGTGAGTGCGCGTTCAGCGAGTAGCTCAACCGGGCGCCGTTCGCGTACTCCGCGATCACGGCCATGTTGTCCTCGATCGTGATGCCTGGACCGAACACGTCCTGGTCGCGGATGTACCCGTCGTACTGCTCGCTCTCCAGGTACAGCTGCCGGTTGGTGTCGTCGGTGCGCAGGTCGAGCAGCCACGGGTCGTCGGCCGAACCGTCGACGGTGCCCCGCTCAGGTCGTTGCCCAAGGCCACGAGTTGCCGCGTTGTCCGCGCCGTAGAAGGACAGGCCGCCGGAGGCGAAGACACGGGTCGGCGTCGAGGCGATCCACCAGTTCACCAGGTCGAAGTGGTGGGACGCCTTGTGCACCAGCAGGCCGCCGGAGAACCGCTTCTCCCGGTGCCAGCGACGGAAGTAGTCCGCGCCGTGCCGAGTGTCGAGCACCCACTGGAACTCGACGCTGGTGACGGCGCCGATCTCGCCGTCGAGAATCAGTTGCCGCAGCGCGCTGTTGCGGGGTGAGTAGCGGTAGTTGAACGTGACGACGACCGACTTGCCGGACTCGTTCATCGCGTCGACGATCTGCCGGGTGCCGTCGGCGTCGATGGTCAGCGGCTTCTCGACGATCACGTCCGCGCCGGCCCGCAGGATCCGGGAGACGACGGTCGCGTGGGTGTAGTCCGGGCTGGTCACGACCACCCGGTCGACGGACTGCTCCTTGACCATCCGTTCCAGGTCGTCGGCGCCGTACTGCGGCAACTCCGGACCGCCGAGCTCCTTCACCTTCCGGTCGTGGAACGCGAGCCGGCCCGGGTTCGGGTCGAGCAACGCGACCAGTTCGGCCTCCTCGGGGTGCTCCTGGAGGATCGCGCGGACGTAGGCCTGCGCCCTCGAACCAGTACCGGCCACTGCATAGCGTCTGGGCACGACGGGACCCTTTCTACTCGTGTAGCTGCTCACGCTAGCAATCGCTTTCCAAAACGGTCAACGCCCGTATCATCAGGCTCATGACGAAGGCCCCTGTCACCCGGAACGACGTCGCGGAGTACGCCGGGGTCAGCACGGCCGTGGTCAGCTACGTGGTGAACGAGGGTCCGCGACGCGTGTCGCCGCAGACGCGGGAGCGGGTGCTGGAGGCGATCCGCGTGCTCGGCTACCGGCCGAACGCGACCGCCCGCGCGCTCCGGATGGGGACCACCCGCACGGTCGGCCTGATCACCCCGGACGGCGGGAACCCGCTGTTCGCCGAGCTCGCCAAGGCGATCGACAAGGTGGCCTCCGCGCGCGGGTACGTCGTCCTGCAGACCAGCGCGGACGGCGATCCGGACACCGAGCACGCGAAGATCGCGGAACTGCTCACCCGCCGGGTCAGCGGCATCGTCCTGGTCGCACCGACCGAGGACCCGGATCTGAGCGGCGTCGACATCCCGGTGGTCGCGATCAACCGCGTCCTCGAGAAGGCTTCGTCGGTCAGATCGCAGTACCGCGAAGGTGCCCGCCACGGCGTCGAGCACCTGATCGGGCACGGTCATCGCACCATCGGCTTGGTGATCGGGGGCGACGGTCGGCCAGAGCGCGAGTTGGGGTGGCGTGACGCGCTCGAACACGCTGGTCTCGAAGCAGGTCCGATCGCGCGGACAAGCTTCAGCCGGCGCGGCGGGTACGACGCCGGCCGCGAGTTGCTCGCGGCAACACCACGGCCGACCGCGATCTTCGCCAGCTCGGATCTCCAGGCGGTCGGAGTACTGCGGGCGATCCACGAGGCCGGCCTGAATGTCCCGGCCGACATCGCGGTGCTCGCATTCGACGGTACGGCGGAGACCGAGTACAGCTGGCCGCCGCTGAGCGTCGTACGTCAGCCACTGGAGGAAATAGCGCAGGTCGCCGTGACGCGGTTGATCGACGGGTCGGATGCGGTCGAGGCGGTGACCTGCCCGACGGAACTGATCCTCAGGCGTTCCTGCGGCTGCTAGAGCGTGCCGAGGTCCTCGAAGATCAGGGCGGTGCGAGTGGCCAGGACTTCCGGGATGGCCTGCAGCTTCTCCAGGACCACACGTCGCAGGCCCTCGTTGTCGGCCGCGCGGACCAGCAGGATGGCATCGAAGTCGCCGCCGACCAGCGCCATGTGCTTGACCTCGGGGATCGCCTGCAGCTGCTCCCGCAACGTCCGCCAGGAGCTCTGCCGGAGACTGAGAGTGACGTACGCCGACGTCGCCAGGCCGAGCTTCAACGGGTCGACCGTGGCGGTGAACCCGGTGATCACGCCGGTCGTGGTGAGCCGCTCGACCCGCGCGTAGGCGTTCGCCCGGGAGATGTGCACCTGGTCCGCGAGCGCCCGGATCGAGAGCCGTCCGTCCCGGCCGAGCGCCTCGACGATCTGCCGATCGACCTCGTCGAGCGCGGGAGCGACGACCATCTGTCCAGGTCCGGCCGGGCCGATCATCACGTCGTCGGACATCCTGCTCCTCGTTCTGGGGCATTGGGGACCAAACGTCTCGCGATTTTCCCAGGTCTGGAACCGAATGGCCAGAAGTACGACGATGAGGCCACCGTCCGTCTCCCGTTCAGGAGGGTCCATGACCACCGTCGAGGAGCGTTTGCTCCCCTCCGCGGAACCCGTCCGGTTGATCGACCAGGACGGAGTTCCGCACGACCATCCGTCGTACCCGCTTCCCACCAAGGACGCGCTGCTCGACGGCTACGTTCAGTTGATCAAGGGGCGCCGGATCAACGACCAGGCCAGTGCGCTCGTCCGGCAGGGCCGGCTCGCCGTCTACCCGTCGTCGCACGGGCAGGAGGCGTGCCAGGTCGCCGCCACGATGGTGCTGCGCGAGGGCGATTGGCTGTTCCCGACGTACCGCGACACGGTCTCGATCGTGAGCCGCGGCGTCGACCCGATCGAGACGCTCACCCTGCTCCGCGGCGACTGGCACTCCGGCTACGACCCGTACGCCCGAAACGTCGCCCCGCAGTCCACGCCGCTCGCGACCCAGCTCACCCACGCGGTCGGCGTCGCCCACGCCGCGCGGCTCAAGGGTGAGGACACCGTGGTGATGGCGCTCTGCGGTGACGGTGCCACCAGCGAAGGCGACTTCCACGAGGCGCTGAACTTCGCCGCCGTCTTCCACACGCCCGTCGTCTTCTTCATCCAGAACAACGAGTACGCGATCTCGGTGCCGCTCGCCCGGCAGACCGTCGCGCCTTCCCTTGCACACAAGGGCATCGGGTACGGCGTTCCCGGCGAACGGGCCGATGGCAACGATCTGGCCGGGCTGCTCGCCGTCCTCGGGCAGGCCGTGGACAAGGCGCGAGCAGGTGAGGGTCCGCAGCTCGTCGAGGCGCACACGTACCGCGTGCAGGCGCACACGAACGCCGACGACGCGACCCGGTACCGCAACAACGACGAGGTCACGCCGTGGCTGGAGCGCGACCCGATCAAGCGGCTGGAGACCTACCTCGTGCACGAAGGTTTGCTCGACGACTCGGTCCGGCAGCGGGCGTCATCCGAGGCTGACGAGGTCGCCGCACAGCTCCGGGACGGCCTGATGCCCGAGCCGGCGGTGGATCCGGCGGACCTGTTCGCGCACCTGTACACGTCGCAGACCCAGCAGTTGCGGGAACAGGCCGCGTTCCTGCGGGACGAGCTCGCGCGAGAGGAGGCCTGAGCCATGACACACGTGAAGATCACCATGGCGCAGGCGCTGAACCAGGCGCTGCGGGACGCGATGCGGGCCGACGACACCGTGCTGATGTTCGGTGAGGACGTCGGTGCCCTCGGCGGCGTCTTCCGGATCACCGACGGGCTGACCGCCGAATTCGGCGAGGATCGTTGCTTCGACACCCCGTTGGCCGAGTCCGGCATCGTCGGGATGGCGGTCGGGCTGGCGATGAACGGGATGCGCCCCGTGGTCGAGATGCAGTTCGACGCGTTCGGGTATCCGGCCTTCGAGCAGATCGTCTCGCACGTCGCGAAGATGCGGAACCGGACCCGCGGCAAGGTCACGCTGCCGATGGTGATCCGGATGCCGTACGCCGGCGGGATCGGCGGCGTCGAGCACCACTGCGACTCGTCCGAGAGCTACTACGCGCACACCCCGGGTCTCACCGTGGTCGCGCCGGCCACCGTCGAGGACGCGTACACCTTGTTGCGCAAGGCAATCGAGTTCCCCGACCCGGTGGTGTTCATGGAGCCGAAGAAGCTCTACTGGGCCAAGGAGGAGGTCGACCTCACCGAGGACCAGCCCGGCATCGGGACGGCCGTCGTACGGCGGGAGGGTGCGGACGCGACCCTGATCGCGTACGGGCCGTCGGTGCCGGTCGCGCTCGAGGCGGCGGAGGTCGCGGCCGCCGAGGGCCGGCAGCTGACCGTGGTGGACCTGCGATCGATCGTGCCGTTCGACGACGAGACGGTCTGTGCGGCAGTACGTCGTACCGGACGGGCCGTTGTGGTTGCCGAGGCGAGCGGGTTCGCCAGTGTGTCGTCGGAGATCGTTGCCCGGGTCACCGAACGGTGCTTCCACTCGCTGGCCGCGCCGATCCGGCGGGTCACCGGGTTCGACATCCCGTACCCGCCGCCGAAGTTGGAGAAGTACCAGTTGCCGGGCGTGGACCGGATCCTCGACGCGGTGGATGACCTGCAGTGGGAGGACTCGTGAACACGTTCTTGCTGCCTGATCTCGGTGAAGGACTGACCGAGGCCGAGATCGTGCGCTGGCTGGTGAAGGTCGGGGACGTCGTCACCGTCGACGCCCCGGTCGCCGAGGTCGAGACCGCCAAATCCGTGGTCGAGCTGCCCTCGCCGTACGCCGGAGTCGTCGAAGAGCTGCACGGCGAGCCGGGCACGGTGATCCCGGTCGGCAAGCCGCTGATCACGATCGCGAAGGTCGACGCGGGGACGACGTACCGCGAGGAGGAGAAGGCGGGATCGGGCAACGTTCTGATCGGCTACGGCACCGGTGACGGCGCCGGCTCCGGTCGCCGACGCAAGCCCCGGCCGCAGGCATCCCCGGCTTCCGGAAGATCAGTGCCGCCCAGTGGCACCAATCCTCCGAAAAGCGAGGTGCCGTTGGTGATTTCGCCGTTGGTACGGCGGATTGCCCGGGATGCCGAGGTTGATCTGAAGAGCCTGGTGGGGTCGGGTGCGAACGGGTTGATCGTGCGGCGGGATGTGGAGGAAGCCATCGCGCAGCGGTTCGAGAAGAAGCCGGAGGTGACCTCGCGGACCGGGCTGCCGGAGCTGCGGCGGACGCCGATGAGCGGGTTCCGGAAGGCGGTGGCGGCGACGTTGAGCCGGAGCCGGGCCGAGATCCCGGAGGCCACGACCTGGGTGGACGTGGACGCGACCGCGCTGGTGGAGCTGCGGGAATCGTTGCGGACGGCAAAGGATTCCGGGCCTGGGCTGCTGGCGTTGATGGCGCGGTTCGTGGTGGCCGGGTTGCAGAAGTACCCGGAGCTGAACGGGTTCGTCGACACCGAGCGGGAGGAACTCGTCCAGTACGACGGGATCAACCTCGGCCTGGCGGCGCAGACCGACCGCGGTCTCGTCGTACCGGCGGTGCCGAACGCGCATCGGCTGACCACGCGCGCTCTGGACGCGGAGATCAGGCGGTTGACCGAATCCGCGCGGGACGGGCGACTCACGCCGTACGAGCTGGGCTGTGGGACGTTCACGCTGAACAACTACGGCAGTTTCGGGGTGGACGGCAGCGCGGCGATCATCAACCACCCGCAGGTCGCGATCCTCGGCGTCGGCCGGATCATCGACCGCCCGTGGGTGGTCGACGGCGAACTCGCGATCCGCAAACTCACCCAGCTGTCCCTCGTCTTCGATCACCGGGTCTGCGACGGAGGCACGGCGGCCGCCTTCCTCCGCTTCGTCGCCGACGCCTTCGAAAACCCGGCCTCGGTGTTCGCCGACCTCTAGGACAGTTGACGTGGCCGCAGGCCGACGAGGATGGCTCGGAGGCCGGTGGTGAAGCGGGCCTCCGGGCCGGCCAGGTTCTCCCGGCTCAGGTACGCCGCAAGGCTTGCTGCGCCGACACCGAGCTGGTCGCCGGCCGCGGTGGCCCATTCGTCCTCGGTCAGCCCACTTCGCCGTACCGTCGCCGTCCACGCCGCATCGGTCACGGCTGAGCCGATCAGGTAGTGGAAGATCGCCGACACTGCCGCATCCAGATGCACGCCCTTGAACCCGGCTGAGCTCAGCACATTCAGGATGCGCTCGGCCAGGCCCTGGTAGTTCGGTCCTAGCCCGGCATGGGACGCCAGCAACTGCGGCGCCCACGGATGTGCCCACAGTGCCTCGTACGCCGCTGTCGCGAGAACGGTCACCTGGTCGCGCCAGTCACCGCCCGCGGTCGGTACGAGCGCCTCGCCCAGAACCTCGTCGACGGCGAGCTCGAGCAGGTCGTTCTTGTTCGCGATCCGCCAGTACAGCGCGGAGGTCGCAGCGGTCCCGAGCTCGGCCGCCATCCGCCGCATCGAGAACGTGTCCAGCCCGTCCCGGTCCAGCACTTTGACCGCCGTACGGACGATGTCCTCCCGGCTCAGCGGGGCCCTCGTCGCATGCGGATCGGCACGCAACCACACCGATCCGAGCACCGTCTTCTCGTCCGC
Source organism: Kribbella sp. CCNWLW201 (assembly GCF_037203805.1). NCBI lineage: Bacteria > Bacillati > Actinomycetota > Actinomycetes > Propionibacteriales > Kribbellaceae > Kribbella > Kribbella sp. CCNWLW201. The sequence continues at coordinate 777,883 of NZ_JBBCBQ010000002.1, read as the reverse complement.
CTCGCGTGCCATCCGGAGCAGCATAGCGAAAACGCTGTATCAGAGCCTAAAACAGTGTTTTAGTGGCGAAAGGCAACTACTTTGTGCGATCGGAGGAAACGGTTCGGTTGCGAAACGTAAGGACCACGGCGAGTCGCGCTTTCCGTACTTGCGCTCGGCAACGCCGCACCACCAGAATGCCGAGGGCCAATGATCCCGCGGGGCGGACCGGACCAGTTCCGGATCCGGGGAAACGGCCAGGCCGGTTTACGTCGGCTTCGACGGATGGCTTGAACCGCCTGGTCCACGCCGGAGGATGTCGCTCCGGAGGACCACCGACGACCTTGCCGGTCGCAGGATCGGCTACAGACATGGGGAACAGACTTGTGAACGAAACATCGGTGGACACGCGTGTGAAGTCGAAGAGCTCACGCGCCGTCGCGTTGCTTGGTGGGGCGGGCGCGCTGGCGCTCGTGCTGGGCGGCGTCACCCTTGCGATGGCCCCGTCCGCCTCGGCCGACGGCATCGTGAAGCCCGGCAACCCGACCTGCGCCGAGCTCGTACCGGGCTCGACAGAAATCAAGTTCGACCCGCCGACCCCGGGTTCGAAGACGGCTGACGGCGTCACGGTGGACTGGAAAGAGCGCACGCTCCTGGTCGACGACCCGGCGCACGACGGCGACCAGACCGGCGGCAAGGTCGTCGACTTCACCGCCACCGGTGGCGTCGTGCTCGGCGCCATCATCAAGGGCGGACCGAACGCGAACTTCTACGACTACCGCCCGGCCGGGACGGTGGCCGGTGTCGGGCTGCACACGCCGGTGAACGACAACAACGGCAAGTTCTACGGCATCAGCCACGTGTCCTTCTGCGTCGGCAAGATCGTGATCACGCCGTCGCCGTCGGAGACGCCGACCCAGACGCCTACCGAGACCCCGACCCAGACGCCTTCCGAGACGCCTTCGGAGACGCCGAGCGAGACCCCGTCGGAGACCCCGAGCGAGACTCCGTCGGAGACCCCGAGCGAGACGCCTTCCGAGACGCCGAGCGAGACCCCCTCGGAGACGCCGAGCGAGACCCCGAGCGAGTCTCCGTCGGTCACGCCGACGGTGAGCCCGACCAGCACGACGAGCACGCCGGCCGCTCCGGTTCCGACCGACGTTGACGCCGGTCTGTCCGGTGGCCTGAAGAACACGTCCGCCAGCACCAGCAGCCAGAGCGTCTGGGGCATCGCCCTGCTCATGCTCGGTGGTCTGCTCGTGTTCGCCGGCATCCTGAAGTCACGGCAGACGCGCGGTCAGCACTCTGCCTGACATGTCCGCGAAGCGTCGCCGCCCGGGTCGCGCTCGTTCATCGTGGTGGACGATCGGGGCCCTGGCGGCCGGCGCAGCCCTTCTCCTGACTGGCGGATACGTCCAGCTCAGGGGGGACGAAAGCACTGATGAGGGCCGGCAGCCGACAGCTGTCGGCCCCTCGTCGGCTCCCGGCCCGTCGACCCCACGAGTGGCTGGTACGGCGTCCGCCGCACCGACGAAGCCGTCCTCGAAGGGCACTTCGCCGGGCACCTCGCAGTCGACGCCTCCGCCTGAGGTCCTGAGCACCGGACCGGTCCGGCCGGGGAACCCGATCAGGGTGTCGGTGCCGAGTCTCGGCGTCTCCGCCCGCGTACTCGGGATTCGGGCCCGCGGCGGCTCGCTCATCCCGCCGTCCAACCCCCGCCTGGTCGGCTGGTGGTCGGACGGCGCCCAGCCCGGTGCGACCAAGGGCTCGGCGATCATCACCGGCCACACCGTGCACGACGGCGGTGGCGCGTTCGACGACCTCGATGAGCTGACGGCCGGTGACGCGGTCACGGTGACCACCGGCCGCGGCGCGATCAACTACGTGGTCTCTTCGGTGACCATCTATCGCAAGAAGACGCTGGCCAAGCAGGCCGCGCAGCTCTTCAACCAGGGCGTCCCTGGTCGGCTGGTCCTGGTCACGTGCGAGGACTGGGACGGTACTGCGTACCTCAGCAACGCCGTCGTGATCGCCGTACCCAAGAAAAGGTAAGTGGCCGGCCCCCGTGGGCCGGCCACTCGTCAGTAGGTCAGCTGTTGATCTGGGCGGTCAGAGCCGAGTAGTAGGTCGCGACCTCGGCGTACACACCCGGGTTACCGGCGTCGGCGCAGCCGATACCCCAGGAGACGACTCCGAACAGACGGCCGTTCAGGACCAGCGGGCCACCGGAATCGCCCTGGCAGGAGTCCTTGCCGCCCGCCTTGTAGCCGGCGCAGATCTCACCGTTCGCGGCGTAGTCGTAGGCGGCGTAGACATCACTGCAGTACGAGTCCCCGAGCACCGGCACGAGCACCTTCTGGAACCGGTCGGCCGGACCGGTGCCCTCGGTGTTGCCCCATCCGTAGACGGTCGACTGCGCACCGACCGCGTCCGCGGATCGGCTCGACTCCAGCGGCAGGGTGGCGACACCGGTGAACGGCGTGGTCAGCGTGAGTACGGCGACGTCGTGGCCGGCCGCCTGTCCGTACAGCGGGTCCTTCCAGATCTTGGAGATCTTCGAGGTCCGGCCGGTCGTGGTGTTCAGGTTGTCGCGGCCCTGGATCGCCGTGTAGGTGCTCATCGCCTGGGTGACGCAGTGCGCTGCCGTGACGATCTTGTTGGCCTTGACCAGGGTGGCACCGCAGTACTGACCGCTCGGTGACGGCGACCGACTGTTGTTCAGCGCGATCGCCCATGGTGCCTGGGCGGTGCTGGCCAGCGTGCCGCCGACGATGTTGGTCTGCGGCGGCGGGGTCTTCGCTTCGGCGATGCCGACCGCGCCGGCCGAGGCCGCGATCAGGACGGCGGCGGCGAAGGCGGCACGGGCGAGCTTGAGCTTTCCGGACATGCCTCACACTCCAGAGTTCAGTGGGCCGCCTGGGCGGTGCGGCCCCATGACTGAGAAGAGTCGCCTGAGCACGAGGAGTAGCACAAGCGATTGTTTGGGCACATCGGTGACGGGTCATCCCTGTGTCACCCGACCAAGTACGCGCCGCCCGGCGCGTACCTCACCCGCTGACCGGACGTGTGCCACTCACCAACCTCTCGCCAGAGCCGGTCTGAGCCGATGGCTGAGCGTGAGCCGGGTGCGTCCGGTGTGGTTGGTGAGTGGTGGAGATCCGCCCCCGGCGGTCCAGTAGGCCGGAGAGGAGGGCAACCGCGAGGCCGGAGGCGGCCAGGGCGGCGCCTACCCAGTTGGGGGCGGTGTAGCCGAGGCCGTGCTCGATGGTCAGCCCGCCGAGGTAGGCACCGACCGCGTTGCCCAGGTTGAAGGCGGCGATGTTGGCCGCGGAGGCCAGCGCCGGCGCGCCCGCGGCCTTGTCCATCACCCGCTTCTGCAGCGGAGCCACGGTCGCGAACCCAGCCGCACCGAACACCGCGATCGTCACCGCCGACGTCACCCGCCCATGCGCGGTGAACACAAACGCCAGCAGTACGACGGCCAGCAGCGCGAGGATCCCGTACAGACTCGGCATCAGCGACCGGTCGGCCGCCTTGCCGCCGAGCAGGTTGCCGACCACCAGCCCGCCACCGAACAGCACCAGCAGCCAGGTCACCGCCCCGGCCGAGAAGCCCGCGACCTCGGTCATCATCGGCGCGATGTAGGTGAACGACGCGAACACTCCGGCGAAGCCGAGAGCGGTCATCGCCAGCGCGAGCCACACCTGCAGGTTCTTGAAGACGGCGAGCTCACTGCGCAGGCCGGGCCCTTCGGAGGTCGTCTGTCGCGGCACGAGGAAGACAATGCCGAGCAGCCCGATGACGCCGAGCGCGGTGACGGCCCAGAAGGTCGATCGCCAGCCGAACTGCTGGCCAAGTGCCGTACCGCCGGGGACGCCGAACACGTTGGCCACGGTCAGGCCGGTGAACATCAGCGCGATCGCACTCGCCTGCTTCGCTATTGGAACCAGCGACGCGGCGACCACCGAGCCGACCCCGAAGAAGGCGCCATGGGACAGCGCGGCGACGATCCGCCCGGTCATCAGGACGCCGTACGACGGGGCGAGCGCGGACAGCAGGTTGCCGGCGATGAACACGCCCATCAGCGCGACCAGCACGGTCTTGCGGGACACCTTGGACCCGATCGCGGTGAGCAGCGGAGCGCCGACCACGACGCCCAACGCGTAGCCGGAGATGAGCAGACCGGCGGACGGGATGCTGACGCCGAAGTCGGTCGCGACCTCGGGCAGCAGGCCCATGATGACGAACTCGGTGGTCCCGATCCCGAAGGCACCGATGGCGAGGGCCAGCAGGGCTGCAGGCATGACGGGGTATCTCCTCGAATGTAGTCTGGTGACTGTTACCGGCGTCTGCGATAGTTGCAGACGCGGGCTATTGCACAAGCGCTATGATTGCGCATGCAATCGTGAAGTTCAAGTGGAGGAGTCGTGGGACTACCGGACGACGCCGCGGAGGCGCGGGCGCAGGGGTGGCGGACCCTGGCCGCTCTGCATGCCCGGATCGAGGACGAGCTGGAGCGCGCGCTGCAGAAGCAGCACGGGCTGTCGGTGAGTGAGTACAGCGTGCTCGACGTGCTCGCCCGGCAGGACGACTACCACCTGCGGATGAACCAGTTGTCGAACGCGGTCGTGCTGAGCCAGTCCGCGACCACCCGGCTCGTGAACCGGCTGGAGGACCGCGAGCTCCTACAGCGGTACCTGTGCCCGACGGACCGCCGCGGCATCTACACCGAGGTCACCCAGGCCGGCCGCGACCTGCTCGACCAGGCCCAGCCCACGCATGACGCCGTACTGACGTCCGCTCTCGACAAGGCCGCCGACCTGCCCGAGCTGGCTCCGCTGGTCGATGCTTTGGGCAAGCTTTCACTGAAGGTCTGAGATGGCCCGGCGGTACGACAACCGCAAGCTCTACTTCTGGTTGATGGGGAGCTGCCTGGTCCTGATCGGGCTGGCGTGGTTCGTCGTCCGGCTGTTCTCCGTCCCAGTCGCGATCGGGATGAGCGCGGTCGCCGCGGTGCTGCCGCCGATCGCCGTGATCGTGGCCAACTGGGGTCAGGACTGAAGCAGCTTGATGAAGGCTGCGGCGAGCGGGTCCGGCTCGCCGCGCGTGTACGCCGTGAGGGTCCGTCGGACCGGGGGATCGGGGTGCAGGACGTGACCGTCGAAGCCTTTGGGCAGGATGTTGTCCGGTACCAAGGCAGGTCCTAGTCCGGCGGTGGCGAGTGCGGGAGCCGCGGCAGTCTGTTCGGTGCGTACGGCGACGCGTGGCTCGAAACCTGCTTGCGCACAAGCGAGATCGAGTACGTCGGCCAACCCGTGACCGGGGGTGTAGTGCACCCACGCGCGATCGGCCAGATCCTTCAAGGCGATGGTGTCTCCCACCGCGGCCGGGTCGTCGGCGGCGACCACGACGACGAGCTCCTCGGTCTGGATCGTGTGCGTGATGCCCGTCCAGCCGACCGGCTCCGGGCCTACGGCGAGATCCGCCTGGCCGGCATTCATCGCGTCCACCAGTTCATCGGTGTGGCGGTGCTCGAACAGCCGGATGCCCACCTCAGGGTAGGTCTGCCGCCACTTGCGCAAGGCGGCCGGTAGGACCCCCAAGGTGATCGAGTAGAGCGTCGCGATCTGTAGCTCGCCGACTTCCAGTCCCGCGGCTTGACGGGCCGCGCAGCGAGCGCGTTCGGCGTCGGCGAGTGCGGCCCGGGCGTGCGGCAGCATCGCGCGCCCGGTCGGGGTCAGGCGGACGTTCCGCGGCAACCGCTCGAGCAGCGGGCCACCCGCGGATCGTTCGAGCGCGCGGATCTGATGGGACAACGCCGGCTGCGTGACGTGCAGCAGCTCGGCCGCCTTCGTGAACGACCCCTGCTCGACCACGGTCACCAGGTACTCGAGCTGCCTCAGAGTTGTCATGAACCGAGTTTATGACTTCGGTGAAAACTATGCCTTGGACTTATCCGTGCAGGTCAGCAATGCTGTCGGGCATGGACAAGGTGGCTTTGGTGGTCGGTGCGCGCGGTGTGATCGGGACGAATCTGGTCGAGCATCTGGCCTCGCTGGGTGATTGGCAGGTGATCGGTCTGTCCCGCCGCGGCGGTGCGGACGGACCCCGGATCCGGCACGTGGCCGTCGACCTGCTAGATCCGGACGACACCCGGGCGAAGCTGGCCGACCTGCGCGACGTGACGCACGTCTTCTACGTCGCCTACCAGGACCGGCCGACGTGGGCCGAACTGGTGCCGCCGAACCTCGCCATGCTGGTCAACGTGGTCGACGCGATCGAGCCGGTCGCGCGCGGGTTGCGGCACGTCAGCCTGATGCAGGGCTACAAGGTGTACGGCGCGCACCTCGGGCCGTTCAAGACCCCGGCCCGCGAGGACGATCCGCCGCACCTGCCACCGGAGTTCAACGTGGACCAGCAGCAGTTCCTCGAGCACCGGCAGCAGGGCAAGTCGTGGACCTGGTCGGCGCTCCGCCCGTCCGTGGTCGGTGGTGTTGCCCTGGGCAACCCGATGAACCTGGCCGTGGCCATCGCCGTCTATGCGTCGATCTCGAAGGAACTCGGCGTACCGCTGCGGTTCCCGGGCAAGCCTGGCGCGTACGACGCTCTGCTCGAGCTGACCGATGCCGGGTTGCTGGCCAAGGCGACCGTGTGGGCGGCGACCGCGCCGGGGGCGGCGAACCAAGCGTTCAACATCACGAACGGCGATCTGTTCCGCTGGAACGAGCTGTGGCCGAAGCTGGCCGGCTGGTTCGGCCTCGACGTCGCGCCGCCGTTGCGGATGTCCTTGCAGGACGTGATGTCCGACAAGGAGCCGCTGTGGAAGGAGTTGCAGGTCACGCACGGTCTGGCGGAGACGTCGTACGCGGAGGTCTCCTCGTGGCCGTTCGCCGATTTCGTCTTCGGCTGGGACTACGACTTCTTCGCCGACTCCTCCAAGGCCCGCCGAGCCGGGTTCCACGAGTACGTCGCCACCGACGAGATGTTCTACGGGATCTTCGCCGAGTTGCGGCGGCGCCGGGTCATCCCGTGATCCACGCCGTGCCGGAGGCGCGGCCGTAGGTATGGCATGCTCCGGGCTGTGGCGGCGATAGGTGCGGGTAGGTTGCTCGGGGCGAACTTGCGGGCGCGGCGGGACGAGCAGGGGATCTCGTTGTCGGAGCTGGCGCGGCGGTCCGGGATCGCGAAGGGGACGCTGTCGCAGCTCGAGTCCGGGGCGGGCAACCCGACGATCGAGACGGTGTTCAGTCTGTCGAACGCTCTCGGGGTCCCGGTGTCGGCGTTGCTGAGCGAGGCGCCGACCGCCGACCTGGTCCTGGTGCGGTCCACGGACATCGACGTCCTGTCCGGTGAGGCGATCGACCTGCGGATGCTGCGGCGACTGGAGCACCCGGGCGGGCTGTTCGAGATCTACAACCAGGAGGTCCGGCCGGGAGCTGTTCAGCATTCGGACGGCCATCCCGGAACCGAGCATCACATCGTGCTGGACGGGCGATTGCGGGTGACGTCGCGCGGCCGGACCGAGGAGCTGGGCGAGGGTGACTACCTCGCCTTCCGGGCCGGCGCACCGCACGAGTACGAGGCGCTGGACGGCCCCGTCCGGTCGGTCCTGCTGCTCGAGTACCCGCCGGACGCGCACCCGATCACCCCGGGTAGCCCACATCTGCCCACCTGACCACGTTGACCTGGGCCGGGATCGCGCCGTACGCTCGATATCGTTCATTTTAGTGAACGGCGAGGAGACACTGCGATGCCTGGAGCTGCGACGGCCGACGTGGTTGTCGTGGGTGCCGGAATCGTCGGCGCAGCCTGCGCGGAGGCGCTGACCGCGGCCGGCGTGAGGGTCGTCGTGGTCGATCGGGACGCGGTGGCCTCCGGGACGACGGCCTCCGGCGAAGGCAACGTGCTCGTCTCCGACAAGGAGCCTGGGCCCGAGCTGGACCTGGCGATCGCGTCGCGTGCCGAGTGGGGCGCCGTACTCGCTCGACTGCCGGAGCGTGTCGCCGATGTCGAGTGGGAGTCCAAGGGTGGGGTCGTGGTGGCGACGACCGATCCCGGGCCGCTGAAGGCGTTCGCGGCCAAGCAGCAGGCGGCCGGTGTCGATGCGCGCGTGATCACGCCGGCGGAGGCGTTCGAGCTCGAACCGCTGCTCACGCGCAACGTGACGATCGGGGTGCACTATCCCGATGACGCGCAGCTCCAGCCGGTGCTCGCGGCAACTGCTCTGCTGACCGCCGTACGGGATCGTGGGAGTTCTGTGCGGACGGGAGTGACGGTCGAGTCGGTGCGTACCGCCCGGGGTCGTGTCGTCGGTGTGGAGACGTCAGCCGGTGAGATCGCTTGTGGTGCGGTGCTGAACGCGTGCGGGCCGTGGGCCGGGGCGTTCGGGGCGGCCGCGGGTGCGCCGATCCAGGTGCTGCCGCGGCGCGGGATGATCCTCGTGACGGCGCCGCTGCCGGAATGCGTGCGACACAAGGTGTACGACGCGGACTACGTCGGCGCGGTCGGGAGTGGGGATGCAGACCTGCAGACGTCGACGGTGGTGGAGTCGACGCGGGCCGGGACCGTGCTGATCGGATCGAGCCGCGAGCGGATCGGGTTCGACGACTCGGTCCGGGTGAAGGTGCTGCGGGAGCTTGCGCGGAAGGCGATCGGGTTGTTCCCGTTCCTGGGTGATGTGTCGGTGATGCGCACGTACGGCGGATTCCGGCCGTACGCCCCCGATCACCTGCCGGTCATCGGGCCCGACCCACGCGTCGAAGGACTCTGGCACGCAACGGGCCACGAAGGGGCCGGCATCGGCCTGGCTCCCTCCACCGGCCGCCTCATCACCGAGCTCTTCCTGGGCCTCACGCCCCACGTCACCCCAGACCCCTTCCGCGTCGACCGCCCGGCGGTGCTCACCCCATGAACGCCTACCTGAAACAAGACGTCGGTACGACGGACGCCGTACAGATCACCGTGGACGGCCAACCGGTGAACGCCCTGGCCGGACAGACGGTCGCCGCCGTGATGCTGACCAACGGCCAAGACTCCTGGCGCACAACCCGAGCAACCGGCCGCCCCCGAGGAGTCTTCTGCGGCATAGGCGCCTGCTTCGACTGCCTGGTCGTCGTCAACGGCATCCCCGACATCCGAGCCTGCCAACGAACAGTCGCCGCAGGCGACGAAATCACTACCCAGCAAGGCGCCGTGCTGCCCGAGCCGATCGAGGTGCATGAGGCACAGAAGTCTGCTCCTCGGGTGGTTGATGTTGCGGTGGTGGGGGCTGGGCCTGCTGGGATTGAGGCGGCGTTGGTTGCGGGGGATGCGGGGGCTGAGGTTTTGTTGATTGATTGCGGGCGGGCTGTGGGTGGGCAGTTCAATCGGCAGGTGGCGGAGGAGCTTGGGGTGCGGCGGCCGGAGCGGTTGCAGCACGGGTGGAAGGCCTTTGCGGCCAAGCGGGATCGGCTGGCGGCACATCCGCGGGTGACGCATCTTGCGGAGGCGTCTGTTTGGGCGTTTGAGCAGGGGCAGAGGTTGTGGGTGCAGCGTGGGCCTGCTGATGGGGTTGGGCGGGAGGTCTTCGCTGTTGAGGCGAAGGCTGTGGTGCTCGCGACTGGCGCCTATGACCGCGTGCTTCCCTTCCCTGGTTGGGATTTGCCTGGGGTTTACAGCGCCGGGGCGGCGCAGGCGTTGGCCAAGGGGCAACGGATTTCCGTCGGGAAGCGGGTGATCGTCGCCGGGACCGGGCCGTTCCTGCTGCCGGTGGCGGAGTCGTTGGTTGGCGTCGGCGCGAAGGTCGTCGGCCTGCTCGAGGCGAACTCGTTGAAGACCGTCCGCAAAGGCTGGGCAACTGACCCATTGGTTGCCTCGGGCAAGGTCCGTGAGGGACTCGGGTACGGCGCTCTGCTCGCGCGGCACCGGATTCCGCTCAAGCACGGATGGACCGTGATCGCGGCGCACGGTGAGGACCATGTCGAGGCCGTCACCGTCGCACGGCTCGACGACAACTGGCACCCGATCAAAGGATCCGAGCGCCGCATCGAAGTGGATGCCGTCTGCCTGGGGTTCGGTTTCACGGCACAGTTGGAGCTCGCGGTGTCGGCTCGTTGCGAGCTGACCACCGGACCGGACGGCGGGCCGGCGGTCGTGGTCGACTCGGACCAGCAGACCACGACACCGGGTGTGTTCGCAGCTGGTGAGCTCACCGGCATCGGTGGAGCGGATCTTGCTGCGGCTGAAGGACGAGTGGCTGGTGCTGCGGCTGCTCGACAGGCCGCAGCTCAAGCGGACCGGAAGAAGGTAGTGAAGGGCCGGCGGTTTGCGGCCGCGTTGGCGAAGGCGTATCCGGTGCGGGACGGGTGGCGCAGCTGGAGTGGGCCGGAGACTGTGGTGTGCCGGTGTGAGGAAGTGACGCGGGGCGACATCGAAGGGGCTGTCGTCGAGCGGGGTGTGGCCGACGGGCGGGCGCTGAAACTCACCAGCCGCGCCGGCCTCGGGCTGTGCCAGGGCCGGGTCTGCTCCCGCACCGTCGCCGAGCTCGCCGGGCAATACACCGAGCCGGCCGGACAATACGCCGGGTCGGCCGGGCAGAGCGACGTACGCCGGCCATCCGGACAGAACGACGTACCTAGACCATCAATGAAACGACCGATCGCCGTGCCTGTCAGGTTGCGGGATCTGGCCGAGGCTCAGGAGGAGCTGTGAGCGAGAAGTTGGACGGCGTGATCGTCGCCACCGCACTGCCGTACGCCGAGGACGCGTCGGCGCCGGCCGGGTTGCGCCCCGATCTGGACAAGTACGCCGAGCACTGCCGCTGGCTGGTCGACAACGGCTGCCGCGGTGTCGGGCCGAACGGTTCGCTGGGGGAGTACTCGTCGCTGACCGACGACGAGCGTCGGGCCGTCGCCCGGACCGCGATCGAGGCCGTGGGCAACGATGGCGTCGTGGTCGTCGGCGTCCACGCGGCCGGGGCGCACCAGGCGCGCGCGTGGGCCGAGAAGGCTGCCGAGGACGGTGCCGACGGCGTGCTGTGCCTGCCGCCGACCATGTACCGGGCGAACCGCGGCGAGGTGCTCCACCACTTCAGCGAGGTCGCGAAGGCCGGGCTGCCGGTGATGGTCTACAACAACCCGATCGACACCAAGGTCGACCTGACCCCGGACCTGCTCGCCGAGATCGCGCAGATCGAGAACGTCGTCGCGGTGAAGGAGTTCTCCGGTGACGTCCGCCGGGTGCTGGAGATCCGCGAGCTGGCGCCGGACCTGGCCGTCGTCGCCGGTGCCGACGACGTGACGCTGGAGGCGCTGCTGATGGGCGCGACCGGCTGGTTCGCCGGGTTCCCGAACGTGTTCCCGAAGGAATCGGTCCGGTTGTACGACCTCGCAGTACAGGGCAAGCTGGAAGAGGCGCGGGCGCTGTACGAGCCGCTCGTCGCCGCGTTCCGGTGGGACTCGCGGACCGAGTTCGTCCAGGCGATCAAGTACGGCATGGACTACGTCGGCCGGTACGGCGGCCCGTGCCGCCCGCCGCGTGGACCGCTGGTGCCGGAACACGTCGCCCAGTTGGAGCAGGACATGAAGAAGGCAGTGGAGAGCTTGCGATGAGGTCCGTCCGGACGATCACGGCGATCGACTCGCACACCGAGGGGATGCCGACCCGCGTCGTCACCGGCGGCGTCGGCGTCATCCCCGGTACGACGATGGCCGAGCGGCGCGAGTACTTCGTCAAGCACCTGGACGACCTGCGGCTGTTCCTGATGAACGAGCCGCGTGGTCACTCCGCGATGAGCGGCGCGATCCTGCAGCCGCCGACCCGGTCCGACGCCGACTGGGGTGTGCTGTACGTCGAGGTGTCCGGCTGCCTGCCGATGTGCGGTCACGGCACCATCGGCGTCGCCACAGTGCTGGTCGAGTCGGGCATGGTCGAGGTGACCGAGCCGATCACCAAGGTCCGGCTGGACACCCCGGCCGGCCTGGTCGTGGTGGACGTTGCCGTGAACAACGGTCGCGCCGAACACGTGACGTTGCAGAACGTTCCGGCGTACAGTCACGCCCTCGATGCGAAGGTGGACGTGCCGGGCCTCGGCACGGTGACCTACGACCTGGCGTACGGCGGCAACTTCTATGCGATCCTGCCGCTCGAGCAGCTCGGTCTCCCGTTCGACCGGGCCGAGAAGGACCGGATCCTCAAGGCGGGCCTGGACATCATGGCCGCGATCAACGCCACCGACCGACCGGTGCATCCGCTGGACCCGGGGATCCACAGCTGCAAGCACGTCCAGTTCACCGCACCAGGTCAGAACGGCAGCCACTCCCGCAACGCGATGGCGATCCACCCCGGCTGGTTCGACCGCTCCCCGTGCGGCACCGGAACGTGCGCCCGGATGGCCCAACTACACGCCCGCGGCGAGCTCGCGCTGAACACCGACTTCGTCAACGAGTCCTTCATCGGTACGACGTTCACCGGCCGACTGCTCTCCGAAACCACAGTCGGCGACCGCCCCGGCGTCGTACCAACAGTCCGCGGCCGCGCCTGGATCACCGGCATGGCCCAATACCTCCTAGACCCCGACGACCCCTTCCCAGCCGGCTTCACCCTCTGACGCGTCAGCGGTGGAGTTTGGATTTCCAGTCGGGGGGCACGTTGCCGCCGGGGACGGGTTGGTCCTCGGGGCGGGAGTTGGGTGGGGCGAGGGTGGGGCCGTCGTAGTACTGGGACTCGCCGTAGTGCCAGAACCAGTCCTCGCCGGGCTCGAAGCTCTGCACGATCGGGTGGTCGTCGTCCCGGGCGTGCGCCGAGGCGTGCTGGGCCGGCGACGAGTCGCAGCAACCGATGTGCCCACACTGCGCGCACCGGCGCAGGTGGAACCACCACCCGCCAATCTCCAGACAATCCGCACACCCTGTCCCACTCGGCGGAACCGTACTGTCAATCCCCGGTATGTCCGTCATGCCCGCCATCCTCGCCTGCCCGCCGACGCCGGACAAGCAGCCGCACAGTGACTGCTGCCGGAACCGCCCGAGGGGATCTCACTCTCGGGCGGTCCGGGCGGAGGGCTTGGGGTCAGTCCTCGATGGCCTGGTAGAGGGTGGTCCAGAAGTCGTGCATGAGTTGGATCGAGTTCGGGACGGTCGCGCCGACCTGGGTGAGCAGGATTCCGGTGACCTGGTTGACCGGGTCGGCGTAGGTCGACGTACCGCTGCCGCCGTCCCAGCCGAACTGGCCGATGGGCGCGTAGTCACCGCGGTAGGTGCGCACCGCCATCCCGAAGCCCCAGCCGCCGTGCTGCCCTTGGCCGAAGGAGATGTGGACGTTGTCGACGGCCATGGCGTGCCGGACGGCCTCCTGCTCGGGCGTGAGGCGGTTGGTGGTCATCAGTTCGACGGCGGCGCGGGACAGGATCCGTTCGTTCCCGTGCATCCCGCCGTTCAGCAGCATCCGGAAGTAGGCGTGGTAGTCGTCGGCGGTGGAGACCAGCCCGCCACCGCCGCCCTCGAACGCCGGAGGCTGGCTCCACCGTCCACCCTCGGCCTCGTCCCACACGATGAACTCTCCGGTCGCCGGGTTGGGGGCGTAGAGGGTCGGCATCCGGTCGATCTTGTCGGCGGGCACGTGGAAGGCGGTGTCCTTCATCCCGAGCGGGTCGAAGATGCGTTCCCGCAGGAACGTCTCGTACGACTGGCCGGTGACCCTGGCGACGAGCACACCGATCAGGTCGTTGCTGATCTGGTACTGCCACCGCTCGCCCGGCTGGTACATCAGCGGAAGCGTGCCGAGGCGGCGCATCCACTCGTCCGGCCCGGGCATCGGCTCCGGCAGATTGGGCGTGAGCCCCTGCTCGAAGATCGCGTTCATGATCGGCGTGCCCAGCGACGTCATGTCCATCCCGAGCCCGAACGTGGAGCTCAGCAGGTCCCGGACGGTGATCGGCCGGCGCGCCGGCACGGTGTCGTCCAGCGCGCTGTCGATCCGCTTCAGCACCTGCCGGTCGGCGAGTTCGGGCAGCCACGCATCCACCGTGTCGTCCAGCCGCAGCCTGCACTCGTCGAGCAGGACCATCGCCGCCGCGATCGCGACCGGCTTGGACGTCGAGGCCATCCGGAAGATCGTGTCCCGGCTCATCGGCGCGCCACCGTCATGGCGCATCGTCCCGATCGCCTCGACGTGCGTCTCCTCGCCCCGGCTGACCAAGGCGACGAGCCCGGGGACCTTCCCGGACTCGACATGCCGCGCCAGCACGTCCTGCAGCCTGCGCATCCCCGCTGCCGAGAAGCCGCTCTTATCAGTTCGCATCATCTATCTCCCTGTATGCACTGTTCGAGGCCCCTACCGTCGCCAACCGCTCTGACACCAACCTGGCGCCGCCCTGACACGACCGATGACACCCGACGAGGAAGTAGCCAGCGGGCGACAGTACGCGAGCAACGGGTCGTGGCGAGCACGCGTCGTGGGGCGCCTCGGTCAGCTGCTGGTGAAGCGGAGGGGTTGGCCGGGGCGGAGTTGGGCGCAGGTGGGGAGGGTGGGGGTGGTGACGTAAGCGATGACTGGGTAGCCGCCGGTGACGGGGTGGTCGGCCAGGAAGATGACGGGGAGGCCGGAGGGTGGGATCTGGATGGCGCCCAGGGCCATGCCTTCGCTGGCGAGTTCGCCTTCGCGGGCGCGCTCGAGCGGCTCGCCTTCCAGCCGGACTCCGACCCGGTTGCTGTTGCTGCTGACGACGTACGACTGGCTGGTGAACGACTCCCACCCGGCATCCGTGAACCAGTCCCGCCGCGGTCCAGGAGTCACGCGTACGACGACCTCACCGCCAGGCGGATCGGCGACGGGAGCGAGGTCGACACCGGGCATCGGCCCGTACTCGCACCCGACCGGCACAGTCTGACCCGAGCTCAACGGGTCCGGACCGAGTCCGGACAGGAGATCGGTCGAGCGCGATCCGAGTACGGCGGGGACAGCGAGACCGCCGCGGACGGCGACGTACGTCCGGAGCCCGGTCCGTGGCGGTCCGAATCGCAGTACCTGACCGGCCTTCAAGAAAGCCGGTGCGTTGAGCGGGACACCGGCGCAGGGCGCGCCGGTGATGGCGATGACCAGGTCGGTGTCGGCGTGCAGGACGAGGCCGCCGAAGGTCACCTCGATCGCCGCGGCACCAGGACGGTTGCCGACCAGACGGTTGGCCAGCGCGTACGACGTACGGTCGCACGCGCCGGACCCGGGGATGCCGAGGGACGCCTGACCGATCCGGCCGCCGTCCTGGATTGTTGCCAAAGGCCCAGATTCGAGGATGGTGAGGCTGTTCATCCACGACCCGCGTCGACGAACCGGACCCGGCGGCCCGGGTGGAAGTGCGCGGCCGGTTCACGCCGGTGATCGAAGATCCGCACCTCGGTCCGGCCGATCAACTGCCAGCCGCCCGGTGACTCGTGCGGGTAGACACCGCTGAACTCACCAGCCAGTGCCACCGACCCGACCGGAACCTTCGTCCGTGGCGAGTTGCGGCGGGGCACGTCCCAGTCGCCCTGACCGGTCAGGTAGCCGAAACCCGGTGCGAAGCCGCAGAAGGCCACGGTCCACTCCTCACGGGTATGCCGTTCGATCACGTCAGCCGGGCTGCAGCCCAGATGAGCGGCCACGTCCTCGAGATCCGCGCCGTCGTAGACCACCGGGATCTCGATCAGGTCGCCGGCCTCCCGCCGGCTGTCGACCGGCCGGATCGCGCGCAGCGCGCGGACCAGGCGGTCGAGCTCCGGGCGGTCGACCTTCACCAGCACGGTCCGGGCAGCGGGCACGACGTCGACGACATCGGCCGGCGGATCAGCGGTGATCGCGGCGTAGTAGCCGATCACCTCGTCGAGGTCGTCCAGTTCGATCAGGACTGCCCGGTCGCCGGACGGCAGGATGCGCATCAGCGGCTGAACGGGGTCAGCACGACGCCCGCCTCCTCCAGTGCCGCCCGCACCCGGCGGGCGATCTCGACCGCCCCCGGGGTGTCGCCGTGCACGCAGATCGAGTGCGGGTCGAGGGTGAGGTCGCCACCTTGATGGTCCTGGATCGGCGCACCGGTCGCCATCGCCGCACACCGGGCCGCGATCTGGTCAGCGTCGTGCAGGACGGAGCCCTGCTCGCTCCTGGAAACCAGCGTGCCGGCCGGGGTGTAGGCACGGTCCGCGAAGGCTTCGTGGATCACCGCCAGCCCGGCCTCGGCCGCGAGCCGGAGCCAGGCCGAACCGGGCAGGCCCAGCACCGGCAGCGAGCGGTCGTACTCGACGATGGCGCCGACCACGGCCGCGGCCTGCTCCTCGTGATGCCCGATCGTGTTGTAGAGCGCGCCGTGCGGTTTCACGTAGCGGACCCGGTCGCCCGCGATCCGGGCGAACGCGTCCAGTGCGCCGATCTGGTAGACGATCTCGTCACGGAGCGCGGCCGGCTCGATGTCGACGAACCGGCGGCCGAAACCGGCCTTGTCGTCGTACCCGACATGCGCGCCGATCGCGACTCGGCGCTCGACGGCCCAGCTGGTGACCCGGCGCATGATCGAGGGCTCGCCGGCGTGGAATCCGCAGGCGATGTTCGCGCTCGTGACGACCTCGAGCAACGCTTCGTCGTCACCCATCGGGTAAGCGCCGAAACCCTCGCCCAGATCCGCGTTGAGGTCCATGAACACTCCTACAACTTAATGTGCCTCGTGAGCGGTGGTGATCACGAGACACCGAACAATGAGAACACGGGCTTGATCGAACGGACGGCCAGATAGACGGTGAGCAACCAGGCCGCGCCGCCGAGGATGAGCAGCGGCCGGGGATAGCGGTAGCCGCGCAGCAGGTCGGCCCGCTGCCATGCCACCCAGAGCAGTACCCCGATTCCGAGCGGTAGCAGCAATCCGTTGAAAGCTCCCGCGAACACGAGCAGCTTCGCGGGCGCCGTACCGACGGACAGATAGATCACCGTGCTGACCGCGATGAACAGCACCACGAGAGCGGTCCTGGTGCCGTCCGAGGTCGTCGTCCGCGAGGTGACGAAGGTGACGGTCGTGTACGCCGCCCCGATCACACACGCGATCGCGGCCGCCCACAACAGCACCCCGAACGCCCGCAGTCCGACCTCGCCCGCCGCGTGCTGGAACGCCGACGCGGTCGGGTTCGCCTTGTCGAGGGTCGCGCCGCCCGCGACGACGCCGAGGATCGCGAGGAACAGTACGGCGCGCAGCAGTCCGGTGATCAGGATGCCGGCGACCGAGGCCCGGCTGATCTGCCGGACGTACTGCGGCCCGCTCACCCCCGAATCGAGCAGCCGGTGCGCACCGGCGTACATGACGTACCCGCCGATCGTGCCGCCGATCAGCGTGGTGATGACGAGGAAGTCGGCCTGCTCCGGCAGTACGACGTTCCGCAGCGCCCGGCCGACCGGTGGACCGGAGGTGACCGCGAACCAGCCGACAAGCACGATCATCACCGTGCCGAGCACGACCACGGCACGGTTGAGCGCCAGCCCGGCCCGCTTGGCCAAGAAGATGCCGATGGCAACCACGGCGGAGAGTGCGCCGCCGAGTCGGGGATCGAGACCGACCATCGCGTTCGTGCCCAGCCCAGTGCCGGACACGTTGCCGACCGTGAACACCAGCCCGCCGGCGAACAGCAACGCAGCCATCGCCGTACCGAGCCTCGGCGCGACCAGGTTGCCCAACTCCTGTGCCCGGCGCCCGGAGACGCCGATCACCCGCCACACGTTCAGTTGCACCGCGAGATCGACCAGCACCGAGGCGACCACGGCGAACGCGAACGCCGCCCCGAGGGACACCGTGAACAGCGTGGTCTGGGTGATGAACCCAGGCCCGATCGCGGAGGTCGCCATCAGGAACACGGCGCCGATCAGCGTCGACCGGGTCCCGGCCTTCATCGCGCTGTCCGGCGTCTTCCGCCCGGCCGCGGGGGTGAGGCGGCGGGCATAAGGATTGGTACGGCGGGCGACCGGCCTGCTCGTGGGTCGCCGGGCCGGTGGCTTGTTCGGCTTCGGGGTGCGGAGGGACATGGCGGTGACTCCTGGCTGCTGTCGGGATGGGCTCCATGGCGGTGAGTGATGACATGGCTGTGAGTGACGACTGATGACACGAGAGTAGAGATTGTTCAACAATCCTGCAAGAGTCTTGTTCCACTAAACTTCCCCTGAACGCCTCGGGTGGGCGATGATGCGGTGATGAGCACGGGTGAGGACGACGAGGGCCGGCAGGCGTGGTTGCGCACTGTCGCCGCCGATGTCGCGCGGCTGGACCGGAGTAGTTCCGCCGAGCGGGCGGCCGACATCCTGCGCCGGAGCATCACCGAGGGTGCGCTGCCGCCGGGTGCCCAGCTCTCGGAGATCGAGCTGACCGAGGTGCTGGAGGTCAGCCGGAACACGCTGCGTGAAGCCTTCCGGCTGCTCACCCACGAGGGGCTGCTGGTCTACAAGCTGCATCGCGGAGTGTTCGTGCCCGAGTTGGACGAACGCGACGTGGTCGACCTGTACCGGCTCCGCCGGGTGCTCGAGGTGGACGTCGTACGCGGTCTGGCCGAGCGTGATCCGGAGTTGCCGGCCGGCCGGCTCGAGCCGCTGCAGGACGATGTCGAGGCGGCCGAGGCGGCCGCGCTCGCGGATCGCTGGGCGGCTGTGGGTACGGCGAACATGCGCTTCCACCAGCACCTGATCGGTCTGGCCGACAGTGCGCGGATGGACGCGATGACCGGCCGGCTGCTGGCGGAGCTGCGGCTGCTCTTCCATGTGATCGCGACGCCACAGGAGCTGCACGAGCCGTACATCGCACGCAACCGCGGCCTCTTCGAGCTGCTCGAGGCACGGAAGTACGAGCAGGCCGCGGCGGACCTGCATCAGTACCTGCTCGACTCCGAGCAGGGCCTGCTCGACGCGTTCCGCGCAAGGTGATCCACGACTTTCGATAAGGGCTTGCGCGGCCCTGCTCTCACCTGAGTTGATGGCTTGTAACCGTCAGCAGTAAAGGGGAGCGCAGCACATGACCGACGACCGCACCGAAGAGACGCCGAAGTCCTACCGCCCGATCGATGCCAAAGGGTTTCGGGAATTCATCTCGCAAGGCTGGGGAGCGGTGGACCGGTCGGTGACAGTGCCCGAGGGCCTGGCGGAGGCGGCGGCCGAGCACCGGCGGAAGCTGTCCGCGGCGCTGCCCGGGCGGCGGATCGCGGTCGCGGCCGGCCGGGCGCCGGTCCGGTCGAACGACACCGACTACCAATTCCGCGCCGACAGCGACTTCGTCTGGCTCACTGGATGCCAGGCGGAGGGCGCCGTACTGGTGCTGTCGGCGGACGAGGACGCGACGCTCTACCTGCGCGAGACAGCCGGGCCGGACGAGGCCGACTTCTTCGCCAACGCACGCGACGGCGAGCTGTGGGTCGGCCCGGTGCCAGGGCTGAAGGACTGGTCGGAGGCGTTGCAGATCGCCTGCCGCCCGATCGAGGAACTACCGGCCGCGGTGCGCGGCGCCGTACCGTTCATGCTCTCGACCCCGGGCGTCGAGCCGATGCTGGACGCACTGGTCCGGACCTCGCCGACGGACGGGAACTCGCTGCGGCAGACGCTGGCCGAGCTGCGCCGGATCAAGGACGACTGGGAGCTGGACCAGCTGCGTGAGGCCGTCGCGGCCAGTGTGCTCGCGTTCGGTGACGTCGCGCGTGAGCTGCCGGAGGCCATTCGCGGCGGCGGGGAGCGGTGGCTGCAGGGCACCTTCGACCGGCGCGCGCGGACTGCGGGCAACGGCGTCGGGTACGCCTCGATCGTTGCTGCTGGCAAGCACGCGCCGGTGCTGCATTGGGTCCGCAACGACGGGCCGGTGAACGAGGGCGACGTCATCCTGCTCGACGCGGGTGTCGAGACCCGGACCCTCTACACCGCCGACGTCACCCGGACCTTCCCCGCCACGGGCGAGTTCACCGACGCCCAGCGGCAGGTGTACGACCTGGTCCACAAGGCACAGCTGGCGTCACTCGACGCGGTCAAGGTCGGAGCGCCGTACCGGGCCTTCCAGTACGCCGCCCTGCGCACGCTGGCTGAGGGCCTGCGGGACTGGGGACTGCTCGACGTCTCGCTCGACGAGCTGCTCGGGCCGGACGGGCAGCAGCACCGCCGGTACATCGTCTGCGGCACCGGGCACTACATCGGCCTGGACGTGCACGACTGCGACGCGTCCCGGCCGGAGGCATACTTCGCCGGTGAGATCGAGGCCGGCATGGCGCTGGCGGTCGAGCCGGGGCTGTACTTCCACCCGAACGACGAGACCGTTCCGCCGGAGCTGCGCGGGATCGGAATCCGGATCGAGGACAACGTGGTGGTGCACTCCGACCGGCTCGAGATCCTCACCGAGGACCTGCCGATCACCGCCGCCGGCCTGGAGCAGTGGACGCAATCCCACCTCAGCGCACGGTAGCCGGGAAACTACCCAAAATTCTTAGTCACAAGTTGTAACACCGACGCCGTCGGCTCCGATGTAGCGAGCGGGGGAGGGTCGAACTCGGCTCGGCGTGTGGTGGTGGGGGGCCGCGACCACACGCCGGGGCCGAGCCGGCCCCGACTGGGGCCCGGGGGGACCCCAGGATCCTGGGGACACGGGGGTAGTGAGCATGAACCTGCGAGTGCGAGTGGTGCATTGCGGCGACCGGCACTGGTACGCCGACATCGACGACGCCGACGATCCGCAGCCCGACGATCCGTTCTGGTACGTCGACAACTGCCGATCCCAGCTGCAGGCGCTCGAGACCGCCTGCGCCGAACTGCGACTGCTGTCGGGCCGGATGGTCCGCGGCGACCAACTCAACCGGGTACTCGAGGTGACCGGCGTACCGGTCTGAGTACGCGGACTGAGGCTCCAGGGCAGGCGCCCGGTTGAGAGGCGCCTGCCCTGCGGTTCTCACACTGGCGGTACGGCGGGACAGGCCGTTCCGCGCTTCGGCACGTCGAGTGAGACCAGGTAGGCGTCGACGCCGTTCTCCATGCACGGCCCGCCGTCGTAGCTGCCGTGTCCCCAGCCTTCGTACGTCAGCAGGACGCCGTGTCTGCCGAGCTGGCGTTCCACACTCCGCGCCCAGTTGTAGCCGGTGGCCGGGTCGTGGATCGCGTTGATCAGCAGGATCGGCTGATCGAGATCGCGGACCTTCAGCCGGTGCTGCGGGTTGTTCGCCGGCGGCATGCCCAGGCACATCGAGATGGCGATCAGCTGACCGGGGTAGCGCATGTCCGGGGTGTTCCGGGCCAGCCGGGCGAGCATGCCTGCGTACTCCTTGTAGTTGCGGACCGGAAGGTTCCAGTCCTGGCAGAACACCGAAAGCGTGTTCGAGGCCAGGCCGGTCGGGACCGGCGGCTGCCCGGTCGGCGGGGCGCTGGTGTCGAGCTTCTTCAAGGTGTCCGCCAGTGCCGGCCACTGCGGCCCGTAGAGCGTGCGGAAGACGGAGAAGCTCAGCCAGTACGGCGTGATCGGCACGTTCGGCTGCCGCGGATCGGGCACCTCACCGCGGTCCGCCCGGGCGAGGAGGTCCGCCCACAGCGCGTGGATGTCGCGACCGTGCAGTGAACAGCTCGTTGCCTCGTCGCACCATTTCACGAACTCGTCGAACGAGTCCTGGGCCGCGGACGCCTGGGCGTCGATGAACGACCGGGTCGACGCGGCACTGTGGTCGGCCACGCTCTCCAGGACCATCGCACGGACCCGGTCCGGATAGGTCTCGGCGTACTGGCCGCCGAGCACTGTCCCGTACGAGCTGCCGTGGAACGAGATCGTCGACTCCCCGAGCGCGGCCCGGATCGCGTCCACGTCCCGCACGGTCTGCCAGGTGTCGAGGTGGTCGAACACCGGTCCGGTGTTCTTGCGGCAGTCCGTGGCCAGTTCGCGGTTGTAGGCGATCGTCGCGTCGAAGTCGGCCTGGCTCTTCAGGACCGGCGACGGCTGCTTGGCCAGCAGTGCGGCCGAGCACTTCACCGGGTTGCTCCGGGCGATGCCGCGCGGGTCGAAGCTGACGACGTCGAACCGGTCCTGCAGTGTCTGGCTGAACCGGCTCATCCCGGTCTTGACCCGGTCGACGCCGGAGTCGCCGGGACCACCCGGTCCCCACATCAGCACGCCGACGCGGTCGCTCGGGTTCTTCGCCGTACGACGGGCGATCGCGAGGCCGAAGGTGGGTCCGTCCGGGTCCCGCCAGTCGACCGGTACCTGGAGGGTCGCGCACTGCGAACCCTTGACGACGTTCGGGTCGTCCTTGCCCTCCGGCTTGCAATCGAACCACTGCACCTTTGCCGCGGTCTCGGTCGCCGACACCGGCAGCGTCACGAGTCCGGCGGCGGCCACGCCCACCGCCACCCCGCCGGCGAGGACGCGTTGTCTGAACTTCATCTCAGGGGATCTCCTGTCTGCGGAAACTCCCTCGATCCTTCGGCAACCGCTTGCTCGACCACATCGGGGACGAGCCCCCGGCCGACCCCGGGTGGCGCTTGGGGGACTTGTTAGGGTCGGTCGCTGATGACTACCAAGTACGCGGTGTGGTTCCGGTGGGTGGCGATCGCCGAGGCGGTCTCCTGGACCGGATTGCTGATCGGCATGTTGTTCAAGTACGTGCTGTCCGACAACGAGATCGGGGTCAAGATCTTCGGCCCGATCCACGGCGGCATCTTCATCGCCTACGTGCTCACCGTGCTGGTGGTCCGCGGGCCGTTGCGCTGGTCCTGGCCGGTGACGCTGGCCGCGCTGGCCGCCAGTGTTCCGCCGCTGTTCACCTGGTTCTTCGAGATCTGGGCGCAGCGCACCGGCCGGATTGACGTCGACGGCCGGGCCGCCGTACCGTCACCGACGTCAGTCAACTCAACAGCCGCATGAACCCGTGCGGGAGAGTCCCGGGCACGACCCGGGCGCCGTAGGAGCAACTCTCCCCAAGAATCTCTCAGGCACCTTCACCGCGCGGGCGAGGCATCTCTGGAGGACATCCGTCTGACAGAGCGGGGAGGACACCAATCGGTCAACGGTGACCGGAAGGAACCTCCACACGATGGCGATCAGCGTCTTCGACCTGTTCAGTATCGGGATCGGCCCCTCGAGCTCCCACACGGTGGGACCGATGCGCGCCGCCCGCACCTTCGCACTCGGCCTCGCCGCCGACGGCCTGCTCGGCCGGACGGCAACGGTCGAGGCGCAACTCTTCGGCTCGCTCGGCGCGACCGGTCACGGCCACGGCAGTAACAAGGCGGTCCTGCTCGGGCTCGAGGGGGAGGACCCGGAGACCGTCGTGACGCATTCCGTCGACGCGCGGGTCGAGACGATCCGCGAGCGCGGCCGGCTGCTGCTGGCCGGTACGCACGAGATCGCCTTCGACGAGAACACCGACCTGGTGATGCACCGGCGCAAGGCCTTGCCGTACCACCCGAACGGGATGACGTTCGCGGCCCGTACGGCGGATGGCGACGTACTGCGGGAACGGACGTACTACTCGGT
Organism: Kribbella sp. CCNWLW201; assembly: GCF_037203805.1. Taxonomy (NCBI): domain Bacteria; kingdom Bacillati; phylum Actinomycetota; class Actinomycetes; order Propionibacteriales; family Kribbellaceae; genus Kribbella; species Kribbella sp. CCNWLW201. Next base: position 754,440 of record NZ_JBBCBQ010000002.1, on the reverse strand, counting down.
CGGCGGCGGGTTCGTGGTCGACGAGAACGCGGCGGCCGGCGACCGGATCGTGCCGGACACGACACCGTTGAAGTACCCGTTCACGACGGGTGCCGAGCTCCTCGACCGGTGTCGCGAGTCGCAGCTGTCGATCAGCGAGGTGATGCTCGCGAACGAGCTGGCCTGGCGGACCGAGGACGAGATCCGCGACGGGCTGCTGCGGATCTGGCAGGTCATGCAGGACTGTGTGCAGGAGGGCTGCGAGACCGAGGGGATCCTGCCCGGCGGGCTCAAGGTGCCGCGGCGGGCGCATGCGTTGCACCGTCGGCTGAGCGGTGACCCGTGGTCGGTCGACCCGCTGAAGGTGATGGACTGGGTCAACCTGTTCGCCCTGGCGGTGAACGAGCAGAACGCGTCCGGCGGCCGGATCGTCACCGCGCCGACGAACGGAGCCGCGGGCATCATTCCCGCTGTGCTGCACTACTACCGGCGGTTCGTGCCGGGGGCGACCGAGGACGGCGTGGTCCGGTTCCTGCTGACGGCCGGAGCGATCGGCGTTCTGTACAAGGAGAACGCGTCGATCTCCGGTGCCGAGGTCGGCTGTCAGGGCGAGGTCGGTTCGGCCTGCTCGATGGCCGCGGCCGGCCTGTGCGAGGTCCTCGGCGGTACGCCGCTCCAGGTCGAGAACGCGGCCGAGATCGCGATGGAGCACAACCTCGGCCTGACCTGCGACCCGGTCGGCGGGCTGGTCCAGATCCCGTGTATCGAACGCAACGCGATGGCGTCGGTGAAGGCGATCAACGCGGCCCGGATGGCGATGCACGGCGACGGCGTCCACGTCGTCACCCTCGACAAGGTGATCAAGACGATGCGGGAGACCGGCGCCGACATGAAGATCAAGTACAAGGAGACCTCCCGCGGCGGCCTCGCCGTCAACGTCATCGAATGCTGAGGACGCTTTCTGGATCCTCGACGTGGGCGTTGTGGCCAAGACCCGCGAGCGTGGCGACCTGATCGTGCAGGGAGTGTAGTTCTTCGTCGGTGTTCATCGGGTCGTGTTCGCCGCGGGCGAGGACGACCTCGGCCTTGCTGTCCGCGATGAGCTTCGCCATGTCGGGTGCGCCGACGCCGAAGGTGCCGGGGTCCATGGCCAGTCGCCAGCGACCGTCCGTCTCGGTCAGGCCGTGGCCGACCACCGGATCGCCCGGGCCGACGAGACCTTGCAGGCCGGAGACCTTGAGGAACCGCGCGGCCGCGTCCTCCCGGGCGTCGAACCACGCGATCGGCTTCTGCGCCAACGCGCCGGCCCGGCCCAGGTCGTCGTCGGACCAGGTGACCTTCACGCCGAGCGCGACCACGCGGTCGACCTCGATGCCGTAGCGGCCGCTGGCCAGCTCGAGCGCGATCACGCCGCCGAGTGAATGGCCGACGATCACGACCTCACGTCGTACCGGAAGCGTCTCGGCGACGGCAGCCGCCATGGAGGCGAAGGTGTACGACGTGAGTGCGGAGGCTGAGCCGTGTCCAGGGAGATCGGGGGCGAACCGCGGTTGCGGCCAGGCGTCCCAGACCCGGCCGTTGGCACCGAGTCCGTGCAGCAGCACCAGTGAAGACATGAGAGCAGGCTGACACAGGAATGGGCCTGCCGCCCGGTCGATTGGCGCGCCCTCAGCTAACTCACCGCAATTCTACGAATGCGTACTGGAACGAAGTTCGCGAATAGTTGCGATCTAGTGTGGAATTTCTTCCAAGGTCTGTTTCAAGCGCTGGGATTGCCGATACTCTGCGGGACTTGTGAAACCGTTCTCCGCCGCGGCGGCAGACCGCCGCCCGCCCTGGCAGAACCGTCAGCGGCTGCGTCAGGCCGCCCTCGTGGCCGGTGCGCTGCTGCTTCTGTACGCCGTCCTGGTCCTGATCGCGCTGCTCGGCGGTCCCCGGATCGGCGCCTCGTTCCTGCCGCTGCCCGGCGGCGGCCCGGACCCGGCCAGCCCGGTCGCCGGCCTCGAGCCCAGCCAGACCCCGACCGGCGGCCCGACCGTCCCGCGCAGCAGCGAGACCCCGGTCCCGCCGGTGCCGCCGACCCCGGGCCAGACCACAACGTTGCCCCCAGCAACAACAGTCGCGCCGGTGACCGGTCAGCCCACCGACGGCCGCCAGTCCACCCCGTGCCCGACCACCGCACCGGTCCCCGAGCTGGTCGACCACGAAGAGCCGACCCTCCCACCCGCCACCAAGGTCCCACCCAAACCCACCACCACGGCCCCGGACCCGGACCCCACCACCCAGCCGACCAAACCCCCATCCACCACGAACCCGCCCCCCACCACCCCCACCAACCCACCACCCACCCCGAACGACCCCGAAGACCCCGACCCCCCAACCCTCGGCGGCATCCTCAACACCATCCTCGACAAGATCGGCCTCTAGCGCGGCGTCAAGCAGCGTTGGGCTGGCTTGTCTGCATTTCGACAGGAGATGTCCGGTCATCGAGCCCGGTTCCCAGTCGGTTCAGGCGGGGAGCAACCGGCACCGGGAGTACACCTCCTGTCGAACTGCACTGAAGCTGAGATACCGCTCCGGAGCAGGGACTGCCATGCGCTGTCCCGGTCCTGGTGCCGCCGTAGGGATAGTGGCGATGTGGTGAGGTTAGCCAACCAGAGTGTGGGTTTCCCCACCGGATTCTGCGTGGCCAACCCACCGTGCGGTGGGCCGACCCACCGCAGGGAGTTGGCTGGCGCGACGGCGTGGTGACGGCGACGCGGCACTGGGTGCGGTAGGACCGGCGCGACTTCCGGGCGGTTCGTCCGCTCACGCCGCATCCGGCATTCCGCCTGTTGCCTGACGATCTCTGAGCGTCAGGCGACGGTGTTGAGGATCGTGCTGGATACCAGGGTTGGGGCGTCGTTCATGGGGACGTGGCCGCAGTTGAGGAGGGGGATCATGCGGGCTTGGGGGAGTTGGAGGTGGGCGCGGGCGGCCTGGGTCGGGATGAGGACTCGGTCGTGGGTGCCCCAGGCAACGGTGACGGGGATGTCCGGGACGTCGCCCTCGAAGCCGGCGGTGCGGCCGTAGCGGGCGACGCGGTCGAAGGCGGGGGCGTTGGCCAGGGCACGGGTCTCGGCGACCACGGCGTCGGGGTCGCGAAGTGCGGGGCGGTGGTAGATCGCGCCGGTCATCACGCGTCGTCCGGCCGCCGTGCGGGACAACCGTCGTACGGTCGATTCCGGCGTACGACGGGCGACGCGGCGCAGGTTGGTCAGCAGGTTGAGGGCCCAGATGCGTTCGCGGGGTGTCCAGAAGCCGGCCGGTGAGAGCGCGGTGACCGAGCGAACCAGGCCGAGTTGGCCGAGCCGGAGCGCGACCAGGCCGCCCATCGAGTTGCCGGCGACGTGCGGCCGGTCGAGGGCGAGCGCCGTACAGAACGCCTCGATCACCCGAGCGAACGAGTCGACCTCATCGGGGATCCCGGCCGGTACGTCGGGGGACTCACCGAAGCCGGGGAGGTCGAGCGCGATCACGTCGCGGTGTTCGGCGAGCAGGTCCAGCACCGGATCGAAGGCCTGGCGATGGTGGCCGATGCCGTGCAGGAGCAGCAACGGCTCGCCCGCGCCCTTGCGGTGGTAGGCGACCTCCACCCCCGGTACGTCGGCCACGGTCAGTGTCGCGATCTCGCTCATCACCTCATGGTGACCAAAGCCCGGCGTTCTGTCATCGTGACATGGTCGATGTCACATAACCTCAGTAAGCTTCGACCTCGCTGGTGCTGGCGTTGCCGGCGATGGTCGGCTGGAGGTCGATCTGCCAGCTCTCGTTCCGGCCGAACGACTGGTCGAACTTCTGGAACGAGCAGTCGGCGCTGAACTGCCGCCGCTTCACGTTCCAGTCGCTGCCGCTCTTGAAGTAGAGCGAGTAGGCGCCACCGATCCGGGTGATAGTGGCGGTCTTGCGCGCCTGGATGTACACCATCACGTGCGGCTTGCCCGGCGGCTGACTGGTGGTCACGATCGAGATCGCGACGTCCTTCGCCGTACCGTTCGAGACCCGGAGCAGGCCGATGCCTTCGGCGCCGCGGCGGACCAGGATGTCGCCGTTCGCCGGGCGCACCTCCTCGGGCTCCGGTCCGGGGTCGGGCAGCGTGCTGCCGAAGTTGAGCTTGAGCTTGCGCAACGCAACGATCGCACTGTGCAGATCGGCGAGCAGCTGGCGCTGGACCTTCTGCGACGTGTAGGCGACCCCGCCGCAGCGCGCGTTCAGCTCGACGCTGTCGGACTTCGATCCGGACATCGACGTCGCGGCGGTCCGCAACCGGGCTTGCAGCACCTTGTGTACGGCGGTCAGTCGACTCGTCACCGGAGTCTCGGACAGCTGCGACGACGCCGAGTTCAACGACGACGCGAGACCGTCCATCGTCTCGACCAGAGCCTCTGCGGTCCGCACCCGCGTCAGCGCGCGCAGATCACTCGCGAGGCTCTGCTCGATCTTCGTCAGTTCCGCCTGGTACGCCGCTGAGCCGAGCGGCCCGGGTGGTGTCACCGACTCCATCGGAGCAGGTGCCGACACCGGCGTCGTACCGGCCGGCGTCGTACTGGCGGCGGGAACGGTCGATCCACCACATCCGGACAGCAGAACCATTCCCGCGCAGAGCACAGCAAAGCGCTTCATGTACTTCCCCCCAGGTCGCCCCACAACCCCTGTGCGCAAAGGGTATGCGGGCACAGGGGTTGTGGGCGAGGGGTCAGTCGAAGTTGTGATCCGCGCAACCGATCAGGCGAACGGTGAGCGGTCCGTCGGTCGTTACGTTCAGGTCCGCGTCACAGGTCACCTTGGCCTGCTGCGGGTCGATCGTCACGGTGCGGATGTTCGTCGCGGTGATGTCGAGCCGGTTCGCGACCGGTGCGCTGACCGGTGCCGGCTTGGTCCGGTGCTCGGTCGTGTACGCGTTGACCGGAACCGTCGAGCCGCTCTCTACGCCGGCGCCGGTGACGACCGGAGCGGCCGGCGCGTCCTTCAGTCCGAAGCCGTGCGACTGTACGTCGATGGTGCCGAGCTGACCCGACCGGCTTTGGATGTCACTCATCCAGTAGGCGTGGTCGCCGACGAGCCCGGACTCCGGGTCGTCCATCGCCGGGTTGCGCACGTACGTCACGTGGAACAGGTCCTTCACGCCACGCATGTCGCCGAGCCAGTCGGTCAGCACACCCCAGGTCGCGTTGGCGCACATCACCACGTGGTCGGACGATGCGCCGAGCCAGCTGTCGAACTTGAAGTCGTACTGGCCATTGGCGAGGTACACGTTGGCGCGTTCACGCGGGATGTTGTACGGGATGTAGTTGTCCGGTAGACCGGCCCACTCGAGCACCGGCTGGTTGCGGCGCGACGGCAGCAACGGTGTCAGCACCGAGCCGGCCTCGTGCTGGGTCGCGGTGTCGACCGGCAGGGTGTCGGCGATGCCGTTGATCCCCGGGAAGGACGGTGCCATGTTCAGGCCGTCGCAGATGAAGGCTTTGCTGAACACGTCGGGGAACTGCAGCGACAGCTTGTTCGCGGTGTACGCACCACTCGAGAAGCCGCTCATCACGGTCCGGCCGGGGTCCAGCCCGAACGCCCGCCGCGCATCCGCGAGCGCTTCGAACATCGACGTACCGGAACGGCCGTAGGCCCAGTTGTCGTTGCCACGGCCGTCGACGGCGATCACCACGGTCGGCGCGGACGGACGGTTCGCGACCTGGTGGAACAGGTCCCGGCCGACGGCGGGCAGGAGTTCGAGCATGCCGGGGTCGTTCACCTGGTCGTTGGCGCTCTGGGCGTAGCCCGGGGCCCAGACCATGCTCGCGTAACCTCCTGCCGGCTTGGGCAGGTCGGGAACGTAGGCCAGGTAGCGCTGCAGCCGGCCGGGCAGGTCTGACACGCAGTCGTCGCGGCAGATCCAGCCGAACTGCACGCTGGCCTCGCCCGAGCTGTCGACCGTTGCGCCGTTCTGCTGGGTGAAGGAGCCGAGCGGCGGCTTCCCAGGATCACCCGGCAGCCGACGGCCCTGACGGATCTCGCTGTTCGTCGCGTACAGCCGGTTCATGTACCCGGAGGTCGGGATCGCGCTGTCGTCGGTCACCCGCTGCTGCAGTTTGCTGAAGTCGACGTTGGCGAAGAACTTGCTGATGTTGCCGCTCGCGAGCGTCGTCTTCTGGTTGTCGTTGCGCCACGGCGAGTTGAACGGCTCCTGCCGGAAGGCGACATCGAAGTACGCCGACTTCTGCAGCAGACCGGACGTCAGGGCGCCGCCCGGGTGGGTGGCGTCGGCAACGGCCTGCGGCAGCAGGAACTTGTTCGCCGCGCGGTCCCAGAGTCCGGCGGCCGCGGCGACCCGGACGGTGCGGGTGCCGGGGTTGTACGCGGTGTGCGGGACGCGGACCTCGACCTGACGGCGCTCGAGATCGACCGACACGGTGACGGGTGACTTCTGGCCGGTGGTCGCGTCGATGATGTCACCGGTCCGCCCGTGCACGGTGACGAACTTCTCCGCCGGCATCGAGGTGTTCGCGCCGTACGGTGCCTGACGCGGGAGCAGCGAGTTGCCGAGGGCAATCGTCGTACCGATCAGCTCGGGATCGGTCATCGTGTTGAAGGTGATCCGGAACGCGGTCGCGTCGGTGAGCGGCTTGACCCGGACCTCGACCAGGTCGGCGGCGTTCCCGCGGTACGCCGGGTCGGTCGGGTAGGTGTAGGCGAAGGTCAGCGAGTGTTCGGGCCAGTTGGTGGGTACCAGTTGCGCACCCTGGTCGTCGTACACGCAGCCCTGGTTGAGGAACTCGCCGGCGCGGTAGGCGCTGGTGTGGCAGATCATCGTGGGCTTCGCCCGCCAGACACCCGTGTTCTCCAGCTGCGGAGCGGTCGGCGGCGGACCGTTCAGTACGGCGGGCCCAGGCGCAACCGGGGCGGCCGCGGCTGTGGTCTGGTCGGCAGCGGAAGGGTACGCCCACCAGGCGAGTAACCCACCGGCCGCGAGGACGGCAAAGGTCGAACGGATCGGTCTCATCGGCTGTGCCTCCAGAGCACACAAGAAGCTGTGGGACGGGGTGGACCGGGGCCGGCGATCCGCTTGAGTGCTCCGGATTGAAGTACATATACACGCCGTTCGTCAAGAATCTGACACATGACAACGTTGTGCGGCGGTCTGGAGGGGTGTTTTGGCTGACCGGTCAGGCGACTCGGTCGGTGGCCGAGAGGTCCAGGAAGAAGCGGGTGGCTGGGTCCTCGAGGGCCTCGTGCGCCTGGAGGAAGAGCTCGTGGGCCTCGCGGCCGTGCCAGCCGGCCGGGAGCAGCTCCTCGGGCAGATCGGGGTCGCGGAAGGGGAACATCCGGTAGTCGTGGACGAGTTCCATCCGCTCGACGAGCGCCTGGCGGGGTGACACGGTGCCGCCGCGGTACGCCTTCATCCGCGGCCGGTAGGTGCGCAGCAGCTCGGCGTAGTCCGCGTCCAGGGAGTCCAGATCCCAGCAGCGCGCGGCCATCTCGCGATCACGCGACAATCCCGACGACGAGCACCGCAGCAGGTCGAGCCGTACGGCGGGTTGGTCGGCGAAATGCTCCTGGACCTCGGTGAGCCGGTCGTGTGGACTCACCCAGGTCGACGACGCCAGCGGCCCGAATCCGAGCCAGGCAAGCTCCTTCCGCAGCTCCTCGCGCAGTCCGCGGTCGCTCTCCGGCACCGAGTAGATGACCATCGACCACTGCCGATCCCAGGCGTCACGGGACCTTTCGAAGATCCGCGTCCGGCCTTCGTCCAGGAGGCGCCAGCTCTTGTCGTTCAGCGCGTACACGGTCTCGCGCCCGTCGCGCCGGGTGTCGAACCAGCCCTCGCGCCGCAGTCGCGCCATCACCACCCGCACCGTGCTCTCGCCGACGTCGAAGCACTCGAGCAGCGCGGTCAGCGTGCGCAGCCGCACCTCGCCGCCGTGGTAGCGGATGTAGTCGCCGAAGAGGTCGAAGACGATCGACCGTGGCTTCATGGCGTCTCCTCGGAGCCGGTCGGGGTGGTGGTTCGCTGCGCTCATCCTCTCATGATGCCAGTTAATGTGTGTCAAAGTCTTGACGGTCGTCGTCGATTGGTCATACTTTCCCAAAGGAATAGCACCTCATCCCCCGTCAGCCCGGTACGAATCGAGGGCCGTAATGACCAGTCCCCCCGCCACCACCGCCCGGTCCCGCGCCGGTCTCTGGGTGGTCGCCATCTGCTTCGTCACGATCGTCTTCGACGGTTACGACCTGATCGTGTACGGCGCCGTCGTACCGTCCCTGCTGAAGAATCCCGACTGGCACCTGACCGCCGCCCAGGCCGGTGCGATCGGAAGCTACGCCCTGACCGGCATGGTGATCGGGACCCTCCTGGTGGGTGCCCTGACCGATATCGTCGGGCGGCGCCGGATCATGTTCGCCAGCATCATCTGGTTCTCCCTCGCGATGGGGGCGACCGCCCTGGCGCCCAACCCCGAGGTGTTCGGGTTCCTGCGGTTCGTCACCGGTCTCGGCCTCGGCGGCGTGGTCCCGACCGCGATCGCGCTGACCGTTGAGTACGCGCCGCCGCACCGCCGGAACTTCAACAACGCTTTGATGTTCTCCGGCTTCTCTCTCGGTGGCGTGCTGGCCGCGGTGCTCGCGATCAACCTCGTGCCCACACAGGGCTTCCGGATCATGTTCTGGATCGGCATGGCCCCGCTCGTCCTGGTGCTGCCGCTGGCCTGGAAGTACCTGCCCGAGTCGGTCAGCTTCCTGCAGGCTCGTGGTCGCCACGACGAAGCGGCAGCTCTTGCGGCCAAGTACGGCGTTCAGCCCGAACCGGTGGCGGCCGAGACCAGCAGCAAGTGGAGTGCGCTCGCCGTACTGTTCGGACGCAAGCACCTCGCCGCGACCATCCTGTTCGGAGCGGCCAGCTTCTTCGGTCTGCTGCTCGTCTACGGCCTGAACACCTGGCTCCCGCAGATCATGCGGCAGGCCGGTTACCCGCTCGGCTCGTCGCTGCGGTTCCTGCTGGTGATGAACGTCGGTGCGATCGTCGGTGCTCTGGTGGCGTCGACGCTCGCCGACCGCCTCGGCTCGAAGGTCGTCACCACGGTCGCGTTCGCCCTCGCCGCCTGCTCGATTTACGCCCTCAGCGTCAACCCGGCCTCGTTCGCGCTCTACCTGCTGATCGCGATCGCCGGCCTGGGAACGGTCGGCACGCAGATCCTCGTCAACGGGTACGTCGCCACCCACTACCCGGCCGGCAGCCGCGCGACCGCGCTCGGCTGGTCCCTCGGGGTCGGCCGGCTCGGTGCGATCGTCGGCCCGCTGTTCGGTGGCTGGGTGCTCGACTCCGGGCTTAGCCTCGACTGGAACTTCTACGGTTTCGCGGTACCCGCTGTGCTCGGTGCGCTGGTGATCGCCGCCGTACCGCGGACCGGCCGGGAGCGGCGGCCCGAGCCCGCGCTCGGTACGACTCCCCAGACGACCCAGGCCTAGGAGGTCTCGCGATGCGGATCGCAGTTGTTGGCGGCGGGCCTGGCGGGCTGTTCCTCGCCACGTTGGTGAAGGCGAGTGACCCGACGGCCGAGGTGACCGTGTTCGAGCGCAACCGCGCGGACGACACGTTCGGCTTCGGGGTGGTGTTCTCCGACGCCACGCTGGCCGCCATTCACGCCGCCGACCCGGTGGTCCGCGACGCACTGACGCAGTACGGCGTGCATTGGGACGCGATCGAGGTCCGGCTGAAGGGCGAGCGGTTCCGCTGCGGCGGGATGGGTATGGCCGCGATCGCCCGGAAGACGTTGCTCGCCGTACTGCAGCAGCGCGCGGTCGATGTCGGCGTCACGCTGCGGTTCGAGACCGAGGTGGATCTCGACGATCTGACCGGCTTCGACCTCGTGGTCGCGGCCGACGGTGCCAACTCACGGATCCGGGAGCGGCTGGCGGGCGTTCTCGAGCCGATGGTGGAGACGGCGGCGGCGAAGTTCATCTGGTTCGGTACGACGTACGCCTTCGAGGGCCTCACCTTCGTCCACGAGCGGGGCGACGACGGGGTGTTCGCGGTGCACGGGTACCCGATCAGCCCGGAGGTGAGCACGTTCATCGTCGAGACCGACCGGGGCTCATGGTTGCGGGCCGGGCTGGATGAGTTCGACGTGTCCCAGCCGCCGGGGCCGAGTGACCTGAAGACCAAGGTGTACCTGGAGAAGCTCTTCGCCGAGCAGATCGACGGTCATCCGTTGCTGGTGAACAACTCGCGCTGGGGCAGCTTCCGGACCCGGCGTACGGGTCGCTGGTCGCACGGCAACGTCGTACTGCTCGGCGATGCCGCCCACACCGCGCACTTCTCGGTCGGCTCGGGAACGAAGATGGCGATGGAAGACGCGGTCGCGCTGGCGGCGGCGTTGACGTCGTACGACGACCTTCCTACCGCGCTGGCGGCGTACGAGGAGTCGGCGCGGCCGTCGGTGGAGAAGATCCAGGGGTCGGCGCGGCCGAGCCTGTCCTGGTGGGAACACTTCGGGCGGTACCACGACACGCTGGAGCCTTGGCAGTTTGCGTTCCACTTCCTCACCCGCAGCATCAGCGCTGGGAAGCTGGCGCGGCGCGATCCGGCCTTCGTCGCAGCGACCCGTACGTCGTGGCACGCTGCGAACGGCCCCGCTCCGCTGGAGACGCCGTTCAGGTCGGGCGTGCTTACGCTGCCCGGTCGCATGGTGGAGGTCGACGATGGACGTGTCGGTGGGTTGCCGCTGTTCGACGAGGCGCCTGACGGCGTACGGGACTGGGGGCTATGGATTGAGGCACCGGCTGGCGAGCAGGACTTGCCGGCGGCGCTCGCCGCGCTGCACTCCGGTGTACTGGTCGGACCGGCGCTGGTGGCTGTGCACGGTGGTTCGCGGTTGACGCGGACCTTGCTGGCGGAGGAGGCGCGGCTCGTGGCCGGGACCCCTGCGCTGGTGGTTGATGACGAGCTGACCCCGGACGACGCGGAGACCCTCCTCCTCTCCGGGCGTGCCGACCTGGTGGGCCGGACCAGCGGTCCCGCCCGGGACCGTGTCGCCGGGGTCAGCCGGAGCGTGGGAGGGAGCGTGTGAGCGGGCTGGACGGGTTGTTCACCCCTCGCGGGGTCGCAGTGATCGGCGCCTCGCGCAACCCGGCCAAGCTCGGCGCGGTTATGGCGCGCTCCCTCTCCACGTACGACGGTCCACTCGCGCTGGTCAACTCACGCGACTCTGCCTTGCACGGCTCGGTTGCGGAGGCAGTCGACGCCCTAGGCGCACCCATAAACCTTGCTGTGGTGTGCGTGCCCGCACCGGCCAGTGCAGACGCGGTTGCCGAGGCTGCCAAGGCTGGTGCGACCGCAGCCCTGGTGTGCGCAGGCGGCTTCGCTGAGGCCGGGCACCCTGAGTACCAAGAGGCGTTGGCGGAGGTGGTCGATCGCTACGGCATCCGGCTGCTCGGTCCGAACACGTCCGGCTTCCTCGTGCCGTCGTTGAAGCTGACCGCCAGCTTCGTACCGAGTGCGGCCGAGGTGCCGGCCGGCGGAGTGGCTGTGGTCGCGGCCAGCGGTGGTGTGAACCACGCGGTGTCGTTCCTACTGGCTGAGGCCGGGTACGGCGTCAGCGTCGCGGTGGGCCTGGGTAACAGCGCTGACGTCGACGCTACCGACGTACTCGAGTATCTGCTGGATGACCGTCGTACGACGGCTGTTGCTCTGCACATCGAGTCGGTGGCGGACGGCTCACGGCTCGCGTGGGCGGTGGCACGGCTGTCGGCGGTCAAGCCCGTTGTCGCCTTGGTTGTCGGTCGCAACGATGTCGGCGAGTTCGCGCAGTCGCACACGGGCGCGTTGGCCACCTCCTGGCGTACGACCCGGGGCGTACTCCGGCAGGCCGGTGCGGTGCTGGTCGACGATGAGCGGCAGCTGGTGGATGCGGTGGGCGCGTTGTCTATGACGCGACTGTCGGCCAACCCTGACCCGGGTGTGGGAGTCGTGACTGCCCAGGCGGGTCCTGGACTCCTGTTGCTGGACCGCCTGCGTGGTTCTGAGGTCCGGGTGCCTACGTTGACGTCTGCGACTCAGCAGCGGTTGGGGGAGTTGTTGCCGCCGATGACCTACCAGGCGAACCCTGTGGACACCGGTCGGCCGGGTCCTGGGTTCGGTGAGGTCGTGTCAGTGGTCGGTGAGGACTCAGCAGTCGACCTGGTGGCTGTCTACGCGTTGTCGGAGCCGGACAGCCTGGATCTGGTGTCTGAGCTCTCCCGGCTCGACGGTGGCAGTCCTACTGTGGTCGGCGTGGGCGGTTCCAGTGTGGACGTCGGAGTGGTCCGGTCCGGGCTGCACGAGCGCGGGTTCGCGGTCGGTACGAGTCCGGGCGCGCTCGCCCATGCTGTCCGGGCGCTGGTGGACGACGCTCAACTGGCCTACCGGCGTGGTGTGGCTGATGAGCCTGTGCCTGCTGTCGAGGTGCCGGCTGGGCCGTGGGACGAGGACCAGGCGAAGTCTGTGCTGGACTCGCTGGGCATCCGCACACCTGCGCGCGTCGCGTGCTCGGGAGCGGAGGAGGCGTACGCCGCTCGGGACCGGCTTGGTGGTCCGGTCGCAGTGAAGATCTTGGATGCAGCTGTTCTGCACAAGACCGAGATCGGTGGCGTGCATCTGGGCATCCGCACCCGTGCCGAGCTGACCGAAGCGCTGGAGAAGCTCGAGTGGGCAGGCCTCGCGGATGAGCTCGCCCCGCACCGCTCCCCTCGGGTGCTGGTGGAGGCCATGGCGCCGTCCGGTGTCGACCTGATCGTCGGTGCACGGCGCGACCCGGTCTTCGGGCCTGTTGTCCTGGTGGGCCTGGGTGGTACGACGGCGGAGGCGTTTGCCGATGTCGCCGTACGTGCTGCGCCGCTGTCCGTGGCTGAGGCCTCGTGCATGCCCGACGAGCTGCTGGGCCGTGCGCTGCTGGACGGCTGGCGTGGTGGGCCGGTGCTGGACCGGTCGGAGCTTGCGCGCGTGGTGCGTGCGCTCGGTGCGGTCTTGCCAGCGGCGCCGTACGTCGATGAGATCGAGATCAATCCCCTCCGGCTGACGAGCGACGGCCTGGTCGCGCTCGACGCCGTGATCACCGGCAAGGAGCAGTGATGGTCAGTCCGATCGCCGATGGTGTTGTGCCCTGGCCTGCAGAGGATGCGGCCCGCTACGTCGCGGCCGGGTACTGGGAGGGCCGTAGTCTGCCGTTCCACATCTGGCAGCAGGCGGAGCGGACGCCGGACCGGGTCGCACTGGTCGACGGCGACCTCCGGCTCACGTACGCCGAGCTGACCGGCCGTGCCGACGCTGCCGCTACCCGGCTGATCGAGTTGGGGCTGTGTGCTGACGATCGGATCGTCGTACAGCTTCCGAACGGGTGGGAGTTCGTCGTACTCACCCTGGGCTGCCTGCGGGCGGGCGTCGTACCCGTGATGGCTCTGCCGGGGCACCGGTATCACGAGCTGTCGTACTTGGCCGCACACGCTGAGGCCGCGGCTATCGCCGTACCGGATGTACTGCGGGACTTCGACCATCAGGAGTTGGGCCACCGGCTCGTGGACGAGGTGGAGTCGTTGCAGCACGTGCTGGTCGCTGGTGACGACCTGCACTCGGGCAGCGTGGATCTGCGCGCACTGTGCTCGGGCACTGGGGTGTGGGACGGTCCTGAGCCGGACAGCCGGAGTGTGGCGGTGTTCCTGTTGTCCGGTGGTACGACGGGGTTGCCGAAGCTGATCGCTCGTACGCATGACGACTACACGTACAACGCCAAGCGCAGCGGTCAGGTGTCCGGTATGGACGCCTCCACGGTCTATCTGGTCGCTCTGCCGGCCGGACACAACTTCCCACTCGCCTGTCCGGGGCTGCTCGGCACACTGCTCGTCGGTGGGACCGTGGTGATGCTGCCGAGCCCAGAGCCGCGGCGGGCCTTCGAGACGATCGCTAACGAGGGTGTCACGCATACTGCGGTGGTGCCGGCGGTCGCACAGCGCTGGCTGGATGAGTACTCCGACTCCTGGGACCTGTCGTCGCTGCGGGTGTTGCAGGTCGGGGGAGCCCGGTTGGCCGACGAGGTGGCCCGCAAAATCAAGCCGGTGCTGGGCTGCACGTTGCAACAGGTGTTCGGCATGGCAGAGGGCCTGCTCAACTACACCCGGCTGGACGACCCCGAAGACATCATCTGCACCACCCAGGGTCGCCCGATGTGTCCCGACGACGAGGTGCTGGTTGTCGACCCCCTGGACCGCCCGGTCCCGGCCGGTGAGCCCGGGTCGCTGCTGACCCGCGGGCCGTACACCCCTCGCGGTTACTACAAGGCCGAGCAGCAGAACGCCCGGGCCTTCACCGACGACGGCTGGTACCGCAGCGGCGACATCTGCCGCATAGTTGCTGGTGGCAACCTGATCGTCGAGGGCCGGGACAAGGACATGATCAACCGGGGCGGCGAGAAGATCTCCGCCGAGGAAGTCGAGAACCTCACCTACACCCTCGACCAGGTCCAGCAGGTCGCCGCCGTCGCCATGCCCGACCCCCGCCTCGGCGAACGCGTCTGCGTCTACGTCGTCCCCCGCCCCGGCGCCGACGTCACCCTGGCCGACGTGCGCCACTCCATGGAAAGCCTGGGCGTCGCAGCCTACAAACTCCCAGAACACCTGGTCCTGATCGAAGAACTCCCCACCACCAAGGTCGGCAAAATAGACAAGGTAGCCCTAAGAGCCGACATAGCCACCCGCCTTAAAACCGACGGCCCCGTCTCGGTCTAGGCTGACTGACGTAGGCAAACAGGCATGGGGAAACTTGGTGGATTTCTGGGGACTGATCGGGGCGAACGCTGTTGAGACGGCTGGCGAGGTGTCGGCTGCGCTTGAGCGGGTGTCGGGGCGGCTTGACGGTTTGGAGTCGGCGGATCTGATCCAATTCGTCGAGCAGTTGCAGGAACGGCTTTTCTGGATCGACCGGCGTGAACTCGCAGAGATCCCGGTGCGGCTCCGCGGGTTGGAGTGGCCGCAGACCAGTGACCATTTCCTGTACGCCCGCTGCGCCTGCATCCTGGCCGGCAAGTCCGCCTATGACTTGTCCTCACATTCGCCCACCGAGTTCGCCCGCTTCGTCGTCCCGTCATCCCTGTACGCCGAAGGCCTCCTCTACCTGGCCCCGATTGCCTACCACAACAAAACCGGCCGCGAGATGGATCCGGTGAGGAGCTTCCCGATCGACTCCATGTCCAATCCGCAGGGCTGGAACGCCCGATGACCGTTGATGATCAGGTTCGGCAGTTGCTGCTCGCCTCATCATCACGGCGGACACTTACTGGCTCGAGGAAGCAGGCGATGATGCTTTCACCGAGCTCGGATGCAGTCGAGGCGGCCCCAACGGCTTCTCCATGGAATGCGTCGTGACCGTCCTCGCGGACAGCGTCGTCACCGCAACACCCGGCGCACTACGGGTGCTCAAAGGACCCGCCACCGGCCTGCCTGATCTAGGCAACCTGACCACCGGCCGCGCGATCGCGTTCCGGACATAAGACATGTGCTCGAGAGTGGGTTGGGGACTGTATGGACATCGATGAGCTTCTGTTGCTGGCGCGGTCGGAGGGTTGGGCCGATCGGGTACGGGCCGGCGAGGGGTTGAGCGCTCATGTGGGCCAAGCGAAGGCGGACGCGGTGCTCCAGGAGCTCTTACTGGACGCCAAGGACACGGCGGTCATTGCGGGAATTGCCGATGCGTTGCTTGCGCGTGGTGACCTTGCTGCGTGGCGAGTGTTTGCGGCTGCCTGGAGCTTGGCTGGGCCGGCAGAAGCCGATCATCTTTCGGGTTCGCTCAGTGGCGCCTTGTTCGAAGCGAGCCTGGACAGCAGTAAGGCTGCGAGGCTCAAGGGGGTCCTTGCGACCTTGTTGACCGACGATGACCAAGCAATACGCGACGCCGCGAGAGACCTGGAGGCCAGGGTCACGCGGGCGCTCCCGGAGTGACGGTCGGCTAATCGCGCAACGTCGGGCGGACGAAGGGGAAGGCTAGGGTGGATCGGATGTTTTGGCCGGTGAGGAGCATCATTACTCGGTCTACGCCGATGCCTAGGCCGCCGGTGGGGGGCATGGCGTATTCGAGGGCGGTGAGGAAGTCTTCGTCGAGGGACATGGCTTCGGGGTCGCCGGCGGCTGCTTTGAGGGACTGTTCGGTGAGGCGGCGGCGTTGTTCGATCGGGTCGACCAGCTCGGAGTAGGCGGTGCCGATCTCGGCGCCGAAGGCGACCAGGTCCCAGCGTTCGGCGAGGCGGGGCTCGGTGCGGTGGGTGCGGGTCAGGGGTGAGGTTTCGAGCGGGAAGTCGGTGTAGAACGTCGGCAGTGTCGTGGTCGGCTCGACGAGTTCGTCGTACAGCTCGAGGACCAGTTCGCCGGCGGTGAGTTCGAAGGTCGTGTGTACGCCGTGCGTCGCACACAGCTCGCGCAGAGTCTCGGCCGGGGTGTCCGCGGAGATCGTCGTACCGGTGGCGCGGCTGACGGCTTCGTGGACGGTGACGACCAGCCAGTCGCCGGAGATGTCGACCTCGCCGTCGGGGCGCTGCACGACCGGCTTGCCGAAGACCGCGGTCGCGGCCTCGATCAGCAGTTCCCGGGTGAGTTCGCGCATCACGTGGTAGTCGGCGTACGGCTGGTACGCCTCCACCGAGGTGAACTCCGGGTTGTGGGTCGCGTCGGCGCCTTCGTTGCGGAAGTTCCGGTTCAGCTCGAACACCTTGCCGAGCCCGCCGACGCTCAGCCGCTTCAGGAACAGCTCCGGCGCGATCCTGAGAAACAGCTCGGTGTCGTAGGCGTTGATGTGGGTCGCGAACGGCCGCGCGTTCGCCCCGCCGTGCACCGCCTGCAGCATCGGCGTCTCCACCTCGATGAACCCGCGCGACTCGAAACCGTTGCGCAGCGCCCGTACGGCGGTACTGCGGTGCTGCATCATCCGCAACGTGTCCGGGTTCATCACCAGGTCGAGATGCCGTTGCCGGACCCGGGCCTCCGGATCGGTGAACCCCTTCCGCTTGTCCGGCAACGGATGCAGGCACTTCGCCGCCATCAGCCAGCTCGTCACCGCGATCGACAGCTCACCGCGACGACTCGTGACCACCTCGCCGGTCACGCTGACGTGGTCACCGATATCCACCAGCCGTCGCCAGTGATCCAGCGCCAAATTGCCACACGCGTCCGCCGTCAGCATCACCTGCAGCTGTGACAGCCCGTCCTGCAGTTGGGCGAAGGACAGCCCGCCGTGGTCCCGCATCCGCATCACCCGCCCGGTCACCGACACGGACTCGCCGGTGCGATGGTCAGCGGGCAGATTCGGGTGCAGCTCCCGAACGCGTTCCAGCGTTTCCGTCCGCGGCACGCTGACCGGATAAGGATCGATGCCAGCAGCAACCAGCTGGGCTAGCTTCAAGCGGCGGATCTGCTCCTGTTCGGTCAGCTTCCGATCGGGCAGCGCCGGCCGCAGCAGCTCTTCCTCTTGCTCCCGTACGGCGGCCGCGAACGCGCCACCGTCCGCCGCCATGATCGCGTGCCGCTCGGCCGTTTCCACACTGTCCACCCGGGTCCACGGCCGCGGCGCGGGTAGGAACCCTTCCGCCGTCCCGGCCGCCAGCAGCACCTGGGCCAGCGACGCCCCACGCGAATAGCAGATCAGCCTCGGCGACCACCGCGGCAGGTACTTCTCGTTCGACTGGTACAGACTCTCCAATTGCCAGAACCGCGAGGCCGCGGTCAGCAACGCGTTCGTCAACCGCAGCACCGGCCCGGCCCCGACCCGCTCGGCATCGCTGAAGATCTCCCGGAACATCGCGAAGTTCAGCGAGATCCGATGCAGCCCGAGATCACCGCACGCATCCACCAGCGACGTGACCATGAACTCCATCAGCCCGTTCACGGACTCGGGATCCCGCCGCATCAGATCCAGCGAGACACCCCGCACACCCCACGGCGCGAACGACAGCAACCCGCGCACCGAACCCTCGGCATCACGGGCAATCACCATCACGCACCGCGCGTCGGCCGGATCGCCTAGGCGTCCGAGCGCCATCGAGAACCCACGCTCGGTCTGCGCTCCACGCCACTTCTCGGCCAGTCGCACGTACTCCGACAAGGCCTCGGGTGACAGGTCGCCGTGCCGGACCACCTCCGCGTGGTACCCAGCCCGCTGAACCCGGGTCACCGCCTGCCGGACCGGCCGCATCGTCCGCCCCTCGAGGGTGAAGTCGGCGACGTCGATGATCGCCTCGTCGCCCATCGACAGCGCGCGCAGGCCGGCATCGACGTACGCGTGAGCCGCCTCCTCGCTCGCCGACAGGACCGCGGGGGACCAGCCGTACGTGCGTGCCTCGGCCAGCCAGGCCTTGATCGCCCCGGGCCACGCGGCCGGATCGCCGAGTGGATCGCCGCTGGCCAGGCTGACCCCGTTGACCACCCGATACGCGATCGCGGCGTCCTTGGCGGGGGAGAAGATGACCGCCTTGTCCCGGCGGGTGGCGAAGTACCCGAGCGAGTCCCGCTCACCGTGCAGCAGGAGCAGTCGCCGTACGTCGAGCTCCTCGGCCTGGGTCAGATAGCGGACCCGCCGGACCGAGCGGAGGAAGATCGCGAACGCGATCACCAGCGAGGCGGCCGAGATCGCGCCGACCGACAGGCCGACCCAGCCGTGTCCCTCGTGACCGCCCATCTTGCTGCGGGACTGGCCGAGGGCCGCGATGATCGCCCAGCCGATCTTCTCCCGCTGACCGGTCAGCGACTTCGGGAAGATCTGGGTCAGCGTGATGCTGACCGCGGCCGAGATCAGCAGGCCGAGCACCAGCGCGCTGACCGCGAGCCGCCGGGTACCGGGCGCGAGCCGGGCCGGAAACGCGCCGCGGATCTTCCACAGCAGGACGATGATCGCGGCCACCACGACGACCTGGACGATGCCCAGCTCGAGGTCCTTGACGGTCGCGGGACCGAAGTCGGACAGGAGCTCGGCGTCGTTCGGGTTAGCCAGCCGGACGCTGGTGAAGGCGACTGCCGCGGTCTGCGCGATCAGCCAGAGCGCCTCGAAGACCCAGAGCACCCAGAGCAGGGCGGCCCGCTTTCCGCGCAGCAGCGCGCTGCCGACGACGGCCAGGTAGACCGCGGAGAAGAACGTGTGCCCGGCCGGGATGCCGAAGAAATCGAAGCCTTGATCGACCCGTTTCACGTACGCCGGCGCGAACAGGTGCAACGGGATCGCAATGAACGACCAGACCGACGCAATGACCACGACGCGGCCCACCCAGACAGCAGCACGCTGCTGCCACTGCGGGACCACGACCTCTGCCTGTTCCGACCGCACCCAGCGATCATCCCATTAGTTCACAGCGACTTTCGGTGGTGCTGGCGCTACCGAGATGGTGTAGCTGAGGCGACAGTCAATACCTTGGTCGGTGTGCGAGGCTGGCGGGCATGGTGGCCGTCCCGTATCGCCTGATGCGCAACGTGATGATCGCCGCCGGTGTGCTCTACTGCAGCCTGTTGCTCGAGGCGGTGGCCGGTTACCCACTCAACATCCACTACTCGTTCCTGAGTGAGTTGGGCGCGCGTGACCAGCCGACCAGCCCTTATGCCCGCGCCCTGGACCTCGGTGCGGGCGTGCTGCTGCTGATCGCCGCCATCCTCGGCCGGCCCGCGGCCCGGATGCACCGCGACGTCGCCGGTCTGCTGATCAGCGCGGCGGTTTTCGGCGCCGGGACGCTGTTCGACTCGTTCTCGCCGATGGACTGCGCGCCGTCAGTGAGCGAGGCCTGCCGGGCGGCCGAGGCGAACGGTCAGGCCGGTACGGCGCTTCTCCTGCACGAGATCACCTCGACCATGGCCGGCCTCGGCAGCGTTGCCATGGGCATCTTCGCGGTCCTGGTCCTGCGCCGCTCGGGCTGGGGTGGTGTGTGGGGCCGTGTGGTCGCCGTACTGGCCGCCGGGGTCGTGGTCACCCAGGCCTGGCTGGGCATCGAGACCGGACTCGAAGTGCTCACCGGCAGCGACCTGCACCCACCCGGCATCCTGCAGCGCGTCTCGGTCCTGCTGGTTTGCCTAATGATGGCGACATTGCTACCAGGTCTCAGGCAAGCTTTTGTGCGATGACAACTACTTGGGTCGTGCTGCCTGGCCTGGCCGAGACTCCGGAGGAGTTCGCCCGGGTGGTCGAGCTGTTGCCTGGCGTGGATCTCCGGGTGATCGATCCCTGGTGTACGCCGATCACGTCGACGGTCGACGAGTTGCGTACGGCGGCCGGCGTACCCGGGGACGCGGAGATCGGGCTGATCGGGCACTCCATCGGTGGTCTCGCCGTACTGCGCTGGGCCTTGACCCGGCCGCTCGACGTGACTCGGCTCGTGCTCGTCGACACCAGCCTCACGTCCGAGACCGGGTGGCGTTGGCTCTATCCCGGGACGCGCGGTGATCGCCTGGTGCGCGCGCTGCTGCGGTTGCTCGGGCGGATCGGCGTACCGCAAGTGCTGGGACCGGCGGTACGACGGTTGATCGTCCGGCTCGGCAGCACCACGAACCGGGATCTGTTGTCGAAGGCAACCGCGCGGAAGCGGTACGGCGACGCGTCGTCCTGGCTGCTGTTCTGGGACGAACTGGCCGGCAGTTGGGAGCTGGCCGCCGAGGTCGGCAAGCTGGTCGCCGGGCCGCTCGGTGAGGTCGCCCCGACGACTCTGCTGGTCGCGACCGGCGGCAGTTCACGATTCACCGCCGATCGCTGGCTGGCGGGTCAGCGCCGACTCGCCGACGTGATCAAAGGCACGGTCGAGGTCCTCCCCGATTCAGCCCACCTCGTCCACCTCGATCGCCCCGACGCGATCGCCGCCGCCGTCCGCCGGTAAACCCGACCGGCCCGACGGCTTAGGTTGTGCTGGTGAGGGCCGGGGTCGGGAGCTTGCGCTGCCAGACCTCGTCCAGGGCCATCCGCATGGCGCCGGTCACGACCGCGTCCTCGGCCAGGGCGGACAGCTCCAGCTTCGGGTGGTTCAGCGTGAGCAGTCGCAACTGATCGGAGATGGCGTCCAGCAGTACGGCGCCCGCCCGGGCCACACCGCCACCGATCACCACGGCAGTCGGGTCCAGCACAAGTACGGCGGGGGCCAAGGCGCGGGCGAAGTCACGGGCGACCTGCTGTACGACGGCCTGGGCCACCGGGTCACGCTCTGCCGCGGCCGCGAACACATCGGCCGTGTCCAGCTGCTCGCCACCCAGCCTGGCCAGTCGGGAGTCGGGGTTGTCGAGAGCGGCCTGGCGGCCGAGTGCGGCGATGGCCTCGGAACCGACCGCACGCTCCAGCGGGCCGCGACTGTCCTCAGGGTTGATGACGTCGTCCGGCCCGGTGGCGATGAAGCCGATCTCACCAGCCGCGCCAGTGCCACGGTGCAGCCGTCCGTCGATCACGATGCCGGCACCGAGCCGCTCACCCCACTGCACGGCCAGCAGTGTGCCGGTGCCGCCGCGAGCGGCCGCAATCGCCAGCGCGGCCAGGTTGGCGTCGTTGTCCAGCATCACCGGGCAGTCGAGCAGACTGCGCACGTGCTTGGTCAGGTCGATCGCGGACCAGCCCGGCACGCTCGGGACCAGCTGGACCCGGCCGGTGTGCTCGTCCACGATGCCTGGGCTGGCGGCCACCGCGGCCGCGATGTCCTCGGCCGGCACCTCGGCCTCGGCCAGCGCCTCGGTGATCACCTCGCTGATGACTCCGAGCAGCTCCTGTGCGGTCCAGCCAGGGCCAGAGCGTCGTACCAGGGCGAGCTTGCGGCCGGCCAGGTCGGAGACGCCCACGGTCACCCGGTGCGGGCCCACGTCCAGGCCGAGGACCGGCGCCGCACGGCCGCGCAGCGAGACGCGGATGGCCGGGCGGCCGAGTGAGCGGTCCGCGGAGTCCGGGCCGTGCTGTTGCAGCCAGCCGGCGTCCAGTAGTTCGTCGACGGCCTGGGCCACGGTCGGTCTGGCCAGACCGGTCCGCTCGACCAGCTCGGCGACGCGCAGTGGCGCGGGCGCGGAGCGGCGCACCGCGTCCAGCACCGCGGCCACGTTGATCCGCCGCAGCATCGTCGTACCGCCGCCGCCGACCGTTCCCTTGCTCATGTCCGACCCCTTGCCTGCCACTCGCCCATCCTATATATAAAGCGAGCGTTCATAAATTACCGTGTCATACCGCGTCGACGGGCGGTCGCCGAATGGTGAGTCGACAACTACCACCCTCCGGCCGTCCCGTGTCCCAGCACACGCATCAGTGCCGGAATCGGACCGCTTATTAGTCCCGTATCAGTCTTGGACAACGGTCCGGGCGAAACTGCTCAGTGCCTCCCGATCCGGTTGCCGTGTCTTGGTCATCAGGCTGGCCACATGCTTCTCCACGGTCCGGGGTGAGATGTGCAGCCGGGAAGCGATCGACTTGTTCCCGATCCGGTCCACCAGCAATCGGCAGACCTCGTACTCGCGACTCGTGATCCCGAGCTGCCGCAGATGGGCCGGCACCTGCTCGATCCCGCTCCGGCGTTGTGACACCGTCGCACCGAGCTGACGCAGCAGACTACGGCACGAGCTTGCCACCACCGGGATCTCCGCGTTGTGGAAATAGTCCTCGGCCTGCCGCAGCCATGCGACCGGCTCGCCCCAGCCGTCGGCGTGGGCCGGCTCCGCCACCATCCGCAGACCCAGGTGCCGCGCCATCGGGTAGAGCGACGCGGTCTCCAGTGCCTCCACCACCTTGGCGTTGGCCGCCTCGACCTGACCGGACCGTCCGAGCAGTACGGCGTGCGCCAGCTGAACGAACTGTTTGTTCCACCGCATCCCGCTGGCTGCGGCCGCAGTGATCGCCTCGAAGTGCGCCCAGCTGTTGCGGCCGGACAGTACGCCGAGCAGCAGCCCCAGCCCGTACTTCCCCGAGGTGTGCAGGGTTGTCGGGTTCTGAGCGTCGTACGCGAGGGCCTGGGCCATCTCGGAGTCGGCCAGCTCGCGGTTCTCCTCCAGCAGCGCGCAGAACGTCCGCGCGAGGCCATAGGAGTAGGGCAGCTCGTACGACGCCCGCTCGCCACCCGAGTTGGCGGCCTCGGCCAGCGTCTCCTCCATCGCCGCCCGGCGACCCTGGTGCGCCTCCAGGATGGCCTTGGTGCAGAGGACGTAGGTCGCCGAGCGACCGAGCCGGAGCCGCCGGGTGACGTCCAGGCTCTCGGCGATGATGACCGCGGCCTTGTCGTACTCGGACCGCAGGATCGCCTGCTGGGCGAGTACCCCGTCGACGTCGTACACCAACGGGATCGCGCCGATCCGCAGCGCCTGCTGCCGGGCCTTCTCGAGCTCGACGATGCTGCCTTCGGCCAGGCAGATCGTGCCGGCCTGGAAGATGTGCGAGCAGACCCGCTGGAGCGTCATGTTGTGCTCCTCGGCCACCAGCCGGGCCCGGTGGAAGAACTCGATCGATCGGTCGAGGTCGTGTTCGCGCGACAGGATGCCGAGCAGTTGCAGCGCGTCGCAGGCGACCGCGGGCAGCTTCGCGCGTTCGGCGGCCGCGGCGGCGCGGGTGGCCAGCTCGGTCGCGGCCTTCAGCCGGCCGGGGCTCGGCCGGGCCAGCTCGAGGTGTGCGGCGATCGCGTCGACCGGTGCGAGGTCCGCGTCACCGGCGTCGGCACCGAGGAGGGACCGGGCTGTCGCGACCTGGGTCAGTGCGGCCGACCAGCGGCCGGCCATGTTCTCCAGGTTCGCCAGCTGGACGTGCAGGGCCGCGACCTTGCGGCTGTCCAGGTTGCGGTCGGCCAGCTCCTCGATCGTCGCGGCATGGGTTGCGCTGTTCTCGAACTGGGCGGTCTCACTGAGTGCGATCAGCAACGATCCGAGCACCTCGGCCCGGTAGCTGGTGTCGGGATCGCTGACCAGCAAGGCGTTCGCGCGCTCCAGCAGCTTGACCGCGGAGGCCATCGAACCCTCGTCGAACGACCGCCGCCCGGCCGTCACGAACAGCCGGCCGGCCCGTGCCTTGTCGCCACCAGTCTCCGCCAGCTCGGCAACCATCTGGCACCACTCACCTGGGAGGCCAGGGTGCAGCTCCTCGATCGCGTCCGCACACCGTCTGGCGAGTGTCGACCGCTCAGTCGGCGTCAGCCCGGCCAGCAGCGCGTCGGCGGTCAGCGGATGCCGGAACGCGTACCAGTCCGGCACCGGCTCGTCCGGCCCGACCAGCTGCGCAGCAAGCCCCGCACGCAACGTGGCCAACAGCAACCGCTCGTCAGTCCCAGTGGCCTTGCGTACGACGCTCAACGGAAAACGGTGGCCGATGACAGCAGCCAGCACCAGCAGGTCACGTGACTGTGGACCCAGCTGATCGGTCCGGCTACTGATGCTCCGGACAACAGCTGCTGGAACGTTTGTTTGCAGGCCGTCCACGACGTGCACAGTGCCGTCAGCCTTGGACAGCAGCTGCCCTGACCTGCTTGCCTCCTGCAGCAATTCCTCAACGATGAAAGGGATTCCGGCACTGTCCTGCCACAGCCGGTCGACCAATGCATCGGGCACGCCGTCCGGTGGCACCTCGAGACAGCCGGCTGCCAGCTCACCGACCTCATCGCGGTCCAGCGGCTGCAGTTCGATCAGGCTGGCCGACCCGCGCTGTGCCGACAGCTGAGCGAGCTCGTACGCCGGACAGGTCTCGGAACGCAGCGTCGCGACCAGTGCGATCGGCTGGTCGTCCAGATTGTCGAGCAGATACTCGATCACTGCCAGAGTCTCCGGGTCCGATCCGTGCAGGTCTTCCAGCACCAGCAGGCAACCACGGTCCTTGCCGACCAGCGCGAGCAGTCGCAGCACGGCTTCACCGAGTACGACGGTCGACGTCGCCGTGTCATGCGCCGTACCGTCGTCCCAGTCCGGCACCAGCCGGCCGAGCACCTGCCGGTAGGGACCGAGTCCGTCGGCGGCGGGCATCTCGCCGCGGCGGATCAGCGACAGCAGGGCCTCCGTGAACGGGCGGAACGCAACCATCGTGCCGATGGCCCCGACCCGGCCGCGCATCGTTGCCATGCCGTCGTCGAGCGCGCGGGTGGTGCCGACGCCGGCCAGCCGGCTCTTGCCGATTCCGGGCTCGCCGACCAGGAAGACCGCACCTCCATGACCGCCTGCGGCCGCGGCCAGCAGGCGGTGGAGATGGTCGATCTCCCGGTCTCTGCCGACCACTCTGGGCGCACGGGTCTGCATGCTTGCCAACTCTAACGACGTATTGCTGCCACCGCAGCGAATCAGCAACGTCGACCGGCCACCCCCCAGTGAGCCGGTCGACGTGGTGACATCAAACGCTTGTCAGTGCTCGATCGTCGTCCAGGTGCTGCTGTACTGGTTCGCAGCGACCGCGGCTGCGAACGCGCTCAGGCCGACACTGCCGACCAGGGCCATGGCCCTGGCCCCGATCTTGGAGCGCTGCGGCAACGTGATCGGACCGAGCGGGTCGGTGCCCTCAGACTGCTGGACGTGGTCGGGCTGCTGCACTTCGTTGTGCTGGGCGGTCATGCTGTTCTCCCCTGTTGATTGATGGGCCTCAGAGCTGTGGTGCGCGCTTCGGCCCGGCGGTTGGTTCGAGCAGCAGGACGGACGGAACGCGTTCGGAGAACGCCAGCCGGAGCAGGCCGTAGCCGATTCCCGCCAGACCGGTCAGCAGGCCTGGAGACGGAACGGATCGGGGTGTCCCACACTGTGGTCCGTACTGCTGTACTGCAGCGAGCACCAGCCCGGCCCGGCGTCGCCGGACCGCCTCAACAGCTGGGTGATCGCGTTCGGCGAGCCACACCAGTGGCTCCACCGCGCCGAGCTCGCCGTGACACAGACTCAGATCGGCGAGCACCGGACGCTCTGTTGCGGCCCTCAGATAGGCGTCGAGGTCCGCGGGTACTCCGGCACTCAGCCGGGCCAACGCGGTCCCGGCGTCACCAGAGCACCAACCTTGGCTACCAGGGCGCTCTGGCCGGTCCAGGTCGGCCGCCGTTCGTGCGGCGTCCATGTACCTGTCACCGGGTACGCCGTACCGGCCGAGAGCCCAGGCGATTCCCTGATAGCCCCGGGCGAAGCCGTGGTCCGCTGCTACTCGGCCACGACGGAGCCCGAGCTCCACTGTGTTGACCAGTTCATCGGCGTACCGCTCGGCGAGCCGAGTGGCGGCCGCATTGCCTTGGATCGCTTGCATGGCGGTGAGCCCGCCGGCTGCGCCCTCGGCGTACGTGGGGAACTCGTCGGGCTTCAGTCGTCCGGTGAGCTCCAGGGAGGCGGCCAGCCAGGTGGCGAGGTCAGAGTCGTCGAGCAGAGTGTGCAGGCGGTGCAGGGCGTAGCTGATGCCGCCTAGTCCGTGCAGGCCCGGGCCGACGAGCTGTGCGGACTCCGGGTCCGCTGCCAAGCTCTCCAGCAGGGCAGGGATCGGGCGGATCGCGTCACGCGCCAGGTCGCAGTACTTCTGGGCTCCGGTCAGCACACCGACCTGTGCGAGGAAGAGCGCCGTACCGGTGTAGCCGTTGGAAAGCCCTGCTCCCATTGGCCTTACGGCCCAGTGGTGGTCGTCGATGAGCTCGAGGCCCAGCCAGTTCGCCGCGCCGTCGCGTTCGCTCTGGACCTGCGCCATGATCTCGTCGGCGATGTCTGTGGCGGCGGCCAGCAGGTGATCGGGGTCCGCCTCGGTCGCGCCCAGGCCCGGGCGGCCGGCGGTGCTGGCGTGCACGATCGCCTCCGGCCTGGTGGCGAGCGTCGCGGAGATCAGCCACTTCTGCCGGTGCTCGTCGATGTCGCTGAGGCCGGCGATCTTCGCCTCGACCGCTGCAAGGCCTTCGGTCGCCAGCACGTTGGGAATGCGAGTGCCGTCGGACGCCCAGACGTCACGGCTGTCCGGACGGGCAGTGAAGAGTGGTACATCGCCGGCCCACAGGTCTGCCAGCTCGTACGGCACCACGACGTGTAGGGCCTCGTCGGCGTCCCACAACAGGTCGAGGAGTTGGCTGCGACCGGCCGCGTCCCGGAGGGCGTCCGGATGCGTCGACTCGTCCAGGAGACTGGTGTAGAGGCTCGTACTCCTTGGCACGAAGCGGATCTGGTCCGTCGCACAACGGGCCAGTAGGCCGTCCGCGCCGATCAGCTCCTCACGGTGCCAGGCAATCGCCTCATACGCGGCCCGGAACCCTGTGAGCAAAGCGATCTCATGGTCCCGCGGCTCGATATCTGCACCGTCGAGCTGTGGCCGGTTCCTGGCTCCGTGAGTCTTCCCCGGACGCCTGACGAGGTGCATCGAGTCCAGACCGGCGTCGGCCCAGTCGACCACGCTGGTAGGTGCTGTTGCGTCGGCGTCGCCGCCCAGGCCGGACATGTCTGCGACACCGTGCTCGCCGCTGACCACTAGCGGCAGCAGCGCAGTGCGATACACCGAGCACAGCAGAGCACGGCACGCCGGATCCCGGCTGAGTGCACCGACTGGTGACTGACTCGGGTGGAACAGCGTCTCGACGTCTACGAGGACAGGCTGCTCGCCGACAGCGATCAGGTTCTCGTAGTGCATGTCCGTGCCGTCCAGCACGTACAGCAGTGCCAGCAGAGCGCCTTGCCGGTGGTAGAAGCGCCGTACCTCGGCCAAGTCGTCGCACGGCTGATGTACGACGTACTCCGACCATCCGTAACCGTCACGGGGGAGGAGGTCGACTGTGCGGATGCCCAGACCGGTCTTGTCGTTCAGCCAGCCGACCAGCTCGTTGAAGTGGCTGTGCAGGTCGAGCGACCGCGGTTTGTAGACCAGGCGTCGCCCATCCGCGAAGGTGAGGGTGGCTGTGCACCGTCCGCCCCGGTGGGGATCGCCTGCGGGGTCGATGGCGGTCAGTGCGCCGGGATCACGGCCGTCCAGCAGTCCGGTGACGAGCGACTCACGGTCCTCGGCGAGTCGTGCCAGCAGCTCGAGGTGACCCTCGACGCCTTGCCGGCACGACTCGCCCAGGACCCGGGCCAGCACCGGGTAGGTGGCCAGGAACTCCGCCAGCTCGCTCCCTCCGACGAGCCGGTGGGTGAAGTCCAGGAAACGCGCGGCCGGGGTTGCACCGGCCAGCTCGCCGCGGTCACGCGCGCGGGCGAGTTCCAGCACCAGCGTGCGCGACGCCAGCTTCACCATTCGCAGTCCGAGCCGTTGCAGCAGCTGCTCTGCCAGTACGCCGTCGTGCCCGGCGGCCGCGAGGTCGCGGCGAGCCGAGGAGAGCAGGGGGTCGAGGCAGCGCATAAGCGCCTGCCGCCAGTCGCTGTGCCCACCCGAGCCCTCGTCAGCCCCACCTGATGTGTGGCCGCCGAAGGCATCGGTCCCTGCGGGGCTGCGACCGGCGGCAGGCGCGGTCTGGTTGGTGCTGCGCTCGACGTACTCGGCCCAGGCCGGTGCGGAGGTCGTCAACTCGTGCGGGCGCATCCCGGCGGACCACCAGGCGTTGCGCTGGTTGGTCCGGGCCGGCCCGGTGGTCGCTGAGTTGAGCACGCGGACAGGCTGCCATCGGGGACCCACCCCAGACATGGGTAACGAGCCCCCATATTTCGCGAAATGTGCGGGAAAAGTGGGCAGGCGACATCTGCCGCGGGGTGACGACTGGGGGTTGACCACCCCGCGGCAGCAGCGCCCGGCCGGTCAGCCTCTGGTGGAAGGCCGCCGGCTCAGGACAGGAGCGCTACGGCTCCCAGCTCTGTGTCTGCACTCGTCTTCGGCCTCCTCTGTCCGCGAAATCTGGAAGGAACGCCGGGAACTATCCCCGACCGATCAGCGGTCCGGCAAGACCTCCGAACCCCCATTTTCGAGACTGGGCACTCCGGTCGGCAGGTGGGTGAACGCCCGCCTGAACATGGGTGCCGAACACCCATGCGCGAACCGTTCGGACACTGCCACGGTTGGCAGGTGCTCTCCCCCGTCACTCCCGGCTTGCCCGTCTCAGCGCACTCGGTGCTCGACGTCGTACCGCAGCTGCCCGGTCAGTCGGCTGCGGCCGCACTCCGGGAGACCGCGGAGGTGGCACAAGCTGCCGACGACCTCGGATACCGCCGGTTCTGGTTGGGGGAGCAGCACGGCGTCCGAGGCGTCGGCAGCGCCACGCCGGCCGTGCTCTCGGCCGTCCTGGCCGCACGGACCGACCGGATCCGCCTGGGCTCGGGCGGTGCACTGCTGACGACCCACCAACCCCTTGTCATCGCAGAGCAGTTCGCTGCACTGGCAGCGGCGTACCCGAGTCGGATTGACCTCGGCGTGGGTCAGCAAAACGGTGTGGTGCCCAGTACGGCGGCCGCACTCGGTAGTGCTGCCCGTGACACGTTCCCGCAGCGATTGGACGAGTTGTGCGGGTTCCTGCGCGACGGACTTCCCGGCCGCGCACCGGTGGGCGACGTACGACTGTCGTTGGCTGGATTGCCACCACCTGTCTTCGTTCTGGCCGATCACCCCGGTGCTGCCGCGACTGCCGCCGTACGAGGGCTGCCGGTGTTCCTGGCGCATCACTGTGCTGCTGCCATGACGGATGCGGCTGTGGCGGCGTACCAAGATCATTTCGAGGCGAGCGGGCCGACGGTGAAGCCGTACCTCGGGGTGACGGTCGGTGTGGTGTCGGCGGACTCTGAGGAAGAGGCGATCATCCGGTTCGCGGAGTACGTGCGAGTGAAGACGCGTCTCGCTACCGCGTCCCCACGAGCCACTCCGGCCGAGCTGATGGAGTTACTGGAGCCGCCACTGACCGGTCGCGAGCGCGGTCGGGCTGAGCGGTTGCTGGACGACCCCGGCCACATCGTCGGCTCACGGACCACAGTCGTGTCCGGACTGGGCTCGCTGGTCGCGAGTACTGAAGCCGACGAGGTCATGCTGGTCCCACTGGCCTTCGACGGCCTGGTGCGGTCGGCCATCCTCCGCACCATCGCAGCCGGTCTGACCCGCACGGTCCGCACCGTCCCGCGCCATGCACCGCCACTCATCGCCACAGCCTGAACTACGTACCTATGGTGGGTACATGACGAGCGAGCGGGAAGTCATCGAGGCGTGTCCGAGCGAGCTGTTCATCGGTGGCAAGTGGCAGGCGGCCGCGGGTGGGAAGACCCTCGGCGTCGAGGACCCGTCCACCGGTACGACGTTGTGCGAAGTGGCTGATGCGAGTCCGGACGACGGGGTGGCCGCCCTGGACGCGGCCGTCGCGGCGCAGGCGGACTGGGCTGCGACCGCACCACGTGAGCGTGGCGAGATCCTCCGCCGTACCTATGAACTGATGACCGAGCAGGCCGATGACCTGGCGTTGCTGATGACGCTGGAGATGGGCAAGCCGGTCGCCGAGTCGAAGGCCGAGATCGCCTACGCGGCCGAGTTCTTCCGCTGGTTCGCCGAGGAGGCGGTCCGGATCGACGGCGGCTACCAGGTCGCACCGAACGGCAAGGGCCGCTTCCTGGTGATGCGGCAGCCGGTCGGCCCGTGCCTGCTGATCACGCCGTGGAACTTCCCGGCCGCGATGGGTGCCCGCAAGATCGGCCCGGCCGTCGCCGCCGGCTGCACGATGGTGATGAAGCCGGCCTCGCAGACACCGTTGTCGATGCTCAAACTGGCCGAGCTGATGACCGAGGCCGGGCTGCCGGCCGGGGTGCTCAACGTGGTCACGACCAGCGACTCCAGCGGCGTGATGGAGCCGCTGATCCGGGACGGCCGCGCCCGCAAGCTGTCCTTCACCGGCTCCACCCAGGTCGGCCGGAAGCTGATCGAGCAGGCCGCCGAGCAGGTGCTGCGGACCAGCATGGAGCTCGGCGGGAACGCGCCGCTGCTGGTGTTCGCCGACGCCGACCTGGACAAGGCGGTCGACGGCGCGATGCTGGCCAAGATGCGCAACGGCGGCGAGGCCTGTACGGCGGCCAACCGGATCTATGTGCAGGCGCCGGTGATGGACGAGTTCGCCGCCCGGCTGTCCGAGCGGATGGGTGCGCTGAAGGTCGGCCGCGGCACCGAGGACGGGGTCGACGTCGGCCCACTGATCGACGCCGCCCAGCGGGACAAGGTGAAGGACCTCGTCGACGACGCGATCGGGCAGGGCGCCCGGGTGCTGACCGGCGCATCGGTTGCCGCAGGCAACGGGTACTTCTATGCGCCGACCGTGCTGGCCGACGTACCGCAGTCCGCCCGGTTGCAGAAGGAGGAGATCTTCGGCCCGGTCGCGCCGCTGACCGCCTTCGAGACCGAGGAGGAGGCGATCCGGATGGCGAACGACACCGAATTCGGCCTGGTCTCGTACCTGTTCACCAACGACCTGACCCGTGCCCTCCGCGTCTGTGAACGCCTGGAAACCGGCATGATCGGCCTCAACCAGGGCATCGTCTCCAACCCGGCCGCACCCTTCGGCGGCGTCAAGCAGTCCGGCCTCGGCCGCGAAGGCGGCAGCACCGGCATCGACGAGTACCTGGAGCTCAAGTACGTCGCGATCAACGTGGACTAGGGGGAAACCTGGACGGGCATGCTGGTCAAGGTGCACTCGACCCAGGTCGTCCCGGGGGTGAGGAGCAGCCGCTTGCCGTCCGGGCCGGTGAAGGTGAAGGGCTCGTTGACGCCGGCCTTGGCCCAGCGGCCGGCGACCACCTTGCCGCCGACGAACAGTTGCAGCGGGCCGAACGCGTCGGTGAGGTCGAGGATCGTCATCGATCCCTTGGCTTGCGGGAATCCACGGTCCGGGGCGGCACGGAGCACGAGCACGTTGTCGGCTGCAACCTGGCCGCCGCCTTCGAGCAGGTGCGGAGACCACTGCTCGGCGCGGACCCAGCGCCTGGTCTGCCGCTGGTAGGTCCAGGTCGCCGTCGCGGGACCGCCGTACCCGATCCGCACCGAGGTGGCGGGTGTCCCGAGACGGGCGGTGGACTGCGCGATTCCGGCGGCATAGCTGAAGTACGGCGGAGGCGGTGCGGTCCGTTTGGTCAAGGCCAGCAGCTTGGCGGGCTGGGCGAACACGTGGTTGGGCGAGCGTCGGCGCGGATCGATCCGATAGGTCCCGCCTGGGACGCTGAGGGTACCGAGGTTGTCGACGTCGGCCGCCTTGTCGAAGTACGCGAGGACCCAGCGGTCGGCCATCGTGTCGGCGATGACGCCACCCGTCGGGCCGATCAGCGGCGCGTCCATCGGCCGCAGCGACCGGACCGGGCCGATCTGGGCAGGCAGCCGGGAGTGGAACACGGCCGCGAGCCGGGTCGTCGCCCCGGTGATCGGTTCCACGAACACCAGATCGGCGTCTCCGAGCCCGCGGTGCGGATGCGCGTCGGGCGTGTTGGAGATCTTGACCGTCACCGCCGGCCGCTTCAGCGGCTGACTGATCGGTATCCCGGTGAGCGGAGCCCGACCGGTCATCGAGACGGCCCCGTCGTCGCGCGGCGCCGGGACCCCGGGAGTCGCGGTCGGGGTCGGGGAGACACCGGGAATGTCTCGGACACACGCCCCGACGGCGGCGGCCGCCAGCACACTGGCCAACGCCACGAACCCGACGCGCCCGGTGATCACCCTTCCACGATCCCCCAGGCGACCGGTACGCGCTATTCGGCGAGCCAGGCCTGGATCGTCTCCTGATCCGGGCGCGCGCTGGTCCCGATCGCGTGTGGGACGAAGCGCGCGTAGTAGTCGGTGATGGGTCCGTCGGATTCGCGGACCATCATCCCGGCCGCGACACCGTCGACGATCCAGCTGCCGATGACGGCGCGATTCCCGTCGTACGACGGCAGCGGGTGCCACTCCTGGTAGACCATCGTCGAGGTGTCGTACGGACCCTCGTGGATGTGGTCCTCGGTGTCGGCCACGGTGTGGATCCGGATGTTGCTGCCTTCCCGGCCGTGCAGCGGTTTCGCCACCCACTCGAGCAGATCGCCGGGATCACCGAAGTACGCCGGCAGCAGGTTCGGGTGGTCCGGGTACAGCTCCCACAGCACCGGCAGGATCGCCTTGGTGGACAGCATCGTCTTCCAGATCGGCTCGATCCACCGCACCGGCTCGGGTTCCAGGCCGGCCAGCACGTACCGGCCGAACTCGTCGTCGAGCATGTCCTCCCACGGGTAGAGCTTGAACGCGGTCCGGATCGGCCGCCCGCCCCAGTCCACGAACGCCCGCCGCGCCGAGTCCCAGCCGATGTCCTCGATCTCATGTCCGTACGTCGCCAGTCCGGCCATCGCGGCGGTGTCACGCAGATACGCGACCGTCATCGCCTCCTCGCCGGAGGTCTCCGCACCGGAGTTGAAGAAGTGCGCCTCGTTCCCCGGGAAGTGGCCGGCCGCGAGGTGCTCGGACCACCACTTGACCAGCCGGTCGTGCACCGAGTTCCACTGGTCCGCGTCCGGGAACACGTCCTCCAGCCAGTTCCACTGGATCACCGCGGACTCGACCAGCCCGGTCGGGGTGTCGCCGTTGATCTCGAGCATCTTCGGCTCGGCCCCGCTCCAGGCCAGGTCGAAGCGCGCGTAGACGGACAGGTCGTCCCGCTTCAGCGACTCGCGAACCAGCGGCAGCGTGCCGGAGGCGAGGCCGAGCTGGGAGTCGGAGAACCGGTCACCCGACGCCATCACCGAGGCGGCGTGCCGGCACATCTCGTACAGCTCCTCGGTGACCCGCTCGAGGTGCAGCACCTCGTCCATCGTCACCTCGTACCAGGCACTCTCGTTCCAGTACGGCGTCTCGGTGCCGTCCGGCAGATCGGTCATCGGGAACACCAGCCCCTGCTCGACGACCGTGTCCTTCCACTTCGGCCGGGGCTTGATCGCGTGCCGCCACATCAGCCGCCAGAGCTCCCGTGGCCGGACTTGCCGAAGCCGCCGCGGGTGATGGTGCCGATATCGCCGCCGCTGCGGTCCAGGCCGCCCCGCCGGACCGTCGGCGAACCCGTGCGCGGGACCGTGTAGGTGCCGTTGGCAACGTTGTACTGACCGCCGACCGGTGGTACGAAAGCGTTGCCCCGGGTGGCCATATAGAACCAGAAGAACCCGGCGCCGGAGCCGTGGTACTCACGCTCGTCGGTGCAGTTGTCGTCCTCAGTGCGGGTCTGGGTCTGCGGGTCGACGCAGATCGCCGCATAGTCCGGCTGCTCCTCCTCGGCGGCGCAACCGGTCAGCGACGCGGCCATCAACGCCGTCAGCCCGAGCGTGACCTGGGCGCTGCGCATCCGCTTGCGTCTCATTGCCTGCCCTCCCCCTCGGCCGGCGGCTTCATCGAGAACATGATCGCCGCCCCGACCACCATCGTTACACCCACCACAACCAGCGGCCCAGCACCCACATCCGCCACCGCCAGCACGAGCACCAGCAGGAACGACACACTCGCCAGCAACGGCACCACCAACCGCTGCACCAGCCGCTCCCGCACCGCGCCCCGGAAGTAGAACGGCACGGCGGCCGCCGTCGCGAGGTAGTACAACGACACCAGGACCGAAACAGCAGCCACCGAGTCGGCCAGCACGGCGTCCGAGGTCAGCACGAGGACGACGTACACGAGCACACTCACACCCGCGAACACCCAGGTGGACACGGTCGGTGTCTGGTAGCGGGCGGAGATCCGCGCGAACCGGCCGGGGAACGCGTCCCGCCGGGCCATCGACAGCATCGTCCGGGCCGTCGGCAGGATCGTGGTCTGGGTCGACGCCAGCGCCGACACGAGGACCGCGCCGACCAGGAACTTCCCGCCGGCCGTGCCGAGCAGGTCGTTCGACAGTACGGCGAAGAAGTCGTCGTCCGCGATGTCCGCCAGCGGATCCACCCCGGCGTACGCGACCGCGGCCCACGCGACCACGACGTACAGGAGAACCAGGACGCCGTTCGCGATCAGCGCGGCGATGGCCGGCGTACGACGCGGGTTGCGGGTCTCCTCGTTGACGCTGAAGGACGAGTCCCAACCCCAGTAGAGGAACACCGCGACCAGGACACCGGCCGCCCACGCGCCCTCACCGGTCGCGCCGCTGTCGAGCTTGACGGATCCCGCCTCGCGGAAGGCGTTGATCGCGAACCACAGCAGCGCGACCACCTCGACCGTGAGCAGGACGAACTGCGTGGTCGCGGCGATCCGGATCCCGCGGTACGCGAGCAGGGCCATCACCAGGATGAACACCGTGCCGAGCCCGGCCTGCGCGAGGCCGGAGTCGGCGGCACTGTCCAGGCCGAGCAACAGGTAGGTATAGACGGCAGCGACCTGGGCGAGGTTGCTCATCACCAGGACGCACGCCATCACCGTGGTCCAGCCGACCATCCGGCCGGTGCCCAGCCCGAACGCCTTCTCGGTCCACGGGAACGTCGTACCGCAGTCCGGCTCCGCTCTGTTCAGCTCACGGAAACACAGCGCGACCAGGATCACCGGGATCGCGCTCGCCGCCAGCACCAGCGGAGCCGCCGCGCCGGTGTATGCGGCGAGTAGCCCAACCGAAACAGCCAGCGAGTACGCCGGTGCCGTCGAAGCAATCCCGATCGCGGTCGACGAGCCCACCCCCAGCGCATCGCGCCGAAGACTCCGCCCCCGCGACCGCGAACCAGTAGTCGTCACACTCATCCATTCGCTCGATCGTCCCCCCAGACTGCCACCTTTCCGGGGTCGCCGAGCGTCAGCCCACCAAGTCGTTGGCCGATCGTAGGACGGGCACGCCAACGCTGGTCGGCGCCTCGGACGCGGTGACGTGGAAGGTGTGGGACTCGCCGGCGGAGAGGGTGACGAGGTTGGAGGCGACGCGGGCCGCTGGGTCGAGGCGGTCCGGGAAGAGGGCCAGGTCCTTGGTCAACGCCGTTGCCGTGACGGTGACGTCGTACCCGTTCTCCGTCTTGGTGACCGAGGCGGCGTAGGCGTTCTTGTCCAGGCGGAGCTTGGTGTCCTCGACGAAGTACCAGTACGCCGTGCTGCCGTCGGCGCCTCGGACCTCGACGTACTCACGCGTCGGGTCGGTTGGCCTGGTGATGGACTCAGGTAGCGAGCTGGTCGTCGCGGATCGCGGCTCGACCTCCAGGACGAAGGTTTCGCGCGCGAGGGTGTCAGAGCCGGTCGACCTGCGAGTGACTGTGACCTCGGTCGACCAGGTCGTATCGGTGTCGTTGTGAGCGGCAACCACCAGCTCGTTGTCCCGTGGCTGGACGGTCAGCAGACGCTCGGCGTACACACGCTTCAAGGCGAACCACAGCGGCTTGCGGATTCCGTGACCGTCGACGGCGGCCCAGGAGACGACCGGCCAGTTGTCGTTCAGTTGCCAGACGACCGCGCCGGTGTTCAACGGGTACAGACTGCGGAAGTGTTCGATGCCGAAGGCAATCGCCCGCGCCTGGTTCAGCTGGGTGGTCCAGTGCCAGTCCTCGATGTTCTTCCACTTCGGCAGGTGCTCGCCGAGGCCACGCTCCAGCTTGAGGTTGCCCTCGAACGCCTTCTGGTGCACGAGCATCTGCTCGCCGTACGGATCCAGCGGCTCGTCATGCACGACCGAGGTCAGCGTCGACCAGGCCGGCGGTCCCTGGAACCCGAACTCCGACACGAACCGCGGCTTGTACTTGCGGTACGTCGTGTAGTCCACCTGGTTCCAGACGTCCCAGATGTGCATGGTGCCGTGGCGCTCGTCGTTCGGGTGGATGAACCGGTCGAACGAGTACGGGCTGCCCTGCGAGTACGGCGTCCGCGGGTCGAGCTCGGCCACGATCCGGGGGAGCAGGTCGAAGTAGTACCCCGCGCCCCACGGCCGGCCGGCGAGCGGGACCCGCCACCCCCACTCGACGTACCCCCAGATGTTCTCGTTGTTGCCGTTCCACACCGCGAGACTCGCGTGCCGGCTCAGCCGGGTGACGGCCTCCCGCGCCTCGGCCTCCACCTCGGCGGCCAGCGTCTCGTCCTCCGAGTACGCCGCACAGGCGAAGAGGAAGTCCTGCCAGACAAGGACTCCCTGCTCGTCGCAGATGTCGTAGAAGTCTTCGCTCTCGTAGATCCCGCCGCCCCAGACGCGCAGCAGGTTCATCCCGGCGTCCAGCGCGTCCTGGATGCTGGTCTCGTACGTCGAGCGGTTCAGCCGGGTCACGAACGCGTCGTCGGGGATCCAGTTCGCGCCGCGGACGTAGATCGGCTTGTCGTTCACCGACAGCATGAACTGAGTGCCGTGGTTGTCCGGGGCAACGTTCAGCGAGACGGTCCGGAATCCGACCCGGCCCTGCCAGCGGTCCTCGTGCACCGAGACCGTGACGTCGTACAAGGGCTGTTCGCCGTGCCCGCGCGGCCACCAGCGATCGGCCGCGTCGACTGTCGATGTAAGTGCGGCTGAAACGGTGCCAGCGGCAACAGTTAGCTCGGTGATCGTCCCGCCGACCTCGACAGTGGCAGTCACGTCCTTGCTGAAGCCGTCGGACCACGCCAACGTTAGCTCGGTGTTCAGCACGCCGTTGGCCCCGTCGAGAGAGGCGAGTGGACGGACCGAGTCGATCCGGACGCCGGACCACGACTCGATCCGGATCGGCCGCCAGATCCCGACCGTCGCCACATCCGGTCCCCAGTCCCAGCCGTAGTTGCTGGCCATCTTCCGCAACGCGTTGTACGGATGGAGATTCGTGTGCGGCCAGGTCCCGTACCCGGCCGACACCTCCTCGGCCGTGGTCACCGGCGCGGCGAACTCGATCACCAGTTCGTTGCCCTCAGCCACCAGTAGCCCGGTGACATCGAACCGGTAGGACCGGTGCTGGTTCGCGGTCCGGCCGAGCTGCCGGCCGTTCAGCGTGATCGTCGCGACCGTGTCCAGGCCGTCGGCCACGAGCTCCTGAACGGCGTTGCCATCCGCGGTCCAGTCGAACGTCGTCCGGTAGCTCCAGTCGGTCCGCCCGATCCAGGCCAGCGCTGACTCGTTGTCCCCGTCGAACGGATCCGGGATCTCGCCGGCCGCGAGCAGGTCGGTGTGTACCTCACCCGGAACGGTCGCGGGGATCGGTGCGCGCTCGAGCGAACGCACGGTCCAGGCGGCGCCGCCCTCGGTGGTCAGCGGGACTGCATGCACGGATGTCACAGGAGCTCTCCAAAGTGAACCGGTTTAGTTTGCGCACACCACACCCTGGGCCGGGAACGGTGCCTTCAGTCTTCCAGTACGACCCGTCGCCACAGGTCGGCGATTGCGCGGTGCCCGGTGGCGGTCGGGTGAACCCCGTCGTCAGCCAACGCCGCTGCCCCGAGACTCGATGCCTGCCGGTTCAGCTCGACATCGGCCGGCACCAGGATGGCGCCGTACTCGACAGCCAGCTTGCGGACGACGTCGAGCTTGGGATCGAGATCCTCCCGCCACGCATCCTGCCCGTCCTTCACCGGCAGCAGGAACGGCTCGACCAGTACGACGGGACACGTGAGCGGATCCAGCAGCGCCCGGTACGACGCCTCGAACGACTCGGTCGTGGTCGGGTCGTCCTCGTCGTACCGGCGCCAGGTGTCGTTGATGCCGATCAGGATCGACACCAATGACGGCTCGTGCGCGAGTACGTCGGTGGACCACCGGCGGACCAGGTCGACGGCACGGTTGCCGCTGATCCCGGCGTTGACGATCCGCGGCCGGCGCGGCGCGAGGTCGTCGTACAGGTCCCGTACGTACCCGTTGCCGAGGCCTTCGGGGTCGGTCCGGCGACCGCAGTCGGTGACGGAATCCCCGGCGAACACGACGGTTCGCCGGGGATCCAGCAGTAGTGATGTCACAGGGTGGCCGCGTGCACGTCCCAGTCGTCCGGCAGGATCGCCGCGACCTCGACCGTGCTGGTGACGTCGACGAATGCGCCGGTGTCGATGGAGTCGGTGATGGAGGCCATCACGTCGACGATGTGGAACGCCAGTGCGCCGGTGGCCCGATGCGGCCGGTTCTCCCGGATCGCCCGGGCCATGTCCAGCACTCCGGTGCCGCGCTCGGCCGACGCCTCGGTGTTCGCGATCGTCTCCCAGTCCTCCGCACCACGGCGGCGGATCTTGATCTCCCCGTCGAACCGGTTCGGGTCCGGTACGGCGAGAGTCGCCTCGGAGCCGGTGATCTCGACCACCCCGGCCCGCGGCAACGGCGAGTCGAAGCTGAAGATGCTCTGCGACGACTGCCCCGACTCGAACCGCGCGATCGCGCTGACATGCGTCGGCACGGTCACGTCGAAGTCGGTGCCCGCGAGCGGACCCGACCCGATCGTCCGCTTCTCCCGCGACTTCGACCCCAGCCCCGCCACTGCCGCGACCGGTCCGAACAGCTGGACCAGCGTGGTCAGGTAGTACGGGCCGATGTCCCAGAGCGGACCCGCGCCCTCCTGGAAGAGGAACGCCGGGTTCGGGTGCCAGGACTCCGGACCGGGGGACTGCATCAGGGTCAGCGCGGT
Source organism: Kribbella sp. CCNWLW201 (assembly GCF_037203805.1). Lineage (NCBI taxonomy): Bacteria > Bacillati > Actinomycetota > Actinomycetes > Propionibacteriales > Kribbellaceae > Kribbella > Kribbella sp. CCNWLW201. The sequence goes on along the minus strand of NZ_JBBCBQ010000002.1, from coordinate 715,098 downwards.
CAGGGGCTGGCCGATCTCACCGCGCTCGATGATCCGGCGCGACTCCTGCAGGCCCGGCCCCAGGATGGTGTCGGGTGCGCAGCCGAGCCGCAGACCCGCGTCCTGGGCGGTGGACAGCAGCTTCAGACCGCTCTCCTGGTCGAGCGAGAACGGCTTCTCACTCCACACATGTTTGCCGGCGGCAACCGCTGCCAGGGCGACCTCGACGTGGGCGATCGGGATGGTCAGGTTGACCACGATCTCCACGTCCGGGTTGCTCAGCACCGCCTCGGGGCCCCCGTGGGCCTCGATGCCGTACTGCTCGGCCTTCTCCTTCGCGGCCTCCGGCCGAAGGTCGCCGATCGCGACAACGGCTAGATCCCGGAAACTCTGCATGCTCTTGATGTAGGCGTCGGAGATGACCCCCGCGCCGATCACACCTACGCCGACTGCACTCATCGACGTCCTCGCTTCGCTCCGGGCGCCGATGAGGCACGAAGCACGCTGTGTTTGATGATGAACTCGCTCCGCTCGTTCATGCAGGTGCGCCCTCTCCGGTCAGGAACTTGTAGCTGCCCTCGACCGCGTCGAAGATCTCGCCGCTGAAGTCGTCCAGCTCGACCACGCGCAGCGCGGCCGGGACCGCGGCCAGGATGTCCGCGACCGCGATGGTGCCGTCGCCGACCGCAACCTGGGCCTTGTTGTCCAACGTCCCGTCGCCGTCCTTGACGTGGATCGCCTTCACCCGGTCGCCGAACTTGGCCAGCAGCGCCGGTACGTCGGCACCGCCGACGGCGGCCCAGTAGGTGTCCACCTCGAGGATGACCTCGTCGGACAGGTTGTCGACCAGGATCTCGAGCGCGTGCACGCCGTCCACCTTCGACTCGAGCTCGAAGTGGTGGTTGTGGTACCCGACCGTGATGCCGTGGTCGGCGGCCTCGACGGCGGCCTTGTTCAGGGCGTCAGCGGTGGCCTTGATGTCGTCCACGGCCTGCCACTGGGCCGGGTCGACGAACGGGTCGATGACGGTGCTGATCCCGAGCCGCTTGGCGGCGGCGTAGATCGGGGCACTGTCCTCACGCAGCAGGCCGGCGTGCGTGGTGGGCGCCGAGAGGCCGTACTTGGGCAGCGCCTCGGCCAGGCGATCCGCGAAGGCGGTGACACCGAAGGGCTCGACCTTGGTGTAGCCGATCTCCGCGATCCGGGCCAGGGTGGCGTCGAAGTCCTCCTCGAGCTTGGACCGGACCGTGTACAACTGGAGGGACAGGTTGTCCACTGCGACCATGGTTTCTCCTCGTCGCCGACGCCTCGCCCGCTGCCCTGGGCTCCACGCCGACTTGATTGCCGAACCGGTTAAGTAACGACGGCAACCGTATCCCAATCGGCCCCACCCCCACCACCCTCAGCCCAACCACTGGGCGGTCACAACCCCCCGCCTCCGCGGGCCCGGCGAGGTTGCCCCCTCAGCTGAGGGGTTGCCCCCTCAGATCCCCAGCGGGCAACCCCCCACCTGAGGCGGCAACCCCCAATCTCAGTGGGCAACCCCCAATCACCGCGGCCAACCCCCGCGGGTTGGGGGTTGTCCCCCGAGGTGTGGGGTTGTGGATTTGATCAAAGTATTACTCTCTGCGGTTGAGTGATGACACGGCGTAGAAATCGGCGCACACTGAAGGATTCCGGACCGACCGTCAGCGGTCCGGCCGCCCGTTTCGAAGGAGGCCGTCGTGCCCCGAGTCACGATCAAGGAGATCGCCCGTCGGGCAGGCGTCTCCAAAGGCGCGGTGTCGTACGCGCTGAACAACCAGCCGGGGGTCTCCGAGGCCACCCGCGCGCGGGTCCTGAAAGTCGCCGAGGAGCTGGAGTGGGTGCCCAACCGGGCCGCCCGGCAGCTGTCTGCGGCGCGCAGCGAGACGTTCGGGCTCGTCCTCGCCAGGACCGCGAAAACCTTGAGTGAGGAACCGTTCTACATGGGCTTCGTCGGTGGCGTGGAGTCCGTGCTGGCCGGGAAGTCGTACGCGCTCGCCCTCCAGGTCGTGGCGGATCTGCCCGAGGAGTTGGCGACGTACCGGAAGTGGGCCGCGGAGCGCCGGGTCGACGGCGTGATCGTGGTGGATCTGCGCGTCGACGACCCGCGGATCCCGTTGCTGCGCAAGCTCGGCCTCCCCGCCGTACTGGTCGGCGATCCGTCGCTCGCCGACGGGATGACCTGCGTGTGGACCGACGGGACGTCGGCGATGAACGCCGCGGTCGAGCACGTCGCGTCCCTCGGGCATCGCGCGGTCGCCCGCGTCGCCGGTACGCCGGAACACGGCCACGTCTGGATTCGGGACAAGGCGTTCGCGACCGCGAGCCGCCGGCTGAACCTCGACGTCCAGGTCGTGCACACCGACTTCTCCGCCGAGGAAGGCGACGCGGCGACGCGTGCCCTGCTGACCGCCGACGTTCGGCCGACCGCGATCATCTACGACAACGACCTGATGGCGGTCGCCGGCCTGGCCGTCGTACAGGAGCTCGGACTGCGGTCGCCCGACGACGTCACGCTGGTCGCCTGGGATGACTCGACGCTGTGCCGGCACACGCATCCGACCCTGACCGCGATGAGCCACAACATCATCGCGTACGGCGCCGCCGTCGCCTGCCGCCTCCTCGACCTACTCGAAGGCGCCCGCCCCCAACCCCACCTCTACTCCACCCCACTCCTCATCATCCGAGACAGCTCCGGCCCACCCCCGACCTGACTCACAACGTCCGAAGAAGTGTGGGTTATAGGCCACACTTCTTCGGACGTAATGTCAGGGTGAGCAGGCGGTGACGGTGACGGGGACGCCGTTGAGGGCGGCGGTGCCGGCGATGGTGTCGGTGAAGTCGGCGTCGGTGACGTCGTTGGCGCTCGGTCCGGCGACCTGGTTCGCGACCGTCAACCGGGCGCCCGCCCGGCCGTGACCGAAGCCGTGCGGCAGGCTGACCACGCCCGGCATCATGTCGTTGCTCGCGGCAACCTCTACCGCGACGGTGCCGGCCGCCGAGCTCACGTTGACCAGCTGGCCGTCGGTCAGCTCGCGCTTGGCCAGGTCGTCCGGGTTCATCAGCAGCTGGTGCCGCGGCTTGCCCTTCACCAGCCGGGCCGAGTTGTGCATCCACGAGTTGTTGTTGCGCAGATGCCGGCGGCCGATCAGCAGCAGCTCGCCGTCGTACCCGGTGGCCAGCGATTCCAGTCGGGGGAGATCGTCGAGGATCATCCGCTGGGCGAGGTCGATCCGCTTGGTCTTGTGATGGAGCGCCCCGGGAAGCGCCGGCTGCAGCGGTCCGAGGTCGATCCCGCCCGGCGTCTTCCGCAGTTTGCGCAGCGACAGCCGGTACGGCCCGATCCGCAGTCCGACGTCGACGATCCGGCGCGGCGACATCCGCATCCGCGCCGACACCATCACCTTCCGGCGACTCATCGGCGTACCGCTCAGCAATCTCAGCGCGAGATCGCGGAAGATCTCCCAGTCGTGCCGAGCCTGTGGCGGCTTCGGCAGTACGGCGTCGTTCCAGCGGGACGTGTTGCGTACGGCGAGCTGGTGGAAGATCACGTCGTAGTGGTCGCGCTCGAGTGGCGGAGCCGGCGGCAGGATCACGTCGGCGTGCCGGGTGGTCTCGTTGATGTACGGGTCGATGGCGACCATGAAGTCCAGTGTGTCCAGGGCCTCGTCGAGTTTGCGGCCGTTCGGCGTCGACAGCACCGGGTTGCCGGCGATCGTCACCATCGCGTGGATCTGGCCGTCGCCGGGCGTCAGGATCTCCTCGGCCATCGTCGACGCCGGCAGCTCACCGCCGAACTCCGGCAGCCCACGGACCCGGCTCTTCCACACCCCCATGTGCCCGCGTCCGAGACCGAGCAGGGCGGGCACGGCCGGCCGCGGGAACATCGTCCCGCCGGGTCGGTCGAGGTTCCCGGTGATGATGTTCAGCACCTGGATCGCCCACTGACACACCGCCCCGAACTGCTGCGTCGACACCCCGACGCGTCCGTAACAGGCCGCCCGGTCAGCGGTCGCGAACTCTGTCGCGATCCGCCGGATCACGTCCGCCTCGATCCCGGTGATACCGGCCGCGCGTTCGGGGGTCCACGGCTCGACCGCCTGCTCGACCGCCTCGAGACCATCGACGTACGACGCCGTCCGCGCATGCCCGTCGGCGATCACCTGGTGGATGAGCGCGAGCAGGAAGGCCGCGTCGGTCCCGGGCCGGACGAAGTGGTGCTCGTCAGCGACCGCGGCAGTCTCGGTCCGCCGGGGATCGATGAGGACGACCTTGCCGCCGCGCTTCTGCACCTCCTTGAGCCGCCGGCCGAAACCGGGTGCGGTCATCATGCTGCCGTTCGAGGCGAGCGGGTTGGCGCCGAGCATCAGCAGGTACGACGTCCGGTCGATGTCCGGGACCGCGATCATCAGCTGATGCCCGTAGAGCAGGTACGACGCGAGCATGTGCGGAAGCTGGTCGACCGAGGTGGCGCTGAACCGGTTCCTGGTCCTCAGCTGTTTCACCATCGTCGGCATGTGGGTCAGCGCGCCGAGGCTGTGCACGTTCGGGTTGCCGAGGTAGATGCCGACCGCGTTCCGGCCGTGCTGCCGCTGGATCTCGGTGAGCTTCGAGACGACCAGGTCGTACGCCGCGTCCCAGCCGATCTCCTGCCAGCCGTCGGCGGTACGTCGTACCGGCGTGGTCAACCGGTCCGGGTCGTCCTGGAGATCGCGCAGTGCCACTGCCTTCGGGCAGATGTGACCGCGGGAGAGAGGATCCGACTCGTCGCCGCGGATGTCGGTGACGCGGCCGTCCTCGACCGTCACGAGCACACCGCAGATCGCTTCACACAGGTTGCACGAGGTCCGCCGTACAGTGGTCGCCATCCAGCCAAACTACCCCTGAGTAGCCTGTTTGGTCAGCCCCTTGCGCGGCGCCGGATCGCAGTCGAACCGGACCCCAGTCGAACCGGACCCCAATCGAAGCGGACCTCAGTCGAAGCGCGCCTCGTCGAGGCGGCCGAGGATGGCGTCGACGGTTTCCGGCGCGGAGAGGTCGGAGTTGTCGAGCCACAGACCGCGGCGCGGGCTGAACGCGTGCAGCTCGTAGTCGAGCTCGTCGACCAGGTGATGCGCCCCGCCGAGCCGGCTCGAGATGACCTCGGGGCGTGGCGTGAGTACGACGAGATAGCGCGGTCTGGTCCGGATTCCGTCGAGGAACTCACGCAGCAGTTCGCCGATCACGACGTCCTGGAGAACCACGGTGAAGCCGGCGTCGGCGTACCCGTCGGCGGCCTGACACGCGAGCCGGTAGCGCAACCGGAGTTGCCGCTGGGCCTCGGCGCTGTCGTCGGCCATCGAGGCCTGTCCGCTGACGATCATCCGGCGGAAGACATTGCCGCGGAGATGGACGCCGTACTGGAATCTCTCGGCCAACAATTGCGACACCGTCGACTTCCCGGCCGCCATGATTCCACTGACGACGAGCACCCCCTCGGACTCCATGCAGGTGATCGTGCCACGCGGGACAAGGTTTTAGTCCGGTCACGGCGATTCTTCTCGACAAAGCCCAGTTTGTAAGGGCTTTCAGGCCATCAGGGTCTCGATGTGATGCCGCAGGATCTGCCGCACCCGGGCCGGGGTGGTGCGCTCCGGCTGGATCGCCGCATGCAGGGCGAGGCCGTCGATCAGGGCATGCAAACGCTCGATTTCCCGGCGGAGTTCGAGATCTTCCCGGAGCGCGCCGGAATCGGCCAGGGATTGCAACAGGGATTCGCACAGGGAACGCAGTCCGTCGTGCACCTTGTCCACGTGTTCGTGCAGGCTGCCGCCGTCCGACTCCACCTGCGCCTGGGCCATGAAGGCCATCCAGACGTCGAACTCGGCACGGCGGTTGGCGTCGAGCGGCAGCGCCTCTTCGAGGTAGCGCAACGCGACCGCGGTCGCGTTGCCCTTCGGGTTCAGCGCGCTGACCCGCTCGGTCACCCGGCGAGTGACCAGGTCCATCGCGAAACTGAGCAGTCCCGCCTGGTCGGGGAAGTAGTAGCGGACGGAGCCCGCGGACCAGCCGGCCTCGGCGGCGATGGTCCGGACCGAGGCGGCCCGGATCCCGTCCCGGCGGACCACCCGCCAGAGCGCCTCGGCGATCTCCTCGCGACGGGTCTCGTGGTCGACGATCTTCGGCATGTGCCCTTTTTAGCACAGCCGTGTTAGAGTCGTTTTGTGACACGGTCGTACTGAATAAATCTCGGGAGGGTGAACCGCTGTGCTGCTCGCTGTGATCGCCGCGTGTGAGATCGGCTTCTGGGTCCTGCTCGCCGCCGGAATGACGACGCGCTACCTGCTCCGGCTGCCGAAGGTGGGGATGGTGCTGCTGGCCGGCGTACCGCTGGTCGACGTGGTGATGCTGGTCGCCAGCGTGATCGACATCCAGCGTGGTGGTGCGCCGTCGTTCAAGCACTCCCTGGCCGCGATCTTCATCGGCGTCAGCGTTGGCTTCGGTCACCAGACGCTGAAGTGGGCGGACAAATGGGCCGCGCACTACCTGGCTGGTGCGCCCCGTCCGGTGACGCCGCCGAAGGGTGGTCCGGAGCGGGCCCGCCGCGAGCGCGCGGGCTGGTACCGCCACCTGCTCGCGTACGTCGTCGGCTCCGGCATCATGCTCGCCCTCGGCCTCCTCTCCGGCCAGGGGTACGACGCCCTCCTCGGCCCCGCGTGGACCTGGACCATCGTCCTCGGCATCGACGCCATCGTCTCCTTCAGCTACACCTTCACCGGCGCCGAGCCCCGCGAGAAGCAGAACGCCTGACCGCGACTTTGTGCACCAGATGCGCCCCTCGCCGTACGCACACCGTGCACAAAGTCGGGCTTTCGACATCCCCGGGTACGGCGGTCGGGGGCCGTAGATTGCGGTTATGACGACTACGGGGCGTGGGTGGGCGGGGCTGACGGCGCTGCTCGTGGCGGTGGGGATCGTGGTGCAGTTGATCGTGACGGCGAACGGGAACGAGGGGTTCTTCCCGGACAACCCGGAGCGGGTGTTCAACGTGTTCGCGTTCTTCACGATCCAGTCGAACCTGCTGCTCGGCGGGACCGCGTTGATGCTGGCCCTGTCTCCGGATAGGCCGCGGAGCACGCTCTTCCGGACGTTGCGGCTCAACGGCGTTCTGTGCATCGCGGTGACCGGGATCGTCTACCACGTGTCGCTTGCTCCGCTGGACGATCTGTCCGGGTGGGCCGCGGTCGCGAACTTCTTGCTGCACACGGCGACGCCGGTGGCCGGCGTACTGGGCTGGCTGCTGTTCGGGCCGCGTGGGCGGACCGATCCGCGCATCGTCGCCTGGTCGCTCGTGTTCCCGCTGCTGTGGCTGGTGTTCACGCTGATCCGCGGCGAGTTCGTCGGGTTCTATCCGTACCCGTTCGTCGATGTCGCCGAGCACGGTTATCCACGGGTGCTGCTGAACTGTCTGCTGGTCGCGGTACTGTTCCTGGCTCTGGCGGCTGGGGCCACCACCCTCGATCGCCGGTTGCACCGGAAGACAACCGTCGAAAGGTAAGACCCGTGCTGGTGACCTCTCGCTCGTACGCCGAGTACGAAGCGATGTTCGACCTGACCGAACTCCCCGACTCCATCCTCGACTGCTGTGCGGGCGGTGCGAGCTTCACCGCCGAAGCCGCCGCCCGCGGCGTCGACGCGATCGCCGCCGATCCGGCGTACGAGCTCGAGCCGGCCGAACTGGTGGACACGGTACGGCGAAGCCTGCCGGCGACCGCCGGGATCGTCGACGAGCACGCGGGGAGCTTCGTCTGGCACTGGTACGGATCGCCGGAGCGGAAGGACCAGTTCAGGATCGAGGCGGCCGACGCCTTCCTGCAGGATGTGGCGGTGGCACCCGAGCGTTATGTCGCGGCGGGGCTGCCGGAACTGCCCTTCGGGGACAGGCGATTCGAGCTGGTGCTGTGCTCACACCTGTTGTTCACCTGGGCCGACAAGTGCGACCGGGACTGGCATCTTGCGTCGCTGCGCGAGCTGATCCGCGTCAGCAACCACGAGGTCCGCATCTTCCCGTTGGTCATGCAGGGAGCCGGTGATCCGGTGCCCTACCTCCCCGAACTGCTGGAAACTCTCGAAGGCGTCACCTGGGAGATCCGCAAGGTCCCCTACGAGTTCCAGGCAGGCGCCAACGAAATGCTCGTCCTCACGCGTACCTGACGTCTGGTGCCTCCCACCCGGTCGCGATCGCGGATGAGTCGCGCACTCACCCGCCACGAGGGGTGGGAGGCGCCAAACGTCAGGTGGGCACAGCGGTGCTACGTGTTGTTGCTGTGAGGGCCGGTCGGCGCGGCGGGAGGACGGTCTACCGCCGCACCGAACCGGTTGGAGGGTGTCAGCGGAGGTAGCGGCCGCACACCGGCCACGGCTGGGCGCCGCGCTGGGCGTACAGCTTCTTCGCGCGCATCAGCTGCTCGGCCGCGGACGCCTTCGCCGGGTTGCCGCTGCCGCCGACGCTGCGCCACGTCTGCAGGTCGAACTGGAAGAGCCCGTAGTAGCCGGCCGGGTTCACCGCGCGCGGGTTGCCACTGGACTCACACTGAGCGACCTTCCGCCAGGCGGCACTCATGCTGACGCTCGTCGAGGGGCGGTCGTCGGAGCGGCTGGTGCGGGCCTTGCGTTCGGTCGTCTTCCGGACCTTCTTGGTCTCGGTCTTCTTGGTGGTCACCTTGCGCGGGGCGGTGGCCTTCTTCACGCCGTCCAGCGTCAGGGTCTGCCCGATCAGGATCAGATCGGGGTCCTTCAGGTTGTTGATCTTGGCCAGCTCGCGCCAGTCGGCACCGTTGGCCTGAGCGATCTCCGAGAGGGTGTCGCCGGGCTTGACCGTGTAGTCGGTCGCGAACGCCGCGCCCGCGCCTGCGGCGGTGATACCGGCCCCGAGACCGGCAATGGAGAGGGTCCGAGCCACCCGGCGAGTCGTTCGCCGGGGGCGCGCATGTCGGGCTTTGGACATCAGTAGTGCGCTCCTCGTGAGCTTGGGCATGGTGGAACTCACCAGGCCCCCCGTGCAGGGGAGGGGCATCCGGGCAGGTCACAGGACAGCGTCCGAATGGTCACGCCACGGTAACGGCACGACCTGAGTCATCCTGTGCGACCTCGGCCCGGAGCGCAAGACCATTCACCGAATCTGCCCCGGTTTTTTCTTCCCCTTGACGTACCGAAACCCCAACAACAGAACGGTTTCCCGTTCCGAACGCCCTTGTTTGAGCGTCGCGCACCAGGGGTAGTCAAACGCTCGAAACAACCCGGTTTCCACCCTCGTGAACACCTGCAACCGACCGGTTTCCCGATGTCGGCGTGTCATCTGGGCGGTTGAGTCGTTGATGAAGCACGGGCACCGCCGCCCGGGCTGCTGGGGGGCGGTCGATGAGGCGACGGATGTGATGGGGGCATGGCGGTGATCCGAGTGGCTCTCGGCCATCGCGGCACGTTGGTGCGTGGTGCACTGGCCGCGGTGCTGGCAAGGGAGAACGATCTGGACGTGGTGGCCGAGCTCGACCGCTCGGAGGACGTCCTGCACGTGGCCGGGCGCCGGCCGCATGTCGTGCTGCTCGATCCACAACTGCCTGGGCGGATCCGGATCGAGGACCTGTGCCGGAAACTGACCGGCCCCGGCGTCCTTGTCCTGATCGATCACGAGGCGATCGCCGCGACGAGCCTGGCCCTGGTGAAGCAGGCTCCGCGGATCGGCCTGATCGCGACGGATGCGACGATAGACCAACTGGTACAGGCGGTTCGCGACGTGGCGAAGGGTTTGCCGGTGGTCGACGTACGCCTCGCTGTCGCTGCGTTGAAGGCCGGTGACAATCCGCTGACCGATCGCGAGTGTGAGGTACTCCGGCAGACCACCACCGGGGCCACCGCGCAGGAGATCGCCCGCACCCTGAGCTTGAGTGCCGGAACAGTTCGCAACTATCTGTCCCGCATCCTTGCCAAGACCGGCGCGCGGAGCAGGATCGAGGCGATCCGGAAGGCTCAGGACGCCGGCTGGATCTGACTCTGCTGAGAAGGTGTCCAGTGGCCGTGGAGTTCGCGGTATTGGCGGGACGTGCGCATCAGCATGGCGTGCGTTCCGACGGTCGCCTTGTTGCCGTCCAGGACCAGGGTGCGCCGCGCCCGAAGGGCTGAGCTGATCCGGTGCGCGATCACGATCAGCGTGCCGCCGCGTTTGGCGAAGGCCTCCTCGGCCCGCCGCTCAGCTTCCGGATCCAGGAAGCAGGTCGCCTCATCGAGTACGACGAGAGGCGCCGGTGACAGGTATGCACGAACGAGCGCGATCAACTGGCGTTCCCCGGCCGACAACTCACCTGGCTTCACCACTGCGGCCAAACCGCCGATCCGCTCGATCAACGCGCCCGCCCCGACCGCCTCGACCGCCTCCGCAACCTCCAGTGCTGTTGCATCAGGCAACAAATAGGTCAGGTTGTCCAGCACCGAAGCGCTGAACACATACGCCTCCTGCGGAATCAGCACCCGCGTCGCCGCCAACCGCTCCGTGGTCAGATCAGCAGGTGGTACGTCGCCCAGCAGTAAACGGCCACCGGTTGGTCTGAGCATCCCGCAGACCAACCCGGCCAACGTCGACTTGCCGATCCCGCTCGGCCCGACGACCGCGAGATGCTCGCCCTCGGCCACTGTCAGCTCGAGGTTGTCGAGCACCGGCTCGGCGTTGGGTCCGTAGGCGAAGGTCAGCCCACGCATCCGCACCTGATACCCATGCACCACGTCGACCCGCCTCGGCCGCTCCGCCGGCGCCGCCGTGTCGAGGATCCGCCCGAGCGTGATCACGTACCGCAGACCGCTGTCACCCAACGCACTAAGCACCGTATTGAGCGCGGGCTGCAAACCGATCAGCACATACGTGAGCCCACCGAGCAGCGTGCCGGTGCTCATCCCGCGCCCAACCAGCCACGGCCCGATCGCCAGCAGGATCAGCAACGGCAACCATCCACCAACCGCGAAACACAGTGTCCGGAGAGCCGCGACCTTGGCCAATGCGCGCTCCGCTGTCGCGTGCGCCTCGATCGGTTCGCCGACCAGTTTCTCGGCGTACTCCTCGGTCCCGGTCGCCGTGATGTCCCGTACGCCGCCGAACACCATCCCGGCCGAGGCCGCCAGCTCCTCGTCCGCCTGCAGCGACGCCCGGACCCGATCCGCCGCCATCCCCAACACTGCCAGCGACAACGCGAAACCGAGCAGGAACGGCGGTACGACGAACGCCGCGACCATCGGCGCCAACGACAACAGTCCAGCCAGGACGCCGAACAACGTGACAGCGAAACTGCGGATCACCAGGACCAGGCCGGCGAAGGTGTCCCGGACGATCTCCACCTGGCGGTTCAACCGGGCCACGGCACTGTCGTCACCGGTGCGCAGTGCGTTGGCGACAACTCGTCGTACCAGATCGTCTCGGACGGGCTCGACCAGATCGCCGAGCCGGCCGTAGACCTGCTTCGCGCCGGCCGAGCCCAAGCACGCGGCCGCGATCAGTCCGCCAAGCCAGGCGATGCCGTGCCAGGCGTGCCCGGCGAGGAAGTTGTCCGTTGCTCGCGCGACTGCGATCCCGTACACAGCGGTCGGCAGGATCTCCGGAATCGACCACGCGACCAGCTTCAGGGTCGAGCGGTTCCGGAGTGCGCCGGCGCCGTACGAGAGTTCGCGTCTCAACCGAAGACCTCGCGGTAGGAGGAGTTCTGCCAGAGGTCGGCGTGCGGGGCGACGGCGCGCACCTGGCCGCGGTCGAGCCAGACGACGAGATCGGCGCGGGCGGCGGTCGCTGAGCGGTGAGTGATGATGAGCCGGGTGCGGTGGTGCCGGTCCTCGGTGAGGGTGCGGCTGATCTGCAGTTCGGTCGCGGTGTCGAGGCTCGAGGTCGCGTCGTCCAGCACCAGCAGACGGCTCGCCGACCAGGCGCGGGCCAGGCCGAGCCGTTGCCGCTCACCTCCGGACATCGGTGCCTTGCGCAACGAAGTGAAGTACCCGTCGGGCAGCCGGCTGACGAAGTCGTGCGCATGCGTAGCGCGCGCGGCCGCCAACGTCCGCACCGGGCTGACGGCCTTCGGGTCGATCGCCTCACCGATCGTCCGTCCGACGAGTTGCGGGCGTTCGAACGCGCACCCGACCGCGCTGCGCAGCGCCCGTCGGCTGACAGCCTGCAGCGGTACGCCGTCCAGCGACACCTGACCGTTCGACGGGTCACGCAGCCGCGCGGCGACCGCGGCGAGCACCGACTTCCCGGCACCGCTCGGACCGACGACGGCCACGGTTGCACCACCGGGCAGATCGAGAGTCACGTTGTTCAGCAGGACATTCCCGCCGGCGACCACGCTGACACCGTCGAACGTCAGCTGACCAGGGCCGCTCGGAATCGGCAACGTCCCATACGCGATGGTTTCCGTCGACAACACCTCAGCCGCCCGGTGCACACCGGCGCGGGCTCGGGCGATCTCCCCGATCACGCCGGTCAGGTTGCCCAGGCCGGCGCCGAGTACCGCGTACTGGGAAGCGGCGAAGAGTTCGCCGGCCGTGATCCGGCCGGACACGAGTTGGAGACCACCGACAGCCAGTACGGCGACCAGCACGAGCGGACCGACGACCGCGGCCTGTGCGCCGGATCGGGCCAGGATGCGCCAGGTGACGACGCCGTGTTTGTGGAGCTCGGGCAGCAGACCGAGGATGCGCCGCTCCTCGCGGGACGTCGTACCAGCGGCGGTGATCGTGCGGATGCCGGTGAGCGATTCGGACAGGAGCGAGGCGATGCGGCCCTGCGTCTCCTGGTACGCGAGACTGACGTCCGCCGTACGTCGGGCGAAGGTCCAGAGGACCGCGATCACGAGCAGCACGCCGCCGAAGAAGGCCGCGGCGAGCCAGGGATCGATCACCGCCAGTAGGACGAGGCTTCCAAGAGGCGGAGCGATGGCGGCGATCGCGGTGACGGCGGCCGGTCCGGACTGGGCGGCGTCGGTCGCGTTCGCGGAGACACGGGTGACCAGGTCACCGGTCTCGAAGTCGCGGGTGCCCTCCGGTCCGCCGTGGACGATCTGTTTGACCAGGCGGTGTCGCAACCAGGCGGTGGTTTCGGCGACACAGGCGGCGCCGGCGAAGGCGTCGATGAGGCTGGCCGCGATACCGAGCGCGATGAGTCCCGCGGCTGCGATCAGCCATTGGGTGTAGCCAGTTCCGGCGACGATCGAGTCGACCGAACGGCCGAGGATTGTCGGCAGGGCGAGGGTGACACTGCTGCCGATCAGGGCGTTCAACCCGATCAGTGGCAACCAGCCCCGGCCGTGCTTGACCACCGATCCGAAGGTGATCATGAGTCCAGCCCGGTCTGCTCGGCGACGAAGGCGAGCATGTCGGCCGCGAGGCTGATTCCCTTGCCGGCTGACGCGGTCACGTGACCTGCATCCGGGTCGAGTCTGAAGAGCACCGGGCGTGGACTGTCGGTTGCGTGCTGAAGCGCTGCGGTGAGTTTCCTTGCGTGCAAGGGATCCACACGGGTGTCGTTGCCGAACACAGTGAACAGCACGGCCGGGTACTTCACGCCATCGACGACTCGGTGGTACGGCGAGTACGACAGCAGGTTCTCGAACTGCGTTGCATCCTTTGCGGTCCCGAACTCCGGCACCCAACGCTTGCCCATCCCGGACAGCTCGTATCGGACCATGTCGGTCAACGGCGCTGAGCAGACCGCAGCCGCAAACAACTCCGGGCGTTGGGTCAGCGCGGCGGCGACGAGCAGGCCGCCGTTCGACTCACCACAGAGCGCGAGCTGGTCCGGCGTGGTCCAGCCTTCCGCGATCAGGTGCTCGGCCGCGGCGATGAAGTCGTCGAAGACCTTCTGCTTCTGGTCGAGGGTGCCGTCTTGGTGGGAGGCGCCGTCTCCTCGGAGGGTGGCTGTGACGAAGACGCCGCCGGCCTCGACCCACGCGAGGGTGAATGCTGAGTACGTCGGGGTGAGTGCTTGGCCGAAACCGCCGTACCCATAGAGGATCGTCGGACGCGGTCCGCGGTCGCCCGGCTTGGCGATTGCGAGGAGGTGGAGCTCGGTCCCGTCAGGCGCGGTGCAGGTCAGTTGGTGCGACTTGGCCTCCGCGGTCGAGCCGGGCGCTTGCGACCAGAGCGTCGTACGGCCGGTTGTGTCGTCGTAGCAGTAGACGGCCGATGGCGTGACGCTGTCGGTGTAGCTGAACCAGGCTTGGCTTCCGCCGTCCGGGCGAGCGGTCAGGGAGCCGATCGAGCCGACGCCGGGCAGGTCGACTGCGCCGATCCGCTTGCCGGTCGCGCGATTGTGAACTTCGATCTCGCTGGTGGTGCTGACGAGCAGTACGTCGTCGAGGATCGCGAGGCCGGTCAGCGGTGCGTCCGGGCTGATGTACTCGTGCCAGACACGCGGGATGGCGGGATCGCCGATGCAGATCCGGCCGGTCGGGGCGCCCTTCGTGGTGACGACGTACAGGCGGCCGTCGGGGCCGACGGACATCACGGTGAGCGCGTCGACGCCTTGCTGGACCGGCGTGGGCGGCTCATCGGTGCTGAGGTCGGCCAGCCAGAGGTCGTTCGCCGTACCGCGGACCGCTGAGATCGTCAGCCAGCGACCGTCATTGCTGATCTCCAGCCCGTACGACGCTTCGTCGGCGAGGACCGTGGTGTCGTCGCTGCTGCCGAGGGTGTGGCGTCGTACCTGGCGGAAACGCACGTAGTAGAAGGACTTTCCGTCCGGGAGCCAGGCGATCGGGGAGTAGCGGCAGCCGTCGATCGGGCCGTCGACCAGCTGTCCGGTGGTCACGTCGAGGACGTGGAGGACGGACTGCTCGTTCCCGCCTCGGGAGACCTGGAACGCGATCAGGCTGCCGTCGGGGGATGGTTGCCAACTGTCCAGCGTGGTGAGACCGGTCGGGTCGAGCTGCATCGGGTCGACGAGGATCGCTTCGTCGGCGTACAGGACGGGATGTTGCTGGCCGGGGCTGCGGCGGAGGGTGAAGCAGCGGGTGCCGCGCCAGGTCGGGGTCGAGACAGTGCCGACGTTCGAGAGGGACTGCACCCGGGTGCGGAACCGGAATCGGCCGGTCAGAGTGGCGGCGTGATTCAGCCAGAGCTCGTCCTGGCTCTCCTGCCACCGCTGCGTCTCGGTGGACGTCGCGTCCTCGAGCCAGCGGTACGGGTCCGCGACGGGGTGGCCGTGCACCTGCTCCACGAGCGGGAGCCGCTCGGCGCATGGATAGGACTGCACGGGATTACTCCTTCCGATCAGAAGGTGGGCCGAGGCTGTGGTGAGCGCACGGGCCGAGCGGGCGAGCGCTGCGGCCCGATTGCCCGACTGCTCGGCTGTCCGGCGAACCGGGCTGAATGCAGGTTCGGCCCTGGGTGGGAATTGCCGCCCACCCAGGGCCTTCAGAACCTGGTTGCCCAGGGACCGATCAGTGGCAGAGCAGAAGGCTCAGGTTGCTCGGGCGCTGCGAAGCGCAGCCCAGCACGGTCAGCGTGGAACCACCGTGGTGGTGGCCGCCGCCGTAGCCCGGGGTCTCCAGACCCTGAAGGTCGAGAAGTGCCATGTTTGTTACACCTCCTTAGGTGCAGATCGTCGGGACATGGACTCGGACCACTGGGGAGGTCCGAGGAACGGGAGGGACACCGGCGCGTCGTGCAGCGCGGTTCCCAGAGCCAGCAGGACGCCGGCCGATCCGGTCGCCAGGTCCATCGAGAGACGGAGCAACTGGTTTCCGGGGAACGCGAGACCGCCCTTGAACGGCATCGCGTGCCAACCGAGCCCGTACACCAGGTCGTCGACCGTTGCCTGCTCCTCGCCGAGTGCGGCGGCGGTCAGGAGCAGACCGGCGCGACCCATGAACAGGCCGGGCTGGACGTAGTAGGAGCAGTGCGTCACTCGCTGGAGCTCAGCTCGAACGGTCTCGAGCTCTTCGGAGGGGCGATGGCGCAGATACCGCTCGAGGACCAGCGCGACGCCCGCTGATCCCTCCTCGAGGTAGGGGAGCGTCCGCCAGCCCTGGTTGACCTGACGCATGCCGTCGTCGGTCTGGACGGTTCGTTTCAGATCTTGCCTGAGTGCGATCTCGGCCAGGTCGAGCAGACCTGTGTCGCCGAGCTGCTCGTACGCTTCCAGGAACAACAGCGCCGGTCCCGACGATCCGTACATCAACCCGGCCCGCGCATGCTGACCGCCACTGATCTCCGGTACGTCGTTCACGTCGCCGAGCCGGTCAGCGACCAGATCGAGCACCCTGACCGCTTTGGCTCGCAGGGCCGGCTCGGTGTCGAAGTGCAAGAGGTTCAGGCCGATGCCGGCGAGCCCGGAATGCAGTCCGAGCTCGCGGGAGCTCCAGTCGTCGGCGAGAGTGCGGTCGACCAGGTCCAATGCGTCCTGGCGGTACCCGAGCTCGTCGAGCACGTGCGCTACACCGGCCAAACCGTCGTACAGTCCGGGCCCGGTCTCCGTGTCCAGGCTGCGCTTGCGCAACCAGTCGTCGTACTCGGGGAAGCGCCCGGCGCCGGTCTTCGCGAGTGCGTACAGGACGCCCGCCGCGCCGGTCGCGATGTCGATGCCGCCGCCGTCGCGGAACTGCGCGATGTCGCCGGGGAACAGCCGGTCGGTCCGCTCGGGCGTCGCGCTGGCGACGATGGACCTCGTGAGTGCTTCGCGTACGTCGGACCACTCAGCCTTGCCGGGCAGCGGGACGTCGGCCAGGTCGTTCGTCTGGTTGGGACAGATGGTCCGAACCGCTTCGTCGATCGTTGCTCTGGGCACCGGGAACGTCTCGGTGATCATGTCGGCGAGCTGGTGCGCCTTGCCGGGGTGGAGATTCAGCAGGATCGTTGCCTGCGGGGCGTACACGCCGAGCGCGACGCACGCGAGCGCGTACCGGTCCACGTCGACACCCTGACGATCCGGCGGTGCCGCGTAGCCCGGGTGGGCGAGTGTCGACCGCGCCTTGTCCTCGGCCCGGGTCGCGACCTCGAAGTCGATCAGGGTCAGCCGGCCGTCGCCGTCGAGCAGAACGTTGTCCGGGTGCAGGTCGCAGAACACGACTCCGCGACCGTGCAGCTGCCCGACCGCATCCTCGACCTTTGCGACCATGGCGGTGGCCCACTCGGCGTACTCCGCCTTCTCGGCGTCGGTCGCATCCGGGTGGGTCAGGGGATAGCGCCGTACCAACTCTCGCTGCAGGGACACCGAATCGATGTGCTCCTGCACGAGGAAGTGATGCTCACCGAGCTGCAGATAGTCATGCGTCCTCGGTACGACGTCCAGGCCGTCGAGCTGCTCGAGGATGTTGCGTTCGTGGCTGACCCGGGCGACCGCGTCCCGGCCGGCCATGTCGAGACCGGCGTACGGACGGCCCTCTTTGAGGACAACGCGTTCGCCGGTCTCGTTGTGGTGGCCGAGGTACACGCCGCCGCCGTTGGAGAACTGGATGACACCGTCGATCGTGTACGCGAGGTCGTTGGTGGTGACCGCGTTGCGCGCGTCGAGATGCGGCTGCAGGAACGCCGGCAGCGTGATCCACGGCGGCACCGAGAAGGTCGGACTGCGATGGTCGGGAACGAGCCGGCCCTGATCGTCCTCGAGGGCGAGCACCCGCTCACCGGTCGGCGAGAGACAGAACCTGCTCACGAACGCGCCGTACCGGACGAACAGCGGACCGTTGCGGTAGCGCAGATCGCTCAGAATATAAGGGCCTTCGACACCCTCGAGGACGTCGTCGAGCTCCTTGAGGACCAGCTCCAGCTGCGTCTCGTCCGCCGGGTAGATCGTCACCAGCTTGCCGCTCGAACCACGCGGCGCGGACTTCGAGTTGACCATCACCAGCACGGGCTCGTTGCGCAGGAACTTGAACGCGATGCCGCGCGGCACGCAGTACTCCCAGACGGCCTCGAGCGTCCGCTCCACATCGGCCAGCCGGGCGCTCACATGGATCTTCCAGCCCTGCTGCGGCAGCTGCAGATCGCTGGGCGCGTAGTGCATCCAGGTCTCGCCCGGGACATGCTGCCAGCCGGCCGGAACCTCCCGCGCACACAGCGCGAAATCCGGATGCTGAGCACCACGATTGGCCGGCGTCTCGTAGAACGTCCGATCCGCCAGGCAATAGAACTCGTAACTCTCCTGCGCTCCGTCACGCATAACCGTCCGACCCCCCTTCCGTGGTGCCCCGCACATCTTGGGCACCCCACCGGGGGTCGTCGTAGTGCACGATGTCATCACTCTGATGTGAAGAACCCACATACTACGAGTGAGTAACTAAACACTCTTCGTTACTGGACTGCGCGCTCTGAGCGTGGAACCTGCTGTTACACCATGTCAATTGATGCCGGTGAGATCACAGGCCGTAACTTCGCCGCACCTTACTCGTGCGATCGGCTAGCTCAGTCCCAGAGCCTCCGTCATGACGGCGCAGAACAGGGCCAGGTCGGACTCGAGGTTCGGGTGCGGTCCCCGGTTGACGAGGATCTCCCTGCCGATGAGCTCGTCGCCGTCGAAGGTCTCGCGGAAGACGATGTTGCCCGCGCCCAGGAGGACGACGCCGTCGGCGGTGCGCAGCATCCCGGACAACCCGCTGACGACGAACTCGAGCGTGTGCACGCCGTCCGGGTCGCCCGCGACGAGCGTGTCGGAGACCAGCCCGGCCGCGCGCCGGACGACGGTGGCGCCGGTGTCCGGGTTCGTGTACGTGACCTTGACCTCCGAGACGCTGCGGGTGCCGACCGGCTGGTTGGGTGCAAGGAACACCGTGCCCGTGACGGAGACGGTGACGTCCACCGCCTCGCCGGTGCCACAGAAGTTGCCCTCGGTGGACGACTCCGTGAAGCTGAAGTGATTGACATCAGGATTGGCGGCCATCGCCGACGACACCGACCCCAGCACGAGCGCGACGACGAGTCCGACCACCAGCGCGAACCTGCGCATCGGTCCTCCCCATTCGTGGTTCTATCCCCGGCAGCGAACCCGTTCGCCGGCCCGGGCACCTCATTCCGGCCAGAGCGCGAACCAGGCAACTCCGCCGACACGATGCCGACCCCACCGGCACCCTTCCCACCCACACACGATCACCACGGCGACATCCGCGGCATCCCGCCTCCAGCAAACGCCCACCCACCCTCCCTGTACACCAGTCGACGCCCCCTGATTTCGGCTGCCCCTTCAGTAGTGTCCCGCTGTGAGAACCGACCGCGACGACCAGTCAACGCTCTGGAAGATCCCTGTGCTCGCGTCCCGCTGAGCACGGGTGGGTTGGTTAGCTGGGGTAGGTGTGGATTTCGGTGGCTTTTAGGGTGGCGTGGAGGGGTTGGCCGGGGGATAGGTGGAGGTCGGCTACTGCGGCGGGGGTTATGTCGGCCAGGAGGTCGGCTGGGCCGGTGGGGGTGGCTGTTAGGCGGACTCGGACTGTGTGGGCGTGTTGTTCTATGCCGGTGACTACTGCGGGCCACGTGTTGCGGGGGCTGCCTGATGGGGGTTCGACGTACAGGCTGACGGCAGTGGGCGGGAAGGCCACGTGGACTGGGCCGGTGGCGGGTTCGGCGAGCGTGATGGTGCCGCCGTCGGTCAGGCTGACTGTGGTGCCGGCGGCGGTGCCTCGGTAGAGGTTGAGGCCGACCAGTTGGGCTACGTAGTCAGTGCGGGGACGGCGGGCTATCTCGGTGGGTCGGCCCTCCTGGACGACGCGACCGTTCTCCACGATGACCAGGCGGTCTGCGAGGACCATGGCGTCGAGTGGGTCGTGGGTGACGAGCAGTGTGCGACCAGGGAACCGTTGTAGGTGCTGGCCCAGCTCCGCACGCACGTGGAGCGTCGTACTGGCGTCCAACGCGGCCAGCGGCTCGTCCAGCAGCAACACCTCAGGGCTAGTCGCCAGTGCCCTGACGAGGGCTACTCGTTGGGCTTGGCCGCCCGAGAGGGAGCGAGGGCGCGTGCGTGCGTACGACGCCAGTCCGACGGCGTCCAGCCACCGCAGAGCCTCGGCCCGGGCCGCGTGCTTGTCGACGCCGCGGGCGCGGAGTCCGAAGGCTACGTTCTCCAGTGCGCTGAGGTGGTCGAACAGCAGATAGTCCTGGAAGACCACACCGATCGGCCGGCGGTCCGGCGTACGGAAGGTGCGGGGAGGCTCGTCCCACACCTCGTCGTCCAGTGCGACGCGTCCAGCGCCGACAGGCAGCAGACCGGCGATCGCACGAAGGGCAGTGGTCTTGCCAGCACCGTTGGGGCCGAGCAGCGCCACGACCTCGCCCGGCTCGACCGACAGGTCCAACGAGAGATCGAAGGATCCACGGCGTACCCGCACGTCGGCGTACAGAGTCATCGCAGCCCACTGATCCAACGCTCGCGCAGGGACGCCAGTACGACGACCGACACGAGTAGCAGCACAAGACTGAGTACGACGGCCACGTCAGGGTCAGTCTCCAACGCCAGGTACACCGCCAGCGGCATAGTCGTCGTACGGCCAGGCAGATTGCCCGCAAAGGTGATCGTGGCGCCGAACTCACCGAGTGCCCGAGCCCAGCACAGTACGGCGCCTGCCATGACACCCGGCGCGATAGACGGCAGCGTGACACGGCGGAACGTCAGCCAGCGACCTGCACCGAGTGTCGCGGCGGCCTCCTCGTACCGGGGGTCAGCAGCACGCAGTGCGCCCTCCACCGAGATCACCAAGAAGGGCATAGCGACAAACGCCTCGGCAACGACCACTCCGGCTGTTGTGAAGGGCAGGGAGAAGCCAAACCAGAGGTCCAGATGCTCACCGATCAGTCCGCGTCGTCCAAGGACCAGCAACAACGCAACGCCACCCACCACCGGCGGCAGCACCAGAGGGACGGTGACAAGGGCGCGAATCAGACCGCGCCCGGGGAGGGACGCTCGGGCAAGCAGCCAAGCCAGTGGGATGCCCAACACGAGGCAGACCAGGGTTGCGAGCGTTGCGCACAGCAGAGACAGTCGCAACGCCTGCCAGACGTCCGCACTGAACAGACGGCTCGGCAGCGTCGACCAGGGCGCTCCGATCAGCAGACCGATCAGTGGGATCAGTAGGAAGGCCAGTCCGAGCAGAGCAGGCAGCAGGAGCACGAGGGGCAGCCGCCCACTCGTGCTCCTGCGCCTGCGACTCACGGCGCGCTGAACCCGGCAGCGATGAGGACTGCCTTGCCCTGGTCGGAGAGGATATACGCGACGAAGGCCTTGGCGCCGTCGGGGTTCGGGGCTTTGGTCAGCGTGGCGATCGGGTACTCGTTGATCGCCTTGTCGGCCTCGGGGAACTCGATGCCCTCCACCTTGTCCTTGGCGGCGAGTACGTCGGTCTTGTAGACGAGTGCCGCGTCGACCTCACCGAGGCTGACCTTCGTCAGCGCGGCCTTGACGTCCTGCTCCAGGCTGTCCGGCGCGGGCGTGATCCCGACTGCCTTGAAGACCTTGTCCGCCGCGGCCCCGCACGGCACCTGAGCGGCGCACAACGCGATCTTCTTGTTCTTGTCCGCGAAGTCCTCCAGCCCGGTGATCTTGCCAGGGTTGTCGGCTGGTACGGCGATCTCCAGCGTGTTCTGCACGAACGTCGTCGGAGTGTTCTTGTCTGTCACCTGATCCATGTTCTTCGGTGCCGCCGAGGCGAACACGTCCGCGGGCGCGCCCTGGTTGATCTGCTGCGCCAGCGCCGAGCTGCCGGCGAAGTTGAAGGTCACCTTCACACCCGGGTGCGCCTTCTCGAAATCCTTACCGAGTTGCGTAAATGACCCGGTCAACGAGGCCGCCGCGAACACGTTGATCGTGCCGGACAGGTTCGCCGTGCTGGAACCGCTTGATGACGCGGCCGGGCTGTCGTCGCCGCAGGCGGCCAAGGTGAGCGCAGCGACGGCGGCGAGCGCGACGAGCGCGGTACGGCGGAACATCAGGCCTCCGGGATCTCGACGACGACATGGGTGGACTTGATCGAGGCGACCGCGACCACACCTGGCTCCAGCCCGAGCTCGTCGGCGGCCTCGCGACTCATCAGCGACACGACGCGGAACGGCCCGGCCTGCATCTCGACCTGAGCCATCACGCCGTCCTTGACGACGCGGGTGACGATTCCCCGCATCCGGTTGCGCGCCGAGGCCGCGGTGGTGGCGCCCGGCTCGGGCGACTCCGCCAGCTGCTGGGCGAACGCGGCGAGCTCGCCCCCGTCGATCGCCATCCGGCCACCCGCCTGAACTGACGGCAGCCGGCCCTGCTCCACCCACCGTCGCACGGTGTCATCACTGACCCCGAGGAGCGAGGCCGCCTCACTGATCCGCAATTTCGGCACGATCGACATTCTAATGCCGCAGATGCGGATCATGACTCGAGTTGTCCACAGTCACAGAGTGGTGACGGAAAGTGCTGGCGGATCCGCATAAGTTAAGGGCATGAGGACATCGGGGTTGCGGGACTACCTGGACGGGCCGCACAAGGCGGCGCGGGACGTCGTGCGGGCTGGGCTGGCCGCCGACGCGGAGCTGTTCGAGCTGGCCGTCAGGCTGCCGCGGGACGAGTACCGCGACAAGGTGCTCGAGCTGCTGCAGCGGATCACCGCGGAGGGCAATCCAGCGCGTGGTTTCCCGAAGGAGTTCGGCGGTGAGGGAGATCTCGGCGGGTTCATCGCCGGGTTCGAGACACTCGCCTTCGGGGACCTCTCGCTGATGGTCAAGGCCGGGGTGCAGTTCGGGTTGTTCGCGGGCGCGATCCTGCACCTGGGCACCGAGCGGCATCACGAGCAGTACCTCGCCGACGCGATCGGTGGCCGGCTGCTCGGATGCTTCGCGATGACCGAGACCGGCCACGGCTCGAACGTCCAGGCGCTCGAGACGACGGCGACGTACGACGATTCGACCGGGGAGTTCGTCGTCCACACGCCGACGCCGGCCGCCCGGAAGGACTACATCGGCAACGCCGCGCGGCACGGGCGGATGGCGGCGGTGTTCGCGCAGCTCGTGGTGGGCGGTGAGACTCACGGAGTGCATTGCCTGCTTGTTCCGATCCGGTCGGAGGACGGTACACCGATGCCGGGCGTGACGCTGTCCGACTGTGGACCGAAGCTCGGGCTGAACGGGGTGGACAACGGGCGGATCGTCTTCGACCAGGTCCGGGTGCCACGGGAGGCGCTCCTCGACCGGTACGCCCAGGTCGATGCTGAGGGCAACTACGCCAGTGAGATAGAGAACCCGGACCGCCGGTTCTTCACCATGCTCGGGACGCTGGTGCAGGGCCGGGTGTCTGTCGGTGGTGCGGCGATCAACGCGAGCAAGGTCGCGCTCACGATCGCGATCCGGTACGCCGCGGAGCGACGGCAGTTCGGTGCTCCAGGGAGTGCTGACGAGGCGCTGCTGCTGGACTATCGGATGCATCAACGCAGGTTGCTGCCGCTGCTCGCCCGGACCTACGCGCTGCACTTCGCTCAGGCGGAGTTGGTGGACGAGTTCGCCCGGATCTTCGGCGACAGCAGCAACGAGCACGACCGGCGTGCGCTCGAGGCACAGGCGGCCGGGACCAAGGCGCTCGGGACGTGGCACGCGACCGAGACGATCCAGACCTGTCGCGAGGCGTGTGGCGGGGCCGGCTACCTGGCGGAGAACCGGTTGGCGACGCTGAAGGCGGACACCGATGTGTTCACCACCTTCGAGGGCGACAACACCGTCCTCATGCAGCTGGTCGCGAAGGGTCTGCTGACGGACTACCGGGAGTCGTTCGGCAAGCTCGATCCGCTCGGGACGGCCAGGTTCATCGCGGCGCAGGCGGTCGAGATCGCGGTCGAGAAGGCGGCCCTGCGACCGTTGATCGAGCGGCTGCGGGACGTCGTACCGAATCGGAGTGACACGGCCGACCCGGATGCCGGGTTGCGAGACGACGCGTACCACTCGGGGCTGCTGCGGTTCCGGGAGGAGCACATGCTGTCCGGGGTCGCGCGGCGGTTGAAGGCGGGGATCGATGCGGGTGACGAGCCGTTCGACGTGTTCAACCGGTGCCAGGACCATGTCATCGCGGCCGGGAAGGCGCACGTGGACCGTGTCGTGCTCGAGGCGTTCCAGGCCGCCGTACAGGATGCACCGGAGGAGATCCGGGAAGAATTGAAGGACGTCTACGACCTGCATGCCCTGGCGACGATCGAGGCGCAGCGGGCCTGGTACCTCGAGCACGGGCGATTGTCGCCGGGAAGATCGAAGGCGATCACGGCTCTGGTGAACGAGTTGTGTGCCGCCGTGCGGCCGGTCGCGGTGGACCTCGTCGACGCTTTCGGCATACCGGGCGCGGCGGTCGATGTGCCCATGGTTGTACCGTCGCAGCATGAGTGAGCCGATCGAACCCGCGTCGGCCGCCGAGGCCGCCCGTGAACTCGCCCGGGTGCTGCTGGAGCAGGCCGACGCTCTGGACCTGCACGACCTGCGGGCCACCGGCGCGATCGAGAACGTCCGGGTCCAGTCCCGGGCGCTCGCGGACGCCATCCACGAGCGAGGCTGGGGCGACATCTTCCTCGGGATCGACTCCTACGACCCCGACGAACTGGACGACCTGCCGCTCGGGCCGGACGACTTCGACGATCCCGCGGACTACCGGGAGATGGTCGAGGGCGGCGGCCTGGACGACCTCGACGAGCTGGAGGAGCCGCTGCTGCCGGAGAACGGCGTCCGGCTCAGCTACCAGGCGCGGTACGACTTCGTGGTGACTGATCCGGAAGCGTTCGTGCGGTACGTCCGGAGCCGGGCGGACGAGGCGCAGAACGACGAGGTGATCGACGACATCGAGGACGCCCAGTCGGCGTTCGAGCTGCTCTGCTACCTCGACGGCCTCGGCTCCAAGGACTACGACAACGCCGGCCTCACCCCAGCCGGCGGCGAAGAGTCACACAAGATCGTCGAGTTCTCCCTCTGGGACCTAGACCCCACCCGCCGCGACGACACCTACCCGTACTAACCCAACCCCAAGCGGCCTGCCCCGAGAACCACCTCGGGCGCAGGCCGCTACTGCGTTCCGCCCGCGGCACAGGCTGGGCGCGTGAGCTGACCGTGGAGTCGGGTGAGGGGCGTACCGACGAACGGGTAGTGGTCAAGCCAGGTCAGGGCGACCCGACGACGTCAAGGCGGGATGTTTGCAGGGCCGTTGGCGCCGATCCGACCACTACCCGTTCGTCGGTACGGTCGGCTGTCGCGATTCCGGGATGCGGACGACAGTTCGTTGTTGCGGAAGGCAACGGATGTACGGAAAGTGAGGGTTTGTATACGGAGTGTTGTCTTGTTCAAAGGCAATGCAAATGTTTGATCCGGGGGATGGTCCGGGGCTGTGGCCGCATGACAACGTTCTGCTGTCGGCGACGGACGGGTCGCTGACACAGGCTCCAGGTGTTCCCGACGTACTCCCGTCCGCGACCGGACTGTACCTCCCCTGCCGGTCACGGAATGATACGGCGGGCCCACCCTCCTTCGGGCCGACTGCCCTCTCGGGGCAACAGCAGGACGCCGGCCGCGCCGATAGCGGTGCCGGTCGCCAGTGAGGTGGCGACCGACATCAGGCGCGGCTGGCGTTTCCGTTGTCTGGTTGGTGTCTGGTGCTGCTGGGGACCAGACACCAACCAGGAACGGCTCAGGCCAGTTCGAGTGACGGCCGGTTCGGGACTTCGCCGTACGTCGTGGTGCGTTGGCGGGCCGGGCGTCCGGCCGCGGTGGCCATCGCGGTGAGTTCGGCGATCGACTTGCGGGAGCCGTGCTTGGAGCCGGCCATCCGGCTGATCGTCTCCTCCATCAAGGTGCCGCCGATGTCGTTGACGCCACCGTTGAGCACCGCGACGCAGCCGTCGACGCCGAGTTTCACCCACGAGCACTGGATGTTGTCGATCCGGCCGTGCAGCATGATCCGCGCCATCGCGTGCACCGCGCGGTTCTCGTCGTACGTCGGGCCCGGGCGGGCCACGCCAGCCAGGTAGATCGGCGAGTTCTGGTGGATGAACGGCAGCAGTACGAACTCGGTGAACCCACCGGTCTGGTCCTGTACGGCGGCGATCGTGCGCAGATGCTGGACCCAGTGGTGCGGTGCGTCGACGTGGCCGTACATCATCGTCGAGCTCGACGGCAGCCCGACCTTGTGTGCGGTGCTGATCACCTCGATCCAGGTTGCCGTGGGCAACTTTCCCTTGGTGAGGATCCAGCGGACGTCGTCGTCGAGGATCTCGGCCGCGGTGCCGGGGATGCTGTCCAGCCCGGCCTCCTTGACCGAGATCAGGAAGTCCTCGATCGACAGCCCGGTGCGGACCGAGCCGTTGACGATCTCCATCGGCGAGTACGCGTGCACGTGCATGTCCGGGACCCGGTCCTTGACGGCCCGGACCAGGTCCGCGTACGCCGTACCCGGGAGGTCGGGGTGGATGCCGCCCTGCATGCAGACCTCGGTGGCGCCGATCACCCAGGCTTCCTCGGCGCGCTGGCCGACCTCGTCCATCGACAGCGAGTACGCGTCCGCGTCGGTCCGCCGCTGGGCGAACGCGCAGAACCGGCAGCCGGTGTAGCAGACGTTGGTGAAGTTGATGTTGCGGTTGACAACGTAGGTCACGTCGTCGCCGACCGTTGCCTTGCGCAACTCGTCGGCAATCCCCGCCAGCGCGTCCAGCGCCGGACCCGTTGCCGTCATCAACGTCAGCGCCTGGGCGTCGGACAGGCCGGCCGGATCGCGCTCGGCCGCGGCGAGGGCGGCCTTGGTGTCGGCCTCGATCCGCTCCGGCGCCCCGGTACGGTCGAGCGCGGAGGCCTCGCGACGGGCCGCCACATCCTCGCGCAGGACATCCCAGTCGCCGTACGCCGCGTCGAAGTCCGAGCGAGTCTCGGTACGACGTCCCTCGGTGTCGATCGCAGTATGCAGATCGGTCCGTCCGACGCTGTCCCAACCACCGTCCGGCTCCTGCCAGGGCAGGCCCACCGGGAGTGCTTCCTCGAGAGCCAGCCCGGTCGCGGGATCGACCAGCGCTTCGACATGCGAGATCAGTCGCGGGTCGAGCCACGGCTCGCGCAGGTACTCCGGATGCGCGGTCAGCCTTTCCCGCAAGGTGAAGCCGGCATCCGCGGTGACCTTGGCCAGATCGTCGATCTGCGGCCACGGGCGCTCTGGGTTCACGTGGTCCGGCGTCAGCGGTGAGACCCCGCCGAAGTCGTCGACCCCGGCGTCGAGCAGGGCGCGGCACTCGGTCAGGTCGACCAGGTTCGGCGGCGCCTGCACGCGCATCCGCGGCCCGAGCACGATCCGGGTGACCGCGATCGCGGCCAGCCATTCCTCCAGCGGGACGTCGTCGTCGTTGCGCATCGCGGTGTCCGGCTTCACCCGGAACCCCTGGATGATGACTTCCTGGATCCCGTTGTACTGCCGCGCGATCTTGCGTAGCGCGAAGATCGAGTCGGCCCGCTCGGCCAGCGTCTCGCCGATGCCGATCAGCAGACCGGTGGTGAACGGCACGTTCGACCGGCCGGCATCCTCGAGCACCCGCAGCCGGATGGCCGGGTCCTTGTCGGGGGAGCCGAAGTGCGGCTGCCCCTTCTCCTCGAACAGCCGCCGCGACGTGGTCTCCAGCATCATGCCCATGCTCGGCGCGACCGGCTTCAACCGCTGCAGGTCCTGCCACTTCATCACGCCCGGGTTCAGGTGCGGCAGCAGCCCGGTCTCCTCGAGTACCCGGATCGCCATCGCCCGCACGTAGTCGAGCGTGCTGTCGTACCCGGCCTCCTCGAGCCACGTGCGCGCAGCGTCCCAGCGGTCCTCGGGGGCGTCGCCAAGCGTGAAGAGCGCCTCCTTGCAGCCGAGCGCCGCGCCTTGCCGCGCGATCTCCAGCACTTCGTCCGGCGAGAGGTACGGCGCATGCACGCGGCCAGGCGTGGTCGCGAAGGTGCAGTAGTGGCACCGATCGCGGCACAGCCGGGTCAGGGGGATGAACACCTTCTTCGAGTAGGTGATGATCCCGGCGCGGCCGGCGTCCTCCAGCCCCTGGTCGCGGACTCGCGCCGCGGTCGCCATCAAGGCGCTCAGCGCGTCACCGGTGGCGGTGAGCAGTACCTCCGCCTCGACCGGGTCGAGTGTCTTTCCGTCGTCGGCTCGTTTCAACGCGCGACGCATCGCCGTACTGATGTCGTTTGTGGCCACGGAATCCGAGCCTAGGCGCCGGAAACCGGGCGTTCCCGCGATTCTCGGGACCAAAAACAATCCGTACATCTGTCCTGATAGTTTGCTGTTCGTGCAGGTCAGGCGGGTTGTCGACGGGCGCCGGATGCGGGGTGAGCAGCGGCGGAGCGCGCTGCTGCGGGCGACGCTGACGGTGATCGAGCGCGACGGAGTCGCAGGTGTGAGCCATCGAGCGGTCGCCGCGGTCGCGGACGTGTCGGTCGCCTCGATCACGTACCACTTCCCGACGTTGGACGATCTGCTGGTGGCGGCGCTGACGTGGGCGGCCGAGGACCTCACGGCTGAGCTCCATGGGTGGGGGAGTGAGCTGGGTGCGCGGCCGGCGGATGAGCTCGCCCGGCTGATCGAGCACAGCCTGGTCCGCCGGCGCGGGCGGACGCTGGTTCTCTACGAGCTCTACCTGTACGCCGCCCGTCGCCCAGACCTGCGTCCGGTCGCCCGGGCCTGGCTCGAACCCCTCACCGAGATCGCGCGCGCCTTGACCTCCGACCCACAGCGCGCCGGCCTCCTGGTCGCTGCCCTCGACGGCCTCCTCATCCAAGCGCTCATCGGAGCCCGCGACGTAGACCGCGCCGACCTCGCCGCCCTCTTGGACGTCCTCAGATAGCCACTTTGTACACGGGATCCGCACGAAAACGGTCCGGAACTGCGGATCCCGTGCACAAAGTGGTAGCGCGGGGGCTACCGCGGCTGGGGTGTGTGGGCCCGGGTTTTGGGGCTGGGCGCGCGGTTGGGTGGGGGGATGTTGAGGTTGTCGGTGGGCGCCGTGCGGGGTCGGTGGCAGTTGTTCGCGGGTGCGGTTGTTGCTGTCGCGCTCGGTGTTGGCTTGGTGCAGTCGGGGTTGCAGGTGCTGGCAGCGACGGATCGGCCGGTGTTGCCGGCCGGGCTCTCCGGCTACGAGCGTGCGAGGGTTCGCGAGGGGTACGTCGGGGCCGCGACTTTGCTGGGGATGTCGGTGATGTTGGCGGTGTTCCTGACCGTGTTCATCGTCAGTACGACGTTCGGGTTCACGGTCGTGCAGCGGCGACGTGAACTTGGCTTGTTGAGGCTCGTAGGCGCGCAGCGTGGGTACGTCTGTCTGATGCTGGTCTGTGAGGCCGGGCTCCTCGGGGTGCTGGGTACTGCGATCGGCGTACTGGTCGGATTACTCGGCACCTGGGCGCAGTCGGCGTTGCTGATCGAGCTCGGCATGCTGCCGGCGTGGTTCGAGGCGCCTTGGGATCAAGGTGCGATGTGGGCCGCGATGATCGTCGGCGTGAGCACCGCGTTGGTCGGCGTACTCACGGCCGCCTGGCGAGCATCACGGGTCAGCGCACTCGAAGCGCTCACCGAGTCGCCGAAGGCAATGCGCGTGATGACCGCGTGGCGCTGGTTCTGGGGACTCTCCGCCGCGGCCTGCACGGTATTGCTGGTGATCGCAGCCCAGGCAGCCCGCGATCTCGTGGCCGGACTGATGATCGGCCTGATCGTGATGATCAGCGGTTCGATCGCACTCAGTCAGCTCAGCCCGATCGTCGTACCGCTGGCCGGTCGCCTTCCCGCCGCCGTACTGCGCGGCAACCTGATCGCCGACCTGGCCCGAGCCGGCGTCCTTCATGCGGTACGACGAAGTGCGGCCACTGCGGCCCCGTTGATCGTGCTGGTCGGGCTCGTGGTCGGGTTGTGGGGAACGTTCGGATCACTGGCCAAAGCGATCGGCGTGGAGCAGGAGAGACTGATCACGGCCGACGTCGTGGTGAGCAACGAGGTGCCGACAGGGCCGGGCATCGTGGTCGCGTCACCGCAGACCGCCGTACCTGTTGCTGTCACCCGAGGAAAGCGAACCGTCTACTCCGAGGCAATCGGGATCGACCCCGTGGCCTACCAGCAGACGCACAAACTGCGGCCGCGGAAGGGATCGCTGGATCGGTTGGCCGGCCGGACGATTGCCATCGGCCCCGGAATGGCTGCCGAGGGCTACAAACTCGGCTCGACCCTCACCATTGCGCTCGGCAACAGAAAGATCCCGGTCAAGGTTGTTGCGATCATGCCGGAGACGCTCGACGTCAGCGAGAACTTCTTCATCCCGCGCACGCTGCTGCCGGCCGGCGGCCGAACCGTAACCCTGGTCAAAGTTGCTCCAGGCAAAACATTGAGCGGCCAAACCGTCAAGGAATGGGCGGAAGCGAAAGGCGATGCCCAGCAACGCAGCAATTCAAGTCTCTTCGCCGCGTTGATGGGACTCGCCGGGATCTACGCCGCCGTTGCCGTGGTCAACGCCGTGGTGATGTCGACCGCGGACCGTCGCCGCGAGTTCGCGCTGGCCCGGATGGCGGGCCTCACCAGAATCCAGGTCGTCATGGTCGCGCTGATCGAATCCACCACCGTCGTGATCACTGGCGTACTCCTCGGATCCGTGGTCGCCAGTGCCGCGCTGGCAGGCGTCGCGGCGGGCCCGTACGGCCTTGCCGCGTTGGCGATTCCCTGGCGGCTGCTCGGTCTGATCTTCGGTACGGCGATGATCGTCGTCGGAGCGGCGGCGACAGTCACGGCGTACCGCGCCACCAATCCGCAACCGATCTCCCTGCTAGCGGGTCGCGAATGACTTCGTTCCGGCCTGAGCCATGCTGGCGACGATCAGGTGGTGGAACGGCAGGATCAGGTTGTAGTAGAAGCGTCCGGCTGGTCGCAGGTACTTCACCAACGTGACGACCTTGAATTCGGACACTGGCTTCGCGTTGTCGGTGATGATCGCCAAGTACCCGATCAGGTGGTTGTCGGTGACCTTGAGCAGCAGGTAATGATCTTCCTCGCCGCGTTCGACGGTGAAGAACGCCGCCAGGTCGCCCGGTGTGAAGCTCACGGTCTCCGGCCGGAGCCGGCGCGACTCCGGGAGAACCATGTCGAGACGGAGCGCCTTCGCCACCACGATGCGAACAGCGAACAGTCCTTTGACCCACAGCGGCGTATAGCCAAGAGCGCCTGCGGTGAACTCACGCAGCGACACCGCGCCGCGAGCGGTCTTCACATCGATGACGTCGACGACAGGCAGTAGGTCGTCGATCTCGGGCAGATCGGTACGGCTCGGCATGGCGGTCTCCTAGTCGATCAGCGTCTCGCCGGTCGCGAGTTGCAGCGTCATCGCGTAGATCTCGCGCAGATCGCTCTTCGGCACCGAGGGCAAGACCTGCTCGCCACCGATGAGGATCAGGTACAGCAGTTGAGCGAGGCGGTCCGGATCGACATCGGCCTTCAGCCCTTGGCAGAGCTCGCGAAGGTACGCCGTCCGGGCACGATCGACCCGCTCCTGAGCAGCCCGTACTTCGGCGTCCTGCAAAGCCCACGCCCGTACGGCGATCTCCAACCGATCGCTACCGGGATCGGA
The DNA here is from genome assembly GCF_037203805.1 of Kribbella sp. CCNWLW201. Classification (NCBI taxonomy): domain Bacteria; kingdom Bacillati; phylum Actinomycetota; class Actinomycetes; order Propionibacteriales; family Kribbellaceae; genus Kribbella; species Kribbella sp. CCNWLW201. The sequence goes on along the minus strand of NZ_JBBCBQ010000002.1, from coordinate 683,530 downwards.
CAGCACGAGCTTCAGCAGGTGCTGCAACTTGGCCGCCGGCTCCGCATCGGGCTTGCGCTCGACCGTGTCGATCAGACGGGTGGTGAACTGCGCCTCGAAATACTCCAAGAGCGCCGTACGGAAACCCGCGGCGCCCTTGAAATGGTGGTAGTACGAGCCTTTGGTGACACCGAGCTTCCCGGTCAGCCGCTCGATCGTGACGGCCGGCGCGCCCTCGTCCGCGAGCAGCTCGAGACCCGCTTCCAGCCATTCCGTCCTGGTCACCATGGCAACGACCATACCATACCGTTTGGTATGGTCGCAGTCTCTTACGCGTCAGCCGTGGTGAGTGCCTCGGCTTCGACCTTGGAGTGGGCGGTGGGTACGCGGAGGTGCGACAACGGCTTCCAGCCAGTGGCCAGCACGCCGACCGCGAGCAGTACGGCGAAGGCGCCGACGTAGAACGGGATCTGCACGTTGATCTCCTCGCCGAGCTTCCCGGCCAGCCACGGTGCGACCGCTCCACCGGAGAACCGGACGAAGGAGTACGCTGCCGACGCCGTACCGCGCTCGACCGGAGCGGCCGCCATCACGGCCTCGGTGATCAGCGTGTTGTTGATGCCTAGGAACAGCCCGGCCACGATCACGCCGACCGCGAGTACCGCCTTGTGGTGTGCGTACAGACCCATCACCGCCAGATCCGCGCCGAACAGCAGCAGCGACGTCATCACCACCGGCAGCGTGCCGAACCACCGCTGCAACCGCGGCGCGACGAATACCGACGTGACCGCCAGCCCGATACCCCAGCCGAAGAAGATCAGTCCGATCTGCCGCGCCGACATCGCCAGCGGGAACGGCGTGAACGCGAGCAACGTGAAGAACCCGAAGTTGTACAGCAACGCGGTGATCGCCACGGTCGCCAACGACCGGTGCCGCAACGCCTTCAGCGGCTCGATGATCGACGTACGACGTCCAGCCGGTGGCGAAGCGGGAAGCAGAAAGGCCGTCGCTGCGAGCGCGATCGTCATCAGGACGGCGACGCCGAAGAACGGGCCGCGCCACGAAATGGTGCCGAGCTCACCGCCGACGAGAGGCCCGGCCGCGATGCCGACACCGAGCGCGGCCTCGTACAGAATGATCGCCTCGGCGACCGATCCGCTGGCGGAGTTCACGATGGTGGCCAGTGCGGTCGCGATGAAGAGCGCGTTGCCAAGGCCCCAACCGGCCCGGAAGGCGACGATCGCGCCGATGGAGTCGGACAGGCCTGCCAGGGCGCTGAACACGACGATGATGGCCAGGCCGATGAGCAGGGTGCGCTTGGCGCCGATCCGGCTGGAGACCGTGCCGGTGATCAGCATCGCGAGACCGATCACTGCCATGTAGCTGGTGAACAGCAGCGACACCTGCGACGGGCTGGCGTGCAACTGTTCGGCGATCGGCTTCAGGATCGGATCGACCAAGCCGATGCCCATGAACGCGATCACGCAGGCGAAGGCGACCGCCCAGACGGACTTGGGTTGTTTGAGGAACGAGTTGCTCACCGGGGGCTGTCCTCCAATGGTTCGAGGGTGAGGATCTTGTGCATGACGGCGACCGCGGCCTCGAGGGTGGTGAGGTCGGCCGCGGGGAGCTGACGGAGCCGCGTCGCGACGGCGGCGCCGGCTTCCTGGCGGGCGCGCTGCAGTTCGCCGTACCCGGCCTCCGTGAGCGAGATCAGGCTGGCGCGCGAGTCGGCCGGGTCGGCTTCGCGCCGTACCCAGCCCTGCTCCTCCTGGCGCTGCACCAGATTGGACATCGTCGGTTGGGAACACCGATCAGCCTTCGCGAGCTCGCTGATCCGGGTCGGCCCGAGCTCGTCGAGACGGCCAAGCAGCCGCATCGCCGCATGCGGCAGCGCACTCACATCCCGACTCGCCATCCGCGTCACCCGCGCCGACGCGACCACCATGTCGACACCCAACTGGGTCAGGTCAGTTCCACTCACATCCATTCACGATACATAGGAATGCTATGCATCTCCACCCGCAGTGAGTCAGCTCACGCCTGTTGAGTGTCGAGAATCGCTAGATCTCAGATTTTGGGTGCCCTATCTGAGATGTGTTCTGAGGCTGGTGTTACTCGTGGGACTGGTGTGACTCAACCTTGCGGCATTTCAGGTGCATGCGCGGTCGGCTGGCCGGTCTTGGTGAGTGGCCGGTGGCGATCCCGACAGCAAGACACTGGCGGTGCGAAGTCCAGGGGTGAACTCCGCAGTCGCACGGAATGCCGTCGGTGTGACGAAGCCCGCCTGCACCACTGACCCGGGCCGGGCCGCGGCCTGGATCGCTGTCAGCCACAACCTCAGTGTCGGGTGCCGGGCAAGCGACGTCGTCGGGGTCGACCTGGACCGGCATGGTCGCGTCGACGGGGTCGCGAGATTCGAGGCCTTGTGCGACCAGTTCGGGCAGCAGTGGCCGGCCACGTTCAGCGTCACTACGCCGAATGGCGGCCGGCATCTGTACTTTGCCGCGGCTGGCCAACCCATCGCGAACTCGTCCGGGCCCGGCGCGCGCTTGGGAATCGGGATCGACGTCCGAGGCCTGGCAGACGCAGCGGTGGCTATCTGCTTGCTCCAGGGTCGCGCGTCGACGCCGGTCCATACCGAGTCCACGACAACCTGCCGATCGCGCCACTTCTCGGTTGGCTGATGTATCTGCTGCAGCCGACTCGCCAGGGCGCGACGTCAAACACTCGGGTCTCGAAGATAATGCCGACCAAGGACCTGGCCGCGGCGGGAACGAATAACACCGGTTGTCTCGCGCACGGCAGCTACGACGACTGCACGAGACCCTCAGCCACTTCGTCACGCGGCCGATCGACCAACTCTCGCCAGCAGCGGCGACCCCGAGCTTCGCTCCCTACCGGGCCTCTGCAGACCGGGCCACGGGTTATCGCCTGCCGTGAGCGTCATCGGTCGCCTGCGGGTCCTTGGCCAGGTTCGATGGTCAGGTCATCAAGTGTCGAGCTGTACACCTGGCAAGAGGTCACGCGAGCCGGTTGGCGGCGTGCCCGGTCGCGATCGCCGGCACCGTCGCCGCCGCGATGCAGTCAGACTCTCGACACTGCTCGAACAGATGATCCGCACACTCCACATCGCCCGCAACCTCGGCACCTCCGAACCCCTCGACCCACACGAGCTCGACTGGCTACGCGTCTAGTACTCGCCTGACACCTGGAGCTGTCGGTGCGAGGCTGCGTCAGGTCGGGGAACGCTCGGCTTCTTGGAGTGCTCTGCCGAGCTCGTCGGCTGTTTTCTGCAGCCTCTGTAGGCCGCGGGCCGGAGGCAACGACTTCGTCTCGGCGGTGACTCCGACGATGTGGGTACCGGACGAGCCCGGTACGAGGGTCGCCCCACACCACCAGCCGAGTCGCGATTCCTCGTACTCGGTGGCCAGCCCGGTCTCCGCGGTTCGACGGAGTCGCGTGAGTAACAGGTGCGGACTTGTGACTGTGTACGGCGTCGCGCGCTGAATGCCTGTGCGGAGGACACCCTCGATGCAGTCGGGGTCCAAGGCGATCATCAATTGGCCGACCGCTGTGCTCGGGCAGTCGCCTCTGAGGACGCGGGGCATCCAGTCCCGGTTCGTTGCCGATGCCATGAGAGGGCTGTGGCGAGGCGTGAACGCGGTATCGGCGACCACGAAGGCCTCGTCAGTCACGATGCCCGCCCAGGTGATCTGCCCTGTTGTCTGGCTCAGCTCTTGGAGGAAGGGTCCCGCGAACTCGGCGACCGCTATGTGCCGCTGGGCAGATTTGCCCAGTTCGAGGAGCCGGAAGCCGAGCTGGTAGCCGTCCGGCCCGAGTTGCAGCATTCGATGCCCGACGAGGTTGTTGGCGATCCGTCGGACGGTCGCTTTGGGCAGGCCGGTCTCGGCGGTGAGCCGGGCGAGCGACATCGCCCCGACGCTCATGGCGACCGTCTCGATGATGTCCATCATTCGCCCCGCGACGGTGTGGTCGTCCACGTCGGTCCCCCAGAAACTGATCGTTGCCCCCGACCATCATGCCTTCGGAGTGGTCGGCGTGTCACTCAGTGGTACGACTCGCTGGCCGGACCTGGACGGGCGATGCCAGGCTGGCTGACCGGTGGGTGTCCGGCGAAGCTCGTTGGAGGGGGACGACATGGAGGACGTTCAGGCGTCCGTGGGAATCAAGGACGGGGTTCAGTGCTACAACCTTGTCCCCGACCAGAATCTCGTGATGCGACTCCTTGATCGCATTCCGACGGATCAGGGGGGAACGTTCACCCCTGGCGGTGTGAACGTCTGGCCGGAGCCGATCCAGGGGAGCTGTGCGCCGGCGCTGCACGAGGCGATTCTCGAGTTCCAGCTTGCGAACAAGGCTGCGGGCCTGTTTCACGATGGCCACGTCGATCCGGGCGAGCGCACGATCACCCTGCTGAACGAACTGGCGACAGAGCCTGTCGATCTGGGAGAGCTCGAGGAGGTTCTCCCGACGGATGGAGAGCACCGGTTCGAGGTCGCCCCGGACGGCGTTCTGGTCCCCATTCCTTCGGAGGCGCCGGCTGGGAACCCGATCCGTGACGACGCGAGGATCACCGTCAGCCCCCGGGTCAACGATCAGTACTACGTGTCGATCCTGAACGTGCCACCCGATCGCGGACATGGGCTCGAGTTGGTCATCGACGGCTTGATGAGCTTGAGCATCGCTCAGCTCGAGCATCTCGCGCTGGAGGCTGCCGGGGGTGCGGCCCGTGGACTGATCAAGTTCGGCGGGATCGCGATTCACGTGCTGGTGACGCTGTTCACACCGACACCGACCTTCAAGCAGACCTACGTCGAGGGTGCTCTCATGCCCGACGGGACGAAGATCCGGTACATCGTCATCGAACTCGGTGAATGAGCCCACCGATGTCCGCGCCGTTCCGGAAGTCAGGTGGTGACGGAACTCACATGCTGTCGTACTTTGTGTAACAAGCAGGACTGGGCGGGTCGGTATCCGGCACTCACGGCCAGTCCTCAAGAGATGGGGGTGTGTCTTGGGGTTCGCAGAGGAGTTTGCGTCGCGGCTCGGTGCGGCCGGGATCGAGATCGACGCCGGATCGGTGCCGTCGGCCGATGCGCTCGAGTCGGGGCTGAGCGCGGTATCGGACTGGTTCTGGGCCGATGACCTGGATCCGCTGATCCGTGAGGGCTTCGACGAGGGGTCGGCGGAGTATGCGATCTGCTATCACCTGGCCGACGGGGAAATCGGCGTCGGCGCCGGCATCGAGCCGTTGCTGGAGGCATTCGATCAGACCAGCGGGCAGTCGTTCTCGGTGATGCTGGCTGCCTCGCAGTCGGCGTAGGCCGAGGCGCTGACTGCCAGTCAAGGGGAGGTGTGAGGCCATGTCCGTGGATGCCTTCGCGGAGTGTTACGCCGGCTATGTCGAGGTGACGGTCGACAGCGTGATCGACGATCTCCGGACAGCCGGCGCGGAGAAGATCCAGCGCTTCATCGACTGGTGGGAATCGCTCAGCGCGAAGAGCATCGCGCTGATGCAGACGCTCGCGGCGAGCGCGACGGCGGTCGTCGGAATCATCCTGACGAAGTTGGGCGCGGAGATCTCGCTGTTCGTCCTCGCGCTCCTCGGGGGCGCGTCGTGGGCGCTTCTCGTCAGGGCGCTGGTCCACTGCCAACCTGTGCTCTGGACCTAGCCGGCGGGCCCGATGTTCCTGCTCCTACGGCCGTCCGATCACCTGATCGCCGGTGTGACCTGGTCCGGTATCGACGGTGGCGATCTCGTTGCTGTTGGCAACTCCGCGTGGATGTTGCTGGCGCTTCCTCCGCAGCATGTCGCCGAGCAGACATTCCCGGAGGAACAAGGGTCGCCAGGCGCCGACCAACTACCGGCGCAGTCGATGCTGTCAGGCATCAGTCAGGTCGGAGTCCGGCTCGCGCAGGGTTCCGGCTTCGAGCCGACAGCCGCCTCGATCCTCGGTCTGTTCGACTCGGCCGTCCCGTTGGGGCCTGCGGACGAACCCGCGACGAAGGTCGAGTTGCCCTGGCACCTGATCGTGGCGCCGCGGACCAGGCAGGGCAGCCCCGGCGCGTTCCGTCCCGTCTCCACCGCCGTACCCGTGGCCGGTTCGGCCGCAGTGCTCTGGCGCCTACGGGTCGATCCCGAGGAAGGGGCCGCCTTGGTCGCGGTCGCCGAGGTCGGTGCCGGGGTTCCCGACCCGTTCCCGATCGCGCTCGAGATGACGTGGCGAGCGCGGTTGGTTGCCGAGACCACCGCTCGTCCGGCGGACCTGGCTCGCCTGGAGCTCACCGCGCTCGGCGGTTCGCTCACCGTCGACGGAGTGTGGGATGCCTTTGCCTGGCAGCACCGTGCGGTCCTCGGCCGCGACATGGAGGTCCAGGTTGTTGCCAACGGCACGCTGTATCCGTTCGGGCATCGCGCCATCTACCAGCGCAGCGTCGAGCGCACCTTCGAACCCGGCGCGGATGGTGCCGCCGTACTGCGGCAGGTCGATCTGATCACGGTCGTCGACGCCGTGACCGCGGTGCCCCTCGATCCGTCCGTACGTCGTGCTTTCCCGTTCGACGCGGTCGAGCTGACCGAGCAGGTGTTCACGATCATGCCGCCGGTATGGAAGTCGACGCCGGGCTCGGGCGACCTGGATGTGTTCTTCCGCCCGATGGTGTCCGACGGGGATCTGCAGTTCCCTGTGCGGTGCCGCACGGGGGACAGCGAGCTGGAGTTCAGGATTCCGCTGTTGTTCGTCGCGGATCCGCCGCCCACCGTGGAGTTTCTGGCAGACGCTGGGGTTGCCGCTGCGTTGAAGGATGCGTTCGGGAGTGTGCGCGTACCGATCGTCCCCTCGCCCGTCGACCTGGTCCGTGCGGAGGTCAGCCAACGGGAGGATGTTCAGGAGGTCCACGCGTTGATCATCAGCGGGGTGGCCGAAGCCGGTCGGTTCGCGCCTGGGCTGAGCTCGCTGGAGATCACCCTGCCCGCGGTGCGATCGCTGCTGGACGCTGCGGAAACCTATGTGGTCAAGTTTTCCGAGGACTATCTCCGCGCGGGCGCCGATGCCCGGACGGTCCTGCAACTGGTCCAGGACAAAGTCGGGCTGGACTTCGCGGGGCGGGCTGATCGTTCTGGTGCGCTCGTCGCGCCGGCGTACGCCGCCGACGCGATCTCGCGCACCCTAGGACCGGTCGTCGGCAACGCGCTGCCCGATCCGCGGACCGAGATGGTCGACGTACGCGCGTTCTTCGCCCCCGACGCAACCATCCTCGGATTCCCGCTGCGTGACCTGTTGGGAGCCACAGCGCGGCCCCCGGCAATCACCTCGTTGCTGGAGGCGGGGACGTCGCCAGTGGTCTCCATGGAATGGAACCAGGTCAAGCTGCACTCCTTCCCGCCCTTCGTCGCGAATCCGACGACAACGCTCGACCTCCAGGTCAACGTGACGCCTCCGACCGGCATCGAGCCCGCAGATCTACTCGGCAACGACACCAAGTGCACAATCACGGACTTCGCCCTGGAGCTCCCTCCGGGGAAGAAGCCACTACTCCGCCTGCACATCGACCAGCTCACGTTCCACCAGCGAGGCGGTGCGCCCCCAACGGTGGATATCCACGGCCTGCATGTCGATTTCCTCGGCGAGCTCCGGCTCCTCGAAGCCTTGGGACGCGCGGTGGACCTTGCGGGGCACGGGCCCCGGATCGACGTGGCTCCCTCAGGAATCACCGCCGACTACACGCTGGAACTCCCCGAGGTCACCGCCGCTGCGTTCGTACTCACCAACGTCGCCGTCCACGCCAGCGCGTCGATCCCGTTCGACGGGCGGCCGATCTCGGTGAACTTGGGCTTCGCCAGTCCGGCCAACCGGTTCGCGTTGACCGTGCTGATGTTCGGTGGCGGCGGCTACCTGGAGATCGAGCTGACCCAGGACGGGCTGCGACGAGTCGACCTCGCGCTCGAGTTCGGGGCGATGGTGGCGCTCGACTTCGTCGTCGCCCACGCGGAGGTGCACGCGCTCGGCGGCGTCAAGTTCCAGTTGGCCGGTGACAAGGTCGAGGTTTCCGGCTACCTCCGGATCGGCGGCTGCGTCGACATCCTCGGCCTCGTCTCGGTGTCCATCGAGCTGTGCGTGACGCTCAGCTATCGATCGGAGACGAACGCCCTGGTCGGCCGGGCGACACTCGTCGTCGAGATCGACCTGTTCCTGTGGTCGGACAGTGTCGAGCTCGACAGCGGCGACTGGATCCTCGCCGGAGGCACGGGAGGGCGCGAGCCGGTTGCCCGGCCTGCCCTGGCCAAGGCCTTCGCGGACAGCCGGCCGGGCGTCGATGCCTTCGACGATTACTGGTCCTGCTTCGCGGACGAGGGAGGTTCCGATGCCTGATGCCCCTTCTTCCGTCAGCTTCCCGGCCGACGGAGCACATCGGCTCGCCTGGAGCCCCGACGGCGGCCGGATCGCCCTGTGCGGATCAGGTCAGCTCCGTCTCGTCGATCCCGACGGCGGGGCCATATCCTGGCAGGTCGAGGTAAGTGGAGGCGGCTCGGTCACCTTCAGCCCAGACGGCCGACGTCTCGTCACTTGTGACTTCGGAGATGGGTCGGTCAGCATCGAGGCGTACGACGTGGCCGGCGGCGGTCGGCTCTGGACCCGGAATCACATCGCCGTCGACCCCGGTCCCGACACGCCGGTCGACCCGAACAACCCCGTGGGCAGCCTGCTCGGAGGCCTCCTGGTCCAAGGGCTTGCTGCGGCGGTGATGGTCCCCTTCCTCCGACGCCTGTCGCGGGCGTACTTCAGCCCCGACAGCCGGCTGATCGCTCACGCCGGCCTGGTGCTCGACGCGGCCACAGGCGCGGATGCTCTGTCGTTGCCGGTCGAGCAGCGTACAGAGACCCTGACGGTACCGATGCCGCCGGCTTACAGCCGTGACTCCCGTACGTTGGCGGCCAGGACAGCCGAGGGCATCACGGTTCTCGACACGCGTACCGGCAACGCGGTCTGGTCCGCGGTGTGTCCCGGTCAGCCGGTATGGGCCTGCTTCGTCGAGGATCAGCTCGTCGTCTTGTGCGATCCCCCTCACGAGGTCCACCATTTCGACGCGGCGACAGGTGGTGCTCTCGGCAAGCATTCCCTCGACCCGGCTTTCGGTGCCACGATAGCGTTCCTTGGTCGGATGCCGGCTCTCTTCAGTACGACGCAGGACGACCGCTCGATACTCGCGATCGGGGGGCCCGTCTTGGGCTCGACGACGGCCACCGTCTACCAGACGAGTACGGGGACCGGCCGCTTCCCACCGGTCAAGCTGGAGCGCAGCGAAGCGGCTACCCCTTTCGAGGAGAGCCGGGGGATGCTCAGCCCGGACGGCGAGCGGTTCGCGATCAACCGTCCCGGGCTTACTGTACTTCGGACCCGCTCCGGTGCCATCGAGTGGCAGGAGCCGGACGGTGCTGTAGGCGATGTCGTGTTTCACCCGAGTGGGTCGCGGCTCGCTGCCCTGGTCGGCAACGAACTGCGGCTCTACGACACCGGTCTGATGGCTCCGCCGTCAAGTGTCGGAGCGCCCTTACGAGCCGTGTCGCTGAGTGGCGGAGCCATTCCCCTGCTGGCGGCCGCCAGCCAAACTGACGAGGGGCACGGCGTGGCCTCCCTGTTCCTCGCCGCCCAGGGCAAGGTTGTGGTCGAGAAGCGCGACCAGGGTCTTGTCGGCGCTGCGGTCCTATCACCGGATGGTCAGCGTCTTGCGACCGGCCGGACTACAGGCTGGGTCGCGGTGTACGACACCGTGTCGGGAGCTCGCCGGCTCCAGATCCACCACGACGACGCCGTCAACGACCTCGGATTCGATGCGACCGGCGAGCTACTCGCCACCGCCGCCAACGACAAGACCGCACGGCTCATCGACACCACGACCGGGGCCGAGCTCTGGCGCCGGGACCATGAACGATCGGTACGCCGAGTTGTGCTCGACCCCCTTGGCCGATGGGTGGCGACCGCCTGTGCTGACCAGACAACCAACATCCTCGACATCTCGAACGGAACGATCACTGCGACCTTCACCCACGACGGGCGGGTCCAGGCACTGAGCGTCGCCCACTCTCGTCAGGTGGTCGCCGCGGCCTATGAAGGTGGTGCGGTTCTGGTCATCGATCCGGCAACCGGCACGCTGTTGGGCCAGGCCGATCACCCGCGCGGGGCCAGCGCCGCAGCCCTGAACCTCATGGGTGATCTGCTGGCCAGCGGTGGTCGCGACAACGAGGTGCGGATCAGTGCCGTCTCCGACACGACGGTGACGGGGAACCTCAGGGTCCCGGTCGGCAACGAGGTCATCGAGCTTCTGTTCAGTACGAGCGGAGTTCTTGCGGCACTCACCAGCGACGGGGTTGTGCGTGTACTGGACCCCAAATCGGGTGACACGCTCGCCTGGCTCAGCCATCCGGGCACGGTGAGCGGGATCGCGTTCAGCGGCGACGGGTCGTTGCTGGCCGTCGGCTGCGAGGACGGCAACGCCTACGTCTATCCGGCGACCTGGTCATGAGCACCCTGACCTGGCTGACCGTTCCTCAGCGCATCACCGGGAACGACGCTCACGTGTCCGTCCTGGTGGTGCCACGCCTTGGCGGCGGCCGGCTGCAGGACTTCGGGCTCCGCGATTGGCCGGCGCGGCTGACCGAGATGTCGTTCGAGGTGCGGATCCGATCGGGCGGAGTGCAATCGATCGCGAATGGCCGGCCGACCCTGGCCTCGGTGCCGGACAGCGAGGTCTGGCATGCCTTCTTCGACGGTGCCGCAGGCACGATCGAGGACGGTACCGTCCGGCCGGCGCCCCGGACGCCGACTGTTCGAGACAGCTACACGGACGCGGTCCGGACTCACGACACGCACCGGGTGCTTGCCCGGAGTATTGCGAGGAGCGGCGTCACCGGCGAGGTGGAGAACGAGCTGGCACCGTGGTCGCATCGACGTCCCCGAATGGAACCAGACATCCAGCAGACGGCGGTTGCACCGAATGTCGACTTCCACCGAGCGGTCGCTCTGCTGAGGGACCATCCCCGCGTGATGCGGGCGTTAGGGCTCGTCTTCGATCTTGTCGTCGATGCAGATCTGCTCGACATCGGCGACCCGGCCGATCGCGCGATCGCGATCGCCTCGGACGACTCACCCGTACCGGTGATATCGCCCTGGACCCGCTACACGCTGCGCCGTACGCCGGGAGGCGGCCACCCCGCCCACTTCCGAGCCGCGGACCACCCGGCCGGCTTGCACCGCGCCGGGATGCTCGACATCCACACCGCGCGCTCGGTCGGCGACACGTCCCGCCCACCTGATCCCGGCTGGCTGATCTCGACCATGGACATCGAAGGCGCGGTCAACGACCTCCGCGAGGCAGCGCAGGCCATTAATCGTGGTGACCCGCTGCTGTTGCCGCGCGCCCGCTCCGCAGGCATTGCCTTGGTTCGGCGAGGCCGGCAGGCCGACTACGACGCGCTGGCGAGACGTGCTCAGGAGAGGCCCACCGACACGGCCGACGTCGAACTGACCGCCGAGGACCTGATCCTCGGCTACCGGGTCGACATCCGGCGCGGCGGTGGCGCCTGGCGTTCGCTGTGTGAGCGTGATGCCAGCTACACCGTGCGTACGACGGACGGCAGATCGCTTGCCATCGGCAACCCAGGCACGGAGGAGGGTCACGTCAAGCCGCACAGCACGGTCAAACGCGACGACGGAACTCTCGAGACCGACGAGGTCGTGCTGCGCTGGGACGGTTGGAGTCTGGTCCTGCCATCGCCGGGGGCAGAGCGGGGGGCCCGGCGTACGGCGACGACGATGCCCTACGATTTCGAATGGAGCTTCGACGTACCACGGGACCCGACAGGGACGCCGCTGCCCACCCTGCCGGCCTTGCGATTCGCGGAGCCGTACCAGATGCGGGTCCGAGTCGCCGATATCACCGGAGGCGGCCCTCTGCTCGACGAGCCCGATCGCGAGGATGCGGCCGGCCCGTCGATCGTCTACACCCGCCACGAGCCGGTCGAGCCACCGATACTGGACAGCACCGACCCGCTCCAACTCGGCGCGGGTATCGACACCCTCGTCGTCTCCACCGACGCTGACGACGAGCACGAGCCGGTCACGAAACGAAACTTGATCCCGCCACACGGCAGTTTCCGCCTCGCGGAGCAGCACCGCATGTTCGACCACCCGGCGGCCCGCGATCTGGCTCGTCGTGCCTTCGACCGCTCGCTTCGCAATGCGCCACCCGCGGTCCCCGACGCCGCCGCCCAAGGCATCAAGGCGTTCGTCCGTGCGGAGCCCGGTGGGCTGGATCGTTCCTGGTCAGGGCTGGCGCAGTGGCCGGATTGGCCCCTGTCCGAGTCGAAGACGATCGAACTGATCGGACTCGCGGACCCTGACGCCGAGACCGCCCTCGACCTCGACGACAACGGACTGACCGTCCGGCTCCCTCGGGCTGAGCAGATCACCGTCGAACTGTCCTCGACGATCCGCGGCGACTTCCTCGACCACTTTGCCGTCGGCTGCTGGATCCTCGAGGATGGCGCGACGCACGGCTGGAGCGAGGCGGCGTACGGCGGGAGGCATCCGATGCTGTCCCCGGTACGGAGGCTCACCTTCGTCCACGTGGTGAAACGGCCGCTGGTCGCGCCGGTCTGGGAACTTCCCGACTCCGCGGTCACCCGCTCACCAGGAGCATCGTTCGTCGACCTCGCGCCGACCTTCAAGCCGACAGGCCTCGATACCGACAGCACCGCGCGGCTCGAGGTCGGTGCGTCGTGGACCGACCACTCCGACACGGGTCCGGCAGAGCAAGCCGTCGAACACCTGCACGCCGTGACAATTGCGCGCGGTGCTCCCGCCGTACCGGCCTTCCGGCACGAGTTCGGCGACACCAAACATCGGGTGATCAAGTACCGCCTGACCGCGATCAGCCGGTTCCGGCACTTCTTTCCCGACAGTGAACCCGACGAGGCGTTCCAGCAGAGCGCCGTACAACCGCACACCGTGAACGTGCTGTCCTCGGTGCGGCCCAGTCCTCCCCGCGTTCTGGCGACCGTACCCGCCTTCGCCTTTGAGACCAGTAGGGAGCCGGATCGCATGACCCGGCGTCGACGCGTCGCGCTCAGAGTCGAGCTCGCCCGGCCTTGGTTCTCCACCGGAGAGGGCGAACGGCTCGCTGTCGTCGTCGCACCTGCCTCCGCCGACGACACCGTGCCGGCGACCCGCATGGGCCGCGATCCGATCATGGCATCGTCCCCGGTGCCGCACCTCGTGCCCGCGTCCAGGTTCACCGGTAACAGCCTGCGGCCAACAGACATCGAGCTGCCCGAGTACGACGGCCAGCTGACCGTGATCCCGTACGACGTCCAAGACGCCGGCGACCACTGGTACGCCGACGTGTGGCTCGACGTCCCCAGCGCATACGCGCCGTTCGTGCAGCTCGTGGTGGCCCGCTATCAACCTGACAGCCTTGACGGGCTCGAGACCTCGAACCTGGTCACCTGCGAGACAGTGAGGGCGCTGCCGAACCGTCTGCTCGCCGTCGAACACTCCAGCCAAACGCTGCGCATCACCGTCACTGGCCAAGGTCCGCAAACCGCGAACCGTCTCGAAGCCGTCATCGACGAACTGCGGGCCGAGTTCGATCCCGACACCGTCGAGCTCCTCGCCCTTCCGGGCGCGCAACCCTCGCCGGTAACGGCCTGGCGACCACGACCGGACACCTCGTCCACCGGCACCATCGGAACGCCGCTCCCACCGATCACCATCCCGCACTCAACCGGCCACCTCCGGCTCCGCGTCCGCGAAATCGACGACATCCCGTCGGACGGATTCGCCATCGGCCCTCCCGAACTCATCGAACAGACTCCCTACTTCGACATAGTCGCTCTACCGCAGTCCTGGCGCACGGCGTGACGCGAACCCGTCGTACGGCATCGCGGCGGCCATTGGCCGGGGCGAGTACGCCTGGCGAGGAGGCAGGGCCTACGGCGCTCACCTGGGAGCAGGTCGCCGAGGCTCGCTGTCGTATCGAGGCGGGGAGAAGAAGACCGTCGTTGCCCGATCCGCGACGCGGGCAAGTCCTGGCCCGACCGCGCCCTTTCAGGCGAGGGCACATACGCAGGACTCGCCCCGTTCCCGGCGAAGGTCGCCGCCTGCGGGCAGGCCCGGCGACAATAGGGGTCATGGCAAGACGGCCGTACCGCATCGCTCGACAGGAGCACCTCGGCGACGCACTCGATGACCTGGAACGCCGGGGCCTTCTCCGGTGGCAAGGGACTACGCGAACAGTCGGGCGATCTACCGGGTGCCCCTTCCCGACGAGCAGGAGCGCGCCCTCGACACAGCCACGGCGGAGCGACTGGCACAGCGACACTACGACGACCTCGGGGTGCGCTGGTTCCCGGTGCCTGCTCCCGGCGGAGAGAAACAGCGCGACGAGACCCTGCGGCGGATCGCCGAGGCGTAGGCGGAAGACAGCTACCGGTTGACATCAGCAGTGGAAGGCTGCCCAGGGGTCTTCGATAGTTGAGCAGGACCTGTCCTGTGGCTGGCTGCACCGGTGCAATCTCAGATGGCCGCGACCTCGGGCGGCGAGAATCTGAGATCTCCCCGCCCAGACTCATCTGAGACCAAGCTGATCTCGACATTGGGCGATCAGCGCGGCGGCTTCGGCCGGCCCGTCGGCGGCGGCGTACAGCTTCTGGATTCGCTCGGCGGTTTCCAGGTGGGTGTTGTTGTCGAGCATTTGGGTGGCGAGGTCGGCGAGGTTGTCGGAGCGGCCGAGGTGGCGGGCGGCGCCGAGGCGTTCGACCAGGGCGATGTTGAGGTCCTGCTCGATGTGCAGCGGGATGCCGAGGAGCGGCGTACCGCAGGCCATTGCCGTCTGCACGCTGCCCTGGCCGCCGGTGGTGACCGCGAGGTCGACCTGCGGCATGACCAGGTGGCTGGGTAGGACGCCCTCGATCATGATTCGGTCGGTGGCCAGGTCGCCGAGGTCATGGATCGTGCCGGCGACCAGGATCCGTACGTCGAGACGGCTGAGCTCGGCGATCGCCGTACGGACCTGGGCCGGCGGGGTCGATGTCATCGCGAGGTAGATCGTCGGGCCCGGGCGGTCGAGGAACTGCTGAACCTTGGCGGGCATCGGAAGGTCCAGGTGGGCGTACAGCGGGCCGACGGCCCTGAGTTGCGAGCCGGCGCGATAGCCTTTGCCGGGGCTCCAGGCGGCGAGCTCGGCGGCAGAGATTCCGAGTACTTCGGGGACCTCCGGGACCAATGAGAGATCGCCGAGCAGGAGTGCGGCCAGGCTGGGAACTCCTTCTATACCTAGCGATTCGGCCACACGGTTGAAGCCGCCGCAGTACGCCGTAGTGCGATTGCAGCTCCTGTTGATGAGGAATCGGGACAACCAGTCCGGGGCGTTCTTCAAGCGTGGATCGACGGGATGAGTTGGTGCTGGTAACAGGCGATGTTCGAAGACCGGTGGCACGAAGCTGCCCGCGTGTTCGGTGATCACTCGAACGCCGCTCAGCCGCGAGGACAGCAATGTGGTGACGGTGAAGCCGGTGACGGCGACGGTGATTCCGTGGGCGCGGAAGTACTCCGCCTCCGCCGCGACGTACGTCCGGATCTCGGCGTCGTCGTACATGCTCTGCCGGGGATCGCCGAGCCCGATCGCGTCGCCGACGAAGCGGGCGGCCCGGGCCGGTGTCATGCCCGGTCCGAGGACGTCGTACTGGATGCCGGCCTCGGCCAGCAGGCGCTCGTGCGGGCCGCCGTGGGTGGCGACGCGGACCTCGAGGCCGAGCTCGGTGAGCGCGCGATGCAGCTCGAGCATCCGGGAAGTCTCGGACAGGTAGGCGCAGTGTGGCAGTAGACAGATCACGGTTGCCCCCTTCGATCGTGATAGGTAATATATTGCCTATGTCATCGCGGAACAAGACCGAGGAGTTGGTCGGGATCGGCGCGGGCTCGGAGCTGGCGCCGTCGGTCCGGGCGTTCCGGACGACGCTGATGCTGGCCCAGAAGCTTCGCTACGCGATGGATGAGCGGCTGCGGGCCGATGGGCTCACCACGCAGCAGGCAGCCTTGATCACGGTGGTGACGGCGATGGGGAAGCCGTCGCTGGCCGAGGCAGCCGCCGCCTTGGGGAGCACGCATCAGAACGTCGCGCAGATCGTCGCGGCCCTGGTCCGCAAGGATCTCCTGCAGGTCGAGCCCGATCCTGCGGACCGGCGCCGGAAGTTGCTGTCGGCAACGAATCACAGTACGGCGTACTGGCGCGAGCGGGATGCCGGCGACTTCGCCGCGGTGGCCGACTGGTTCGCGGACCTGAGTCCGGCCGAGATCGAAACCTTCTGCGACCTGTCTGGCCGCGTCATCGCAAGGCTCGACGATGCTTAAGGCAGTCCTGGGCAGCACAGCCTTCTTCTTCGCGGCGCCCTGTGTGGTGGGCGGCGTCGTCCCCTGGTGGATCAGCGGCTGGGCGGCACCCCGGTTCTGGCCCGGTCTCGTCCTGGTGGCCGCCGGGGCGTTCGTCGTACTGCGTGCCTTCGTGCGCTTCGTCCGGGAGGGACGCGGTACGCCGGCGCCGGTCGCACCGACCGAGGAGCTCGTCGTCGGCGGCGACTACCGCTACGTCCGCAACCCGATGTACGTCGGAGTCGTCACAGCAATCCTCGGCCAGGCCCTCACCTTCCTCAACTCATGGATCCTCGGGTACGGCGTACTCGCATGGGCCGTGATGGCCTCCTTCGTCCGCTGGTACGAGGAACCCGCTCTCCTCCGGCAGTACGGCGCCCAATACGAGGCCTACCGCAAAACCGTCCCCGCCTGGCTCCCACGACTCAGAAGCTGACTGATCGGCCATCGGCGTCGCGGAAGAGGCTCACCGGGATCGGGCCGCGATGGAGGACATGCGGGATGTCGGCCCAGGGCAGCAGCGGCTCAGTGGCGTTGAGGTTGCGCAGTCGGTCGAGTGCCTTGGTGGACGGCGTGGACAGGGTGGCGACGGTAGCCGCGCTGTAGGGGAGGTAGTCGGAGGCGGGCTGCGGGCGGAACAGGGGATCGTGGCGCTTGAGCAGGATGCAGGTGCGGGCGGGGTCCAGGAGTTCCGCGTCGATGGTCCAGTAGGCAAGGGTCGATGGTCCGACTCGGCCGGCCTCGCGGAGTGCGTCGAAGATCGGCGCCGGATGGACCGAGGACAGGAAGACCACGTCGCTCCAGCGGCAGTCGAGCGGGTGGACCGGGTTGTCCATCGTCTGCGGCCGGTAGGAGTACTTCGCGGATTCACGTTCGTAGAGGTCGGGGTGCTGATCCCGGAGCTGGTTCAACGGGAGGATGTCGGTTCCGCGCAGGTCGCGGATGGCGGCTCGGTACAGAAGTGTCGGCATACACAAAGCCTCCGAACGCGGGAATCCGCTCCGGAGGCTGCCATTCGATTCTATCAGTCTGGCGGTCCAGCGGCTGCCCGTTGACGCAGATTTCTGCGTGGGTGCAAAGTTTCAGGGTTAATAGTTTGCAGTGAGTGCAAGTTTGTTCTTAGCCTGGTCGGGTGAAGCAGGCTGAGGGTGGGTTGCGGGAGCGGAAGAAGCGCGAGACGCGGGCGGCGCTGGCCGAGGCGGCGTTGCGGCTGGCGCTCGAGAAGGGGCCGGACCACGTCACGGTCGAGGAGATCGCCGAGGCGGCCGACGTGTCGGTGCGGACCTTCTTCAACTACTTCCCGCACAAGGAGCACGCGATCCTCGGGCGCAATCCCGAGCACATGGAGCGTGCCCTGGAGCGGATGCGGACGGCGCCGGCCGACGAGTCACCGCTGACGACGATGTGGCACATCGTTCGCGACGTCCTGGTGGACCTCGAGGGCGAGGGTGAGTTGTCGCGCCGCGGTGAGTTGATCATGGGGTCGCCGAACCTGGTCTACCACCTGATGATGTCCAGCTTCGACGACGAGCGGCAGCTCACTGCCGCGCTGGCCGAGCGGATGGGCGAGCCGGCCGGCTCGGTGCGTCCCGCGCTCATCGTCAGCGCGTCCGGCGCCGCCTGCCGGGTGGCGATGGAGCTGCACAAGACCGCGCCGGACCGGCCGCTGCGCGAACTCGTCGACGAAGGCTTCCACCTACTTGCCGAGGGCATCGATCCCGCCTTCGGCCCGAACCTCGAGAAATCTCAGCAGAAAGGTCAGTCATGACTACGACCTCGTCACCCACCCCGTCGCCGGAGAACCTCTCCGACGACGCCGCGGGTGAGGTCAACCACAAGGACAACACCACCACTGGGGGAACTGTGACCGGGGGAATCACCACCGAGCCGGCCGCCGATCAGGGCGCTGCCGCACTGACTCCGCGGCAGACCACACAGGCCATTTCCGGCCTGATGATGGGCATGCTGGTCGCCGTACTGGCCGGCACCGTCGTCAGTACTGCGCTGCCGCGGATCATCGCCGACCTGGAGGCCAGCCAGTCCGTCTACACCTGGGTGGTCACCGTCGAGCTGCTCGCGATGACGGCCACCGTGCCGTTGTGGGGCAAGCTCGCCGACCTCTACAACAACAAGCTGCTGGTCCAGCTGTCGCTCGCGTTCTTCGTGGTCGGATCGCTGGTCGCCGGCTTCACCCCGAACGTCGAACTGCTGCTGACCAGCCGGGTCGTGCAGGGGATCGGCGCCGGCGGTCTGACCGCGCTGGTGCAGATCGTGATGGCGGCGATCATCCCGCCGCGCGAGCTGGGCCGGTACTCCGGCATCTTCGGCGCGATCTTCGCCTCCGCGACCGTGGGCGGGCCGCTGCTCGGCGGCTTCCTGGTCGACTCGCCGCTCGGCTGGCGGGCCTGCTTCCTGGTCGGGGTGCCGTTCTGTCTGGCCGCGATCATCCTGCTGCAGCGGACACTGAAGCTGCCGACGATCCGCCGGGACGTGAAGATCGACTGGTGGGGCGCGCTGCTGATCACCAGCGGGGTGAGCATCATCCTGGTCTGGTCGACGTTCGCGGGGAACAAGTTCGACTGGGCCTCGGGCTGGAGTTTCACCCTGGTCGGTATCGCCGTGGTCGCGCTCGCGGTCGCGGTGGTGGTCGAGGCACGGCACCCGGAGCCGATCATCCCGCTCGACCTGTTCCGCAACCGGACCGTCGCCCTGTCCGTGGTCGCCAGCATGCTGGTCGGCCTGGCGTTGTTCGGTGGTTCGGTGTTCCTGTCGCAGTACTTCCAGATCGCCCAGGGGCACTCGCCGACGTCGGCCGGCCTGATGAGCCTGCCGATGATCCTCGGGATGCTCGTGTCGTCGACCATCGCCGGTGGGCTGATCACGAAGTACGGCAAGTGGAAGATCTACCTGGTCGCCGGTGGTGTGCTGCTGCCGATCGGGCTCGCGCTGCTCGGCACGATCGACGCGCACACGGGTACGTTCCGGATCTCGGTGTTCATGGTGGTGCTCGGTGTCGGCGTCGGCCTGGTGATGCAGAACCTGGTGCTCGCCGCGCAGAACGACGTACCGGCGCGGGAGCTTGGCGCGGCGACGTCGGTGGTGAGCTTCTTCCGCAGCATGGGTGGCACGATCGGCGTCAGCGCGCTGGGCGCTGTCCTGGCGAACAAGGTCGCCGCCTCGCTGGGGATGGACGGCTCGCAGGGTGGTGGCGCCGTACCGGATATCAGCACCTTGCCGGAGGAGGTGAAGGTCGCGGTGCAGGAGGCGTACGGGAACGCGACCGCGGACCTGTTCCTGATCTCGGTACCGATCGCCGTCTTGGCCCTGGTCGCGATCGTCTTCATCAAGGAGAAGTCCCTGCTGACCACGTCCGCTTCCGAACGCCGTGCAGCCGAAGAGGAAGAGGCTGGCAAGCTGGACGCATGATCGAGGCGCGCAATGACGCATGAGGCAGAGCGTGCCGGCCTGGAGCGCATCGTGTCCGGGCTCGTCGGTGAACGTCTCATCGGCGTTCGCTACTCCGACATCTACAACCTTGGCCCCGCGGCGCGAGTCTGGGACTACGGTGACTGGCACCACGCGGTCATGGGGGTCGAGTTGATGTTGGACACGGGGCCTGCCTCGATCATCTGGACCAGTACGTTCTTCCCGTACGGCGTGGAGGTGTTCCGCGAACCGTTGTCGAACCACTTCGTTCAGGGGTCGCAAGGTCCTGAGATCTGGGAAGTCGGTGAGCACTCTCGTTGGCGGGAGCGCATCGGGTCGCCGATCTCAACCGCATCGCTCCTCTGGGATCGCGTCGAGGTGGGGCCGGGGCATCGACTTGGCGACGGCCGGCAGGTCTCGGACGCGTACGGCGTCGATGTGCCGGTGGGGCTCCGGTTGGAGGCTGGGGCAGGGCCGGTCTGGTTTGTGTCGGCTATGCCAGAGGTGACCGAGCCCGAGATGGCGTTCGTTCATGGTGACGAGATCATGGTTGTCTTCACCGCCGAGAAGATGAGGCGGCTCGGATTTCCCGATGACGACAAGGAGGCACCATGATCGTTGCATTCAGCATCAGTCCTTCCGGTGGGGACGAGACCGGAGGCGTGAGCCAGGCGGTGGCCGAGGCCGTCCGCGTGGTGCGCGCCTCCGGGCTGCCGAACGAGACCAACGCGATGTTCACCAACATCGAGGGGGAGTGGGACGAGGTGATGGCGGTGGTGAAGCAGGCTGTTGAAGTGGTCGCCGCCGTCTCGCCCCGGGTCGGCCTGGTGCTGAAGGCGGACATCCGGCCCGGCTACACCGGCCAGCTCACTGCCAAGGTCGAACGCATCGAGGACGCACTCGCCGACTAGTGTGAGTTGAGCAGTTGGATCGTCTGGTCGTAGCGGTTCTCGCGCTCTGCGTCGCGGAGGAAACGGACCCGGTCGACCAGGATCTCGTCGGCATCCGGGTACTTCTGGAGCAGCTCGACCGTCTCGGTCAGGTACTCGTCCAGTGGCATCGCCCGCTCGTCGTTCTCCTGGTTCAGCAGCGCGGTCTGTACGGCGGGTGGCGCCACCTCGATCACCTGGAGCGGAGTATCCGCGAGCTGCAGACGGAGGCTCTGCGTGTAGCTGTGGATCGCGGCCTTGGTGGCGTTGTACGTCGGCGTGATGACCAGTGGGACGAAGGCCAGGCCGGACGTGACCGTCAGGAGCGCTGGGCTCGGCTGCTTCAGCAGGTGCGGGGTGAACGCGGTGATGGTGCGGATCGTGCCGAGCAGGTTGATGGTGATGATCTCCTCGCTCACCGCCAGATGAGCGGGGTCGTGCAGATCCTCGACCTGCATGATGCCGGCCATCGTGATCACCACGTTGAGGTCGGGATGGTTCGTGGTCACGGTCTCGGCGGCGGCCGTGATCGAGTCCGGGTCCGCGACGTCGAGGGTGATTCCCTCGATACCGTCCTCGGCGGCGATCCGGTCCAGCAGGTCCTTGCGGCGGCCGCTGATGATCACGGTGTTGCCGAGGTCGCGGAACCTCCGGGCCAGGCCGAGGCCGATGCCTGAGGTGCCGCCGGTCATGAAGATCGTGTTGCCAGTCGTTTTCATGTCTCTCAGCCTTCGCGACGCTCAGGGTGCTAACCAGGCTCGGCTTAACCTCGGATTGGCAAGCCCTGGATAACGGCATCGCGTCCGGGAGACTGGAGTCATGGAGTACGGCGATCTGTCAGATTTTCTGCGCAAACGACGCGAGGCCCTGCAGCCCGAGGACGTCGGGCTGCCACGCGGCCGTCGCCGCCGTACGCCTGGCCTTCGTCGCGAAGAGGTTGCCGTCCTGGCGTCCATGTCGACCGACTACTACAGCCGGCTGGAGGGTGGGCGTGGGCCGCAGCCGTCGGTGGACATGCTGACGTCGATCGCCCGCGCGCTGCGGCTGACACTCGAGGAGCGTGACCACCTCTTCGTGCTGGCCGGCCACGGCGCGCCGCCGCGCACGACGCGGAACTGTCACGTCGATCCAGGCATGCTGCGGGTTCTCGACCGGCTGCAGGACACACCCGCGATGCTGATCAACCGATGCGGCGAGACGCTCGCGCAGACGGCGGCGCATGTCGCGTTCGCTGGAGAGGAGACCAACTACGACGGCCTCGACCGCAGTGGGATCTACCGCTGGTTCGCCCGTCCGGAAGAGCGGCTGCTCTACTGCGAGCCGGAGCTGACGACGCACAGCCGGATGCTCGTGTCCTGGCTGCGATCGGTGGTCACGGCGGACGGGCCGAAGTCGTACGCCGCCACACTCCAGCG
Organism: Kribbella sp. CCNWLW201; assembly: GCF_037203805.1. Taxonomy (NCBI): domain Bacteria; kingdom Bacillati; phylum Actinomycetota; class Actinomycetes; order Propionibacteriales; family Kribbellaceae; genus Kribbella; species Kribbella sp. CCNWLW201. Next base: position 661,330 of record NZ_JBBCBQ010000002.1, on the reverse strand, counting down.
CGCCCTGCAGAAGCTGAGCCCCGAGTTCGCCGCGCTCTGGGACGAGCATGAGGTCGGCATCATGCACAGCCGGACCAAGCGGTTCAACCATCCGGTCGTCGGCAAGCTCGAGCTGTACTGCGAGATCATCGACAACCGCGATCAGCAGCAGACCCTGGTGATCTTCACCGCCGCCCCGGGCAGCGAGAGCGCGGAGAAGCTGCAACTGCTGTCGGTGCTGGGCAGTCAGACACTAGATCCGGCACGCTGAACCGTGGTCCGGCGGCTGAGGTAGTAGGCGAAGACGGCGGTCGGGAAGAACATGACGATGCCGTACACGGCAACCGGGATCGACATCTCGCTGTTGCCGAGCAGAGACGGGCTGAGGGCGATCGTCAGGGCCAGCGTCGCGTTGTGGATGCCGATCTCCATCGAGCAGGCGATCGACTGCCGCTCACCCAGTCTGGCCAGCCGCGGTACGGCGTACCCGAGAGCGAGACTGAGGACGTTCAGCAGCAGGGCGACCACACCCACGGCCGCGATGTAATCGAGGACGTTGTCGCGCTCGCTGTAGATCGCGGCGAAGATCACCAGGGCCAGGACCAGGATCGAGCCGATCTTCACCGGTCGCGCCATCCGCTCCGCGAACCCTGGCAGCTTGTTGCGTAACAGCATGCCGAGGGCAACCGGGACCAGCACGATCGCGAACACCTGCAGCATCTTGGCCGGTTGCAGGCCGATCTCGCCGTCGCCGAGGAAGTGGTCGAGGGACAGGTTGACCACGATCGGCAGGGTGATCACGGCAAGGACCGAGTTCACCGCGGTCAGGGTGACGTTGAGCGCCACGTCGCCGCCCGCCAGATGGCTGAACAGGTTGGCCGTCGTACCACCGGGCGACGCCGCCAGCAGCATCATGCCGACGGCGAGCGCCGGGGCCAGGCCGAACAGCTTGACCAGTCCGAAGCAGATCAGCGGCAGCAGGATCACCTGGATGCCGAGCGCGACCAGGACCGCTCGCGGCATCCGCAGTACGCGGCTGAAATCGGCGACGGTCAGGGTCAGGCCGAGGCCGAGCATGATGATCGCGAGGGCGATCGGCAACAGCACCGAGGTGAGCACGGAGTCGTCCATCGGCATCCCCTTCGAATGTCGGTGGCTCAGGGTGACAGCGGCGGGCGACGGCGGCAAGAGTTCCGGGACCGGCGGAGTCTTCACAGCACTTAGGTCATGGGTTAATTTAAGTTCTGAAATCTCATTGCGTAACTAGCTCATGACTGAGGGGATCCGCCCATGCCCGCTCGGAAGCTGTTGCCTGCCCTGATCGCCTTACTGCTCTGCCTGGTCTCCGGGAGTACGTCGTACGCGCAACCAACGGCCACCTTCAACGTGCTGGCGTTCTACAGCGCCACCTGGGATGCCGCCCACATCGACTTCGTCAAGGAGGCCAATCAGCGGTTCCCGCAGTTCGGGGCGCAGAACGGGTTCACCTACACGGCCACGAACAACTGGGACCAGCTCAACAATCTGAGTGCGTCGCAGTACCAGGTGGTGATGTTCCTCGACGACTCACCGCACACCGACGCGCAGCGGACCGGGTTCCAGCGGTACATGAACAACGGCGGCGCGTTCTTCGGCTTCCACGTGACGGCGTACAACGACGCGAGCGGCGGCTGGCCGTGGTTCAACAACACGCTGCTCGGGACCGGGCGGTTCCAGTCGAACACCTGGGGACCGACCGCGGTCACGCTGAAGGCCGAGAACCGGTCGCATCCGTCGCTGGTGAACACGGGCGCGACGTTCCGGTCGTCGGTGAGCGAGTGGTACAGCTGGCAGAACGACCTGCGGAACAACCCCGACATCCAGATCCTGGCGTCGATCGATCCGTCCAGCTTCCCGGTCGGCACCGATCCGAACCAGACCTGGTACGGCGGCTACTACCCGATCATCTGGACCAACAAGAACTACAAGCTGATCTACGCCAACTTCGGCCACAACGCGATGAACTACGAGACCAACACGCGGCTCTCGTCGACCTTCGACAGCCCGGCCCAGAACCAGTTCATGATGGACGCGCTCAAGTGGCTGGGTGGCGCCGGTACGACGCCGCCGGCCGACCAGCCGTCGCCGACCGCGTGGTACTCGATCGCCAACAAAGGCAACGGTAAATGCGTCGACGCCCGAGCCGCGGGGACCGCCAACGGCACCGTGATCCAGCAGTACAGCTGCAACGGCACGCAGGCACAGCAATTCCAGTTCCAGCTGACGTCCGACGGCTTCACTCGCGTCAACAATCGCAACGACGCCACCAAGGCGATCGACGTGACGAATGTGTCGGCCGCCGACAATGCCGGCCTCCAACTCTGGACGTACGGCGGTGGGACGAACCAGCAATGGAAAGCAGTTTCGGAAGGCGACGGTTACTTCCATTTCGTCAGCCGCCTGAGCAACAAGTGCCTGACCGTCCCCAATGCCTCGACCGCCGACAGCACCCAACTCGTCCAACTGACCTGCAACGGCAATTCTGCTCAGTCTTTCCGGCTGACCGCCATGTGATTCATGGGTTAGGTTGCCCGGCATGAGAATCCTGCGTGTGGCCGCTGTTGCGGCAGGAGGTCTGCTGTTGATGTCTCAGCTCGTCCCCGCCCAGGCGAGCGGCCGGCCGTCGTACAAGTGGGAACTGACGCCGACCGGGAGTACGGCGCAGTTCCGCGGGCTGGCTGCGGTGAACAAGGACGTCGCGTGGGTCGGCGGGTCGGGCGGGCAGGTGTTGCGGACTGTCGACGGTGGGAAGAGCTGGCAGAACGTCAGCCCGGCTGGGGCCGAGACGGTGCAGTTCCGTGATGTCGAGGCGTTCGACGCGAAGCGTGCGGTGGTGCTGTCGATCGGGAACGGCGAGGACTCACGGGTCTACCGGACCGAGGACGGCGGCAAGTCCTGGACCGAGATGTTCCGGAACACCGACGCGAACGCGTTCTACGACTGCTTCGATTTCTTCGACAACAAGCGTGGGCTGGCGTTGAGCGATCCGGTGGACGGGAAGTTCCGGATCCTGGCAACGGCGGACGGTGGCAGGTCGTGGAAGGTGCAGCCCACGGCGGGTATGCCGGCCGCGCTGCCCGGTGAGTTCGCGTTCGCGGCCAGCGGCACCTGCCTGGTCGCCGGGCCTGGCCGTACGGCGTGGTTCGCGACCGGCGGCGGGGATCGGCCGCGGGTGTTCCGGACCGTTGACGGAGGCAAACACTGGACGGTCGCGGACTCGCCGATGGCCAGTGGTGAGGCGGCCGGAATCTTCAGCCTGGCGTTCCGCGGCCCGCTGTTCGGGGTTGCGGTCGGCGGCGACTTCCTCAAGCCGACCGAGGCGGTGAAGGCGGCGTCGGTCACGTACGACGGCGGTCGCAGCTGGGAGCTGGTCCCGGCGGACAAGGCGCCGAAGGGGTATCGGAGTGGTTCCGCGTTCGTCCCGAACTCGCCCGCTACCGTGATCGCGGTGGGCCCGTCGGGCAGCGATGTGAGCTACGACGGCGGGCGCAGCTGGACGCAGTTCTACGACGGCAGCTTCGACAGCGTCGAGTGCGCCGGGCACGGGGTCAACGCTGGTTGCTGGGCTTCCGGTGCCAAGGGCGCGGTCGCTCGGCTGACACGCTGATGTTCAGGTGGGCGACACCCGCAGGTTCTGCGGGTGTCGCCGATCTCCCGACAGGATGAGGGCATGCGCAAACTGGTGCTGGGGACTATTGCGGGATTGCTGATGCTCTTACCTACTGCGGCCGCCGCCGAGCCCGCGGCCACGGCTGATCGACCGGGTCGTCCGCTGACCGTGATGACCTACAACATCCACCACGGTGCCGGCGTCGACGGCGTACTCGATCTGGAGCGGATCGCCGTACTGATCGAGGAGTCCGGGGCGGACGTGGTCGGGCTGCAGGAGGTGGACCGGCACTGGAGTGCGCGGAGCAACTGGGTCGACCAGCCGGCCTGGTTCGCCAAGCGGTTGAAGATGCACTACGGGTACGCCGCCAACCTCGACCTGCCGCCGTTGAACCCGGGCGAGCCGCGCCGCCAGTACGGTACGGCGATCCTGTCGCGCTACCCGGTCAAGGACTTCACCAACACCCTGCTGCCGAAGTACCCAACGGGTGAGCAGCGCGGGCTGGCGGTGGCGACGCTCAAGGTGCGCGGGGTGGACCTGCGGTTCGCGAACACGCACCTGACGCACAACAACAACGCCGAGCGGCTGGAGCAGGCGCAGAAGGTGGTCTCGCTCCTGGGCTCCTCGATGACGCCGACGATGCTGGTCGGTGATCTGAACGCGCGCCCGGACGCGCCGGAGATCAAGACCATGACCGCTGTGCTCGACGACACCTGGCTAGAGGTCGGCGTCGGACCCGGCTACACCAGCGGTGCGGAGAACCCGACCGCACGGATCGACTACCTGCTGCACAGCCCGCAGCTGAAGCCCACCAAGGCGTCGGTGCCGGTGAGCTTGGCCTCCGACCACCTGCCGGTCGTTGGGTCGTACGTCCTTCGCTGATCACACCACCACGCTGACGGCGCCCTCCGGCTCAGGCTGGACGGGCGCCGTTCTGTGTGCTCGCAGTGACAGCCCGTTCGGAATTACAAGCTTGTAGTTTGTCAAGCCGACACGCAGGTGAAACAAAGTTACTTGTGTGAAAGGTGTTCCCATTGGGGCTGCAAGCAACTAGTGTCGCGTATGAGGTCCACGAGGACCAAAAGTTCACGAACCCTGGGGAAGGGGTTCGTGACCGGCGGAAGGAACGACTCCGATGCGGACGCCCTCGAGGGCCAGGTCCGGTCGGCGGGTCGCGGGCACTGGGAAGACCGGCAGGGCGCTGCTCTCCGGGGTGCTTGCGGTCTGTCTGGCCGGCTCGATGGCCGTGATCCCCGTCCCGGCGCAGGCCGAGCCGAAGCCGCCGGTCATTCCGTCCAAAGCCGCGGTGGAGCGGGCCAAGCAGGCCGCCGGCGCGAAGGCGGTCCAGGTGACCGCGATCGAGAACCAGTTGGCCGCCGCGAACGCGCGGCTGGAGCAGCTCGGCGTCGCGTCAGGGATCGCCGACGAGGCGTACAACGGCGCGGTCTACCGGCTGCAGTTGGCGAAGACCGACGCGGCACTGGCGGCGGCCCGGGCGGCGAAGGCACAGAAGACGCTGGCGACCCAGCGACAGCAGATCGGTCGGTTCGCGGCGGCGTCGTACCAGGGTGGTGGGGATGTGGCGAAACTCGCGCCGCTGTTCACCGCTGACGGTCCGCAGGAGCTGCTCGACTCGGCTGGTGCGGCGCGTTCGGTGTCGGCCGCGATGCAGGGTTCGTACCTGCGCTACACCGCGACGCAGGTGATGACGAACCTGTTCAAGGTGCAGGCCGACCAGGCCGTCACCAAGGTGAAGCAGGCGACCGACGAGGCGGCCAAGGCCAAGAAGGCGGCCGAGGCCGCGGAGCAGGCGCAGGCGTCGGCGGTCACGGCGATGAGCGTCCAGCGCAAGCAGGCGATCACCCAGCTCGCCGTCCTGCAGAACACGTCGATCCAGGTGGCCACCCAGCGGCAGCGGGGACTCGAGGAGCTTGCGCGCCAGCGAGCCGCCGCCATCGCCGCGAAGAAGGCGGCCGAGCTGCGCCGCCGGATCGCCGCCCGGGAGGCCGCCGAGCGGGCCCGGGAGGCGGCCGAGAAGGCTCGCGAGGAGCGGGAGCGGCGGGAGGAACAGAACAAGAACCCCGGGAAGACGCCGCCGAGGAAGCAGCCGGACCGGCCGAGGGACGACGACCGCCCCTCCTCCCGGAAGGGTGCCGGCGCCGCGATCGACTTCGCGCTGGCCCAGCTCGGCGACATGTATCTGTGGGGCGGGACGGGCCCGTCCCGGTGGGACTGCTCTGGCCTGACCCAGGGTGCTTGGGCGAAGGCCGGCGTGTACTTGCCGCACTACAGCGTCGCGCAGTACGAGCAGGTCCGGCACATCGACGAGGACGAGCTGCGGCCCGGCGACCTGATCTTCTGGTCGACGGATCCGGACGACCCGGGCACGATCCACCACGTGGCCATGTACCTGGGCGACGGGCGGATGGTGCACGCGCCGCGCACCGGCAAGCCGGTGCAGATCGACAGCGTGTACTACTGGGAGCCGCCGGACTTCTTCGGCCGTCCGTAAGTCACTTGCCTCCGGCAACAAGGTCTTCTTGGAGAACGGTGCCTGTGATGAAAGCAATGCGCGGCAAGGCGATGATCGCGTCCGCGATGTCCCGGGTCCGCCCGGCAGGCCGGCGTACGGTCAGGGCCGCGGAGGTGCCGCCGGAGCCGAGTGTCCCGAGCACGCCGTCGACTGCCGACGGCCCGGGCAACGCGGCGACGAACGCGCCGTACTCACTCGTCGGCTGGTAGCCGTCGGGGTCAGTGGCCTTCGGTCTTCAGGCGTTCGAACGAGGCGCTGATCTCGGTCTCGGCGTCGGTCCGGCCGACCCAGGTGGCGCCTTCGACCGACTTGCCCGGCTCGAGGTCCTTGTAGACCTCGAAGAAGTGCTGGATCTCGAGGCGGTCGAACTCCGGCACGTGGTGGATGTCGCGCAGGTGCTCCTGACGCGGGTCACCGGCCGGGACGCAGAGGACCTTGTCGTCCGGCCCCTTCTCGTCGGTCATCCGGAACATGCCGATCGCGCGGGCGCGGATCAGGCAGCCGGGGAACGTCGGCTCGGTCAGCAGCACGAGCGCGTCCAGCGGGTCGCCGTCCTGGCCGAGGGTGTCCTCGATGAACCCGTAGTCGGACGGGTACTGGGTGGCCGTGAAGAGGGTCCGGTCCAGCCGGAGCCGGCCCGTCTTGTGGTCCAGCTCGTACTTGTTGCGGGTGCCCTTGGGGATCTCGATGAAGACGTCGAACTCCATACGGCAGATACTGTCACGGTTCCGACCGACCAAATGACAGGAGCAGCCCGGTGGCCCGTCCTCCTCGTGCGGTGTTCGTCACGCTGCTCGCCACAGCGCTCTGCGTGAGCCCGGCGAGCGGGGCCGACGCCGTACCCGGATCCCGTCAGACCGCACAGGTCCAGGCGCCGGCGGTGCTGGCCCCGGCGAAGGCGGAGGGCGTCGCGCCGACGGCGGCCGGCGTACAGAAGGTGCTGGCGCCGATCCTCAAGGACCCGGCACTCGGCACGCACCGGGGCATCTATGTGTACGACGCCTCACGCGACAAGCCGGTGTTCTCGGTCGGTGCGACTACGCCGTACGTGCCCGCGTCGACTCTGAAGTTGCTGACGACGGTGTCGGCGTTGGAGACGCTCGGAGCGGACCACACGTTCACCACGAAGGTGGTCAGCGCTGCGAACGGCTCACTCGTCCTGGTCGGTGGCGGAGACCCCCTGCTCACCATCAAGCGCCAGACCGATCCGAGCGACTACCCGACGCGGGCCTCCCTGCAGGACCTTGCAGCCAGTACGGCGAAGGCACTGAAAGCGCAGGGCATCAGTAGCGTCACTCTCGGGTACGACGCTTCGCTGTTCACCGGACCGGCAATCAATGCGAAGTGGGAGTCGAAGTACGTTCCCGAGGGCATCGCGGCGCCGACGTCCGCTCTGTGGGTGAATGAGGGACGCGTGAGCCCGGGGATGGCCAAGCGGGCCAGCTCCCCGGCGCAGGCCGCGGCCACCGCGTTCGCGACGCAGCTGAAGGCTGCAGGGATCAAGGTGGCAGGCACGTCGAAGCCTGTTGTCGCGCCCGCTGGCGCCAAGGCTGTCGCGCAGGTGGCGTCGCCCAGTGTCGGCGAGATCGTCGAGTACGTGAACCTGCACAGCGACAACGACGGTGCAGAGGTTCTGCTGCGGCATGTCGGCTTGGCGACCAAGAACGGCGGCTCTTACGCCGGTGGGGTCAAGGGAGTGAAGGCGACGCTCACCAAGCTCGGTCTGGATGTCAGCAAGGCGCAGATCTTCGATGGCAGCGGCCTGGCGCGCAGCAACCACGTCCCGCTGGAGGTGCTGGCCGGAGCTGTCCGGGTGGCCGCGTCCGAGGACCACCCTGAGCTGCGGCACCTGCTGACTGGGCTGCCGGTTGCTGGGTTCACCGGCAGCCTCGAGGATCGGTTCGCCGGGCCTGGAGCGGGTTCGGGTACCGGACTGGTCCGTGCGAAGACCGGCACGCTGACTGGGGTCCACAGCTTGGCCGGTCTGGTCCGGGACCGTACTGGCACGCTCTTGGTGTTCGCGGTAGCGACTGACAGCGTGCCGGTTCCGAAGACGCTGGCCGCCCGGGCAGCCCTCGACCGGGCCGCGGCAGCGCTGGCCAATTGTGGCTGCGCGGTCTGATCAGCAGGCGCTTGTTGGGACATACGACTAGGGTCGACATATGAACGAGCGGAGCGAGTTCATCATCGAGCGCAGTGTGCCTTGTGCCTCATCCGCGCCCGGAGCGAAGCGAGGACGTGGATGAGTACGGCGGAAGGTCCAGCAACGGTGGAGATGGTCGACTGGCAGCTGGCGACGGGAGTGGCGCGGAAGCTGCTCCGGCCCGGCCCGGCGGTCAGCCGCGCTGAGGCGGATCAGGTGGTCGCCGAGCTACGCCAGTTCGCGGCCGACTCCGAGCATCATGTGCGGGATTTCACCGGGCTGCAGGCCACCTCGGCCACCGCGCCGGTGGTGATCGTGGACCGGCCCGGCTGGGTGCAGGCGAACGCGGACGGCTTCCGGACCGTCCTGCAGCCGCTGGCGGACAAGTTGCGTGAGAAGGCCGAGCGGACCGGCGGTCTGTCGTCCGCAGTCGGCTCCCGGGTGACAGGCATCGAGGCGGGTGCGCTGCTGGCGTTCCTGTCCTCTCGGGTGCTGGGTCAGTTCGACCCGTTCTACCCGTCCGAGCCGGATCCGGACCGTCCTGGCCTGACCGGCCGGCTCCTGCTGGTCGCGCCCAACGTGATGCACGTGGAGACCGAGCTGGGCGTCGTACCGCGGGACTTCAGGTTGTGGGTGTGCCTGCACGAGGAGACGCACCGGGTCCAGTTCACAGCGGTGCCGTGGTTGCGGGACCACCTGCGGTCGGAGATCGCGCTGTTCCTCGACCAGGCCGAGCTGGACGCGTCGGCGTACGCGGCGATGTTCCGGGAGGCTGTGCAGCGGCTGGGCCGGTCGGTGCGGGGTGAGGCCGAGCTGAGTCTGGTCGACCTGATGCAGTCGCCTGAGCAGCGGGCGGTGCTGGACCGGCTGACGGCGGTCATGTCGTTGCTGGAGGGGCACGCCGACTTCGTGATGGACGGGGTCGGGCCGTCGGTGATCCCGACCGTGGACACCATCCGGGCCAAGTTCACGTCGCGCCGGCAGAGTGGCAACCCGGTGGACCAGTTGCTGAAGCGCCTGCTCGGCCTGGACGCCAAGATGCGGCAGTACAAGGACGGTGCCGCGTTCGTCCGCCGAGTGGTCGAGCGGGTCGGCATGGACGGCTTCAACCGGGTGTGGACCGGGCCGAATACCCTGCCCACCAAGCACGAGATCGCGAACCCCGATGCCTGGGTCGCCCGACTCCACGGCTGAGCCTCCGTCCCGGTGGGCGACTGAGGAACTGGTCGAACACCGGCGGGGGAAGCTGCACCCCGCCGTGGCGCGCACCCGGGAGGCAGTGCGCAGCACGCTGTCCGAGCTGCCCGAGGGCACGACCGTCCTGGTCGCGTGTTCAGGCGGCACGGACTCGCTGGCCCTGGCGGCCGCGACCGCGTTCGAGGCGCCGAAGCTCAAGCTGCGCGCCGGTGCGATCATCGTCGACCACGGACTCCAGGCTGACTCCACCCAGACCGCGGAGATCGCGGCCGGGCAGTGCCGGTCGCTGGGGCTCGACCCGGTGCAGGTGCGGCCAGTGGAGGTCGGTAGCGAGGGCGGGCCGGAGGGGGCCGCTCGGACAGCCCGGTACGACGCTCTGCGCGACGCGGCCGACGAGTTCGGAGCGGACGTCGTACTGCTGGCTCACACTCGTGACGACCAGGCCGAGACTGTATTGCTGGGGCTTGCCCGTGGCTCAGGCGCCCGATCGCTCGCTGGGATGGCTGCTGTCGCCGGACAGCTTCGTCGACCGTTCCTCGAGCTGCCACGCGCCACCACGGCCGCCGCTTGCGTGGCATCGGGGCTGCGGCCCTGGCACGATCCGCACAACGACGACCCGCAGTACACCCGGGTCCGGGTGCGACATGAGGTGCTCCCGGTGCTTGAGGAGGCGCTCGGGCCCGGTGTGGTTGAAGCGCTGGCCCGTACGGCGGGACTGCTCCGGGCTGACGCTGATGCGCTCGACATGCTGGCGGCTGACCTCGCTGAGACCGCAGTACGTCGTACTGACAGTGAAGTGCACTGTGACGTCGCCACACTGGCGGCCGAGCCGGACGCCGTACGGACCAGAGTGCTGCGGCAGGCCGCACTGGAAGCCGGGTGCCGCGCCACGGACCTCACGGCCGGGCACATCGCGGCCGTCGACGCACTCGTGACCGCTTGGCGCGGCCAGCGATGGATCGACCTGCCGCAGGGGGTTCGGGCGGCCCGGCGGGGTGGATTCATCGTCCTGGGCGAAGGTGTGACAGGCTGATCGCGTGGATGCGTCGGACATCGAGAAGGACCTGAGCAAGATCCATTACACCGAGGACCAGATCCTGGCGAAGCTGCGGGAGCTGGCCGGCCGGATCGAGCAGGACTACGAAGGCAAGGACCTCCTCCTCGTCGGCGTCCTGCGCGGCGCGGTGATGGTGATGGCCGACCTGGCCCGGTCGTTCAGCCGGCACATCGAGATGGACTGGATGGCCATCTCGTCGTACGGGTCGGGGACCAAGTCGTCGGGTGTGGTCCGGATCCAGAAGGACCTGGACACCGACATCACCAACCGGCACGTGCTGATCGTCGAGGACATCATCGACACCGGGCTGACGCTGAGCTGGCTGGTCAGCAACCTGGAGTCGCGCAAACCCGCCTCGCTGGAGCTGTGCACGGCGTTCGTGAAGCCGGACGCGGCCAAGATGGCGGTCCCGGTGAAGTACGTCGGCCTGGAACTGCCGGACGAGTTCGTCGTCGGATACGGGCTCGACTACGCGGAGAAGTACCGGAACCTGCGCTGCGTCGCCACGCTCGCACCGCACGTGTACTCCTGAGGCACGTCCGGGCAACCCGGAGGCTGACCGGCCGGGCCAATTCCGGCCGGAGGGGTGCTTGCGCGCCGTACCCGGGGCAGACTTGGTGACAGCCTGTACAACTGGCTCTTACCGTCCTTCGGTGACCCTCGTGATGGGCACGCTTGCCCGGCACGAGACACTTGGACTGGTGTTACCGTCTCAAGCCCGCATACCCGGGCCTGCCGAGCTAGGAGGGACGGGGCGTAGGCCTCGATCATGGACGTGAAGCGCATCTTCCGCGGACCCCTGTTCTGGATCGTCGTCGCCTTCCTGGGCGTTCTGGTGATCGGACAGCTCCTGACCGGCTCGACCGGCTACAAGACCGAGCCCACGGGCCAGGTCGTGCAACTGATCCAGCAGGCCACCACCTCGTCGGACAAGACGATCAAGTCGGTGACGCTGATCGACCCCGACCAGGAGATCCGGGTCGAGAAGACCGACGGCACCAAGGTGCGCGCGCACTGGGTCGACGGCCAGGCCAACACCCTCGGCCAGTCGATCCAGAAGCTGTACGACGACAAGAAGATCGACCGGTACGACGTGGAGAACCCGAAGCCGAGCTTCATCGGCCAGGTGTTCTCCACCCTGATCCCGTTCCTGCTGATCGCGGTCGTCTTCATCTTCTTGATGAACTCGATGCAGGGCGGCGGCTCGCGGGTGATGAGCTTCGCCAAGTCGAAGGCCAAGCTGATCACCAAGGACACCCCGAAGACCACCTTCGCGGACGTGGCCGGGTGTGACGAGGCGATCGAGGAGCTCGGCGAGATCAAGGAGTTCCTGCAGGAGCCGGGCAAGTTCCAGGCGGTCGGGGCGAAGATCCCGAAGGGCGTGCTGCTCTACGGCCAGCCCGGTACCGGTAAGACCCTGCTGGCCCGTGCGGTCGCCGGTGAGGCCGGTGTGCCGTTCTACTCGATCTCCGGCTCGGACTTCGTCGAGATGTTCGTCGGTGTCGGTGCCTCCCGGGTCCGCGACCTGTTCGAGCAGGCCAAGACGAACGCTCCGGCGATCGTGTTCATCGACGAGATCGACGCCGTCGGCCGGCACCGTGGTGCGGGCCTCGGCGGTGGTCACGACGAGCGCGAGCAGACCCTGAACCAGTTGCTGGTCGAGATGGACGGCTTCGACGTCCGCGGCGGTGTGATCTTGATCGCGGCCACCAACCGGCCCGACGTGCTCGACCCGGCGCTGCTGCGGCCAGGCCGGTTCGACCGGCAGATCGCCGTCGACGCGCCGGACCTGCCCGGCCGCGAGCAGATCCTGAAGGTGCACGCCCGCGGCAAGCCGATGGCGCCGGACGTGGACCTGACCGCCGTCGCCCGTCGTACCCCGGGCTTCACCGGTGCCGACCTGGCCAACGTGCTGAACGAGGCGGCCCTGCTGACCGCGCGGAACAACCAGCAGGTGATCGACAACCGCGGGCTGGACGAGGCGATCGACCGGGTCATCGCCGGTCCGCAGCGGCGCAGCCGGCTGATGTCGGACAAGGAGAAGGTGCTGACGGCGTACCACGAGGGCGGGCACGCCCTGGTCGCCGCCGCGCTGCCGCACTCCGACCCGGTCCAGAAGGTGACGATCCTGCCGCGTGGCCGGGCGCTCGGCTACACGATGGTGATGCCGGACGAGGACAAGTACTCGACCACCCGGTCCGAGATGCTGGACAAGCTCGCCTACATGCTCGGCGGCCGCGCCGCCGAGGAGATGGTCTTCCACGACCCGACCACCGGCGCCAGCAACGACATCGAGAAGGCGACCGCACTGGCCCGCGCGATGGTCACGCAGTACGGCATGACCGAGCGGCTCGGCGCGATCAAGTTCGGCCAGGACAGCAGTGAGCCGTTCCTGGGCCGCGACATCGGCAGCCAGCGGAACTACTCCGAGGAGATCGCGGCCGCGGTCGACGAGGAGGTCGGCAAGCTGATCCTGAACGCGCACCAGGAGGCCTTCGACATCCTGGTCGAGAACCGCGCGGTGCTGGACCACCTGGTCGAGGAGCTGCTGGAGAAGGAGACCCTGGACAAGCACGAGATCGCCCGGGTCTTCGCGCCGGTGCAGAAGCGCGAGCGCCGGCCGGCCTGGACCGGTTCGTCCACCCGGGTGCCGTCGGACCAGCCGCCGGTGATGCCGGTGCCGACCCGCGGCGAGCAGAACGGTTCGCTGTCGGACGTCCTGCCGGGTGGCTCGGTCGGCCCGGACGAGGCCGTCAACCCGCCGAGCTACGGCAGCGGCCCGACCCCGCCGTCGCCGAAGGACTGAAACTCGCCGAACGCCGTCGCCCACCCGGGCGGCGGCGTTCGACGTTGTCCGGGGGGCTTTGCGGTGCGAGGACCTACAGTGGCCGGATGACGTCGCCGAAGTTCGACCACGCGCGGGCGGAGCGGGCGGTCCGGGAGCTGCTGATCGCGATCGGGGAGGACCCCGACCGCGAGGGGCTCAAGGACACCCCGGCCCGGGTGGCGCGCTCGTACGCCGAGATGACCGGCGGACTGGGTCAGAGCGCCGAGGACGTGCTCACCACCACGTTCGACATCGGTCATGACGAGATGGTCCTGGTGAAGGACATCGAGGTCTGGAGCCTGTGTGAGCACCACCTGGTGCCGTTCACCGGCGTCGCACACGTCGGCTACATCCCGAGCCGGGACGGCCGGATCACCGGGCTGTCGAAGCTCGCGCGGCTGGTGGACGTGTACGCCAAGCGCCCGCAGGTGCAGGAACGCCTGACCACCCAGGTGGCGGACTCCCTGCTCGAGCTGCTGGAGCCGCGGGGCGTGATCGTGGTGATCGAGTGCGAGCACCTGTGCATGACCATGCGCGGCGTCCGCAAACCCGGCGCCAAGACCATCACCTCCGCCGTCCGCGGCCAGCTCCGCAACCCGGTCACCCGAGCCGAAGCCATGAGCCTCATCGTCGGCTGACCACCGGCCTCCTGCTGTCCGCGGTCCGCGGCCCGGCCGTGGCTCCGGGGCTCAACCACCACCTGCTGTCCACGGTCGGTGATCCGGCCGTAGCTCCGGTGGGGGTCGGTTCGTTGACGTTTGAGAGCCGATGTCTGTGGACATTCTGTCGCTGAGCGTTTACTTTCCGTAGTGGTGCTTGGTCGACGAGAACCCAGCACCGGCGTGAGGAGGACAGGATGTCAGGGCGTTACCGGGTCGGCGCCGCATTCGCCGGAGTCGTCGTGCTGACGGCAGCCGGGCTGGTTGCGGCGAACTGGGCCAACGCCGAGTCCCGCGGCGACGGGAAGACCACTCAGGCGGCACCGGTCGACCAGGTGACGGGGAAGTCGCCGCTGGTCGCCGAGGCGCTGGAGTCGGAGCTCGGATCGAAGGCGGTCGGCAGCTACTACGACGACGCCGGTGACCTGGTGGTCGCCGTGTCGGACCTCGCAGCCGCCGAGTTGGTCCGCCAGGCCGGCGCGATCCCGAGGCTCGTCCGCTTCACGGCCGACCAGCTGAACGCCGTACAGGCCGAGCTGAACCGCGTCGCCAGCAGTTCGAGCGCGGGCAAGGTCCGGTCCTGGTACGTCGACCCGATCTCGGGCACCGTGGTCGTCACTGTGCCGAAGGGCGCGCGCGACCCCATCACCGAGCGGTTCCTCGAGCGGGCAAAGGCGAACGGCGACCAGGTGACGATCCGGACCGTGTCCGGCCGGGTGACCACCACCGCCGACGACTTCGGGCTGCGCGGCGGGGTCCAGGTGGACAAGAACACCGGGTACGTCTGCTCGCTCGGGTTCAACGCGCGGACCACGAAGGGCACCCGGATCTTCCTCACCGCCGGGCACTGCACGGCCGGCAAGCCTTCGTTCTCCCGGAACGGGTACATCCTCGGCAACACCCGGACGTCGAGTTTCCCGGGCAACGACTTCGGCACGGTCGGTGTGATCGAGGGCTGGGACCAGCAGGGGTACGTCGAGGGCTGGGGCGCCGGGAACGTCGCGGTGAAGGGGATCGCGAACGCCACCATCGGGTCGACGCTGTGCAAGTCGGGTAAGAGCACCGGCTGGACCTGCGGGCGGATCGTCGCGCGGAACGTGACCGTGAACTACGGGAGCAACAAGGTCGTCCGCGGGCTGTTCCAGCACACCGCGTGTGTGGAGGGCGGCGACTCGGGCGGCGCGAACATGACCGGCAACTACGCCCAGGGCATCACGAGTGGGGCCGCGCTGATCAACGGCCAGTGCCTGGAGAAGTACGGCCAAACCAACGAGTCCTACGCGCAACCCATCGCCGAAGCCCTCAAAGCCACCAAATCCCGCCTCGTCCTCAGCAACTAACCCCGCTCCGCCTCCCCACCCGCCAGCCCCGCGCCCCGCGCCCATTTGAGGGGTCAACCCCTCTCCTTGTGGGTTGCGGACCCAATATTCGGCGGCCAAACCCACCAACTGAGGGGTTGACCCCTCAAATGGGTTTGGCTGGAGGGGGTGGCGGGTCAGGTGGGCAACCGAGCACCTGACCTCCGCGTCGGGGGTGGGGGCTACTACGGTGTCTGGGTGGGAACTGAGTCTTGGGGTCACGTCGACGGGCTGCCGGTGGTGGATCGGTGTCTCGTGATGGGTGTCGTCAACGTGACGCCGGATTCGTTCTCCGACGGTGGCGAGTGGTTCGAGCCGGCCGCGGCGATCAAGCACGGGCGCGAACTCCTGGCCGAAGGCGCCGACCTGCTCGACGTCGGCGGCGAATCGACCCGCCCCGGGGCTGAACGGCCCGCGCCCGAGGAGGAGATCCGCCGGGTGCTGCCGGTGATCGAGGCGCTCGCGGCCGACGGCGCGTTGATCTCGGTCGACACCATGCGCGCCGGAGTCGCCGCCCTCGCCCTCGACGCGGGCGCGGTGATGATCAACGACGTGTCCGGCGGCCAGGCCGATCCCGACATGCTTCCGCTGGTGGCGGAACGTCGTACGCCGTATGTCTGCATGCATTGGCGCGGGCATTCGATCGACATGCAGAACAAGGCCGAGTACGACGACGTGGTCGCCGAAGTGGTCGCGGAACTGGGTGAGCGGGTCGAGGCGATGCGTGCGGCCGGCGTCGATCTGGGCCGGGTCGCACTGGACCCGGGACTCGGTTTCGCGAAGAACGCGGACCACAACTGGGAGATCCTGCGCCGGTTGCGGGAATTCGCCGTACTGGAAAGACCGTTGCTGATCGGTGCGTCCCGGAAGGCGTTCCTCGGTAGGCTGCTCGCCGACGAGCAGACCGGTGAACCCAGACCGGCCGTACGACGAGACGATGCGAGCGCGGCTGTTTCCGCCCTGGCCGCCGCCGCGGGAGCCTGGTGTGTCCGGGCCCACGCGGTGGCGCCCAGCGCTGATGCGGTCCGGGTGGCGAAGAGATGGGGAACGGTATGACGGACGGACCCGGCGGTCCGCGGCAGGGCACCAACGGTGAGGGTGCTGCGCGCGGTGCCACGGTGGAGGACGTCGTACTGAACGCCAACACCGCGTTCTACAACGCGTTCGAGGCCGGCGACCTGGACCTGATGGCGGCGGTCTGGCTGCCCGAACCGGACCCGGTCTGCATCCATCCGGGCAACGCCGCGATCTACGGGTACGCGGAGATGATGCGGGCCTGGGCGATGATCTTCGCCAATACGCCGTACATCCAGTTCTTCCTGACCGACGTACAGGTACGCGTGGATGAAGACGTGGCATACGTCACGTGTACGGAGAATGTCCTGTCGTCGGGAGAAGGTGCCCCGGAGGAGGGATTCGCCGGGGGCAAAGCGCTGGCCACGAACGTCTTCCGCAGAACTTCCTCCGGCTGGCGGTTGTGGATTCACCATGCCTCCCCGGTACTGTCGTCTGGGGGCCGACAGGAGGAGGCGGAATGAGCGGTCCCGTGACACCTCCTGACGTGATCGAGATCCGGGGCATCCGTGGGTTCGGACGGCACGGAGTGTTCGAGCACGAGCGGGCCGACGGACAGGAGTTCGTCGTGGACGTCCGGCTGGAGCTGGACACCCGGCCCGCCGCGGCCTCCGACGACCTGGCCGACACCGTGAACTACGGGGTGGTGGCCGAGCGGGTGCACCAGGCGATCGAGAGCGACCCGGTGGACCTGATCGAGACCCTCGCCCAGCGCATCGCCGACCTGTGCCTCGCCGACCGGCGGGTGACAGCGACCGCGGTGACCATCCACAAACCTTCGGCACCGATCACGGTGCCGTTCGACGACGTTGTCCTGACCGTGCAGCGCAGAGCCGGAGAATCCTCGTGACTGAGACCCCAAGTCCCCACGTCATCGACGCGGACACCCTGAGCGGTGGCCTCAAACCGATCCGCCAGGTGATCCTGTCGCTCGGCAGCAACCTCGGCGACCGCGAGGCGAACCTGCAGGGCGCGGTCGACGCGCTGCGGGACACCCCGGACGTCGTGGTGGTCGAGGTCTCGCCGGTCTACGAGACGCAGCCGGTCGGTGGGCCGGCCGAGTCCGGCCCGTACCTGAACATCGTGCTGCTCGCCGACAGCACGCTGCCGGTCGAGATGCTGCTGGACCGCGCCCACGCGATCGAGCAGGCGTTCGGCCGGGAGCGCAGCGTGCCGGGTGCGCCGCGGACGCTGGACGTCGACCTGATCACCTACGGCCAGAAGACGATCGAGTCCGACGAGCTGACCGTGCCGCACCCGCGGGCGCACGAGCGTGCGTTCGTGCTCGCGCCCTGGCTCGACATCGAGCCGGACGCGGTGCTGCCCGGCCACGGTCCGGTGGCCGAGCTGCTGGCCAAGGTCGGCTCGGACGACGTGACCAAGCTCGACGTCGAGCTGCAGTAGTGGTGTCCGGCGGTCCCGAGCCCGGCCGGGCGCCCGGTAAAGAGCCGCCCCGCCCGGGCTCGGTCCGGCCGACCTCGCGCTGGCTGCTGGTCGCGATCGCCGTCCTCGGGGCGGCGGTCGGCCTGACCATGGTCACGGCGATCGAGTCCGGCGGCGGGGTCGCGCCCGCGGTGTCCTGGCTGACGCTGGTCGCCTGGGCGTTCCTGGCCGCGCTGCTGTTCGCCGCGGCCCGCAACACCCACCAGCGGATCCAGGTACGGCGGGAACGGGTCGAGCCGTCCCGCGCGGTGTTCCTGCTGCTGATCGGGAAGGCCAGCGCTTTCGTCGGCGCGTTGTGCACCGGTGTTTACACAGGGTTCGCGTTATCCTTCCTGGAAGCGGTGAGCTCGTCCGGGCCCCGCAACCGTGTGATCATGGCCGGTGCCGCGGCGGTGGTCTCTGTGCTGGTCGTCACGGCCGGATTGTTGCTCGAACGTGCGTGTCGCATTCCCGAGGACCCCGACGAAACCCCCTAACATGTCGGTCCATGGGCTCAAGGGGTAACCGCCGTCGAACCAGGGCCACAGTTCTCGCCGTCGCCAATTCTCTGCTGGTGATCGTCTGCCTGGGCGTGTCCATCGCCCTGTTCTCGCAGAACCAGTGGATCCTGCGTGCGGCCGCCGTGGTCGCCGTACTGGTCGCCGTCGGCGCGTCTCTGCTGGTCCGCCACCAGCTCCTGGTCGAACGCCTGGCCCATTCCGAGGAACGGGCCCAGGTGGCCCAGGAGTACTCCCGGATCACCAGTGCCCGCGTGGTCGAGAACGCCGAGTTCGTCGACCTGATGCAGCGCCGGCTGGACAAGATCGACCAGCGGCTGGACAAGATCGACGAGGAGGTCGCCACGGTGGTTGCCGCCGGCGACAAACACTCCCAGGCCGACGCCCCGACCGTCGTCGACCTCAAGCTGCGAGGTCTGGCCGCTTCCTGAGTCCGCGCCCATACTGCGGTGTGGGAGGGGATGCACATGGGGCTGGACGCGAACTATCCGGCTGTGACGATGAATGACCCGAACGGGCATGTCACGGTCTACAACCAGGATCATCTGCCGATCGGGCAGCTCGGGCCGACGCCGTTCGAGTCACCGTCGGTGAACGTGACCTGCCGGCTGAAGGCCTGGGAGGACGCGTACTGGTACCGGCTGCTGAACCCGGACGGATGGGATTTCCCGGCGACGACGGCGTACGTGTCGGCCGACGAGACGCATGAGCTGAATCCGGGCCAGCCGTACCCGATCCCGGACTGCAG
The DNA here is from genome assembly GCF_037203805.1 of Kribbella sp. CCNWLW201. Lineage (NCBI taxonomy): Bacteria > Bacillati > Actinomycetota > Actinomycetes > Propionibacteriales > Kribbellaceae > Kribbella > Kribbella sp. CCNWLW201. Next base: position 642,166 of record NZ_JBBCBQ010000002.1, on the reverse strand, counting down.
GAACGTCGGCTGCCGCCGCAAGGTCGGTCAGGCCGCCGCCGCGGGCGTGCTCGCGGCCGGTGCCGTCACCGCCATCCGGTCCTGGCGCCGGAGGTCGGACTCGCCCGACACCGCTTGAGGTGGTCGCGTAGGTTCTGCCCTGTGGATATCTCCGAACTGCTGAAGGTCGCCGAAGCCGCTGTCGATCGGGGAAGGACCGTCACCGACACCCGGGCGCCGGGGGTGCTGACGTCCAAAGGGGACCGGGACATGGCGTCCGAGGTGGACTTCGCGGTGGAGCGAGAGGTCCGGGCATTCCTCGAGCGGGAGACGCCTGACATCGGCGTACTGGGCGAGGAGGAGGGCGGCGCGACCGCCGGGACCCGCTGGGTGCTCGACCCGATCGACGGGACGGTCAACTTCATCCACGGCGTACCGCTGTGGGGGATCTCGCTCGGCCTGATCCACGAGGGCCGGGCGGTCGCAGGAGTCATCGACCACCCCGCGCTGGGGACCAGGTATGCCGCCGCCGAGGGACGGGGCGCGACCTGCAACGGTACGGCGATCCGCGGCAGCGACTGCACCAGCTTGACCGACGCGTTGGTTGCCGCGGGCGACTATACGGTCGGGCCGGACGCCGCCGCGCTGAACGTGGAGCGGCTGGAGATGGTCCGGCTGCTGATCCCGCGGGTGCAGCGGCTCCGCCAGATCGGCACGGCGGCGACCGCGCTCACCTGGGTCGCGGCCGGACACTTCGACGCGATGGTGATGTTCTCCAACAAGCCTTGGGACACGATGGCCGGGGTCGCGATCGCCCGCGAGGCCGGTGTCCGGGTGCTGGATGTCGACGGCTCGGAGCACACTCCGGAGTCCCGTGGCACGGTCGCGGTCTCGGCCGGCATCGTCGAGCCCTTCCTCGAGCTGGTCAAGCAGGCGACCGCGTCCTGACCTACTTGTCGATGTCGCCGACGACGAAGAACATGCTGCCGAGGATGGCGATCATGTCGGGGATGACGGTGCCGGGGAGGAGGGCGGGGAGGGCGGAGATGTTGTTGAAGCTGGCGGAGCGGAGTTTGAGGCGCCAGGGGGTTTTGTCGCCGCGGGAGACCAGGTAGTAGCCGTTGATGCCGAGGGGGTTCTCGGTCCAGGCGTAGGTGCTGCCCTCGGGGACCTTGAGGATCTTCGGCAGCCGGACGTTCACCGGGCCGGCGGGTAGGGACGACAGTTTGTCGATGCACGCGTCGACCAGGTCGAGGGAGACCTTCACCTGCTCGAGCAGCACCCAGAACCGGGCGAAGCAGTCGCCCTCGGACCGGGTGACGACCTTGAGTACGCCGTCGCGCTGCAACTCGTCGTACGCGAGGTAGGGCTCGTCGCGGCGGAGGTCGGCGTCGACGCCGGAGGCGCGGGCGATCGGGCCGGAGACGCCGTACTGCGCGATCAGTTCGGGGGAGAGCCGGCCGACGCCGACGGTGCGGGCCCGGAAGATCTCGTTGCCCATGACAAGGTCTTCGATATCCGGCAGCCGCTTGCGGACCGCGACCGAGGCGGCCGACGCGCGGCCGAGCCAGCCGTACGGCAGGTCCTCCTTGAGGCCGCCGACGCGGTTGAACATGTAGTGCATCCGGCCGCCGGACAGCTCCTCCATCACCGCCTGGAGGGTCTCGCGCTCGCGGAAGGCGTAGAAGACCGGGGTGATCGCGCCGAGCTCGAGCGGGTAGGAGCCGAGGAACATCAGGTGGTTCAGCATCCGGTTCAGCTCGGCCAGCAGGGTACGCAGCCAGACCGCGCGGACCGGGACCTCCAGGCCCATCATCCGCTCGACCGCGAGCACCACGCCGAGCTCGTTGCTGAACGCGGACAGCCAGTCGTGCCGGTTCGCCAGCACGATGATCTGGCGGTAGTCGCGGACCTCGAACAACTTCTCCGCGCCGCGGTGCATGTAGCCGACGATCGGCTCGCAGCCGAGGATCCGCTCACCGTCCAGGGTCAGCCGGAGCCGGAGCACGCCGTGGGTGGCCGGGTGCTGCGGGCCGATGTTGAGCACCATGTCGGTGGTGGCCAGCTCTGAGCCGCTCCCGGTCCCGCCCCGCTCGTACTGCGGGTCGAACCCGGCGGCCCCGGCGCCGATTCCCACCACTCGCTCCGTGCTCATATCGTCAGTCTCCCGCACGCTCGGTCGCACCAGGCACACTACCGTGGCGCCGAGATGACCAGCGGCGTGACAGGCTTGGGCTGTGGACGACCTCTTCGCACCTTCGGATGTCAGCTGGACGCCGGTTTCGCCGAAGCTGGCCTCGGTCCGCCGGCTGAACGCGGGCCTCACGTTCGGTGTGCTCGGTCTGCTGGCCTTGGTGGTCCTCGGGCTGACGCTCGGCTGGGTGTACGGCGTACTCGCGCTGGTCGTGTGCGCGGCCGGACTCGGCTGGTCGTGGGTCCTGATCGGACGGAACCAGCGGTCCTGGAAGTACGCCGAGCGCGAGGACGAACTGCTGGTCAGCCACGGGATCCTGTTCCGTGAGCTGGTCGTGGTGCCGTACGGGCGGATGCAGTTCGTCGACGTGACGGCCGGGCCGGTGGAGCGGGCGTTCGGGATCGCCACGGTGGAGCTGCACACCGCGACGCCGGCGACCGACGCGAAGATCCCCGGCCTGCACCCGGACGAGGCGAGCCGTCTGCGCGACCGCCTGTCCGCCCTCGGCCAGGCCCAGGCGTGGGGCCTGTGACAGAGCCGACGCCCGGGCCGTACGACGCCCCCGGGCACCAGACCACCCAGCAGCAGACCGCCCAGCAACAACCGGTCCAGCCGCAGTCACCCCAGCCGCCGGAAGAGCCGACCGGGGCGCGGCTGCATCCGCTGACGCCGTTCGTGAAGGGCTGGGGGTACTTCGTCGTCGCGGCGATCGCGATGGTGAACAACGAGAGCCTGCGCAGCAATCTCAAGCTGGCCGGCCTGGGCCTGGTCGCGGTCCTGATCGGCGGCATCCTGCTCGGTGCGCTGTCCTGGTGGTTCACCAAGTGGCAGCTGACCGACGACGCGATCCGGGTGGACAGCGGGTTCCTGTTCCGCCGGACCCGGATCATCCGGTTCGACCGGATCCAGGCGATCGACGTCGCCCAGCCGTTCGTCGCCCGCCTGTTCGGGATGGCCGAGCTGCGGATGGACGTGGCCGGCGGCGGCAAGAGCGACGGCAAACTGAGCTACTTCTCGTACGACGAAGCCGGCAAGCTCCGCACCATCCTGCTGGTCCGGGCCAAGGGCGAGCAGGCCGTCGAGCACACCACCCCGCAGCCCGAGCGGGAGCCGATCATGGTGGTCCCAACGGGCCGCCTGCTCGGCGCGACCCTGCTGTCCTCGACCGTCCTCGGTAGCGCCGGTGGTCTGATCTGGCTGATCGTCGCCACCACGGTGCTGGACTTCCACATCGGCCTGTTCGCCGGTCTGCCGCTGCTGCTCGGTGTCGTGCAGCCGATCTGGAAGCAGGTCGTCGGCAACCACGGCTTCACCCTGTCGGAGACCGACCACGGACTGCGGATCAAGCGCGGTCTGTTCGACGTACAGCGGCAGACTGTGCCGCCCGGTCGGGTGCAGGGCCTGCTGATCACCGAGCCGATCATCTGGCGGCTGCTCGGCTGGGCTCGCGTGGAGCTGGACATCGCCGGTCTGGCGGGTGACCCATCCGAGGGGGAGGACGCCCGCGAGGGTGCGCAGCTCCTGCCAGTTGGAGACCGCGGCGAGGTGGCCTTCGTGCTCGCTCGCATCCTGCCGGGGCTGGACCTCTCCCGCATCGAGATGCACCAGGCACCGGAGCGGGTCAAGCGGTTGCGACCGATCGGCTGGCGCTACCTGTCGTACGGTCACGACGACCAGGTGCTCGTCACCACGCGCGGCTGGGTGAGCCGTCGTACGTCGATCGTGCTGCACCACAAGACTCAGTCCGTTCGACTGGAGCAGGGGCCGATCCAGCGGCGTATGGGTCTGGCCAACGTCCATGTGGACACCCCACTCGGCCCGACTGACGCCATCGCCTTGCACCGCGACCAGTTCGAGGCCGCACAGCTCCTGGAGGCTCAGGCCGACAGGGCCCGCGAAGCCCGTCGTACAGCGCCCTCACCGACTGCCGTCCACACCCAGCCGAACCCACCAAGCCCGGACGGGTCCAGCAGCTCCGCAGCCTCACCGGCCGACGACAGCTCGGCCACGTAGCGCAGTGGTTCCGTCTGAGCCAGCTCCAGGCTCGGACGGGTCGCGCTCACTCCGAGAGCCCGCAAGGCGTCCCGCTGCAGCACGAGGGACCCGCCCAGCGAGTCCAGTGCCACGTGTGCTGTGACATCGCAGGAGCCGTCCAGCACCGGGTCACACTCGCGGCCGGCCCGGAAGCCGGTGACAGTCCCGTACAGCGGCCGACCGGCGCGCACGTGCCCGTAGTCGATCGCCACCGCCACCCCACCATCGGCAAGCCGCTCGACAACCGTGGTCCAGGCCAGATCGCGCGTCGTGCCGATCTCGGCCCGATCACCCGGCTCCCGCAACGGCCACCACTCCTCGAGCCAGCGCAGATCGTTGCCCGCGACAACCTCACCGAGCGACAGGTCGGCCAGCAGATACCGCGGTACGCCGTCCTCGTCGAGCTCGGCGACGTCACACGGCACGTTGTCCAGCCACTCGTTGGCGATCACCAGACCGCCCAGGGCCGCCGGCAGTTCGTCGTCCAGCTCCACCTCGACGACCGACAAGCCCTCGGCTCGCAGTACGTCGCCCAACTCGCCCGACCCCGAGCCGATGTCCACAACCTTCGACGCACCCACCGCACGAGCCAGCCGCGCCACCGCCTGTCCGAACAACGCGGACGCGTGCACAGACGTCCGGAAGTGTGCAGCCGGCCGCTCCCGCCGGTAGAACCCGTCAGGCCCGTAAAGGGCTCGCTCCCAGCCTTCGCGGAAGGTGATCACAACGGGACCGCGTCGAACTGCCGCCAGACGCCGTCCTCACCCTCACGCCACAGCCCCAACTCGGTGAGCATGGCCGTAGGCGCCGGTGTGGCAGCCAGAGCCTCCGTCGCTTCGGCAACGACGGCCGGACCGCCCTGGTCGGCCGACGAGATGGTCAGATGCGGATGCGGCTCCGGGAACTCCCCGCCGTACGGCGGACACTCCGGGAACGCCTCGAAGACCGAAACCAGCAGCGACTGCAGCTTGTCGAAGGGCTCCGGCTTCAGCCACGCCGTACCGTTCGGGAATTGGCCAGCGGTCGGGAAGCTCAGCTCGAACGGCTCGTACGGCGTCACAGCCTCGGACAACCGCCGTACGTCGTCTGATATCGGCTCAACCACCCACGGCACCAGGACTGTGACGTGCGGTGGGATCAACTCGGTCAGTCGGACGTGGGGACGCGCTGTCGACCGGGATACCGACCGCCAGCGGTGGGTGTAGTCCGCCAGCTCGGGCACTGTGATCAGAATCGCCGTCAAACCGGTCCGCGCCGCCAACGTATCGCTCACCACGGCATGCTCTCATCGCCTAGGCTGAAGGTGGATCGTCTGGTACCCCCCTGCGGGACTGGAACGAAAAGAGTGAGCATGGAACGGATCGGCTTGATCGGAGCCGGCCGGGCCGGAACCGCCCTGGGAGCAGCCTTGGCGGTCGCCGGACATCCCCTGGTCGGTGTCACAGCCCGGTCGGGCGCGTCACGTGAACGCGCCGCCCGGCTTCTTCCCCATGTACCGGTGCTGCCGGCCGACGAGGTCGTCGACCGCGCCGACGTGGTCCTGGTCGCCGTACCGGATGACCTGATCCTTCAGGTTGCCGAAGAGCTCCCACTCGGCAGCGGCCAGTACGTCGTTCACCTGTCGGGCACACACGGCCTGCGAGCCCTACCCCAACAGCCTGCGACGCCAGTGGCTTTGCATCCAGCGATGACGTTCCCTGGCGGTGTGGTGAGCCTGGAAGGTGTGATGTTCACGGCGACGGCGCCGGACGAGGCCAGGGAGATGGTCGAGCGGCTCGTCAAGGCGGTCGGGGCCCAGGTGCAGTGGGTGGCCGAGGAGCAGCGCGCGCACTATCACGCGGGTCTCGTCCACGGCGCGAATCACCTGACAACGTTGCTCACCCAGGCACTCGCCGTACTGCGAGAGGCCGGTGTGGAGGATCCCTCTGCAACACTCCGGCCACTGGTGACCGCAACCCTCGACAACACGCTGCGATCCGGTCATCATGCGCTCACCGGGCCGATTGCCCGGGGCGATGTCGACACGGTGGCAGCACATCTGGCCGGGCTGCGAGACCGGACGGCGAGTACGTACGCCGAGCTGGCCCGGGCAACGGTGGAGCTGGCCGCGGCGGACGGGCGGTTGGACCCGGACACGGCGGCCCGGTTCGACCAGGTGCTGAACGGGCTGGTGCCAGACGGATTGGCAGGCGAGCGGTATCGGACAGGGGAGGCACCGCGATGAGACTGACCCAGACAAAGGCCGAACTGCGGGCGGCTGCGGCGATCCGGCCGCGGGCGGTCGTGATGACGATGGGTGCCCTGCACGACGGGCACGCGGCCCTGCTCGCCGAGGCCCGGGAACGGGTCGGTCCGGACGGCAGCGTCGTACTGACGATCTTCGTGAACCCGTTGCAGTTCGGGCCGGCCGAGGACTTCGACCGGTATCCGCGGACGCTGGCCAGCGACCTGGCGATCGCCAAGAACGAAGGCGTCGACCTGGTCTTCAACCCGTCCCGCGACGAGCTGTACCCGAACGAGCCGTCCATCACCGTGCACCCCGGACCGCTGGCCGACGAGCTGGAGGGCATGGTCCGGCCGGGGCATTTCGCCGGCGTCCTGACCGTGGTCGCGAAGATGCTGCACCTGACCGCGCCCGACCTGGCGTTGTTCGGCGAGAAGGACTACCAGCAGCTCACGCTGATCCGCGAGATGGTGTGCGATCTGGACTGGGACGTCGACATCGTGCCGGTGCCGACCGTGCGCGAGCCGGACGGTCTCGCGTTGTCCTCACGCAACCGGTACCTGGACGAGACCGAGCGTGACGAAGCGCTGGTGCTCTACCGGGCACTCACCGCCGGAGCGAAGGCGGGGATGAACGGACCGGACGCCGTGATGGCCGCCGCCCATGCGGAGCTGGAAGCCGTGCCCTCGGTGAAGATCGACTATCTCGCCCTGCGGGCACCGGATCTCGGCCCGGTGATCGGTCCAGGCGAGGCCCGAATGCTGATCGCCGCCCGGGTCGGGACCACCCGTCTCATTGACAACATTTCCATCACGCTCAGGTGAAATCGATTGATACGGTCGCGGAATGACCGCTCCTGCTGTCCCGCAACGGTTGGCCGCGCCTGAGCCTGGCTGGACCGACACCGTCGACGTGGTGGTGATCGGGTCCGGGATCGCCGGACTGACCGCCGCACTCAAGGCCCGTGAGCTCGGTTCTGTGCTGGTGGTGACGAAGGACGTCGTCGCCTCCGGCTCGACCCAGTGGGCGCAGGGCGGGATCGCAGCCGCTCTCAGTCCGGAGGACTCACCCGAGGAGCACCTGCAGGACACGCTCGTCGCGGGCGCCGGGCTCTGCGATCCGGACGCCGTACGGGCGCTGGTGACGGAAGGACCGGACGCCGTACGGGATCTGATCGACCTCGGGGCGCGGTTCGACACTGTCGACGGGGACCTGTCGCTGACTCGGGAAGGCGGGCATCACCGCGACCGGATCGTGCACGCCGGCGGGGACGCGACCGGTGCTGAGATCGAGCGGGCGCTGGTCGCCGCGGTGAAGCGGGCGGACGACATCCGGCTGATCGAGCATGCCCTGGTCATCGACCTGCTGACCTCCGAGGACGGCGCTGTCGCCGGCGTCACCCTGCACGTGATGGGTGAGGGCCAGTTGGACGGTGTCGGCGCGATCCGTAGTCGTGCGGTGATCCTCGCCTCCGGCGGTATGGGCCAGTTGTACGCCGCGACCACCAATCCGAGTGTGTCGACGGGTGACGGGATGGCGCTGGCGTTGCGGGCCGGGGCGAAGCTGCGCGACCTGGAGTTCGTCCAGTTCCACCCGACCGTGCTGTGGCTGGGAAAGAGCGCGAAAGGCCAGCAACCGTTGGTGTCCGAGGCGGTCCGGGGCGAGGGCGCGTTCCTGGTCGACCACGAGGGCAACCGGTTCATGCAAGGCCAGCACGAGCTGGCCGACCTGGCGCCGCGGGACATCGTGGCGAAGGCGATCATGCGGCAGATGCTTGCTACCGGCAAGGATCACGTGTACCTCGACGCCCGGCACTTCGGCGACGAGAAGTGGCGAGTCCGGTTCCCGACCATCCTGGCGTCCTGCCGTTCGCACGGTATCGACCCGGTCCGTGAACTGATCCCGGTCGCGCCCGCCTGTCACTACTCGTCCGGCGGCGTATGGACCGACCTGCACGGTCAGACGTCCGTGCCTGGGCTCTTCGCCTGTGGTGAGGTCGCCTGCACCGGCGTCCACGGCGCCAACCGGCTCGCCTCGAACTCCTTGCTCGAAGGGCTCGTCTTCGCCGGTCGCATCGCCACCCATCTGGCCAACGGCCTGCCCGAATTGCGCGAGCCTGCCCACGACACCCGCGTTCCCGGCTTGGTCGACGCGGACGTCGTACCGGAGTTGCAGCGGGTGATGACGATCGGGGCTGGGGTGATCCGGAGTGCGACCGGACTGTCGGAGGCGGGTGCGACACTCGGCAAGCTGATCGAGCAGCCGGCCGGTGAGCCGGGTACGCCGGGATGGGAGGCGACCAACCTGGTCACGGTGGCGTCCGCGCTGATCGCCGCAGCCACCGCACGCGAGGAGAGCCGCGGCTCGCACTGGCGTGAGGACCACCCCGATCGCGATGACGCGCTGTGGTCAGGCAACCTGGACCTCACGTTGCCGGCAGACGGCGATCAGGCCATTCCGCGTACGACGTTTGTGCCGCACGAAACCGAGGAGAATGCCCAGCATGGATGAGACTGTCGACCGGCAATGGGTCGCTGACCTCGTGCGGGCCACGATCGAGGAGGATCTGGCCGGCGGTGTGGACGTCACCACCACGGCCACGGTCGACGCGGACCAGGTCTCGGTCGCCGAGCTGGTCGCCCGGTCCGACGGTGTGGTCGCCGGCCTGGAGATCGCCGAGCTGGTGATCCGGCTGGTCGCGGCCCCGGAAGAGGTCGAGCTCGAGTACTCGGTCAGCGACGGTGCGTCCGTGCACAAGGGCGACGTACTGATGACGATCCGCGGCAAGACGCGGCAGCTGCTCACGGCCGAGCGGACCATGCTCAACCTGCTCTGCCACCTGTCCGGCGTGGCCACGCTGACCCGCCACTGGGTGGACGCGGTCGAGGGCACCGGCGCGGTCATCCGTGACACCCGCAAGACGATGCCGTTGCTGCGGTCGCTGGAGAAGTACGCCGTGCGCTGCGGCGGCGGCAAGAACCACCGGATGGGCCTGTCCGACGCGGCGCTGATCAAGGACAACCACGTGATCGCGGCCGGCGGGGTCGCCGAGGCGTTCCGCCTGGTCCGCAAGGCGTATCCGGAGATCGCGGTCGAGGTCGAGGTGGACTCGGTCGACGACGCGCTGATCGCGGTCGAGTCCGGCGCCGAGCTGATCCTGCTGGACAACATGGACATCCCGCTGCTCCGGGAGGCGGTCGAGAAGGTGGCCGGCCGGGCCCGGCTGGAGGCGTCCGGCGGCCTGACCCTCGATCGGGCCCGGGCCGTGGCCGAGACCGGTGTCGACTACCTGGCGGTCGGCGCGCTGACGCACTCGGCGCCGGTGCTCGACATCGCCCTGGACCTGCAGGCCGTCTGATGCTGCTCGCCGTCGCCGTCGAGAACACCCGGACCCTGGTCGGCCTGGTGTTCGAGGGGACGGTCAAGCGGCATTGGTGGGTCGGCACGGATCCTCGTCGTACGGCGGACGAGTGGGCGGTGCTGCTCCAGGGACTACTGGCCGGGGAGTCGCCGGTGTCCGGGATCGCGGTGTGCTCCGCCGTACCGCATGTGCTGCACGAGCTGCGTGACGTGGTCGCGCGCTACTACCACGACGTCCCGAGCGTGGTGGTCGAGCCGGGCGTGAAGACCGGCCTACCGGTGCTGGTGGACAACCCGCGCGAGGTCGGCACCGACCGGATCGCCAACGCGCTCGCCGCGGTCCACCTGTACGGCGCTCCCTGCCTCGTCGTCGACGTCGGTACGGCGGTCACCATCGACGTGGTCAACCCGGCCGGAGCCTTCATCGGCGGAGTGATTGCCCCCGGCATCGAGACGGCAACCGACGCGCTCGGCCACGCGGCGGCCCAGTTGCGCCGGGTCGAGCTGGTCCGGCCCCGCTCGGTGGTCGCGAAGAACACCGTCGAAGCCCTGCAGTCCGGGGCGATCCACGGCTTCGCCGCGCTGGTCGACGGACTCGTCACCCGGATCCGCGCGGAGCAGTCGCTCGACCCCGAAACCCCCGTGGTGCTGACCGGCGCGCTGGCCGGGCTGCTCACGGAGCAGCTGGCGACCCAGGTTCGCGACGAACCGCTACTGACCCTGCACGGTCTGTACCGGGCGTTTGCCCGCAATAACTAGACCCGCCGATCCAGAATCTGCCCGATCGGGCAAAAACTCTTGTGCCGGTGATGTGGCCAGGATCACTATGAGGGTCAACGACTTCCGGGGTGGGGGGAAATCATGAGGTCTGTTTATCGTGTGCTGGCCGGTCTGATCGCGATCGGTGTGCTGGTCCAGGCGATGTCGGTCGCGCTCGGCTGGTTCACGGCCCTCAAGGACATGGACGAGGGTGCGGTCATCAGCAAGAACACCGATTTCAACTTCGGCCAGGGCATGCACGGCATCGTCGGGATGATGGTCATCCCGGCGCTCGCGCTGCTGTTGCTGATCGTGTCCTTCTTCGCCCGGGTGGAGGGCGGGATCAAGTGGGCCCTGTACGTATTCGGGGTGGTCGTGCTGCAGATCGCGCTCGCCTTCGGCGCCTGGGCCCTGCCCGCGATCGGGGCGCTGCACGGGCTGAACGCCTTCGCACTGCTCGCGGTCGCGAGTATGGCCGCCCGGAAGGCCTCCGGTCCGCCGGCCGCGCCGGTCGAGGCCCCGGCGGCACCGACCGAGGCGACCAGGTAGATGCTATTGGCAACTGACTCGCGCGTGGCCGCCGGCTGATGGCTGGGCGGCCACGTCGCCGTACCGTGATCGCAGTGCTGGCGACGATCGCCGTGCTCGCACCGATCGCGTGGTTCTGGCAGGACAGCCTGGTGCCCGGCGACCTGTCCCCGATGGAGATGGGGTACGCCGACTACGGCGGTGGACCCGCGACGCACGCCCACCACGGGCGGGACGTCAGCACACTCACCGGTCCGTCCGGCACGCCTGACGTGATCGTGGATCTCGTCGCACGCAAGGAACGGTTCGAGATTCCCGGCCGCGGATCGATGGACGGCTTCACGCTGAACCACACCTCGCCGGGGCCGGAGATCGTCGCGAAACAAGGCGATCTGATCCAGGTGACCTTGCGCAACGAATCCGTGCCCGACGGGATCACCCTGCACTGGCACGGCGTCGACGTACCGGCGGCCGAGGACGGCGTCGCCGGTGTCACGCAGGACGCGGTACGGCGCGGGCAGTCGCACGTGTACCGCTTCGTCGCCGAGGACGTCGGCACGTACTGGTACCACTCGCACCAGGTCTCCCACGAACAGGTGAAGAAGGGCCTGTACGGCGTACTGATCGTGGAACCGACCGCCACCGACGTGGTGGCCGCCGTGCACACGTACGACAAGGTGCAGACAGTCAACGGCGGGTACGGCGAACGTCGGGTGGCCGCACCTGGATCGACGGTCCGGGTCCGGGTGATCAACACGGACAACGGCCCGATGGCGTCCTGGGTCGACGGAGCGCCGTACAAGATCGTCGCGGTGGACGGGACCGAGGTGAACGCGCCGCCGGAGGTGAGCAACAAGTCCGTGCTCGTCACCGCGGGCGGCCGGATCGACCTGCAGGTGACGATGCCGCAGGGGTCCGCGATCCGGATCGGGCTCGGTGGCGGAACGACGACGCTGGTGATCGGCGACGGCAACGCCCCGACCGGTGCCGAACCGCAGGACCGGGTCGATCTGCTCTCCTACGGCAAACCGGCTGAGCTCGCGTTCGACCCGGCCAAGGCGACTCGGGTGTTCGACTACAACATCGGCCGGCGGCCTGGGTTCTTCGACGGCCGTCCCGGGCTGTGGTGGACGATCAACGGGCACCAGTTCCCGGATGTGCCGATGTACATGGTGTCCGAGGGCGACGTCGTCCGGATGACGATCAAGAACACCTCCGGCCAGGTCCACCCGATGCACCTGCACGGGCACCATGTCGTCGTACTGAGCCGCAACGGAGTCGCCGCCACCGGGAGCCCGTGGTGGACCGACTCACTCAACGTCGAGGACGACGAGTCCTACGAGGTCGCGTTCGTCGCGGACAACCCGGGGATCTGGATGGACCACTGCCACAACCTGCCGCACGCCGCGCAGGGCCTGGTCACCCATCTGATGTACAGCGGCGTCACGACCAACTTCCACCTCGGCGGCCCGACCAGCAATCAGCCTGAGTGAGGGTCCTCGATCGGGCGGCCGACGGTCAGCGCTTCGCGCAGGTTGTCCGGTAGCAGGTTGAAGGCCGCGTCGGGTGGCGTTCCGGTGGCGTCGATGGTCTTGGAGAAGAAGCAGCGGACCGCGGCGGCCAGGACCACATCGAGGACGTCTTCGTCGCTGAGGCCGACGGCCTTCAGTTCGTCCACGTCCGCCTGGGTGACCTTGTCGGCGGCCAGGGCGACCTTGCGGGCGAAGGTCATCACCGCGCGGTCGACCGGATCGTTGGCGGGCTCGGTGACCAGCGCGACGACCTCTTCGGAGGTGTAGAACTTGTCGGCGAGCACCTGGCCATGCGCGAGGCTGCAGTAGCTCGAGTTGAGCGCGGTCGCGGCGGCCAGGGTCGCCAGCTCGTAGCGGCGCAGGTCCATGGAATCGCGGATCGCGCTCTTGAGCTGCTCCCAGGCGTCGTAGACCGCGGGGCGCGCGGCGAAGGTCTTGACGTAGTTGGGTACGTGTCCCGCCGGAGCCAGGTTCCGTTCGAAGAAACCCGGGTCGGACGGTGAGTTTATGAATGCCATGCCGGTCCCCCCTCGTGGCTTCACGGTAGATCCGGCATACCGATCCGGCAACGCTCGTACCGGGTGGGTACCGGGTAATGGGTATGGTTCACCCGGTCGGTTGTGAGGCAGCTGAGACGAGGTGGTCGGAGTGCGGCGAATGTTCGCCGTGGCGCTGGCGGTGCTGATCGGCACTACCGCCCTGACCGCCTGTCAGACGGACCCGATGCCCACCGACGTGTCGGTCGCCTGGGCCGGTGACGGCAAGTCGGCCGTCCAGGTGAGCTGGAAGGACGGCGACGCCCCGAACCGGATCACCATCGAGGGTGTGCTCAGCAGCAGCCCGTCGTACGTGAAGTACATCCCGGCCAATGAGCCGAACACCTGGGAGATCCCGACCTCGGCCTTTCCGCCCGACGGCAACTACCGGGTGGCCGTGGCCGCCGGTACGTCGCAGGGCGGGGTGACCAGCAAACTCGCGCGCTCCGAGGTGTTCGACACCGACGGTCCGGTCCGCCCGGGCGCGGCCAGCGCGACTCCGATGGGCCGAGGCGTGCTGATGAAGTGGTCGGTGCCGGAGGCGCCGCAGGACTTCACCCCGAATGACCCGCTGGACGTGAAGGGCCCCAAGACCCAGCGCTACGTGCCGATGGTCGGACGGCCGGGCGGCATGATGCGGGCGATCGGTCCGGGTACGACGTCCATGCGGCAAATGATCAAGAGCCTCCAGCCGCCGTACCTGTTCCAGCTCCGGGCGCAGAACGAGTGGAGCGCCCGGATCGGCGGGGAGGTGCTCGGCCTGACCAGCTCGATCAGTGGAGTGGTGCCCGCGCTGGCGCAGTTCAGCGTGCAGGTCCACGTCCGTGGTCGGGTCGTCGTACAGGAGGTCATCTGCGATCCGGAGACCCCGTGCGTCCAGCGGCGAGCGACTCCGGCCGGCGTACCGGTCATGGTGCTGACTCAGGTCACGCCGGGTGCCCGGTGGACCCCGGCGGCCCGCGGTTCGACGACGGCCGGCGGGCACTACGACATCCCGATGGTCAACGGCCCGAGCCGGCCGTACAAGATCACCGTGCCGGCCTACACCCGGGTCGGCGTCCTCACCGGTTCGTCGAGCAGCCGGCCGGCGTACACCAAGAGCGTTGTCCGGGTCGCGACGGCCGGGTTCGTCGGCGGACCGGCGAAGACGCGCGGCGCCAACGTGCTCGTCTACACGACGGTCAAGCCGGCCATGAACACGACCGTGATGCTGCAGTCGTGGAACCGGCAGACCCGCCGGTGGGTGAACCTCAAGGCGGTGGCGATGCGCAACGGGCAGGCCTCGCTGCTCTTCAAGGCGGCCTCGGTGGGTGACTTCGCCTACCGGTTCGTCATTCCGGGGGCGATGATGTTCGGCCGGCCGATGGACGGCACCACCACCCCGCAGCTGCCGCTAAACGTCCGCTGACTGCGGCTCGGGCTCGGCCGGTACGGCGGCGCGGTGCTTACGGCGGATCTTGTAGTAGCTGTACGCCGCGACACCGGCGAGCACGAGCACGACCAGGGCCCAGATCGAGAGCTGGCCGAAGATCTTGTCCGCGTTGTCGCCGATGTTGTACGCGACGATCCCGATCGTGGTCGCCCAGGCGATCCCGCCGCCGGCGTTCGCGGCCAGGAACTGCGGATAGGGCATCCGCAGCATGCCGGCCATCGGGCCCGCGAAGATCCGCAGCAGGGCGACGAACCGGCCGAAGAAGACGGTCCAGACGCCGTACCGCTGGAAGTACTTCTCCGCGCGGAGGATCCGGTCCTCGGAGAAATGGTGGAACCGGCGGCCGAGGCGCTCGAACAGCCCACGGCCGGCCTTTCGGCCGATGTAGTAGCCGATCGAGTCGCCGATGATCGCGCCGGCCGCGGCTGCGCCGATGACGAACTCCAGGTGCAGATGACCCTGTGACGCGAGCAGCGCGGCCGCGATCAGCGTCGTCTCACCCGGTAACGGCACCCCCATGCTCTCGATCCCGATGACCAGTCCGACGACCAGATAAGCGGCGATCGCCATCCCACCGGTCGGAACGACGATCGCCAGCGCGTGCCCCAGTACCCCCATGTCATCCATGGTGGCATCCGGAGACAAGTCTTTTAGGTGCTCAGGGCATCAGTCCGGGGTAATTTCAGGGTTCTTGCCGTTGGCGACTTCGGGGGCCATGCCGTTGAACGCCTTGGTCACGTTCTGCAGTGCCGAGGTGACCTCGGACGGGATCACCCAGAACGTGTTGCCGGGGCCCTTGGCCAGCTCGGGCAGCATCTGCAGGTACTGGTATGCCAGCAGCTTCGGGTCCGGGTCGTTGCGGTGGATCGCCTCGAACACCGTGTCGATCGCCTTCGCCTGGCCCTCGGCCCGCAGGATCGCCGCCTGCCGGTCGCCTTCCGCGGTCAGGATCCGGGACTGCCGGACACCCTCGGCGTTGAGGATCGCGGCCCGCTTCTCCCGCTCGGCCCGCATCTGCTTCTCCATCGACTCCTTGATCGACGGCGGCGGCTCGATCGCCTTCAGCTCGACCCGGTTCACCCGGATACCCCACTTGCCGGAGGCCTCGTCGAGGACACCGCGCAGGATCGAGTTGATGTGCTCACGCGAGGTCAGCGTCTTCTCCAGGTCCAGCGCGCCGATCACGTTGCGCAGGGTGGTGACGGTCAACTGCTCGATCGCCTGGATGTAGTTGGCGATCTCGTACGCCGCCGCCCGCGGATCGGTGACCTGGAAGTACAGCACCGTGTCGATGTGGACGACCAGGTTGTCCTCGGTGATCACCGAGTTCGGCTCGAACGAGACCACCTGCTCGCGCAGGTCGATCAGCTGCCGGGGCCGGTCGATGAACGGGATGACGATGTTCAGGCCGGGTTCGAGGGTGCGCAGGTACCGGCCCAGGCGCTCGACGTTGCTGGCCCGCGCCTGCGGCACGATCCGGACCGTCCGGAGCACCAGTACGACGGCCAGCAGAGCGACGATCAGCCCGAAGATCAGTTCGGCCATGGATCCTCCCGGGGATGGACGAGGGCGGTGGCCCCCTCGATGGCGAAGACGTCCACCGTGGTGCCCTCGGGGATGACGAGGTCAGGGTCGTAGGACCGCGCGCTCCACTCCTCACCGCCGATCCGGACCCGGCCGGGCTCCCGGCCGACCTGGCGCAGCACCACGGCCTCGCGTCCGACCAGCGCGGCCACGCCGCTGCGCAACTGCGGGTGGGAGCTCAGATGACGGCGGGCCACCGGCCGGACAAGCGTGATCATCGCGGCGGCGGTGACGGCGAACGCGAGCAGTTGCAGCCCGATCCCGAGCCCCAGGCCGGCCGCTCCGGCCGCGGCCAGCGCTGCGACGGCGAGCAGGAGCAGATCAAGGGTCGCCGTCATCAACTCGGCGGTGCCGAGGACGGCGGCGAGGATCAACCACAGGAACCAGGACTGCATGACGACCACCCGGCGGCGGAAAGTACCTCTTCTTTCGAAGGTACCCCTGGATACGCCGTTCGGTAGCTAACGGTTCAGTTATCTTGTGGCGGCTTCCCGGTCGGAACGACGGCCAGCAGCGTGCTGATCTGACGTGTACCAGCCGGGTGACTCGTCGACGTCCGGCCCTTCTTGTACCGGTCGACCAGCTCGGTGAGCTCCTGATTGAGCCGCCGGGCGTCGTCGTGGCTGAGCCACAGCCGCTGGCGGCTCAGCATGCTGATGTCGTCCCAGGGGTCGTCGCCGGCCATCTCCTCGAACTGCTCGAGCACCCGGTCCACCGAGGTCCGCATGATCGCCTGGCTGGCCAGCCGGCCGGCCTGGTTCGACTGGGACTCGATCATCAGGCTGCCGGCCGCCGCCCGCCACGGCCGCTCCCGGCCGTCGGCCGACTCCTCGGCGCGCTCGACGATGCCCCACTTCTCCAGCGCCCGCAGGTGGTAGCTCATCGCGGACGGTGTCAGCCCGGCCAGCTCCGCACACTCGGTCGCGGTCAGCACGCGGCCGTTGAACAGCTCGTCGATCACCCGCTGCCGGGCCGGGTGCGCGATGGCACGGATCGCCCGCGGATCGGAGATCACCACGCGCTTCTTCTTGGCCACGACGTCACCCTAATCCTCCCCCGCCCGGAGCGAAGCGAAGGGCGGGGTGCTCTTCGGTGCCCTTGACTACCGTAAATGTGAAGCATTAACTTCATAACTATGAAGCAACCACTTCAGACTTCGATCTGGTCGTTCCCCGACATCCGGCTGGTGCTGCCGGCCCGTGCGCTCTCCTACGCGGGCGACTCGGTCGCCCTCATCGCCTTGATGCTGCGGGTTTCGGAGTATGGCGGACCCGGCACGATGACCGCGCTGCTGCTGGCCTTCGCCGTACCGACCGTCGTGATGATCCCGTTCGCCGGCCGGATCGTGGACAGCTACGACTCCCGCACAGTGCTGGTCGGCGCGTCCTTGCTGCAGGCGGTCGCCGGGATCGGGCTGGCCTTCAGTCACGGCCTGGCCGAGACCATCGCGCTGGTCTGTGTGCTGCAGGTGGGTACGGCGGTCGCCGGGCCGGCCTGGGGTGCATTGATTCCGCGGATCGTCGGGGAAGACCTCGTCGGTCGCACCACCGGGACCAGCCAGGCGCTGATCGGTGTGGCTACGTTGGCCGGGTCGGCGGTGGGTGGCGTCCTGGTCGGCTGGTCGGGCGACCGAGGTGCCCTGCTGGTGGACGCTTCGACCTTCCTGGTCCTGGCCGTCGTCGCCCGGCTTGTCGTGACGCGCCGACGGCCCGAGCCCGGCGCCGTACCCGAGCGGGGTGGCATGTCGGCCGGACTGCGCAGCATCTTCGGTGACTCGCTGCTCCGGATCTTGGTGCCGTGCCTGTGGTTGTTCGTCCTCGTGGGTGAGGCGGTCAACGTGGTCGAGGTCTACCTGGTCACCGACGAGATCGGGCTGAACGCGGCCGGGTACGGCTGGGTGGTGGCTCTTCAGGGTGCTGGGGCGATCGTCGGTGCCTGGCTCAGCGGACGGCTGGTGCGGACCCTGGCCCGGTCACGCGCCGTACTGGCCGGGATGGCCGCCATCGGGATCGCCTGCGTACTGATGGGCCTGGCCGACGGGGTGGTCACGCTGGTGATCGGGTCGGTCACGGTCGGATTCGGGAGCGGCCTGCTCAACGCCGCGGTGAGCACGCTCATCGTCACCCGCTCTGCCGAGAGCGTCCGGGGCCGTGTGGTCGCGGCACTCAACGGAACGGTCCGGGCGTGCAGCCTGTTCGCACTCGTGCTGGGCGGCTTCCTCGGCGCTCTGCTCGGGACCCGGATGACCTTCGTCGCGTGCGGTGCCGCCTGTGTCGTCGCCGCGGTGCTGGTCGCCGTACCAATGCTGCGTGTCAAGGGCCTGGAGACAAAGGATTCGGCTCAGGAGGTGCTCAGTCACTAGCCTTGGGCCATGACTGACGCACACGTGAACCCGGCGAACCCCGACAGCGGGCAGGACGACCTGCCCGAGCAGATGCGGGTCCGCCGGGAGAAGCGTGACCGCCTGCTGGCGGAGGGAGTGCAGCCATACCCGATCTCGGTGCCCCGGACGCACCTGCTGGCGGACCTGCGGGCCAAGTACGACGGCCAGGAGCTGGAGCCCGACACGCGGACCGGCGAGCAGGTCTCGGTGGCCGGCCGGGTGATCTTCCTGCGCAACACCGGCAAGCTGTGCTTCGTCCGGCTCCGTGAGGGCGACGGGACCGAGCTCCAGGTGATGCTGTCGCTGGCCGACCTCGGTGAGGAGGAGCTGGCCCGGTTCAAGGCGCTGGTGGACATCGGCGACCTGCTGTCCGTCCAGGGTGAGGTGGTGACGAGTCGCCGCGGCGAGCTGTCCGTGCAGGCGACCGGCTGGCAGATGGCCGCCAAGACGCTGCGCCCGCTCCCGAACGAGCACAAGCCGCTGAACGAGGAGGCCCGGGTCCGGCTCCGGTACGTCGACCTGATCGTCCGCGCCGAGGCACGCGAGATGGTCCGGGCCAAGGCCGCCGTACTGAAGTCACTGCGCGCGACCTACGACTCGCACGGCTTCATCGAGGTGGAGACGCCGGTCCTGCAGCTGACCAACGGCGGCGCGGCGGCCCGGCCGTTCAGCACCCACCTGAACGCGTTCGACCAGGAAATGAAGCTGCGGATCGCGCTCGAGCTCGACCTGAAGCGCGCGATGATCGGCGGCGTCGACCGGGTCTTCGAGATCGGCCGGACCTTCCGCAACGAGGGACTGGACTCGACCCACGCTGCGGAATTCTCGATGATCGAGGCCTATCAGGCGTACGGCGATTACGACTCGATGGCCGAACTGATCGCGGAGCTGATCCGGAACGCGGGCCGGGCGATCGGTCGCAGCGTGGTCACCGCGCGCGACGGTTCGACCATCGATCTGGACCAGCCGTTCCGGCACGCGACGCTTTTCGAACTCGTCTCCGAAGCGGTCGGTCAGACCGTCGATGTGGACACCGACGCGGCCGCGTTGATCAAGCTGGCCGAGCAGCACGAGGTGCCGCTGCAGCCCGGCTGGAATGCCGGCGAGATCGCGGTGGAGTTGTTCGAGAAGCTGGTCGAGCACACGCTGATCCAGCCCACCTTTGTCCGTGACTATCCGGAGTCGGCACGGCCGCTGGCCAAGCCGCACCGGGAAAATCCGGGCCTGGTCGAGGCCTGGGACCTGATCATCAACGGAGTCGAGCTCGGGGTGGCGTACTCGGAGCTGAACGACCCCGTGATCCAGCGGGAACGCCTGGTGGCACAGTCGTTGCTGGCCGCCGCCGGCGACCCGGAGGCGATGGAGCTGGACGAGGACTTCCTCCGCGCGATGGAGTTCGGGATGCCCCCGGCCGGTGGGATGGGGATGGGCCTGGACCGGCTGGTGATGTTGTTCACCGGGGTCGGTATCCGGGAGACGATTCTGTTCCCGTTGCTGCGGCCGGAGTGATTCCGCGAATCGGTCGCAGGATCGTTGCATAGCACAACGGACTGTCACTGCAAATGCCGGGGTCGAATTCATTCTGGTCCAGCCGGTTTCGGGTGTTGAATACTCAAGGTCACCGCGACGGCACAGCGTCGTTCGGTACCGTGCCGGCCGGAGGGTTTAGTCACATCTTTCCCGTTCATTGTCCGATGTGAATGACACGAACCCGGTTTGTGCGGTACAAATCAGGTGCAAACAAAACGGCAGGGGGATTGCGGCCCGGTGACGGGCGCGGAAAGGACTGTCATCGATGGCGCAAAGGGTGCAGGTAGTTCTCGAGGACGATCTTGACGGCGGTAAGGCCGACGAGACCGTGACCTTTGGTCTGGACGGGACGACGTACGAGATCGACCTGTCCAAGAAGAACGCCGCCAAACTGCGCGACGCGCTCGCCGGGTACGTCGGCGCGGGGCGCCGGGTGGCCGGCCGTCGCGGCGCAGCCGGCCGCGGCCGGGGCCGGGGCCGGTCGGCGTCGGACTCCGCCGACATCCGGGCCTGGGCGAAGGAGAACGGGTACGACGTGAGCGAGCGGGGCCGGATCTCCGCCGAGGTGCGCGCGGCGTACAACGAAGCCAAGTAATTCCGACGGACTGCCGGTCCCGGCCCCTGCGAGGGTGCCGGGACCGTCCGCATTCCGGTTGTTTCACAGTGTGGACAGTTCGGTCTCTCCGGTCCGGCCGTGGGTGGCTGACTCGGCAGGCAGCTCGAGGAATTCGCTGGTGGCGAACATGCTGTCCGATCGGCGCCGAGCGGGAACACCCTGGAGATCCGTGGGGTTCTTCCCTTGTGATGCCTCCTCGGCAGCCGGCTGAGCGGTGAGCATTTGTTCGCCGAGAGCGAGCCTGTCGGCACCGGGGACTAGCATGCATGTACGGGGGTCGGCCAACACGGCACGTCCGACTCCTCTGAGGCAAGGAGCGCTTTGGCGATGTTTGAACGATTTACGGACCGCGCCCGTCGGGTAGTCGTCCTGGCTCAAGAAGAGGCCAGGATGCTCAGCCACAACTACATCGGGACCGAGCACATCCTGCTCGGCCTGATCCACGAGGGTGAGGGTGTCGCCGCCAAGGCTCTCGAGAGCCTGGGTATCTCGCTCGAGGCCGTCCGCTCCCAGGTCGAGGAGATCATCGGCCAGGGGCAGCAGGCACCGAGCGGGCACATCCCGTTCACCCCACGCGCCAAGAAGGTGCTGGAGCTCTCCCTGCGCGAGGCCCTGCAGTTGGGCCACAACTACATCGGCACCGAGCACATCCTGCTCGGCCTCATCCGCGAGGGTGAGGGCGTCGCCGCGCAGGTCCTGGTCAAGCTCGGTGCGGACCTGAACAAGGTCCGGCAGCAGGTCATCCAGCTGCTGAGCGGGTACCAGGGCAAGGAGACGGCCACGGCCGGCGCCGGGACCACCGAAGGTGCTCCCAGCAGCTCGTTGGTGCTGGACCAGTTCGGCCGGAACTACACCCAGTCCGCCCGCGAATCGAAGCTCGACCCGGTGATCGGGCGCGAGACCGAGATCGAGCGGGTCATGCAGGTGCTGTCCCGCCGTACCAAGAACAACCCTGTCCTGATCGGTGAGCCGGGAGTCGGGAAGACCGCGATCGTGGAGGGTCTGGCCCAGCAGATCGTCCGCGGTGACGTCCCGGAGACGCTGAAGGACAAGCAGATCTACTCCCTCGACCTGGGCGCCCTGGTGGCCGGTTCGCGCTACCGCGGTGACTTCGAGGAACGTCTGAAGAAGGTGCTCAAGGAGATCCGCACCCGCGGCGACATCGTGCTGTTCATCGACGAGATCCACACTCTCGTCGGGGCCGGCGCGGCCGAGGGCGCGATCGACGCCGCGAGCATCCTGAAGCCGATGCTGGCCCGCGGTGAGCTGCAGACCATCGGTGCGACCACCCTCGACGAGTACCGCAAGTACGTCGAGAAGGACGCCGCGCTGGAGCGCCGGTTCCAGCCGATCCAGGTGGCCGAGCCGTCGATCGCTCACACGATCGAGATCCTCAAGGGTCTGCGGGACCGGTACGAGGCGCACCACCGGGTGACCATCACCGACCCTGCCCTCGTACAGGCCGCGCAGCTGGCCGACCGCTACATCTCCGACCGGTTCCTGCCGGACAAGGCGATCGACCTGATCGACGAGGCCGGCGCCCGGTTGCGGATCCGCCGGATGACGGCGCCGCCGGACCTGCGCGAGTTCGACGAGAAGATCGCGAACGTGCGCCGGGAGAAGGAGTCGGCGATCGACGCGCAGGACTTCGAGCGCGCCGCGAGCCTTCGCGACGACGAGAAGAAGCTGATCAACGCGAAGGCCGAGCGGGAGAAGCAGTGGAAGGCCGGCGACATGGACGTCGTCGCCGAGGTGGACGAGGAGCTGATCGCCGAGGTGCTGAGCACCGCGACCGGTATCCCCGTCTTCAAGCTGACCGAGGAGGAGTCGTCCCGGCTGCTCGACATGGAGAAGGAACTGGCCAAGCGGTACATCGGCCAGGAGGACGCGGTCAAGGCGCTGTCCCGCTCGATCCGGCGTACTCGCGCCGGGCTGAAGGACCCGCGCCGCCCGAGCGGCTCGTTCATCTTCGCCGGTCCGTCCGGTGTCGGTAAGACCGAGCTGTCGAAGGCGCTGACCGAGTTCCTGTTCGGCGACGAGAGTGCGCTGATCAGCCTCGACATGTCGGAGTACTCCGAGAAGCACACCGCGTCCCGGCTGTTCGGTTCGCCTCCTGGTTACGTCGGCTACGAAGAGGGTGGCCAGCTGACCGAGAAGGTCCGCCGCAAGCCGTTCTCCGTGGTCCTGTTCGACGAGGTGGAGAAGGCGCACGCCGATATCTTCAACTCGCTGCTGCAGATCCTGGACGAGGGTCGTCTGACCGACGCCCAGGGCCGCGTGGTCGACTTCAAGAACACCGTCATCATCATGACCACGAACCTCGGTACGCGGGACATCTCGAAGTCCGTCAGCACCGGGTTCCAGCGGGCGAACGACGCCCCTGGCACCTACGACAAGATGAAGGCGAAGGTGACGGAGGAGCTCAAGCAGCACTTCCGGCCGGAGTTCCTGAACCGCGTCGACGAGATCGTGGTGTTCCACCAGCACGGCAAGGAAGAGATCGTCAAGATCGTCGACCTGATGCTCGCGCAGGTGGAGGGACGGCTGAAGGACAAGGACATGGGCATCGAGCTCACCCCGGCGGCGAAGGCACTGGTCGCCGACCGTGGCTTCGACCCGGTCCTGGGCGCCCGCCCGCTGCGCCGCGCGATCCAGCGCGACGTGGAGGACGTGCTGGCCGAGAAGATCCTGTTCGGGGAACTGCGCCCCGGTCAGATCGTCCTGGTCGACGTGGCCCCTGAGGGCACCGTGGGCGACGACGGATTGCCGGAGATCTTCACCTTCACCGGCACGCCGAAGTCCACCTCGCCCGAGCTGGAGCTGTCCGACCTCGCGGCCGGCGGCACTGCCACGGGCGTGCAGGACACGTAACCCGCACCAACCCACAGAGGGCCCCGCGCTTCGTGCGCGGGGCCCTCTGCTGTCTCACCCCTGGAGGCAGGTGGCGCAGGTGGGCCTGCGGCGGTAGTAGTAGGCAGCGGTGGCCAGGCCGACGGCGGCGCCCCAGAGCGGGAAGGGGAGGATCAGCAGGGACAGGAGGTTCTCGGCGATCGAGGCGTCCGAGGACCAGAGCAGGCTGATGAGCGAGGCGCTGCTGACCAGGAGCAGGGTGCCGGCGACCGCGCCCGGGATGACAGCCGCCTTGATCGGCACCGGCCGCCCGGCGACGAACGGGATCCACCGCGGCCACACCTCACCCCACGGCCGGACCAGCCCGAGCGTCACGATGCCCGAGGTCAGCGCGATCAACCCGAGCCCCAGACCGAACAACTTCATCCCCGGCTCGGCGTTCAGCTCGCCGGCGTCGAAACCGATCGGGTTCGGCAGCAACCACGTCATCCGCAGCAACGCGTACGGCATCGGGCAGAGCACCGCCACGATCGTCGCCCAGAACCCCCACCGCCGAGCCGACTCCGGCCGCGTCCAGGCCGCCCCCGGCCGTCCACACCGCAGACACCGCCCCCGCACACTGCGCAGCCCTCGTACACCCAGCAGCGCCCACCCACACCCCAGCAGGAGCGCGCCGGCCACGAACAGCGGTGTGGTCCCCACCTTTGCCGGTACGCCGGACATGCCCTCAGCCACCTCGCGGAACGCGGCCCAGTCGAACAGCCCGGTGGTCACCTCCACCGCGATCACCACCACCGCCACGGCGAGCAGCAGCACCCGCGTCGCCGGCTGCTTCCACGCCCCGACGATCAACCACAGGATCCCGGCCGGCAGACCGAACAGGACGAGCGAATACCCGACCAGGATCACCACCGTGACACTCGGCGCCAGCAGCCCGAACACCACCACCTGCAACGCGGTGAAGGCCAGTAACGGCCGATACGCCGACGCACTCCACTCCGTCCGGGTATGCCCGATCGCCGCCGGCACTCCCAGAATCCCCAGTACGGCGATCAGCCCCGCGCCAACATCCTTCGGCAGGTGAGCCAGCAACGACAGCCGATCCCCGTCCGGCGGAATCGGCCCGAACGCATAGCCACCGGCTCCCAGCAACCAGGCCAGCCCGGCCACCGCATAGACCAACGACAACCCCGCCACCAGAACCGGCAACCTGTTCCCGGCTCTCTCCCGGACCCCAACAACGCTCATCCCATCCTCCAGCCGTCAGTGCCTTCACTGTCCAGCCGGAGCCCACCCGCCCACCTCAGCCGCGAGAGTGTTCCACCTCCCTCCCGGGAGTGAAATCAGCCGGCGCCGCCAAACCTCAACGACCCACCCAGGCGCGCCCACCGAACCCCCGCACCCGAACCCAACACGTCGACCGAAGCCACCGTGCGGGTGTCGACGCGTCGACTGAAGCCACTGTGGTGTGGGTCGTCGACTGAAGCCACCGCGCGGTGTGGCGTGGGCGCGTCGACTGAAGCCACCGTGGGGTGGGTGGCGCGTCGACTGAAGCCACGGTGGTGTGGGTGGCGCGTCGACTGAAGCCACGGTGGTGTGGGTGGCGCGTCGACTGAAGCCACCGTGGGGTGGGCGCGTCGACTGAAGCCACCGTGTGTCCAAGCGGCCCGCTGTTGGCGAGTGTGAGCACTGTGCGGTCGACAAGCGCTTTCCTCCGACCATCTGCCTTCAGTCGATGGCGGGCGCTGCCGGCGGAGCACGGTGGCTTCAGTGGCGGGGGGCGGCGGCGAGGCCAGCTGGGGCGGCGGTGGGGGTGGTGGGGTCAGCGGGTTCTGCGTAGGCGGGTTATGGCGCGGGCGATCTCCGGCTGGTCGGGGCCGGCGCGATGGTGGCTCTGGGCAACTAGTTGGGCCGTGGTGGCGAGGAGCCAGAGAAATGAGGTGGCGATGGTGAAGGCCGGGCCCGGGCCGGGCCAGGTATCGGTGAGAGAGTCGAGGTTAGTGGCTTGCCAGGCGGTGGCGAGGCAGACGATGGAGATGATGGCGGTGATACCTGCGGCTGCTTGGGCGCGGGTGCCGGGTTTCAGGATCAAGGCGAGTGTCGACGTGATGAGGCCGGCCAGGCAGGTGAGGGCGAGTGCGGGCTCGATCTCCAGGCCCAGTTGCCAGACCGAGAGGCCGTAGCGCCTGGTGTAGGTCCAGGGGAGCAGCAGCGTGACGCCCGTGGCCAGGGCGGCGAGGAGGGTCGCTCGAGCGAACCAGCGGTGCTCGGACCGGGCCAGCTCGGTCTCGGCGGCGTCGAGTCGGCGGGGCAGCTCCTCATCGGGAAAGTCAGTCATCTGGCGGCCTCCAGGCGGATGAGGTCGTTGCCGAGCTGGAAGTACAGGGCCTGGCCGATCACGGTCACCTGGTCCGCCGCCTGTGGCACACCCTGCCTAGGTCCTGCGAGCACGGTGACCCGGCCTGGCGCATCCACGCGGACCAGGTGGCTTCCGTCGTACCCCCACAGCTTTCCGTCGGGACCGGCGAACCAGCTGCCGTCTGCGGTCCACTGCGACGCCGGTACGCCGGTAGCCGAGATCGGCCAGCCTGTCTCCGATCCACCGAGCAGGACTGTCGTGCGGCCGTCGTCGGCAACGACGGCGAGCTGCTCGCCGAGCACCATCGCCACCTGGCCAGACGCGAGCTGCACCAGTCCACCCGGCCGGAGCTCGCCCTTGACCTGGACGCGTCGCACTGCCGCGCCAGGCCCGTAGAAGTTGTAGAGGCTCCCACCGAGCGCAGTCACCAGCCGATCCCCAGCAGCCGCGGCACCCTCACCCTTCTGATTCGCCGGCACGGGCTGCGAGTCCCGCACCACAGTCTCCCGGCCGCGCACCAGATGTACGGCGCTCTCCGTACGGCCGCTCACCGTCCACCACACGCCACCCTGGCCGTCCGGAGCAAACGCACGAGCCGCCACCGGAACACGTACCCGCACCAGCCGCCCAGCCTCATCCAGAGCCAGTTGCGTACTCACCCCAGCCGCACCGACCACCGGCACAGACGACACCACGGACGTCCGGAAGGTCGTCGCACCGTCGGCAGGCTTCCGGCGGTCGCACCGAGGCTCCGGCGCTGGAGCAGCCGGGTACGACGCCGCCGCACTAGCTGCATCGGGTATCTGCAGGACCTGATCCCCGCCACCCGGTGATGTCCCCAGCAACACCGACCCGTCCGGCCGGGCCTCGATGCTGTCGACCCCCTCGGCTCCACCCGGCAGCTTCCGCAGTACGCCGTCCGGAGTGATGACTGACGTCGGAGCACCACCACCCAGCCACAGGTTGCCTCGTACGTCGACTGCGAACGCGTCGACCGTCATGGATGAACTGGCGGCATCACTGCTCAGTACACAGCCAGCCGGCGCCACTCCGGTGAGCTGCTGCGGCGCTCCGCCCGGCCGGACCATTGCCAACCCCGTGTCGCTCGTCCGCCAGGCCGTCGTACCGTCTGGACCGCTGGAG
This sequence comes from Kribbella sp. CCNWLW201, assembly GCF_037203805.1. Taxonomy (NCBI): domain Bacteria; kingdom Bacillati; phylum Actinomycetota; class Actinomycetes; order Propionibacteriales; family Kribbellaceae; genus Kribbella; species Kribbella sp. CCNWLW201. The sequence goes on along the minus strand of NZ_JBBCBQ010000002.1, from coordinate 615,123 downwards.
ACCGCGTTGCCCGGTGCACCCGGCCCTGGGTCGACCACGAAGTCGTTGAGGCGCATTCCCTTGCGCAGCTGGTTCGCTGGGATCTGCCACGTGGTGGCTGATCCCCAGACGACGATCGACCTGTCGGCGTTGCGGTGGCTGAGTGCGGGCCCGATGCCGGTGGCAAGGATGTCCACGCCCGGCGTCACGTAGTAGGACTTGTCCGGGTTCTTGTGGCTGAGGCTGATGTCGGCGCTGACCAGGTCGAGTGGCACCGAGAGGATCGCCCACGGCTGTCCGAGTGCTCCACCGGCGAGCAGGACCATGCGGTTGTCGCTGACACCCCACAGTGCGGGCGGAGTGGTGCCGTGGTTCAGCGTGACCTGGGGTAGCGCGACGCCGTCGTCGTACGCGAACACTGTCGAGCTCTCCGAACCAGTCCGGCCCAGCAGCCACTGCCCGGGTGACCCATCGAGTGTCCCGGCGAGCGAGTCCAGCGGGTCCGACGTACCGATGGCGACCCGCAGGCCGAGGCGATCGACCAGTTGCCCACCCTGCAGATCCAGCAACCGGTGCGGAACCCCTGCAACGACAGACGGCCGGTACGGCGCTCCGACAGCCGACGGAACCAGCACTCCAGCCAGCACGCCCACCATCACGGCACCAGCCAGCACCACTCGACGCGTACCCAGCAGGCCGGCCACACATAAGAGCAGCCCGAGACCGAGTGCGGTCCAGGCTCCGATCGCCGGGCGATACCCGACTCCCGAGGCCAACCCGTCCGGCAGCCACAACAGGTGAGACGCCAGACCGGCGATTACAGCTGATCCGGTGGCGACGGCGGCTGCTCGTCGTACCAGGCCGGACGAGACGAGCGTCGCCACCGCCAAACCGCAGACGATGACAGCCCAGAGCCGGGCAGACGGGATCTCCCACAGCTGAGACCGGGCTAGACCGGCCTCGGATGCAGTCGGTCCGAGTGCGATCGGATCGAGCAGCTCACGCCATGGGAGCACGGTTGAGAGCACAAGCAGTACGGCGAGGGCACCCGAGGCGAAGGGGAACAGCCGGAAGCGAAAAGGCGTCCACGAGTCGACCTGAGCGCCGAGCTGGACAAAGACTGCCCGCAATTCGGACTGATTGAGTGGCTCATCGGATGCCCCTTCCGACTGGTCTTCCGGCGCGGTCCGAGGGGCCGTCGATCGGGTCGCCCAGTGCGCGGCGACGGCGGTCGCGAGGGTTCCGCACACGATCGTGCCGATCACAGCCGGTGAGGTCGTACAGCTCGGTCGACCCTGTGCGGCGAATCCGGTCCAGGCCGCCAGGGTGACCACTCCGATGGCCGTCGTACCAAGAGAACGGACCTGCTTACGAAGCCGGAATCTGTCGGCAGACAAGCGATCCACGAGGATCAGCAGCACCATCGCGACCGGCAGTGCGAGGGCCGCGCCACGGCCGCTGACCGGCTGAGTGGTCGCTCGCCACAGGTAACAGCCTGTGCCCGCCGGACCCGGTACGAGCACCGAGAACGCCGTACCGGCAGCGAGACACGCGAGGACGACACCATGTCGTCCGGATCGTCGTATGGTCCTGCGATGGGTGATCAGTTCGGTACGCAGAAGCGCCGCCGCGGCCTTCGATTCGGTGGGAAGATCGCGCAGCGGCATGAAAAAGAAGTTACCTGCCACCCATGTACCGCGTTGTAACGCTGTGACCACGCTGATGGGACCCGGACTGTCGGAAAGGGGGCCGGGGATGGAATCATCTCGTCGCATGGACGCACCGCGTCTGCCCCTGACCCAGGAACCGGTCGCCGACACCGGTTCCTTTGGCGTGCGGCAAGCGGGTGGTGTGCTCGAACGGGCCCAGCGGATCGCCGACACGCTGCGCGAGCAGGCGGAGTACGAGAACGATCGCGCCCGCGAGGAAGCCGACCGGATCCGCAGCGAGAGCGAGCGGATGCAGGCGGAGGCCGAGGCGGCCGCGCGGAAGATGCGGGCCGACGCGACCTCGGCCGCGCAACGGCTGCTCAACGACGCCGAGCGCGCTGCCGAGCAACTCCGGACCGAGTCCGAGAACGAGGCCGACCGGGTCCGCACCGAGGCCGAGACGATGGCCGAGCGACTCAAGGCCGAGTCCACTGCCGAGGCCGACCGGATACGACGTGAGGCCGCCGCCGCGGCCCAGAAGCTGCAGCAGGAGTCGACCGCCGAGGCCGAGCGGGTCCGGGCCGAGGCGACCGCGATCGCCGAGCGGCTGAAGGCCGATTCGGAATCCGAAGCCGAACAGCTCCGCGCCGCGGTCGCCGAGGAGGTGGGCCGGCGCCGGGCCGATGCCGAGGCCGCGGCGGAGCAGCTGCGGACCGAGAGCCAGGCGGCCGCCGACCGGTTGCGGGCCGAGTCGCAGGCCGCGGCCGACCGGCGGATCGCGGCGGCCGAGGCCGAGGCGGCGCGGCTGAAGGAAGAGGCCGACGAGCTGCTCGAGGAGGCCCGGGAGGACCGGGAGGCCGCGCAGCAGACGATCGAGCGGGCCGGTCGCGAGGCGCAGCAGCTGGTCGCGGACGCCGGCAACCAGGCCGCGCTGGTGTCGCAGGCCGCGGTCCGCAACGAGGCCGACCTGATCGCCCGGGCCGAGACCGAGGCCGCCGACCTGCGGGCCGCGGTGGAGCGCGAGGTCGAGGCGGCCCGGGAGAAGTCCCGCGTCCAGATCGCCGAGGCACATGCCGAGATCGAGCGGCTGCGCGGCGAGAACCGGGCCGAGCTGGAGCGGCGGACCGCCGAGCTGGAGGAGACCGAGCGGGCCAAGCTGGCCGCGATCTCACTGGAGATCGACAAGCTGCGGGCCGAGGCGGTCGCCGAGATCGCCGAGCGCAAGGCCGAGGCGGAGGCCGGGAACGAGCGGCTGATGGCCGACGCCCGGGCGCAGGCCAAGCTGGTCGTGGACAGTATCGAGGCCGACCGCCGGACCGCGGCCGGCGAGGCGCAGCGGATCGTCGAGGACGCGAACAAGGCGGCCGAGGCGGCGCTCGCCGAGGCCGAGAAGCAGACCATCTGGAGCAAGAAGACGGTCGACGACCTGATCGGCGCGGCCGAGTCCGAGGCGCAGTCGATCCGGGAGCAGGCCGCCGCCGACGCGGCCGCGTTGATGCGGCAGAAGCGGGCGCACCTGCGCCGGGTGATCGGCCGGTCGACCAGCCGGCTCAAGCAGACCAAGGACGCGATCGCCCGGGAGAACGCCGAGCTGACCGCGCTGGCCGAGACCACGCTGGCGACCGCCAACCAGCAGGCCGAGGCCACGCTGGCCGCGGCCAAGCAGGAGGCGGAGAAGGTGACCGCCCAGGCGAACGCCCGGGCCGACCGGGTGAAGGTGACCGCCGCGACCGAAGCCCGCGAGATCGTCGAGCGGGCCCAGCGCCGCGAGGCCGAGGCAGAGTCCAGCACCCAGGTACTGCGCGAGCGCGCGGCCAACGATCTCGCCGACGCCCAGCGGCAGTCGCACGAACTGATCCGCAAATCCCGCGCCGAGGCCCAGCGGGTCGAGGCGCAGGCCCGCGAGCACGCCGACGACCTGCGTGCCCAGGCCCGAAAACTTCTCGCCGACGCCGAGGCGAGGGTCGCGGCGCTGAACCAGCGCCGTGATGAGATCACCAAGGAGCTCACCCAGCTTTCGGGTGTGATCGAGGCACTCGCTGTACCGGGATTCCGTCCAGGTGGTGGAATGTCCTCCAGCGAGGGTTCCACGGGGGAATCAGGATGAGGACGTGACAGTCAGATCCTTGTCAGTGACAATGTGTGATCCACCCACCCACCGAAGTGAGCATCAGAAGACATGAGCAGTGAAAGCCCAACCCCGTTCCGCACCGTTCTGCGTGGCTACGAGCCTGCCCAGGTGGACCAGCACATCCGTGAGCTGACCACCTCGCTGACCGCGCTGCAGCAGCAGTCCGAGCAGCTGCAGCGGCACGTGCAGGAGCTGCAGACCCGGACGGACGCCGCCGAGTCGGCCGTCATTTCTGCGCAGGAGGAGAGCAAGGACCGCGCCCCGACGTTCACCGAGTTCGGTGAGCGGGTCGCCAAGATCCTGTCGCTGGCCGACGACGAGGCCCGTGATCTGGTCACCCGCGCCCGCACCGACGCCGAGGCGATCGTCGCCGACGCCGAGGCGCACGCGAAGAAGGTCCGCAAGGAGGCCGAGCAGTACTCCCTGGACTGGAAGAGCGAGGTCGACGCCGAGGCTGCCCGCATCCTGGAGGAGGCGCGCACCCAGGCCGACGACATGCGGGACGAGGCCGAGCGCGACGCCACGGCCCGGCGCAGCGAGGCTCAGGCGCTGTACGAGCAGGAGCGGGCCAAGTCCGCTCAGGCCGCGGCCGCGTTCGAGACCACCCTGGCCGAGCGCCGGGGCAAGGTCGAGCAGGAGTTCGCCGCCCGGACCGCGCTGGCCGAGCAGCAGCTGGCCGCCGTCACCGACCGCGCCGCCCAGGTGCAGCGCGAGGCCGACCGCTCCCGCTCCGAGGCGGAGCGGCTGGCCCAGCAGCAGCTGGCCGACGCGAACCGGCAGGCCCAGGAGATCGTCGCCGCCGCGAAGGACAAGGCGGAGCGGATCCGGGCCGAGTCCGAGCGCGAGCTCGCCGCCGCGACGCAGCGCCGCGACAGCATCAACGCGCAGCTGACCAACGTCCGCCAGATGCTGGCGACGCTGTCCGGCAGCCCGGCGATGCCGCTCGACCTGCTGACCGACGACGACGAAGAAGCCACCACCGGCAGCAAGAAGAACTGAAGAACGCGCTGAGGGCCGGTCCGGTAGGGCCGGCCGCTCAGCTTGGCAGGCGGTAGCGGGCGCGTGGGAGAGGTTCGACCAGGCCGTCCGCTACCAGGCCGTCCAGGGCGCGTTCTCGTTGCGCCTTGTCGTGCCAGCAGGCGTCCAGTGCCTTCTTGGGTACGGCGTCCGACGTAGCGCGGAGCACGGCCAGCAGACGACCGCGGACCTGGCGGTCGGTGCCTTCATACGTCTGCCCTCGGCGCGGCGGACCGTCGTACGGCGGACTGCCGGCGAGGACCCAGGCACACCGGCCCCGGATCGGGCAGTCGCCGCACTTCGGCGTACGCGCGGTGCAGACCAGTGCACCGAGTTCCATCGACGCCACCGCCCAGCGGGCCGCTGTCGGCTCGTCAGCGGGCAGCGCGGTCACCGCAAGCCGCTGGTCGGCCGCAGTGGGGGAGATGGCCGGCTGAGCGACGCCAGTGACAGCTCTCGCGAGCACTCGGCGCACGTTGGTGTCCACGACCGCGTGCCGCTGGCCGAACGCGAAGGACGCGATGGCAGCTGCCGTGTAGGTCCCCACACCGGGCAGAGCGAGCAGCGCTTCGTGGTCGTCCGGTACCTCGCCGCCGTGGCGCTCCACGATCGCCTGAGCCGCCGCGTGAAGCCGCAGAGCACGTCTGGGGTACCCGAGCCGGTCCCAAGCCCGCACAGCCTCTCCTGGCGGCTCTGCAGCCAGGTCCACCGGCTTCGGCCACCGCTCCAACCAGGACTGGTACGCCGGCAGCACCCGACTGACCGGAGTCTGCTGCAGCATGAACTCACTCACCATCACCGCCCACGCGCCAACCCCTGGTTCGCGCCACGGCAGCACCCGGGCATTGGCGTCGTACCACTGCAGCACGGGGCGGTGCAGCGCGGCAGCTACGGGTAGGAGCGGCGAGCCTGACATGGTGAGGACAATCCTGACATTAGGGTCAGCTTCATGAGCAGCCTGCTCCGTCCGGTCGGGCACCTGCCCGCCAGCGTGTACTGGTTCCGCCGGGGACTGGTGCTTGCTGTTCTGGCGCTGCTGCTCTTCCTGGTCCTCCGGCTGTTCGGGGGCGGCGAGGACCCGCAGAACACGGCCGCCACCGGCCCGCAGCAGGACCCGACGACGGCTCCAACGGTCGCACCCACCACGACACCGACGGCGAGCGGGAAGCAGACGGAGAAGAAGACCGAGAAACCGGTCAAGACGTCGGAGACGCCCCGGGACACCAAGTGCGAAGGCAACGATCTGAAGATCGAGGCGCTGCCCGCCGCCCGCAAGATCGTGTCCGGCTCGGTGCTGAACTTCGTGATCCAGTTCGAGGCGGTCTCGGACGAGTGCAAGGCCGCGATCGACTCCGGCGAGCTGACCGTCACGGTGATGTCGGGCAACGACCTGATCTGGACCACAACGCATTGTGGGCAAGCGATTCAGCGCACCACCCTAGTGGTTGCCAAAGGCAAGCAGGCGGCCACCACGGTGCCATGGAACGGCCGCCGTTCCGGGCCTGGCTGCCTGCCCGGTCAGCCGGTGGCCAAGCCCGGAACCTACATCGTCAAGGCAGTCTTCGACGACCGTGAGTCAACTGCGCAGGCCTTCCAGGTCGTCTGACCCTGCCGTCGGAGCCCGCTGCATGTGCTGCGGTTTGGCGAACAGCAGAACCGCCAGCATGCCCAGCAGCAGCACTGCGGCCGGCAGCATCAGCGACTGTGCCATCGAGTCGCTGAACCCCTGGTGCATCGCCTCTGGCAGCGGCCCACTCGAGGGCCCGTGTCCGCTCACCTCAGTGCGCCGTCGCCAGCTGCACGCCCCGCGAACTGTCTTGTTGTTCCTCGGCCGCGCGGCAGCACAGTCTGTCCGCCGATGGAGTGGCGTGGTTGTCGGGTGGGCGGCCCTCCGGAGGCGGCAGGAGAACTGCCGCCGCCGAAGGCGGTGTCCGATTGGGTGTTGCGGGTCAGACGTAGCGTTCGAGGATGCTGGATTCGGCTAGGCGGGAGAGGCCCTCGCGGACGGTGCGGGCTCGGTTCTCGCCGACGCCTTCGACCGTCTGCAGGTCGTCGATGCTTGCCGCGAGCAACTTCTGTAGGTGGCCGAAGTGGTCGATCAAACGGTCGATCACGGCGCCCGGCAGCCGCGGCACCTTGGCCAGCAGGCGGTACCCGCGCGGCGTCACGGCCGCGTCCAGCTGCTCGGCCCCGCCGAGCTGCAAAGCCCGCGCGACCTGCCCGATGTCCAGCAGGTCCGTCGGGCTGACCGCGTCCAGCTCGAGCAGTACGTCGTCCGCAGTCTTCGCCTTCCGACCAGTCGCCGGCGGCAGATAGTCCCGGACGACGAGCTCGCGCTCACCGGCGACACCGGCGACGAGCTCGTTGAGCTGCAGGGTGAGCAGTCGGCCGTCGGTGCCGAGCTCGACGACGTACCCGTCGATCTCGGTGGCGATCCGCCGTACCATCTCCAGCCGCTGGGCGACCGCGGCCACGTCGCGGACGGTGACCAGGTCCTCGATCTCGAGGGCGGACAGCGTGCCGGAGACCTCGTCGAGGCGCAGCTTGTACCGCTCGAGGGTGGCGAGGGCCTGGTTGGCGCGGGACAGGATCGCGCCGGAGTCCTCCAGCACGTACCGCTGGTCGTCGACGTACAGCGCGATGATGTGCATCGACTGCGACACCGAGATCACCGGGAACCCGGTCTGCCGGGCGACCCGGTCGGCGGTGCGGTGCCGGGTGCCGGTCTCCTCGGTGTGGATCGACGGATCCGGCATCAGGTGTACGGCGGCCCGGAGCATGCGGGAGACGTCGCGGTCCAGGATGATCGCGCCGTCCATCTTGCTCAGCTCACGCAACCCGGTCGCGGAGAACTCTACGTCGATCTCGAAGCCGCCGGTCGAGATCGAGTCGACCGTCTTGTCGTGACCCAGGACGAGCAGGGCGCCGGTACGCCCGCGCAGGATCCGTTCCAGGCCTTCGCGCAGTTCGGTACCGGGTGCCACCGCCGCGAGGGTCGCGCGCATCCGGGCGCCGGTGCTGTTCTTGTCGGAATTGGGGGCCACGGTCACTGAGTCTATGCGGTTGTCCGGACGCGGTGGGCCCGAAGTTCCCAGCTACCGGCCGGTCGGCGGCCGCCGCATCGGCAGCCCTTGCACGTGCGCGTGCAAACGCCCGTGCACGTGACACGTGCAGGCCGATCTCCCGCGTGAATCGTCCGGATCCGGCCCGACTGCTGAGCCGTCACGGACAGCGGATGACCTGACCGGCGTAGGACAGACCGCCACCGAATCCGAACAACAACACCGGCGCGCCGCTCGGGATCTCGCGCCGTTCGACCAGTTTCGACAGCGCGATCGGGATACTCGCGGCCGAGGTGTTGCCGGACTCGACGACGTCCTTGGCGATCACCGCGTTGACCGCGCCGAGCCGCTTGGCCAGCGGCTCGATGATGCGCAGGTTGGCCTGGTGCAGGACGACGCCACCGAGGTCCTCGGGGGCGATCCCGCTCTTCTCGCAGACCTGCTTGGCGATCACCGGCAGCTGGGTCGTGGTCCAGCGGAAGACGCTCTGGCCCTCCTGGGCGAACTTCGCGTCGTGCCCCTCGATCCGGACCGCGTCCGACATCTCCGGCACCGAACCCCAGACCACCGGGCCGATCTCCGGCTCGTCGGTCGCTACCACCACGGCCGCGCCGGCGCCGTCACCGATCAGCACACAGGTGGTCCGGTCGGTCCAGTCGGTGAAGTCGCTCAGCTTCTCCACGCCGATGACGAGCGCCTTCGAGGCCGCGCCGGCCCGGATCGCGTGGTCGGCGGTCGCCAGCGCGTGCGCGAACCCGGAGCACGCGGTGTTCACGTCGATGGCGGCCGGGCTGCCGAGGCCGAGCCGGTTGGCGACCCGGGCGGCGATGTTGGGGGAGCGGTCGATCGCCGTACAGGTCGCGACCACGACGTAGTCGATCTCGGCCGTGTCGATCCCGGCGTTCGCGACGGCCTTCTCGGCGGCCCGCCAGGCCATCTCGTCGACCTGCTCGTCGGGTGCGGCGATCCGGCGTTCGCGGATGCCGACCCGGCTCTGGATCCACTCGTCGCTGGTCTCCACGATGGTGGCGAGCTCGTCGTTGGTCAGCACCCGCTCGGGCTGGTAGTGGCCGAGCGCGACAACTCTGGAACCGGTCATCTGAGGGCTCCTGCAGTCAACCGGACAACGCCGGTGGGGTCCCAGGTTCCACGCTGAACCCGGCGGGGGCCTCCCCAGACTACGTTCCCGGCCGCACCCCCGTGGATCCCTCGTCTCACGGATGTGCGCCTAAACACATTGAGCCTCGATCCGTGGACTCTGCCGCGCTGCGCGGCACTCGGCGGGCACATCGCGGCGTTGGAGGACGAGGCACGGAGAACCCCATTCCGAGCCTCGCCCTCCGCCTTGCGCTGCACTCCGCCGAGCACCTGCTCGCTGCTGCCAGGATCCACGGATCGAGGCTCTCAGGTGAGCCCGGCGGCGAGCAGTGCCGACGGGAGGTCGGGGGCGGCGAAGACGCGCAGGCCGTACTTGGCCTGCATGTCCATAGGCTTCAGCTCTTTACCGCGGTTCGGTACATCGGCAGGAACGATCGCCTTGGTGAACCCGAGCCGGGCGGCTTCGGCCAACCGCTTCTCCAGGCCGCCGACCCGTCGTACCTCACCGGCCAGGCCGACCTCGCCGATCGCGATCAGGCCGGGATGGATCGGCCTGTCCATCACCGACGACGCGACCGCGATCGCGACCGAGAGATCCGCGACCGGCTCGGTGATCTTCACCCCGCCGACGGTGGCGACGTACACCTCCTGGTCGGTCAGCTTCAGACCGACGCGATTCCCGAGTACGGCGAGGATCATCGAGACCCGGGACGACTCCAGCCCGGACGTGGTCCGGCGCGGCTGTGGCGCCGCCGACGGTCCGACCAGCGCCTGGACCTCGGCCAGCAACGGCCGCCGGCCCTCCATCATCACCGTCACACACGTCCCCGCGACCGGCTCGGCGTGCTCGGAGACGAACAGGCCGGTCGGGTCGGTGACCTCGACGATGCCGGTGTCGACCATGTCGAAACAGCCGACCTCGTCCGACGGGCCGAACCGGTTCTTCGTCGCCCGCACCATCCGGAACCCGGAGTGCCGGTCGCCGTCGAACGCGAGCACGACGTCGACCAGGTGCTCGAGCATCCGCGGACCCGCGATCGCGCCGTCCTTGGTGACGTGCCCGACCAGCACGACCGCGATGTGCCTTTCCTTGGCCAGTCGAACAAGCGCTCCGGTGACCTCGCGGACCTGCGTCACGCCACCGGGCGCACCGTCCACCTCGGGATGCGCCATCGTCTGCACCGAGTCGATCACCAGGAACGAAGGCTCGACCGCATCGACCTGGCCGACCACCGCAGACAGGTCCGTCTCGGCCGCGAGGTACAGCTCGTCGACCAACGCGTCGGTCCGCCCGGCCCGCAACCGCACCTGGGCAGCAGACTCCTCACCCGAGACGTACAGCGTCCGTTCACCCCGTCGAGCCGACTGCGCCGCAACCTCCAGCAACAGCGTCGACTTGCCCACCCCGGGCTCACCGGCAAGGAGAATCACAGCACCCGGTACGACGCCGCCGCCGAGCACGCGGTCGAGCTCACCGATCCCGGTCGGGCGGGACTCGGCCTCGATCGCGGACACCTTGGCGATCGGCATCGCGGGCGAGGAGACCGGACCGGCGGTGATCCGGGCGGCCTTGGGCGCACCGACCTCGGCGACCGTGCCCCAGGCCTGGCACTCGCCACACCGGCCGATCCACCGCGGCGTCGTCCACCCACACTCCGAACACGCGAACGCCGGCTTTCCCTTCGTGCTCCCCGCTGCCTTCGCCATGCCGAACAACCTAGGCGAAGCCGCCGACAAATCCCGGGCGGCTGTCCACAGGGTCAGCGAAAGTGGTCCCTGAGCTTGATGAGCCGCCGGCGGATCCAGCCGACGTGGGTGACCGGGTCGGGGTCCGGGCCGACCTCCGGCGGCTGCCCGCTCTGGCGTGCGGCCTCGAGGTACGTCGTCAGCAGTTCGCTCTCGGACTGACGCAGCTCGGCACTCTCCTCGAGCTGCTTCAGGGCTTTGCCCAGCTCACCCGCGACGACGTCGGCCGACCCCAGATGCTGCAGGCACCGCGCGCGGCCCTCGCTCTCGTCGATCTCGGCGTACAGGTGCTCAGCGTGCTTCCACCAGCTCTTGGCCTCGCGCGGGCTGCCTTGCATCCAGGCAGCGACACCATGCAGTTCGAGCGCGTGTGCATGGCCGCTGATGTCTCCAGCGGCGGTGGCGCGGGCAGCCGCCGTACGGAGGTGGTCGTGCGCGGTCTCGGGGTCCTGCTGGTACAGGCAGACGATCGCGAGGTTGATGGAGATCGCCACCTCGGCCGCCAGGTCAGGACCCGGTCGACTCAGCCGTGCATCGTCCAACCGGTCACGTGCGTTCAGCACAGCCTCATCGCGATCGTTCCCGGTCGGCGCCTTCTCCGCCCGTTTCAGGTGCAGCAGTGCCCGCTCTACCTGCCGACGGGTCGTCATCGCGGCCGCAGTACGACTGTTCGTGGCCACGTTGTTCGAGGTACCCAGTCGGCTGCTCGCAGTCTCCACGTCACCCTTCAGCCGGTACGCCGTCGCTTCCCGGGCGGCAGCGAGTTCCGCAAGGTCACGCCGCCCGCTCGCGTCGGCAATAGCAGCCAGGGACTCACTCAACTCCAGCAGCGCCGTAGGGTCGCGTCGGCGCAAATACCAGACCTCCAACGCGTCACAGATCCGGGCGAGGTCGTCAGCGGTCTCGTCACGCGCCTTCTCCGTCCGCAGCAGGTCCCGCAGCCGCGACTCGTTCAGTGAGAACCACTCGGCCGCAGCCATCCCACCGGCACCCGAGCCGAGCGAGACCAGCCACCGCTCCGCCTGCTCCGCTGCGCTGTGAAGCTCCGGAGCAGGTACGGCGACCACACCGCCCTGCCGCCATTGCCGGTACATCCGCAGGGCGACTGGAATGTCGTAGTACGCCCAGACCACCGCACAGCCGATTGCGACGGCGAGACCCACCACTCGGACCCAGCCGCCGCTGTCGAGACTGTCCGACAGTCTCTCGCCCAGAAGCCCGGTCACGAGTCCCGACGCGAGCGCACTGCGGCCGAAGAAGCCACCCCGCTTCCGGTTCTGCTGGTCCTCGGTTTTCGGAGTGCTCTTCGTGACCGGCGCGGGCTCCGTCATGGCTTGCCCCCAACCGTCAGCCCACGCACAACCGTCTGCCAGAACGACAGCATCAGCACCACTGGTACGACGGAAGCCACCACACCGGCAGCGGCGACAGTCCCGGCCGACGCGGAGAACTGCCGAGCCTCACCCCACAACACCAGCGACAACGGCGTCGTACCGGGGCCACTGATCAGGAAGCCGACGATGAAGTCGTTCCACACCAGTGCGAACTCCAGCACCGCAACAGCAACCAGTGCAGGCCGATACGTGCGCTGCACTGTCGCCAGTACGGCGCTCTGACGCGCAGGCCCCTGCAATGCCTCGGACACCAAGGCCGGTGGTGCCGACGCGAACGCAGACCGCAGCAACAGTACGGCGAATGGCAGACCAGCAGCCGCATGTACCAAGGCCAACGCGACCCGCGAACCGGCCAACCCCGCCGCACCGATCGCATCCCGCAACGGAGCGGCGTACATCTGCACCGGCGTCACGGCCAGCACCACGAACACAGACGTCACCACACGCCCCAGCCACTTCGGCAGCCCACCCCACGCGACCAGGTAGGCAGTCGGTACGGCGATCACCAGCACCACAGCCGTGGCCGCGCCGGCGATCAGCACTGTGGACAGGAGCGCCCGGAACAGCCCGATGTTCGCGGCAGCGGCGAACGACGAGAACCCGAGTCCCGACAGGGACCACCAGCCTCGTAGTCCAGCCTCACGTGGTGAGTGCAATGCGGTCGCAACCAACACCACAGCCGGCAGGACCCACACCAGGCTGACAACAAAGCCGACAGTCCACCCGATGCGCCGTATTCGCTTGCTGGGCTTCGGTCGACCCAACGACGGATCAGGTGTCACCACAGCCACCGGCATCGCCCACCGGCGCCGCCGCAGACCACGTACGCCGGCCACCCCGACAGCAGCCACGATCGCGAACAGCACCACACCGAGAGCCGCAGTACGACCCGGGTCATCACCTGTCGTGGTCGCACGCCACCAGTTCAGCCCCAGTACGTCGGCAGACCGCTGCATCGGCCCGGGTACGACGATCAGCACCAAGTCGAAGACCCGGACTGCTGCAATCACGAGGGTCAGCGTCACCACGCCAGTGATTGGCCGGAGCAGCGGGATCTCCAACGCGAACAGCCGTCGCCAACCGGTGACACCCTCCGCGGCGATCGTGCGGCTCACGTCGTCCGGTATCGCGTCCAGACCGGCGCGGAACAACGAGACGACGTACCCGAGCCAGGTCCAGCCGAAGGCGGACACCAGGACGAGCCAGACCAGGCCGGGACCGAGCCAGACCGGGCTCGACCCGAACAGCGAGGTCCAGACCGCGGTCACGGTGCCGCGTTCGGGTGCCGGGTCGAAGATCAGCCGGAACGTCGCCCCCGACACCAGCACCGACACCGCGAACGGCATCACCAGGGCGGGCTGCAGGAACGACGTCACTCCGGGCAGCCGATAACTCAACAGGGCCAGAAAGAACCCGACGACCACCAGCCCGAACGCGACCCCGACCCAGATCAGACTGTTGCCTACGGCCCGTAATGCGTCCGGGTCGCCCATCACCGCGAAGTTGCCGAAGCCGAAACCGCCCGGTGTCCGGAACGCCGCGACCACCGTCACCGCGATCGGGATCAACAGCAGACAGCTCAGCAGCAACGCCGGCAGGACGAGTAGATAGGGAACGGACGGTCGGTGCGGCTTGCCGGCCACCGGGCGACCGCTCACCTCCCGGCCGACGACCTCGAGCGACAGGCCGTTGCTCTGCAAGCCCATCAGCCCTCCACCTTCCGCAGTTCGATCATCGCCGCGTCCACGGCATCAGATACGACGTCACTGCCGCGGTCGCCGATGCGAACGAGGAAGTCGGTCAGGACTCGCCACAGTCCATTGATGTCTCCGAGCCGTCCGAGCCGGTCGGACAGGTCGAACTGCAGCAGCCCGCCGGACCCCGACAACTGCTCGGCGAGCCGGGTGAGCTCAGGGGAGTAGCCGGAAGCCCGTCCGTCGACAAGGAATCCGCCGTCCTTGATCCACGGGTCCGCAGCGGCTGGTGCGGACAGTCGTCGTACCAGATCGAGGGCGTCGTCCGAGGCGGGCTTCGGGAGCACCATGACGTCACCGCCCACCACGACAGGCGCTGCCGCGCCCGGTGCGAGTGCTGGGAAGGTGAACAGGCCGACGTCGTCGGGGTCTGCGGCGAACGACCGCACCACAGGCTCCGCGAAGTCGGAGGCCAGGACCATGGCGGCTCTGCGGTGGCCGAACACCTCGACAACCGCGTCAGGGAACTGCTGCACAAGCGACCGCTCCACACCACCAGCCAGTGCATGCGGAGTCGACCACATCGTCCCCAGCAGGCGAAGTGCTGCAGCGACCTGCGGTTGGCGGGATGGATGCGGGCTGTCGGCCGTCGCGAGTGCTGCGTAGACAGAGGGCGCTATGCCGAGCAGCACGTTCTCGAAGAAGTCGGTGAGCACCCAGCCGTCCCCGGCGGCCAGTGACAGCGGCCGGACGCCAGCACGGGACAGCGTCCTGTTGACAGCCAGCCACTCCGACCAGAGTCGTGGCGGCTCGACGCCGACCTTCCGGAAGACCGAGGGGCGATACCAGACCGCAGACTTGTGCGCCGTCTTGAACGGCACCCCGTACGTCGATCCGTCGTGTACCAAGAGCTCAGCCCACAGACGGGCTCGTCCACGATCCGCAACGTCGTCCGGGATCGGCTCGAGGCTGCGGAGGTGACGGGGGACCAGTCCGGGCTGCGGCAGCATCACGATGTCCGGCCGGCGGGTAGAGCGCGCGCCGAAGGCCGTGGAGATGTCGTCGCCCAGTGGTACGACCTCCACCGGGTAGTCCAGCTTGCCGAGGCCGTCGAGGACGTCGTGGAACGCCCGCAACTCCTGTCCACTCCAGCTCACCGCTACGCGCACACTGCGACGCAGACCGAGGACATCACTCGAACACCCGGTGACCAACAGCGTCGCCGCCGTACCCAGGAACGCCCGACGACTACGTTGCATCGCGGAAGCCCGTCGTACGTTCAGGATCGGTCGTGATGAGTACCAGTGCTGCTCTCTTGAGTTCGGGGTTGGGCTGGAGGCCGAAGAGAGACGTCCACGTCGGCAGACCGGCGGCGTCTTCCAGCACGATCACCCGTGGCTCGGCGCGGAGTGCTCGGGCCACACCGGCCAGTCGACGACGGCCTGGCGTGATCTCGTGCGGGTGGCGATGCAGCACGTCCTCCAGGCCGCACCACTTTGCTGTCTGGGTGCTGAGGCTCTCGGCAACCTCACGGGTCACGCGGTGAGCCACTGTGTGCCCGTGGATCACATTGCCGAGCACAGTGAGGTGTGGGAGCAGTCCGCCTTCGGCAGGTACCAGCCGGACCGGACCGCCGGTCGTGACGACCGCGCCGTCAGGCGGATCCTCCACACCGATCACCAGGTCGGCCAGGCGACGGGCCGCGGCGGCAGTGGGCATCACCAGGGCTCGCTGCTCACCTACCTCGACCAGGACGTTCTCCGGCAGATCAGGTATTCGTTCGAGCCTCAGTCCGTCCATCCGTGGCTGGCGCCTCCCCAGTGGCCCCGTCGAGTGGTTCGTCAACCCTATGGGGACGGGAGGGCCGTTCGCAGGCCTCGCCGCGCGCCGTTTCAGAAGATGTTCAGAAGGTTCTGCTCCACAGGTTGACCGCGTAGTCGACCTCGGCGCCGACGTGGGAGGCGATGATCCGCTCGGCGTCGGCTGGGGTGAACTCGATCCGCACCACTGCCTCGAAGTCCGCCCGGCTCTCGAACCGCCAGCCCATGTCCAGCCGGGTCCGGTGCCAGCCACGCGCGGTCCAGAACCGTTCCACCACGGGCGGTTCGATCATCGGGTACGCAGCGCTGAACCACCGCCCGAACGTCGACCGGCTCCCGTCGTTGTCGATCACGAACGCGGTCCCGCCACGTCGCATCACCCGGTCCAGCTCGGCCAGTCCCGGTTCGCAGCCCGGCCCGAAGAAGTACGCCCAGCGCGCGTGCATCACGTCGATCGACGCGTCCGGCACCGGCAACCGCTGCGCCGTACCCTGCCGCACCTCGACATTCCCCAGCCGTCCGGTACGACGCCGGGCCGCCTCGGCCAGCGCGCCATGGGGCTCGACACCGATCACCCGGGCCGCGGTCGCGGCGAACATCGGCAGGTGGAACCCGGTCCCGCACCCGATGTCGAGCACCGTCGCCCCGGCCCAGTCCCGGATCGCCCGCATGGCCGGCTCGATCACCCCATCCGGATCCACCGCCCGATTCTCAACCTCATACACCTTCGGGTGGTGCCAAATGTTTGGACTCGGAATCCCACCGTCCGCGATGCTCACCCCTCAGACCTTAGTTGCCTTGCCAACGGCAACCGCGATTGACGGAGGGCTTCGATGCATCGGCGTGACTATGCGGGTCCCGCGGATCTGCGGGCGATGCAGGAGTTGGTTCAGCGGACTTGGAGTGAGCGGTCCCGCCTGCACATTGGCGACGTTGCCTGGCAGCGGGCTTCCATGTTCAGTCGGGCGGACACCTGGCGGACGGCACTGTGGGAGGACGACGGTCAGGTTGTGGCCTAGGGGTGGTGCTCGGAGAGCTCGATCCGGCCTGGTCGAGCCGGTCGGCTGCGATCCGGCGTACCGGCGTCGTGGGTTCGCTCAGGCGGTCAACCTCGCCGCTCTGCACGCGGTGCGGGACGCGGGTGCTGTCGAGGCCTTGGTCTGCCCGCGCGGGGACGACGGTTATCCGAAGGCGCGCAAGCTCTACCAGAGCATCGGGTTCCGGCCCGGTGCCCGCACTGTCACTTACGTTGCCTGAGGCAATCGTTGCGGTGTGGTCGCGGCCAGTACGGCGACCGGGATGAGGAGCAGACCGCAGCCGACGGCAAGCCAGTGGAAGCCGAAGTAGGCGAGGATCGGGCCGGAGGCGACGCCGGCGATCGAGGCGAGCACACCCATGGTCAGGTCGGAGAGACCCTGCGCTGACGTGCGGATGTCCTCAGGGACCGAGCGCGACAGCAGGGTGGACCCGGCAACCAGACAGGCTGACCAGCCGAGCCCCAGCAGGAACAGCGCCACCCCGGTCATGGCGTGCGCCTCGTCAGGTGCCAGGGCTGCGATTGTCATCGCAATGGCCAGCACACCGAGACCGATGCCGATGGTGGGGATGCGGCCGAGGCGGTCGGCCAGCCAGCCCGTCAGCGGGGACAGGGCGAACATGCCGGCGACATGTCCGCTCAGCACGAAGCCAACGATCGTCAACGAGGCACCGTGGTGCGTCAGATGCACTGAGGTCATCGACATCACCCCGACCATCACCGCGTGGGCCGTTGCGATGGCCAGCAGCCCCAGCCGGGCGTGCGGGACGGCCACGACCTGGCGGAACGTTGCCGCGAGTGGCTGCCGTTCCAGCTTCACCTTGGGCGTGACGTGATGCAGCCGACGCAGACCGAACCACACCGTGGCCACGCCGATGCCGAAGGCGATCACCGAGAAGATGTACGGACCGGCGAGCGCCAAGAGGCCGACCGACGTACCGACCGAGCCGCCGACTCCGGTCAGGTTCGGTCCGACGACCACACCGATGGTGGTCGCCCAGACGACCAGCGCCAGCGAGCGTGCGACGTGATCCGGATCAGCGGCGTCAGTGGCGGCGTACCGGGACTGCAGGTTGGAGGCCGAGCCGCTGCCGAACAGGCACCCGGCGAACAAGAGCAGGACGAGAGAGTCCACCTGGGCAGCGACGATGGTGAGCAGTGCACCGGAGAAGGCGATCAGGTAGCCGGTCGTCAACGAGATGCGACGCCCACGCGACCGTGCCAACCGAGCCAGCGGTACGGCGAGAAGTGCAGCGCCCAGAGTGGTCGACGTGGCAGCCAGACCGGCCAGCGAGGTCGAGCCGGAGATGTTCTCCGCCAGCAGACCGGTCACAGCGAACCCACTGGCCGCCGCCACCCCACCCAGCGCGTTGCTGGCCACCAGGACCCGAAGAGTGGTCCGCTGTAGATCGGCAGGTCTCTGGTCGGTGGTCACTGGCTCACCTTCTCATCAAGCTGACCGGTAAGGCAGGTGGATTTGCGTGTTCGGCACCGTTCTCAGCATTCGAGTTGCACGCACTTCCGAACATGGACGGCGCCGATTCCCGCTTATAGGATCGTCTTGACGTAATTCGACCCCCTTGGAGTCCCCGGATGCCCGACATCGCGATCGTCCCTGCCCCGCGCGAACTCACCCTCACCGAAGCTCAGTGGATCGCCGAAGACCCGATCGCCGAGGCGGTTCGGACGGTGGTGGAGAACCTCGGTGAGACGGAGTACCGCATCGACGTGACTCCGGACGGTGCCCGGCTCTCGGCCGGTTCCGAGGATGCGCTCCGGCACGCGGAGACGACGTACGAGCAGTTGCTGGATGCCGCCGTACCGGCCGAGGAC
Organism: Kribbella sp. CCNWLW201; assembly: GCF_037203805.1. Classification (NCBI taxonomy): domain Bacteria; kingdom Bacillati; phylum Actinomycetota; class Actinomycetes; order Propionibacteriales; family Kribbellaceae; genus Kribbella; species Kribbella sp. CCNWLW201. The sequence continues at coordinate 596,664 of NZ_JBBCBQ010000002.1, read as the reverse complement.
GGGAAGGTGGCGGTGCCGGCCGTGCACATCGCGGACGCGCCGCGGTTCGGCTGGCGCGGGATGATGCTCGACGTCGCACGGCACTTCATGCCGAAGGAGTTCGTGCTGAAGGTGCTCGACGTGATCGCCCTGCACCGGATGAACGTGCTGCACCTGCACCTCACCGACGACCAGGGCTGGCGGGTCGAGATCGAGGCGTACCCGAAGCTGACCGAGGTCGGTGCGTGGCGGCCGGAGACGATGGTCGGGAAGATGTCGCACGGCCAGACCGACTTCACCTACGACGGGACCCGGCACGGCGGTTTCTACACCAAGGACGACCTCCGCGAGATCGTCGCGTACGCCGCCGAGCGCGGGATCACCGTGGTCCCGGAGATCGATCTGCCGGGTCACATGCAGGCGGCGATCGCGGCGTACCCGGAGCTCGGCAACTTCCCGGAGACTCAGCTCGGGGTGCGGCAGGTGTGGGGGATCAGCGAGGACGTCCTGAACGTGAACGACGCGACGGTCGAGTTCGTCCGGACCGTGCTGCGTGAGGTGCTGGAGATCTTCCCGTCGCCGTTCATCCACCTCGGCGGGGACGAGTGCCCGGCCGAACAGTGGCGGGATGCGGAGGACGCGCAGAAGCGGCAGGCCGAGCTCGGGTTGTCCGAGGCGAGCCAGCTGCAGGGGTGGTTCACCGCTCAGGTCGCGTCGGTGCTCGCCGAGGAGGGGCGCCGGCTGGTCGGCTGGGACGAGATGGTCGAGACCGACTGCCCGAAGGACGCGGTCATCATGGCGTGGCGCAGCGCGGAGCGTGGTGAGGTCGCCGCGAAGGCCGGCCACGAGGTGGTGATGGCGCCGTGTGAGTCGGTGTACTTCGACTACTACCAGGGTGAGCCGGCGACCGAGCCGCTCGCGATCGGTGGATTCATCCCGCTGGAGAAGGTGTACGACTTCGAGGTGATCCCGTCCGGTCTGAGCGCCGAGGAGGAGGCCCGGATCGTCGGCACCCAGTGCCAGATCTGGACCGAGTACATGGAAGGCCCCGACCAGGTCGGCTACATGCTCCTCCCACGCCTGTCCGCCTTCGCCGAACGCGCCTGGGGCTCCCCGAAGACGTCGTACGACGACTTCCTCACCCGCCTCCGCCCGCACCTGACCCGGATCGAGCGCATCGGGGTGAATTACCGCCCGCTCGACTGATCCTCTGCCGGCGCCCTCCGTCCGATAGTTGTTGAGGCGGTAACCAAATCTGGGTGAAGGGTGTTGGGGAGGTGTAGACGACCTGGGGCACGGCGGCAACGATGAAGTGCCGGGAACCAGGTTGGGAGCGGGAGGGACCATGACCGTATTGATGCCACGCCTCCGGCGCGGCGGGTCATGGGGCTTTGACTCCCGGCCTTCCCTCGTCACTCCAGTCGCTTCGCTCCCTCCGCTCCTCAGTCCAGGCCGGGAGGCCCCATGACCGCGGTGGGGCCGCTGGACGCTATGTTCCTGCTCGGGGAGAGCCGTGAGCAGCCCATGCACGTCGGTGGGTTGATGCTGTTCGAGTTGCCCGAAGGGGCTGGGCGGGATCACGTGTTCCCGGAAGGCTCGCGGGACTACGTGCCGCGGCTGTACCAGGAGATGGTCGCGGCGCAGGCGGTGAATCCGTTGTTCGCGCGGCGGGTGCGGAACCGGGCGCTCGACCTCGGGTACTGGTCCTGGGAGCAGGACGACGAGATCGATCTCGAGTACCACGTGCGGTTGTCGGCGCTGCCGCGGCCGGGGCGGTATCGGGAGTTGTTCGAGCTGACCAGCCGGCTGCACGGCACGCTGCTCGACCGGCATCGGCCGCTGTGGGAGATGCAGTTGATCGAGGGCGTGGAAGGACGCCGGTTCGCGATCTACAGCAAGATCCACCACTCGATGATCGACGGCGTGACCGCACTGCGCTGGATGCAGGACACGCTGACCACAGACTCGACCCGCACCGGTATGCCCGCGACCTACGCCCTACCGAGTGCTGAGCCACCAAGTAGGACCGGTGCTGTGGATGCCGGCGGCATGCCGACCGGAGCCGAGTTGCTGGCGGCGATCGGCCGAGTGCCGGGGCGGACCCTCGGTGGTGCCGCGCAGGCGGCAGGCGGCGCCGCTCGCGTTCTGGCCGACTTGGCCGGCCTCACGCCGGTCGGGTTGAAGAGCTTGCTGCATTCGACCACCCCGTTCCAGGCGCCGCGGACGATCCTCAACCAGTCGATCACCGGAGCGCGTCGGTTCGCCGCGCAGTCGTGGCCGATCGAGCGACTGGAGAAGGTCCGCGCGATCACCGGCGCGACCCTCAACGACGTGATGCTGGCGATGTGTTCAGGTGCCCTGCGCAACTATCTGCTCGAGCTGAACGCCCTGCCGGACAAGGCGTTGACGGCGATGGTCCCGGTGTCGCTGCGCGGAACCTCCGACGCACCCGGTGGCGGGAACTCGCTCAGCACGTTGATCGCCGACCTCGCCACCGACGAGGTGGACCCGGACCGCCGGATCCGCCGCATCATGGCGTCGACCAGCTACAGCAAGGGTGTGCTGTCCGCACTGAGCCCGCTGCAGAACCTGATGATCGGCGCCCTCGGCTTCGGCGTCGCCGGCCCCGCCGCCGTCCTGCCCGGTGTGGCCGGCCGTACGACGCCGCCGTACAACGTGGTCATCTCCAACGTGCCCGGCCCGGCCGAGAGTCCGCTGTACTGGAACCGGTCACGCCTGCTCGGCATGTATCCGGCCTCCATCGTGCTGAACGGGCAGGCGCTGAACATCAGCGTGACCAGCTACGATCACCAGCTGCACTTCGGCCTGACCGGTTGCCGCCGGACCGTGCCGCACCTGCAGCGCCTGCTCGTCCACCTCGAGACCTCACTCGCCGACCTCGAGAACATCCACTAGGCAAGCAGTGCGTCGATCTGGCTGACAGCCTGCTCCAGACCCTCGGCCATCCCCATGCCGATCAGCTGATCCATCTGCTCCCGCGAGTCGAACGTCGACCGCAGTTCCATCCGGGTGCCGCCGTCGTACCCGCTGAGCTCCATCCGGACCGTGTTGGTCGGCATCCCCTCGACCGGCTTGCCGTCGGCGTCCGCGAAGGCGTCGATGAACTCCAGCGACTTGGGCGGGTCGACCGCCGTGAGCTGCCAGCGGCCGTGGTACTTCTCGCCCTCCGGGCTGGTCATGTAGTACGCGACCTCGCCGCCGGCCGTCAGGTCATGCTCGACCATGGTCGCCGGGTGCGTCGGCGGTCCCCACCAGCGCTCGAGCAGCCGCGGGTCGGCCCACAGCTCCCAGACCCGCTCGGCGGTCGCGTCGAAGTCGGCGATCAGGGTCAGGGTCAACGCATCGAAATCCTTGTCAATGCTGGTCACGCTCATCGTTCTGGTTCCCCTCGGTATCGGTCTCGGTCAGCAGGGCCGACATCCGGTCCACCCGCCCACGCCAGGTCGCTTCGAGCTGGTCGAGTGCCTCGCGGGCTCGCCGTACGGCGTCGACGTCGGTGCTCACCAGTTGCTCCCGGCCACTGCGTTGTTTGGTGACGAGCCCGGCCCGTTCGAGGACGGCGACGTGCTTCTGCACCGCCGCGAAGCTCATCGGGTACGCCTCCGCCAGCCGCGACACCGACGCCTCGCCCACCAGGCAGCGCCGGACGATATCGCGCCGGGTCGTATCGGCCAATGCGTGCAGCAACCGGTCCACGACCATCTCATCTACAACCATTTGGTTGTACGTTAGGCGTGCGACAGGACCAGGTCAAGGGGTACGACGTTTTACAGCCGAACCGTGCCGTTCGGGGTCTCGAAGACGGCCGAGACCAGGCCGGGCTGGCCGTTGGGACGCCAGTCGACGTCCAGGTCGTCGAGCAGGTGGTCGGCCGGGTGCCCGATCCAGTCCGTCACCCGGTTCGGGTCGCCGGCGATCTCCAGCGCGGTCAGCTTGATGCCCTTGCCGCCGGTCGACGGGTGCTCGCTGAGGTCGTCCCAGTGCACGAAGAACGGCAGTTGCGGGTCGGCGATCAGGCCCTTCACGCCGATCTGCCGCCAGGTCAGGTTCACCCCGTCCGGCCGGTGCCGGTTGCCGGGCACCGCCTCCCGGCCGAGGCGCTTCTCCATCCGCTCCATGTCGCGGACCGCCACCACCCAGCCGAGCCAGCCGCCGCCGAGCTCCTTGCGGGCGCGCACCGCCTGACCGAACGGCGCCTTGTCGGAGGCCGGGTGGTCCAGCACGTCGACGACCTCGATGTAGCGGTCGTTCTCCAGCGGCAGGATGTGGTTCACGGTGCCGAATCGTGGATGCACCCCACCGTCGACGAACTCGGCGCCCAGCAGCGCGGACAACCGTTCGAGTGTCGCCGGGCAACCATCGGGCCCGCACGCGTACGACAGATGATCCAGACGCATGTCAGTCATTCTGTCCCCCACCACGGACAGTCGCCGACCCGGGGGTGTCGCGGACTACTCTGGGGGACCATGCGCACAGTCGTCATTGGTGGCACCGGTCATATCGGTACGTACCTGGTTCCCGAGCTGGTGCGGCTCGGGCATGAGGTTGTCGTCCTCAGTCGCGGCGAGCGATCGCCGTACCAGTCGGATGGCGCCTGGAGCCGGGTGCGGATGATCCAGATCGATCGCGACGCGGAAGATGCCGAGGGCACCTTTGGTACTCGTGTCGCCGAGCTGGAGCCCGACGTCGTCATCGACCTGATCTGCTTCACCGAGGACAGTGCGCGGCAGTTGGTGGACGCCCTGGAGGGAAAGATCCAGCACCTGCTGCACTGCGGCACGATCTGGGTACACGGCCCGAGCATGACCGTCCCGACCCGGGAGGATGCGCCGCGCAAGCCCTTCGGCGACTACGGCGTGCAGAAGGCGGCGATCGAGGCCTACTTGCTCGGCAAGGCGCGCCGCGACGGGCTGCCGGTCACGATCGTCCACCCGGGTCACATCAGCGGACCCGGCTGGACGCCGATCAACCCGGCGGGAAACCTCGACCTCGCCGTCTTCGAGAAGCTCGCCCGCGGGGTCGACGTACTGCTGCCGAACCTCGGCCTGGAGACGCTCCACCACGTGCACGCCGCCGACGTGGCCGGGGTCTTCCTCGCCGCGATGGCGAACCGTTCGGTCGCGATCGGCGAGAGCTTCCACGCGGTCGCGGACGGTGCGATGACCCTGCGCGGGTACGCCCATGGAGTCGCGGAGTGGTTCGGTCAGGAAGCGCGGCTCGGTTTCCTGCCCGTCGGCGAGTTCCAGGCCACGCTGCCGAAGCAGGACGCGCAGGCCACCTGGGATCACATCGAGCACAGCCCGAACTGCTCGATGGAGAAGGCGGCTCGACTGCTCGGTTTCCGGCCGCGCTACTCCGCGCTCCAGACGTGTCTGGAAGCCATCGGCTGGCTGGTCGACAACGGGAAGATCGCGACTACTTAGACGCTGGGTGCGGCAAGAGCCGGCCGGCTTCCAGGTATTCACGGCAGTACGCCGCCAGTACGTCGTACGCCTTGTGGCCCATCAGGGTCTGCAGCTCGACCTTGCTGGACTCGAAGACGGCCTCGACACTGATGTGGGCCTCGGTGTTGCCGGTGCAGTACCAGTCCAGGTCGTGCCCGCCCGGACCCCAGCCGCGCCGGTCGTACTCGCCGATCCCGACTTCGGTGTACGTCGTACCGTCCGGCCGCTCGACATCGCGGAAGGTCCGGCGGATCGGCAGCTGCCAGCAGACGTCCGGCTTGGTCTCGACGAAGTGCACGCCCTTCTTCAGCGCCAGCCCGTGCAGTGCACAGCCGCCGCCACCGGGGAAGTCGGGCCGGTTCAGGAAGATGCAGGCGCCGTCCCAGACTCGGGTCTTGCGATCGCCCTCGTCGTCGGTCTCGACCCAGCCGTTCTTCCGGCCCTCCTTGCGGTACTGCCAGTCGTCCTTGGTCAGCTCCTTGACGTACGCCTTCACCCGCTTCTCGTCGTCATCGTCGGAGAAGTGCGCCCCGAGGGTGCAGCACCCGTCGTTCGGCCGGCCCTTGTAGATGCCGCGGCAGCCACCGCCGAAGATGCAGGACCAGTTGGACGTCAGCCAGGTCAGGTCGCAGCGGAACACCTGGTCGGGGTCTTCCGGATCGATGAACTCGACCCAGGCGCGGGGAAAATCGAGAGAAACCTCAGGCACCTGGAAAGCGTACGCGCGAAAGCCCTCTAACTGTGAACGAAGACTCCACATCGCGCTGATGTTCCGGTGGTCCAGTAGCGTGAGGGTATGCGGCTCGGCGTACTCGACGTGGGATCCAACACCGTCCACCTGCTCGTAGTGGACGCTCATCGCGGTGCCGCGCCGTTGCCGGCGTACTCGCACAAGACCGAGCTCCGGCTGGCCGAGCACCTGGACCAGGACGGCAAGATCGCCGAGTCCGGGGCCGACGGGCTGGTGTCGTTCATCACCGAAGCCGCCGAGCTGGCCGAGGACAAGGGCTGCGAGTCGGTGCTCGCGTTCGCCACCTCCGCGCTGCGCGAGGCGCCGAACGGCGAGAAGGTCCTGGACCGGGTCCGCAAGCAGACCGAGATCGATCTCCAGGTGCTGACCGGTGAGGACGAGGCGCGGCTGACGTTCCTCGCCGTACGACGCTGGTTCGGCTGGTCGTCTGGCCGCCTGGCGGTGTTCGACATAGGAGGCGGGTCGCTGGAGATCGCGGCCGGGTCCGACGAGGAGCCGACGGTCGCGGTGTCGGTTCCGCTCGGTGCCGGCCGGCTGACCCGCGAAGGGCTGGCCGCCGACCCGCCGGACAAGGACGCGGTCCGGGCGCTGCGGAAGCGGATCCGGATCGAGATGGCCGCGGTGGCCGGCACCGTCCTGCGGGCCGGCAGACCGCAGCGCGCGGTGGCCACCAGCAAGACGTTCCGGTCGCTGGCCCGGATCTGCGGGGCCGCACCGTCCGACGACGGGCCGTACGTGCCGCGCGGGCTGAACCGGGATGACCTGGCCGACTGGATGCCGAAGCTGACCAAGATGTCCGCGGCCGAGCGGGCCGCGCTGCCCGGGGTGTCGGCCGGCCGGTCGTCGCAGCTGCTGGCCGGCGCGATGGTCGCCGACGCGGTGATGGACCTGTTCGACCTGTCCGCGCTCGAGGTCTGTCCGTGGGCGCTGCGGGAAGGTGTCATCCTGTCCCGGCTCGACCAGTTGGATCCCCGATGAAGCACCACCCCTGACGAACCACCGCGAAGGCACCAGATGAGCACCAGCAAGACCGCCCGGATCGGCCTGTCGACCGCGTCTGTCTACCCCGAGTCGACGGCGAGCGGGTTCGAGCTGGCTGCCCGGCTCGGGTACGACGGCGTCGAGGTGATGGTCGGCATCGACCCGCTGAGCACCCAGATCGACGCGATCCAGCGGCTGGTCGACTACCACCAGCTGCCGGTGCTGGCGATCCACGCCCCGTGTCTGCTGATCACGCAGCGAGTCTGGGGCACGGACCCGTGGGAGAAGCTGGAGCGCAGTGCCGAGGCCGCGAAGGTGCTCGGCGCCGACGTGGTCGTCGTACACCCGCCGTTCCGCTGGCAGCGGGACTACGCGCGCGGGTTCGTCGAGGGGATCGCGCGGCTGGAGGACGAGACCGGGGTCATCTTCGCGGTCGAGAACATGTACCCGTGGCGCGCGCCTGGCCGCGGCCTGCAGGCGTACGCGCCGAGCTGGGACCCGACCGAGCAGGACTACGCGCACACCACCCTCGACCTGTCGCACTCGTCGACGGCCGAGCAGGACTGTGTCGAGCTCGCGACGACGATGGGCAAGAGCCTCACCCACATCCACCTCACCGACGGCACCGGCTCGGCCAAGGACGAGCATCTGGTGCCCGGTCGCGGTACCCAGCGGGCCGCCGATCTGCTGAACAACCTGGCCAACCAGGACTTCCGCGGCCACATCATCATCGAGATCAACACCCGGCGTGCGACCAGCCGGTCCGAACGCGAGGTCGACCTGGTCGAGTCGCTCGAGTTCACCCGCAAGCACTTCGTCCGCACCTCCCGGCGATCCTCCTTCGCCGTCACCCCCGAAGGAGAGATCTCGGAGCTCACCACATGACCCGACCCTCGGCCGGCGGTACGGCGAAGCCGGCATCCGGCCGCGGTACGGCGAAGTCGCCGCCCGCCGGTGCTGCGGGGAAGCCGGCCGACGCAGGTACGGGGAAGTCGGCCGCCGGTGGTGCGGGGAAGTCGGCCGCCGGTGGTGCGGGGAAGTCGGCCGCCGGTGGTGCGGGGAAGCCGGCCGCCGGTGGTGCGGGGAAGTCGGCCGCCGGTGGTGCGGGGAAGTCGGCCGCCGGTGGTGCGGGGAAGCCGGCCGCCGGTGGTGCGGGGAAGCCGGCCGACGCAGGTACGGGGAAGTCGGCCGCCGGTGGTGCGGGGAACGGGCGGCCCGGGCGTCGTCCGGGTGGGCCCGACACTCGTGGTGAGATCGTGCGTGCGGCCCGGGATTCCTTTGCCGCCAAGGGTTTCACCGCCACCTCGATCCGCGCGATCGCCCGCGAGGCCGGTGTCGACGCGGCCCTGGTGCATCACTACTTCGACAGCAAGGACGAGCTGTTCATCGAGTCGATGGCGCTGCCGGTCGACCCTCGTCAGGTGGCCGCGCGAATCGTCGACGGCCCGCGGGACGAGCTCGGCCGGCGGATCGCGACCGTGTTCCTCGGCGTCTGGGAGTCGCCCGACGGCCAGCAGCGAATGAAGGCGATCTTCCGCAGCGTGGTGAGCAGTGACGAGGTCGCCAGGATCATGCGCGAGGGCATCACCCAGATGATCATCCAGCCGGTGTCGCGCACCCTCGACGTACCCGACGCCCAGCTCCGCGTCACCCTGGCCGCGACCCAGCTCATCGGCATCGCGATGGCGCGCTACCTGGTCAACCTCGAGCCGGTCGCTTCCGTCGACCTCGCCACCTTGATCGACCGCCTGGGCCCCGTCCTGCAGCTCCACCTCACCGGCTGATGCGGATCCCGACCGACCGCGAGATCCGTGCCCTGCATCGCGATCACGCCCCGACCCGCGAAGCCTTCGCGTCGGTGTACCACCACTGCGAGCTCGTCTGCCAGATCGCCGAACAGTTCTTCACCGGCCTTGACGTCGACACCGATCTGGTCCGCGCCGGTGCGCTCCTGCACGACATCGGGGTGTACCGCCTCTACAGCCCGGCCGGTGAACTCGAGGTAGCGGGCTACGTCCGGCACGGCGTACTCGGGCATGAACTCCTGCAGGACTTGGGATTCCCCGACGAGATCAGCCGCTTCTGCTCCCGGCACACTGGCGTCGGCATCACGCGTGACGACGTACGACGGCAGTCGCTGCCGATCCCGGTCGACGACTACACCCCCAGATCGCCCGAGGAGGAGCTCGTCATGTACGCCGACAAGTTCCACAGCAAGCGGACACCGCCGGTCTTCGTCTGCGGCGACACGTACGCCGGCGGGGTCGGTCGCTGGGGCGCGGACAAGGTGGTCGCGTTCGACAGCCTCCGCCGCCGGTACGGCGACCCGGACCTGGAGCCCCTGAGCTCCACCGCCGGCCACACGGTGATCTGAGGGACCGAAGGACAGGACGTACTGGCTCCACGGGCGTGCGCTCACGCGGAGCCGTGTCCGGGGAAGCCGGTTTCCTCGGCCCACCTCCTGTCGTTCGGTCCCATCACCCTGTTGCCAACTGACTCGTCGCGCGCTAAATTCATCACATGATGAAAAACGCGGTGAGTTGCCGGGACGTCGTGGTGGTCCGCGGCGACCGGGAGGTCCTGCACGGGGTCGGGTTCGACCTCCGGGCCGGGACGGTGACCGGGCTGCTCGGGCCGTCCGGCTGTGGCAAAACGACGCTGATCCGGGCGATCGTCGGCCTCCAGGCCAAGGTCACCGGCGACGTCGCCGTACTCGGTGAACCCGCCGGAGCGCCCAAGTTGCGCGGCCGGATCGGCTACGTCACCCAAGAGCCGAGTGTGTATCGCGATCTCACCGTGACGGAGAACCTCCGCTTCTTCGCCGCGGTCCTGGGGGTGCCGGCCAGTGACGTCGATCGGGTGATCGACGCAGTGGATCTGCGCTCGCACGCCGACGTCCGGGTCGACCAGTTGTCCGGCGGTCAAGAGTCCCGCGCCTCGCTCGCCGCCGCGCTGCTCGGCAACCCCGAGTTGCTGGTGCTCGACGAGCCGACCGTCGGCCTCGATCCGGTGCTCCGGCGTGACCTCTGGCATCTGTTCCATCAGTTGGCGGAGCAGGGCGCGACGCTGCTCGTCTCCAGTCACGTGATGGACGAGGCGAGCCGTTGCGACCGGCTGCTGCTGATGCGCGACGGCGACCTGCTCGCCGACGACACCCCGCAAGCCCTGCTCGACTCGGTCGGTACCGATGACATCGAGCAGGTCTTCCTCACCCTGATCGACCGAAAGGCGGATGCGCGATGACGCTCCGGGTCACCTTCGCCGTCGCCGCGCGAGTCCTCGCCCAACTGCGCCGCGACCACCGCACAGTCGCGATGCTGATCGTGCTGCCGGCCCTGCTGGTCAGCCTGATGTGGTGGATGTTCACCGATTCACCGGCCACCTTCGACCGAGTCGGCGGGCCGCTGCTCGCGGTCTTCCCGTCCATCATCATGTTCGTCGTCACCTCGGTCGCGACCCTGCGCGAACGCTCCACCGGCACACTCTCGCGACTGTTCACGATGCCGATGGGCAAACTCGACTTCCTGCTCGGGTACGCGTTGGCCTTCGCACTGATCGCCGTCGTGCAAGCCCTCGTCGTCGTGTCGATCGCCCTCTATGCACTGGACCTCGACATCCGCGGCGACGCCTGGCAACTCGGCGTGGTCGCAGTCCTCGACGGCGTCCTGGGTACGGCGCTCGGCCTGTTCGCCAGCGCCTTCGCGGCCACCGAGTTCCAGGCCGTCCAGATGATGCCGGCCGTGATGATCCCCCAGATCCTCCTCTGCGGCCTCCTCGTCCCCCGCGACCAACTCCCCGGCATCCTGCACGCGATCAGCGACGTACTCCCCCTGTCCTACGCCGTCGACGCCGTCACCGGAGTTGCCCTAGGCAACGGCTTCGGCTCGGGAGCCGGGATGGATGCCTTGGTGGTGATCGCCTTCATCCTGTCGGCCCTCGGACTCGGCGCAGCAACCCTCCGCCGCCGCACCGCATAGCCCCACGCTCCGGCTACGGCCGCTCCAGCCGTCGCGTGCTACGCCGATCGCTCCCACCCGCCCCCTTCTGCGCGGCTCCCGCCGCTCGGTCGACTACGACGTGGTCCCGGCCGCTCCGGTCGGGGCCACGCCGGGCCGCCGAGTCGTGGATTCCAGTCGCCAAAGACTCCCGCCGACACGGATCCACGACTCGACGAACTCCTGCGGTCCGCCACGCCGGTCGCGGCGGCAACGTGACCCCAGTCGGCGCGTGGGTCAGCCGGATAGGTGGGAGACGTTGGTCCAGGCGGGGTCGGGGGATACGGCTACGGTGACTTTGCCGTGGGGCCAGCCGGTGCTGGCGGCTTTGAGTTGTTCGCCGGCGGGCGTCGTACCGTCGACGTAGTAGTGCAGGATCCTGGTTCCGGCTGAGGTTTCGTGGGCGAGGAGGTTGCCGGAGCCGCCGAGGCGGTCGGTGAGGTGGTCTTCGAACTGGCGCAGTTCGTCCAGCATGTCCGCCTCCGGCAGGCCGTCCTCACGCCGTACCGGATAGCCGATCGACACCGCGGTGTGCGTGTCGAGGTGGGGGCGGCGGATCGAGCGGAGTGGGTACTCGGCGGTGGCGATCAGGCGGTGGCCGTCGCGGATGCCTTCGAGCATTTTCCAGGCCGGGCTGCCGTCATCGAGTGTGTGCTCGGCCGCGAACGACGCGACTGCGGGCAGCAGCGTCTCGATCGGCTTCGCGTCGGCGGGTGCGTCGGTGAGGGTGTCGATCGCGCCGACCCAGGTCTCCACCATCTCCTCGCCGAGGACGAGGTCGAGCATCAGGAATGTCACCCGCCGCTGGACGTCGATCGGCAGTTCGGGGAAGGCTGGATGGTGTACGCCGACATCGATAGCGGCCGCGTCGAGTTCGACTGTGACGACGGCCTCGTCGATCGCGATCGGCGGCAGCCCGTCGAAGCGGATGGTGAAGGCCGGTCCGGGTCGGCGCAGGTCGGCGTACTCCCAGGTCTGGTCAGACGGCGGCGCCGCGCGCAGCCAGCGTCGTGCGGTCGCTCGCAGGCCGGGGTCGCCGGCCGCGGTGACGATCAGCACGTGCTTGGCGTGCAGGCCGGGCCCCAGCTCCCACTCGAGGTTGGGGTGGATCCGCCCGAGGTAGTCGGTCAGCGCAGCGCTCGTGTCGGTCGGCTGCCGGCGGGCGATCGCGTCGGCGACCAGCACCGCTCCGGACTCGGTCCACCAGGACCAGAACGCGCCGATCGGATCAGCGTCCACCGCGATGCGCTTGCGCCGCTTGAAGATGGGCATACTCACATCCTCTCCCGTGCGGGGGTGCGAGCACAGGCTGTGACCGAACCAGTGGACCTGGTGGTGTGGTCCCGGACACACGATTAGGGAGCGTTCGGTTCAGGCGCGTAACCTGCTGACACCACTGGCATACGGGGCCGGGTGGGTTGATGAGGAGGAACACGTAGTGCTTCGGCGAGTCCTGCTGGGCATGTCCCGCAGCCCCCAGATCAAGAAGGCCGTTTCGTCGCTCCCGGTGTCCAGTGGCATCGTCGCGCGGTTCGTGGCCGGCGAGACCGCTCCGGAGGCCGTGCTGGCCACCGAGAAGCTGGTCAGCAACGGCCTGTACGTCACCCTCGACCACCTCGGTGAGGACGTCACCGACCTGGCCGCCGCGACCGCCACCGCGGACGCGTACCTGGAGCTGCTCCGGCAGCTGTCCGAGGCCGGCCTGACCAAGAACGCCGAGGTCTCGGTGAAGCTGTCCGCGGTCGGCCAGGCGCTGCCCGGCGACGGCGAGAAGATCGCGCTGGAGAACGCGCGGACCATCTGCCACGCGGCCCGCAACGCCGGTACGACGGTCACCCTCGACATGGAGGACCACACCACCACCGACTCCACCCTGAGCATCCTGCGCGAGCTGCGCCAGGACTTCCCGGAGACCGGTGCGGTGCTGCAGGCCTACCTGCGCCGGACCGAGGCGGACTGCCACGACCTCGCCCACGCGGGCTCCCGGGTCCGCCTCTGCAAGGGCGCGTACAAGGAGCCGGAGTCGGTCGCGTTCCAGGACAAGCGGGCCGTGGACAAGGCGTACGTCCGGGCGATGAAGGTGCTGATGAACGGCGCCGGCTACCCGATGATCGCCTCGCACGACCCGCGGCTGATCGCGATCGCCGGTGCGCTCGCCGACCGCGCCAACCGCCGGCCGGGCAGCTTCGAGTACCAGATGCTCTTCGGCATCCGCCCCGAGGAGCAGCTCCGGCTGGCCTCGCAGGGCCACACCGTCCGCATCTACATCCCGTACGGCGAGGACTGGTACGGCTACCTGGTACGACGCCTTGCCGAGCGACCGGCCAACCTGCAGTTCTTTGCCCGGTCGCTCATCAGCAAGAAGTAGTACGGCGGCTCAGCAGGGCCAGCCGTAGGACGTGCCGTACCACGCGCTCCAGCCACCCCAGTTGCGGGTCACACCGTCCTTGAGCTCGTACATCCGCATCCGGACGCACTTGCCCTCCTGGTGGTCGAACTTGCAGTAGTCCCAGCCTTCGGCGGATGGCCGCGCTTGGCAGTACCGGTCCTTGCCGTAGTTGGTCTGGACGTGGGCGACTGCTGCCCATCCGTTGGTCCAACCGTCCATGACCCACTGGTCGTCACCGACCCACTGGTAGCAGGTGGAGCCGACGTTGGTTCCTTCGAACCGGCACTCGTCGTAGTTCGGCACGAGTGCCGCGGCGAACCCGGACGCGCCGGCCGTCGCGAGGGTCGGGTTGGTCGGTGTGCTCGTGTCGTCGTCATCGGCGTCGGCGTCTGCGGTCGGTGCAGCGGCGGTGGTTGGTGCGGTGTTGGCGGTTGATGCGGCCGCGGTCGAGCTGCGTGGATGGTAGTCGGTGGCAGTGGCTTCGGTGAGGCCGGCGGTCAGCAGGAACAGGCCGGCGGCGGCAGCGGTGAGCAACTTGGAGCGCACATTCATGGTCGGTCCTCCGGGGCGGTTGGACAGGCGCCCCCGCAGCCTAAGTCCCGCCTGATGAGCAGTCGCCCGGATGTCTTGGGCAGTTCATCAGTAATGTGTCGACCATGACTAGTCGGGTGGCCATTCTCGGGGCCGGTGTGATGGGGGAGACGTTGCTGTCCGGGCTGATTCGGGCCGGGCGGCGACCGGAGGAGCTCCTGATCACCGAGCGCCGGGAGGAGCGTGCCGCTGAGCTTCGCGAGCGGTACGGCGTCGACGTCGTGTCCAACGTGGACGCGGCGGCGAAGGCGGAGACCCTGGTCCTGGTGGTGAAGCCGCAGGACATGGCCGACCTGCTCAGCGAGATCGCCCCGGCGGTCGTGGCGTCGCAGACCGTGGTGTCGATGGCCGCGGGTGTCACCACCGGTTTCATCGAGTCCCGGCTGCCGGAGGGCGTCGCCGTGGTCCGGGTCATGCCGAACACCCCCGCCCTGGTGGACGAGGGGATGGCGGCGATCTCCCGCGGTGCGCACTGCGACGAGAGCCACCTCGAGCTGGCGGAGAGCCTGTTGGCGGCGACCGGCCGGGTGCTCCGGGTCCCGGAGAAGCAGCAGGACGCAGTGACCGCGATCTCCGGGTCCGGACCGGCGTACCTCTTCTTCGTCGTCGAGGCGATGATCGAGGCCGGCGTCCACATGGGCCTGCCCCGCAGCACCGCGACCGAGCTCGTCGTACAGACCGTTGTCGGCTCAGCCAAGCTCCTGCGCGAGACCGGCGAGCACCCGACCGTCCTGCGCGAGCGGGTGACGTCCCCGGGCGGTACGACGGCAGCCGCCATCCGCGAGCTGGAAGACCACAAGGTCCGCGCGGCCTTCCTCTCAGCCATCGAAGCAGCCCGCAACCGTTCGCGCGCCCTCGCCGCCGAGTAACACCTCAGCCGCGGCGGCCGTTATTGTTAGCGCCGCAGTTTCCTGCCGTGATCGAGGGATGAGTCGACTATGGTCCCGCCCATGGGTAATCGTTCGGTGGATCCGGCCGCCACGCCTGCGCCCGCAGAGGTGAATGCAACGGACGGGCAGCCCAACGCCGCCGGGCCGCTGGAGCAGGTCGCCGTACCGGAGTTGCCGTGGCGGGTGCCGTTGGATCCGGCGCCGTGGTGGGCCTGGGCGCTGTTCGTCACCCCGTTCATCGCCGTACCGGCACTGAACTCCTGGCTCTGGATGGGCGCCCGCGACATGCTCGCCGTCGGCCTCCTCACCATCATCGGCGCGTCGGTCGTCCGGGTCGCCGGCGGCGTGGTCCTCTACCGCGTGGTGCTGACGTCGACCGCCCTCAAGGCCCGCACCAGCATGCTCATCCGCAGCCTCGCCTGGCAGGACGTCGACCGCATCGAAGTAGGCGACGACAACGTCGTCCTGGTCCGCGGCCAAGACGAGAACGAGATCAACGGCATCCCGAAAGACAAAACCGCCCACGTAGCCGCCGTCATGCATGCCCTCCACCACCAGGCCGCGGCCCACCCGACCCGCCGCCACCGCCCCCGCCCAGGCATCGGCACCCTCCTGGTCCTCACCTACCTCGTCCTCTCAGTAGGCGCCTTCCTCATCCGCTGGCAGATCGTCTGACCCAGGCTCAGCGCCCGCCCCACGGCCCCTCGCCGCTCACCCGGTCGATGGTGATCCGGGCGATCATGGCGTTCGCGAAGATGCCGTCGCCGTACGGGAAATCGGGCGTTCCCAGGTAGCGCTGGGATTGTTGGTCCATCAGGGCTTTGTACTCCGTGGGGATTCCGGGGCCTTCCAGTTTTGCGGTGCCGCGGAGGACCAGGTATTGGGTGAGGCCGCGAGGGCTGGTCCGGTCGTCTTGGACGAGCAGGGTGACGCGGGGATCGCGTTGCAGGTTTCGGGTTTTGCGGTGCTTTTGTTCGATGCCGATCAGGAGTTGGTCGCCGTCGCGTTCGGCCCAGACGAGGGACGCCTGGGGCGAGCCGTCCGGGTCGAGGGTGATGATCGTGACGTTCTTCGGTTCGGTGAACAGTCTGTGGGTGCTTTCCGGTAGGCCTGACATGGCAGAGACGGTAGACAGCGCCGTGGGAACCTCTGGGTACCCTGGATCGCCGTGAGAGGTATCGATCCTGGCAACGTCTTTCTGGCCGACTGCCCGGCGCGGTTGGCGGTCGAGGTGATCGCGGACAAGTGGGCGGTGGTCGCGCTCTGGGGCCTGAACGACGGGCCGCGGCGCCACTCCGAGTTGGTCACGTTGATCGGCGGGATCTCGAAGAAGGTGCTCACCCAGACGCTGCGCAGGTTGCAGGCGAATGGGCTGGTACGGCGGCAGGACTTCGGCGGTGTGCCACCACGAGTCGAGTACGAGTTGACCGAGCTCGGACGCACCTTGATGGGACCGATCCGGATGCTCACCACCTGGGCCGAGGACAACGGTGAGGCCGTCCTGGAGGCGCAGGAAAGCGGAACATAGGGTCGCAGCATGGACTTCTCTTTGTGGCCCGCCGCCTCCCGGACCTGGCAGGAAGTGCTCGACGGAGCTGAGTACGCCGAGCGCACCGGATGGCACGGTGTGTGGATAGCCGACCATTTCATGCAGAACGGGGACGACCTGTCGGTCCCGGTCAACGAATGCCTCGCGTTGCTCGCCGGTCTCGCGGCACGCACCGAGCGGGTGCGGATCGGCTCGATGGTGCTGGGCAACACGTACCGCCATCCGGCCGTCGTCGCGAACCAGGCCGCCACGATCGACCAGATGAGCCAAGGCCGCTTTGTCCTCGGGATCGGGGCCGGCTGGCAGATCAACGAGCACGAGGTCTACGGGATCGAGCTACCGCCGGTCCGGCAGCGGTTGGCCCGGTTCGAGGAGGCCTGCCAGGTCATCAAGGGTCTGCTGACCGAGGAACGCACGACCTTCGACGGCACCTACTACCAGCTCGAGAACGCTCCGCTCGAGCCGAAGCCGGCGCACCTGCCGATCCTGATCGGCGCCGCCGGCGAAAAGGTTGCCTTGGGCATCGTTGCGCGGTACGCCGACGAGTGGAACCACTGGGGTCGGCCCGAGCTCGCCGCGCACAAGGGCACCGTGTTCGCCGAGCACTGCGCGAAGATCGGCCGCGATCCGAAGACGGTACGGCGATCCGCGCAGACGATCCTCGAGGTCGTCGTACCGGGTGACACCGAGGCGGTCGAGCGCAAGGAGCGGCTCGAGGGGCGTGGGATGCACGTGATCATGGGGTCGGCGCAGGAGGTGCTCGACACGGTCGCGCAGTACCCGGCCGCCGGGATCGACGAGCTGCTCGTGCCGGATGCGTTCCTCGGCACCGGGAACCGCCGCTTCGACGCCCTCGAACGGCTGCGGGAAGAAGTACTAGCCAAGCTCTAGTGTGGCGACGACCGGCCAGTGATCGCTCGGGAGTCGCCCGCCCGGCCGGGCATGGGACACGGCCGCGTCGACCACTTTCCAGTGTTCCGTCACCAGGATGTGGTCGATGCGGTCGTCGTCCTCCGCGCCGGTGAAGTCGTGCCAGCTCCCGCCGGCCTCGAGCGGTACGGCGTTCCGCAGACCGGACGACGTCAATGCCTTCAGCGGCGGTGAGTCCTGCGTCGCGTTCAGATCGCCCATCACGATCCACGGCAACCCGCCGGAGATCCAGCGAGCGATCAGCCGCGACGACTGCAGTTGCGCGACCTCGCCGGCGTGGTCGTAGTGCGTGTTCGCGACGCCGATCGTCGTACCGTTCAGGTGCCGCAACCAGACCAGCGTCGCGATCCGGGTCAGGTCCGCGTCCCAGCCCACCGACCCCGGCGTACCCGGATCGTCGGACAGCCACCGGGTCTCGTGCTCGTGCAGCTTCCAGTCGCCCGGCCGGACCAGGACGACCGAATGCTCACCCGCGCTCATCCCGTCGTCCCGGCCGACGCCGACGATCTCGTACCGCGAGAACCGCCAGCGCAGGTACTCGAGCTGGTCGGGCAGCACCTCCTGCAGCCCGACCACGTCCGCGTCCAGTTCCTCGATCGCCGCCACCGTCGCCTTCCGCCGTACCGGCCAGGCGTTGTCGCCATCCGGAGCGGAGGAGTTGCGGATGTTGAACGTGGCGGCGCGAATCTTCATGGCGCCGATCCTGCCAAACCCGATCCAGCCACACCCGATCCGGTCGGTGCGGCATTGGTCCCGGACAGCCCCATCGCCCGGACCGCCGCCTCGAACCGCGGCCGGCTCGCCTCGATCGCCCGGTCCCGCCCCTGCGCCAGCAGCCCGTCGATCGCCCCCGGATCGGTCGCCAGTCGCGCGTACTCCTTCTGCAGCGGCTCGATCACCGCCAGCACCGCGTCCGCCACGTCCTGCTTCAACGCGCCGTACGACGAGTACGACGATGCGAGCGCGACCGGATCGCCGTCGGTGCAGGCGGCCAGGATCTCGAGCAGATTGGTGACACCGGGTTTCGCCGCCTCGTCGTGCCGGACCTCGTTCTCGGAGTCCGTCACCGCCCGCATGATCTGCCGGCGGATCACGTCCGGCGGGTCGAGCAGCCGGATCGTCCCCACCGCGTCGTCGACATCGGACTTGCTCATCTTGGTGGTCGGATTGGCCAGATCCTTGACCCGGGTCGCCAGCGCCGCCTTCGCCAGCTGCGGTACGACGAACGTCTCGCCGTACTCGCGGTTGAACCGGATCGCGATGTCTCTGGCCAGCTCGACGTGCTGGTCCTGGTCACCGCCGACCGGGACCTGTTTCGCGCCGTACAGCAGGATGTCCGCGGCCATCAGGCACGGATACGTGAACAGCGAGGCCCGCGTCATCGGCCGGCCGTTGCCCTTCTCCTTGTACTGGATCATCCGGGACAGCTCGCCGACGTACGACGTGCACTCCAGCAGATAGGCGAGCTGGGCGTGCGCGGGGACGTCGGACTGGATGAACACGGTGCCCTCGGGGACTCCGGCCGCGAGCATCAGGGTGGCGAACTCCCGGGTGAGCGTGGTGAGTCTTCGTGGATCGTGTTTGGTCGTCATCGCGTGCAGGTTCGCGACGAAGTAGAACCCGTCCGGGTCGGTGAACCGGCGCAAGGCGCCGAGGTGGTTGCCGAGCGTCAGTCGGCCGGACGGGGTGATGCCGGATAGCGAGGTCATGTCAGTGCCCTTCGGTGTGTGGAGCCCCACCGAGGGAGGACATGAAAAAGGCCGCCTCGGTGAGACGGCCTCATGGATGCGTGCGAACACGCTGGGGGACCGCCCTAGGCGGCCCACCACAGCTGCAAGTTCGTGTTCACGTCATCAAGCCTAGCCGGAGCGCAGGACAACGCGCCAGCCCGGTTGTCACTGGGTGAGGGCCTGGACGATCAGCTCGTTGCGGGCGTCCTGACCGAGCGGGATCGTGGGGTGGACGCCGTCGCGGAGGTAGTTGGTCAGGCGGTACGGCTTGACCCAGAGCCACTCGGCCCAGCGGATGATCCGCAGGTTCGGGTACTTCTCCTGGGCGTCGTACAGCTGCATGTTGAGCCAGGAGCTGTTGCGCTGATCGGCGAGCTGCACGACTGCGGTCTGGCCCTTGCGGACGACCTGGATATTGACCCAGTACAGCGTCCGGTTCGGGCCGACGATACTCATCGCCCGGTCGACCTGCGCCGCGAACTTCGGCGGGTCGAAGATGTCGTTCGACCCGCTCGCCATCAGGATCCGGCGCGGCAGACCGTACGTCGACGCCCACTGCTGCAGCGCGTCGACCGCGCCGGAGGTGGGCCGGCTGGACCAGTTGTGCACGGCCAGCTGGGTGCCGTCGCGGTTCAGCAGCCGGGTCGCCAGCGCCTTTCCGTCCTGGACGGAGATGCTGTCGCCGAACATGTACACGCCGTTGGTCTCGCGGACGCGCTGGACCTGCGCCGCCGTCGAGATCGCCCGGGTCGCGCTGGACCAGGAACCGAGTACGCCGGAGCCGTACGGCCCGCTGGTCGTCGCGGCTGCCGCCTCCGTGGCGGTTGCGGTGGAGACGGCCACGGAAGAGGCAGCCACCGCGGCCCCGACCGTGAAGATTTGCCGTCGATTGGGTCTCATCGAGCTCACGGGCTTCCTCACGGGACGGAACTGTGGGGCCTGATCGCTACTCAGCGCAAGTCCAATGCTCAACGTTGCATTAAGTTGCACGCCGCCTGGAGAGGCCGGGCAGAGTACAGGACTAGACCGCCAGCCCGTAACCCTCCGCAATCGAATCGCAGCCGGTTTTGCAGCATCCTGCAAATCTTGTAACGCCTTGCAGTCCCAGCCCGATAGACCGTCTGCAGGGCCACTTGTGACTCCCAGTAGCCATTAGATCGACCTGGTCGACCGCCTGTGGGGCCTGTGCTCGACCGGGAAGCCATCAGGTGGAGCAGACCCTGCGGAAGTGTGGCCGGCGCGGCCTTGGAGGGGTGTCGCGCCGCCCGCTTCCGACCCGGGTGATTGCTGTCCACGGTTCCGGCGATCACGGGTGATCCGGGCTGACGTGTGCAGATCGACAGGACGTGTCGGGCGGTCGAGCCGCATTACCGGTCTGGTCAGGCGTGCGTCGCCGGGCAGTGGTCGAATACGTCCTGTCGAACTGCAGCATTCCTTGGCGCGGTCGGCGGTGGTTCCGGCCGGGGAATCCGAAGTTCGAGCGGGTACAGGTGTTCGCGGTGGATGAGGCCGGTCGGCTGGTCGGCGGCAAGGACCTGTGAGGATGATCCTGTGACGGTGACTGTGCGCAGGCTGGGCGAGGACGACTGGGCGGCCTTGCGGGAGATACGCCTGCGGGCGTTGATCGATGCGCCCGAGTCGTTCTACACGACCTACCAGGACTCGGTCGCGTTGATGGAGGCCGACTGGCGCGCCCGGCTCCGCGCGACCGACAAGGTCACCCTGCTGGCCGAGGTCGACGGTCACGCGGCCGGCATGGTCACCGGCGTCCAGGCCGGCGAGGAAGAGCGCGACCCCGACGCCGCCTTGATGCTCGCGATGTGGGTTTCCCCGGAGTGCCGCGGTCACGGCGTGGCCGACGCACTCACCACCGAGCTCGTCACCTGGTCGCGCGAGCAGTCCTTCAAGCGCCTGCTCCTCTGGGTGTACGACGCCGCGCCCCGAGCCGCCGCCTTCTACCGCCGAGCCGGCTTCCTCCCCACCGGCCGCACCGAAACCTTCGGCAACCCGGACCGCCGCCTCACCCTGATGTCCCAGACCCTGTAGCTCACTCGCAAGCCCGCGAGAGGGCGCCGACGGTTAAGGTCGGGGGCATGAGTGGTGAGGCGATGCTGGTCTTCGACGACGGTCTGACGGCGTACGACTTCGGCCATGGGCACCCGATGAGTCCGATCCGGGTGGATCTGACGGTGCGGCTGGCCCGGGCGCTCGGCGTACTCGATCTGCTGAAGGTCGTGCCGGCCCCGATCGCCGATGACGCGCTGATCGGGACCGTGCACACCGCCGAGTACATCGCCGCGGTCAAACGCGCGGGGGAGAACCCCGATCAGCCGGACCAGGAGCACGGTCTCGGCACCGAGGACACCTACTGCTTCCCGAACATGCACGAGGCGTCCGCGCACGTGGTCGGCGCCTCCGTCGAGGCGGCCCGGGCGGTGTGGGAGGGCGACGTACTGCACGCCGCCAACATCATCGGCGGCCTGCACCACGCGATGCCTGACGCAGCAAGCGGTTTCTGTGTCTACAACGATCCGGCCATCGCGATCCAGTGGCTGCTCGACCACGGTGCCGAGCGGGTCGCGTACGTCGATGTCGACGTGCACCACGGGGACGGCGTGCAGACGGTGTTCTACGACGATCCGCGGGTGCTGACCGTGAGCCTGCACGAGTCGCCCACCACGCTGTTTCCCGGCACCGGGAGTGCGGGGGAGACCGGTGGGCCGGGTGCAGAGGGTACGGCGGTCAACATTCCGCTGCCACCGGGGACGGGCGATGCCGGCTGGCTGCGGGCGTTCCACGCGATCGTTCCGGACGTGGTCAGGGCGTTCCGGCCGTCGATTCTGGTCACCCAGCACGGGTGTGATTCACATGTCGAGGACCCCTTGGCCCACTTGACGAAATCGGTCGACGGGCAGCGGGCGGCGTACATGGCCCTGCACGATCTGGCGCACGAGGTCACCGAGGGCAAGTGGGTGGCGACCGGTGGTGGCGGGTACGCGATCATCGACGTCGTACCGCGGGCCTGGAGTCACCTGCTCGCGATCGTGGCGGGCCACCCGATCGACCCGCAGACGCCGGTGCCGGAGTCGTGGCGCGAGGACGTCCGGATCCGATTCGCGCGGACCGCGCCGCTGCGGATGACGGACGGCCGGGACGCGTCGTACGACGACTGGTCGACCGGTTACAACCCGGACACCTGGCTGGACCGCTCGATCAAGGCGACCCGCGACATCAGCTTCCCGCTGCTCGGTCTCGACCCGTCTTATTGAGTCACACGAGTCCCCCTCTTTCCCATTCGTACCAACAGCCACTACGCTCGTTGCATGCACGGACGGAGGTGCCGGAGGGGAAGCCGGCGCACGATCCGTGCTGGAAGTGCGGTGCGCAATGGCATCAAAGAAGTCCGGTGGTGAGTCGCCGCTCGCCGAGGTGAAGTTTCTGACCGTGGCGGAGGTCGCCACGGCCATGCGCGTGTCCAAGATGACGGTGTACCGGTTGGTGCACTCCGGTGAGCTGCCCGCGGTGCGGGTGGGTCGTTCGTTCCGGGTCTCCGAGGACGCCGTGCACGATTACCTCAAGGGCGCCTACTTTCAAGCCGGATAACCACGAGACGCGAGGCGGCCGGATCCTTCGGGACCGGCCGCTTCGCTACGTCTGGAACAGCTCTCGCAGCGCGGCGCTGGCCTGTTTGACCGTCTCGTCCGGGATGTCCGCCAGCAGTGCGTGGTGAGCGGCCGCGCTGGCCTGGACCGCGCGCTCGGCGAGGGCCTTGCCGTCGTCGGTGAGCCGGATCTGGGTCCCGCGGCCGTCCTCGGGGTCGGGTTCGCGGACGACGAGGCCGCGCCGGACCAGCTGGTTCGTCACATTGCTGGTCCCGCCGGACGACAGCAGCAGGTTGCGGCTCAGGTCGGACGGCTTCTGCCGGTACGGCGCTCCTGACCGTCGGAGCGACACGATCACGTCGAACTCCGCGGTGGTGAGCCCGACATCGCGCAGCACCCGCCGGGTCGCCTCGTTCAGCTCGGCCCCGAGCACCATGATCCGCTTGGTCAGCTCACTCGTCGGGTAGAGCACCTCCGGCAACTCCCGCTGCCACGAGGCGATCAACCGATCCACCCGATCGCCGCTGTCGTCCACCGAGTCTCCTTCCCGTCTGTTGACAGTCTAAGTGGCTTTGGTGATAGCTTTCTTTAAAGCTTTCT
Organism: Kribbella sp. CCNWLW201; assembly: GCF_037203805.1. Classification (NCBI taxonomy): domain Bacteria; kingdom Bacillati; phylum Actinomycetota; class Actinomycetes; order Propionibacteriales; family Kribbellaceae; genus Kribbella; species Kribbella sp. CCNWLW201. Next base: position 573,212 of record NZ_JBBCBQ010000002.1, on the reverse strand, counting down.
AGTGAGGAGAAGTGCATGCGGACATTGCTGCGTGGTGGCCTGGTGATCGACACCGACCCGGAGGTGGTGGCCCGGCGGGCGACCGACGTACTGATCGAGGACGGGCGGATCGCCGCCGTCGGGCCGACGTTGATCGCGGATGTCGAGGCGGCCGGCGTCGAGGTGATCGACGCGACCGAGCGGATCGTGCTGCCGGGGTTCGTGGACACGCATCGGCATCTGTGGCAGACGGCGTTGCGCGGAGTGGCCGCCGACGGGGACCTCGGTCTGTACTTCGAGCGGGTGCTCGGCGGGTACGGTGCCCACTTCCGTCCCGAAGATGTTGCTGCAGGCAACCTCGTGGGTGCGTTGGAGTGTTTGAACGCCGGCGTCACCACGGTGCAGGACTTCTCGCACGTGCAGTCGTCGGATGCCCATGCCGACGCGGCGCTGGATGCCTTGCAGGACAGCGGAATCAGGGCGGTCTTCGGCTACGGACCGTCCCCGTTGGGCGGTGGTGCGGTGAGTCCGGACGGGATGCGGCGGATCATGGATCGGGCGTCGGAGCGGATCGGTCTCGCCGTGGCCGCGATCGGGCCGTCGTTCGCGCCGTTCGAGACCGTCCGGGCCGACTGGGAGCTGGCCGACTCGCTCGGGTTGCCGGTCGTGGTGCACATCAGCAGCAGTTCGCTCGCCACGGATCCGATCACCCGGCTGCGTGATGCCGGACTGTTGCGGTCGAACACGCTGTACGTGCACGGCAACAACCTCCCGGACTCCGAGTTCAAGCTGATCGCCGAGTCCGGCGCGGCGGTCTCGGTGACGCCGTCGGTCGAGGCGCGGATGGAGATCGGTGCGCCACTGGCCGGCCGGCTGCAGTCCGCCGGAGTGAACCTCAGTCTGGGCATCGACGTCGTGACGACCGCGGCCGGCGACATGTTCGCCGCGATGCGCGAGCTCCTCGCCCTCGGCTACCAGGCGTTCACGGCGGCCGACGTACTGCGGATCGCCACCCTGGAAGGCGCTCGCGCCCTCGGCCAGACCGACGTCGGTTCGCTTGCCGTGGGCAACCAGGCCGATCTCGTGCTGTTGCGCAGTACGGACATCAACCTGGTCGCGCACCTCGGCGATCCGATCGCGACCGTCGTCACCTCGGCGCATCCCGGCAACGTGGATACGGTTTTCGTCGGCGGTACGGCGGTCAAGCGCAACGGTGAGCTGGTCAGTCCACCGCTGGCTGGTGCTCTCGACGCGCTGGCGGAGTCGGCTGCCTATCTCGGCTCAGCAGGGCGCGAACAGCGGTCGTGATCTCTGCCGGCGACTCCTCGGCCATGAAGTGACCGGCGGAAGTCGTTTGGTGGTGGAGATCGGACGCCCAGGCGCGCCACAGGGCCTGGGCGTCGAAGCCGAGCGCCGCGCCCCAGTCCTGCTGGATCACTGACACCGGCATCCGCAGTTTGTTGCCTGCAGCAAGATCTTCCTGGTCGTGCGTGACGTCGATCGTCGCCGAGGCGCGGTAGTCCGCGACGATCGACGGAACGGCGGCCCGGGAGGCGTCCAGGTAGGCGGCGCGGACGTCGGCCGGGATCGCCTCACTGTCTTTCGCCCAGAGAGTAAGGAAGTGGCCGAAGAAGGTGTCCGCGCTGGCGGCGATCATGGTCTCGGCCAGGCCGGGCGGTTGGGCCATCAGGAACAGGTGGAAGCCGACAGCGGCGCTGGTCCCGTGCATCACGTCCCACATGTCGAGGGTCGGCAGTACGTCGAGGCACATCAGGTGCGTGATCACGTCCGGATGGTCGAGCCCGGCCCGGAAGGCGACGAGCGCGCCACGGTCGTGGCCGGCCAGGGCGAAGGTCGAGTGACCGAGTTCGCGGGCCACAGCCACGATGTCGGCGGCCATGGTCCTCTTCGCATAGTCGTCGGCCGGTTTGTCGCTCGCGCCGTACCCGCGGAGGTCGGGGCAGATGACGGTGTGGTCGGCGGCCAGGTCGGTGGCGACGTCGCGCCACATCAGGTGCGTCTGCGGGAACCCGTGCAGCAGGACGATCGGCGTACCCGAGCCGCCGACGGCGACGTTCAGCGAGACACCGCCCGCGCCGGGGACGCGCTGGTAGTCGAATCCGGTGATCTTCATGGTTATCAGCCTTCCGGACGCGGATGAGCAGTGGATGAGCGCTACGGTGGCCGGGTGGAATTCGGGGTGCTCGGGCCGGTGGTGGCCTGGGATGACGCCGGGCGTCCGGTCGGCCTGAAGGGTCCGCGGCATCGGGCGGTGCTGGCCCGGCTGATCGTTGCCCGCGGTCGCGTCGTACCGGCGACTCAGTTGGTTGACGATCTGTGGATCGACCCGCCTGATGGTGCGCTGAGCGCCGTACGGACGTTTGTGGCCTCGCTGCGACGCGCGCTGGAACCGGACCGGGCTCCGCGTACGCCGGCCCGCCTGCTGGTGACCGAGGGGCCTGGTTATGCCTTGCGGACCGATGCTGTCGACGCTTGGCGGTTCGAGAAGGCGGTGACTGCCGCGGGGCTGCTTGAGCTCTCGAAAGGGCTGGCGTTGTGGCGTGGTCCGGCGTACGCCGACTTCGCGGAGGAGGACTGGGCGCAGGCGGAGCGCTCACGGCTCACTGAGCTGCGGCTGAGAGCTGTGGAGCGCCAGGCTGAGGCTCGGCTAGCACTAGGCCTGGCAGCTGAGGCTGTGCCCGAGCTGGATGCCCATGTGACCGAACACCCGTGGCGTGAGGAGGCATGGCGGTTGCTGGCCCTCGCGCTGTACCGGACTGGTCGTCAGGGCGATGCTCTCGCGGTACTGCGTCGTGCCCGCGCGATGCTGATCGACCAGCTCGGTGTGGACCCAGGTACTGCGTTGAGCCGGCTGGAGACCGACATACTCAACCAGGCCGAGCACTTGGAACCTGTCTCGGCAGGACGAGTGTGGGAAGAGGCAACCGCTGCCTACGACCGCACTGTCGGTGCAGGCGCTCGAGCGCGACTGGAGTCGACGGTGGGGTTGCTGCGAAACCTCGCGGTGACAGGAGGCGGCGGGCTCGAGGCTGCGCGGCGCCACCGACTTGCCGCGGTGACTGCGGCCGAGGAGCTCGGTGATCCTGACCTGACCGCGAGAGTTATCGGTGCGTACGACGTACCAGCGATCTGGACGCGGTCTGACGATGAGGCGCAGGCTGCTGCGATTGTTGCGGCGGCGGAGCGCGCTCTGCGAACGCAGCAGCACCCGGCGACCCGGGCCCGGCTCCTTGCCACGATCGCGCTCGAGTCGCGCGGCTCGCGGGAACCCCGGGCTGCGGAGGCGGCGCGTGAGGCGGAGGAGATTGCCCGTGGGGTGGGCGATCCGGCGTTGCTCGGGTTCGCGCTGAACGGTGTCTTCATGCAGAGCTGCCACCGGGCTGGCCTCGCCCCCCAACGCTCGGCCATCGGCGCCGAACTCGTTGCCCTGTCCCAGCGCCATGGACTCGCCACCTATGAAGTGCTGGGACATCTCATCCGCCTGCAATCCTGCAGCGCCCTCGACGACTTCCCAGCAGCCGACACTCACGCCGCTGCCGCCGAAACGCTGGCTGCACGTCACGAGCTCCCACTGGTCAGCGTCTTCACCACTTGGTATCGGGCCATGCGCCTGGACACAGAGCCGGCCTACCGCAAAGCAGCCGAGCTGCTGGAGGGCGCGGGCATGCCTGGGTTGCAGGAGGGCCTGTTGCCGCTGGCTCTCGCCTGTCACCACGTCCGGCATAGCCTGCCGGTACCCGACGCCGACTACGGCCCGTATGAGCCGTGGGTCCACCCACTCGTCCTGCTGTCGCAGGGGCATCAAGCTGAAGCGACCGCAGCTCTGCAGGTCATTCCTGAACCTCCGCCAGGCCTTCTGCTGGAAGCACTCTGGTGCCTGACAGCCCACGCAGCCAAGGCACTCGACCAGCAGCAACCGCTGGCCCGCGCCCGAGCCGCACTGGCTCCTGCCGCATCAGAACAAGCCGGAGCCGGCTCAGGCCTCCTAACCCTCGGCCCAGTAGCCACCTACCTCTAGAACTCGTCCGGCGAGCCGGTTTCGGACTACCCAGCGGGCGGAGTGGACGCTCACAGGAAGCTCCCAGGGTGCTCACAGAGTGGTCGCAGTGCGGTCGACCAGGATTGAGTCATCGCCGGGAACGGGTCTCGGCACCGGACCTCCAGGAGCACCTGATGCGTACGAAGACCGTTGCCGTCGGCACCATTGTCAGCCTGGGCTTCGCCGCCGTCGCCTTCACCCCGGCCGCCTACGCGACCACCACGTCCGACAAGTCCACCACCACCCACTCCACCGTCGGCCCGCACCTGGCCGTCCTCACCGACCCCATCCAGATCCCCACCCGCAAGGCCGCATGACGCCGTACCGGAGACTTGGTGCATGACGGTACGGGTGGTCGGTGACGGGCTGGTGCTGCGCGAGTGGGAGCCGGCGGACGCGCCCGCGATGGTGGAATTGTTCGACGACCCGGACGTGGCGTACTGGACACCGCTGAAGTCGCCATTCGACCTGACGGTGGCGCAGGAGTACGTCGAGAACGCGCTCGCAGCAGAGGGACGGATCCAGCTCGCGATCACCACCGACGGGACGACGCCGCTCGGTGAGGTGATGCTGAACCTGAAGACCGGCTCACTCGGGTACGCGATCGGCCCGGCCCATCGCGGGCAGCGCCTCGGAGCGCGGGCACTGACGCTGCTGACCGCCTATGCGCACGAGACTGCTGGTCTGGCGCGGGTGATCCTCGAGATCGAGCCGGACAACGCGGCCAGCTCAGCCGTGGCGCGGGCCGCCGGTTACCGCCTGACCGACCTGCCGCCAACCCCGATCGTCGACAAAGGACGAGAGCTGACCCTGCTCACCTGGGAACACCTCGCCTAGCCCGTACGGCGAGGGAGTGGGGGACCTCGAAACCGCCGGGTTCCTCGAAGTGTTCGAGGGTCAGGCCGGTGCTGAGGAAGGCGTTGAGGTACTCGGCGAGGGGGATGTGGCGCATGCCGACGCGCCGGCGGATGCCGTCCTCGGCCCACCACGGCGACTCGTCGTGCCAGCCAGGTGTCCGGTAGCTCGGGTGGATCAGCCTGGTGCCGTCCTCGGAGCTGTAGACAACATGCGGGCCGTTGAAACAGGGATGAACGCCGTACACGACGAGCAGACCGCCAGGACGCAGTACCCGGGTCGCCTCCCGCAGAACCTTGCCGAAGTCGTCCACATCGGTGGAGATCCACATCACCATCGCCGTATCGAAGGACTCGTCGGCGAACGGCAGTACGGCGGCGTCCGCCCTCATCAGCGGACCGTCGGCGCGGGTCTTGGCGAAGCGGAGCTGGTCGGCGGAATAGTCCACACCGACGACGCTGCGGCCGCTCGCGCGGATCGTCTCGAAGTTGCGCCCGGTGCCGCAGCCGATGTCGAGGCAGGGCCCGGATCCAGGCCCGAGAAGGTCGAGCAGACCGGGCTGATGCGTCTCCGCGCCGGCCACGAATCGATCCTCGTACCAGTCGGCGTGACCGTCGTACCGAGCCTTCATCCGGCCTCCCCAGGTCGAGCATCCAGCCTACCCAGTCGCCCGCTTTAGGTCGGGAAGAGGACCTACGGGTAAGCTTTGCCGACGCTCTCTTTAAGTTTGGAAGGTCCACTGTGGGTTCGGTAATCAAGAAGCGCCGTAAGCGTATGGCGAAGAAGAAGCACCGCAAGCTGCTGAAGAAGACGCGGGTGCAGCGCCGCAAGCTCGGCAAGTAAGCAGTTCCCGCCGCGTCTGGGTCAGACGCGGTGTTCTATGGGGTTGCTGTCTGGCTGGGGGTCTCTCGTGGCACAGGTGGTGATGGTGACCGGCGTCTCGCGAGACGCCGGTGCTCGCTGTGCGCGCCGACTGGCTGACGATCCGTCGATCGGCACGGTGCTCGGCATCGATGTGGTTCCGCCACGTGCCGAGCTGGGCCGGGTCCGGTTCGTCCGGGCCGACATTCGCAACCCCGTGATCGCGAAGGTGATCGCCGCCGAGGACGTCGACACGGTCGTCCACACCGGCGTCGTGGCCACCCCGGGCAGTGCCGGCGGCCGGTCGTCGATGAAAGAGATCAACGTCATCGGCACCATGCAGCTGCTGGCCGCCTGTCAGAAGGCGCCCGGAGTGGCCAAGCTGGTGGTCAAGTCGTCGACCACCGTGTACGGCGCGGGTCCCCGGGACCCGGCCATGTTCACCGAGGAGATGGCGCCGCGGGCGATCCATCAGACCGGGCTGAGCAAGGACGCGGTCGAGGTCGAGGGGTACGTACGCGGGTTCGCCCGGCGCCGGCCCGACGTCTGTGTCTCCACCCTCCGGATGGCGAACTGGATCGGCCCCAAAACCGACTCCCCGATCACCCGGTACTTCTCGATGCCGGTCATCCCGACCATCTTCGGGTACGACGCCCGCCTCCAGTTCCTGCACGAGGACGACGGCGTCGAGGCGATCCACCACGCCACCGTCAACGACCTGCCCGGGACCTTCAACCTGGCCGGCGACGGGATCCTCGCGCTCTCCCAGGCGATCCGCCGACTCGGCCGGCCGGCCCTGCGGCTGCCACCGTTCACCGCGTCCAGCACGGCAGCCGCCGTACGCCGAGCTCGGTTGGCGGACTTCTCACCGGACCAGATCACCTTCCTGACCTACGGGCGCGCGGTGGACACGACGCGGATGCGGACCGAGTTCGGGTTCGAACCGGCGTACACGACCGCGGCCGCCTTCGACGACTTCCGCGACTTCCTCGGGCCGGGCGTCGTCTCGCAGGCGTCCCAGCTGCTCAGCGCCGGACTGGGGGCACTGCGTGGCTGATGCCGAGGTGATCCCGATCGGTTCTGGCGGACGACCGGGTCGCGGGAGCGGCCGTCGTACGACGCCCTCCGCCGCTGCTCGCGCACTCGCCGGACCGGGTGCGCGGCGGTCGTCGTCGAAGAAGAAGCCTGCGAGCAATCAGACCACTGAGCTGCCGGCCGATCCGGTCGTCGACGACGTTCCGGTGCTCGAGGACCCGGCCGGTCTCGACTTCGCTGGGCTCGAGCGGGTGGTGCGCGAGCTGTTCGGCGAGGAGGGGGAGCGGCGGGTCGCGGAGTGGCTCGCGTTCCTGCGGCGGCGGTTGAGCGGGGAGTACGAGGTCGACGAGTTCGGGTACGACGCCGATCTGACCGACCAGGTGTTGCTGCCGATCCTGCGGCCGTTGGCGGAGAAGTGGTTCCGGGTCGACGTTCGTGGCGTGGAGAACATCCCGTCCGACGGTGGGGCGCTGATCGTGGCGAACCACTCGGGGACGATGCCGCTGGACGGGCTCGTCACCCAGTTGATCGTCGCGGACCACGCGCACCGGCCGCTGCGGACCTTGGCGGCCGACCTGGTGTTCCAGACGCCGTTCGTCGGCGAGCTGGCGCGTAAGGGCGGTGCGACGCTGGCGAGCAACGACGACGCCGAGCGGCTGCTCGGGCGGGGTGACCTGGTCGGCGTCTGGCCGGAGGGGTTCAAGGGGATCGGGAAGCCGTTCAGCGAGCGGTACAAGCTGCAGCGGTTCGGCCGGGGCGGGTTCGTCAGCGCGGCGATGCGGACCGGTGTGCCGATCGTGCCGTGCTCGATCGTCGGGGCCGAGGAGATCTATCCGCTGGTCGGGAACATCGCGTCGCTGGCCCGGCTGCTCGGCGTACCGTACATCCCGATCACACCGTTCTTCCCGCTGCTCGGGCCGCTCGGGCTGATCCCGCTGCCGTCCAAGTGGCTGATCGAGTTCGGCGAGCCGATCCGCACCGACGACTTCCCCGAAGGCGCCGCCGACGACCCGATGCTCGTCTTCAACGTCACCGACCAGGTCCGCGAAACCATCCAGCAAACCCTCTACGCCCTCCTCATGCAACGCCGCAGCGTCTTCTTCTGAGGGATCTGGCTGACGCCGCCGCGCCGTTCCCCGCGACTGCCCCAGCGCGCTCGCTCCGGCCAACATTTGAGGGGTCAACCCCTCAAGTGATGGGTTTGGCCGGTGTATGCAGGGTGCCAACCCACAACCTCAGGGGTTGACCCCTCAAATGGGAGCGCAAACGAGAAGCCCGGCGCGGGGTTCGCGCCGGGCTTCGGGTGTCGGGACCCTACTTCCAGGGTGGGAGGAGGGTCTGGATTACGCCGGGGAGGTTGATGATCGGGGTGCTCGGCAGGGTCAGGGTCGGGAACGGCCATGGCCATGACGTTGCGCCTGGGGTGGGGATGGTGGGGACGATCGTCGGGGTCGACGACGGTGTCGACGATGACGACGACGTCGGGGGTGTCTTCAGACTCGGTGCGGGAGTGTTGGGCTCCTGCACGATCGTCGTGTTCGGCAGCTGGCTCGGCGCCGTACTCGGCTGGGCGCTCTCACCTGTGGTCGGCTTGCTGGACGGGCCCACGGTCGGGCCGTTGGCCGGGTTGGTCGGCTCGCTGCCGTTGCTCGGCGCGGCCGGCTGGGTGCCGCCCTTGGCCGGCTTCGGCTGCTCGCACTTCGGGCAGGCGGCCGAGGTGTGCTGGGCCAGCTGCTCGATGGTGGCGAGCGCCTCGACGGCGGACTTCAGCGATTCCGGCGGCAGTTTCGGTGCGAGCTCACCAAGAGCCTGGCGGGCGCTGGTGATGAACTGCGTGACCGCCGTGATCGAACCGGCGTCGCCGTCCTGCTGGTACGACGCGACCAGCCGGGACACGCCCTTGCGGGCCTGCGCCGAGAAGTCGTCGAGGGTGGAGTTGATCGTGCCCACGTCGCCGCCGGACTCGGCCAGCGCGCGGACTTCGGACAACCGGGTCATCGCGTGCTCGAGATCGCGCCGGCCGCGAGAGTCGTCGCCGACTCCGACATTGGTGGCGACGTTCTCGATGCCTCGCTTCATCCCGTACAAGGTGTCACCGGGCATCGCCTGCTGAGCGGCGGCGGCAGAACCGATGCCACCTCCGAGCAGGACCAGCGCGGCGGTACTGGCCACGAGCCGGATGCGCCGGCCGTGACGATGGCGGATATCTGTCACGGACGCGTCGACGTCCTCGCGGGTCGGCGGGTCGTCCGAGTCGTCCGGAGTGCTGCGCACCATCGTCGGAGTCGTCGTTGCCGCCCGGGCCGCCGCCTGCTCCAGCAGGCGGTGCCTCAGTTCGGCACTGAACTCCGGTCGCGGTGCCACTGCGCCGGCGGTCCTCAGCCGTCCGACCAGTTCCACAGCTTCCATCAGCTCGGGGTCATCGCTCAGTCGCGAAGAGTGACGGGGCCCGTGATCGACGGCGTGCGCGAAGGTCTCCGCGCGCGCTCGAGCCCTGTGTAGGTCACTCATGAGTTCTCGTTCTCCTCAATGGCCAGTCGGGGTCACCGACAGGTCCTCATCAGGCAAACGAGGAAACTCCCTGACGGGTTACGAAAGACATTCGTTGTCATCCGCCTCACCTCAAGTCCTTGGGGATAACCTTCGCCAAGTGCCGTACGGCCCTCAGTTGCAGTTGCTTGACGGCGCCTTCGGATTTCTCCAGCGCCTTGGCCGTTTCCGCGATCGACAAACCGGCGAAGAATCGCATCGTCAGGCAGTCGCGTTGCTCCTCGGGCAAGTTCGCGACGGCGTCCCGTAGGACCTCGGCGGTGGCGGCGGCCAGTACGTCGACCTCCGGCCCCTCGGTCTGCCGGTCGTGCGTCTCGATCTCGTCCGTGACCACTTCCAGCCGGACCCGGCCGGACTTGTAGTGGTCGGTGATCAGGTTCCGGGCGATCGTCACCAGCCAGGCGCCGAAGTCCCGGCCCTGCCAGCGGAACGAGTCCAGCGCGCGCAGCGCCCGGACGAACGTCTCACTGGTCAGGTCCTCGGCGAGTGCCGATGACGACACCCGTGCGTAGATGTAGCGATAGACGGTGAGCGAGTACTCGTCGTACAGCTCACCGAAGGCACCGACGTCCCCGGCCTGGGCGCGATCGACGAGCTCTGCGCGTCTCATCCCGTCCGGGCTTGGCTCCGGCGTCGTCAAGATTTCTCCCCGTTCAAATGACACGTCTTCTGACACATCCGCGAATGGCCACAGCGGCTGAGACAGCACCGAGCGTTACGCTTCGAGCACCCGCTGTCAACAGTCCGAGGCGTGCCGCCTTCCGTCCGGTCCGATCGTCACGAATGCGCCAGCCGACTGCTTCCGCAACGCGGCGCAGCCTGCTGTCGGGGTTCATCGCGCATGGGCTCCCCACGCGGACGGCTTCTGCAGTGTGAGGTTCTCCAGAAGGTCGCCCACGAGTTCACCTGTATATATCCCGTCACGCTCCGCTGCAACCGTTCCGAGCGAGCCGATCTGACCAATTCGCCCCCGGCGCTCCCCGGCCGGCACCCCCTTCCACCCCGATTGCGCGAAGAACCCCCAACTCCGCGAGAGGAGACTAGCGCCACATGGCAGACTCTCCTGGTGAACTTCAATTTCGCGGACATTCTTCGTGACACAGCGCAACGTCACGGTGAACGTCTGGCGCTGGTCGACGGCGACCGGCGACTGACCTGGAGCGAGCTCGACGCCGCCGTCGACAAGGCCGCCCAGGGGTTCGCCGCAGCCGGCCTGGTGCCGGGGTACCGGGTCATCCTGCTACTCGCCAACAGCGTCGACTTCGTCACGTCCTACCTGGGGATTCTCCGCGCCGGCCTGGTCGCCGTACCGCTGAACACCGGGCTGACCGCGAGCGAGATCAGCACCGTCATCCAGCATTCCGGGGCCCGTCTCGCGGTCGCCGACGGGGACCTGGCGGACAAGATCAAGGGCCTCCGGACGGTCCGGGCCGGCGAGCTCCAAGGTGACGCTCCGTTACTTCCGCAGCTCGACCCGGAGACCCTAGCGGTGCTGCTCTACACCTCAGGGACCAGTGGCGACCCGCGCGCCGCGATGCTCACCCATCGCGCGCTGGCCGCGAACGTGAAGAATCTTTCCGAGCTCGGCGAGGACCGGATGGGTCCGGAGGACATCGTCCTCGGCGTGTTGCCGATGTTCCACGCGTTCGGCTTGAACGCCGTCCTCGGCTGGGCCGTCGCCACCGGCGCCGCGATCATCGTCGAACCGCGGTTCGACTCCGTCCATACCCTCGATCTGATCAGCAAGTACGGCGTGACGCGGCTGCCGCTCGCACCGCCGGCCTTGCACGCCCTGCTGGCCCGGCCCGACCTGGCCGACGCGCTGCGGACCGTCAAGGTCGTCCTCACCGGCGCCTCGACGCTGGATCGCGCGCTGGCCGACCGGTTCGAGCAGGAGACCGGGAAGTTCGTCCACCAGGGTTACGGCCTGACCGAGGCGTCCCCGGGGGTCACCACGACCCTCGGCGAGCACGACCCGAAGCCGGGCTCGGTCGGCCGGCCGCTGCCGAACGTCGAGCTGCGGATCGCCGACGAGCAGGGCGAGGACGTCGAGGGCGACGACCCCGGCGAGATCCTGATCCGCGGCGGCAACCTGTTCTCCGGCTACTGGCCGGACGCCGTCGACGGCCCGGACGAGGACGGCTGGTACCGGACCGGCGACGTCGGATTCCTGGACGCCGACGGCGATCTCTTCCTGGTCGACCGGCTGCGCGAGCTGATCATCGTGTCCGGGTTCAACGTCTTCCCGAGCGAGGTCGAAGAGGTCCTGGTCGGCGCTCCCGGCGTCCGCGAGGCCGCCGTCATCGGCGTACCGTCGGAGGAAACCGGGGAAGCGGTGAAGGCCTTCGTCGTACCGGAGACCGGGGCGGCGGTGGACCCGGCCGAGGTCCAGGAGTACGCCGGGACGCGGCTGGCCCGGTTCAAGTGCCCGGTGGAGATCGAGGTGGTCGACCACCTGCCGCACTCGGTCACCGGCAAGGTCGCCAAGGGACAACTGCGGAAATGACGCGCGTCACGCTCTACGGCAAGCCCGGCTGTCACCTCTGTGACGACGCCCGGGTGATCATCCAGGAGGTCTGCGCCGAGCTCGGCGTCGACTGGAGCGAGGTCGACATCACTCAGGATGACCAGTTGTTCACCGAGTACGGCGAGCAGATCCCGGTCACCTTCGTGGACGGCAAGCAGCACGACTTCTGGCGCGTCGACCCGGCCAGACTCAGAAAGGCACTGACCGCCTAGGTCGCGTCTGGTGATCCCGCGCCTACTGCGCGGCACTCGTCACGGCATCTCGCCGCACTGGAGCAAAGGCCACGATGGAAAAAGCATCGAGGCCTTCACTCCAGCACGCCGAGCTACCGCACCGAGCACCTGCTCGCGACGGCGCGGGATCACCAGACGCAACCAAGTGCTGTCGGTCACCCTGGCAGCCGTCGATTTTGTTCTCACGTTCACAAGCTCCTAGAGTAAGAAGGGCCGCCGGCCGTCAGACCGCGGCCTGAACGAGTGTTCCCCAGGAGAATTGTGACGCGTGCCAGCAGCCGTCGCCCCGGCCCGCCGACGAGAACCGAGCGCGGCATTCCCGAGGCGACTGTCGCGCGCTTGCCGGTGTACCTGCGGGCGCTGACCGCGCTGTCGGACAGTGGTATCGCCACCGCGTCGAGCGAGGATCTGGCGACCGCGGCCGGGGTGAACTCGGCCAAGCTCCGCAAGGACCTGTCCTACCTGGGCTCCTACGGCACCCGCGGCGTCGGGTACGACGTCGAGTACCTGCGCTACCAGATCGCCCGGGAGATCGGCGTCACCCAGGACTGGGCCGTCGTCATCGTCGGGATCGGAAACCTGGGTCACGCGCTGGCGAACTACTCCGGGTTCGGCACGCGCGGCTTCCGGATCGTGGCCCTGCTGGACGCCGACCCGAACCTGGTCGGTGAGCGGATCGGTGACATGGAGGTCCGCGACTTCGCCGAACTGGAGGCCATCGTCAAGGCCGACCGGGTTTCGATCGGTGTCATCACCACCCCCGCCGGTCCGGCCCAGGAGGTGTGCGACCGGCTGGTCGCCGCCGGGGTGACCAGCATCCTGAACTTCGCGCCGGTGGTGCTGTCCGTGCCCGACGGTGTCGACATCCGCAAGGTGGACCTCTCGATCGAGTTGCAGATCCTGGCGTACCACGAACAACGAAAGTCCGGAGAGGCGGCGCTCCCCGAGGTGCCCGAGCTACCAGCGATGAACGGTCTCACCGATCTGCCGAGTGTCGGCGGGGGTGTCGGCGCATGAACGAGCGCAGCGAGTTCATCATCAAGCACAGCGTGGTTCGTGCCTCGTCCGCGCCCGGAGCGAAGCGAGGACGCGGATGAGCTACCTGGTCGTCGGGATCAGCCACCGCTCAGCTGACATCAACGTCCTCGAGCGAGTGGCGCTCGACGCGGACGCGGCGACCAAGCTGGCCCTGGCCGTCAAGCACACCCCTGCCGTCGCGGAGTCCGCGGTGCTTGCCACCTGCAACCGGACCGAGGTCTACGCGACCGTCGACCGGTTCCACGCCGGCATGGACGAGGTCACCGCGATCCTGTCCGACATCACCGGCGTACCGCTGCTGGATCTGGCCGAGCACCTCTACGTGCACTTCGAGGAAGGTGCCGTCGCGCACCTGTTCCAGGTCGCGGTCGGGCTGGACTCGATGGTGATCGGCGAGAGCCAGATCCTCGGCCAGGTGAAGGAATCGCTGCGCGTCGGCCAGGATCTGGAGACGATCGGCACCGACCTGAACGCCCTGTTCCAGCACGCGTTGCGGGTCGGCAAGCGGGCTCGCGCCGAGACCGGTATCGACGCCGCCGGCCGGTCGGTCGTGTCGGCCGGGCTGGACGCTGTCGGCGGCTTCGAGGGCCGGCGGGCCCTGATCGTCGGCGCTGGTTCGATGGCCTCGCTGGCCGCGCAGACCCTGCTCAACGGTGGCGCCGCGAGCGTGACCATTGCCAACCGCAACTACGACCGTGCGGCCGCGCTGACCGAGCGCGTCGGCGGTACGGCGATCCAGCTCGCGGCCGTGCCCGAGGCGCTGGCCGACGCTGATCTGGTCGTGTCCTGCACCGGTGCGCGCGGCATCGTACTGACCGCGGAGATGATCCGGAACGCGACCGACGGGCGGCCGTTCGGCGTCCTCGACGTCGCCCTGCCGCGGGACGTCGCGCCCGAGGCGGCCCGGATCCCCGGTGTCTCGCTGGTCACCCTGGCCGATCTCGCCGGTACGGCGGGTGGCAGCGAGGACGACATCGACGAGGTACGGCGGATCGTCTCGGAGGAGACGGGTTCGTTCGAGGCAACCCGGCGGGCCGCATCGGTCGCGCCGACCGTGGTCGCGCTGCGGGCGATGGCCTCCGAGCTGGTCGACTCCGAGCTGGCCCGGCTGGACCGCAAGCTGCCCGGACTGGAAGACGCTCAGCGGCAGGAGGTCGCCCGGACGATTCGCCGGGTGGTCGACAAGGTGCTGCACACGCCGACCGTGCGGGTGAAGGAGTTGGCGGCCGACCCTGGTGGGCCGACGTACGCGGATGCTCTGCGTGAGCTGTTCGCACTGGACCCGGCCACCGTCGACGCGGTCACTGCCGCGAAGACGCCGGAAGAGACCAGCCACACCCGCGCCGACGCGACCGGAGGTGACCGCTCATGATCAGGCTCGGTACGCGGCGGTCGGCTCTCGCGACCGCGCAGGCGACTTGGGTGGCCGACCAATTGCGCACCCTCGGGCACGAGGTGGAGCTCGTCCCGATCGTCACCACCGGCGACGTCAACAAGGCGCCGCTGGAGCAGATCGGTGGCACCGGAATCTTCGTCAGCGCGCTGCGGGATGCCCTGCTGGCCAATGAGATCGACGTCGCCGTGCACTCGCTCAAGGACCTTCCGACCACCCCGGTCGACGGCCTGACCATCGGTGCCGTCCCGCTGCGGGAGGACCCGCGCGACGTGCTGGTCGCCCGCGACGGACTGACCCTCGGCGAGTTGCAGCAGGGTGCCCTGGTCGGCACCGGTTCGCCCCGCCGGGTCGCACAGCTGGACGCGCTCGGCCTCGGCCTCGAATGCACCGGGATCCGCGGCAACGTGGACACCAGGATCGGCATGGTGGCCGACGGCAAATTGGACGCGGTGGTGCTCGCAAGGGCAGGGTTGTCCCGGTTGGGACGGCTGGCCGAGGTGACCGAGACGCTGGATCCGATCCAGGTCCTGCCGGCTCCGGGACAAGGTGCCCTGGGCATCGAGTGCCGGGCCGACGACGCCGGGGTGCTGGCTGCCCTGGCGCCGCTGGAGGACCCGTCGACGCGGGCGGCGGTCACCGCGGAGCGGCAGATGCTTGCCACTCTCGAGGCAGGGTGCACGGCTCCGGTCGGTGCCCTCGCCGAGGTGGTCGAAGGTGAGGACGGCCCGGAGCTGTGGCTACGGGGAGCGCTCGGCCAAGAGGACGGCGTACGGCGACTCTCCGCGAACGGGCCGGTGGACGACCCGGTGTCACTCGGTATGGCGCTGGCGAACGAGTTGCTGGAGCGGACATGACAGCGGCACGGGGCACGACGACAGCCAAGAAGACGGCACACAAGACGAGCAGCAGGACGAGGACGAGGGCAGACGTGAGCAGCGCGAAGACAGCGGCCACCGCGGCATCCAGGACACCTCAGAACGTGCCGGCGAAGGCCGCCGCGACCAGTACCGTCAAGCAGACCAGACCACTCGGCCACGTCACCTTCGTCGGTGTCGGACCTGGTGATCCGTCCCTGCTGACGCTGGCTGGGCGCGACGTGCTGGCGAACGCCGACGCCGTGGTGGTCGAGGGCCCCGAGCACGACGCCTTTCTGACCTACTGCAGGCCCGGCGTCGAGGTGATCGACGGGTCCGGTGCCGAGGGCAGCCGGGCGCTGAAGGTCGCCGCCCGGGCCCGGCTGGTGGTGAAGACGGCCAAGTCCGCGGCGAACGTCGTACGCCTGCTGACCGGTGACCCGTTCACCTTCTCCAGCGGTGCCGAGGAAGCGGCCGCGTGCCGGAAGGCCGGCATCAGCTTCAACGTGATCCCCGGTGTCAGTGAGGTCAGCGCCGTCCCGACGTACGCGGGAATCCCGCTGACGATGAAGGGCGACCGCGAGGTCACCGTCCTCGACCTGGCCGAGGCGAAGCTCGACCTGACCCGGCTGCACGCGAAGCAGACGCTGGTGCTGCTGAACGCGACCGACGTACTGAAGGACACCGTCGCGGCGCTGGTCGAGGCCGGCTTCGACGCGACCACCCCGGTCGCGGCCACGGTCGGCGGTACGACGACCTCGCAGACGAGTGTGGTCGGCACGCTGGAGACAATCGTCACGGACCTGCGCGCGGCCAAGGTGACCGGCGAGGCCGTCATCGTGGTCGGTGCGGTGGTAGAGCAGCGCGAGGCGCTGTCCTGGTTCGAGACCAAGCCGCTGTTCGGCTGGCGGATCCTGGTGCCGCGCACCAAGGACCAGGCCGGCCCGCTGATGGACCGGCTGCGGCGGTACGGCGCGATGCCGGAAGAGGTCCCCACGATCTCGGTCGAGCCGCCGCGCAACCCGCAGCAGATGGACAAGGCGATCCGCGGCCTGGTCGAGGGCCGGTACGAATGGGTCGCGTTCACCTCGGTCAACGCGGTCAAGGCGGTCCGGGAGAAGTTCGACGAGTACGGCCTGGACGCGCGGGCGTTCTCCGGGCTGAAGATCGCCGCGGTCGGCGACAAGACCGCCGAGGCGATCGCTGCCTGGGGCATCCGTCCGGACCTGGTCCCGTCCGGTGAGCAGTCCGCCGCCGGGCTGGTCGAGGACTGGCCGCCGTTCGACGAGGTGCTCGACCCGATCAACCGGGTCTTCCTGCCGCGCGCCGACATCGCCACCGAGACCCTGGTCGCCGGGCTGACCGATCTCGGCTGGGAGGTCGACGACGTGACGGCGTACCGGACCGTGCGGGCCGCCCCGCCGCCCGCGCCGACGCGCGAGGCGATCAAGTCCGGCAAGTTCGACGCGGTCGTGTTCACCTCGTCCTCGACGGTGCGCAACCTGGTCGGGATCGCCGGCAAGCCGCACGCATCGACGGTGATCGCAGTGATCGGCCCGGCCACGCTGAAGACGGCCGAGGAGCACGGTCTGCGCGTCGACGCGATGGCCGAGACGCCGTCCGCCGAGGAACTGGCCGACGCACTCGCTCGATTCGGCGCCAACCGGCGTGACACCATGATCGAGGCCGGTGAACCGGTCACCCGCCCGTCCGAGCGCCGCTCGGGCTCACGCAGGAAGAGCTAGTTCAGTGACTGGATTCCCGGAGGTCAGGCCGCGGCGGCTTCGGTCGTCGTCGGCGATTCGCAGGCTGGTCGCGGAGACCACGCTGGAACCGCGGCAGCTGATCCTGCCGATGTTCATCCGGGAAGGCGCCCGCGAGCCGATCGCGATCAAGTCGATGCCGGGCGTGTACCAGCACACCCGCGACAGCGCGCGGAAAGCGGTCGTCGAGGCGGCTCAGCTGGGACTCGGCGGCGTGATGCTGTTCGGCGTACCGGCTGAGAAGGACGAGACCGGCTCGGGCGCACTGGACCCGGACGGCATCCTCAACGTCGCGATCCGGGACGCGGTCCACGAGGCCGGCGACGCGCTACTGGTGATGTCGGACCTGTGCCTGGACGAATTCACCTCGCACGGCCACTGCGGCGTACTGGATGCTGACGGCCGCGTGGACAACGACGCGACCTTGAAGATCTACGCCGAGATGGGCGTCGCGCAGGCCACTGCGGGCGCGCATGTCGTCGGCCCCTCGGGGATGATGGACGGCCAGGTGGGTGCCGTGCGCACGGCGCTCGACGCGGCTGGTTTCCTGGACACGGTGATCCTGGCGTACGCCGTCAAGTTCGCGTCGGCCTTCTTCGGCCCGTTCCGCGAAGCCGTCGACTCGTCGCTCCAGGGCGATCGCAAGACCTACCAGCAAGACAACGCGAACGCCCGCGACGCGATCCGCGAGGTCGACCTCGACGTGGCCGAAGGCGCCGACATCGTGATGGTGAAGCCGGCCCTGGCGTACCTCGACATCATCCGCCAGGTCCGCGACCACGTGAACGTCCCCGTTGCCGCGTACAACATCTCCGGCGAGTACGCCATGGTCGAGGCCGCCGCCGCCAACGGCTGGATCGACCGCGACGCCGCCATCCTCGAAACCCTCACGTCGATCCGCCGAGCCGGCGCCGACACCATCCTCACCTACTGGGCCACCGAAGCAGTCCACCTCCTCCACCGCTGAGGCACCCCAGAATCCGACCCACGCGTGCTACGCGGGCACAACTAACGCGGATCGCCAGGCCATCACAATGCGGTGCCTGCGGTGGTCACCCGCAGGAGGTCGTCGTGCAGGCGTGAATGTGATGGCCTGGGGGTCCGCCGGCTTACCGAGGTGTGGGCGTCAGCGGTGGATGGTGTAGTCGGATTGGGTGAAGCCGGCTTTGAGGGTTCGGGTGGCGTTGTGGGTGAGGGGGATGTCGGTGTCCAGGTCGCCGAAGAGGCGGATGCCGGAGCCGAGGAGGACGGGGGCGGTGGTGATGGTGAGCTCGTTCAGGAGGCCTGCCCGGAGGAAGGTCTGGATGACGCGGCCGCCGTCGGCGTAGACGCGTTTGGCGCCGCGGTCGTTCAGGGTCTCGATCAGGGCGTCCAGGGTGCGGTGCACGATGATGCGCTCGTCGGCGTCCGGGTCGAGCGTCGTGCTGAGGACCTCGACCTGCTTCCCCTCGTACGGCCAGAAGCCGAAGGTGAGCGCCTTCTCGTAGGTGTTCCGGCCCAGTACGACGGTGTCGATCGAGGTCATGAACTGGTCGTACCCGGTGTCACCGGCCTGCTCACCGCGTTCGGTGAGCCAGTCGATGGAGCCGTCCGGCCGGGCGATGTACCCGTCGAGGCTGGTGGCGATGAAAACGGCCGCATGGAAACTCACGTAGACATTTTTCCACGCGCACCGAAATGCCACCGAAACAGGTCTGGGCAGGAGCCCGGTGACCTCCCCGGGTCAGCCCTTGAGGCCGGTCTGGGCCAGGCCTTCTACGAACTGGCGTTGGGCCAGGACGAAGATGATCAGGACGGGGAGGGCGGACAGGGTGGCGGCGGCCAGTTGGGTGTTCCACATGGGCCCTCCGTAGGCATCGACGTACTGGGTCAGGGCCTGCGGGATGGTGAACTTCTCCTTGCTGGACAGGAAGACGATGGGCTCCAGGTAGAGGTTCCAGCTGTGCAGGAAGGTGAAGATCGAGACGGCGCCGATCGCCGGGCGGGCCAGGGGGAGGCTGACTCGCCAGAACAGGCCGAACCGGCCGAGGCCGTCCACCCGGCCCGCCTCCTCCAGTTCGCCGGGCAGGGTGATGAAGAACTGCCGCATGATGAACGTCGCCAGCACGCTCGGTGCGCCGAGGGCCGGCACCAGGATGAGCGGCCAGTGGGTGTCCACCAGCCCGAGCGCGTCGAACATCCGGTACAGCGGGATGATCGTCACCTCGTTCGGCACCAGCAGCCCGGTCAGCACGATCACGAAGACCACGCCCGCACCCCGGAACTTGATCCGAGCGAACGCGTACCCGGCCAGCGCGGACACCGCCAGCGTCAGCAGCGTCACCACGACAGCGATGTAGAGGCTGTTCACGTACTGCCGCCCGAACGGCTGCAGCTCGAACACCTGCCGATAGGCATCCAGCGTCGGCGACCCCGGCAGCAGCGACGGCGGGAACGCGAAGATCTCGGTCACCGGCTTCAGCGACGTCGTCGCCATCCACCAGATCGGGAACACGAACGGCACACAACACACCAGCAGTACGCCGTACACGAACACCTTGACCTTAGGACTCATGGAACACCCACCTCCGACGCATCCGCCACTGCACCACGGTGAGCACCAGCACGATCCCGAACAGGAGCAGCGAGATCGTCGCGCCGTACCCGAAGTGGTGGAACTGGAACGCCTGCTGGTACAGGTAGTACACGAGCACCGTGGTCGACGTCCCCGGACCGCCCTGGGTCAGTACGGCGATCTGCGCGAACACCTGCAGGGAGCCGACGATCGTCAGGATCATCGTCAGCAGGATGGTCGGGCTGATCAGCGGCACCGTCACCCGCCGGAACCGCGCCCACGCCGACGCCCCGTCGATCCGGGCGGCCTCGTAGAGCTCGGCCGGCACACCCTGCAACGCCGCCAGGAAGAGCACCATGTTCAGCCCGACGTTCTTGAACAGCTGGACCACGATCACCGACGCCATCGCCGTACCGCCGGATCGCAGCCAGTTCGGCCCGTCGATCCCGAACAGGTTCAGGAACCCGTTCACACCCCCGTTGTCCTGGAGCAGGAACCCCCACACGATCGTCCACGCGACCAGCGTCACCACGACCGGCGAGAAGAACAGCGTCCGGAACACGACCGTGCCGCGTAGCTTCTGGTTCAGCAGTACGGCGAGGAACAACGCCAGACTCAGGTTCAGCACCACCAGCCCGGCCGAGAACACGCCGGTCGCCCGGAGCGCCGGCCCGAGCTTCGGGTCGTCAGCCAGCGCGGCGTAGTTGTCAGCCCCGACGAAAGTAAGGGAACCGGCCAGCACGTTCCACTCGTGCAGGCTGTACCAGACCACCAGCCCGAGCGGAACGACGACGAAGGCAACGATCCCGGCGAGCTGCGGCGCGACCATCAGCCAACCGGCCAGCTCGTCGCGCCGCCGCATCGTCCAGTACGGCGCTTTGTCCGCAGGCGCCACCGTGGAGGCCGGCTTCTCCAGCAACAGCGTCATTTCGCCAGCAGTGGGTTGATCTTCGCGCAAACGTCCGACAGCACGGCCTTGACGTCCGCGCCCGGCTTCCACAGCGGGTCGAGCGCGGCCCGGACGGTCTGCTGCAGTTCGGCGTACCCGGTGTGGCTGGGTTTGATCGTGCCGCGTTCGATGCCCTTGACCACGACACTGTCCAGCTGGGCGGGCTTCAGCAGCGGGTTGGCCTTGGCCAGGGTCGCGGCGTTGATCTGCGACTTGCGTGGCGGCGGGAAGAACTGCGCGAGCTTGGCCGAGTTCTCCGCGTTGCTGAAGTACTCGAGGAACTGCTTCGCCGCGTCGGCGTTCTTGCCTCGCTTCAGCACACCGATCCCAGCCTGTCCGACGACCGAGTACTCACCTGAAGGACCGGCCGGCAGCGGGACCAGGTCCCACTTGAACTTGGCCTTCTCCAGCAGCGCCGCTCGGCTGATCTGGGTCACGATCATCGCGGAGTCACCGGCGTAGAAGTCCTTCGTCACGCCGGGACCGGGCATGCCTTTGGTGGTGAAGACGAGGTCGTGGACGAACGTCATCGCGTCCACCATCGCCGGCTGGTCGAACTGGCAGCTCTTGCCGTCCTCGCTCCACGGCCGGGCGCCCCAGCCGGACCAGATCGCGTTGAGCGTGTCCCAGCCCTTGAAGTCGAAGTCGCCGACCACGAGACCACCCTTGCCGCGAGCCTGTACGGCGGCCGCAGTCTTCGCAGCCTCCTCCCAGGTCCACGTCCCGGCCGCGATCTGCTGCGCCGGCGTCGGTCGTCCGGTCGCGGTCACCAGGTCCGTGTTGACGAAGACGCCGAGCGGTGAGGTGGAGAACGGGTACGCGTACAGCTTGCCGTCCTTCTCCCAGTTGGCCGTCGTACTCGGCAGCAGATCGCCGTCCTTGTTGATCGGCTCTAGCGCGCCGGAGCTGACGAAGTCCGGCGCGGTGCTTTCGAAGATCCAGGCCAGATCCGGCACGTTGCCGCCGCCGATCTGGGTGGTCAGTGTGGTGGTGTAGTTCTCGAACGGGATCGACTCGAAGGTGATCTTGCCGACGTCCGGATGGTCCTTCTTGTAGTCGGCGGCGATCTGGTCGAACAGGGCCAGATGCTTGGCGTTCGCACTCCAGATCGTCATCCGCAGATCGACCGGCCCCTTGCTGCCGGAGTCCGAGGAGCCCCCGCCACAGGCGGTCAACAGGGCGGCAGTCGTGACCATCGCGGTCAGCACACGTAGCTTCATCAGTCCTCCATCAGTAGCCGGACACGTCCGGCCAGCCGAGCTCGATGCCCTGGGCAACCAGTCGGGACTGGAACTCGCCGAGCAGGGCCGGGGTGTTGCGGACCGCGCGCGGGCTGACGCCGCGGTCCAGGCAGAAGGCCGCGAGCGCGCCGGCGGCCTCGCCGATGTTCCATTCGACCGGGTGCAGGCGGTAGCAGCCGTTGGTGACGTGGGTGGTGCCGAGGTTCTTGTTCGCCGGCAGCAGGTTCTCCACCCGGCGCGGGATCAGCGCCCCGAGCGGGATCCGGAACGGGCTGCTGGCCACGTCGATGTAGTTGTCCCCGCCGGTCGACGGATGCAGGTCGATGCGATACATCCCGATCCCGACGCTGTCGTCGTACTCGACCGCCCCGCGATCACCGCGGACCGCGACCGACAGGTCCTGCTCGACGATCGTGTACTCCGCCTTGATCCGGCGGGACTCGCGGATGTACGGCGCCTGCGCCAGGCCGTCCGTCGTACCGAGCAGATCACCGCGCAGTCGCAGTCCGGGGAAGCCCGCGCCGCCGTCGGGGCGCGGTGCCTCGGTCTGCAGCCAGTAGAAGACGGCCTGGGACAGCTCCTTCGCAGCGGTCAGGTGCTTGGCCGCGTCCGGTACGTCGATCACCGGGCCCTCGAAGTAGTCGATCATCGGCCAGTTCACTAGGCAGATGTCGCTGTCGTACGCACCCGGCTCGAAGTGCCGGCGGGCCGCGATCCGGCGGAACGTCCACAGGTTGGTGTCACCGCCGGTACGGCGCTGATCGGCGACGACGGCGAGTGGATCGTCGTCCGGGTTCGGCGTAAAGGTCCGGACCGAGCTCTTGAGCGTTCGCGGGTTGGGCGCCGTCCAGGACAACAGCCGGTCACCCCAGAACGAGGGCTGGTAGTTCCGCCAGAACGAGTAGTTGGCCGGTTTGTCCCCGACGTGATCCCCGTCGACGTGATCGATCGCGAAGCAGTACGACACCGCCTGCATGTTGAGCGGCTGCGCCTCGGCCGGAGCACTCGGCTCACCCGTCTCGCTCTGCGCCTCGAAGCCGGTCACGTACTCCGTCCCGGTCAGCGGCAGCAGCTCGCCGGTCTCGGTCGCATCGAGGATGTACGGCGCTGTGATCGTCACCTGATCGCCGGTGTCGCGGTGTTCCACGGTCACCGCGGTGACCCGATCGCCGTCGGTCTCAGCGGCGACGGGCCGGAACGGCTGGAGGACCTGAAGCCGCCGGCTGGCCCGGTACGGCGCGAGCATCTCCTCCAGCACGGCCAACGCGACCCGCGGCTCGTGACAAAGCTTGGAGACATACCCAGCACCCGGATTGAGCTGCACCGCAGCCCGCGACGCCGTGGTCAACGGGTAGTGGCGACGGTAGTAGGCGCGGATCCCCTCCCGCAGTGCGCGGTACGACGCGGTGACGCCGAACTGCTCGACCCAGCTGTGCTCATCAGGTGGAACGGCCTGGCTGGTCAGCTGCCCGCCGAGCCAATCGAACTCCTCGGTCAGGACGACCGAGCGACCGGCGCGCAGCGCGGCCAGGGCCGCGGCGATGCCGCCGAGCCCGCCGCCGACGATGAGGACCTCTGAATGCATTACGAGCCTTTCGGTGCGATCAAAGTGGTGCCTTCGGCCAGCTCGCACGGCAGTAGCCGTTGCGTACCCGCCGCGGCGCGGCCGCTCAGCACGGCCTCGAGAAGTTCGGTGGCCTGGCGGCCCATCTCCTGGCGTGGGACGTGGAAACCGCTGAAGTCGATACCGGTCGCGGCCGGCCGGGTCGCGTCACCGAGGGCGACCACGGACAGGTCGACGGGGATGTCGACTCCACGCTCGGCTGCCGCATCGGCCAGCGCGACCGCATCCGCCCGCTCCTCGACGAAGGCAGCCGTGATCCGCGCGTCCAGCAGCGTGTCGAGCACCTCGGCCGGCGGCCGGTCCGCGGTCGGCACGTGCGGTGCCCGATTTCCTGCCGCACGACGGAAGCCGCGCAGGCGATCCGCGGACGACTCGGCGCCGGTGCCCGGGCCGACGAACGCGACCCGACGGTGGCCGAGGGCAAAGGCCTTCTCGACGGTCGTCGATGTCGCGGCGGCGTAGTCGGCTCCGACGTACGGGACCGGGCCGCCGGCGTCGTCGCGACGGCCGACCGAGACGAACGGGTACTCCTCGGCGATCAGCCGGGCCAGCTCGTCCGCCGGGATGTGGCGACCGAGGAGGAGACAGCCGTCGGCGATCCGGAGCCGGTTGTTCTCGTGGAAGATCTGCCGCCGGCCCGAGGTCACCGGCGCGCTGGTGAACAGCAGCAGGTCCCAGCCGAGTCGCTCGGCGCAGTCCTCGATGCCGGCCAGGAACGGGTGGTAGAAATCGCCGCTCGAACTCGGGAACACCGACTCGTAGGTGAACACACCGAGGATCTGGTTCCGCTGCTTGAGCATCCGGCGGGCCAGCGGATCGGCCTGGTACCCGGTCTCCCGGATCACCTTCAGCACCCGGTCCCGCGTCTCCGCCGGGATCCGCGCGGTCGCGTCGCTCCGGTTGTTCAGCACCAGCGACACGGTCGTCTGGCTCACCTTCGCCAGCCGTGCGATGTCGCGCTGGGTGAGTCGGGTGGCGGCCTTGTCCGGCATGGCATCAATCCTTCGCAGTAATACGCATTGCCTGGGAACCGTAGAACGCCGCTCGAAAGCCCGTCAAGGCCTCAAGCCAGTGATAATGCGAATTAGCAACGACAACCTCTTGACCCATGCCAACCGCCCGGAGAACACTCGCCGCAGATCACCCCCGCCGCGAGGAGGTCCTCATGCTGAGTCGACGCCAGTTCACTGGCCTGGCCGCCGGAGCCGTCGCCGGCTCCTTCGTCAGTACCGCCGTACCGGCCGTCGCGACCGCCGACCAGGATCCGGTCCGGTTCACCTCGGCGTACCAGACGCGGCCGCCGGATCCGGGTGCGGTGCTACTCGGGTCACCCGGGTTCGAGGTACACGGTGACGGGATCGGCGACGACACGGCTGCTGTCCGGGCCGCGGTCGACGAGGCGTCCCGGCGCGGGATCGCGAACAAACTAGGCGACATCCTCGGCGGGGTGCGCGACTTCCCGCTGGGTGACGGTGGTGGCGTCGTACTCGTGCCTCCCGGCACCTACCGGCTGACCGGGCCGATCGACGTACACGACTCGGTCCGGATCATCGGGTACGGCGTACGGCGGCCGCGGTTCGTCTTGGCGGACAACAGTCCCGGGTACGACGGCAGCACTCCACGCGACGTGTTCTCGTTCCGGCGGCGGCCGGTCGGCGGGCCGGTGACGTACGCCAACAACGACACCTTCGGCTCCGGGCTGATGAACCTGGACATCGCGATCGGTGCGGGCAACCCGCAGGCGATCGCGGTTCGCTTCGGCGGCGCGCAGTTGTGCGTCCTGCAGGATCTCGACATCGACACCGGTGACGGCTGGGCCGGGATCGACCACAACGCGAACCTGATCCAGCGGGTCCGGGTCAGCGGCGGCGCCGTCGGTCTGAACGCGTTCGCGGCGTCGGCCGGCTGGCAGACGACGCTGCTGGACTGCCGCTTCACCGGTCAGCGCGAGACGGCGATCCGGACGAACAACGACGCCAAGTTGGTGCTCGTCCGGACCGTGCTGGCCGACGCTCCTCGGGGCGTCGAGTGCGTACCGGATCAGTTCCTGCACCTGTACCTGCAGAGCTGCCTACTCTCGGACCTCACCGACTCCGGCATCGTGCTGAACGACAGCGACCTGTTGCCTGGCGCAACCAATCCGCTGATCAGGAACAGCAACCAGCTGAACCTGGTCGACAGCATCTGCCGGCGGACCCCGACCGTGCTGACACTCGCGCAGACCGGCAGCCGCACACACGCGAGTGACGGCGGTATCGACCTCACCTACGGCCTGCGGATCGCCAATGCGTTGTCTACTGGAGAGACCCGGATCAACGGCGTCCAGGCGTCGTACGACGGGCGCCGCGACGTCGGCGCGATGCTGCACTCCGACGTTCCAGACCTGCCGCCGGTGTCCACCTGGGTGAGCATCACCGAGGTCGCTGCCCGGATGGGACGCACGGTCGGCAGAGGCACAGAGGACGATTTGGCGGTGTTCCAGGCCGCGGTCGATCGACACGAGACCGTGTTCGTGCCGATCGGCGAGTACCTCCTGGCCGGGACGTTGCGCCTTGGGCATCGAACCAACCTGATCGGACTCCACCCGCGCCAGACCTGGCTGCGGACCCCGGACGGTACGCCGTGCTTCGGCGATCCTGAGCGACCGAAGGCGTTGGTGGAGACGCCACCCGGCGGCCGCAACATCGTCGTCGGCCTCGGTCTAGACACTGCCCGGAACACTCCCGGATCGGTCAACATTCGCTGGCAGTCAGGCAGCGGTTCCTACCTCGCGGATATCACCACGCAGTTCGTGAAGTGGCATCCCGAGGACGTCGCGAGCGGCGATCCGGGGTACACGTACCGGGGCAAGCACAAGTACGGCGTCTGGGTCCGCGGTGGCGGCGGTGTGCTGTCGAACATCTGGAGTGGCAACGGCTGGGCGGACAACGGCCTGCTGGTCGAGCACTCCACTGTTCCCACTCGTGCGTACGAAGTCTCCGTCGAGCATCACCAGTTCCGCGAGGTCGTCCTCCGCCACGTCGCGAACTGGGAGTTCCTCGGCCTGCAGACCGAGGACCACATCTACGGCTGGCAATCCCAGGCCGTCGAGCTGGACCACTGCCTAGACCTCCTCTTCGCCAACTCTGTCTTCTTCCGCGTCGCCACCGTCCTCGGCCCATCGCCGTACGGCGTGGGGCTGCGGAGCTCACGCAACATCGTCTTCCGCGGCAATCGCGGCTATCGCGACAAGACCCCCGGGTTCACCCAATGGGGTGTCTCCGTCGCCGACGTGAGAACCGGCCGCACCGTCCCCGACCTCGAATTCGCCCTCATCGACATCCCGTGAACCCCAGGAGTTCAGTCATGCCCGTTGCTCGTCGTACTGTCTTGCTCGGT
The DNA here is from genome assembly GCF_037203805.1 of Kribbella sp. CCNWLW201. Classification (NCBI taxonomy): domain Bacteria; kingdom Bacillati; phylum Actinomycetota; class Actinomycetes; order Propionibacteriales; family Kribbellaceae; genus Kribbella; species Kribbella sp. CCNWLW201. Next base: position 546,315 of record NZ_JBBCBQ010000002.1, on the reverse strand, counting down.
GCCGCTGGTGCCGGGCTCGCGCCCGCGTTGATGTCCGCACCGGCCCGCGCCGCGGGGCTTCCGCTGCTCGCGAGTCTCCCGGCCGGGAAACCTGATCGGCGGTTGTTCGCGCCCGGCGAGCAGCGGTTCGCGGGGTATCTGGTGATCCTCGCGCCGATGACCAACGACATCGTGGACACCGATCCGTACGGCTTCATGGGCGGTGGGTGGTGGCGGACGCCGGCGCAGCCGTTCAACGCGCGGGTCCAGGAGCACGTGTTCACGTTGAGCTGGTTCCATGCCAACCAGCGGGCGTGGAATCCGTACCACCGTGATCCCGCGCTGCTCGGCCGGCTGGACGCCGCGCTGGATCATTACCTGAAGCTCCAGAACCCGGACGGGTCCTGGCCCGAGTACAAACCCGGTGAGCGAGGCAAGGCGTCGAGTGGCTTCGGTCTCGGATACCTGGCCAAGACGCTCGCAAGTCTCCGGCAGTCCGGTGCGCTGCCGAGTCGTCGTACCCAACTGGAAGGTGCCCTGCGCAAGGGAGTCGACTGGTATCTGGACCCGGCCAACACCGTGGTCTGGGACGACCCGTTCGAGTACACCAACCAAGCCGTTGCCGGTGTCGCCGGCTCTGCCCTCACCCTCCGGCTGCTACCCGATCAGGCTCGGTGGCAGCGGCTGCAGGAGCGGATCCGGTTCGTTGCCAAGTGGTCGCAGAGTCCGGCCGGGTTCTTCTACGACCCCCGCGGGATGGACATCAACTACAACTTCGAGGTGATGCTCCCGGAGATGGCTGAGCTCTACCTGCACACCCGGAACCCGTTGCTCGTCTCGATGACGCGCAAGTTCTCCGACTGGTTCGGCTACAACCTGCTGCGCGAACCGGACGGCTCCGGCTGGCTGACGTACTACGCCGTCTCGGACCGGACCGCCACCGCGTACTACGACGACGCGATCCCGGATCCCGATCGGACCATCCTCGCCTCACATTTCGTCCCCGCCGTACCGGAGTTCGGTGCGTTCTTCACCGCCCGCGAGGACAAGGCGGCCCACCGCGCCACCTGGGCTGCCGACCCGGCGCCCGTACCTGCGCTGGCCAAGCAGGACACGTCACCACGGATCATCGCGCACGCGCCGTACGGCGAGACCTTGCCGACCCGCGCCGCGAAGCGGGCCGCGATCGCGCGCATCCCGTATCTCCAGCGGGACGACTTCACCGAGCTACGTCGCGACACGGTGGAGAACCAGGACTACCTCTACGTACGGCGTCCAGGCTTCTACTTCGGCGCGTTCTTCGGGACCCGGCCGGGCAGTGCGGTCAAAGCCGGGACTGGCTTCCTGTGGCATCCGGTGGCCGGCACGGTGATCCACGCACAGCAGACGTCCACCGGTTGCTGGGCCACGGTCCGCGACGGCAAGGCCGATGCCGAGAGCAACCTGATCGCCGAGTACCCGACCAAGGACCTGGTCCGCTACCGCACCAGCGACGGTTCGCTCTCGACCGACCTCATTTTCGACCGGGACTCCGTCACTCGACGGGTCACCGCGACCACGGCCGCCACCGAGCAGATCCCGCTCGTCCTCCAGCCGGGTGACGAGGTCACCTTCTCGGACGGCACCGTCGTCCCCTACAACCAGACCCGTACGGCGACCGCCCACGCCCTCACGATCAGACGAGGCACGGCCGTCATCACGATCACCTGGTCCGGCAGCCGGACCGCCACCATCAGCACGTCCACTCGCACCTACCTCCGCGACCAGCGCCGCCGGATCCACGTGCTCCGCATCCCGCACGACGGCGTACTCGAAACGACGGTCCGCACGAATCCAGGGGCACTGTAGGGATCGTCCGGATACTGCGGTCGCTTTCGGCCGGATAGCGTCACAGCATGAAGGCTGTCGGGCAACAGCGGTACGGCGGTCCGGAAGTGCTGGAGATCAACGAGATCGACCAGCCCGGAGTCGCCGGCAACGAGGTGCTTGTGCGAGTCCGGGCGGCGTCGGTGAACGCGCGTGACTGGCATGTCATGCGCGGCGACCCGTACGTCGCCCGCCTCATGAATCCGTCGATGTTCGGGCTCCGGGCGCCCAAGCAGATCCTTGGTACGGACTTCGCCGGGGTGGTGGAAGCCGTCGGACCAGAGGTACGGCGGCTGAAGCCCGGCGACGAAGTGTTTGGGGAATCACCCGGGGCGTTCGCCGAGTACGTCAAGGCGCCGGAGACCGTGGTCGATCTCAAGCCGGCCAACCTGACGTTCGAGCAGGCGGCCGCGCTGCCGCTTGCGGCGAACACGGCTCTGGTCGGACTGCGTGACGTGGCCCAACTCAAGCCAGGACAGCAACTCGTGATCAACGGCGCTTCCGGTGGAGTCGGGACGTTCGCCGTACAGATCGCCAAAGCGCTCGACGCGAAGGTGACCGCTGTCTGCAGCACGAAGAAGGTCGATCTGGCGCGGACGTTGGGTGCCGACGAGGTCGTCGACTACACGAAGGAAGACTTCACCAGGCAGCAGTACGACGTCGTCCTCGACCTGGTCGGAAACCGCACCCTTGCCGACCTTCGACGCGCAGTGACGCCGCACGGGACGGTCATCCTGTCCGGAGGGGGAGTGTTCCGGGGCGGCAGTGTGTTCGGTCCGGTCGGCCTGATCCTCCGAGGCGTACTCCTGTCCCGCTTCGTGAGTCAGCGGATCGTCACCTTCGACGGGAAGCCGAGTGCGGCCAACCTTGCGACGCTCCGATCGATGGCCGAGGCCAGACAGCTGATCCCGGCCATCGATCGCACCTACCCGCTGGCCGAGACCGCTGCGGCCATTCGGTACGTGGAGACGGAGCACGCCCGCGCGAAGGTGATCATCACCGCCTAGGACGTACGCAACTGCAGGGTCTGGCGGCCCGGGGTACGGCCGGTGAGGTAGACGCGGAGGCCGTCGGGGGTGAGGCTGCCGCCGAGGTAGGTGTAGCGCTCGCCCGGGTCCATCGAGACTCGGGCGGTGCCGTTGCCCGGGCCAAACTCGATGCGGTCGGAGCCGACTGTGTAGGAGCCGGTGCCGGAAGACAGCTGGTAGTTGTTGGCGGTCCCCAGCGCTTCGACCCCGGCCAAGGTGCCGCCTGACCGGAAGCAGAGCTCGATCGCGTACGCCGTTTCGTCACCCTCGAACTCGAAGCTCAGGTCGTACCCGTTGCCGAGTTCGACGATGGTGACCTCGGTTCGCAGCGTGCGGAACTGCTTCGGCCGGTGCGGGAAGTCCATCGCCGCGTAGAACCGCCCGTCCAGGCTCAGCGCGTAGAGACCGTCCGCTCGCCGGTACCGCTTCGGCAGCGGCAGGTGGTACGGCACCTTCACTTCCTGCGCCAGCTTGTACGTGCCCGGTCCGGTCTTGCGCATCCCGTCGCTGCGGAAGTGGCCGGTGCTGAAGAACTGCGGCGACAGCCGGACCGAGTCGAGGATCGCGGCACCGTTGCGCAGCTTGAAGAACGTCGGGTTGGTGGACAGCCCGGACGCGATGACGGGGATGTCGTGGAAGTCGGTGCCACCGAAGACTGTCGCGGTCTTGGTTCCGCGCCGGATCCGCGCCGACGCCTGGGACGGGAAGTGCTGCGCGAAGTCGGTCGGCGCGGGCTTGGCGGCCGGCAGCACCGCCGCGATCTCCGGCCGCTCCAGCACCTCGGCCAGGAAGTCGCCGATCTCACCGGTGCCCCGCTGCTCGATGCTCTTGGCAACAGTCGAGAAGCGCCCGTCGCCGGTGTGCAGGGCAAGCTCGCGGAACTGGGTCAGGTACCACCAGACCTCGCGGATCCGGTTCTGGTCCTGCCGCCGGGACGCGATCGTGTCGATCTCGCCGTTCGGTTCGATGAAGTAGAGCGTCGCGTCCAGGTTGCGCCGGACGTACTCGAGCAGCTCGGGCTTGTTCCGCAGCCAGGCGATCGCGAGCAGACAGTGGTTCGTGACCTCGGAGGCGTACGTCGAGCTGCGTTCGCTGTAGATACCGTCCGGCGTCGCGTCGATGCCCTCGTCGAGCCAGTCGTCGATCCGCGCGGCGTACCGGCGGTCCGGGAACAGGTGGTGGGTTCGCGCGAGTGCGGCCGCGATCTCCCAGCGGTGGTTGGGCGTGTGCACTCCGCCTGCCGCGATGGCCGGCCCGGCCTTGCGCAGTACCTGCTCCAGAATCGTCCGGTGCGGCTGGGTCGCGGGCTGGTCGTCGGCGTCGAGCAGCCCGTAGATCATGGCCACGTCCTGGATCGCGAACGAGCTGTCCGGCGGCGAGTGCAGGTTGCCGACGTCGTACAGCCCGTCCTCGTGCTGGCGCGCCGCGAGCTGCTCGCACAGCCACTGCAGCGGAGCCAGCAAGGACGCGTCGTGGTGGTACGACGACTTGCCCCAGACGTACCCGGAGACGAGTCGGCGGGCCTTGCGCGCGACGCCCCGGACACTGTCCGACGGGTTCTGGAGATTGCTCAGCACGAGCGGGATCTGGGCCTGGTTGGCGTTGGTCAGTACGGCGAGGAAGTCTTCGTCCACAGCGGCTACTCCAGCATTCGTGGCTCCGGCGGCGCCGGCCGGGTAGAGGGCACCGACCGCCAGGGTGGTCAGTGAGCCGGCAAGAAACGTACGACGCTGCATCGAAGCCTCCAAGGTGACAGGGGACCTCCGCCCACCTCGACGCCGGTAAGCGGTTGCCAAATGTCCAGTACTGTCTCCCCGGGACTTTGTCCTGTCAATACTTCGCAGCTGTCCGCATCTGGTCACTGCAGGTTGGCCCAGAGTCTTGTGTGAACCGGTTTCTTGGGCTAATTTGACCGGCCAAGGCAAGCGCTTTCCGCCGCCCACCCTGGTTTCCGGAGGTAAGAAAGTATGAGTGCGCTGGGTGAGCTCGGTTCGCTCCGGCAGAAGAAACCCGCGGGGCAGGTGCCAGACCGGGGCGGCGGGGCGGGGAAGGTCTACAAACGAGACAATCTGGCTGCGTACCTGTTTCTCGCGCCGTGGCTGCTAGGGCTGTTCCTCATCACCATCGGGCCGATGCTGGCCTCGCTGTACCTGTCCTTCACGGACTACAACCTGATCCAGGCGCCCCAGTGGATCGGGTTCGAGAACTTCACCCGGATGCTGTCCGACGAGCGGTTGCACAACTCGCTGCGCGTGACGTTCACCTACGTGTTCGTCTCGGTGCCGCTGCAGCTGGCGGTCGCGCTGCTGCTCGCCGTCGTCCTGGACCGCGGCGTCCGCGGGATGGCGTTCTATCGCTCGGTCTTCTACCTGCCGTCGCTGCTCGGCTCGAGCGTCGCGATCGCGATCCTGTGGCGTCAGGTGTTCGGCACCGAGGGCCTGATGAACCAGGTGCTCGCGCTGGTCGGGATCGACGGCAAGGGCTGGATCTCCGACCCGAGTACGGCGCTGGGCACGCTGGTGGTGCTGAACGTGTGGACGTTCGGCTCGCCGATGGTGATCTTCCTGGCCGGCCTGCGGCAGATCCCGACGATGTACTACGAGGCCGCGTCGGTGGACGGGGCCGGCGTACTGGGCAAGTTCTTCCGGATCACGCTGCCGCTGCTCACCCCGATCATCTTCTTCAACCTGGTGCTGCAGATCATCCACGCGTTCCAGTCGTTCACCCAGGCGTTCGTCGTCTCCGGGGGAACCGGCGGGCCGTCGGACTCGACCATGTTCTTCACGCTCTACCTCTACGACCGGGGCTTCGGCAATTTCGACATGGGCTACGCCTCCGCGATGGCGTGGTTCCTGCTCGTGATCATCGGGGTCTTCACCGCGGCGAACTTCTTCGCCTCGAAGTACTGGGTGTTCTATGACGACTGAGACGATCCGCAGCACGGTGACGGCGCGGCCCGCGGTGATCAGCTGGGTCCGGATCCGGCCGGTGGTGATCCACCTCGCGCTGGCCGCCGCCGCCCTGGTGATGCTCTACCCGGTGATCTGGATGGTGGTCAGCTCACTGCGGCCGGGCAACGAGATCTTCCGCGAGCCAGGCCTGCTGGTGAAGGACCTGCGGATCGAGAACTACCGGGTCGGCTGGAACGCGCTGACCGAGCCGTTCACCCGCTACCTGCTGAACTCGGCGGTCGTGGTGCTCGGCAGCGTGCTGGGCAACCTGGTGTCGTGCTCGATGGCGGCGTACGCGTTCGCCCGGCTGGAGTTCGTCGGGAAGAAGTTCTGGTTCGCGATCATGCTGCTCAGCATCATGCTGCCGATCCACGTGGTGATCGTGCCGCAGTACATCCTGTTCTCGCAGGCCGGCTGGATCAACACGTTCCTGCCGCTGGTGATCCCGAAGTTCCTGGCCACCGACGCGTTCTTCGTCTTCTTGATGGTGCAGTTCATCCGCGGCATCCCGCGCGAACTGGACGAGGCGGCCCGGATCGACGGCTGCGGCCGGGCCGGGATCTTCCTGCGGGTGATCCTGCCGCTGATGGTGCCGGCCCTGGCCACCACCACCATCTTCACGTTCATCTGGACCTGGAACGACTTCTTCAGCCAGCTGATCTACCTGACCGACCCGAAGATGTACACCGTCCCGGTGGCGCTTCGGTCGTTCGTCGACGCGACCGCGGAATCGTCCTGGGGATCGATGTTCGCCATGTCGGTCGTCTCTCTCGTCCCGATCTTCCTCGCCTTCCTGCTCGGCCAGCGGTTCCTGATCAAGGGCATCGCCACCACCGGCATCAAGTAACCCCCTGAAAGGTGCACATCATGAGGCCGCTCATCCCACCCACCGCAGGTCGGCGCCTGCGGGCCCTGGCCGCCATCGGAATCGCTGCCACCCTGCTGGCCGCCAGCGCCTGTGGCGGTGACTCCGGTGGCAACAGCGGATCCGCCGACGGCAAGGTCACGCTGCGGTTCACCTGGTGGGGTGGCGACACCCGCACCAAGATGACCCAGCAGGCGATCGACGCCTACCAGAAGGATCACCCGAATGTGACGATCAAGGGTGAGTTCGGCGAGTGGTCCGGGTACTGGGACAAGCTCGCCACCACGGTCGCCGCGAACGACGCGCCGGACATCATCCAGATGGACGAGAAGTACCTGCGCGAGTACGCCGACCGCGGCGCGCTGCTCGATCTGAAGAAGGCCGAAGGCCTGGACACCGGCAAGTTCGAGGAGGACACCCTCAAAGCCGGTGAGTTCGACGGCGGCCTCTACGGCCTGAACGCCGGGATCAACTCCTTCGCCATCGTGGCGAATCCGGCCATCTTCAAGGCCGCCGGTGTGGCCCTTCCGGACGACACCACCTGGACCTGGGACGACTACACCAAGCTCGCCGCCGAGCTCAGCACCAAGCTGAACGGCAAGGGCTGGGGCACCGGCGCGCCGGGGACCAACGAGGCCGCGCTGAACCTGTGGGCCCGCCAGCACGGCGAGTCGCTGTGGACCCAGGACGGCAAGCTCGGCGTCTCGGCCGGTCAGGTGACGGCGTTCTACCAGCAGGTGCTGAAGCTGAAGGACGCCAAGGCCATCCCGTCGGCGGAGTTCATCTCGCAGGACATGAACGCCGCGCTCGACCAGTCCGCGATGGCCACCGGCAAGCTGGCCATGGGCTGGATGTGGAGCAACCAGCTGAACGCCATGAGCAAGGCCGCCGGTACCGAGCTCAAGCTGCTCCGGGTCCCCAGCGTGGAGGGCAAGGCCAGCGCGAACGGCTCCTACTACAAGGGATCCATGTTCTGGTCGATCTCGTCGCGGTCGAAGCACCAGAAGGAAGCGGCCGAGTTCGTCAACTACCTGGCCAACAGCACCACCGCCGGCAACATCATCCTGGCCGAGCGGGGCGTGCCGCCGAACACCGAGATCCGCGCCGCGGTGACGCCGAAGCTGCAGCCGGCCGACGCCGCGTCGGCGAAGTTCATCCAGGACATCGGCAAGGAGCTCGGCGACCCGTCGCCGGCGCCGCCGGTGGGTGGCGGCCAGGTGGAGAAGATCATCCAGCGGTACACCACCGAGGTGCTGTTCGGCCGGCAGACACCGGACAAGGCAGCCCAGGGATTCATCGACGAGGTCAACGGGGAGCTCAAGTAAGTGTTGCTGATGGCAACTGATTGCCGATGACGAACGCGCCTCGGGTGGCCGTGGCAGGTGTCCACGGCCACGGGGCGTCCCATGTCCGGAACGTGGCGCGGCTGGCCGAGGCCGGTCGCGCCCGGCTGGTCGCCGTCGCCGACCCGCGACCAGCCGAGGACCTACCTGCTGACGTTCAGGTGTACGGCGGACTGGACGAGCTGCTCGCGGCGACCGAGGTCGACGTGGTGATCATCAGCACGCCGATCCAGACCCACCTTCCCCTTGCTGAATTGGCGATGCGGGCGGGTGCCGACGTACTGCTGGAAAAGCCGCCGACGGCGTCGCTGGCCGAGTTCGAGCAGCTGTCCGCGGTGGTCGAAGAGACCGGCCGGGCCTGCCAGGTCGGGTTTCAGGCGCAGGCGTCCACGGCGACGCTGAAGCTTGCACGGATGGTGGCCGACGGGCGGTTCGGTGAGCTTCGCGGGATCAGCGCGGTCGGGAAATGGGTGCGGAAGGCGCAGTACTTCCAGCGCGCGCGATGGGCCGGTCGCCGTACCCTCGACGGGGTCGCGGTGGTCGACGGCGCGGTGACGAATCCGCTCGCCCACTCGACCGCGGCCGCGTTGCTGCTCGACGGTTCGCCCGGTGCGGACGACGTACGGTCGGTGCAGGCGGAGCTGTTCCGGGCCAACCCGATCGAGTCCGACGACACCTCGACGGTCCGGATCGTCACCGGCCGCGGTACGACGATCCTGATCGCGGTGACGTTGTGCGCTTCGGAGCATCTCGAGCCGTCGGTGATCGTGCACGGCTCCGAGGGACGCGCCGTACTGCGGTATGCGTCGGACACCCTCGAGATCCACGAAGGCAGCTGCACGACGGTGACGAAGTCCGAGCGGTACGACCTGCTGGAGAATCTGCTCGCCCATCGCGCGGATCCCGCCGTACCGCTGTACTGCCCGCTGTCCGCGACCGGTGGATTCACCAAGGTCGTCGAGGCGGTGCGGGTCGCGGCGGCGCCGGCCGAGATCCCGTCCGAGCTGGTGCGGTGGGAAGGCGAAGGACTGGAGCGGCACCCGATCGTGATCGACGTGGAGAAGTGGATCGATCGCGCGTCCGACGAGCTCGCCCTGTTCAGTGAACTCGGGGCGCCATGGACTAACCAACAACAACGGGAGAGTTGATGTCTCAGAACCTCGGCTGCAACCACGCTGTCGGCCGGTCGATCCAGGTCACGGCGGGCGACGGCGAGTTGTTCACCTATGTCTACCGGGCGACTGATCCGCAGCTCGAGTCGCCGCGGCCGTACATGCACCCGATGAGGACGCTGGGTGGCGACCTGGTCAGCGTGTTCCGGCCGCACGACCACGTCTGGCACAAGGGCCTGACCTGGTCGCTGCCACACTTCGGGCACGACAACTTCTGGGGCGGGCCGACGTTCTCCAAGGAGGCCGGCTACCAGCAGCTCGACAACAACGGCTCGATGGACCACGACCGGATCGACGCACTCGACGTCTCCGACGACCTGGTCCGGTTCTCGCACCACCTGTCCTGGCGGACGCAGGCCGGTGCGCATGTCGTCGACGAATCACGCTCGCTGACCACCCGGTTCGCGGACGACGGCTGGGTGCTGGTCTACGAGACCGCGATGACGAACGTGTCGAGCGAGACCATCCAGATCGGCAGCCCGACGACGGCCGGCCGTGAGAACGCCGGGTACGGCGGCCTGTTCTGGCGCGGACCGCGGTCGTTCACCAACGGCACGGTGCTGGCCGAGCAGGGCAAGGGCGGCGACGAGCTCCGCGGTCAGCACGCGGCCTGGATGGGCTTCAGCGGCAAGCACGACAACAACGACCGCGCCTCGACGATCATCATCGCCGACGCCGCCGACAACGTCCGCCACCCACCGCAGTGGTTCGTCCGCTCGGAAGACTTCGCCGCCGTCTGCCCCGCCCCCTTCTTCTCCGAAGAACTCCCCTTCGAACCAGGCTCGACCCTCACCTTCCGCTACGCCGTCCTGGTAGCCGACGGAGCCTCCGACGACCAACGCGCAGCTGGCCTCGCCGCCCAGGCGCAGAAGGCCCTGGTCACCGGCTGAAGGTGCGGACCGCCAGGCCACCACAATCACCATCGGGGCCCGACCCCGAGCGTGGCGCCGCTGGTAGGCGGCCAATTGTGATGGCCTGGCGGTCCGGCGTCACTTCGGTAGTGCCAGGGTGAAGCAGGTGTCGCCTGGGCGCGAGGTGACGACGATCGCGCCGCCGTGGGCTTCGGTGATGGACTGGGCCAGGGAGAGGCCCAGTCCGGAGCCGCCGGAGTCGCGGGTCCGGGAGGCGTCGGCGCGGGTGAATCGCTTGAAGACGTTGGGTTGCAGGTCGGCCGGGATGCCCGGACCGTCGTCGTGAATGGTGAGGATGGCCGAGTGACGGTCGTCGGCCTTCAAAGCCACGGTCACGGTGGTTCCGGCCGGCGTGTGCCGGCCGGCGTTGTTCAGCAGGTTGGTGACGACCTGGTGCAGGCGTTGCTCGTCGGCTGTGACGACCACGGGTTCCGGCGGCAGGTTCACCGTCCAGTGATGGTCGGGACTGACGATCCGCGCGTCGGTCACCGAGTCCATCGCCAGCCGGGTCAGGTCGACCGGTCTGAGGTCGAGCGGCCGGCCCGCGTCGAGCCGGGCCAGCAACAGGAGGTCCTCGACCAGTGCTGCCATCCGGGTGGCTTCCACCATCACCTTGCCCATGGCCAGCGGGAGATGTTCCGGGCTGCGGAGGCTGAGCTGCGCATAGCCGTGGATCGTGGTGAGCGGCGTACGCAGCTCATGGGAGGCGTCGGCGACGAACTGCCGGACCTGCTGCTCGCTGCGATGCCGCGCATCCAACGCGTTCTCCATATGACCCAGCAAGGTGTTCAACGCAACCGCGACCTGACCAACCTCGGTCCGCTCGTCGGTGAGTGCGTCCGGCACCCGCGCGGTCACACCGATCTCACCCGTGGCCAGCGGCAGACCGGCGACCTCGCGGGCGGTCTGCGCGACTTGGCGCAGTGGCCGCAATTGACGCCGTACGACGATGATCGCGACACCTCCGGCGGTGACCACGCCGACGCAACCGAACAAGACCTCCCAGCCGATCAGGCTGTTCACGGTGTCGTCGATGTCCTTGGTGGGGAGGCCGGTGATGACTGTCGTACCACTGATGAGTGAGGCATGCACGCGGTACTGGCCGAGCCCGGGGACGTCGATGGTCTCGTTGGACTGGTTGACCGGTACTGACGCAAGCGCGGCGATCGCCTGGGCCGACAGGCCGGCCAGATTGCCGTCGGCGGTGATGACGTTGGCACTGGTCCCTGAATCGACCTGGTAGACGGTGATCGTGCCCGCGTCCTGGCCGTGCGGGTTGCCGAAATCCGGCGGCTTGGGCTTGTCCGCATCGGGCTTGTTCAGGACGCCGATCGCCCGGCCGTGCGACGCGTCGACCTTGTCGTCGAGCTGCCTGGTCAGGTACGAACTGATCGCGGCCGTGGTCAACGCGCTCATCACCAGACTGACCGTTGCCATCAGCAACACGACCGCGACGGTCACCCGGGCGGTCAGCGAGGTCGGCAGCAATCTGCGCATGATCAGCCTGCCGGCTTCAAGACATACCCGGCCCGGCGCAGGGTGTGAATCATCGGCTCCCGGCCGGCGTCGATCTTCTTGCGCAGGTACGAGACGTACAGTTCGACCACGTTGGCGTCGCCGCCGAAGTTGTAGCTCCAGACCCGGTCGAGGATCTGGGCCTTGCTCAGCACCCGGCGCGGGTTGCCCATGAAGTACCGCAGCAGCTCGAACTCGGTCGCGGTCAGCGTGATCTCGTCCGGCACCGCCGTACGCCGCAACTGCAGCCGGATCCGCGCCACCACCTCGCGGGCCAGGGCGATGGCCTGGGTACCGGTGCCGGCGACGCTGATCTCCCAGCCTTCGTAGCGCAGCGCCATGGTGAGCAGATCGGCGATGTTCGGCTCGTCGTCGACGACGAGGACCCGCAGCGGGCTGCCGTCCAGGCGGGTCAGCGGGCGGGTAGCGACGGTGGCGTTCGGCGTCATGTCCCCAGGATGTGCGCCCATTCCTGGCGCTTCCTGGACGAATCCTGGGGGCTTGCTGTGAATGCGGGCTTTCTCATCGGCTTCCCGGCTCCGGCACAGCCCGGCCACAGGTTCGGCCGCCAAGGTGTGGCCTCCGACCCCGACGATGCGTACGTCGTACACCCGGACGACGTACTTGCTGCCGGCATCCGGCTGCCGGGTGACCGTGGACCGTGAGCTGCGGTGGGAGTCGGCGTCGGGGTTCGTCCGGGCGGTCGGCCTGCTGATCCTCGAGAGCAGGACAGCACCCGGCTCGACGGCCGACCTGGACCGCGCGCTCTGGTCTCTCGGCCACCGCCCGGTCCGGCTGTCGAAGTACGGCACCGGCCTGTCGATCCTCAACCCGGACCTGCCAGGCAACAAGTGGCACCGCCTCGCAGAACCCCTGCGCGCCGCCGTGAACAATTACTGACTCGTCAGAGAAACTGTACTGCGCGACGTTGTTCCGTACAGCACCCGCGCGGCCCGGAGCAGGTTTTCCTCCGCGGCGATCAATGCGTCGAAAGTCCTGCCTCCCAACGGATTTCGTCAATGAGCGCATAAACAAGAGAGGAGAAAACTCGGAGGTGTGAAGTGGGGTTCGAGTGGGGAGGTTCGAGACGTTTCCGGATTCGCCTCCCCTTCGGGGGCCGGAAACCGGTAGCCTCGTGCAGCGCCCTCTGGGGGGAGGCCGCCGTACCATCACCCGACGATACTGCCGGAGAGCCCAAACCGGTCAGGAGACCACGTCTTGCAGGAGAACACCAGCACCAGTCCTGGCGAACTGGCGAACGTACCTCTCACCGGTGCGGACAAGGTCGCCTACGCCTTCTACGCTACTGCGGCCGCGGCCGCACTTGTCGGCCAGGTCTGGGCCGGCGTGACCCACATCCCCTGGCCCGAGACCGGCTTCTCGCCGTTCCTCAAGATCGCCCTCGTCACGCCCGCGGTGGCCGTGCTGGAGCTCGGTGGTGTCGCCACCGCCGCACTGGCCGACCTGCGCCGGCGCAAGGGTGAGCAGGCCTACGCCTACCGCGCGATGTCGTTCTTCGCGGCCCTGGTCGCGGTCGTCTTCAACGTGGTCGGTCACTGGCGGCCGGAGGAGCGGTTCCTGGCCTTCGGCTTCGGTGGCCTGTCCGCGTTCGCCTACGTGCTCTGGCTGATCCACAGCTCGGCCCGCCGCCGGGACGCGTTGCGCCGCGCAGGGCAGATGCGCGAGACAGGCCCGGTGTACGGCGTCATCCAGTGGGCCCGCGAGCCACGGGTCACCTGGCTGGCCCGGTCGCTGGCGATCGAGCACGGGTACGGCCTGTACGAGAGCCTGCGCGCGGCCCAGCACCAGATCCGGAACAAGTCCCGCCGTGAGGCCATCGCCGGAACCGTTGCCGAGTACATCCGTTCGGAGCACCAGGACGAACGGCTGGCCAAGATCGCCGAGACGACGTACGACCCGGACCGGCTGGCCGGGATGCTCGAGGAGCGGATCAACTACGAAGTCATCACCAACAAGCTGACCAAGGCGATCTCGCCGCCGCCGGAGCCGGCCGAGGACCGTCCGGTACCGGCTGCTGTCTGGGTGCTCGAGGGTGGGCAGCCGCGGCCGCTGCGGGCGGAGAGCACCGGGGTGCCGTTGCGCGACGAGGACGCCTGGACCGGCGAGCTGATGGCGATCGTCGATCAGAACGACAGCGACGAGTCGGTCGCCGAGGCGGTCGTCGTCGAGGACGAGAGCGAGCCGCAGCACGTCGTCCAGAACGGTACGGCGTCCTCGGCGAACGGATCGGTGAACGGATCGGTGAACGGCAAGCTCAAGCCGTTCGCACCGCAGCCGAAGGCCGAGCCGCTGGTGCAGAAGCCGCAGCCGCCGTCGCCCTTCGCCACCGAGACGGACACCGAGCCGCCGGCCCTGATCAAGACTCCGGCGGTCGAGCCGGTCGTCGTGACCAAGCCCGCGGAGCCCGTTGTCGTCACCAAGCCGGTGGAGGACGAAGCGGTCGAGCCGACGGATCTGGAGAAGAAGCGCACCCGCGCGTGGAACATGCTGGCCGACTGGCCGGAAGGTCACGAGCGCACGGCCGCGAACCTCGCCCGCGCGATCAACTGCAGCGAGCCGATGGCGACCCGCTTCATCGAGCAGTACGAAGCCGAGCACGGGCTCGTCTTCAGCTCGCAGAACTGACCGACCACGCTGCCGGTGAGCCTCAGCCGAGGTTCACCGGCAGTTCGGCCAGACCGCTGACCAGGACGCGGCGCCATTCGAGGTCCTCGGCGGGCTTGGCCAGGCTCATCCGGGGGAAGCGTCGTACCAGCGCCAGCAACGATTCCTGCAGCTCGATCCGGGCCAGCTGGGCGCCGAGACAGAAGTGCGGGCCGAAGCCGAACGACAGGTGCTTGTTGTCCTTCCGGTCCAGCCGCAGCTCGTCGGGTTCGTCGTACGTGCGGGGATCGCGGTTGGCCGAGTTCAGCGCCGCCATCACGCCTTCACCGGCCTTGATCTGTACGCCGTGCAGCTCGACGTCCTCGATCGCGACCCGCAACTGGCCGACCTCGCTGAACCGGTTGAACCGCAGCAGTTCCTCGACCGCCGACGGCACCAGGTCGTGGTTCGCGACGAGCTTCGCCCAGTTCTCCGGCCAGCGCAGCAGGGTCGCGACGCAGCTGGAGATCTGGTTCGCCGAGGTCTCGTGGCCGGCCACGAGCAGGTTCACGCCGAACGCGATCAGCTCGTCCTGACTGAGCCGATCACCTTCCTCGCGGGCCCGCACCAGTTCGTCCAGCAGGTCCTCGGCCGGCTGGTCGGCATTCGCCAGCTTCTTGGTCACGAGCGCCTCGATGTACGCGGTCAGGCTCGTCATCGCGTCCTCGACGAGATCCTTCTCCGCCATCCGCATGCTGTACCCGAGCTCGGTCCACTCCCGGAACTGCTCACGGTCCTCATACGGTACGCCGAGCAGCTGGCAGATCACCTGGATCGGCAGCGGCAACGCGACCAGCTGCCGGATGTCTGCACCGTCCCCGGCCGCAGCCACGTCCCCCGCCAACTGCGCGGACAACTCGGCCACCCACGGCCGGGTCCGCTCGATCCGCCGATGTGCGAACGTCGACGACACCAGCTTCCGCAACCGGGTGTGCTCCGGCGGGTCCGTCGTGGTCAGACTGTTCGGCATCGGCTTGGCCAACGCGACCCGCGGCGCGCCCTGCTTCACCACCGCCGCCCGCGAGAACCGCGGATCCGCGAGCACCAGCCGCACGTCGTCGTACCGGGTCACCAACCAGACCTCGGCCCCCGCCAACGTCCGCACCCGCGCCACCGGCCGGTTCTCCCGCAACTCGGCGAACGTGGGCGACGGATCAAACCGAAACGCATCATCGAACGGAATCTCGAGCACCGGCTCCGACATACCCCCGACCCTAAACGCCTTAGGTAACCCTTCGCTCGCTCCTCAGCGCGTCTGGGTGGGGCGAACCGCCAGGCCATCACAATCGGCCGCCGACCACGCCGCCACGCGGCGACGGTCGATGCGGGGTGGCGATTGTGATGGCCTGGCGGTCCGCAGATGAGCTCAGGCTGCGGTGACGGGCAGGCCGACGAGGCGGGCGCTTTCGTCCCAGAGGTGGTCGCAGCGGGTTGGGTCGGTGGTGTGTGGGGCGGTCGGGACGGCTTGGCGTTTGACGAAGAACTTGCCGGTGATGCCGGCGACCTCGGCGGAGGTGGCGAGCCAGGAGGGCGTGTCGGCGCCGACGTCGGGACCAGGGGTGAAGCGGTCGAGGATGCCGGCGCTGAGGCGGAGCAGGCCGCGGGCGTCACGGCCGAGGCCGGTGTCGCGGATGATGCCGGGGTGGGCGCCGTTCACGGTGATGGCGCTGCCGGCCAGCCGCTGGGCGAGGGCGTAGACGAACATCGCGTTCATGTTCTTGGTCCGCCCGTACGCCGCGAACGGACGGAAGCTCGGGATCGGAGCCAGGCCGTCACGGCTGTCCAAGCGGTCTACGTCGACCGGCACCCGGCGCAGCAGCGTCGGCGAGGCGCCGACGACCACGAAGCGAGCCGGCCGATCGCCGAGCGCCTCGGCCAGCGATCGAAGCAGCAGGTACGGCGCCAGGTGGTTCGTCGCGAGGAGTCGCTGGATCCCCTCCGAGGTGACGTCGTCGATCGGTGCGACCACAGCAGCGTTGCTGATGACAACATCCGGCGGCTCGTCGCCGAGTCGGTCGGCCAACCGTCGTACCTCGGCCATCAACGACAGATCGGTGACATCCAGGTGCAGGTCCGCACCCGGTACGGCGGCCTCGATCCGCCGGGCCGCATCCGACAGGCGCTCCGCGCTGCGGCCGACGAGGACGACCGACATCCCTTCCCTGGCAAGTCTTTCCGCGATCGCGGCTCCGATCCCGCCGCTCGCTCCGGTGACAACCGCTCGCATCTGTTCCTCCTTCTAGGTTGACGCTGTCAACCATAGGCAGACCAGGTTGACAACGTCAACCAGGATGCCGGGCGCTACGATCGCGGGATGGGGACGCGGGAGGATCTGATCGAGGTCGCCACCGGGCTGCTGGACAGCGGTGGGGTGCCCGCGGTGACCCTGCGCGAGGTCGGGCGACTGGCCGGCGTGTCCCACAATGCGCCGTACAAGCACTTCGCCGACAAGCAGGCGCTGCTGGCGGCGGTCGCGGCGCAAGACCTCGAGCGGAATGGCGCGCTGATCCAGCAAGCCGTCCTGCGGAAGCGGTCGGCCAAGGCGGCGTTGAGCGAGGCGATGGGCCGCTACATCGCCTGGGCGCTGGAGTACCCGGAACGCTTCCGGCTGGTCTTCGGTCGCTGGACGGTCGAGTCCGCCGAGCTCACTGCGGCGGCCGAGAGCGCCCAGGCCGGACTGGTCGGCCTGGTCGAAGCCGCCCAGGCCGCCGGCGCACTCCCCGCCGGCGACCCGGTCCGTCTCGCATCCCTGGTGCGCTCAGTAGCCCACGGCGCCGCCGACCTCGCAGCCACCGGCCACCTGTCCGCCACCGGCAAAGGCCACGCCAGCCCACAACAGTTGGTGGACGACCTCCTCGCCTATCTGGAGGCATCCGTGAAGGCGCGGCGGTAGGCGGTCGGACCGGTCGCGACCGTCAGGGAACAGTCTGGCGCCGGAGTCAGATCAGCGTCTCGACCAAGGATCGGGCGTGATTGGCCGGCCCTTCGATGCCGAGTGCCTGCACTGACGCATAGGCACCCTCGAAGATCAGCGTCAGATGCGTCGCCAGCCGATCGGGGTCGTCTGACGTCAAGTCCTTGGCCAGTACGGCGAACTGGTCGTGCACCCACTGCTTCAACCGGACCGCCTGCTGGTGACTCGCCACCCTTCCGTCCGGGAACTCGGTGAGCACCATCAGGAACGGGCAGCCTCGACAGACGTCCGGCTGGAGCATCGCGTTCTGCTCGTCGAAGAGCGCCAGCACGCGCTTGCGTGGATCGTCGCCACCGCGATCGAGCGCCGTACGGAACCACTCGCGATAGGCCTCGTGTGCGCGGTCGACGTACGCCGCGATCAGGTCGTCCTTGGACGCGAACAGCCGGTACAACGTGGTCGGCGCGATGCCCGCCTCGGCGGCGATTCGGTCGACGCCGATCGCCCGGATGCCCTGCCAGTAGAAGAGCTCGTGCGCGACCGCGAGCACGTGCTCACGTGTCTCGGCGGAACTCCTCCGGGTCGTCACAGGTTCCAGGGTAGCAATGTTAGGGATCGTTCCCTATCGTCTATGTTAGGGATCGTTCCGCTTTGGATTCGAGAGAAGGACCATCGATATGAGCTTGCAGGGGAAGACAGCACTGGTGACCGGCGGTTCGCGCGGGATCGGGCGGGCCGCGGCCGAACGACTGGCGGCGGACGGCGCGCGGGTCGCGGTGCACTACAGCACGAACGAGACGGCGGCGAAGGAGGTCGTCGAGGCGATCACGGCCGCGGGCGGTGAAGCGTTCGCGGTGCAGGCCGAGTTCGGGACGGACGGCGCGATCGATGCGCTGTACGACGGACTGACCGCCGGGCTGGACGGCGCCGGCCTGGACATCCTGGTGAACAATGCCGCGATCGTCGACTACGACGACAACATCCACGACGTCACACCTGAGGCGTTCGACCGGCTGATCGAGATCAACGTGAAGGCGCCGCTGTTCCTCACCCAGCGGGTGCTGCCGTTGATCCCGGACGGCGGCCGGATCGTGAACGTGTCATCAGGCGTCACCTGGTTCGCCCAGCCGGAGATCACCTACGGCATGACGAAAGGCGCCCTCAACGTCTTCACCCGGTCGCTGGCACGCACCCTCGGCCCTCGTGGAATCACCGTGAACACGGTCTCGCCCGGGATCACCGAAACCGACATGAATGGCTGGCTCCAGGACCCGACGTCCGCCGCTCGCGTCGCCGCGATGGTCGCCCTCGGCCGCCACGGCCAGGCTCCCGACATCGCCGACGTCATCGCCTTCTTCGCCTCCGACGACTCGCGCTGGGTCACCGGTGAAGTCCTCGAGACCAACGGCGGTCTGTGGCTGGGGCCCAACGAACGGTGATGGCGTACCGAAGAACGGGTAGTGCGGCGGTCGCCGCGCGCTGTGGCGGCGCCACCGCGCCGCAGCGGCCCTCGGGCTGCCGACTACTACCCGTTCTTCGGTACGGCGACTACTTGGTGCCGAAGGTGTACGTCGTGGTGGAGGTGTAGGTCTGGCCGGGGCGGAGGACTGTGGAGGGGAAGTTGGGGTGGTTGGGGGAGTCAGGGAAGTGCTGGGTTTCGAAGGCGAAGGCGTCGCCCTGGCGGTAGGACTTGTTCCCGATGCCCTGGAAGGTGCCATCGAGGAAGTTGCCGCTGTAGAACTGGGCGCCCGGTTCGGTGGTGTGGACCGTGATGGTGCGGCCTTCCTCCGGCTCCCAGAAGCGGGCGGCGTAGCGCAGGCCGTCCTTGCCGGGGTCGGCGCCGAGGACGAAGTTGTGGTCGTATCCGCGCCCGACCACGAGCTGCGGGTGGTCGTCCCGGATCCGCTTGCCGATCGGAGTGGGCTTGCTGAAGTCGAACGGCGTACCGGCCGTCGGTGCGATCTCGCCGGTCGGGATCAGCCCGGCGTCGACCGGGGTGTACGACGGTGCGTCCATCTGCAGCACGTGGCCGTCGATCGACCCGCTGCCCTCGCCGGCCAGGTTGAAGTACGCGTGGTTGGTGAGGTTCACGATGGTCGGCTTGCCCGCGACGGTCGCGTGGTAGTCGATCCGCAGCGTGTCGCGCCGGTCGAGTGTGTAGGTGACGGTCGTGGTGAGCTCACCAGGGAAGCCCATCTCGCCGTCCGGGCTGACGTAGGTGAAGGCGACGCCGACAGCCTTCTCGGACTGGACGACCTTCGCCTTCCAGACCCTCTTGTCGAAGCCGATGGTGCCGCCGTGCAACGCGTTCTCGCCGTTGTTGACCGGGATCTGGTACTTCGTCCCGTCCAGGGTGAACTGGCCCTTCGCGATCCGGTTGCCGTACCGGCCGATGGTCGAGCCGAAGTACGGGCTGAGGGCCGCGTAGTCGGGCAGGTTGTCGAACCCGAGGCTGATGTTCTCGGTCCGGCCGCGCCGGTCCGGAGTCTCGACCCGCTGGATGGTGGCGCCCCAGGTCAGCATCGAGATGGTGACCCGGCCGTTGGTGAACGTGTAGACGTCCACCGCCTGCCCGTCGGGGGTGGTGCCGAACGGGTCCTTGCGGATCTCGAACCTGCCGTGATGTTCGCCCATGGCGGTCAACTTATCCGGCGTACCAGCGGTCGAACTGGCCTGGGTGGCGGCATCCGCAGTGCTGCTGAGAGCGCCCGCGGCGGCGGCACCCAGCCCGAGCGCGCCGGCCGTACGCAGGACCTGGCGGCGGGGTAGGTGGTCGGGCATCGCATTCCCCTCACTTGAATCGACGATTGGCGGCGAGAGCCCAAAAAATCAACAGAGCCACGCCGACCGGGGCACCATAAGCAGACTGGTCCAGTGTTTGGAATAGTTCGTCACCGTTCGAATTCGTCCGATGACTGCACGACGATCGAAAGGCTCCGCACCCGCTGACCGGATCGGTCCGGCCCCCGCCCCGATCGGGCCTTCTCCGGTACGGCGGCCGGCCGCGAGCATGGACGTCATGAGCCGAACCGCACTGATCGTGATCGACGTCCAGGAATCCTTCCGGGTCCGACCGAACTGGCAGGCCGTGAACCACCCCGACATTGCCGACCGCGTCGACCGCCTGGTCCGGGCGGCCCGGGACAAGGGCGACCTGGTGGTCTGGGTGCTGCACACCGAGCCGGGCACCGGCGGTGCGTTCGACCCGGTCAACGGTCACGTCCGTCTGATCGAGGGGTTGGAGCCGCTCGACACAGAGCCCGTGATCACCAAGACGTCCCACAACGCCTTCACCACAACGAATCTGCAGCAGCTCCTCACCCAGCACGGCGTCACCGAGCTCGTGATCAGCGG
This sequence comes from Kribbella sp. CCNWLW201, assembly GCF_037203805.1. Lineage (NCBI taxonomy): Bacteria > Bacillati > Actinomycetota > Actinomycetes > Propionibacteriales > Kribbellaceae > Kribbella > Kribbella sp. CCNWLW201. The sequence continues at coordinate 525,753 of NZ_JBBCBQ010000002.1, read as the reverse complement.
CATCCGCACCGAGCAGTGCTGCGAGACGACCACCCGGGTCGCCTCCGACTTCGGGTACGACGTCGTGTTCGTCACCGAGGCGACCGCGACCACCCCGCTCCCGCATTGGACGATGCCCGTCGACGCGACGCTCGAGGAGATCCTGGCCGATCCGCGGACACTCAGTCCCGAGGTCGTCACCGAACGAACCGAGTACGCCCTGGCCGGCCGGTTCGCCACCATTCGGACGCTCGACGAACTGACCGCCGTACCCGTGCCATCCTGACCAGATGATGCCCACCCAGGTCGCCTTTCTCCTGGTGCCGAAGTTGCACCTGCTGGATCTGGCTGGGCCGGCGCAGGTCTTCTCGACCGCGAACGACCTCGGCTACGGCTACCAGTTGAGCTACGTGGCCGAGACCGACGAGATCCTCACGGCGCAGGGTGTGCCGGTGAAGGCCCGGCTGGACTGGCCCGACCTCGGTCCGAACGACCTGATCGTCGTACCGGGGTGGAGGTCGCCGCGGTTGTCGCCGACTCCGCCGATCGGGCCGGAGACCAGGCAGCGGTTGCGCAGTCATCACGCGGCCGGGGGATCGGTGGCGAGTGTGTGTTCGGGGGCCGATGCGCTCGGGGCGGCCGGATTGCTCGACGGTCGGCGGTACACCACGCATCACGACCTGACCGACGAGCTGGCGGCGCGGTACCCGAAGGCGACGATCGTGCGGGACGTCCTCTATGTCGTGGACGATCGCGTGATCACGTCCGCTGGGATCGCCAGTGGGATCGACCTCGCGCTGCATCTCGTCGCCGGCGCGTGCGGTGCCGAGGCGGCTGCGCGGGTGGCGCGGGAGATGGTCGTCTACGCGCGTCGGAACGGTGACGAGTTGCAGGAGAGCGCGATGTTGCGGCATCGCGGTCACCTCAGCGATCTCGCGCACCGGGTGCAGGACGTCATCGATGCCAAGTACGCCGACCGCCTACTGCTCTCCGACCTCGCCCACCAGGTCGGCGTGAGCGAGCGGACCTTGACCCGGATCTTCACGTCCGCAACCGGGCTGACCCCACTCCGGTATCAGCAACTCCTGCGGCTCGAACGCGCCGAACACCTGATCGGCCACGGTACGACGGTCGAGGCCGCGGCGCGTGCGGTCGGCTTCGAGGACGCTCGCATGCTTCGCCGCCTCCGCTCCCGCACCGCCGAACCCGTGGCCGGGTAGAGGTAAGTCCACCTCCGCTGGGGGCTCAAGACTCCTGAGTTCGTCTCGTGTTCCGGCCAGGCTCGTCCTGACCGAAACAACGAGAGGTGGACAGGGTGAGCAGGGGATCGGTAACTGTGCGCGTAGCGCGCTGGAGTGCTACCCATCCATGGCGGGCGATCGGCCTCTGGCTGCTGCTCGTCGTCGTCGCGGTCGGGATGTCGGTGGTCATCCCGAAGCAGCAGACGGAGAGCAAGGACACCTGGGTCGGCCAGTCCGGCCAGGCCGCGGAACTGATCGAGAAAGCAGGACTCGGCGACAGCCCGACCGAGACCGTGCTGCTGACCGATCCCGACGGGCCGCTGGACAAGGCGGCCGCGAGTACGGCGATCGCCCAGCTCCAGCAGAAGCTCAAGGGACTGGACTCGGTCCAGGCTGTCGGACAGCCAGTCTGGTCGGAGAACGGCAAGGCCGCACTCGTCCCGATGGAGCTGAAAGGTACGGCGGACGACGCCTCCGACCACATCGAAAAGATCGTCGCCACCACGGCCGAAGTGCAGAAGGCGAACCCGGACCTGAACATCGCGCAGGCCGGCAGCGCATCGGTCGATGCGGGGATCTGGAAGCAGGTCGGGTCCGACCTCGCGAAGGCGGAGAAGCTCAGCCTGCCGATCACGTTCGCGTTGATGTTGCTGGCCTTCGGTGCGCTGATCGCCGCTGGAATCCCAGTCCTGCTGGCGTTCTCGGCCGTCGGTGCCGCCCTCGGCTTCTACGCGCCGCTGTCCTATCTGTTCCCGGACGGTGGCTCGGTGGCGAACGTCGTACTGCTGATCGGTATGGCGGTCGGCGTCGACTACTCGCTCTTCTATCTCAAGCGTGAACGCGAAGAACGCCGCAAGGGTCGCGACACTCTCCAGGCAGTCGAGATCGCCGCGGCCACCTCTGGGCATTCGGTGGTCGTCTCCGGTCTCGCCGTGATCGTGTCGATGGCCGGCCTGTACGTCTCTCAGGACGCGACCTTCACGTCGATGGCTACCGCCACGATCGTGGTCGTCGCGGTAGCGGTGCTCGGTTCGCTGACTGTGTTGCCGGCGTTGCTCGCGAAGCTGGGTCACCGGGTCGACCGGCCGCGCGTCCCGCTGTTGTGGCGGCTCAACCGGCGCATCGGTCCGGGTGGCATCAGCCGCCGTATCCTGGCTCCGGTACTGCGTTATCCGCGCGCCGCACTGTTGCTGTCCGCGGCCGCAGTCGTGGCACTCGCCGTACCGGCTCTCGGGATGAAGACCGAGTCGGCCGATCTCAACACGCTGCCGCAGAGCATCCCCGAGGTACGCACGCTGAAAGAACTGCAGACGAACTTCCCGTCCCAGGGGGGTCTGTCGTACGACGTCGTCGCGCAGGGCGGAGGTGCGGTCGCGGGGTTGACCGGGCTGCAGGAGTCCGCAGTTCAGAGCGGCAAGTTCGTCGTACCGCCGGGAGAGGCGATTCGGCAGGCGAACGGGACCGCCGTGCTGACGCTGGTGTCGGTGCTGCCGGAGAACAGCGAGAACGCCTCAGCTGCGCTTGGTCAGCTGCGAAACGAGCTTGCTCCGGCCGCACTGGGGTCGGTGACCTGGGCGGTCGGTGGTGAGTCGGCGGAGTCGGTTGACTATGGCAACAATCAGCGGGACCGGCTGCCGTATGTGATCGCGTTCGTGCTGGCGCTGACGCTGGTGATGATGGCGGTGACGTTCCGGAGCCTGGCGATCGCGGTGGTGACCACGCTGCTGAACCTGGCCTCGGTGGCTGCCTGCTTCGGCGTACTGGCACTGGTGTTCCAGCACTCGTGGGCCGAAGGTCTGCTCGGGTTCACGTCGGCCGGGTTCGTGGTCTCGTGGATCCCGCTGTTCCTGTTCGTGATCCTGGTCGGGCTGTCGATGGACTACCACGTGTTCGTCCTCGGCCGGATCCGCGAAGGCGTCGCGGCGGGATTGACGCCACGCGAGGCCGTCCGCAAGGGCATCACCGAGTCGGCCGGTGTGGTGACCAGCGCGGCCGCGGTGATGGTCTCGGTGTTCGCCGTCTTCGCCACCCTCGGGATGCTCGAGATGAAGCAGATGGGCGTCGGCCTGGCCGTTGCCGTCCTGATCGACGCGACCCTGGTCCGGATCGTGATGCTGCCCTCGATCATGGTCCTGCTCGGCCGCAAGGCCTGGTGGCCGAACAAGCTGTCGGCCCGGCCCGCTCCTGAGGTCCGCGACCGGGAGTTCGCGGCGGTCTAGACCGTTTCGAACCTTTTCGCCGGAACCTGCGTCTACCTCTCCGACCAGGCCAACTCGGGGAAACGGGGGCGTCGACGAACAGGGGCGTTGACGTAGCGATGGGCGGGACGGGCACTACTCCGTCCCGCCCATCGGGGGTTACCTGAGCTTGTACGCCGTCGCCAGTTTGCCGACCGCGGCCTGCAGGTTCCCGGTGAGGAGCAGGTGCTCCGCATCGGAGGTGAGCTTCGACCTCGGCTCGTCGACGGTCTGCCCGATCCGGTTCTGCGCGATCCAGCGGGCGGCACTCACCACCGCATCGCCCTCGGCGTAGGAGTCGGCGTTGGTCCGCTCCAGGTACTTCGCGGACTGCTCGAGGGCGGCCAGCGCGAAAGTGCCCTGTGACCAGTCTTTGACGTGAAGTGCGATCCCGGCAGCAACACCTGCGGCCACCGCATACGGATCACGCTTCTGCAGCAGAGTGTTACGCGCCTCGGTCAGCTTCTGCCGAGCCGTCGCCTGCGTATTCAGGCCCCAGCCATAGGGGTACTGCGGATCGTAGGAAGCGTCACCGACATTCAGCGGCTGCTGGTCCTCCGTACGCGGCCAGCTGACCGGCAGGCGACCGGTGAACGGCCGCTTGCCGAAGAGAACGTCGGCAACGCCGGCACCCTCGGTCCCGGGAAGCCAGGACGCCACCAGAGCATCGATCGAACCGAGTTGGTCGGCGATGACCTGCGGCCGGCCGGACACGATCAGTACGACGCACTTCATCGCCGCACACACCTTGTCCACGGCGGCTTTATCGACGTCCGAGAGCAGCAGGTCGTGACCATTGCCCACGTCACCGATTCCCTCGGCGTACGGGCGTTCACCGACCACCACTACACCGACGTCATGACCCTCGACCGGAGCCGAGGCGTCCGCGCTGAACGTTGCCGACGGCACCACCTGCTTGATCCCGTCCAGGATCGTCGTACCGCTGGTCGTCGTACCCGAACCGCCTTGCCAGCTGATGCTCCAGCCGCCCATCTGGTTGCCCAGGTCGTTCGCGTTGCTCCCGGCAACGTAGACCTTCGATGTCACAGGCAATGGCAAGAGGTTGCCGTCGTTCTTCAACAGGACCTGGGACTTCGCCGCGGCCTCACGCCCGACTGCCCGGTGGGCGGCCGATCCCACGTCGGCGATCCGCGAGGTGTCGGCGTACGGCTTCTCGAACAGGCCGAGCTTGAACTTCTCGGTCAGGATCCGGCGGACCGCGTCGTCGATCCGTGCCGGCGGGATCCGGCCGGCGTTCACCTCGTCGGTCAGGCCCTGGGTGAAGCCCTGGTAGTTCGTCGGCACCATGATCATGTCGAGCCCGGCGTTGATCGACGTCCGGATGTCGCTCGGGTAGTCACCCGGCAGTTGGTCGATTGCCTGCCAGTCGCTGATCACGAACCCGTCGAAGCCCATCCGTTCCTTCAGCACTCCGTTGATCAGCTCACCGTTGCCGTGCATCTTCACCGGTGCCTGGCCGTCGACGGCAACACTCGAGTACGACGGCATCACGGTGCCGACCCAGAGATCCACCGACGTCTTGAACGGTGCCAGGTGCAACGTCTCCAACTGCTGACGGGTGACCTCGGTGATCCCCTGGTCGATCTTGTAGGAGCCGGTGGTCGACGAGCCGTACGTCGTACCGCCGTCACCGACGAAGTGCTTCGCCGTCGCCAGCACCCGGTTGTTCTGCTTGAGCTGACTGCCGTCGGCCTTGCCCTGCATACCGGTGATCACGGTCGCCATCGACCGCACCAGCGCCGGATCCTCGCCGTACCCCTCGTAGGCCCGGCCCCAGCGGTCGTCGCGCACCACGCAGACGCACGGCGCGAAGTCCCACGGGATGCCGGTCGCACGGACCTCGGTCGCGGTCACTTCGCCGGTACGACGGGCCAGGTCCGGATCGCGGGTCGCGCCGATGCCGATGTTGTGCGGCAGGATCGTCGCGCCGACCACGTTGTTGTGCCCGTGCACGGCGTCGACGCCGTAGATCAACGGGATCTGCAGCCGGGTCGCCTGCGCGTTCAGTTGGTAGTTGTCGATCATCGCCGCCCAGGCCGCCGGAGTGTTCGGCGTCGGCACCGAGCCGCCGCCGGACAGCAACGAGCCGAGCGCGTACGACGCGATGTCGGTGCGCGACCGGAGTGCGTTGCGTTCGGCCTGGGTCATCTGGCCGACCTTCTCGGCCAGGGTCATCCGGGCGAGCAGGTCCGCGACCCGCTTCTTCAACGGGAGCTTGCTGTCGAGGTACGGCAGGTCGTGCGCGTTGATCACGACGGTCGGCTGGGTCGACGGGGCCTTCGCTCCGGTGACGGTGAGTTCGAGCGGGATCGTCTCGGCGACTTCGGCGCTGCCGTCCTTGCGTGTCGCGACGTCCACGGTTTGTGAGGTGCCGGACGTCGTACCCGCTGGGAAGGTGATGCTCCCGGTGACTGGCGTGTAGTCGTCGGAGCCGGCGCTTCCGGTGCCGGTCTGGTAGGCGACGGTGACCGGTTCCTCGAGTGGCGTGCTGCCGGTGGTCGCGACGGAGATCTTGACCTTCGCGGTGCCGCCCTCCTTGACCGGGTAGACGCCGGCGTCGGTGACGACACTCGCCTTCAGCGCCGGGTCGGCCTTGCCGAACACCTCGACCTGGTCGATCGCGAACTCACCCGGTGACCCGGCCGGCATGGTGAAGGCGTAACCCCACATCTGCGTCAGGTTGAGAACCTGGTCGATGCCGCCGACCGGCTGGTAGTCGCCGCGGTAGACGAGGTCGCTGAACGGGATCTCGACCAGGTGCCAGCCCTGCCAGTCGTCGGTGAAGCTGGTGTTCCACAGCTCGGAGGCCTCGGCGTTGGCGCCGCCGTCCTTGATCTCGAAGAAGATCCGCTTACCCGATCCCGGCGGCAGCGGCGCAGTGTTCTGCCCGTACCACCAGAACCGGATGCCCTTGTGCGCCGACCAGTCACCAGGGTTCTGGTCGAACGTCACGTCATGGCTGAACCCGCCCCACCCGCTGATGTTGTAGGTCCCGTGCAATACCTTCTCGCCGGCCGGTGCGTCCGCGCGGGCCTGCAACTCCATCGTCGGCGGATCGTCCCCGTCACTGCCCCACCCGAAGATTCCCGGATTCGGCGGCGACGCGAACGGTTCGGCTCCCTCGAACGCCGCCAGCACGATCGGCGCCGGATCGTCCGCCACCGCCGGTAGCGGCAACAGCCCGATCAACAGCGCACCGGCGGTGATCAACGCCGTACGACGTCTGGATCGGCGAACAACAGGCCACCTGGGCATGGGCGACTCCTAGGCTCCGGCGCGGGCCGCACACCCGCGTCACGCGCCCGACTCTCAGCGCTGCCGAACCCCCGGTCAAGACCTCACCGGTTCCGGAACTAGAGCGCTCTCACACAGCACCTCCAGACGCATGCACGGCCGCGACGTCGGGAGGGATTCAGAAGTTGGAGTGGTCTGATTGAGTGCAAATTCAGTAGTCAGGTTGATGGACCGGGGCGGGGGCGGTTGGAAAGGATGTCAGCATGACTACACGTTTCGGCATTTTCGTTCCGCAGGGCTGGAAGATGGATCTGGCGCAGATCGCGGATCCGATCGAGCAGTGGGAGGCGATGACCGCGGTCGCCAAGCGAGCCGACGACCAGTCGTGGGACTCCATCTGGCTGTTCGACCACTTCCACACCGTGCCGGAACCGAGTGACAACACCACCTTCGAGTGCTGGACCGCGACCGCGGCGCTGGCCCGCGACACCCAGCGGGTGAACATCGGCCAGATGGTCGGCTGCAACGGGTACCGCAACCCGGCCCTCTACGCGAAGATCGCGTCCACCGTCGACGTCGCCAGCCACGGCCGCTTGTACGCCGGGATCGGCGCGGGCTGGTACGAGCACGAGTGGAACGCGTACGGCTACGAGTGGACCGACACCAAGCCCCGGATGGCCGCCTTCCGCGAGGCGACCGAGATCATCTACAAGATGTGGACCGAGGACAAGCCGGTCTACGACGGCAAGTACTACTCGATCGACAAGCCGATCAACGAGCCGAAGGGTGTCCGCAAGCCGCACCCGAGCTTCTGGATCGGCGGCGGCGGTCCGCAGGTGACGCTGAAGCTGGTCGCGCAGTACGGCGACGCGGCGAACATCGGCGGCGGCAACCCCGAGGTGATCAAGGAGAAGTGCGACATCCTGCGGCAGCACTGCGAGAAGGTCGGCCGCGACTACGACGAGATCATCAAGTCGACCAACTTCAACATCTTCCCGATCGACAAGGGTGACGACCCGCAGCGGGCGACCGAGAAGGCACTCGGCCCGATGAACCGGGAGAAGTTCGACCGGGACAACGTCATCGCCACCGAGGACGAGATCGCCGACAAGGTCGAAGCCGCCCTCGAGGCCGGCGCCGACTACGTGAACTTCTACGTCCCCGGCGTCGCCTACGACCTCGACCTCGTAGACCGCGCCGAGCAGGTCGCCAAGCGCTTCGCGTAACCCACCTTGAGAACCCACCGATCACTTTCTCGCGCCGAGAATGGTCGGTGGGTTCTCAACGTCGTGACCAGAACCGGTCATGGCGGATGTACGTCAGCCAGAGCGGTGGACCGAGGCTGAGGGCAACTGTCAGGCTCCCGAAGATGGCCTCGCGTGGGTCGGGGCATCGGGAGGTATCCCTGTGACCGTCCGATCGTCACGTCTCGCGAAGAGCCTGCTCGCGATGGTGGTCGCCAGTTCCCTGACGCTGGCGACCACCTCGGCACAGGCCGCCGACAACAACAGCGCCGCCGACGACAACAGCGCCGACGCCAGGCCGACACCTGGTGCGAGCACGCACCGGATCACTCTCGTCACGGGTGACGTCGCCGAGTTGACCACCAGCTCGAACGGCCAGGTCTCCGCCCGGCTGACCAATGACGAGCCGTACTACTTCGGCAACTTCGACGGCGACCTCACTCTGGTCCCCGCGGAGGCGTACCCGCTGCTCACCGAAGGCCGCCTCGACCAGCGGCTCTTCAACCTGACGGATCTTGTTGCGCAGGGGTACGACGACGCGAGCAGCGACCGGCTGCCGCTCCTCCTCACCGCGCCGTCGACCCTGCGCAGCACCCCGGCCGCACCACAGGCCGCGTCACTCCGCCGTACCCTGCCCAGTGTCGGCAGCACCGCCGTCAGCGTGCAGAAGTCCGACGCCAAGACCTTCTGGGACGGCGTCAGCGGGCCGACCACGTTCAAGACCAGTCAGCTGACCAAGATCTGGCTCGACGGCCGCACCCACGCCACCCTCGACCAGTCCACGAAACAGATCGGTGGCCCGACCGCCTGGAAGGCCGGGTACGACGGCCGCGGCGTCAAGGTCGCCGTCCTCGACACCGGGTACGACGCCGGCCACCCCGACCTGGCCAAGCAGGTGATCGCCTCGGAGAGCTTCATCCCCGACCAGGCGGTCCAGGACCTGCACGGCCACGGCACCCACACCGCGTCGATCGTGGCCGGCCTCGGTACGGCGTCCGACGGCAAGCGCAAGGGGGTCGCACCGGGCGCGGAACTGCTGATCGGCAAGGTGCTCGACAACAGTGGTAGCGGCCTCGACTCCGAGGCGATCGCCGGGATGGAGTGGGCCGTCCAGCAGGGCGCCAAGGTGGTCAGCATGAGCCTCGGCGGCTGGCCGACCGACGGCTCCGACCCGATGAGCCAGGCCGTCGACCAGCTCTCCAAGTCCAGCGGCGCGCTGTTCGTCATCGCGGCCGGAAACTCCGGCGCCGAGGAAACCATTGGTTCTCCCGGTACGGCGGCCGAGGCGCTCACCGTGGGCGCGGTCGACCGCGACGATCAGCTCGCGAACTTCTCCAGCCGCGGCCCCCGCCTCGGCGACGGCGCGCTGAAGCCCGAGGTGACCGCGCCCGGCGTCGAGATCGCGGCCGCCCGCGCGGCCGGCACCGATCAGGGCAACGTGCTCAGCCAGTACTACACGGCGATGAGCGGCACCTCGATGGCGACTCCGCACGTCGCCGGCGCCGCCGCGATCCTGGCCCAGCGCCACCCGGACTGGACCGGCCCGCAACTCAAGGCTGCCCTTGCCGCGACCGCTGTCCCGTCGGCCGCGGCAAGGGCCGACCAGCAGGGCCTCGGCCGGATCGACATCCCGAAGGCGCTCGACCCGAAGGTCCTGCCGGACACCGCGAACCTGTTCTTCGGCGACCTGTCCTGGACCGGGGACGCCGCTCCGGCTCCGGTCACCCGCACGGTTGCCTACCGCAACAACTCCACCCGGCCGGTCACCGTCGACCTGACCGTCGGCGCCCAGTCGCCGGCGAAGGTCAGCGCCGCGGTCACGGTCAGCCCGGTCCGGCTGACGATCCCGGCCGGAGGTACGGCGTCCGCCACCGTGACCCTCGATCTGGCCAAGACGCAGCCGGCCAAGTATTCCGGCGTCCTCACGGCCCGTTCAGGCAGTACGTCGTACCGGACTGGGCTCGGGTTCGCGGCCGGCGGGCGGATGCACCAGGTGACGGTGAAGGGGATCGGGCGCGACGGTCAGCCCGCGACCACGAAGGCCGGGGCGAGCGGTGTCCAGTTGTGGAACCAGGACACCGGCGACGTGGCGGCGATCGCGTTCGACAAGACGGGCACCCGGATCCTCGAGGTGCCGACCGGGCGGTACAGCGTGATGGCCTACGCGATGGGCGGTGACGAGGCCAACTGGACGAACTCGGTCACCCTGATGGGCGATCCGGACGAGTGGATCGACAGCGACCGCACCTTCACCTTCGACGCCCGGACGGCGCACAAGGTGACGGTGAAGACCCCGCTGCGGACCGACGCGCAGCGCATCGGCGTCGCCTGGCACCGCAAGATCGGCGACCGGGACGCGGTCTCCGGCTGGGCGTTCAACGGACGCGTCGCCGACGGCGTCTACTCGCAGGACTTCGGAAAGGTTGCCAACGGCACCTTCCAGGTCGTGCAGCGCTGGGACCTCGCCCAGCCCAAGCTGACCGTCGACGTCGCCGGCACCGGCAGCAGCTTCCGCTTGCCGACCCCGGACGAGGCCTCGAACCGCACTGTCTTCGTCGGGAACGAGAAGCTGCCGCTCCACAACGGCGGTGACGGTACGGCGGCCGAGCTGGCCGGAGCCAAGGACAAGGTGGCGCTGATCCGGTGGGTGTCGCTGAACCAGGTGGCGAAGCAGGTCAAGGCGGCGAAGGACGCCGGCGCCAGAGCCGTCTTCATGTACAACGAGAAGCCCGGCTTCTGGTCGACCGGCTCCGAGCAGGGCATCCCGTTCTACCTGCTGGGCGCTGAGGAGGGGAAGCAACTGCTCGACGTGCTGGCGAAGGGGCCGGTGACCTTCCAGCTCAACGGTCTGCTCGACAGCACCTACCGGTACGACCTGGCCGTCGGGCCGTCTGTGGTGAGGGGCCCGCTGACGTATGACATCGCGAAGATGCGCCCGGCAGCGGTGACCACGGACTTCCTCCGCAACGACGCGTGGCACCTGCACACCGAGCAGCGGATCGCCCACCTGCCAGGCATTTCCACCGGTCTCTCCTCGAGCCGCCTGGTCACCGGTCCGGTCACCCGCACCGACTATCTCGCCACTGATCTCAAGGGCGTCACCTGGGACGAGAAGACGTCGGCAGGGGAGTGGAACGAGTCCGGGTGGGAGTACACCATCGCCCGCGGCTACCGCCCGAACGAGAAGGTCAGCCGCGGTTGGTGGGAGCCGCTGATGCGTCCCGCGACCCCGTACAACGCCACCGGCAGCGAGTCACAGGGTCTGCCCGCAGCCCGGTTCGAGAACGCGCTGCGGATCGCGATTCCCCAGTACGTGAGCGGCGACGGCGACATCTACGGTTGGGGCGACCGCGGTGACGTGACGAGTCTCAAGCTCAGCAGCAACGGGGTCGAGCTCGGCAGCAAGAACTGGTCCGTCGCGCAGTTCGCGGTTTCGGAGAAGGCCGCCTGGTACGACCTGGTCCTGGACCAGAGGCGCGGCCCGAAGAGCTGGGCGACCACCTCGACCGCGACCCACACCGAGTGGCACTTCCTCTCCAAGCCGGCAAAGACCCGCTCAGTGCTGCCGCTCGTGCAGGTCGACTACAAGGTGGCCAACGGCTGGCTCGAGCTGACACCTGGGTACCAACCGGGCGTGCGCGGGCTGAACCTCTTCCGGACCACCGCCGAGATCTCGTACGACGGGAAGACGTGGCAGCGGTTGTCGCTCAGCCCGCGGGGACTCGGCGGCACGGTGGGTGCGCGGATCCCGGTTGCTCCAGCGGAGGCGTCGTACGCGAACATCCGGGTGACGGCGACCGATGTGGTGGGCAACAAGATCAGCCAGACGATCGAGAAGGCCTGGGCCGTAGAACGATAAAGGGCGACGCCACGAAGCCGGGGGGAGGTGCTCCGTGGCGTCGCCAGGGGCGCGCCCAGGGAGGGGTGGGGGCAGGCGCGCCGGTCCAGTAGTCCAGGTCAGCTTCCGCCGATGCCTCCGCCGAGAACGCCCAGCAGCCCGAGCAGGGACAGCAGGTTGCGGATGACCTGGTCGACGGCCTTGGTGCCGCCGGTCTGGTAGGCGGTGACGCACTTCTGCAGCTGGTCCTGCGTCGGCTTGGTGATGGTCACCTTCGCCATCTCCGCCTGGCAGTACTTCGTTGCCGTGGTCAGCTCGCCCACCGTGCTGCCGACCGTGCCGACGATCAGGCCGGCGGCCGTCTGCAGCGTGGCCACACCGGGTGCGCTCGGCGTCGTCGTGGTCGGCGGCTTCGGCGTCGGGACGGTCGGGTCGTCCGCGGGCGGCCTGGTGGTCGGCTTCGTCGTCGGGGTGGTGCTCGACGGCGGGTTGCTGGTGGGGTCGGTGCTCGGCTTGCCGGTCTGCTGCGTGGTCGACTGCGTCGGCTTCACCGTGCTCGGGTACGTCGGGTTGTCCACCGCCTGCGGCAGGTTGTCGTCGGCCGGGGCGTCGATCTCCTGGTCGCCGATCTGGTCGCCGGCCCGGTCGATGCCCTGGTCGTCGTCCTCGGTCCCGTTGCCGACCGCGATCCAGCTGCCACCGGCGTACGCCTTGGCGATGCTGATCACGAGATCGGCGTACTGCTGGGAGTGGTTGTAGCGCAGGACGGCCGAGTTCAGGTCGCTTGCCTTGGACAGGTCGGTCTTGCCGGAGCACAGGTAGACCGCGGTCGACATGGCCGCGTCGTCGATGTCCTGCGGGTTCCGGACGCCGTCGCCGTCACCGTCCACACCCATCGACCGCCAAGTGCCAGGGATGAACTGCATCGGGCCGACCGCGCGGTCGAAGGCGCCGTCACCGTCGAACGCACCCGCGTCGGTGTCGGTGATCCGCGCCGTACTGACGCCGTCCAGCCGGGGGCCGAAGATGCCCGGGACGGCGACGCCCTGGGAGTTCAGCGCATTGCCGCCGAAGCGGCCGTGGTTCGACTCGACCCGGCCGATCGCGGCCACCAGCGTCCACGGCAGGTTGCAGCCCGGGTCGACCTGCGCCATCACCTGCTGGGCCCGGGAGTACGCCTTCAGGGCGAGCGTGGGGATCCCGTTGCGGGACAGACCGGAGACGACCTGGGTCGGCTGCTCACCGGGGTCGACACCGTGGCCGACCTGACCGGGCACCGGCACGTTGGCCGGCGCGACGATCGGTGTGGCCGGTACGACGACCGGATCCTTGCCGGCCAGACCCTGCTCGAGCGAGGCCGTGGCAACTGCCGGATCGTCCGTGGCGCTGACAGTGAACGCGCTCGCGAACAACGCCAACGGGATCAGCGGCGCCACCTGACGCCACCCGCTACCCGTGGCGCGGCGCTTGCCCTTCGCCATCGATGATCCCCTCCGTGACTCATCGACCTGTCCGGCCCCACGCTGCAGACGGGTCATTTCGTCGTGTCGGTTGCCGTCGTTATTGGTCTAACGTCCGCCCCGTGCGTGGGTTACGCGCCGGACGAGACCGTGTACGAGCGGTCACCGGGTACCCATACTGGCGCGTAACAACGCACCTGTGAACCCCCTGGTCTCGGTTATCGGGGCCGATCCACCCTGCCCGCCCGCCGAACCGGCTGGCGGGTCGGGGAGAATGGCGGCCGTGCCCGACCACACAGAACAGTCCGCCGCGCTCTTCGACAGGGCCTCCGCAGTCACCCCGGGCGGAGTCAACTCTCCCGTGCGTGCGTTCCGCGCCGTCGGCGGCGTGCCGCGTTTCATGGCATCGGGTGACCGATGTCACATCACCGATGTCGACGGCAACCGTTATCTCGACCTGGTCTGCTCCTGGGGCCCGATGCTGCTCGGCCACGCCCACCCGGAGGTGACCGCCGCCGTCCAGGCCGCGGTCTCCCGCGGTACGTCGTACGGGACGCCGACCGAGACCGAAGTCCTGCTCGGTGAGGAGATCGTCGGCCGGACGCCGGTGGACAAGGTCCGGCTGGTGTCGTCCGGGACCGAGGCGACCATGTCCGCGCTCCGGCTGGCCCGCGGGTTCACCGGTCGCGCCAAGATCATCAAATTCGCCGGCTGCTACCACGGTCATGTGGACGCGCTCCTGGCCCAGGCCGGCTCCGGCGTCATCACCCTCGGCATCCCCGGTACGCCGGGTGTCACCGAGGCCACCACGGCGGACACGATCGTGCTGCCGTACAACGACCAGGCCGCCGTCACCGCCGCCTTCGCCGAGTACGGCGACCAGATCGCGGCCGTGATCACCGAGGCGTCGCCCGGCAACATGGGCGTCGTACCGCCGCGCGACAACTTCAACGCCTTCCTCGCCCAGGTGTGTACGGACAACGGCGCGCTGTTCATCTCCGACGAGGTGATGACCGGCTTCCGGATCACCCGCTCCGGTTGGTACGGCGTCGACGGCGTACAGCCGGATCTGATGACGTTCGGCAAGGTGATGGGCGGTGGTTTCCCGGCGGCGGCGTTCGGCGGGCGAGCCGACGTGATGGCTCATCTGGCCCCGGAGGGCTCGGTCTACCAGGCGGGCACGCTGTCCGGGAACCCGGTTGCCACCGCGGCCGGCCTGACCACGTTGCGGCTGGCAACCGACGAGGTCTACGCCAAGCTCGACGAGACCTCGGCCACCATCCAGCGGCTGGTCGGCACCGCGCTGGACAAGGAAGGTGTGCCGTACGTCATTCAGGCGGCCGGGAACCTCTTCAGCGTCTTCTTCGTGGAGTCCTCGGAGGGACCTGCCGAGATCCGGGACTTCGCCGGTGCGAACGCCCAGGTGCTGCCCCGGTTCGCGGCGTTCTTCCATGCGATGCTGGACGCCGGCGTCTACCTGCCGCCGAGTGCGTTCGAGGCCTGGTTCGTCAGCGCCGCCATCGACGATGACGCGCTGGCCGAGCTCGAGTCCGCCCTCGCCCCGGCTGCCCGCGCGGCAGCCGCAGTACGACAGAACTGAAGGGAACGGCAGCGGTGACCGAAACGACGGTCGTGCACCTGATGCGTCACGGCGAGGTGTACAACCCGACCGGCGTGCTCTACGGCCGGATCCCCGACTTCCACCTGTCCGAGCTCGGCCGCACCATGGCCGAGCGCGTGGCCGACCACGTGAAAGGCCGCGACATCGTCCACCTGGTCAGCTCGCCGCTGGAGCGGGCCCAGGAGACGATGGAGCCGATCGCCAAGGTCTTCGGCCTGACCCCGGACATCGACGAGCGGGTGATCGAGGCGGCGAACCTGTTCGAGGGCAAGAAGTTCGGCGTCGGCGACGGCGCGCTGAAGAACCCGAGCGCCTGGTGGTTGCTGCGCAACCCGCTCAAGCCGTCCTGGGGTGAGCCGTATCAGCAGCTCGTCCGGCGCATGCGGGACGCGATCGAGACCGCCCGGCAGAAGGCGGCCGGGCACGAGGCGCTGATCGTGTCGCACCAGCTGCCGATCTGGATCGTCCGGTCCGCGATCGAGGGCCGCCGGCTGGCGCACGACCCGCGCAAGCGGCAGTGCAGCCTGGCCAGCCTGACCTCGTTCACCTTCCACGGCGAGTCGATCGTCTCGGTCGGCTACGCCGAACCCGCCAAGGACCTGCTGCCCGTGAAGAACCCGAAGAAGTTCGTGGGCGGTGCGTGATGTCGTTCCGTCGTACGGCGTTCGTCGTCGCCGCGGTGCTGCTGGCCGCGACGGCCTGCAGTTCGGGCCAGCAGACGTCGGAGAACCGGCAGGGTCAGTCCGGGTTCGTCAGCGGTACGGGCAACGTGTCGGTGTTCGCGCCGGCCGACCGCAAGCCGGCGCCGGCGCTGACCGGTACGACGCTCGACGACAAGCCCTGGAGCCTGGCCGACCAGGCCGGCAAGGTGGTCGTGCTGAACGTGTGGGGCTCCTGGTGCCCGCCCTGCCGCAAGGAGGCGCCGGATCTGATCGCGGCGTCAAAGGAGCTCGGCCCGTCGGTGCAGTTCATCGGGCTGAACACCCGTGACCTGGACAAGGCGCCGGCGAAGAAGTTCGTCCAGGCGTTCGGCGTGACGTTCCCGAGCATCTACGACCCGAACGGTAAGGCACTGCTCCGGTTCCGCGGTCAGATCTCGCCCAAGGCGATCCCGACCACGCTGGTGATCGACAAGGACGGCAAGGTCGCCGCGCGCGTGGTCGGCGAAGTCACCAAAGACACCCTCCTCGGAATGGTGAAAGACGCGACCGGCTGATGGGTGAGTGGTTCGCGGAGTCGATGACGGGCTCGATGCTGGTGGCACTGCCGATCGCGGTGCTGGCCGGTGCGATCTCGTTCTTCTCGCCCTGCGTCGTACCGCTGCTGCCTGGCTATCTGTCGTATGTGACCGGGCTGTCCGCGGCCGAGCTCGGATCGGAACGGCGTGGACGGATGCTGGCCGGGACAGCTTTGTTCGTGGCCGGGTTCTCGGCCGTCTTCATCCTCACCGGCGTGGTCTTCGGGGCTGTCGGTGATGCGTTGCTCGAGCATCAGACCGCGATCACCCGGGTGCTCGGTGCGGCGACCGTCGTACTGGGACTGGTGTTCCTGGGCGGGCTCGGCTTTCTGCAGAAGGATCTGCGGGTGCATCGGGTGCCGGCCGTCGGGATCGCGGCGGCGCCGCTGCTCGGCGTACTGTTCGGATTCGGCTGGACGCCGTGTATCGGGCCGACGCTCGGGACGGTGATGACCCTGGCCGCGACCGAGGGCAGCACCGGGCGCGGCGCCACCCTGGCGATGGTGTTCAGCCTCGGGCTGGGGATCCCGTTCATCGTGGCGGCGCTGGCGTTCCGGCGGATGCTGGCCGCGGTGGCGTGGGTCCGGGCCCACCAGGTGCTGGTGATCCGGATCGGCGGCGTACTGATGATCGCGGTGGGACTGCTGCTGCTGACGGGAGTGTGGGATTCGATGACCGCCGACCTCAGGCAATGGGTCAGCAACTTCGGGTCGGCGGTGTGACATGACCGAGGTCAAGGATCGCGCCGCCGCACCGCCGGAGCCGCCCAACGAGCCGCCGGCGCTCGGCCTGGTCGGCTGGCTGCGCTGGACCTGGCGCCAGCTCACCTCGATGAAGACAGCCCTCGTGCTGCTCTTCCTCCTCGCGCTGGGCGCCGTACCGGGATCCCTCATCCCGCAGATCCCGATCGACCCGATCAAGGTGGCGGACTTCCTCGAGGCGCATCCGAAGCTCGGGCCGCTCTATGACAAGCTCGGGCTGTTCGACGTCTACAAGTCGGCCTGGTTCTCGGCCATCTACCTGCTGCTGTTCATCTCGCTGATCGGGTGTGTGGTGCCCCGGCTCGGTGTGTACCTGAAGGCCGTCCGGGCCCGGCCGCCGAAGCCGCCGCGCAACCTGAACCGGCTGGCCGGCTACCAGCGTTTCACCGTCGACGAGCCGGGCGACGTACTGGCGGCCGCCACCCGCGAGCTGCGCAAACGCCGGTTCCGCGTCCAGCCGTACGACGGCGCGGTCGGAGCCGAGCGCGGTTACCTGCGTGAGGCCGGCAACCTGCTCTTCCACTTCTCCCTCATCCTGGCACTGATCGGTGTCGCCTGGGGTTCGCTGTTCGGCTATCGCGGCACCGTGCTGGTTGTCGTGGGCAACGGTTTCTCCAACTCGCTGGCGCAGTACGACGACTTCGCGCCCGGCCGTGTCTTCAACGCGGACGACCTGCCGCCGTTCTCGCTGACGGTGAAGGACTTCCAGGTGCAGTTCCAGGAGGACGGCCCGCAGCGCGGTGCGGCCCGCGAGTTCAACGCGCAACTGACCTACCAGGAGACACCGGACGCACCGGAGAAGTCGTACGACCTGAAGGTGAACCACCCGCTCAAGCTCGACGGAAGCAGTGTCTACCTACTCGGGCATGGCTACGCGCCGCGGGTGACGGTGAAGGACGGGACCGGACAGGTCGCGTTCTCCGGTCCAGCGCCGTTCCTGCCACAGGACGGGAACTTCTCGTCGTTCGGCGTGATCAAGGCACCGGACGCCCGGCCGGTCCAGCTCGGCTTCGAAGGGTTCTTCCTGCCGACCGCGGTGATCGACCAGCGCGGTCCGGTCTCGGTGTTTCCCGACGACCTCAACCCCGAGTTGGTGATGACGGCGTACTACGGCCGGCCCCAGCCCGAGACCGGGAAGCCGGAGTCGGTGTACCAGCTGGACAAGTCGAAGCTCACCCAGTTCGAGCAGAACGGTGACAAGATGCGCTTCCAGCTCGCCCCCGGACAGAGCGTCACGCTGCCGGACAAGGCCGGGTCGCTCACCTTCGACGGTTACAGCCGCTGGGTGAAGCTGCAGGTCAGCCACACCCCGGGCACGGATCTCGCCCTGGCGGGCATTCTGCTCGCGATCCTCGGCCTGATGGGGTCGCTGTTCGTGCATCCACGCCGTACCTGGGTGCGCGTCCGAACTGAGCACGGGCGTACCGTGGTCGAGGTCGCGGGCCTGGACCGCGGACCCGAGCGGGGGCTCGGCGACGAACTCCAGGCCATCACCGACAGCCTGAGACCAGTTCCATCGAGTAAGCAGGAGCAGCCATGAGCCCGGAGACCTTCGCGCAAGTCTCCAACCTGTTGGTCCCGACTGCCACTGTCATCTACGCACTCGCGATGGTGTCGCACGCGCTCGAATGGGCGATGGGCCGGGCGGTCGTGACCAAGGCGGCCGCCGCTGCGGTGGAGGAGAAGGCCGAGGTGCTGGTCGCTGCCGACGGCTCCGAGCAGGTCTCGAGTGGCGCAACGGGCGCCGCGGCCGCGGTTGCCAACCCTGCTGACGATGGCCCTGCCGACGACGCTGCTTCGGCAGGGAGCGAGCGGATGGAGGCGGCGAGCCGAGTTGGGTTGCTGCTGACCTGGCTGGCGTTCGTGCTGCACCTGGTCGGTGTGGTGACGCGTGGTCTCGCAGCCGGCCGGGTGCCGTGGGGCAACATGTACGAGTTCTCGATCACGGCGTCGCTCGCGGTCGCCGCGGTCTATCTGATCTTCGTGCACCGCTACCGGCTGCAGTGGCTCGGTCTCGGGGTCACGCTGGTAGTGGCCGCCGTCCTGGGTCTCGCGACTCTCGCGCTCTACACCCCGGCCGGACCGCTCGTGCCGGCGCTGCACTCGTACTGGCTTGTCATCCATGTGTCGGCAGCGGCCATCTCCGGCGGTGCGTTCACCGTGGGTGGACTGGTGTCGGTGCTCTACCTGATCAAAGCCCGGGCCGAGCGGCGGGTGCTGGCCGGTGGGACCATGTCGGCTTCGCTGCGGCGGCTGCCGAGTGCTGAGGCGATGGACGGTACGGCGTACAAGGTGCTGGCGTTCGCGTTCCCGCTGTGGACGTTCGGCGTATTGGTGGCCGGGCCGATCTGGGCGGAATACGCCTGGGGCCGCTACTGGGGCTGGGACCCCAAGGAAGTCTGGTCGCTGGTCACCTGGGTGGTGTACGCCGCATACCTGCACGCGCGGGCGACGGCCGGCTGGCGTGGTCGCCCGGCAGCGGTGATCGCGATCGTCGGCTGGTTCGTCTTCATCTTCAACTTCGTCGGAGTGAACCTGTTGGTCTCCGGTCTGCACTCCTACGCTGGGGTGTGAGATGAAGGAATTCGCGATTTACACCGGGCTGCGGGCGGCTCTGTTCGCTGTCTGCTTTGCCGTGCTGTGGTTCGCTCTGAACAACTGGCTGACCATCTTCCCGTTGTTGCTGCTGGCCCTGATCGTCTCGTCGATCCTGTCGATCTTCGTCCTTCGTGCCGCCCGCGACCGGCTGGCCGGCAAGATCGAGCACCGCGCGGAGAAGATGGCCCACCGCATCGAGCAGTCCCGCACTGCCGAAGACGAGGACTGACGGGCGGTAGCCCGGGCCGGTCGCCGGCCCGTTCGCTTGCCCGATCGGGCGGCTTCGCCTGAGAACGCCGTACCAGTGTTCGACTGGTACGGAGAGTGAGCTATGCCACTCCAGAAATCCTGCGAAAATCCTTTGTGCATTCCTTCACGTGAGTCGTAGAGTGATGGATGAAACGAAACCGTTTCGTTCTATCGGTGACGAGTTATCTACGCAGGGTGATCAGTGGTGGAGTCAGCAGGTGTACGGCATCGGCCCCGGGTCGAGGGTGGTCGCGAGGAGGAGATCCTCGACGCGACCGTGACCGTGGTAGCCGAATTGGGGTACGACCGGCTGACCATGGACGCGGTGGCGACGGCCGCCAAGGCCAGCAAGGCGACGCTGTACCGGCGCTGGTCCACCAAGGCCGACCTGGTCGTCGACGCGATCAGCCGGGCGAAGGGCTGCCCGCTGCCGGAGGACGTCGACACCGGCAGCCTGCGTGGTGACCTGATCTCGATGTCGTGCGGCGACGGCGGCTTCACCGACGAGATGCCGATGTCGGTGATCGCCGGCCTGGTCACCGCGTTGCACCGGGACCCGGAGCTGCAGAAGGCGTTCCAGGAGCGCTTCCTGGCGCCCCGGCTGGACCTGACCAGGAAGGTCTACGAGCGCGCTGTCGCGCGTGGCGAGATCGCGGCCGAGGTCGATGTGGAGCTGCTGTCGGTGACGCTGCCGGCGGTGATCGTGCACCACGCCTACATCCTCGGCGTCCCGCCCACCGACGAGCTGATCCTCCGCGTCATCGATCACGTGATTCTGCCTGCGGCGCGGGGGTCGCAGGCGAGCTGACCGGTTGAGGGGCCGGTCCGCAGCAATCAAACGTAGTTACGCCCAAGAGGGGAATATTCATGTCCGAAGACGTCGTCAAGGCCGATCCGCCGGAGAACCGGCCGGTCGACTCGGAGACCGAGGCCGGCAACGGTCACGGCCACCGCCATCTAGGTATCGCGCTCGCGCTGATCAGCATGGCGCAGCTGATGGTGGTGCTGGACGGCACCATCGTCAACATCGCGTTGCCGCACATCCAGACTGAGCTCGGCTTCAGCAACGCCACGCTGCCGTGGGTGGTCAACGCCTACGCGCTGGCCTTCGGTGGTCTGCTGCTGCTCGGCGGCCGGATCGGGGACATCCTCGGCCGCCGCAAGGTATTCGTGTTCGGTGTCGTGCTGTTCGGTGTGGCATCGTTCGTCGGCGGTATCGCCCAGAGTGAGGGCGTGCTGCTGGCCAGCCGGATCCTGCAGGGCCTCGCGGCCGCTGCCGCCTCGCCGAACGCACTCGCGCTGATCACCACCACCTTCCCGGCCGGGAAGGAGCGCAACCGCGCGATGGGCGTGTACGCCGCGATGTCCGGCGCCGGCGCGGCCGTCGGCCTGATCCTCGGCGGTGCGCTGACCGAGGCGGACTGGCGGTGGACTTTCTTCATCAACACCCCGATCGGCCTGCTGGTCGCGGTGCTCGCCTTCCGCTTCCTGGGTGAGTCGGAGCGCCAGACCGGCAAGTTCGACCTGCCGGGTGCGATCACCGGGACGCTGGGTCTGACCTCGCTGGTCTACGGCCTGACCCACGCGGCGACGGACGGCTGGGGTGACTCGCTCACGCTGCTGTTCATCCTCGGCGGCCTGGGCCTGCTCGCGGTCTTCCTGGGTATCGAGGCGCGGTCGAAGCACGCGCTGATGCCGTTCCGGATCCTCGCGAACCGGACCCGCGGGATCAGCTTCTTCGTGATGCTGGTCGTCGGTGCGGCGATGTTCTCGATGTTCTACTTCCTGGGCATCTTCGTGCAGAACATCATGGGCTACAGCGCGCTGAAGACCGGGTTCGCGTTCCTGCCGTTCAGTGTCGGCATCGTGGCCGCGGCGCAGGTCGCTTCGACGCTGGTGGCGAAGATGGACCCGCGCTGGATCTCCGGTGCCGGTGGCGTGCTGGTGGCCGGCGGCATGTTCGGATTCAGCCAGTTGGCAGTGGACTCGACGTACCTGACCCATCTGCTGCCGTTCATCCTGCTGCTGTCGTTCGGGATGGGGCTGATCTTCGTGCCGCTCACGTTGACCGCGGTCAGCGGGGTCGCCAACGAGGACTCCGGGGTCGGATCCGCCGTACTGAACACTGTCCAGCAGATCGGTGGTGCGGTCGGCCTGGCGCTGCTGGGCACGATCTCCGCCAACGCGATCAAGGACAAGTTCACCGAGCTGGCTCCGGGTCTGCAGAAGGCGGCTCAGGACGGCTCGACGCCCGAGCAGCTGAAGCAGCTCGAGGGACAGTTCACCGCGGTGGCCACCACGCACGGGTTCACCCGCGCGTTCCTCTGGTCGACGTTCCTGATGCTGGGTGCGGCCGTCGTCACCATCGTCGGCCTGTCCATCAAGCACAAGGACCTGGCCACTGACGGCCAGTCCGGCCCGGTCCACATGGGCTGACCGCTTGAAGCTCGAAGGGCCCGCTTCCCCGGGAGGGGGAAGCGGGCCCTTCGTCTGTCCAGGGACGGATCAGCGGGGTGGGAACCTGGTGGAGACCCAGTCGCGGACGCCGCCGAGGCCGTCGCCCATGTCGCGGAGGAGTTTGGCCAGCGGGTCCTGGGACCGGGCGAAGGCGTCGGAGTAGGACTTCGCCGCGTTCTTCGCCTCCTGCGTCATCGATGCGGTGGCGTCGTCCTGCCGCTTCGGGTAGGTGCCGGAGACGATCCGGGTGTATTCACCTTCGTCCACCCAGCGCCGCAGCTCGTGCGCCCGGATGACGGCAAACGGATGCGACTGCGCCTCGAGCAGCAGCAGCTTCAGCACGCTGTCGCGCAGGTCGCCGGCGCTCTCGTACTCCGTTCCCTGCGCCAGGAACGCGGTGGTGTCGAGTTCGGCGAGCTGACCGCCGCTGGCCAGCTTCATCTGGACGCGCAGCGCGACGGCCGGGTCCTGTACGGCGAGCAGGCCGGCCCGGTCGCCGGAGAGCTCGGCCTTGCGGGACCACTCGTGCAGGGCGGCGATGATCGCACGGATGCCGAGAGCACCGATCGGCAGCCAGTTCACCGCGCCGGTGAGCCGCATCAGCCAGAGCAGCAGGGTCTGGTAGAGCGCGTGCCCGCTCTGCGCGTGGCCGAGCTCGTGACCGAGGATGAACCGCAGCTCCTCCTCGTCCAGGCCCTGCAGCAAGGCGCTGTTGACGACGATGAACGGCTTGTCCATGCCGATGGTGACGGCGTTCCAGATCGGGCTGTTGGTGATGTACAGCTCAGGCAGTTGGCGTACGTCGAGCGTCGTACCGGCTTCGGTGTAGAGCCGATGCACGGTGGGGAACTGCCGCTCGTCGACCCGGATCGCCGAGCCGAGGAACTGCAGCCGGAAGGCCCGCTCGTTGATCAGCCCGGACAGCTTCCGCAGGACGAAGTCGAACCCCTTCAGCTGCCGCAGCGCCACCAGCGCGCCCCGGTCCGCCGGGTGCTCCCACGCCCGCGAACTGATGTCCGTCAACGTCGCCCGCTGCCGCGTAGGCCGCTCTTCGTGCTCGCTCATCGCTCCCCCTGCTGCCCGGTCGGAATGTCCCCCCAACCTAGCTCGCCCCCGGGGTCGCCCGGCCGAACCCACGGATTGGGCCGGTCGGAGGTCACCGGGGCGGCGGGACGGTCGTAGCGCCGGAGCAGTACGGCGAGCAGCAGGATCGGCAGCGAGCTGACCAGGAGGAGGAGCGTCACTTCGGCGGGGGTGAACTCGATCGGACCCATCGGCATCATGCGTCTCATCGTTCCCGGGGACGAGCCGGTGACCGAGCGTAGGAATACTCAAATCCGGTCCTTAGCATCTAGCCTGGCCCGCATGAGTGAGGTTGACGCGGTGTGTCGTGAGGTTGATCGGCGCGACGACAAGGCGCGAGCCTGGGTCTCCGAGGCGATCCGGATCGTGGATGCCGACGCGAACCGGAGCGCGGACACACATCTGCACGTGTTCCCGATGCCCGAGCTCACCGGGGTCGACCTGTACCTCAAGGACGAGTCCGTGCACCCGACCGGCTCGCTCAAGCACCGGCTGGCCCGGTCGCTGTTCCTGTACGCGCTGTGCAACGGCTGGATCCGCGAGGGCACCACCGTGATCGAGGCGTCCAGCGGCTCCACCGCGGTCAGCGAGGCGTACTTCGCCCGCCTGCTCGGCCTCCCGTTCATCGCGGTGATGCCGCGCTCGACCAGCCCGGAGAAGGTCGAGCTGATCGAGTTCTACGGCGGCCGCTGCCACTTCGTCGAGCGGTCCGGCCAGATCTACGGCGAGGCCAAGCGGCTCGCCGAGGAGACCGGCGGCCACTACATGGACCAGTTCACGTACGCCGAACGCGCCACCGACTGGCGTGGCAACAACAACATCGCCGAGTCGATCTTCGGCCAGCTGAGCCTCGAGCAGCACCCGATCCCGACCTGGATCGTGGTCGGCGCCGGCACCGGCGGTACGTCGGCCACCATCGGCCGCTACGTCCGCTACCAGCGCTACGACACCTCGGTGTGCGTGGTAGACCCGGAGAACTCGGCGTTCTTTCCGGGGTACGAGGCCGGTGCCGACGATTTCTCCACCGGCCGCCCGTCGCGGATCGAGGGAATCGGCCGGCCGCGAGTCGAGCCGTCGTTCGTGCTCGGCGTCGTGGACCGGATGATCTCGGTCCCGGACGCCGCCTCGATCGCCGCCATGCGCTTCTGCTCCCGAGTCACCGGCCGCCTGGTCGGCGGCTCGACCGGCACCAACCTCTGGGGCTCCCTGCGATTGGCCGAGGAAATGCGCCGCACCGGGGCCCGCGGCAGCATCGTCACCCTGCTCTGCGACAGCGGCGAACGCTACGGCAACACGTACTACGACGACGCCTGGCTCCGCACCAACGGAATCGACATCGCCCCCTACATGACCACCCTCGAAACCTTCGCCACCACCGGCCGCTGGCGCGAGCCGGGCGCTTAACCCCCGCGTGCTACGCAGTCGCTCCTGCGTCGCGCCAGCTACGCGCGCTCCCGCCCACCCGACTTTCCTTGAGGGCTACCGCCCGCCGGAGCGAGACCGGCGTGCTCAACGCTTCTTGCAAAGACCTCTCGGGCGGTAGCCCGGCGAGGATGCGGCGGCGATGAGCCGGAGGGTGGGCGGGAGCGGGCGTAGTGGACACGACGAAGGAGTGGCCGCGTGGCACGCGTGGGTCAGTTAGCTGCCGAGGGTGAGGCCTACTGCTAGGCCGATGGCGTAGGCCAGTTCGGTTAGGCCGGTGGCTTTCAGGACGGGGATGAGTGCCGGGCCTACTGCGTCGCTGACGACTACCTTGACTGCTTTGACGGCCAGTGGGAGCGCAATGAACGCCAGGAGGGTCCACGGGGTCGCGAGAGCTGAGACGGCTGCGAGGATGAAGGCCAGGGCGATCAGGGCGGCGTACAGCTGGCGTGAGCGGGCCGCGCCCAGTACGACGGCCAGTGTGCGCTTGCCCGTCACCGTGTCGGTCGGGATGTCGCGCAGGTTGTTGGCGACCAGTAGTGCGCAGGCGATCGAGCCGATGGCTACGGCACCGGCTAGTGCTGTCCAGCTCAGTGTTTCCGCCTGCACGTAGGTAGTGCCCAGTACGGCGACCAGGCCGAAGAACAGGAAGACGCTGACCTCGCCGAGCGCTCTGTAGCCGTATGGCTTCTTGCCGCCCGTGTAGAACCACGCACCGACCAGTGAGGCCGCTCCTGCGATCAGCAGCCACCAGTTGGAGGTCGCGCACAGGATGATTCCGAGTACGGCGCCCACACCGAAGCAGGTGAAGGCTGCGGTCTTCACCTGTCCCGGAGTGGCGACCTTGGAGCCGACCAGGCGCAGTGGACCGACCCGGTTCTCGTCGGTGCCGCGGATGCCGTCGCTGTAGTCGTTGGCGTAGTTGACCCCGATCTGCAGGGCCAGAGCGACGCCGAGAGCTAGCAGGGCCTTCCACCAGACGAAGCCGTCCAGGTAGGCGGCTGCACCGGTTCCGACGAGGACAGGAGCGATCGCGGCGGGCAGCGTGCGTGGGCGCGCGCCTTCGATCCACTGGGCAGGGGTGGCCATGACTGCCGATTGTGTCAGCCGCGGGTGGGGCGGTCACGGCCGGGCCGTACGCTCGTTGCTGACATGTCTACCTTGCGCCTGGTCCCCGGTACGCCGGATGCCGTGCTGTCCGCGCTTACCGACGTACTGGATGGCAGTGGTACGGCGTTCGCACCCTTGCCACCCGATCCGGCGGATGCCGCCCGGGTCCGGCGCGCCGCGCAACCGGACGAGCCGTTGGAGGACGGCTGTGCCGTGATGCTGACCACATCCGGGTCGTCCGGTGAGCCGAAGGGTGTGCTGCTGTCGCGGGAGGCGCTGATCGCGTCTGCCACCGCCACACACGACCGACTGGGCGGACCGGGGCAGTGGCTGCTGCCGATGAAGCCGTACTTCGTGGGCGGCCTGCAGATCCTCACCCGGTCGGTGCTCGCCGGCCTGGCGCCGGTGATCCTCAAAGAGAGCTTCAGCGCGGCTGCCGCGTCGATGACAGGTGTACGGCGCTACACGGCGATGGTGCCGACGCAGCTGGCCCGCTATCTGGAGACGGACCTGGATGCACTGCGCTCCTTCGACGGGATCATCATCGGTGGGGCTGCCACACCACCTGGTCTGAAGGCTCGGGCCGCTGAGGCCGGAGTCACCGCTGTACCGGGGTACGGGATGACGGAGACGGCCAGCGGGTGTGTGTACGCCGGTGAGCCGCTGGCGGGGACGTCGATCGACTTCGATGACGGGCGGATCCTGATCAAAGGGCCGACGCTGTTCTCCGGGTACCGGCTCCAGCCTTCGCTGACTGCGGAAGTGCTGCGTGACGGGTGGTTCCGGACGCAGGACCGCGGGCAGTTGGTTGACGGACGGCTGCAGGTGATCGGGCGCCTGGACGACGTGGTGATCTCCGGTGGCGTGAACGTGACGCTGCCGTCGGTGCAGGCGCGGTTGCTCGAGCACTCCCACGTGAAGGACGCCGCGGTTCTGGGCGTGCCCGACGCGGAGTGGGGCACCAGAGTGGTCGCCTTCGTCGTCGGTGAACCCGGACGGGACGAGCTGCGTGACTACGTTGCCGAGACGCTGCCGCGGACCTGGGCGCCGCGCGAGGTGATCCGGTTGAGCGAGTTGCCGATGCTTGCCTCGGGCAAGGTTGATCGCCAGAGGCTGCTGGAGGCCGTGCGGTGATCACATACTCGATCGGCTTGAAGAACAAGTTCCGCGGGATCACCGTGCGCGAGGGCATGCTCTTCGAGGGTCCCGCGGGCTGGGCCGAATGGAGTCCGTTCCTGGACTATGACGACGACACGTGTGTCTCCTGGCTGCAGGCTGCGCGTGAAGCGGCTGTCGACGGGTGGCCGGCTCCGGTGCGTTCCGCCGTGCCGGTGAACTGCACTGTGCCTGCAGTAACGCCGGAGGTTGCCGCAGAGATCGTGCGGGCGTCTGGGTGTGGCACTGCCAAGGTGAAGGTGGCTGAGCCGGGTCAGACGTTGGCGGACGACCTGGAACGTGTGGAGGCCGTGCGGGACGCTATCGGGTCGGGGCGGGTGCGTGTCGACGCCAACGGCGGCTGGTCGGTTGACGAAGCAGTGCGGTGCTTGAAGGAGCTCCAGCGATTCGATCTGGAGTACGTCGAGCAGCCCTGTGCGGCCGTGGAGGATCTGGCCGCGGTACGACGGCTGGTCGACGTACCCGTGGCTGCGGACGAGTCGATCCGGCGGGCCGAGGATCCGATGCTGGTGAAGAAGCTGGAGGCGGCGGACATCGCCGTACTGAAGGTGCAGCCCATCGGTGGAGTGCGTGCGTGCTTGGAGATCGCTGAGCAGCTGGGACTGCCTGTGGTGGTGTCGTCGGCGTTGGAGACGTCGGTCGGCATCACTGCTGGGGTTGCGCTTGCTGCTGCGCTTCCGGAGCTGCCCTACGCGTGTGGGCTGGCCACGGTGTCGATGTTCACCAGTGATGTCGTTGCTGAGCCCCTGCTGCCGGTGGACGGCTTCCTGCCGGTGAAGACTGTGCAGCCGGACCCTGCCTTGCTGGAAGCGGCCCGGGCGGATGCAGCCAGGACTGCTGTGTGGGAAGAGCGCATGAGCCGCGTGCAGAAGAGGAGTGCCGGATGAACCCGTCCACGGCGTTTGCGACTGTGGTCGTCGACGAGCTGATCCGCTGCGGCGTACGGGAGGCCGTGGTCGCACCGGGCTCGCGCAGTGCGCCGCTGGCGTTGGCACTGGCTGCTGCTGATCGTGACGGACGACTGCGGCTGCACGTCCGGATCGACGAGCGTACGGCGGGATTCCTGGCGATCGGCTTGATCCGCGGGACCGGACTGCCGGTGCCGGTGGTGACGACGTCCGGTACGGCGGTGGCGAACCTGCACCCGGCCGTGTTGGAGGCGTCGCACAGCGGGTTGCCGTTGATCGTGCTGAGCGCCGACCGGCCGCCGGCGTTGCGGGGGAGCGGTGCCAATCAGACGACGGACCAGCTGAAGGTGTTCGGGTCTGCGGTGCGGCTGTTCCATGAGATGGGTACGCCGGTCCGTGAGGTCGGCCAGGTGGCGTACTGGCGCTCGCAGATCGCACGGGCCGTGGCTGAAGCAGTGGGAGCCCGGTCAGCGGATCCGGGGCCGGTGCAGCTCAACTGTCCGTTGGCTGAGCCGCTGGTGCCTACGGACGGGCCGGACTGGCCAGAGTCGCTGGATGGTCGCAGTACTGGGCCTTGGACTGCTGTGCATGCCGCAGCTGGTCAGCCGTCGGCTGTCGCACCTGGGCCGAAGACTGTGGTGGTTGCGGGGGACGGGGCGTCGCAGGCGGCGCGGTTGGCTGCCGAAGCTGGTCATTGGCCGTTGTTCGCCGAGCCGTCCAGCCGGGCACGGACAGGTCCCGCGGTCATTTCGGCGTACCGGTTGTTGCTCCAGGCAAACTCTTTGGCGGGCGAGATCGAGCGGGTGCTGGTGTTCGGGCATCCGACGCTGTCGCGGCCGATCGCCAAGCTGCTGGCGCGGCCTGACGTCGAGGTGATCGTGGTCGCGCCGACCGGGCTGTGGCCGGACCCGGCCCGGCGCGCGTCGGCCGTCGTCACCGGGCTGGAGGTCTCCGGCCACGACACCACCGATTGGCTGGAACGCTGGCAGCATGCGGACCAGTTGGCCCGTCCCGTGATCGACAAGATCCTCGCCGACGGCCTCACCGGACCGGGGATCGCGGCGATCGTCGGCGAAGCGGTCGGCGCCGACGGCATGCTCGTGGTCGCTTCTTCGAACCCGGTCCGCGATCTCGACCTCGCCCCCGTCGTCCCGATCCGTACCATCGCCAACCGCGGCCTGGCCGGGATCGATGGCACCATCTCGACGGCTGTCGGAGCCGCGCTGGCGAACGCGGGACCGACGTACGCGTTGATCGGCGACCTGGCCTTCCTGCACGACGCCAACGGCCTCATCATCGGCCCCGACGAAGCCCGCCCCGACCTGCGCATCGTCGTCGTCAACGACAACGGCGGCGGCATCTTCTCCACCCTCGAACAAGGCGACCCAACCCACGCCACCCACTTCGAACGCATCTTCGGCACCCCCCACAACACCGACCTGTCAGCGCTGTGCACCGCCAGCAACACGCCCTACACCCTGGCCGAAACCCCGGATGCCCTCCGCGCCGCCCTAACCCCCACAGTCGCCGGCCTCTCCGTAGTAGAAGCCCGCCTCCCCAGGACCACCCACCGACCGCTCACCGAAGCCCTACTCAACGCCCTAACCCAGCTGTAGGTGGTTATCCACAGGACAGCCGGAAGGACCAGGCTGCCGGGGTGATGGAGAGCTAGGCTGCGCTTCGCGCTGATGGGCTCAGAACACCCGCAGAAGAAAGAGAAAGGCCCCGGGGGGTTTCCCTGGCCGAAGCCGGTACGCCGTGAATCCCGGGGCTCTCACTTGCCTTCCAGGCTAGTGCACGGACCACAGCGCGGCAAATCCCTTTCACCGCAAGGAAGGCCAGCTGTGGCATCCCCGTCCTGGACCATCGACGATCTGCTCTCGCGCCCTCGCCTGCGTCCGTACCTTGCCGCGTCAGCCGGCGACGCCGAGCAAGCGCTGCGGCTGTACGAATGGAACTCCTCGATCAGCGGAGCGTTCTACGAGTCGTTGCACTACGTCGAAAT
The DNA here is from genome assembly GCF_037203805.1 of Kribbella sp. CCNWLW201. Taxonomy (NCBI): domain Bacteria; kingdom Bacillati; phylum Actinomycetota; class Actinomycetes; order Propionibacteriales; family Kribbellaceae; genus Kribbella; species Kribbella sp. CCNWLW201. The sequence continues at coordinate 495,872 of NZ_JBBCBQ010000002.1, read as the reverse complement.
CGGTCTGCGCAACGCGATGGACCGCAGGCTGGCCGACTGGTCGCGGCGACGACAGACGAACCTGCCGTGGTATCTCGATCCTCAGGTCCGGTTGACTCCGTCGACCCGGCAGAAGGTGGCCGTCGCACGGATGAGTGCCACTCGTGGCCGGCGTGTGGAGGTGCACGGCAAAGTCATCGCCGAGCTGAGCTTCGGGTTCTGGTGGTCGTTGCTTGCCGCCGAGTACAACCGCCGGCTCTGGCAGCCCTGCCTGCACGCCGCGTTCGAAGGGCCGGTGCGTCGTGGCATTTTGCACTCGGAGCTGAATGAGCTCCGACTACTGCGCAACCGGATTGCACACCACGAGCCGATCCACCTTCAGGACCTGGCAGGTGCCTACCGGCGGGTGCTCGACGTCGCGGGCCGGATCTCGCCGTTGCTGCGCGTTCGGATCGAGTCCACCACGCGAGTCCCTACCGTCTTGTCCGGCCGTCCTCTGCCGCCCAGCTGAGGGTGCAGCGTGCGGAGGTGGTTGAGGAGGGGGGCTATGGCGGCGATTACCAGGGCTGTGGTGGTGAGGATGGGGATGGTGGCGCCTCGGAGGGAGGAGTTGAGGGGGGCGGCGAGGGTGAAGATGAGGCTGATGGCGGTGATGGTGGTGGTGAGGCGGCGGCCGGGGCGGGCTACGGCTAGGAATGGTAGGCACCAGAGGAAGTACCAGTCGTGGGCTGAGGGGCCTAGCAAGACGACGGCTAGTAGGGCGATGCCTACTGCGCGGGCTGCGTGGTGGATGGACGAGCGGAGGCTCAGTACGGCGATCAGCGTGACGGCTCCGATCATTCCGACCAGTCGGACGATCTGGAGGGCTTGTTCGGCGGCGGTGTCTTCGCCCAGCCAGCCCAGTACGCCGGACGCGGCCATGCCGATCAGGTTCGCGATGGAGAAGGGTGAGCGGACCAATCCGGGTACGTCGAGGGCGCCGAGCCAGCCGGAGCCCACACCGGTCAGTTCACCGATGGTCACCAGCGTGAGCACCGACACCGCGCCGGCTATAGCCAGACTGGCGAAGCGAAGAGCCCGTCCGGCCAGGGGACTCATCACTGCGGCGATCGCGATCACCACCAGCCCACCAGGCAGCTTCACCGCGGCTGCGGCTCCTGCCACGACTGCCGCCGTACCCCACCGGCCTGTCAGGGCCAGTGCGAACGCGCTGCAGGCCAGTCCGAGCATCAGGATGTCGTTGTGTGCGGCACCTATGCCGTGGGTGATCAGCATCGGGTTGGCGACCACCAGCCAGGTCGCGAAGACCGGGTCCACGCGGCACGCCCTCGCAAGCCGTGGCACGGCCCAGGCGATCAGGACGATCCCCAGCACGGCGAGGAGTCGGTGCGCCAGCATCAGCACGTACGGGTCCATGGTGAGTCGCGCGACCAGACCGCCGTACGCGAGAGGTAGTGGTCCGTACGGCGCTGGCGTCTGCATCCACATCGGGTCGACGGCCTCGACGATGTGGCCGGACAGTACGCCAGGGCCCACGTCGTACGGGTTGAAACCCTCCGCCACGAGGGCACCCTGGGCGGCGTAGCTCCACGCGTCCCGGCTGAACAGTGGCGGGATCAGGAGCAGTGGCAGGCTCCAGTACGCCGTCATGCGCAGTACTGGAGGTCGTAGCCCGGCCATGACCTGCCGGCCCACGGACAGCCAGGCCCAGGCCATCAGCCCGAGCCCGGCCACCATGAACGACAGTCCGACCATCCGGCCGGGCAGAGTGGTCCGCAGTTCGCCGGTGATCGGGAACGACGCCACCCACGAGGAGGGTGGCACCACCGACGTCACCAGGCTCGCCACGGCGACTACGACGGAGCCGACCACCCCACGGACCATCGGCGAGCGCATGGCCGCAAAATAACGGCCGTGGGCGACTCCCCGATGAACAACGCCTTACCTACGCGGATTCCTTGCGGAAGGTCCTTGCGCCGACCGTCAGCCCGACGATGGTCAGCAGTACGACCCAGAACAGACCCCACAGCGACGAACTGTTGTCGATGTCGCCGCGGAACAGCGCCCGCACCCCGTTCACCACGTGCTTGAGCGGGCTGATGTCGGACAGTCGCTGCAGCCAGGTCGGGCCGATCTGCATCGGCAGCAGGATGCCGGACAGCAGCAGGAGCGGCATCGCGATCCCGTTCAGCAGCGGGGCCAGCGCGTCCTCGCTCTTGGTGATGAGAGCGACCGAGTACGACAGCGATGCGAACGTCGCGCCGAGCAGGGCAACGATCACCAGTGACAGCAGTACGCCGCCCCACGGCGCCCGCAGGCCGAGCGGGATCGCGGCGACCAGCAGTACCAGCGTCTGCACGACCAGTACGACGACATCCCGCAGTACCCGACCTGCCATCAGGGCCATCCGGGAGGCCGGGGTGACCCGGTCGGCCTCGATCACGCCGGCCCGGTACTCCGCGATCAGGCCGAAGCCGACGAACATCGCGCCGAACATGCCGAGCTGGACGATCAGGCCGGGAATGAACACCTGGTAGGCGTTCGTGGTCGCGCCCTCGCTGATCTGTGCCGTGATCGGCTTCAGCAGCGGACCGAACAGGAACAGGTACATCAGCGGCTGGCTGAGCATCAGGATCGCCCACATCGGGTTGCGCAGCGTCAGCCGCATCGCACGATGGAAAACGATCCACGTCTCACGAAGCGTGGTCATGCCACCGCCTCCTTCTCGGTCTCCGCCGGGGCATCCTCGTCGCGGAGCGAGCGGCCGGTCATGGTCAGGAACACGTCGTCCAGCGTCGGGCGGTGCACCTCCACTCCGGCCAACTCAATGCCCTGGGCATCGATCTGGCGGAGCAGGCCAGGCAGCACCGAACCACCACGTGGGACCCGGAAACCGACCACGTCACCGTCGGTCTCGAAGGCCGTCGCGCCATCCAATTCCTGGACGATCTTGGTTACCGCAGGCGCCTGGCCGGCGTCGGCGAGGCTGAGCCGGACCGCGTCGCCGGAGACCTGCTGCTTCAGCGTGTCCGGGGTGCCGGCGGCAACGATCTTGCCGTGGTCGATGACCAGGATCCGGTCGCAGAGCGCGTCCGCCTCGTCCAGGTAGTGGGTGGTGAGGAAGATCGTCGCACCGCGGTCGCGCAGGCCGCGGATGTGTTGCCAGAGGTTCGCCCGGGCCTGCGGGTCGAGGCCGGTGGTCGGCTCGTCCAGGAAGATCAGCTTCGGGTCGTGGATCAGCCCCATCACGATGTCGAGGCGGCGCCGCTGGCCGCCGGACAGTGTCTTGCACTGCCGCCGCCACAGGCCGGGCAGGTCGAGTTCCTCGAACAGCCGCTGCCCGTCCGCGGCGGCTTTGGCCTTCGGTACGCCGTACAGCCGGGCGTGGTCGACGACCTCGTCGCCGGCGATCGCCTCCGGCAGGGTCGAGCCGCTCTGCGACACGTACCCGATGCCGCGGCGGACCCCGACCGGGTCCTTGGCCAGGTCACAGCCGGCCACCGTCGCGGTGCCGGCGGTCGGCGTGATCAGGGTCGCCAGCATCCGCATCGTGGTGGTCTTGCCGGCCCCGTTCGGCCCGAGGAAGCCGACGATCTCCCCGTCGGCGACATCCAGATCCACCCCCTGCACGGCCTGCACCGGCCCCCGTTTGGTCTTGAAAGTACGCACCAGTCCGCGCGCTTCGATCATCATGCGATCAAGTCTTGCTAATCAACTTTGAATAGTCAATGTTGATTAAAATCGTCAGCTCTCGGGCGGCTCGGGGATCTCACCCCAGTGCGTGACCATGCCGGGGGCCGGCGTCCAGTCGGCCGGTTCGCCCGCGAACGAATAGGCGCCGTCGGCGATCCGGTTGCGGAAGGACCTGGTCCACTCGAGTTCGCCGCGGTCGCGGGCGTCGACGATCCGGAGCATCTCGACCACGTGGTTCGGCGTCCCGGGTTCCTCCAGGATCTGGCGCTCCGAGAACGGCTGTGCCTTGTTGCGCTGCTCGAGCTGGACGATCCGCGCCTCGATCGCGGCCAGCACCTCGTCCCGCCGAAGCGACCACAGGAAGCTGAGTGCTGCCTGCATCCGGTCCGGGTGGAACCCATCCACGGTCCACAACATCTCGCGGAGCAGAGTGAAGTACTCCGTGTCACCGTCGGCCGTCAGCTTGTACGACGTACGCCCGGGCCGGTGCCCAGGCCCTTCCTCGAGTTCTTGCAGATAGCCGTGTTTGGCCAGCGTCCGCAGACCGGTGTAGATCGAGCCGGGGTTGATGTTCGCCCACTCCTGCACGTTCCAGGTGAGCAGCTCGCGGCGTAGCTGGTACCCGTAGGCCGGTTGGAAGATCCGCACGACCCCGAGCAGCAGCAACCGCGTGGTGGACATAGCCGCAGTGTAAATCCGGGCGACCGTTGCGGGTCTGCAGGCGTAGTCTCCGGAGGCATGGATGTGCGTGTGACGAGTGACGCGGCCGTCTTCGAGCAGACGGTCTTCCCTTTCCTGCAACAGGATCCGGTGCTGCACACGATCATCATGAGCAACGTCCACGAGCGCGCCGCCGGGACGTACCGCTCGGAGGGTGAGCCGTCGTACTACGTCTCGGTCCACGACGCATCCGGCGAGGTGGTCGGCGCGGCGATGCGGACCCCGGGGCGGATGGTGTACCTCGGCGCGCTGCAGGCCGAGTACGCCGAGGCGGTCGCCGATGCATATCTCGACGTACTCGCTGATCAGATCGGCGTGGCCGGTGATCGCCCGGCCGCCCGGCGGTTCGCCGACCGCTGGTGCGAGCGGCGAGGCGGTACGGCGACCGAGAGCAAGGCGACTCGCCTTCACAAGCTCGGCACGCTGACACCGCTGTCGGCGGACGGCTCACCTCGGCTGATGACGGACGGGGAGATCGAGCTGGTCGCGGATTGGGCGAAGGACGGGTTCGCGGAGGAGCTCGGCGGTGACTACCTGGACTGGGCCAAGGACCACCTGAAGAACAAGACCATGTGGATCTGGGAGACCGGCGGCGAGCCGGTGAGCATGGTCGGGTACCACCGCCCGCTCTTCGGTGTCTGCCGGGTCGGGCCGGTCTACACACCGCCCGAGCGCCGCCGGCACGGGTACGCCGGTGCGCTCACCAGCCACGTGTCCGCCGAGATCCTTGCGCAGGGCAACCAGGCCTGCCTCTACACCGACCTGGCCAATCCGACCTCGAACAAGATCTACCACGTGGCCGGCTATCGCCCGGTCGCCGACTTCGTCGACCTCGAGTTCCCCGCATGATCGTCCGAACCACCAGCGACCCGGCCACGTTCAAGGAACTCGTCTTCCCTTTCCTGCAACGCGATCCGGTCCTCAACACGGTGATTCTGAGCAACACCGCCGACCGCGTCCACGGCATCCTGGCCGACCCGGAGCCGCCGGTGTTCGTGTCCGTGCACGACGGCGACGAGATGGTCGGCGCGGTGCTGAGTACGGCGCTGCGCGGGATCAACCTGGGGAGCCTGCCGATCGACCTGGTGCCGGTGGTGGTCGACCCGCTGGCCGGCGCTTCACCGCGGTCGATCGGGGTCTCCGGACCGGCGGATGCGGCTTGTGCGTTCGCTGAGTTGTATGCGGAGAGGACCGGCAGGAGCTGCCGTGAATCGGAGCGGAGTCGCCTGCACAAACTCGACCAGTTCGTCGAGCAGACCACCGATCTGGCCAACCCCACCTCCAACAAGATCTACGCCGCCATCGGCTACCGCCCCATCCAGGACTTCGTCGACTACGCCTTTGCCTGACGCGCTCACGGTGCAGTTCGACAGGAGGTGTCCGGCGATCGGGTCGGATACCCGGTGGGTTCAGGCGGGGAGTGGTCGCCAGTGGGCGTATGCGTCCTGTCGTTTTGCAGCCAGGCTGGACGGCGCCCGCTGCATGGGAATGTCAGTTGAGGTTGGTGGATTCGCCGGGGGTGAGGGCGAGGTAGGGGTGGCCGCCGCGTTCGGTGAGGAAGCGTTTCATCATGCCGAGGCCGACCGGGCTCAGGAGGGCGTCGTGGATGCCGATGGTCTGCTCGGACTTGATGGCGCGGGCGTACTCGATCGCCGGCGGCAGCGAGAACCACGGACCGGAGATCGGGACCAGGGTGGTGTGCACGGACCGGTCGGGCTGGGTGAACGAGTCGCCCGGGTGGTAGACCGCGTCTTCGATCAGGTAGCCGACGTTCTCGCACGGAACACCCAGCTCCGGCAGGATCACCGCGTGGTCCTTGCCATAGGCACGCACCGCGAAACCGGCCGCGTCGAAGGACTGTCCGTCCGCGACCACGCTGACCCGGTCGCCCAGGTCCGCGAGCTGCGCGGCGACGCCGGCGTTGGTGTAGACCGGCGCATCCAGCAGCTTGAGCCGCTCGACGTCGAGGTGGTCCGGGTGCTCGTGCGTGACCAGGATCGCGTCGGCGCGCTCGAACACGGCGTCCTCGCTGAACGTTCCCGGATCGACCAGCAGGACCTTGCCGTCCTTCTCCAGCCGGACACAGGCATGCGCGAACTTGGTGAGCTTCACAGTCAGTCTCCCAACGCGTCTCTCATCGGAACCAGCTTGGCGTTCGTCTCGGCCAGTTCGGCGACCGGATCGGAGCCGGCCACGATGCCCGCGCCGGCGTACAGGCGCATCCGGCGCGGATCGTCCGGATCGGCCTGGCCACAGCGCAGCGCGATGCACCACTCGCCGTCGCCGGCCGCGTCCATCCACCCGACCGGGCCGCTGAAGCGCCCGCGCTGCATCCCCTCGATCTCGCCGATCAGGTCGCGCGCGACGGGGGTCGGCGTACCGCAGATCGCCGCGGACGGGTGCAGCGCGGCGGCCAGGCCGAGAGCGTTCGCGCCGTTCGCGGCGACGCCGGCGACGTCGGTGGCCAGATGCATCACGTTCGGCAGGTGCAGGACGAACGGCGTCTCGGGCACGTTCATCGACTTGCAGTGCGGCTTGAGCGCCTCGGCCACCGACCGTACGGCGTACTCGTGCTCCTCCAGGTCCTTGCTGGACCGGGCCAGCGACGCGGCCAACGCGAGGTCGTGCGCGTCGTCCCCGGTACGGCGGATGGTCCCGGCCAGCACCCGGGACGTGATCAGCCCCTTCTCCCGTCGTACCAGGAGCTCGGGGGTCGCGCCGATCAGGCCGTCGACGGAGAACGTCCAGCAGTTCGGGTACGCCGCGGTGAGCTGGCGCAACGGCCAGCGCAGGTCGATCGGCTGCTCGGCGATCGCGATCAGGTCGCGGGCCAGCACCACCTTGTCCAGCTCGCCGGCGGTGATCCGCTTGATCGCGTCCGCGACGATGCTCGACCACTCGGTGCCGGACCGCGCGCCGTCGGCGAACGCGATGTCGTGCACCGGTGACGGCTCGTGCGTGACGAGCTCCGGCGGCGCGGCCAGCGAGCTCGCCGGCGAGACCGTGGTCACCCACGTGGTCCCGCCGCGGCGGCCGACGATCACCTCGGGCACGACCAGCTGACTCGGGTCGTCGTCGGTGAACCCGAACGACCCGAAGCAGACCAGTCCGGACCCTGGTACGCCGACCTCGTCCCGGACCACCGCGGCCCCGACCAGGTCTCGCCACCAGGTCACCGCGTCCTGGAAGCGGTTGCTACCGGCAACGTCGAGGCGGGCGGCGACGCCCCAGCCGACGTGACCGTCGCCACGTCGTACCCAGGCCAGGCCGCCCTCGGCGGGCAGATGGTCCATCAGCTGTGCCGACACCCCGTCGACTCGCTGGCTGCGAATCACCAGATGGGGAGCCTGGCTCCCGACCGGCTCAGACAAGCTCACGGCACCACTCCTCGTTCGCGGCCCGCCCCCGGGTCTCGATGGCCGGCTCACTCCATGGAGATGCACTCACGAGATGCAAGCGTATGCCTGCCCGATGTCCAGCGAATTTCGGCGCCTGTCGCAGCCGTGATCAACTAGACAGGTGACCCGCGCAGATCTCAGCAAAGAACCGCATGCCGTGGCGGCCATGTTCGACAACGTGGCCGAGGGGTACGACCGGACCAATGCGGTGGCCACGATGGGGCTGGAGAAGCTGCACTGGCGGCCGCAGACGTTCGCCGAGATCGCGCCGCGGAAGGGGATGAAGATCCTCGATCTGGCCGCCGGGACCGGTGCGTCGAGTATCAAGCTGCGGGAGGCCGGCGCCGAGGTGGTGTCGTGCGACTTCTCGGTCGGCATGCTCCGGGTCGGCAAGCGCCGCTACCCCGAGCTCGACCTGATCGCGGGCGACGCGCTGAAGCTCCCGTTCACCGACGACACGTTCGACGTGGTGACGATCTCGTGGGCGCTGCGGAACGTGAACGACGTCACCGTCGCGCTCCAGGAGATGCTTCGGGTGACCCGGCCGGGCGGGCGGCTCGTCGTACTGGAGAACTCGCACCCGACCTGGAAGCCGTTCCGGATCGCGTACCTGGAGTACATGATGCGGGCGGTGCCGGTGGTGGCGAAGGCGGTGTCGACCAACCCGGACGCGTACGAGTACCTGGCCGAGTCCGTCCGCGCCTGGCCCGCGCAGGAGCCGTTGGCGCGCACGATCGAGGCGGCCGGCTGGACCCGGGTCCAGTGGCGCAATCTCACCGGCGGTCTGGTCGCCATTCATCGTGCGGTCAAGCCGGCTTAATTTCGCAAGAGAAACAGCACATAAATCGGTTGCCTCCAAGGGATTCAGGGCCGGTTTCGTGTCCGCGTCAGGCAGTCCTAGACTGTCGGGTGACGAGGCTTCGTGAAGCGATTCACGAGCGCACAGCCCCCAACTTCCAGGCCGGGAATGAGATGAGCCAGAGCGTGCCGAGCGGGCAGCAGGCGGAGACCGCTGATGTGATCGTCGTCGGCGCCGGACCAGCGGGCTCGGCCGCCGCGTACCACCTGGCCACCGCGGGACTCGACGTCCTGCTGCTGGAGAAGACCGCGTTCCCGCGCGAGAAGGTGTGCGGTGACGGGCTCACCCCGCGCGGCACCAAGCAGCTCATCAACATGGGCATCGACATCTCCGAAGAGGCCGGCTGGATCCGCAACTACGGTCTGCGCATCCAGGGCGCCGGGCACGTGCTGCAGCTCGACTGGCCGGACCTGTCCAGCCACCCGAACTACGGCCTGACCCGGAATCGGATGGACTTCGACGAGATGCTCGCCCGGCAGGCCGTCAAGGCCGGCGCCCGGCTGCACGAGCGGACCAACGTCACCGCGCCGATCCTCGACGACCGCGGCTTCATCGTCGGCGTCACCGCCAAGCCGGTCGACGACAACGGCCGGCGTGCCGGTGCCGACGTCGAGTTCCGGGCGCCACTGGTGATGGCGGCCGACGGCAACTCGTCCCGGCTCAGCATCGCGATGGGACTGCACAAGCGGGACGACCGCCCGATGGGTGTCGCCGTCCGCACCTACTTCACCAGCCCGCGCCACGACGACGACTACCTCGAGTCGTGGCTCGAGCTGTGGGCCGACGACCCGCAGCACCCGGGACAGCGCAACCTGCTGCCGGGCTACGGCTGGATCTTCGGGATGGGCGACGGCACCGTCAACGTCGGCCTCGGCATCCTGAACACGTCCGAGGCGTTCGGCAAGGTCGACTACGCCGACCTGCTGAAGCAGTGGCTGAAGAACACCCCGGAGGAGTGGCAGTTCCGGGACGAGTTCCAGACCATCCCGATCCGCGGTGCGGCCCTGCCGATGGGCTTCAACCGGCAGCCGCACTACACCCGTGGCCTGATGCTGCTCGGCGACGCCGGCGGCATGGTCAACCCGTTCAACGGCGAGGGCATCCCGTACGCAATGGAGTCCGGGGCGTTCGCCGCCGAGGTCGCCGCCCAGGCGCTGCACCGGCAGCCGAACCAGCGCGAGCGCGCGCTGTCGGCGTACCCGAAGGCGCTGAAGCAGGAGTACGGCGGCTACTACACGCTCGGCCGGATCTTCGTGAAGCTGATCGGAAATCCGGAGGTGATGCGGCTGTGCACGAAGTACGGTCTGCCGCGCACCACGCTGATGAAGTTCACCCTGAAGTTGCTGGCCAACCTCACCGATCCGCGCGACGGCGACGTGATGGACAAGATCATCAACGGCCTCACCAAGGTCGCCCCGGCCGCCTGAAACCGGCGGGGCGAGTGAGATGAGCCACAGCGGTACTGATAACACAGTGCTGTTCGGAAACGCAGACAGACAGACCACCGGCTGAAGGAGGGAGCAGGAACCCGATGCACCCTTACGTACCGATCCTCGTTCTCGGTGTGCTCGCGGCGATCTTCGTGGCGGGCACCTTGGTGACGAGCGCGCTGGTCGGACCCCGGCGCTACAACCGGGCCAAGCTCGACTCCTACGAATGTGGGATCGAGCCGACCCCGCAGCCGGTCGGCGGCGGGCGGTTCCCGGTGAAGTACTACATCACCGCGATGCTCTTCATCGTGTTCGACATCGAGATCATCTTCCTCTACCCGTGGGCGGTCGCCTTCGACCAGATGGCGCTGTTCGGGCTGATCGAGATGGTCATCTTCATCGTCACCGTCTTCGTCGCGTACGCCTACGTGTGGCGCCGCGGCGGGCTGGAGTGGGACTGAGCAATGGGTGTTGAGGAACAGCTTCCGGCCGGCGTACTGCTGACCACGATCGAGGGCCTGTCCGGCTACATGCGGAAGGCCTCGTTGTGGCCGGCAACGTTCGGGCTGGCCTGCTGCGCGATCGAGATGATGACCACCGGCGCGCCGCGGTACGACGCCGCCCGGTTCGGCATGGAGGTCTTCCGGGCATCGCCCCGGCAGGCCGACCTGATGATCGTGGCCGGCCGGGTGAGCCAGAAGATGGCCCCGGTACTGCGCCAGATCTACGACCAGATGCCGAACCCGAAGTGGGTGCTCGCGATGGGCGTCTGCGCCTCGTCGGGCGGCATGTTCAACAACTACGCGATCGTGCAGGGCGTGGACCACGTGGTCCCGGTCGACATGTACCTGCCCGGCTGCCCGCCGCGGCCGGAGATGCTGCTGGACGCGTTCCTCAAGCTGCACGACGACATCCAGCACGGCAAGCTCGGCGCGAACAAGAAGGCCCTGCAGGCGGAGCAGGAAGCCGCCGCACTGACCGCCGCGCCGACCATCGAGATGAAGGGTCTGCTGCGGTGAGTGATACGCAACCGGAGAACCTTCCGGCGACGTCGGCGGCCGGTGACGCTCAGACCCCGGCGGCCGAGGTGGTGGACCAGCGCGAGGGCATGTTCGGCGTCCGCGGCACCGGTGACACCTCCGGCTTCGGCGGCCTGCGCCGCCAGGTCGCGTTGCCCGGTGGTACGCCGAAGCCGTACGGCTCCTGGTTCGACAGCGCGACCGAGCGGCTCGAGGGCCTGGTCGGCGACAACGCGATCGAGAAGGTCGTGGTCGACCGCGGCGAGCTCACCCTGCACGTCCAGCGCGAGCGGCTGGTCGAGGTGTGCCAGCACCTGCGCGACGACGAGGCGCTGCGGTTCGAGTTCTGCTCCGGCGTCAGCGGCGTGCACTACCCGAACGAGACCGGCCGCGAGCTGCACGCGGTCTACCACCTGATGTCGATGACCCACAACCGCCGGATCCGGCTCGAGGTGTCCGCACCCGACGCCGATCCGCACATCCCGTCGGTCGTCTCGGTCTACCCGGCCAACGACTGGCACGAGCGGGAGACCTGGGACTTCTTCGGCATCATCTTCGACGGTCACCCGGCGCTGACCCGGATCCAGATGCCGGACGACTGGCCGGGCCACCCGCAGCGCAAGGACTACCCGCTCGGCGGTATCGACGTCGAGTACAAGGGCGCCGTCATCCCACCGCCCGACACGCGGAGGTCGTACAACTGATGACCACTACAGACCCGTACGCGACCACTCGCGACACCACCGAGGGCAAGGTCTTCACCGTCACCGGTCAGGACTGGGACTCGGTCGTGGCCGGCCTCGGCGACGAGCCCGAGGAGCGCGTCGTCGTCAACATGGGCCCGCAGCACCCGTCGACCCACGGCGTGCTCCGGCTCATCCTCGAGCTCGAGGGCGAGACGGTGACCGAGGCCCGCTGCGGCATCGGCTACCTGCACACCGGGATCGAGAAGAACATGGAGTTCCGGTCCTGGACGCAGGGCGTCACGTTCTGCACCCGGATGGACTACCTGTCGCCGTTCTACAACGAGACGGCGTACTGCCTGGCGGTCGAGCGGCTGCTCGGGATCGAGGACCAGATCCCGGAGAAGGCGAACGTGATGCGGGTGCTCCTGATGGAGCTCAACCGGATCAGCAGCCACCTGGTCTGTATCGCCACCGGTGGGATGGAGATCGGCGCGCTCACCGTGATGACGATCGGCTTCCGGGAGCGGGAGATGACGCTCGACCTGTTCGAGCTGATCACCGGCCTGCGGATGAACCACGCGTTCATCCGGCCGGGCGGTGTCGCCCAGGACCTGCCGCCGGGTGCGCTGGACAAGATCCGCGAGTACATCACCTGGATGAACAAGCACCTGCCCGAGTACGCCGAGCTGTGCAACGCGAACCCGATCTTCAAGGCCCGGCTGCAGAACGTCGGCTACCTGGACCTGACCGGCTGCATGGCGCTGGGCATCACCGGCCCGCCGCTGCGCTCGACCGGGTACGCGATGGACCTGCGCAAGACCCAGCCGTACTGCGGTTACGAGACCTACGACTTCGACGTACCGACCTGGGACACTGCGGACTCCTACGGGCGGTTCCGGGTGCGGCTGCAGGAGATGCACGAGTCGCTGAAGATCGTCGAGCAGTGCGCCGACCGGCTGGCCAAGATGGAGGGCGAGCCGGTGATGGTGGCCGACAAGAAGATCGGCTGGCCGAGCCAGCTGGCCGTCGGCTCCGACGGGATGGGCAACTCCCTCGACCACATCAAGCACATCATGGGCGAGTCGATGGAAGCGCTGATCCATCACTTCAAGCTGGTCACCGAGGGCTTCCGGGTGCCGGCCGGCCAGGCCTACGTGGGGATCGAGTCGCCGCGCGGCGAACTGGGCTGCCACCTGGTCTCCGACGGCGGCACCAAGCCGTACCGGGCGCACTTCCGTGACCCGTCCTTCGCAAACCTGCAGGCGATGCCGATCATGTGCGAGGGCGCACAGGTCGCCGACGTGATCGTCGCCGTCGCCAGCCTTGACCCGGTGATGGGTGGAGTGGACCGATAGATGGCCGAGAACCACGCGACTGCGACCGACAAGCCGGTGCCGTACAGCACCGGTGACTCGAACATCACCGACACCACGATCGCGGAGATGCGCGAACTGGCCGCCCGGTACCCGGTCGGCCGGTCCGCGCTGCTGCCGATGCTGCACCTGGTGCAGTCGGTCGAGGGCCGGATCACCCCGGAGGGCATCGAGGCGTGTGCCGAGGTGCTCGGGCTGACCGGCGCCGAGGTGTCCGCGGTGGCGACCTTCTACACGATGTACAAGCGCCGCCCGGTCGGCGACTACCACGTCGGGGTCTGCACCAACACGCTCTGCGCCGTGATGGGCGGGGACGTGATCTTCGAGCGGCTGAAGCAGCACCTCGACGTCGGCAACGACGAGACCACCGAGGACGGCAAGATCACCCTCGAGCACCTGGAGTGCAACGCCGCCTGCGACTACGCGCCGGTGATGATGGTGAACTGGGAGTTCTTCGACGACATGACCCCGGAGTCGGCGACCCAGCTGGTCGACGACCTGCGCGACGGTACCGAGGTGAAGTCGCCGCGCGGTGCGACGATCTGCACCTGGCGGGAGGCCGAGCGCGTGCTGGCCGGCTTCCCCGACGGCCGCGCCGACGAGGGCCCGACCGGCGGCAAGGCGACGCTGGCCGGCCTGCGGCTGGCCCGGGAGCGCAACTGGACCGCACCCGGTGGCCGTGGCGGCCGCCCGGCCGGCGAGACCCAGAAGGAGGGCTGACCATGCTGACCCCGGTACTGTCCGACAACTGGGACCAGATCCGTTCCTGGCAGCTGGCGTCGTACCAGCGCTCCGGCGGGTACGACGCGCTGCAGACCGCACTGCGGATGCAGCCGGCCGACGTGGTCACCGCGGTCAAGGACTCGGGTCTGCGCGGCCGTGGCGGCGCGGGCTTCCCGACCGGGATGAAGTGGTCGTTCATCCCGCAGGACAACCCGAAGCCGAAGTACCTGGTGGTGAACGCGGACGAGTCCGAGCCGGGTACCTGCAAGGACATCCCGCTGATGCTCGCCTCGCCGCACACGCTGGTCGAGGGCGTCATCATCTCGTCGTACGCGATCCGCGCCTCGACCGCGTTCATCTATGTCCGCGGTGAGGTCCTGCACGTGATCCGCCGGCTGCAGCAGGCCGTCGAGGAGGCGAAGGCGGCCGGTTTCATCGGCACCAACATCCTCGGCAGCGGTTACGACCTGGACGTGATCGTGCACGCCGGCGCCGGTGCGTACATCTGCGGCGAGGAGACGGCGCTGCTCGACTCGCTGGAAGGTCGTCGCGGTCAACCCCGGCTGCGTCCTCCCTTCCCGGCCGTGGCCGGTCTGTACGGCTGCCCCACTGTGATCAACAACGTCGAGTCGATCGCGTCCGTTCCCGCCATCATCAAGAACGGCGCGGACTGGTTCTCCTCGATGGGCACCGAGAAGTCCAAGGGGATGACGCTGTACTCGCTGTCCGGGCACGTCACCCGGCCGGGCCAGTACGAGGCGCCGATGGGCATCACGCTGCGGCAGTTGATCGATCTGGCCGGCGGCATCCGCGAGGGGCACGAGATGAAGTTCTGGACCCCGGGCGGGTCCTCGACTCCGCTGCTCACCGCCGAGCACCTCGACGTACCGCTGGACTACGAGGGCGTCGGCTCGGTCGGCTCGATGCTGGGCACGAAGGCGCTGCAGGTCTTCGACGAGACCACCTGCGTGGTCCGCTCGGTGCTGCGGTGGACCGAGTTCTACAAGCACGAGTCCTGCGGCAAGTGCACCCCGTGCCGCGAGGGCACCTGGTGGCTGGTCCAGATCCTGGAGCGGCTTGAGCACGGCAAGGGAACCGAGGAGGACCTCGTCACCCTGCTGGACCTGTGCGAGAACATCACCGGCAGGTCGTTCTGTGCGCTGGCCGACGGTGCGACCGCGCCGATCACCAGCTCGATCCAGCACTTCAAGGACGAGTACCTGGCGCACTTCGAGAACGGCGGCTGCCCGTTCGACCCGATGGCAAGCACTGTCTTCGCTACCGCTGGAGCAAGCGCATGACGATCCAAGCGAACCCGCCGGCCGGGTCGGAGGTGGAGCGCACCGATCTGGTGACGGTCACCATCGACGACATCGAGGTCAAGGTTCCGAAGAACACCCTGCTGATCCGGGCGGCGGAGCAGATCGGGATCCAGATCCCGCGGTTCTGCGACCACCCGCTGCTCGACCCGGTCGGCGCCTGCCGGCAGTGCCTGGTCGAGATCACCGACGCCGGCAACGGCCGGGGGATGCCGAAGCCGCAGGCTTCCTGCACGATCACCGTTGCCGACGGCATGGTGGTTCGCACCCAGGTGACCTCGCCGGTGGCGGACAAGGCGCAGCACGGGAACATGGAGTTCCTGCTGATCAACCACCCGCTGGACTGCCCGGTCTGCGACAAGGGCGGCGAGTGCCCGCTGCAGAACCAGGCGATGACCAACGGCCGTGGCGAGTCCCGGTTCACCGAGATCAAGCGGACCTACCCGAAGCCGATCAACATCTCGGCCGAGGTGCTGCTGGACCGCGAGCGCTGCGTGCTGTGTGCCCGCTGCACCCGGTTCTCCGAGCAGATCGCCGGTGACCCGTTCATCGCGCTGGTCGAGCGCGGTGCGCTGCAGCAGGTCGGCATCTACGAGAAGGAGCCGTTCGAGAGCTACTTCTCCGGTAACACCATCCAGATCTGTCCGGTGGGTGCGCTGACCAGCGCGGCGTACCGGTTCCGGTCCCGGCCGTTCGACCTGGTCTCGGTTCCGTCGGTGGCGGAGCACGACTCCTCCGGTGCGGCGATCCGGGTCGACCACCGGCGCGGCAAGGTGATGCGCCGGCTGGCCGGTGACGACCCGCAGGTCAACGAGGAGTGGATCTCGGACAAGGACCGGTTCGCGTTCAACTACGCGAGCACTGGTGACCGGCTGACCCACCCGCTGATCCGCGAGGACGGCGAGCTGCGGCCGGCGTCGTGGCCGGAGGCACTGACCTTCGCGGCGGAGAAGCTGACCGCGGCCCGCGGCAACGCGGCGGTGCTGACCGGCGGCCGGCTCACCCTCGAGGACTCCTACGCGTACTCGAAGTTCGCGCGCGTTGCCCTCGGCACCAACGACATCGACTTCCGGTCCCGGCCGCACTCCGCGGAGGAGGCGGACTTCCTCGCCGCCGCGGTGGCAGGTACCGGTCTGGGTACGACGTTCGTCGACCTGGAGAAGGCCGGATCGGTGCTGCTCGTCGGGTTCGAGCCCGAAGAGGAAGCGCCGTCGGTGTTCCTGCGGCTCCGCAAGGGCGTCCGCTCGCACGGGACCAAGGTCTTCACGGTCGCGGCCTACGGTTCGCGCGGAATCGAGAAGCTCGACGGGGTCGTCGTACCGGCGTCGCCTGGGACCGAGGCCGCCGTACTGGCTGATCTCGGGAACGCGGGTGAGACCGGAGCGGCTGCGCTGGCTTCGCTCGGGGCCGACTCGATCATCATCGTCGGCGAGCGGCTGGCCGGTGTGCCGGGCGGGTACTCGACGGCCCTGCGGGTCGCGCTCGACACGGGTGCTCAGCTGGCCTGGATCCCGCGTCGTGCGGGTGACCGGGGTGCGCTCGAGGCTGGTTGCCTGCCGGGTCTGCTGCCTGGCGGCCGGCTGGTGTCGGACCCGCAGGCGCGGGTCGACATGCAGGCCGCGTGGGGTGTGGACAGCCTGCCGGCGACCGTCGGCCGGGACCTGACCGAGATCCTCGCCGCCGCCGGCTCGCTGCAGGCGCTGGTGGTCGCGGGTGTCGAGATCGACGACCTGCCGGACCCGGCGGCGGCCCTGGCCGCGCTGGCGGCGGCGCCGTTCGTGGTCAGCTTCGAGGTCCGCAACTCGCAGGTCACCGAGCACGCCGATGTCGTCTTCCCGGTGGTTCCGCCGGCGGAGAAGGACGGCACCTTCGTCAACTGGGAGGGTCGCGAGCGGCCGTTCCCGGTGGTGCTGAAAGTCCCGGCCGCGATGCCGGACGTCCGCGCGCTGGCCGCGCTGGCGCAGGAGATGGACCGCTCGATCGGGTTCAGCACTCCGGCCGGTGCGAAGCGGGAGTTCGACGAGCTCGGCCGCTGGGACGGCGATCGCGCGCAGGAGCCGACGTACCAGGCCGGTCCGTCGCTCGGTGCCTTCGACTCCACCCGGCTGTCGACCTGGCGGATGCTGATCGACGAGAGCCGCGCGAACGACGGTGAGCCGCACCTGACCGCGACCGCCCGTACGCCGGTCGCCCGGATCTCCCGCACCACCGCGCACCGGGTCGGTGTCGCCGACGGTGACGAGCTGGTGGTCAGCACCGACGCCGGGTCGATCCGGCTGCCGGTGGTGATCACCCCGATGACCGACAACGTGGTGTGGCTGCCGACGAACTCGGCCGACTCGCACGTGCGCCGGTCGCTGCACGCAGACCATGGCTCGATCGTGACGATCGCCGGAGGGAACGCATGAGCAACATCGCGCTCGCGGTGCCGGACGCAGGGTTCGGGCGTGACCCGTGGTGGGTCGTCGGCCTGAAGGTGCTGCTGGTCTTCGTCTTCCTCGTCGTACTGACGTTGTTCAACATCTGGTGGGAGCGCCGGGTGGTGGCCCGGATGCAGCACCGGATCGGCCCGAACGTGCACGGCCCGCAGGGTCTGCTGCAGTCGCTGGCCGACGGTATGAAGCTGATGTTCAAGGAAGACCTGATGCCCAAGGGCGTCGACAGGTTCGTCTTCGTCGCCGCGCCGGTGATCGTGTCGATCCCGGCGTTCCTCACCTTCGCGGTGATCCCGTTCGGGCCGACGGTGAAGATCCCGTTCACCGACACCTACACCCGGCTGCAGATCACCGACCTGCCGGTCTCGGTGCTGTACGTGATGGCGGTCGCCTCGATCGGCATCTACGGCATCGTGCTCGGCGGCTGGTCGTCCAACTCGACGTACTCGCTGCTCGGCGGTCTGCGCTCCAGCGCCCAGATGATCTCCTACGAGGTCGGCATGGGCCTGGCGCTGGTGACGGTGTTCCTGTTCGCCGGCTCGATGTCCACCTCGGAGATCGTCGAGGCGCAGGGCTCGAACCAGTCGATCGGCCTGTTCGGCGTGGACATCCCGATCCCCGGCTGGTACGCGTTCCTGTTGTTCCCGTCGTTCGTGATCTACGTGATCTCGATGATCGGCGAGACCAACCGGGCGCCGTTCGACCTGCCGGAGGCCGAGGGCGAGCTGGTGGCCGGCTTCCTGACCGAGTACTCGTCGATGAAGTACGCGATGTTCTTCCTGGCCGAGTACATCAACATGGCGACCGTGTCGGCGCTGGCGACCACGCTGTTCCTGGGCGGCTGGCGAGCACCCTGGCCGATCTCGATCTGGGACGGCGCGAACTCGGGGTTCTGGCCGGTGCTGTGGTTCGTCGGCAAGATGATGCTCTTCATCTTCTTCTACATCTGGCTGCGCGGAACCCTGCCGCGACTGCGCTACGACCAGTTCATGAAGCTGGGCTGGAAGATCCTGATCCCGGTCTCGCTGGGCTGGATCCTGCTGGTCGCCACCGTCCGCGCGGTCGGCCGGGAGACCACCTTCAGCCGCACGACGTTGCTGGTGGCCGCGGGGGTGGTCCTGCTGATCGCGATCATCACCATGTTCATCCCGCAGAAGCCCAAGCCCGAGAAGCTCACCGAGGACGACCGCGCGAAGGACTTCGACGCCTTCGCCGGTGGGTATCCGGTGCCCCCACCGCTCGTCAACACTCCGAGCCGAAGCGAGGAAGCAAGCCGTGGCTAGTGTCAAAGAATCCCTCTGGGATCCGGTTGCCGGGTTCGGGGTCACCTTCCGGACGATGTTCCGCAAGGTGTTCACCGAGCAGTACCCGTTCGACAAGAAGCCGACCGCGCCACGCTTCCACGGCCGCCACCAGCTGAACCGCTGGCCGGACGGCCTGGAGAAGTGCGTCGGCTGCGAGCTGTGCGCGTGGGCCTGCCCGGCGGACGCGATCTACGTCGAGGGCGCGGACAACGCGGACGACGCCTCCGGCCGGTTCTCCCCGGGCGAGCGGTACGGCCGCGTCTACCAGATCAACTACCTGCGCTGCATCCTCTGCGGTCTGTGCATCGAGGCCTGCCCGACCCGGGCGCTCACGATGACGAACGAGTACGAGCTGGCTGACCGCACCCGCGAGTCCCTCATCTACGAGAAGAAGGACCTGCTGGCGCCGCTGCTGCCGGGGATGCAGGAGCCGCCGCACGAGATGCAGCTCGGCACCACCGAGAAGGACTACTACCTCGGACTGACCGGTGCCGCCGTACCGGCTGAGGGTGGTGACGGCAAGTGATGCCGCTCGTCACCGGCGCCCAGGTGGCGTTCTGGATGCTCGCGCCGGTCATGGTGCTGGCCGCGATCGCGATGGTGCTGGTCCGCAAGGCCGTGCACTCCGCGCTGCTGCTGGCCACCGTGATGATCTGCCTGGCTATCCAGTACGCCGCTTTGGACGCGCCGTTCCTGTTCGCCGTACAGATCATCGTCTACACCGGCGCGATCCTGATGCTGTTCCTGTTCGTGCTGATGCTGGTCGGCGTGGACGCGAGCGACTCCCTGGTGGAGACGATCCGCGGCCAGCGGCTGCTGGCCGGGCTGGCCTTCCTCGGCTTCGCGATCCTGCTGATCGCGGCCGTCGGCAACGCGGTGTACGGCAACCCGACCGGGCTGGCCGACGCGCAGCCGGACGGCAACCCGAAGGGGATCGCCCAGCTGCTGTTCGGCAAGTACGTGTTCGCCTTCGAGGTGACCTCGGCACTGCTGATCACCGCGGCACTCGGCGCGATGATGCTGGCGCACCGGGAGCGGCTGACGAGGAAGCGCACCCAGCGCGACCACGCCGAGGAGCGGATCCGCAAGTACGCCGAGTCCGGCGTCCACCCCGGTCCGCTGCCGACGCCCGGCGTACTGGCCCGGCACAACGCAGTCGACACGCCGGCACTGCTGCCGGACGGGTCGATCGCACCGACCTCGGTTTCGCGGGTGCTGCAGGCACGTGGCACCGTGTTCCCCGAAGCCGCGGAGCGGTCGGACGTCGAAGAGGTCCGCAGGCTCAACGCGGGTGAGGTCGGCGACGAGGTCCCGTCGGAGCCCGAGAGCACGGACCTTTCCGGATTTGGCGAAGGAGAGAAGCTGTGACGACCGAGCCGTACATCGTGCTCGCGGCGATCCTGTTCAGCATCGGCGCCTTGGGTGTGCTGGTGCGCCGTAACGCCATCGTCGTCTTCATGTGTGTCGAGTTGATGCTGAACGCGACCAACCTCGCGTTCGTCAGCTTCGCCCGCCAGCACGGCAACCTCGACGGCCAGATCGCCGCCTTCTTCGTGATGGTGGTGGCCGCGGCCGAGGTCGTGATCGGGCTGGCGATCATCATGGCCATCTTCCGCACCCGTCGCTCGGCCTCGGTCGACGACGCCAACCTGCTCAAGTACTGAGGTAAGCACCGATGAGTCATGAGCTGACGTGGCTGCTGGTCGCGGTCCCGGCCGTGTCCGCGGCGATCCTGCTGCTGGGTGGCCGGGCCACCAACGCGTGGGGTCACCTGCTGGGGACAGTGGCGCCGCTGATCTCGTTCGCCTGCGGCGTTGTGCTGTTCGTCCAGATGCAGGGCCTCGGCGGCGAGGAGCGGTCCGAGACGGTCCGGCTGTTCGAGTGGTTCTCGGTCGGCAGTATCAAGGTGGACTTCACCCTGCTGATCGACCCGCTGTCGATCCTGTTCGTGTTGCTGATCACCGGTGTGGGTTCGCTGATCCACATCTACTCGATCGGCTACATGGAGCACGACCCGCGGCGGCGCCGGTTCTTCGGGTACCTGAACCTGTTCATCGCGGCGATGCTGCTGCTGGTGCTCGCGGCCGACTACCTGCTGGTGTTCGTCGGCTGGGAGGGCGTCGGCCTGGCGTCGTACCTGCTGATCGGGTTCTGGCAGCACAAGGATTCCGCCGCGGTCGCCGCGAAGAAGGCGTTCGTGGTGAACCGGGTCGGTGACATCGGGCTGTCCCTCGCGGTGATGAGCATGTGGGCGCTGTTCGGCTCGTCCGCCTTCGCGACGGTGAACGCCGGTGCGGAGCACGTGTCGAGCACCTGGGCCACGCTGCTCGGCCTGATGCTGCTGCTGGCGGCCTGCGGTAAGTCCGCGCAGGTGCCGCTGCAGTCCTGGCTGCTGGACGCGATGGAAGGCCCGACCCCGGTGTCGGCGCTGATCCACGCGGCGACCATGGTCACCGCGGGCGTGTACCTGGTGACCCGGTCGTCGGCGATCTACGAGCACACCGAGGCTGCGTCCACCGCCGTCGTCATCGTCGGTACGGTCACCGCGCTGGCCGGTGCGATCATCGGTTGCGCCAAGGACGACATCAAGAAGGCGCTGGCCGGTTCGACCATGAGCCAGATCGGTTACATGATGCTCGCGGCGGGTCTCGGCCCGGCCGGGTACGCGTTCGCGATCTTCCACCTGCTCACCCACGGCTTCTTCAAGGCCAACATGTTCCTCGGCGCCGGCTCGGTGATGCACGGCATGAACGACGACGTGAACATGCGCCACTACGGTGCCCTGCGGGTGCCGATGAAGGTCACCTTCGTCACCTTCGCGTTCGGCTACCTGGCCATCCTCGGCATCCCGCCGTTCGCCGGCTTCTTCAGCAAGGACAAGATCATCGAGGCCGCGTTCGCGGACAACACGATCATCGGTCTGTGCGCGCTGCTCGGTGCCGGCATCACCGCGTTCTACATGACGCGGGTGATGCTGATGACGTTCTTCGGTGAGAAGCGCTGGGCCGAGGACGTGCACCCGCACGAGTCGCCCCGGGTGATGACGTGGCCGCTGATCATCCTGGCCGCGCTCTCGCTGGCCGGCGGTGCGCTGTACTTCGCCGGTCACTGGATCGTCGACTGGCTGGAGCCGGTGGTCGGTCACGAGGAGCACCACCCGCCGGTCAGCGCCCTGGTGATGACGCTGATCACCCTCGCGGTGGTTGCCGTCGGCATCGTCATCGCGGTACTGCGCTACCGCCAGGACATCCCGCGGGAGGCGCCGGCCGGCTCCCCGGTCACCACCTTCGCCCGCCGTGACCTGTACGGCGACGCACTGAACGAGGCGGTCCTGATGCGCCCGGGCCAGTACCTCACCCGGACGCTGGTCTGGCTGGACAACCGCGGTGTGGACGGCCTGGTGAACGGGCTGGCCGCATTGTTCGGCGGACTGTCCGGCCGGCTCCGCCGGTTCCAGACGGGCTTCGTCCGTTCCTACGCACTCAGCATGGTCTTCGGCGCCGCATTCGTGGTCGTCGCCCTCCTCGCGGTGAGGTTGTCGTGAACATCGGTTGGCTGACCCTGTTACTGCTCCTGCCGTTCGTCGGGGCACTGGCGACGATGCTGGTGCCCAAGGCGAAGGCGCTGCTGGCCAAGCAGGTCGCACTCGGCTTCTCGCTCGTCACCCTGGTGCTGACCGCGATCATCGCGATCGGCTACCAGCGCAACGGTGCCGAGGACTACGCCGAGACGCACACCTGGATCGAGCCGTTCGGTGCGCACTTCGCACTCGGCCTCGACGGCGTCGGCGTCGTCCTGGTGGTGCTGACCGCGCTGCTCACCCCGATCGTGCTGATCGCGTCCTGGAACGACGCGCAGGGCGGGCGCTGGTCGGAGAAGTCCTTCTTCGCCTGGATCCTGGGTCTGGAGGCGCTGTCGCTCGGCGTGTTCGCCGCCACCGACGTGTTCCTGTTCTACGTGCTGTTCGAGGCCACGCTGATCCCGATGTACTTCCTGATCGGTGGCTTCGGCGGTGCGCAGCGCTCGTACGCCGCGGTGAAGTTCCTGCTCTACTCGCTGCTCGGCGGTCTGCTGATGCTGGCGTCGGTGGTCGGGCTCTACGTCCTCTCGTCCCGCGCCGGTGACCCGTCGTACCTGCTCACCGACCTGATGAAGCTGGACATCAGCCAGAACACCGAGCGGTGGCTGTTCCTCGGCTTCTTCTTCGCCTTCGCGGTGAAGGCGCCGATGGTGCCGTTCCACACCTGGCTGCCGGACGCCGCCGCCGAGGCGACGCCGGGCACCTCGGTGCTGCTGGTCGGCATCCTGGACAAGATCGGCACCTTCGGGATGATCCGGTTCTGCCTCGGCCTGTTCCCGAACGCGTCCGAGTGGGCCACCCCGGTCGTGCTGGTGCTGGCCCTGATCTCGGTCCTGTACGGCGCCCTGGTGGCGATCGGCCAGACCGACATCAAGCGGCTGATCGCCTACACCTCGATCTCGCACTTCGGTTTCATCGTGATGGGGATCTTCGCGCTGACGTCGCAGGGCCTGACCGGGTCGACGCTCTACATGTTCAACCACGGCCTGTCCACGGCGGCGCTGTTCCTGGTCGCCGGGTACCTGATCTCCCGGCGCGGGTCCGCGCGGATCGCCGACTACGGCGGGGTGGAGAAGGTGGCACCGGTGCTGGCCGGCACCTTCCTGTTCGCCGGCCTGTCCAGCCTGGCGCTGCCCGGTCTGTCGCCGTTCATCTCCGAGTTCATGGTGCTGGCCGGGACGTTCAGCCGGCACAAGGTGCTCGCGGTGATCGCGGTCCTGGGTATCGTGCTGGCCGCGCTCTACATCCTGATCATGTACCAACGCCTGATGACCGGGCCGGTCCGCGACGGGATCGAGAAACTGAAGGACCTGAACGTGCGTGAGCTGGCCGCGATCGCGCCGCTCGTCGTACTGATCATCGGCCTGGGCATCTTCCCCAAGCCGGTGGTCGACATCATCAAGCCGGCGGTGGAGTCGACGATGCAGCACGTCGGCGTGACTGACAAGGCTCCGGAGATCCCCGTGACGGAGGGACAGAAGTGATCGCGCAGATCCTGCCGCTGGCGGACTTCACCGCGCCGAAGATCGAGTACAGCGACCTGATGCCGCTGTTCGTCGTGTTCGGTGCGGCCTGCGTCGGTGTGGTGGCCGAGGCGTTCCTGCCCCGGCCGCTGCGGCACCTGGTGCAGCTGGCGATCACGGTGGTCTCGATCGTGGTGGCCGGGGTGCTGACCGCGCTGCTGATGGCCGACAAGCGCGAACTGCTCGCGGCCCAGGGCTCGATCTCGATCGACGGCCCGGCGCTGTTCACCTGGCTGATCCTGCTCGCGCTGACGCTGATCAGCGTGCTGCTGTTCGCCGAGCGGTCGGTCGACGGCGGACTGTCCGCGTTCGCCGGCCAGGCGGCCGCCGTACCGGGGTCCGAGGCCGAGCGTGAGGGTACGGCGGCCCGGGTCGAGCACACCGAGATCTTCCCGCTGACCCTGTTCGCGGTCGGCGGCATGATGCTGTTCGCGTCGGCCAACGACCTGCTGCTGCTGTTCGTCGCACTCGAGGTCTTCTCGCTGCCGCTCTACCTGCTCTGCGGGCTGGCGCGTCGCCGCCGGCTGATCTCGCAGGAAGCGGCGATGAAGTACTTCCTGCTCGGTGCGTTCGCGTCGGCCTTCCTGCTGTTCGGGATCGCGCTGCTCTACGGGTACGCCGGGACGATGTCGCTCGGCGGGATTGCGGACGCGCTGGCCAACGAGACCGGCGGCGACGCGATCCTGCTGGCCGGGACGGGTCTGCTGGGTGTCGGCCTGCTGTTCAAGGTGGGCGCCGTACCGTTCCACTCCTGGACCCCGGACGTCTACCAGGGTGCGCCGACGCCGATCACCGGCTTCATGGCGGCCTGCACCAAGATCGCCGCGTTCATCGGGCTGATGCGGGTCTTCTACGTCGCCCTCGGCGGAACGCGCTGGGACTGGGCGCCGATGATGTGGGTCGTCGCGATCCTGACCATGGTCGTCGGCTCGATCGTCGCGATCACCCAGACCGACGTGAAGCGGATGCTGGCCTACTCGTCGATCGCGCACGCGGGCTTCCTGCTGACCGCTTTCGTCGGGCTCGCCCAGGCCGGGAACGGCGTGCTCAGCGGGATCACCTCGACCCAGGCGGTGCTGTTCTACCTGGTCACCTACGGGTTCCCGACCATCGGTGCCTTCGCCGTCGTCACGCTGGTGCGGGACGCGGGCGGCGAGGCGACCCACCTGTCCCGGTGGGCCGGACTGGGCAAGAAGTCGCCGCTGCTGGCCGGCATCTTCGCCTTCTTCCTGCTCTCCTTCGCCGGTATCCCGCTGACCGCGGGCTTCACCGGCAAGTGGGCCGTGTTCACCGCGGCGTGGACCGGTGGCGCGTGGCCGCTGGTCGTGGTCGCGGTGCTGTGCAGCCTGGTCGCCGCGTTCTTCTACGTCCGGGTGATCGTGCTGATGTTCTTCTCCGACCTCCCGGCGGACGCGCCGGACGTGGCCCTGCCGGGATGGCAGACCACGACCGCGGTCGCCCTCGGTCTCGCCGCCACAGTGGTTCTCGGCCTGGTCCCCGGACCGGTGCTCGAGCTGGCGGCCCGCGCAGGTGAGTTCATCCGTTGAGTCCGAACCCGCTGCCGGCCGAGAGCCTGGGCTTCGCCTTCGCCGACGAGGCGCTCGAAGCCCGGGTTCGTGCTGGGCTGGAGTCGGTCGAGCAGGCACTACGCGAGTCGACCCAGTCCGAGGCGCCGTTCGTCACCGCCGCCGCGCAGCACGTCATGGTTGCCGGCGGCAAGCGGTTCCGGCCGCTGCTGGTGCTGCTGGCGGCCGAGTTCGGGCCGGCACCTGCCGCTGACGATGTGGTGAAGGCGGCCGTCGTGGTCGAGCTGACCCACGTCGCCACCCTGCACCACGACGATGTGATGGACGAGGCCGCCCTCCGGCGCGGCTCGGCCACCGCGAACGCCGCCTGGGACAACTCGGTCGCCATCCTGTCCGGCGACTGGCTGTTCGCTCGTGCCTCCGACCTGGTCGCCGACCTCGGCCCGGAGGCGGTCCGGATCCAGGCCCGCACCTTCGGCCGGCTGGTCGAGGGCCAGATCCGCGAGACCCTCGGCGTCGGTGAGGGCCAGGACCCGCTGGCCCACTACCTGTCCGTCGTCGCCGACAAGACCGGCTCGCTGATCGCGACCTCCGCTCTCTTCGGTGCCCGGTACGCCGGTGCACCTGATGAGGTGCAGGAGTCGATGCGGGCCTTCGGCGAGGAGATCGGCGTGGCCTTCCAGCTGGCCGACGACATCCTCGACATCGCCTCGGAGTCGGGTCAGTCCGGCAAAACCCCGGGCACCGACCTGCGCGAGGGCGTCCCCACCCTTCCGGTCCTGATCTTCCGCGCCCAGGCCGATCCGTCGCAGCCGAACGACGCTCGCCTGCTCGAGCTCCTCGACTCGGACCTCACCGACGACACGCGCCTGACCGAGACCCTCGAACTCCTCCGCGCCCACCCCGCCTTCCGCCAGGCCGAGGACGACGTACGCCGCCGCGCCACCGACGCGCGCAAACTCCTCTCCGCCCTCCCCGACGGCCCCGCCCGCCAGGCCCTCGACTCCCTCTGCGACCTGGTAGCCACCCGCTCCGTCTGACCACGCCACCTGGGCGCTGTCACACGAGCAGTTTCTCGAGCTGCGGGAGTCGGCTGAACAGGTCGGGGAGGCCGCGCACGCCGTTGCGCGCGGACTCGTGCGACAGCGCGAGTTCAGGGCCGGTGCTCGCCTCGACACCGGTGAGGCAGCGGAGGATGTTCGACCTCGTGAACCCCAGCCAGCCGCCGATCAGGTACACGAACCAGCTTGGACCCGGCGGCGGCAGCGCACCGCCCGCTGCGACATAGCCGTCGAGGACCGAGCGGAAGATGGCGGGCTCGATGTCGTCGAAGCCAGGTCCCTTCGCGATGCTCAGCGCGGTCGAGCCGAGCTCACCGGCCAGGTCGAGCATCCCCGAGAGCTCCCAGTCGAGCACCACCGGCCGACCGTCTCGAGCGAGCAGGTTCCACGGCTGGATGTCCCTGTGGGTCAGTACGACGGGGCCCGGCCGTTCGCAGGTGTCGACGAAGTGGGCAATCGCGAGGAACGTCTCGACATGGGAGGCGAGCTCGTCGGCCCACGGCTGTCCGGTCGCCGCCGCCCGCTGGGCGAGCTCGGGCCAGTCCCGTGCCACCGGGGCCTCGATCGACGTGTGGGTCCACTCGACGTCGAGCGCGTGGAGGCGCGCGAGGATCTCACCGATCTCGAACGCGTACTCAGCCGACACCGGTGCTTCGGGCACCTTCTCTCCCTCGACCCACCGGTGGACGAGCGTGTGCCGGCTGGCCGAGATCGGCTCCGGCATCGGAATGCCGGCCGCGAAGGCCGCCCGCTCGAACCTGAACACGTCCTCGACGTGGTGTGTCCAGCGCTGGTCGACGAGGTTCAACTCCTTCACCGCGAACGACCCCTGATCGGTATCGAGCCGGTACATCCGATTGGCAAACCCACCGTGAACCCGAACCATCGGCCCAACCGGCACACCAAGCCGTGAAAGCTCGAAGGGCACGTCGTCATCCGCAGTCACCCCACGAATCTAGGGCTCACAGTCCATCGACGCACCGGGATTTCCGTGGGCTAGAAGGTGTTTTGGCGGCGCATTGGGCGGGGGCGGCCGTCTGGGTCGTAGAGGTGGCGGGCCAGAGGGGCGGCCCAGCGGGATTGGAGGCGGGTGAGGGGTTCGGGGCGGTGAGGGCGGATGCGGCCCGCTGGTCGTGGCCCTGGGCAACCATCTGCGTACCACTCGTCGAGTACGGCGGCCTGTTGCTGCCACTGGTCGAAGGCGGCGATCGGGTCCAGCTCCGGGTCGTCTGTGCCCAGGTGTTCGGACCACAGCTCCGACCGCAGCGACCGGGCCAGCTCCGGGGAGTCGACGGCACAGGTCAGCTCGCTGTCGCTGGTCCAGGACCTACGGTTGAAGTTGTCCGAGCCGCAGGTCAGCCACTCGTCGTCGACGATGCAGACCTTCGCGTGCACATAGATCGGTACGCCGTTCTCGTTCTCCAGGTTGTAGACCGCCACGCGATCCGACTCCAGCAACCGCAACGCCTCGAGCTGGGCCCATCTGGCGGGTGGCCCGCTGATTCGCCCGTCCTGATCCGGATACCGCGGCACGACCGCGATCACCCGCAACGCGGGCGACCGCTCCAACGCGTCCCGCACGCCGCTCGTCACCGCCGAGGACCACAGGTACTGGTCCTCGACGTAGATGAGCGACCGCGCCCGCGCAAACGCCTTCAGATAGGCGCGGGCCACACTGTGCTCCCCGTGCGGCGCGAACGGGAACCCCGGATGCTTGTGCGCATAGGTCCGCAGCACCTGCACCGTATGCGGTCCGGCCACAGGCGGATCCGGGAACGCCTCCGGCAGATCCGACGGGTGCCGCGGCATCCGCGCCAGCCGCTGGACCAGCATCCGGTACGGCGTTCGCCGGTCGAGCGGATGCGGATCGTCCCAGCGTTCGACGAAGCAACGCAGCAGATCGCCGACCGCGGGACCACGTACCTCGAGCATCACGTCATGCCAGGGCGGCCGGTCGCCGTACCGCGGATCCATCGGCGCCGGCTGCGGATCACCCAGATGCCAAGCGTCGTCGCGTCGCCCGTGACACAGATCGATACCACCCACGAACGCGACATCCGCCTCCGGGTGACCGCGATGCCGGATCACGAACATCTTCTGGTGATGCGACGCCAGCCGCCGTACCCGCTGATCCAGCAACGCCTCCCCACCGGCCTCGTTCAACTCCGTCCCGAACCGCTGGTTCTCCTTCGAGCTGAAGCTCAAGTGATCCGAATGCGACCGCCACAACAACGCCCGCACCTCGACCCCAGCCTTCGCGAGCTCACACAGCACCGTCCCAACACTGGGTCCGTTGTCCACCAAGGCCTCGTCCGGATCCCCCCGCCAGTCGGTGAAGAACACCCGGTCCCCGGCCCGCAGCACCCGCAACTCGTCGTACAGCCGCGCAAAGTACGTCGCCCCGTGCACCAGCGGCCGCACCAGGTTGCCCTCAACCCAGGACCCGTCGTCGTCG
This sequence comes from Kribbella sp. CCNWLW201, assembly GCF_037203805.1. NCBI lineage: Bacteria > Bacillati > Actinomycetota > Actinomycetes > Propionibacteriales > Kribbellaceae > Kribbella > Kribbella sp. CCNWLW201. The sequence goes on along the minus strand of NZ_JBBCBQ010000002.1, from coordinate 466,789 downwards.
ATGTCCGTCGCAGGATTCCCCCGCTCCGCCACACTCAGCAACCACTCATGCCTCATCACTCCCCAGTGCCCGCAAACCCCCAGCCCATCAGCGCACCCTTGGTCATCGGTTCTGCCAGGTGGGGCTTTCGACGTAGTGGTTGTCGTAGAGATCGCTGGTCTTGCCGAGTTCGGCTGGGTTGGTTTCGCCGCGGTAGACGGACTCGAGGAGGCGGTAGTAGTCGAAGCGGGGTTTGGCGTGGGTGAGGACGAAGAGGACCTCGGTGTCGTCGGAGCCGGCGGCTTCGAAGGCGTGGGGGGTGTTCTGCGGTACGACGAGGAAGTCGCCTTGCGTCAGCGTGATCACGTCCTCGCCGGTCAGGACGCGGAGGGAGCCGGTCAGGACGAAGAAGAGTTCTGAGGCCTCCTGGTGCAGGTGCGGGGGCGCGCCTTCCTTGCCGGGCTTGAAGATCGAGCGGTGGCTGGTGAGGTGACCTCCGGTGTCGGGTACGTCGGCGAAGAGGGTGACGCCGCTGGCGGACAGCACCTCGGCGTCGGTGGAACGGACGAGGACGGGCTTGGTGTTCATGGCTTTCTCCATTTCGGGATGTCTAATGTCCAGAATCAAAGGACGCGCGTAGCCGTTGTGGCTCGATGTTCGGTCAGGACTTGAGGTTGGCGAACCAGTGGCGGGTGTTGTCAGGTGCGCTGGGGGTCTGGGCCTCGACGCGGCTGACGATGTCGGCGATGGTTTGGCCGGCCAGCTCGCGGCGGTAGTTGAGTTCGGCGGATCGCATCGCCTGGGAGACCAGGCAGACCTTGCGGTAGTCGGCGTGCGGGTCGGCGCCCGGGCCGGCCTTCAGGATCTCGGCGCAGCGGAACGCGTCGTCGGCGCCGTCGATCGCGATCACGATGTCGAGCAGGCTGATGTTGCGCGGGTCCCGGGCGAGCTGGAAGCCGCCCTTCGGTCCGGAGACTGAGGACAGGATGCCGGCCCGGGTGAGCGCCTGGAGCTGTTTGTTCAGGTATGCCGTGGGAAGGTCGTAGAAGGCGGCGAGTCGTTTGGCGGTCACCGCCTCGCCGGGCAGCCAGCTGAGGTTCACGCAGCTGTGCATCGCCCACTCGACGCCTTCGTTCATCTTCATAGTTCTGGATATTAGATGTCCTGAATAGGCGAAGTCAAGAGGCCCGGCGCCGCAACGCCGGGCCTCTACAAAGGAACCTCAGCTGCCGACGCGGCCGCCGTCCTTACGCCAGACGCAGGCGATCGCCGGGCGCGGGAACTTGTCGGTGTGCGGCCAGGTCGAGGTGGGCTTCTCGAAGGTCGCGTCGTCGGTCTCGCCCGGGTGCTGGACGGCGACGAACGCGGTCTTGTCGTCCTCGGAAATGAGCGGACCGCAGGCCTCGGCGGCGAACGGGACGGACAGGAACTGCTTGACCTGGCCGCGGTTCGGGCCGGCCACCGGGACGGTGAAGATGCCGTCGTTGGAGCCGAGCACGTTGCCGTCGGTGGAGATCCACAGGTTGCCGGAGCCGTCGAAGGCGACGTTGTCCGGGCAGGAGATCGGGCTCACCTTGGTCTTGTCGAAGCCGCCGAAGTACGTCTCCTGCGCGGCCGGGTCGCCGCAGACCAGGAAGAGGTTCCAGAAGAAGCCCGTCTTGGCCGCGTCGTCGCCCTCCTCGCTGAGCTCCAGCACGTACCCGTTCCGGTTGCCCGACTTCTCCACCAGCGGGCCGCCCAGGGTGTCGCGCACAAAGGACTTCGCCAGCGGGTTGGCCTCGTCGACCGGGAAGGTGCCGCCCCGGTTGGAGTTGTTGGTCAGCGCGGCGTAGACCTTGCCGTTGACCGGGTTGCGCTCGATGTCCTCCGGCCGGTCCATCCGGGTCGGGCTGACCTTGTCGGCCGCGAGCCGGGTGTTGATCAGCACGTCGGCAACGCTCATCCCGGGGACGAACGACTCCTTGTCCGACGTCAGCGGGATCCACTGGCCGGTGCCGTCGTACAGGCCGTCGGCGGTGCCGTCGCCGGTGAACTTGGCGACGTACAGCGTGCCCTCGTCGAGCAGGCCGAAGTTGTTCTTCCGGTTCTTCGCGTCGTACTTGCCGGCCGAGACGAACTTGTAGATGTACTCGCCGCGCTCGTCGTCACCGGTGTACGCCGCGATCCGGCCGTCGGCGGTGATGGTGATGGTGGCGCCCTCGTGCTTGAGCCGGCCGAGCATGCTGCGCTTCTTCGGCGTCGACTTCGGGTCGTACGGGTCGACCTCGACGATCCAGCCGAACCGGTACGCCTCGGTCGGGGTCTTGGTCAGGTCGAACCTCGCGTCGACCGTGCTCCAGCCCTTCTGCGTCGCCTTCGCGGTCGGTACGCCGTACCGCTTGAAGCTGGCCACGTGCTCGGCGGCGACCGTGTCGGAGACGTCGAAGTAGCCCTGGAAGTTCTCCTCGCCGGACAGGATGGTGCCCCACGGGGTGACGCCGCCGGCGCAGTTGCCGATCGTGCCGATCGCCTTCTTGCCGACCCGGGCGTCGGCCGCGGCTGGACCGGTGACCTCGAACTCGGTGCTCACGGTGATCCGGCGGTTGTACTTCGGCAGCTGCTTGTCCTGGCGCCACTGGCCGCTCCGGCCGGCCCGCTCGATGCCGACCACGGCCATGCCGTGCGCGGCCATCGCGATCTTCTTGGTGGTGGCGTCGTCATACTTGCCGGTCGGGAACATCAGGTACTCGTCGGTGTACTCGTGGTTGCAGACGAGCAGTGCCTTCCGCTCGTCGCGGAGCGGCACGATCATGGTGTAGTCGTTGTTGTAGCCGAACTGCTTGGCCTGCGCCTCGGGCGTCTGCTTGTTGACGTCGAACTTCGGCGCGCCCGGCAGGACCGGGTCGCCCCAGCCGATGATGACGGCCTGCTCGTAACCGCGCGGGACGACGATGTCGTCCTTGCGGTTCGGCGGTACGACGCCGTGCGTGAGCTGACCGCGCGGGCCGAAGCCGGGGAGTGTGCCGTCCGGGCCGGCGGCACCGGTCGACTGGTCGGCGGCCGCGGGGGTCAGGTTGGCCGCGAGTACGCCGACTCCGGCGGCCGCGACACCGGCGGCGCCGACCTTGAGGACGTTGCGGCGCGAGAAGGCCGACCGCATCACGGTCTGGATGTGCTCGTTGCCGGAGACGTTCGGCTCCGGGTGGTCACACTGGTTCGCGCACTTGAACTCGCAGGTGCGGAAGCTACGGGATCCGTGGCGGGTGCCGATCTGACTGATCAGCGGCAGAAACTTGGGGCTCACTCGGGGCTCCGACTTCTCTGGCGAAAGACATGAGTTGACGCCGTGAGGCTAAGGAGCCCAGGCGCTAACTGAGTGAAGGTCAGGTGAACGTCATAAGGCTTAGGTTGACCTCAGTAGCAAGGAGAAATCGAACAGTCACACTGCGGAGGCGGTCATCGCGGCCCGCTCGAGCGACTGGATCCGGCGCCGCCGCACCATGGTGTCCCAGGTGAAGATCGCCAGGGCCAGCCAGACCAGCCCGAACCCGGCCCACCGCATCGGCGACATCGCCTCGCGGAACAGCAGCACGGCGAGCGCGAACTGCATGCTCGGCGTGATGTAGTTCAGCAGTCCGAGCGTCGTCATCGACACCCGGGTCGAGGCCGCGCCGAACAGGATCAGCGGGACCGAGGTGATCGGCCCGGCCAGCATCACCACGATCAGGTACCAGGCGCCGTGATCCGCGACCGTCGCCTGCCCCTGGATCCCGAGTACGGCGATCGCCGCCAGCGCGACCGGTGCGACGGTGGCGGTCTCGATCGTCATCCCCTCGATCGCCCCGGCGCCGGCCTGCTTCTTCGCCAGCCCGTAGAGCCCGAACGAGAAGGTCAGGATGAGCGCCACCCACGGCGGCCGGCCGTTCTCGATGGTCAGCCCGATCACCGCGACGAAGGCGATCGCGAGCGCGGCCCACTGCAACCACCGCAGCCGCTCCTTGAGCACCACGACGCCGAGCAGCACGGTGAACAGCGGAGTGATGAAGTAGCCGAGAGAGGTCTCCACGATCCGGTTGTTGTGCACACCCCAGATGTAGGTGCCCCAGTTCACCGAGATCAGCACCGCGGCCGCGATCAACCGCCACCGCCGCCGCGGCTCCCGAAGGACCGCCTTCACCTGGCCGACCTTCCGCAGTACGACGACCAGCAGCGCGATCGTCACCATCGACCAGATGACCCGATGGGCCAGCACCTCGACGGCGCCGGAGCGGTCCAGCAGCTTCCAGTACAGCGGGAAGAGACCCCAGATCAGATACGCGGAGAGCCCGTAGATGAACCCTCTCCGCTGTTCTGGCACGCTGCTCAGCCTAGTCCTTCGACAGCCGCATCTGACTACTTTGCTCATGACGTGAGACGGACTGCTGCCGCCTCACCGGGCGCGCTGGCGTGATGCGGTTGGATAGAGAGGTGAACACGAGGAGGCACGCGTGGGTGTGAGGACCGGTCTGGTCTCGGTGACGTTCCGCCAGTTGCCGGCCGACGAGGTGGTGGAGGTCGCGGCCGGCGCCGGGTTGGCGGCGATCGAGTGGGGTGGCGACGTTCACGTGCCGCTCGGAAATCTGGCCAACGCCAAGCGGGTCAAGGCACTGTGTGACGACCGTGGACTCGCGATCGCGGCGTACGGCTCCTATCTGCGGGCCGGCAGCGTCGACCGTGAGGAGATGCGTTCCGCCGTCGCGACGGCCGAGGCGCTCGGCGCTCCGAGGATCCGCGTCTGGGCGGGCAACGTCGGTACGGCGGAAGCCGGAGTGGGGGACCGGATGGCGGTGACCCGCGGCCTGGCCGAGCTGGCCGACGTGGCGGCCGGCGCCGGGATCGAGATCGCGATGGAGTTCCACCGGAACACGCTGACCGACGAGGTCGACTCGACCATCACGTTGCTGCTCGACGTCGGCGCGCCCAACCTGAAGACCTACTGGCAGCCGCCGGTCGACCTCAGCGACGCCGAGTGCCTCGAGCAGCTCGAGGCACTGATGCCGTGGCTGACCACCGTCCACGTCTTCTCCTGGTGGCCGTCCAACACCCGGCTCCCGCTCTCCGGCCGCGAGTCGTTGTGGCGCCCGGTCCTCAGCCGCCTCGCCGCCGAAGAGCGTGAGATCAACGCATTGCTCGAGTTCGTCGCCGACGACTCCCCGGACCGCCTCACCAAGGACGCCGCCGACCTCCACTCCTGGATCTAGCCTGGCTCCACGGCAGGGCGGAGCGCTATGGATGGCTGCCCAGGGTTGTCGGAAAGTTTCGCTGAGGGCTGGCCAAAGGGTGGATTGTGCCGCAATGCTGGCCAGGACAGGTTCCTTCCCCGCCCCGGAGGTGTCCGATGTCCCAGCTCTTGAGTAAGCCCCTGCCCCGGATTCTGGCGATTCTCGCGTTGTTCGCGGCGATGCTGGCCGCGACGGTGACGACCCAGGTGGTCACCGCGACCAAGGCTCACGCGGACGGTTGTTACACGTGGGGTCGCACCCTCTCCCAAGGCGCCAGCGGCGAGGACGTGCGGCAACTGCAGATCCGGGTGGCCGGCTGGCCCGGGTACGGCGGTCATCTGGCCACCGACGGTGCGTTCGGGCCCGCGACGAAGGCGGCTGTGCAGCGGTTCCAGTCGGCGTACGGGCTCGGCGCCGACGGAGTCGCCGGACCGGCCACGTTCAGCAAGATCTACGAACTACAGGACGACGACTGTACGCCGATCCACTTCACGTACGCCGAGTTGGACGACGGCTGTGGCGGGTCCGGGTACGACGGTGGGCCGCTGAGTGAGGCGGCGACGAAAGCCAACGCGTTGCAGACCATGTGGCAGCTGGAGGCGATGCGGCACGCGCTCGGCGACCAGCCGCTCAACGTCACCAGCGGGTTCCGCAGTATCCCGTGCAACAACGCGGTCGGTGGAGCCAGCAACAGTCAGCACCTGTACGGCCGCGCAGCCGACCTGGTCGGTGTCCACTCGCTGTGCACGTTGGCCAAGCAAGCCCGCAACCACGGCTTCGGCGGCATCCTCGGCCCGGGCTACCCCGGCCACAACGACCACACCCACCTCGACATCCGGACCAGCAACTTCTGGGACGCACCCAACTGCGGCATCTAGCTCGCTCTCCCGCGGTTCTGGGAGGGTTTCTATCCCGATTCGGGCCGAAACCCTCCCAGGATCATGGAGAAAACCCTCCCCGGTCAGCTGCGACGTACCAGGTCGGTCAGTGTGAGACCGGCGGTTCGGTCCAGGTGGTGTGCGGTCAAACCCGCCTGCCGGGCCGCCACCACATCCAGCTCGAGGTTGTCGCCGATCATCACCGTGTCGGCCGGCTCGACACCCAGTGCCTGGCAGGTCTGCAGGTAGGCCTGCGGATCCGGCTTGCTGACCCCCAAGAGCTCCGACGTACACACCACGTCGACCAGGTCGGCCAGTCCGATCGCGGCCAGCTTGGCGTTCTGTTGCGTCGTACTCCCGTTCGTCAGTACGCCGATCCGCCAACCATTGCTCCGGGCAACTTCCAGTGCCGGCCGGGCGTCCGGGAACGCGGCCCAGTTCGCCTCGTACTGGCGCAGGAACCCGGCGAAGATCAGGTCCAGTTCCTCGTCGAGCGCCGGTACCGGCTGCCCGATCAGCGGCAGGAAGTCGCGCAACCGGCCGCGGCGCTGCCCTTGATGGGTGAGAGCGCCGGCCAGCCACTGGTTGAAGTTGCGGTCCTCGATGACGAACCACTGCGCGACGAGCTCGTCGGACCAGGTCCCGCCGAGTTCCGGCACCCAGGCGCGGATCGCGGCCGTTGCCGAGGCGGTGTGGTCGAAGAGGGTGTTGTCCAGGTCGAAGATGACCGCCTTCATGCGCGGACCAGCGAGTCGCGGTTCAGCTCGCGGTGGTTCGCGTACCCGGACAGTGCCAGCGTGAGATCGAGCTCGGCCAGGAAACACCGCAGTACATGCTCGACACCCGCCTGACCGGCCAGTGCGAGGCCGTACAGCAACGGCCGCCCGAGCAGCACCGCCTTGGCGCCGAGGGCGAGGGCTTTCGCCGCATCCGTGCCGGTACGGACACCTGAATCGAACAGCACGGTCAGCTGCTCACCGACCGCCTCGGCGATCGCGGGCAACGCGTCCAGCGAGGCGATCGCGCCGTCGACCTGGCGGCCGCCGTGGTTCGACACGACGATGCCGTCGACGCCGTTCTCGGCCGCGAGTTTGGCGTCGTCGACCGCGGTGATGCCCTTGAGCACGATCGGTCCGTCCCAGTTGTCGCGCAAGAACCCCAGCTCGTCCCAGCTCAGCCCGACGTTCGGGAACATCTGTGCCCAGTGCATGACGGCCGCGCCCGGGTCCTCCGCGACCGGCTTCACCAGCTTCGCCTGGAAGGCCGGGTCGCTGAAGTAGTTCGCCAGCCCCTCACCCTTGAGGAACGGCAGGAACCCGCGGTCCAGGTCGGCCGGTCGCCAGCCGAGCGTCCCGGTGTCGAGAGTGACGACCAGAACGCCGTACCCGCTGGCCTTCGCGCGTTGCAGGAAGCTCAGGCAGACGTCGCGATCGGTCGGCCAGTAGAGCTGGTACCACTTGCTGCTCGCCTCGATCTGCTCGAACGCGTGGCTCGCCTGCGTCGAGTGCGTGTAGGTCAGGCCGAGGGCGTCCGCGGCCCGCGCGGTCGCGAGTTCGCCGTCCGGATGGGCCAGCGTCTGGACGCCGATCGGGGCGATCAGCACCGGCGCCGGCATCGGCGTACCGAGGATCGTGCAGGACAGGTCGCGCTCGGTGCTGCCCCGGAGCATCCGCGGCACCAGCCGCCACTTGTCGAACGCGGCCAGGTTCGCCCGCGCGGTCGCACCGCTGCCGGCGCTCGGCACGATGTACCCCATCGCCTCGACCGACAGCTTCCCGGCCGCCTGGGACTCCAGCCGGGCCAGATCCGTGGTGATCTCCGGCCTGGTCCCTTGCAACATCCCCTGCAGGTAGATGCCCAGCTGGTGGTCGCCAAAGTTACCCATGCTGGATCCTTGCATGGGGCGAACCGCCAGGCCATCACAACTGGGCCTGTTGCGTGGTGCCTGCGCTCAGCGTCAGCGGCGAGCGCGGATTGTGATGGCCTGGCGGTCCGATGCCACAATCAGGTGTGACCGCCTCCGTAACTCCTGACACCAGGACCACCGCGCGGCATGTCGGGCTGGCGTTGTTCGCGCTGGCGACGGGTGGGTTCGCGATCGGGACCACCGAGTTCGTCACCATGGGGTTGTTGCCGCAGATCGCGGACGGAGTGGACATCTCGATCCCGACCGCCGGCCACGTCATCTCGGCGTACGCGATCGGGGTCGTGGTCGGTGCGCCGGTGATCGCGGCGCTCGGCGCGCGGACCGGGCGAAAGCGGCTGCTGCTCGGGCTGATGGCGGTCTTCGTACTCGGCAACGTGCTGTCGGCCGTTGCCTCCAGCTACGAGTTCCTGATGGCCGCGCGGTTCCTGACCGGCGTGCCGCACGGTGCGTTCTTCGGGATCGGCGCGGTGGTCGGTGCCTCGATGGTGCCGGTCAACCGGCGGGCCTGGGCGGTCTCGATGAGCATGGTCGGCCTGCCGGTCTCCAACATCATCGGCGTCCCGCTGATCACGCTGATGGGCCAGAAACTCGGCTGGCAAGCGCCGTTCCTGGCGGTCGGTGGGCTCGGTCTGCTGACACTGGTCGCGGTCTGGTTCTGGGTGACGCCGCAACCGGTCGGCGGCGACGTCAACGTCCGCAGCGAGCTGAGCGCGCTGTCCCGGCCGCAGGTGTGGATGGCGCTGCTGGTCGGCATGGTCGGGTTCGGCGGCATGTTCGCGACGTACTCGTACATCACCCCGACGATGACGGAACTGGCCGGTTTCTCCGAGGCCGCGGTCACCATCGTGCTGGCCGTGTACGGCGTCGGCATGACCTGCGGCACCGTCGTCGGCGGGCGGCTCGCCGACCGGTCCTTGATGGGGAGCCTGTACGGCGGCCTGATCGCGATCGCCGTCGTACTCGGAACGTTCGGCTGGCTCGCGCAGACCAAGCCGACCGCCTTGGTCGCGGTGTTCGCGATGGGGTTCTCGGCGAGCATCTTGGTCCCGGCGCTGCAGACCCGGCTGATGGATGTCGCGCACGAAGGGCAGTCGCTGGCCGCCTCGCTCAACCACTCGACGCTGAACATCGCGAACGCCCTTGGCGCCTGGCTCGGCAGCGTCGTACTGGCCGCCGGTCTTGGCTACGAATGGCCGAGCCGCCTCGGCGCCGGCCTCGCCGTGGCCGGTCTGATCCTCGCCCTGATCTCAGGTCTCATGGACCGACGGGGGACTCGCCTGACCCGCTGATCACCGGGGACTTGGTTAGATCGGTGTATGGCGACATTGACCTTGAGCGCCGCTGACGAGGTGCGGCGGCGCGGGCTGCGGCAGATGCGGTCGGTGGCGTTGGCATTGCTGGGGCTCGCGGCGGTGATCTACGTGGTCACACTGCACCGCGACGGCGGCTGGGGGTACGTGAACGCGGCGGCCGAGGCCGCGATGGTGGGTGCGCTGGCGGACTGGTTCGCGGTGACCGCGTTGTTCCGCCGGCCGCTCGGCCTGCCGATCCCGCACACCGCGATCGTGCCGACCCGCAAGGACAGCCTGGCCGAGAGCCTGGAGCAGTTCGTCACCGAGAACTTCCTCTCCGAGGAGGTGGTGGCGGAGAAGATGCGGACCGCCGAGGTGAGCCGGCGGGCCGGTGAGTGGCTTGCCTCCGGCAACCATGCCGAGCGGATCGTGGCCGAGGGGGCCCGGACCATCGGCGCGGCGTTGCCGAAGCTCGGCGACGAGGACGTGACCGCCTTCGTCCAGGGGTCGCTGCTGCCGCGGTTCGTGAAGGAGCCGTTGAGCCCGATCGCGGGCCACTTCCTGCAGTCGGTCGTCGACGACGGCGCGCACCACGCGCTGTTCGACCTGCTCATGGTCGAGGCGCACGACTGGCTGCGCGACAACCGCGAGTTGCTGGCCGAGGTCGTCGGTCCGCGGGCGCCGCGCTGGTCACCGCACTGGGTCGACCGGATGGTCATCGACCGGATCCATCGGGAGGCGCTGGCCTGGCTGGCCGACGTACGGGACAACCCGACGCATGCGGCCCGCAAGGCGATCGACCGGCTGCTCACCCAGCTCGCCGAAGATCTGCAGAACGACCCGGAGATGATGGATCGCTTCGAGGCGTTCAAGGCCCGGATGCTGACTCATCCCGACATGGGGTCCAGCCTCACCGCGGTGTGGGACGCCGTACGCACCGCACTGATCGACTCGATCGGCGACCCGGACAGTTCGTTGCGGGTGCGGGCGACCAAGGCCCTGCAGGACCTGGGCAAACGGCTCCAGACCGACGACGCGCTGCGAGCGAAGGTGGACGACCGCGCGGCCGAGGCGGTCGGGTACGTCATCCGCACCTACGGCAGTGAGATCGTCTCGGTCATCTCCGACACGATCGAGCGCTGGGACGGTCGCGAGGCCGCCGCCCGGATCGAGCTGCACGTCGGCCGCGACCTCCAGTTCATCCGGATCAACGGCACCGTCGTCGGCGCCCTGGTCGGCCTGATCATCCACACCGTGAGCGAGCTGCTGTGACTCCTGCGACGACGTTCATCCGGAAACGTAAACGCCCCACGGGTTGCGGTCTCTGGCCGACGTACCTGCTGGGAACCGACGAATACGGGACCTGGCTCTTCACGCCTCAGCACTCGAGGCACCGCGACAGCGACGGGGCCTTCTGCGAGGTGGCACAGACGAGCCCGGGTGGACCTGGTGAACACGCGCTGCATCTTGTCCCGCACGACGGATGGTGGTTCGCGACGTGGCGGCCGAGCGGGGTGCTGGTCGCGGACGTGAGCACGCCACCGGTCCTGATCGACAACGAGTGGACGTACGTCGACCTCGAACTCGACCCGTACTGGCGCCCGGACGGCAGCATCGGCACCCAAGACTGGGACGACCTGGCCGAGGCCCGCCGGAACGGCCTGATCGACGACGCCGAACACGAGGCGGCCGTGTCAGCCTCGCGCACCCTCGAACACCACTTCACCAACGCCACAGAACCCTTTGGCGCCCACGGCTGGACCCGCCTCACCGCGGCGATCGCCCTCAACCTCCCGCCCCTCACCGACTTCGGGGACCAACCGGTGCAGTAGGACAGGACGTATAACCCCACTGCGCCGCGCCGACGCGCGCGCAGAGGCGGAGCAGGAGGAGCGCGCTCCGAACACCTCCTGTCGTTATGTCCCGGCGGCGATCAGTAGCGACGTCCCGACGGCCAGGTCGATGACGCCGCAGTACTCGGACCAGGGGCGGTTGACGACCTTGTTCAGGCGGAAGTGGTACGCGTCCCACGCTCCGTGACACAGCCAGCCGAGGCCGGCCAGCACGATCGCCGTCGTCGACTCGGTCGCGACGACCAGCACGGTGATCGCTCCGAAGAAGACCATCCCGGCGGTCTCCAAGGTGAAGGTCGACTCGGTGAACCGGCGCCGCGCGATCGCCCACAACCACAGCACGATCAGCACCACCGTCATCCCGATGCCGGGCTCGACCGACCACACGTCCGCCTCGGCGAGAGTGTGGAACACCGACGCCACCGCACTCAGTACGGCGAACGCGACCCACGCCGTCCACGGCCGCCCGATCGCGTACGCCATCAGGTAGATCCCGGCCATGGTCGCGACCGCGGGCCCGAAGAACTCGGCCTCACGATCCGTCGCGAGGATCAGCACGAGTGCGCCGGCAACGGTGACCAGCGCCAGCGCCGTCGGCCACCTGTCGGCCAGCCCGCCACGTGATGCCGTGTTCGTCATGGCCCGATCCTGCGGAACACCGGCGGCCGAGGTGTCGGCCGAGGGCTGATCGCGTCCGGATCCGTGCGGAAGCAGACCGGATTCCTGCGGTCAGCCGGCCCGTTCCCGGCGGTACCTCGACGGAGGGACGCCGTACCGATCGAGGAACGCCTGCCGGAGCGACTCGGTCGAGCCGAAGCCGCACTGCCGCGCGACCGCCGCGAGCGGGACCTCGGCCGACACCACCAGGTGCGCGGCCGCCTCGGTCCGGACACCGCGGACGTACTGCGCCGGCGTCTGCTCCACGTGGGTCAGGAACAACCGCGACAGGTGCCGCTCGCTGACTCCGGCGAAGCGGGCCAGTGCCGGCGTACTCAGGTCGGTGCTGAGCTGGCTGTGGATGTGGTCGCGAAGGCGGCGGACCAGCAGATCACCGCTCAGCCGGGTCGCCACGAACATGCTCATCTGCGACTGCCCGCCCGGCCGTTGCAGGTACGCGACTGTCCCCATCGCGACACCGCGGGCCAGCGCCTCGCCGTGATCCTCCTCGATGAAGGACAACGTCAGATCCAGCGCGCTGGTGACCCCACCTGACGTCGCGACGTGCCCGTCCCGGATGTAGATCGGGTCGGCGTCGACCTGCACGTCCGGGTATCCGGCCGCGAGCTGGTCGGCGTACATCCAATGCGTCGTCACCCGTCGGCCGCTGAGCAGGCCCGCCTCGGCCAGCACGGTCGCACCCGTGCACGCCGAGCTGACTCGACGAGCCAGCGCGGCGAGCCGTCGTACGTGCCCGATCAAGCTGCGATTCGCCGCGGCCTGCTCGTGCCCGAGCCCGCCGGACACCAGCAGCGTGTCGAAGGGTTCCGTGAACCGCTCGAGCGCCTCGTCGGCCTGCAACTGCAGACCCGAGTCGCACTTGATGGCGCGACCGCCCAGCGTCAGCAGCACAGTCCGGTACGGCGGACTCGCGCCGATCCGATTGGCGATATCCAGACACGACGTCACACAGGCGACGTCCAGCAACTCGACACCGTCGTACCCCACCACCAGGACCACCCGGTCGTCCATCCGGCCAAGGTAACCGCAGCGACTGCCCGGCAACAGACGTGGTCGCACTTGACGACTGACGACGGCTGCCGCCTCTGGACAGCGGTCACCGGCACCGGCCCGCCCGTCGTCCTGGTCCACGGCGGACCCGGCTGGTGGTACCGCCGACGCGTCGCCGAGATCCTCGCCCCCGAACCCTCCGACGCCCCCTGGATCGCCCGCATCTCAACAGGTTTCGCCAACCGCACTACAGCCCTGACCCAAGCCCACCGCCTCAACACCCCACGCTTCGAGCCCAACCACCCCTGCGCCGAAGCCCTCCGCGCCATCCCGAACCGCGCCGCCCTCTACCATCAAATCGCCGTACCAACACTCCTCAAAGGTCGCGACCTGGGCTCGGCTTCTTGCCGCCCATGACTTCGCCGACCTCGTCCTTGCCGTTGATGATCCAGAACAAGGCGAAGTAGACGACGAAGCCTGCCGCGAGGCCGATCGAGTACCAGCCGAACAAGGTCTTGTCCTTGAACAGCCCGGTGACGGCGGCACCGCCGACCGCGGCGATCACCGTGGAGATGTCGGACAGCGCGGCTCGATCGGACCGTCGTATCAGTGTGCGGTAGGTGATCCAGCCGACCACCAGCCCGAAACAGAGCGCGCCAACGCCCGCAATCGACATCGCGATTCCTTTCCTAGGACCGCTCCAGTATCAGGTCCATCGAGCAGAACGGTGTGTAGACCAGCCCGGCGATATTGCCTTTCCGGAGCAGGTCGATGCGGGCCCGGTAGAGCGCCGTACCGACCGACACTCCGTCCGGGCCGGCGAAGTGCCGGTAGAAGTTCAGTGCCATCTCGCCCGCGACCCGTTGGGACACGGAGATCTCGGTGCCGACCACACCGGCGGCATGCAGGCCGGCGAACGCGTCGACGAAGCTGACCACGTCCGATGGTTGCAGCGCGGCCGTTTCGCAGCCGTTGATGAACACCAGCGGCGCCGTCTCGCTCCAGTGGCTCGAACCCCAGCCGCCGGCCTCGTGCCAGGCGCCGAGGGAGCCCGGCGCGATCCGGGTGTCCGTCCCGATCTCGAGGTACGGCATGACGACATCGGCCTGCATCTCGGTCCGGCCATGGCAGTAGAAGTAGGCCAGCGGCAACCGAGGGTCGGCCAGGGTCGCCTCCAGAGTTGACCTGTCGTCGCAGGGCACCAGTTCGAACCAGTCGGCCAGACACTGCTCGAGGTCGGAGAAGTGGGTCGTGGTCAACGTCTGGTTCAGCGCCAGGCTGCGAGCCGCGGCCGCCCGGGCCGGTGCCGCCACCTTGATGCTGGTGCGCAACGTGCCGGACCGCACCGACGGCGGTTGCTCGATCAGGTGCCGGAAACCCCAGAAACCATAGGGGCAGATGACGTTCAGCCCGTGCGAGGCTTCGTGCGGGCATCGGCTCGGATAGTCCCGCAAAGAGGCCTGCTGGACCTCCCAATCCTCGAGGATCTGGCAGAGCGTGCCGTCCTCCTCCGGATCGCGGGGGATGTCGTAGATCAGCGCCCACGGAAAGACCGTGCGGGTCGCGCGGCTGATCTGGATCTTCGCCCGGTAGGCCAGTTGCTCGCGCAGATCGCTCCGGTCACGGACATCCGGTACGACGGCCTGCCACAACTGGGCACCGCTCAAGGCCATCCGCCGCAGATCGTTGATGAAGTCGGCGGTGCGCTTCCGGTTGTCCTCGTCGTACTGCGATTTGTTGCCGCTAGCACCTAATGTGATCTCGGTCAGCCGTTTGCGGACCGCGGTCAGAACCGTGGTGGCCTGGCCGTCGCTGACCGTGACCGCGATCGCCTGCTTGCTGTTGTTCACCACGATCGTGTGCGTCCCGCTCGCACCGTCGTTGGTCAGGATGCTCAAGGCACGCCCTGGGAGCTCCGGCGCCCTGGCGGCGTCGTCGGTCAGTGCGAAGTCGACGATGCCCTTGATCTGGCTGGTGCCGCGCTCGGAGGTGTGGACGTCGAAGTCGACGCGGACCGACTGGATCACGTTGTTCCGGTGGTACAGCGTGACGCGCAGGCTGGCCGCGCCGAGCTGCTCGGTGGTCTCGAACGGGACGTACAGGTAAGGGCTGGCGCCGTTCAATGGCAGGAACAGCCGATGCAGCCGCGACTCCACTTCGACATCGCAGCTGCTGACGACGACGTCGAACTGGTAGCCGTCGGCGTCATCAGGTTGCAGTTCGTCGACCCGGACCGGGACCGGGTTGATGACGACGGAATCCTCGACCAGCGGACCGACATCGATCCGGACCCCGTAGCGGTCTTCGGTCCGGAGGGAGGTGGTCGCCGCGAGCACCTGCTGCCGGGCGTTGGTGAGCGCCACGTTGAGCACCCGGGCCGGCGGACTGAGCTCGGTCTGCACGAATCGCCGGCGCCCGAGACCCGGGCGGATGAGTTCGCCGCTCGAGAGTCTGGCGACCGACTGTTCGAGGAACGCGGCGCTCCATTCCACCCGGGAGTTGGTCGGAGACAGATTGACCTCGGCGAACGCCCCGGAGGGTTGGTGCTCCTGCACGTGCTCGAGTGCCGTACGGCGGCTGACGCTGCCCAGCGTGAGGCGTGCACCGTCGTGGAAGTCCACGGTCGCCGGTACGCCGTTGAATCGCTTGTAGTACAGGTCCACCACGCGCTGCGTGTCGTCCGGCCGCGCGATCGACAGGCTGACCTCGAAGCTCGACGCCGGCGTGTCGAAATACCGGCGACCGGGATCGAATCCACCGGCGACGCTGCGCCGAATGATCTCCGCCGGATCCCCCACCACTGGCTCCTCATCCGCCGGTCCTTCGTCCACCGGTCCTTCGTCCACCGGCACATGCCAGGAGGGCTCAGGTTCGTTCACCACTCCTCCTGGGAAGGAGGTTTCAGCAAGCTCTTCCCAGGAGTAATCCGGCGGCAGGATGGGATTCCCCAGTGCTGACAGGCGGACTACGTCCGGCAGGCCGCGCAGCGTGCTGAGCCGGTTGTCGTCCAGGTAGAGCTCCTCGAGCGGCAACTCCCGAAGTACGGCGACCGCCTCCGACGTGAGGTAGTTGCCGGACAAGTCCAGTCGCCGCAGTGCACGCAACTGATCGAATCCGGCCGGGAGGGCATCGAGGTCGTTGCCGCTGAGGTCCAGTGACGTCAGGGTCGGCGGGCCCGGCGGCGTCGCGAGTTCTGTCAACCTGTTGTTCGCCGCGTCGAGCACCAGCAGGCCCGGTACCTCCGCGAGCGGCGAGATGTCGCGGAGATTGTTGCCGGAGACATCGACCCGGCGTAACTCGTGACAGCTCCGGATCGTCGATGGGATCGACCGCAGCCGATTGTCGGACACATCGAGAACCCTGAGCGCGGTCAGCAGACCGACCTCGTCAGGCAGCTCGGCCAGCCGATTGCCGGCCAGGATGAGGCGTTGAAGTCGCGGCGCCGCGAACAGCCAGCGTGGCAGGTCAGTCAGCCGGTTCCCGCTGAGGTCAAGACTGGTCAGGAAGGAGTAGTCGTGCGACAGCCGGTCCGGCAGCGCCGGCAATCCCAACCGGCGCAAGGACAAGTGCCCGGTCCGCATCCAGGACTGGTCCGCGATCGCCGCTTCAGCGCGAGCCTGATCGTCCCGCCGGCCTGAGTAGCCCGGCGGCTGCTCACTCATGCCTCCACCTCGCTGGCGCTCGCCTCCGGCACGAGCGAGAGCTCAGCTGTGCCTTTTGTTCGCTCGCTACGCCCGCTCATGCACTGTCCTCTTCGTCGGACGCTCCGGCCGCCAGCAGCAGCGCGATCGTGTCGTGGTGCTCCTTCGCGCGGGCGTTCCCCAGCGCGGTGGCGCCGCGGCGGGATCGTACGGTCGGATCGGCGCCGAAGTTCAGCAGCACCTCGACCGACCCGGACGTCATCCCCAGGCTCGCGAGGATCAGCGCGGACTCGCCTTCGTCGTTGGTGGCGTTGATGTTCGCGCCGGCCTCCGCCAGGATCCGGACGCATTTCTCGCCGCGGGCGGCGAAGGCGAAGTCTCCCCGCGGCCCGTTCCGTCGGCCGTCACTCGCCCGCAGCAGAGCAGTCGCCCCGTGCCGATCCCGGACATCGATCTGGGCACCGCGATCGAGCAGATAGGCAAGAGCATCGGGATCGCTCCGGCCGGCGGCGACCATCAGGGCCGTGGCGCCGTCGTCGGTCTCCTCGTCGACGTCGGCGCCGTGCGCGAGCAGGTCGTCGGCGAGCTCGCGGACCCTTCGACCCGCGGCGACGGCGTAGTGGAGGCTCGTCCAGCCGAGGTCCGTGCTCATCCTCGGATCGGCGCCGGCGCGCAGCAGCGCCCTGACCACGTCGAGCTCGGCGTGCGCCGCCGCATGCATCAACGCGGTCATCCCCGGGTCGTCCGCGGCGTCCAGGTCGGCCCCGGCCGCGACGAGTACGTCGACCGCGAGCGGGGACCGGGCCAGCATGAGCGGCGTACGTCCATCGCTTGAGCGCGCCGCCACATCGGCACCTCGCCGGATCAACTCGTCCAGGGGCGCGCTGGACCACGCCGCGTGGTGCAAGGCCGTCATTCCGTCCGAGTCCGCACGCGCGACGTCCGCTCCCGCCTCCAGCAGAACGCGAACCGCGTCGGCATTCCCGGTCGTGGCGGCCACGATCAGCGGAGTCTGCCCTTCGGCGTTCGGGTGATCGATGCGAGCGCCTGCGGCGAGCAGGCGCGTGACCAGGTCGGCGCTGCGCGTCGCGGCGTCGGTCAGCAACGTCTGTCCGTCGTCGGTGACGATGCCGTCGAGACTGAGTCCGGAGTCGCGCAAGTGCCTGATCGTCGCCCACAACGCGCCGAGGTCCGGACCGTCGTACTCCAGTTGGTCTCCGGTCTGCTCGACGTACCCGCTGACGCCCAGATCCTGGAGGCCGGGGTCGGTGCCCTGGAAGTAGGCGAGGACTCGCTCCACGGCGGCGGGGCGGGCGCCGCGCACGGTCACGCGCAAGAGCTCCGGCAGATTCTCCGGATCGACTTGGCGTAGGTCCGCGCCCTCCTCGACGGCGTCGCAGTTGTCCAGGTCCGACCCGGTGCGGCGGAGGTTCTGGGCGTAACGGCCGGGCGGTCGGTCGGCGACACCGAGGAGATAGCGAAGATCGCCTTCGTCCGTTCCCGATCGGCCGGCCGCCGGGAGACCGTCGAACCACTCCTGCGCAGCGGTCGCGGAGTCCCCGACGTCCACCAGCGTCCGAAGCTCGACGATGCTCGGTAGTGGCGGCGTCCCGCTGATGCCGAGATGGAAGATCCCTCGCCGGGACACGGCCGCTGCCGTCTGCGCGGGCTCGGCGTTGAACAGTCGAATGATGCGGTAGGCAATCGGCACCGCGGCGTGCAGGTCGATCGGACCGCCCTCGGCGCTGAGCGACAAGTGGAGATAGTCGCCCAGTGGTTGTTGCACGAGGCTACAGATCAGGGTCAGGCCTCCCGGCAGTTGCCTGACCCGTGGATCGCCGGGCTGGACGGCGCGGTTCCGGATGCTCAGCGCGGTCCTGAGCAGGTCGGGCAGTACTCGGCCAACCGCCTTCAGCAGCTCAGGACCGGCAACAACCGGACGCTGGGTGCGGGGAGCCGTGACGGCGTCGACGATGTGGTGGCCGAGCTCGTGACCGATCGTGCCGAGGAGCGAACCCAGGTCCGCCCTGGTCAGCAGGAAATTGCGACCGAAGCTGAGCGAATCGTCGGCGGCCCCGCCTGGCACGATCCTGGTCGACGTCAGAACCCGGTCGAGGATTGCAAGCTGCTCTGCGGTCGAGACCACGTCAGGGGCAACGGCTCCGAAGGTGCCTGCGAAAGCACACAGCACGTAGGCCTTGAGAGCTTCCACCTCGAGTACGGCGTGACGCCGCACCAGACGCTTGAACGGTTCGAGGTCGTCCCGCACCAGCCGTGTAGTGGCGGCCACGGCCGGCAGGTTCTCGAGCATGCCGAGCGGCTGGAAGCCGCTGGTGTACACCTGCAGCAGAGGCGAGTCCGCCGGCTCACCCAGCTCATCGGCCAGCAGCCCGGCCAGGGTGTCGACAGCTCGACTGTCCCCGGCCATGGCCAACTGCCGCAGTATCTCTACCGCGTTGCCGGCGGCAGCACGCCCAGGCGCGTCCGTCACCAGCTCCGCGAGTACGTCGTACGCCCCCACGCCTGCCCCCTCACAACCCCAGAAACCCCAACGATAGAGGCCTGGGATCGTGAGTGACAGCGGTCGGGCGTTACGCGGCTACCGTCAGTTGACGGTCCAGGTGTCGGCGCCGGTTACGAGGGACTGGAGGTCGCCGGTGCCTTGGGATTCCTGGGCGGTGGTGATCTGCTGGCGGACCAGGTCGTCGTAGGCCGCGCGTTCGACGGAGCGGAAGACGCCGATCGGGGCGCGGTGCAGGATGCCGGCGTCGGTGAGCCGGGACAGGGCGAACGCGTACGCCGGGTCGTCGGTGTGTGCGTCGTGGACGACCAGGTCGGCCTCGCCGCCGGGCAGGTCGGCGACCTCGCGAACGGCCAGGGAGGCGAAGCCGTCGCGGACCACGCCGAGGCGGCCTTCCTTGCCGAAGCGGATCGGCTCACCGTGGACCAGCGGGATGATCGCGTCGTCCCGGGTCTCCGGGTCCTTGAACGCCTCGAACGCGTTGTCGTTGAAGATCGGGCAGTTCTGGTAGATCTCGACGAACGCCGTACCCCGGTGCTCCGCGGCCTCGCGCAGTACCGAGGTCAGGTGCTTGCGGTCGGAGTCGACCGTGCGGGCCACGAACGTCGCCTCCGCGCCGAGCGCCAGCGAGACCGGGTTGAACGGGTTGTCCACCGAGCCCATCGGGGTCGACTTGGTCACCTTGCCGGTCTCCGACGTCGGCGAGTACTGGCCCTTGGTCAGGCCGTAGATCCGGTTGTTGAACAGCAGGATCTTCAGGTTCACGTTCCGCCGGAGCGTGTGGATGAGGTGGTTGCCGCCGATCGACAGCGCGTCGCCGTCACCGGTGACGACCCACACGCTGAGGTCCGGCCGGGACACCGCGAGACCGGTTGCGATCGCCGGCGCACGCCCGTGGATCGAGTGCATGCCGTACGTCGACAGGTAGTACGGGAACCGTGACGAGCAGCCGATCCCGGACACCATCGCCACGTTCTCCCGCTTGATCCCGAGCTCCGGCAGGAACCCCTGGAAAGCCGCCAGTACGGCGTAGTCGCCGCACCCCGGGCACCAGCGGACCTCCTGGTCGGAGATGTATTCCTTGCGGTTCTGCGGCTCGGTCGCGGCCGGTACGCCGCGTAGACCGCCGGGCAGACCCGGCAGGCCGAGGTCGACCGTGCTCATCGCGCTCCCTCCTGGTGGTGCAGTTGGCCGTTGGTCAGGCCGTTCGGCTGGGTGCGCAGGGCTTCACCGTGCGTCAGGCTGGCCGCTGCCTCGCCCATGTGGCGGGCGTCGTCGTCAATGCCTTCGGTCTCCTCGACCAGGTTGCCGATCACCTCGGCCAGCTCCGCGGCGCCGAGCGGCATACCGCGGACCTGCGCGTACGAGACCACGTCGACCAGGTACTTGGCGCGCAGCAGCATCGCCAGCTGGCCCAGGTTCATCTCTGGCACCAGGACCTTGTCGTACGACTTCAGCACGTCGCCGAGGTTCGACGGGAACGGGTTCAGGTGCCGCAGATGCGCCTGCGCGATCTTTCCGCCGACCGTGCGGACCCGGCGGACGCCGGCCCCGATCGGGCCGTACGTCGAACCCCACCCGAGCACCAGCACCTTCGCCGTACCGTCCGGGTCGTCGACCTCGATCGGCGGGACGGTGATGCCGTCCACCTTCGCCTGCCGGGTGCGGATCATCAGGTCGTGGTTGGCCGGGTCGTAGGAGATGTTGCCGGTCTTGTCCTCCTTCTCCAGACCGCCGATCCGGTGGTCCAGTCCCGCCGTACCCGGGATGGCCCAGGCGCGGGCCAGGGTCTCCGGGTCGCGCAGGTAGGGGAGGTACGTCGGCTCACCCTTGGCGTTGGTCGCGTTCGGCTCGACCGTGAAGGCCGGGTCGATCGTCGGCAGGTCCTCGATCACCGGGATCTGCCACGGCTCGGAGCCGTTGGCCAGGTAGCCGTCGGACAGCACGATCACCGGCGTCCGGTAGGTGACCGCGATCCGGGCCGCCTCGACCGCGATCGCGAAGCAGTCCGCGGGGGACTGGGCCGCCACCACCGGCAGCGGGGCCTCGCCGTTGCGGCCGAACATCACCTGCAGCAGGTCGGCCTGCTCGGTCTTGGTCGGCATACCGGTCGAGGGACCGGCGCGCTGGATGTCACAGACCACCAGCGGCAGCTCGAGCATCACACCGAGGCCGATCGTCTCTGACTTCAGGCTGATGCCCGGACCCGACGACGTGGTCACGCCGAGCGCACCGCCGAAGGAGGCGCCGAGCGCGGCACCGACTCCCGCGATCTCGTCCTCGGCCTGGATCGTGGTGACGTTGAACCGCTTGAGCTTGGACAGCTCGTGCAGTACGTCGGAGGCCGGGGTGATCGGGTAGGCGCCGAGGACCAGCGGCAGACCGGCGCGCTGGGCGCCCGCGACCAGACCGTAGGCCAGCGCCAGGTTGCCGGAGATGTTCCGGTAGGTGCCGGTGGCCATGCTGGCCGGCTTCACCTCGTACCGGACCGAGAACTCCTCGGCCGTCTCGCCGAAGTTGTAGCCCGCCCGGAACGCCGCGATGTTGGCGTCGCGGATGTCCGGCTTGGACGCGAACTTGGTCTCCAGGAACGTGATCGTCGACTCGACCGGTCGCTGGAACAACCAGGACACCAGGCCGAGGGCGTACATGTTCTTCGCCCGGGACGCGTCCTTGCGGGTCAGCCCGAACTCCTTGACCGACTCGACCGTCATGCCCGTCAGGTTCAGCGGTACGACGTGATAGCCGTCGAGCTCACCGGTCTCCAGCGGGTTCTCGTCGTACCCGATCCGCTTCAGGTTCCGGGCAGTGAAGTCCGCGGTGTCGATGATCAGGGTGGCGCCGCGCGGGACGTCGGGCAGGTTCGCCTTGAGTGCGGCCGGGTTCATCGCGACCAGCACATCGGGCGCATCACCAGGCGTCAGGATGTCGTGGTCGGCGAAGTGGAGCTGGAACGACGACACGCCCGGCAGTGTTCCGGCTGGTGCCCGGATCTCTGCTGGGAAGTTGGGCAACGTCGACAGGTCATTGCCGAACGATGCCGTTTCCGCTGTGAACCTGTCCCCCGTGAGCTGCATCCCGTCGCCGGAGTCGCCGGCGAAGCGGATCACCACGCGGTCGAGCTGCTTGACCTCGATGGTCACTGTTCTGTTCATCTCCAAGTCGAAGCTTGGGCCGGCCGGCCGCTTCGTGGACGGCAGGTCGATCCCCCCAGTCAGGGCGATAACCCCAATATTAGTTCGCCCTTAGTACGGAACCATGCGGAAGCCCCGGTGGTCCACAGCCTGGGACACGGTGTTGGGGACTGGACAGTGTGGGATAGGACCAAATCCTCCAGTGTCACACTCTGCAGCGGCTCGCTTGCGATCCGGAATGAGAACCGGCAGGGTGTCGTCATCAAGTTGTGATCCACCCTCTTGGAGTTCCCCATGGGCCGTCGCCCTATCCGCGTTGTTGTCGGACTGTTGGCGTTCGCGCTGACCGGATGCGCCGCCCCGGTGGCGCCGGCGGACAGCGCGCTGAGTCTCGGCAGTACGGCGGCCGCGGCGCCGGCCTCGATCACGGCGGCCTCGGCGGCGCGGACGGCGAAGATCTACAGCATCCGGACCACGGACGCGACCAAGGGCGTGATCACGGTGATCGGCACGCTGTCGCCGGCGCCGAAGACGGGCACGCGGGTCCCGCTGCACCAGTGGATCCCGTCCGAACGACGGTGGCAGGAGATCGCCCACGGGTACTCGTCCGGCTCGAGTGTGATCATCAAGACCGTGCGGCCCGGATCGGTCCGGACCTACCGGATCGCGGTCGGGCCGCAGGCGCCGTACGCGGCAGCGATCTCTCCGATGATCAGCTTCAAGCACTACGTCTGGCGCGGGATCTTCAAGAAGGGGCTGCTGGCTGCGGGCGGGGTGGGGACGCCGCAGTTCAACGTCATACCGCCGAAGGAAGGGCCGCGGCGGGCCGAGGCCGATCTACTGGCGGACAAGGGCGGGTACGTCTGGGGCGAGGTCAACTCGACCGGCTGCAGCTACGTGCGGAACTGGCTCGGCAACCTGACCGACGGGACCGTGCGTACGTCGCTGCACAACGGGACGAAGGCGATGACGTCGGTGCTGCAGAGGCAGGAGACCGAGACCTGGCTCAACTACAAGATCCTCGGCGTCACCCGGCTGCGGCTCCAGGTCGCGGACGTCAGCTCGGGCTACGGCCCGTACGTCGCAGTCGACTCGATTCTGCTCTGCACGAACTAAGCCTCCCTCCGTGGAGCCTGCCGCGCTGCGCGGCACTCGGCGGGCACATCGCGGCGTTGGAGGGCGAGGCACGGAGAACCCCACTCCGAGCCTCGCCCTCCGCCTTGCGCTGCACTCCGCCGAGCACCTGCTCGCTGCTGCCAGGCTCCACGGAGCGAGGCTAAGCTGCTGTCTGTGTCGGAGAGCTACGGGGTCATCGCGGCGGTCGTCGTACTTGGCCTGGCCGGGCTGATCGGCGCGTTCGCGCTGAACAAGGCGCTCACCGTCACCTATCCGACCGAGGGCAAGCTCAAGACCTACGAGTCCGGCGTCGACCCGGTCGGCGAGGGCTGGGCCCAGGTCCACATCCGGTATTACCTGTTCGCGTACCTCTACGTGATCTTCGCCGTGGACGCGATCTACCTCTTTCCTTGGGCGACCATCTTCGCTGCCCTCGGCTTCGCCACGCTGATCGAGATGTTCATCTTCCTGGCGTTCGTTGCGGTCGGCCTGCTCTACGCCTACCGCAAAGACGTCCTCCGCTGGACCTGAGCCACGCCCGCCGAAGCCACCGTGCCACATCGAGTGAAGCCGCCGTGCTGCGTCGAGTGAAGCCGCCGTGCTGCGTCGAGTGAAGCCAGTGTGTCGAGTGTGAGAGGTGTGTCGCTGCCAAGCGCTTGCCGACCGCACGGTCCCTTCACTCGACACACTGGCTTCAGTGGAAGTGCAGCTATGCGCGTGCGAGGGCTGCGGCGATTGCCCAGTCCTGGGGGCCTATGCCCACGGACTTGAAGACCGTGCGGCCGGTGGCGTTTGGGATCCGTGAGAGTGCGGGGCCGAGCTCTAGCAAGTCAGCCGTGGCGAGGGCGCCTGATTCGGTCGCGTCGATGATTTCGCCCGACTCCTCCAGGGCGGCTTCGCGTTGGTCGACCATTACGACGGATGCGGTGGCGAGCAGGTCGCGGGGGAGTTCGCGCATGGTCGGGCGGAACGCGCCGATGGCGTTGACGTGGACGCGGTCCGGCAGTGCGTCCGCGTCGAAGAGTGGCGTGGACGACGACGTGGCGCAGCAGACGATGTCGGTGTCGGCGATCGCGTCGTCGATGGACGTGCTGGGCGTGAACTTCACGTCGGGGAACTCACCGGCCATCGATGTACTCAGGGCCGCGGCGCGATCGGCCGACCGGCCGGTGACGGTCACCGCGGCAATCCGTCGTACGGCGAGAACGGCACGGACCTGGTCCGGAGCCTGAGCACCGGTTCCGATCAGCGTGAGCCGGGACGCGTCGGCCGGGGCGAGCAGATCGGTGGCGACGCCGACGACCGCGCCGGTCCGCAAGGTGGTGATCGACGTGCCGTCGGCAACGAGCTGTTCACCGTCGCCGGTCCAGATGACCGTGGCCCGGATCGCCGGCACCTGGTCGAGCGCGATACCGATCTTCTTCACCACCGCGGTCCCGGACGGCGAGTGGTACGCCGACATCACCAGCACCGCCCCGTCGCCGAAGATCTGCCGCGCGGGCAACACGAAGTTCCCCTCGGCGAGCTCCCGGAACGCATCCCGTACGGCGTCGATCGCGGTACTCATCGGGACGATCCGACGGACATCCTCAGCGGAAAGAACTCTCACCGCCCCGAGGCTACTCTGGGTCCCGCCGAAGGAACGGCTGCTGAAGGGGTGACAGCGTGCAGACCTGGCTCGACGAGAATCTCGCCCGGCTGATCGGGAAGTACGACGTACCGGCCGCATCGATCGCGGTGCTCGCCGACGGGGAAGTGAGCGAGGCGGCGGCCGGCGTGCTGAATCTGAACACCGGTGTCGAGGCGACCACCGACTCGGTGTTCCAGATCGGCTCGATCACCAAGCTGTGGACCACCACGCTGATCATGCAGCTGGTGGCCGAGGGCAAGGTCGAGCTCGACCGGCCGGTGCGTGACTACCTGCCCGAGTTCAAGCTGGCCGACGAGGTCGCGACCGCCGCCGTCACACCGCGGCACCTGCTGACCCACACCGGCGGCTTCTCCGGTGACGCCTTCACCCCGACCTCTCGTGGTGACGACGGGGTCGAGCTGTACGTGCGCGACGTCGTCCCCGGGCTCGCGCAGGAGGTCCCGCTCGGCACCGGGTTCTCCTACAACAACGCCGGATTCGTCATCCTCGGCCGGATCGCGGAGTTGCTGCGGGGCAAGCCGTTTCACGAGCTGGTCCGCGAGCACATCGTCGTACCGCTGGAGCTGAAGCACGTGGCGACGATCCCGGACGAGGCGCTGCTCTATCGCACCGCGCTCGGGCATATCTCGCCGACGCCGGGTGCGCCGCTGGAGGCCGCGCCGCTGTGGAGCCTCATCCACGCGATGGCGCCGGCCGGGTCGCTTC
This sequence comes from Kribbella sp. CCNWLW201, assembly GCF_037203805.1. Lineage (NCBI taxonomy): Bacteria > Bacillati > Actinomycetota > Actinomycetes > Propionibacteriales > Kribbellaceae > Kribbella > Kribbella sp. CCNWLW201. Next base: position 441,184 of record NZ_JBBCBQ010000002.1, on the reverse strand, counting down.
TGGCGATGACCGCCCGCGACCTGATCGGGTTCGGCCGGGCGTACCTGGACGCGACCCTGCTCGACCGGGCGACCATCGACAGCTTGTGGGAGCGGCAGGTCGACGTACCGGCGACCGGTGGATCGGCTGAGCAGTGGGGACTCGGCTGGATGCTCTTCGGCAGGTCGCTCTACGGTCACGACGGCGGGACGATCGGGCAGTCCGCGTACTTCCGGCTCGTCCCGGACAAGGGCGTCGCGGTCGCGCTGCTCACCAACGGTGGCGACACCACGGCCCTGTACGACGAACTGGTCGGCCACGTACTGCGGGAGACGGCCGGAGTCGAGCTGCCGAAGCGGCCGGTGCCGCCGTCGGAGCCGGTCGAGATCTCGGCCGAACTCGTCACCGGACGGTACGACGGCGTGCTGTTCAGCGCGACGGTCAGCGTCGAGGACGGCGAGTTCTGGGTGGTGGAGGAGGCCGTGAGCGAGACGGCGAAGGTGTTGCAGCCCGAGCCTCGGCGGATCCGCTTCGTGGCGCTGGACGAATCCCGGCTGATCGCAGCCGAGCGGGAGCGCGGGGTGTACGAGGTGATCGCGTTCCGTGAACCGGTCGACGGGCGGGCGGCGTACCTCTTCCGGGGCGGCCGGCTCGCGCCGCGTGGTGACTGAGCGTAGTTTTCGCTCAGCCTGACAGGTCGTTGCCTGGTCACCCTTTGTATTTGCGTTCGGCAACAAAAGTCACGGCTTCTCGCGCCGGTATAACGGAATGCGTACACCCCGTCGCCAATCGCTGAGAACGCAGCTATGGTGATTACGCGGGGAAACGGGGTGAGTACAGGGCGGTGAGGCTATGTCGTGGCAACTCTGGGTGGTGATCACGCTGATCGCGGCCGGGGTCGTGATACTGGCTGTGACCAGAATGCGGCACGCGCAGCACGTGTTCACCGACATCACTCGGCTGGACCGCTCGACGGAGAGTGGCCGAACCAGTCTTTCCGGTGACGAGCTGGCCCAGGCCCGCGCACGCCACACCGAACCAGAAGTCAGCCCACGCCGCGGCCACGGCTGACAGCACACCCCAAAGACGCCCGGGCCCCACACCCGGGTCCGCCCACACCGTCGCTCACGTTCGGCGGACACGCACAGCGCCGAACGTGAGCGACCTCGGGCGACCAATCAGTCGACGGCCGTGGCACCAGTCGATCAGCCCCTCGGCCCAGCTGAGCAGGCCGTGACGCGTCAGTCGAGTAGGCCGTCGCGGCGGGCGACCGCGGCCGCCTCGGTGCGGGAGCGGACACCGAGCTTCGCCAGGATGTTCGAGACGTGCACGCTGACCGTCTTCTCGCTGATGTAGAGCTCCCGGGCCAACTGCCGGTTGGTCCGCCCCTCGGCCAGTAGCGCGAGCACCTCGGTCTCCCGAGACGTCAAGCTGCCAGCCCCACCACCGGACTCCACCCCGCCGACCTCGTCCAGCAGCGGCTTCGACGCCAGCTCACGACCGACCTCGGCGGCCAGTGCCGTCTGCTCGTTCGCCTCCGCGACCCGGCCGGCCGCTCGGAGCGCCGCCGACAACCGCACTCGCGACCACGCCTGCTCGAAGGGGTATCCGTACCCGAAAGCGTCGACGGTGCGCTCCCACACACTCACGTGGTCCTCTGGCGTCGGCGGGTCGATGCCGGCCAGCCACCGCAGCCGCTCCCACTCCGCCTCCAGCCGCGCCAGCCACGCCAGACCCTCGACACCCATCAACCGCCCCGGCGGCAACCCCTTCTCGGCCGTCGCCTGCCCGGCCGAGACCAACTCCGCGCCCTTGGCCACCAACTCCTGCGCGGCTGACGGCTCACCCACCGCCCGATGGCACAACACCTGCAGCCCGAGCGTCGAGAACCGGATCCGCGCCATGAACCACTCGGTCTGGAACACGTCCGCACACAACGCGGACACATCGGCGATCAGCTTCTCCGCCTCCGCGGGCTGGTCCAGGTGCCGGTAGGCGTCCACGGCCGGCTGCAGACCGATGATAGGCAGCATCACGTCCAGGTCCCACCACTTGCGCAGCCGCTCCAGCTCCTCCGCAACCGAGGTGTCGCCGCGCCCACTCCGGACGGCGAACTCCACCGCGCGCAGCGAGGCCGCGGACGCTTTCGGCGTCATCGAGTCGGTCCGGGTAGTCGCTGCCGCCTCGTCCCACTCGCCCAGGACGAACTGGGTCAGCCCGAGCATCCGCCGCGCGTCGAATCCGTACGCGGCCCACTGCCGCCCGAGCTCGCCGGCCCGCTGTGTCGCAAGCGTGAGCGCGGTCTTCGCCGCGTGCAGATCTCCCTGCTCGTAGTGCGTCGAGCCGAGCAGGAACCGGCTCCGCATCTCGGCCGCGGCGTCCCCCGCCAGTTGCGCCCGTACGGCGGCTTCCTCCAGCTGCTGTACGGCGCCCATCGGGTCACCGGCCCGGCGACGAAGCACGGCCAGAGTGATGCCGGCGTCGCCCATCGCGGACTCCTGCCCGGCCTCGCGAGCGATCTCCAACGCCCGCAGGGCCCAGCGCTCGGCATCCATCGGCCGGCCCATCGCGTCCGAGACCCGGGCGTAGAGCGACGCGACCTGCGCCTTGAACACACTGGCCGGCTCGTCGTTCACCAGCTTGAGCGCCTGCGAGATCGCCTCGCTCGCTTCCTGGTCCTGATCGATGATCAGCGCGATGTCGGCCAGTGGCAGCAGCAGCTGGGCACGCTGCAGCTTCGGAGCGTCCGCGGGCAGCTCGGCGAGCGCCTTGCGGAGGAGCTTCACCGCCCGCAGGTGCTGCGAGGACAGCGTCGCCGCGGTCGCGGTCTGCACGATCAGCCAGGTCTTGTCGATGGTGCTCTCGGGCGACCTGTTCGGGTACAGCTCGAGGGCCAGCTCGTAGTGCTTCAGCCCTTCCTGCGGCGCGGCGACCGAGATGGCCTCCTCACCTGCCCGGATCCGCGCTTCAAAGGCCTCGGCCAGGTTGTGCGACCGGGTGGCGTGCCCGGCGAGCTCAGCCGCCGTACCCGCGACGGTCTGGTCCTTCAGCGCCTGCACGTACGCCGCGTGCTGGCGAACCCGCTCGCCTGGCAGCAGGTCGTCGTACACCGCCTCGGCCAGCAAGGCGTGGCGGAAGTAGTACCGATCGCTGGTCGGTACGTCGATGATGTGGGCGTCGATGAGCTCGCGCAGCGCCTCGTCGAGCTCGCGGTCGGGCAGCCCCGCGACGGCGGTGAGCAGGTTGTGCGGAACGCGCCGGCCTGCGACCGCGATCACCCGGGCGACCTGGCGAGCGTCGTCGGACAGCGGGTCGAGCCGGACCAGCAGCAGATCGGCAAGATCAGGCGGTACGGCGTCTCCGTCGCCCATCGAGGCCGCGGCGACCAGCTCTTCGGTGAAGAACGCGTTCCCACCGGCCCGCTCGAGGATGCGTCGTACCTCGGACTCCGGCAGCGGCTCGGTCAGCAGGGCGCTGAGGAGGGTGCGCGACTCGTCGGCGTCCAGGGGGAGCAGGTTGACCCGCCGCACCCGGGGGTTGCGGGACCACTCGGCGATCGGGCGGCGCAGCGGGTGCCGGCGATGCAGGTCGTCACTGCGGTAGGACACGACCAGGGTCAGGCGTTGAGCGGTCAGCCGGGTGATCAGGAAACCGATCAGGTCCCGGGTCGAGTCGTCGGCCCAGTGCGCGTCCTCGATGATCACCAGCAGCGGCTCGCTGGTGGACAGCGCGGTGAACGCGCCGAGGACGGCGTCGAACAGGGCGGCCCGGTCCAGCTGGCCCTCCTGCGGCACCGGCTGGGCGCCGATCAGGCGGTGGGTGGGCAGCAGCCGGCCGATCGCCGGGAAGTTGGTGAGCACGCTCTCGACCAGGTCCGGCCGGTCGCCGGCCAGCCGGCCGAAGACCTCGGAGAACGGCAGGTACGGCAGGCCGGCGTCGCCGAAGTCGGTGCAGTGCCCGACCAGGACGCCGAAACCGCGCTCGTGCGCACCTGTGGCCACCTCGTCCAGCAGCCGGGTCTTGCCGACGCCGGCGTCACCGGACAGCAGGACGGCGCCGGCGCGACGCGTCTTGGCGTCGTCGACGGCGCTGAGCAGGGCGGCCATCTCGGCAGAGCGGCCGACGAGAGGTGTCGAAGTCCAGGGCACGTCGTCCATCTTCGCCCCTGGAGCCGACACAAATCGACGGCATCCCTTCCGGTGGTCGCCACTGGCAACGAAAACGCCGTCCCTGACCGGTGCTATCGGGTCAGAGACGGCGGTCTCGGCGGTCATGCCGCGTGAGTGGGTCGGAGGGCCCGGCGAGCGTGCCGCGGCTCAGGCTGCGGGGTGCGCTCCGAGCGCTCCCGGCGGGTCGTCACCCGGTACTGGTGTTGCTGGCGGTACGTGGTCTCCGCCTTGACCGATTGAGGTGTCGTAAACATGGTTTCCCTCCCTTCAGGCTTTCCGGCCGAACAGGTGGACGAGGTTCCGGCGGGTCCGGGTGGTCCGGTGGTGCCGGAAGTCACGGCTGAGGCGCTCCCTGCGGTAGTCGACCTCTGCCTTGACCGATTCGTTCGTGTACATCTGTTGCTCCTTGGTGTCTGTCGGCTTCCTGCCGATGCGTTAAATGTGCTCGTCTGAGGTAGGCCCACACATCGGAACTCCTCCCTATCCCTGGTCCCTAGGAGGTCCTAGGGAGGTGAGGTACGGCGTAGGAGGCGTCTAGGTACCCCTGGAAAGAGGTGGCGCGGCCGGCTCGTGGGGGAGCCGGCCGCGCCGGGGTGGGGGTGACTGTGTGCTCACATCGCGGGGCGGGCGCGGAGCTCGGGGGCGTAGGGCTCGGGCGCCTGCCGCTTGGGCTTGCGCTGGAGCCATGCGGGGCGCTGGAAGTCCCGCTTGATGCGGTCCTGGCGGTATTTCATCTCTGCCCGGACAAAGTCGGGTGAGTAGAGAGACATGATCTCCTCCGGGAGCTTGTCGATGACTAGACAGTGCTCGCCTGAGGAGGCCCCCCACATCGGCACTACTCCCTATGCCCGAGGGCAACGGGTGCCTTAGACCCACCCGCGCGTACTACGCAGCCACTCCCTCGTCGCTGCGTGGTGCGCGGGGGCTAGGTGGTGTAGGTGAGGCTTAGTTCGAAGTGTTCGGGATCCAGCAGGCTGTCGGCGTGCTCGGCGAAGGTGTCGTCGGCGGTCCAGCTGGTTCGTTCGGTGTGCAGGAACCAGGTGCCCTCCGGACGACCGAGCAGCCCGGCCTCGGCGGCGTCCAGTGGGCGGCCGCGGAGGCGTTGCTCACAGTGGTCGAGGTGCAACCCGGCGCGGTGCAGGGTGGCCGTGATCGAGCCGTTCTCGAGCCCGCGTTCGGGTAGGTCTCGCAAGGACTTCAGGGCCGGGATCCGGCTGCGTTCGATCGAGATCGCCGGGCCGTCCGCGAGTTGCCGCAGTCGCTCGATCACGATCACCTCCGGCGACCCGAGCCCGAGTCGCTCGGCCAGCTCCGGATCCTGTTCGAGCGCGATCTTCACCGTCCGCATCCGGGTCTCGACACCCTGTTCGGCCAGCGCGTGCGTCCACCCGAGCCGGCCGTCCAGCGGCCGCCCGTCGAACAGCACGAACGACCCCTTACCGGTCCGGGTGGCGATCAGCCCGTCCTCGGTCAGTACGGCGAGCGCCGAGCGGATCGTGTTCCGGCTGACCGAGAAGCGCTTGGCCAGCTCGACCTCACCGGGCAGCTGCGCACCCCGCCGTACCAGGCCCGAACGGATTTCCCGGGCCAGCACGGCTGCGATCCGCTCGTGCTTCAGCGAGATCTCTGGCATCGGCGGCTCACGGGTTCAGCCTGCGGAAGTGATCGGCGGTCACGATCTCCAGCATCGGCGAGTAGAGCCGCATGATGTCGATCGCCTTCCGGTGGCTCTCGTCGTCAGAGCCGGCACACGCGTCCTCGACCACCTGGACGTACACGCCGGCGTCGACCGCGGCCAGGGCGGTGGTGATCACGCAGCAGTCCGTGGTCACGCCCGCCAGGACCAGGTGACCGCCCGGCCCGACCCGCTCCGCCAACTCGGGCCCCCAGGCGCCGAAGGTGGTCTTGTCCAGCGTCGGCGCGCCCCTGAACTCGTCGACCAGTTGGTAGTCGGCCGAATCCGGCGGCTGCAGCGCGAACGGGTAGAGCTCGTAGTACGTCACCCAGGAACCGACTGGTTTCTCCGGCGCGACGAACCGGGTGAAGATCACCTGCGGCGAGAGGATCTCGATCAGCTTCTTGGTGGGTTCCATCACCCGCTGGAAGTCGGGCGCTGCCCAGGCCGAATCCGGGCGGGCGAAGATCCGCTGCAGGTCGATCAGTGCGAGAACCGGCCCCATCACGCCGCCCTTTCCTGCCTGCGTACGGCGGACATCCCGCCGGCCAACTGGACCACGAAGCCGGCCACCAGGGCGAACAGCACACCCAGGTTCGCGTAGGCCCAGGCGCCATCCTTGCCACCGAGACCGAACGGCTCGAGCAGGTATCCCTGCCAGGTCAGCCAGGACGCCAGCGTGTTCGTGACCAGGCCCCAACCGATGCCGGTGGCAACGATCATGGTGAGCACCGGCAGCCAGCGCACGTCGCCGTACCGGCCGCGCGGGTCGTAGAGGTCGGCCTCGGCGTAGTCGCGCCGCCGGCTCACCAGGTCGGCGAGCATGATGCCGCACCAGGCCGCCACCGGGACCCCGAGGGTGATCAGGAAGCCCTGGAACTCACCGAGGAACTCGTCGCCGTAGAAGACCACGTAGATGGTTCCGGCGATCATCACCAGCCCGTCGATGAACGCGGCGACGTACCGGGGTACGGGCAGTCCGATCGACAACAGGGCCAGGCCGGACGAATAGATGTCGAGTACGGCGCCGCCGACCAGACCGAGTACGGCGACGATCACGAACGGGACCAGGAACCAGGTCGGCAACGCCTCCGCGAGTGCGCCGATCGGGTCGGCGGCGATCGCCGTACTCAGGTCGGTCGAGGAGCCGGCCAGCAGGAGTCCGAAGCCGAACAGGATCACCGGTGCGACGGACGCTCCGAAGGTGGTCCAGCCGACCACGCCCGCGCCGGACGACTGCCGCGGGAGGTAACGCGAGTAGTCCGCGGCCAGGTTGACCCAGCCGAGGCCGAAGCCGGTCATCAGGAACACCAGCGCGCCGATCATCTGCTGGCTCGAGCCGCTCGGCAGCCCCGACACCGTGCTCCAGTTGATCCGGTCGGCGACCAGGATGACGTAGACGATCGTCAGGACGCCGGTGACGATCGTGATAATGGTCTGCGCCCGCATGATCAGGTCGAACCCGAGTACGCCGCAAGCGACGATCAGCACACCGACGACGACCAGTGCGATCACCTTCGTCAGACCGCCGCCACCCCAGCCGAGCCGCTCGAACACCGTCGCGGTCGCGAGGGTGGCCAGGATCGTCAGCACCGTCTCCCAGCCGACCGTCAGCAGCCAGGACACCAGCGACGGCAGTTTGTTGCCCCGGACACCGAACGCGGCACGGCTGAGCACCATCGTCGGCGCCGAACCGCGCTTGCCGGCCAGCGAGATCAGCCCGCAGAGCAGGAACGAAAACACGATGCCGACGAGGCCGCCGATCAGTGCCTGCCAGAACGAGATGCCGAACCCGAGTGCGAACGCGCCGTAGCTCAGGCCGAGCACCGAGACGTTCGCCCCGAACCACGGCCAGAACAGCTGACTGGGCCGGCCCTTCCGCTCCTCGTCGGCGATCACGTTCAGCCCGTTGCTCTCCACCGCGAGCGCCCGCGACTCCGGACCCCGCACCCCCAGTTGATCGGCCATGCCGTCTCCAACCCGAATGAACCTGTCCAGTCCTGTCCAATCACGGTAGGCCTGGGCCCCTGGGTGGTCAAGAATGAGCGGCATGCTGACCAACGCGGTGGACGGATTCAGGCTGGCGTACGACCGGGCCGGGGAAGGGCCGGCGGTGGTGCTGCTGCACGGGTGGCCCGGCGACCGCACCGACTATCGCCGGTTGGCGCCGATCCTGGTCGAGCGCGGATTCGAGGTGGTCGTTCCCGATCTCCGCGGATTCGGCGAGTCGGACAAGCCGCTCGGCGATGCTTCGCAGTACGGCGTCGCGGGGCAGGGGCGCAGCGTGGTCGGGCTGATCGAGGAACTCGGGCTCGAGCGGCCGGTCCTCGCCGGGTACGACATCGGCAGCCGGGTTGCGCAGGGTATTGCCCGCAGCCGGCCCGACCTGGTCCGCGGCCTGGTGGTGGCACCGCCGCTGCCGGGGATCGGGAAGCGGGTCTTCTCCGAGCACGCGCAGGCCGAGTTCTGGTACCAGGCCTTTCACAAGCTGCCGGTGATCGAGGAGCTGATCGACGGCAATCCCGACGCGGTCCGGTCGTATCTGCAGCACTTCTGGGCGCACTGGTCCGGGCCCGGGTTCGAGCCGGAACTGGATCACCTGGTCGAGGCGTATGCGGTGCCGGGTGCGTTCACGGCGTCGATCAACTGGTACCGGGCCGGTGCGGGGGCGGTGGCCATGTCGGCGGCCGAGTCGGCACCGGCGTCGTACGACCGGATCGGCGTACCGACGGTGGTGCTGTGGCCCGAGTTCGACCCGCTGTTCCCGCGGGCGTGGTCGGATCGGCTCGACGACTTCTTCAGCGACGTACGGCTGCGGTTCGTCGACGGGGCCGGGCATTACGCGCCGCTGGAATACCCGGAGATCCTCGCGGAGGAGATTGTCGGACTAGGCTGACCTCATGGCCCAGACCGAGCTGCCGTTGCCGATCGTGCGCCCGGACGTGGGTGCGCTGGCCAAGCTCGCGCCCGAGCCGGTCCGGTACCTGCTGAACTGGGGCCGCAAGTACTCCCTCTGGGTGTTCAACTTCGGTCTCGCCTGCTGCGCGATCGAGTTCATCGCCGCGTCGATGGGCCGGCACGACTTCATCCGGCTCGGCGTGATCCCGTTCGCGCCCGGGCCGCGGCAGGCCGACCTGATGGTCGTGTCGGGCACGGTGACGGACAAGATGGCGCCGGCGATCAAGCGGCTCTACGACCAGATGCCGGAGCCGAAGTACGTCATCTCGTTCGGCTCCTGCTCGAACTCGGGCGGTCCGTACTGGGATTCGTACTGCGTGACCAAGGGTGTCGACCAGATCATCCCGGTCGACGTCTACGTGCCCGGCTGCCCGCCGCGGCCGGAGGCGCTGCTGCAGGGCATCCTCAAACTGCAGGAGAAGATCGCCGGCGAGAACATGCCGAGCCGGTACGACGAGCCGTCCGCGGCAGCGCTGACCCGCGGTCTGGTGACGCCTTGAGCAACGACGCCCTGGATGCGCTGACCGGCGCCGGGATCGCCGCGACGTCGGCGGACAGCTTCGGTCCGGCGGCGGTCGACGTACCGGCGGAGTCGTGGGTGACGGCGCACGAGGTGTTGCGGGACGCGGTCGGGTTGACGTTCTTCGACTTCCTGACCGCTTCGGACGAGCTCGGTGACGGCTTCCGGGTGGTGACGCATCTGGCCGACTTCTGGGGCGGGTCGCATGTCGACCACCTGCTGGTGCGGACGCTGATCCCGCGGGACAAGCCGGTCCTGCCGACATTGTCCGAGTTGTACGCCGGGGCCAACTGGCACGAGCGTGAGACGTACGAGATGTTCGGCATCACCTTCGAAAACCATCCGAATCTGCAGCCGCTGCTGCTTCCCGACGGCTTCGAAGGCAACCCGCTGCGCAAGGAGTTCGTCCTCGCCTCGCGGGTCGCCAAACCGTGGCCCGGCGCCAAGGAGCCCGGCGAATCCGATCACGCTCCCTCGCACGGCGCACCCAGTCGTCGACGCACGCTTCCTCCTGGTGTTCCCGACCCCGAGACGTGGGGTCCGCGCCCGCCCGGCTCTCCCGACCCGGATCCGTTGGCGCCGGCCCAGGCGGCGTCCACCCCGGCGCGTCCACGTCGCGCCGGTGCGGAGCGTCGTACCCGCAAACAAACCGAAGCTCCGCCAGACGCGTGATCCCCACCGCGGCAGAACTGGCGCAATACACGCTCGAACGCCAGCATCCGCTGGTGCGTACCTGGGTGGATGACGCCACTCTGCTGGCGGCCTTCACCAAGCAGCACGAAGAAGTGGACGTGTTGCTCGCGACGGATCTCGCCATCGCTGCCGAACGAGCCGAGCGGTTCGCGCCTGGGCAGCCGGCGGAGTCGATGCTCAACTATTGGGTGCCTGTCGGTGACCTGGGCGTCATGTTCAGCATGCGCTTCGAGGGCCTGGATCCGAGCAAGCCGTTCGTCGACGCGACGCCGATGAGCCGGTCACCCCGTAGGACGGATCTCCCTGCGTTGGCCGCAGCCGCACTCGAGGCGTACGGCGTGCACCACCCGCGCTACGTCCGCCTGTGGAGCGCCGAGCCGCGGATGCGCGGTACGCATCCCGACCGCCGGTTCCTTGGCGCGCCGCTCAGTCAGTTGCAGCCTCGCGACGTACCTCCGGGTCTCGCACTGACCCGTGCTGAGGGTGTCGACCACTACGACGAGGCGCAGCAGGCGTACGACGCGGTGGACGCCGCCCATCCGCAGCACCGGTCGCAGGCGACCATCCAAGACCGCGACGACCTGCAGGAGGCGGCCGACGCGGGCCTGCTCTTCGACGTCACCGTCAACGGCGAGTGGGCCGGCTACGTGTCCGTGACCCTCGACAACTCGAACGGCACTGGCCTTCCGTCGTACGTCGTCCAGGAGCTGATCCTCACCCCTACCCACCGAGGCCACGGCTACGGTCCCCACCTCAGCACCCTCCTGGCCGCATCCCTCCCCGACCAGTCCCGCATCCTCACCGGCACCATCCACGCCGCCAACACCGGCGCCCGAACCGCCGCCCTGAACGCCGGCCGCCAAGACATAGGCGGCTGGCTTCAGCTTCCGTTACCTCACCCCTGACCCAGCTAGTGCCGCATCCAGTTCAGGTTTGTCGTCGTGCCGAGTACCTGCCGGAGCGGGGGATCTGCCCTGCCGAATCGGGCGGTCCGGTGTGATTGGTGCAGTTCGACAGGAGGTGTCCGGCGATCGGGCTGGATACCCGATGGGCTCACGCGGGGCGTGGCCGGTCGTGGGCGTATACGTCCTGTCGATGTGCACTAAGGCAGTACGTCGCTCGTCGCACCCCCCTTCCACGCATTCCAGTGATCTCAGGAGTGCGGCGGGGTGTAGTAGAAGACTTCCTCTCGGGTTATCTGGCCGTTGGTGACGGTGCAGAGGGAGAGCTTGGTGGTTTGGGAGTGCTTTCCGGTGCGGACGTTGAGTTGGTCGAAGGTGAAGCGGACGGCGAAGCGGTTGTCGAGGAGGAGGGGCCGACGAGGTGGATGGCCAGGTACTCGACGTCGGCGTTCAGGCGGCGGGCGTTCTCGAGGATGGCGTCGGCGCCCTTGACCTCGATCTCCTCGCCACCGGTTTCGAGGGGTGCGACGCGGACCGTCTCGGGTGCGGTCAGCGCGAGGGCCTGGTCGACGCGGCCGGTCTTCAGGGCGGTGACGTAGCGGCTGGCAACCTCGGCGGTGGTGAGGATGCGGAACTCGTCGGCGTGGTCCTCGGCCCATTCGGCGAAGGTCAGTGCGGGGTGGCCGGTGAGTTTGGTGACTGTGGTGGTGACTGGTTCGGGGTTTTCGACCAGGGAGGCCCAGTAGGCGACTGAGCTGTCGGCAAGGTCCGGGTCGGCGCCGATGTCGAGCATCGCCTGGCGGGCTTCGGTGGCGGGCATCTCTTCCACTCGCATCTGCTTGCCGATGGCACGCGCGATGGTTGCGACCTGTTCTGCCTGGGTCAGGACCTCGGGGCCGGTGAGGTCGTAGGTCCGGCCGATGTGGTGATCGTCGAGCAACGTCAGTACGGCGACCGCCGCGATGTCACGTTCGTGGATGAGGGACCGGCCGGCCTCTGGGGACGGCAACCGGACGACGTCGCCGGTGCGGAACTCCTCGGCCCAACCCTGCGCGTTCACGGCGAAGCCGCCTGGCCGCAGGAACGTCCAGTCCTTGCCCTCCTTGCGCAGCAGCTCCTCGACATCGCCCCACACCCCACCGGCCGACGCGTTCAACGACGACAGGTACACGACCCGCCGCGGCAACTCCGCGACGATCGGCGCAGCTCCATCAGCGCTGAACGACGGCCACAACAGGAAGGCCGCGTCCACGTCATCCGCGGCGCGCCGTACGGCGGCTGGATCGTAGACGTCGCCCTGGATCAGTTCGACGTCCGGTGGCAGGCCGGCCAGGTCCGGCGTACGGACCAAGGCCCGGACCGTCGCACCGGCCGCTTGCAGGCCGGCCACGACATGCCGGCCGACGCGCCCGGTGGCTCCAGTGACGAGAACGGTGGTTTTCTGCATCTCCATATGACCCACCCTTCGGCCTCAACCTTGGTTGAGGTCAAGTTGGAGTCGGTAGGGTGCCGTCATGGTCGAGTTCGTGGTGCGGGTGGTGGCCGTCGTGGTCGCCTTCCTGGTGGCGCCCTTGCTGGTCGGTCAGGCCGAGCACAAGGTGATGGCGCACATGCAGTCGCGACTCGGCCCGATGTACGCCGGTGCGTTCCACGGCTGGGCTCAACTGGTCGCGGACGGCGTGAAGTTCGTGCAGAAGGAGAGCGTGGTCCCGGCCGCCGCGGATCGGCGCGTGTTCGAGTGGGCCCCGATTGTCGCGATCCTGCCGTACCTGGCCGCGATCGCCGCGATCCCGCTGGCGCCCGGCATCGTCGGCGCCGACCTGGACTCCGGTCTGTTCTTCGTGCTTGCTGTGATGAGCATCGGCGTGCTCGGCTCGCTGATGGCGGGCTGGGGGAGCGGCAACAAGTACAGCCTGCTCGGCGGTCTCCGGGTCGCGGCGCAGCTGATGAGCTATGAGCTGCCCTTCGTGCTGTCGGCCGCGAGTGTCGCGGTCGCGGCGGGTTCGCTGAGCCTCACGGGCATCGCGGATGCCTGGAACCCGTGGTGGCTGCTCTGGCAACTGCCCGGCCTGATCGTGTTCTTCATCGCCGGCCTCGCCGAGCTGCAGCGACCGCCGTTCGACATGCCGGTCGCGGACTCCGAGGTGATCTTCGGTCCGTACACGGAGTACACCGGTCTCCGGTTCGCGATGTTCCTGCTCGCCGAGTACGCCGGCATCGTCGTACTGGCCGGCCTCACCACGGTCTTGTTCCTCGGCGGCTGGAGTGGCCCCGGGCCGGACTCCATCGGCTGGATCTGGTCGATCCTGAAGATCGCGTTCGTGTCGGTCGTAGTGATCTGGGTCCGGGTCTCGTTCCCCCGCATGCGCGCCGACCAACTCCAGAAACTGGCCTGGCAGGCCCTCGTGCCGGTGGCACTCCTCCAACTAGCACTCACCGGCATCGGGGTCACTGTCTTCTTCTAAGGTGTTGCTAGGGCCTCCGTCGGTGACAGGCGGGACGCGCGGATTGCGGGGTAGAGGCCGGCTAGGCCGCCGATGATCAGGGTGGCTGCGATACCGCCGGCCAGGGCCCATAGCGGGATCACCGTGAGCCAGTTCTGGTACGACGCGTAGCCGGCGCTGACTGCGGATCCTAGGAGGGCGCCGCCGACGCCGCCTAGTGCGGACAGCAGGAGCGACTCGGTGAGGAACTGGGTCCGGATCTGGCCCCGCGTCGCACCGAGCGACCGCCGCAACCCGATCTCCGCCCGTCGTTCCAGCACTGAGATCACCATGATGTTCGCGACCCCGACCCCGCCGACGAGGAGCGCGACCGCGCCGAGTCCGAGCAGCAGCCCGGTGAACGCCTCACCCGCGGCCTGCTTGGCGGCCAGCGCGTCGGACGGCCGGGACACCTCGACCTCGTTCGGTGCCTCCGGGTTGGCCGTTGCCCCGAGCACCGATCGGACCGCCTCCACCAGCTTGTCGTCCGATCGGGTGTAGATGGTGGTCGGATGCCCGTCGAAGCCGAGCGTGGTGTCCGCCGCGGGCCACCCCATCAGCGCGGCACTGTCCAGCTCGGGAGCCAACGCGGCCGGCTCGAGGATGCCGAGAACCGTGAACCACTTGTTGCCGATCAGCACCTGAGTGTCCGGACCCGCCTTCGTGATGCCCAGCCGTTCGGCGGCGCTCGCCCCGAGCACGGTCGCCGGGTAGCGGCCGGTCGCCGCGTCGATCCATTTGCCGCTGCGGACGGTCGCGCCGATCGTGTCGAGCAGGTTGGACCGGGCGGCGTACGCGATGATGCCGTTGGTCTCGATCGCCGGGATCTTGTTGCTCCGGTAGACCGACGCGTCGTCGACCCGGCCGACCGCCGACTGTGTCCGGACCGGTTTGATCCGGCCGACCATCGCCTCCGCGGTGAGCGGCAGTTGGGCCTGTTCGCCGGTCAGCCGGGTACCCGGCGCGACGGTCAGCAGATTGGTGCCCAGCGCATCGAGTTGGCCGTCCAGCTCGGCCCGCGAGGACGACGAGATGCCGACCACCGAGACCATCGCCGCGATCCCGATCGCGATGCCGAGCGCGGACAGGAAGGCCCGCATCGGCCGGGTCCGCAGCCCGACCGCCCCGACTCTGACGACATCCCGCGGCCACAGCTTCGCCGGTTTCAACTCGCCGGCCCTCCGCGCCGGCGTCGGCTCGCCGCTCATGTCAGCACCTCCTCGAGAATCCGGCCGTCCCGCATCCGCACCTGCCGGGGGAGTGACGCCGCGATGTCCCGGTCGTGGGTGATGATGACGACCGTCGTGCCCGCCGCATGCAGATCGCGCAGCAACTGCATCACTCCCGCTCCCGACGCGGAATCCAGCGCCCCGGTCGGCTCATCGGCCAGCAGTACGGCGGGCTCGCCCGCGACCGCCCGCGCCACCGCGACCCGTTGCCGCTCACCGCCGGAGAGCTCATGCGGTTCGTGGTCCATCCGGTGCCCGAGACCGACCCGCTCCAATGCAGCAGCCGCCCGTTTCCGCCGTACCGACGGCCGCAACCCGGAGTACAGGAGACCGTCCGCCACGTTGTCCAGCGCCCGTACGCCGGAGGCCAGATGGAACTGCTGGAACACGAACCCGATCCGGGTCGCCCGCAACGCGGACAGACCCGAGTCGGACAACCGCGCCACGTCGTACCGGTCGATCCGGACCGTGCCGGAGGTCGGCCGGTCCAGGGTGCCGAGGACGTTGAGCATCGTCGACTTGCCCGAGCCGGACGGCCCGACGATCGCGACGAGTTCGCCGCGGTCGATCCGGACGCTGACCCCGCCGAGGGCCGTCACGCCGCCCGGGTACACCTTGGTCACCTCGGTCAGTTCGATCACTTGGGGATCCCCACCACGGTGCCGGCCTTGATCCCGGTGCCGCTGATCTCGACCTGACCGTTCGCGAACAGCCCGGTCTTCACCGGTACGTAGTGCGACGCCGTACCGTCGGAGACCTCGACGCCGAATCCGCCCTCGCGCAAGGCGACCAGCGCGGACACCGGGACGGTCAGCACGTTCTTGCGTTCCGACGCGGTGAAGGTGACGTCGACGGAGGCCAGCGACCAGGCCGCCACCGCCTTTTGGTTGTCGATGGCAACGATCACCTCGACCTTGGTCTCCGGGTCCTTGTCCGGGCTCTCGGCCGGGATGATCACCGTCGACACCTTCTCCACCCGGCCCGGCACGGTCGCGCCGTCGGGGAGGGTGACGTCGACCTTCGCGTTCGGTTTCGCCAGGCGCTGGTCGGCGGCGTCGAGCTGGACCGTCACGGCCTTCTTGGTCCCGGTGTAGGTGAGGACGTTCTGGTTGGGGCCGAGTGGTGCGCCCTCCTGCGCCTCCACGCTGTCCACCCGGATGTGACCGGGTGCGAACAGGACACTGCCGAGTTCGACGACACCTGTCTCGTCCAGACCGAGGTCTTCCTGCCACTCCTCGACCGCCTCGGCTGTCGCGTCGGTGTACTCGTCGTCAACGGTGAAGCCGGTGTAACCCATCGCACTGAGGTTCTGCTCAAGCTGCAGGACGTCCGTACCCTCGGTGCCGTCTGCGAGCCTCCTGTACGCCGGCAGAGCGCCGAACAGGAGGGTGGTGGGCTTGTTGTCGACGCTGTAGACGGTGTTGCCGCGTCGGAGTTCCTGTCCACTGTCGGGTACGCCGGTGATGGTTCCGGCGGTGCGGTTGACCGCGGCGGACGTCGTACCGAAGCCGAGTTCGCCGTCTGCCGTCTCGGTGTCCTTGAGTGTCTGTTGCGCGACCTTGGCGGTGTTGACGGGTACTGCGGCGGCCGTCTGGTCCGCTGCCTGGCTGGTGTCGCCCCGGTTCACCAGGAAGGCGCTCGCTGCCCCTCCGGCGGCCAGGACGACCACAGCGGTCAGTGCTCTGCGCATCACTTACCCGCCAGGATGGGCTGGCAGGTCTCCTGCGCCTTCTGGAAGTCGGGGTCGTCACCCACACCCGGGCCGATCATGATGCCGCGCTGACCCGGCTTCGGGTCCGGGAACTTCTCCACGCCGTTGGTGCGCATGCACTCGGCGAACTTGCGGCCGTTCTCCTCCTGCTGCGGGTTCGGACCACTCTCGCCCTGCGGGTTGAACTCCTTACAGGCGTCCATCGCCTGCTGGACCTTCTCCTGCGTGACGCCCGAGCCCCTGTCGAACTTGAGCATCGGACCCTTGCCCGGCTCGGGGTCCGGCACGTTCAGCCCCTGCTCACGCAGGCACTGGGTGAACTTGATCGCCATCTCGTCCCGGCTCAGGCTCGGCGTCGCACTCGTGGGTGCGGTAGCCCCTGCTTGAGCGCCGGCTCCTGAGGCCACCTGGTTGTCGGGCTCCTCCGAGCCGCAGCCGGTCAGCAGTACGACGGCCGCCAGTGCAGCCGCGGCCAGAGTGGTCTTGCGCATCACATCTCCTTGGGGTCGGTTCTGGCCGCCAAGCCTTCGCCGCGGGCCGTTTCCCTGCCGTTTCCGAGCGCGATAACACGGAGGAAACACCGGCGTCGGGGATCATGGGTGACGTGCGGGTTCTGGTGGTCGAGGACGAACCGTTGCTGGCGGCAGCGATCGCGGAGTGGTTGCGGGACGACTCACATGCCGTCGACGTGGCCGGCGACGGCGGCGCGGCGCTGGAACGGCTGACGGTGAACGAGTACGACGTACTCGTGCTGGACCGCGACATCCCCGTCGTACACGGGGACGACGTGTGCCGCCGGTTGGTGGAGTCCGGGTCGACCACACGGGTGCTGATGCTGACGGCCGCGGCTGCTGTCACTGACCGGGTGGAGGGACTGGGCTTGGGTGCTGACGACTACCTGACCAAGCCGTTCGCCTTTGCCGAGCTGGCTGCGCGGGTGCTGGCCCTGGGGCGGCGGAGTCGTCCGGCGGATCCGCCGGTACTGCGTCGTGCCGGAGTGACCCTGGACCCGGCGCGGCACGAGGTGTTCCGGGACGGGCGGTACGTACCGCTGTCGAAGAAGGAGTTCGCCGTACTGGCGGAACTGCTGCGAGCCGACGGCGCGACCGTCTCGGCCGAACAACTGCTGGAGAAGGCATGGGACGAGCACGTGGATCCGTTCACCGGGGCGGTCCGGCTGACCATCCTGAAGCTGCGGCGGAAGCTGGGGGAGCCGGGACTGGTGGAAACCGTCACCGGCGTCGGCTATCGCATCGCCTGACCCTTCGAGGACGACTGACGCTGATCTACGCCGGCCTGTTCATGGTCGCCGGCGTACTGCTGCTGGGTGTCACCTACGTGCTGTTCAGCAACAACCTCACCGGGGGCTATCGGGTGTTGGTGCAGGGCACGTACGTCACCTCGCCTTCTCCTGGTGCGAGTCCGACACCTAAGCCGCCGAACCAACTGTTCGTGCTGAACAAGGACGGCGACACGCTGACCGGACCGGCCGCCGAGCAGGTGATTCGGGAGCAGCGGGAGCAGGTACGGCAGGCGGCAACAAAGTCCTTGCTCACCCAGGGCAGCATCGCCCTGGTGGTCGTCGGCGCGTTGGCGGCCGGCTTCGGCTGGCTGGTCGCCGGACGGGTGCTGGCACCGCTGCACCGGGTCACCGACACCGCACGACGCATCGCCGCGTCACCAGCGGCCCTGCACGAGCGGATCGACCTTCGTGGGCCTGACGACGAGGTGAAGAACCTGGCCGACGCCTTCGACACCATGGTCGAGCGGCTGGACCACTCGTTCGACGGCCAGCGCC
The DNA here is from genome assembly GCF_037203805.1 of Kribbella sp. CCNWLW201. Lineage (NCBI taxonomy): Bacteria > Bacillati > Actinomycetota > Actinomycetes > Propionibacteriales > Kribbellaceae > Kribbella > Kribbella sp. CCNWLW201. The sequence continues at coordinate 423,067 of NZ_JBBCBQ010000002.1, read as the reverse complement.
GGTTCGTCGCCAACGCCTCCCATGAGTTGCGTACGCCGCTCACCCTCGGCCGGGCCCTGGTCGAGGTCGCGATGCATCGCCGTACGGCGTCCGCCGATGTGAAGGAACTGGGCGAGAGCCTGCTCACGATCAACGCGCGCCACGAGCAACTGATCGAGGGTCTGCTGATCCTGGCCGACTCGGAGAAGCAGCTCAAAACTGTTTACCCGGTCAACCTTGGCGATATCGTCAACCACGTCGCGGGCCAGGTCTCCGCCGACGCGGCCGCGGCCGGGGTCGAGGTGATCCGCGGACCTGGCGAGGCCCCGACCCGCGGCGACGCCCTGCTGCTCGAACGCCTGGTACACAACCTGGTGGAGAACGGAATCCGGCACAACCTGCCGGACGGCGACCGCTGGGTCCGGGTGATCAGCAAGACGGTCGGCGACCGGGTAGAGGTCGTCGTGACGAACACGGGACCCGACATCCCGCCGTACGAAGTCGAATCCCTCTTCAAACCCTTCTACCGCCTGGGCGCCGAACGCCTCGTCGGCGGCAAAGGCGCCGGCCTGGGCCTGTCCATCGTCCGCTCAGTAGCAGAAGCCCACAACGGAGCCGTGCTCGCGATACCTCGGCAGGGCGGTGGATTGGAAATTACTGTGTCATTAGCTGTCGATCCGGGGTGAGGGCGTTCGTGTAGGTGGTGTCAGCACTCACCTGGAGGTGGATATGAACCAGTACCTGCTCAGCATCTATCAGCCTGATGGGCCGGCGCCCTCGGATGAGTTTCTCGAGCCGATCATGCGTGATCTGAACGCGCTGAACGAGGAGATGCAGGCGGCCGGGGTCTGGGTGTTCGCGGCCGGGCTGCATCCGCCGGAGACCGCGACCGTGCTGAAGGCCTCGGGTGAGGAGGTGCTCGTCACCGACGGGCCGTTCACCGAGGGGAAGGAACACCTGGGCGGCTTCACAGTCATCCAGGTGGACGATCTGGACGCGGCCCTGGAGTGGGCGCGCCGGCTGGCTCGCGTTCTCGAACCGCTGTCCGTCGAGGTTCGGCCGTTCGTGACGTGAAGGTCGACATCGCGGGGGTGTTCCGGGCCGAGCACGGGCGGGCGGTCGCCGTACTGACGCGTGTGTTCGGTGACCTGGAGATCGCGGAGGACGCGGTCCAGGACGCGTTCGCGGCGGCGGTGGAGAAGTGGCCGGCGACCGGCGTACCGCCGAGCCCGGCCGGGTGGATCATCACCACCGCGCGGAACCGTGCGATCGACCGGCTGCGACGCGAGTCGGTGCGCGAGGACAAGCACGCTCAGGCGGCGTTGCTGCAGGCCGAGGACGAGCCAGTGGAGGAGGGCGTCGTGCAGGACGACCGCCTCCGGCTGATCTTCACTTGCTGCCACCCCGCGCTGGCCCTCAACGTCCGCGTCGCCCTCACGCTGCGGATGCTCGGCGGCCTGACCACGGCCGAGATCGCCCGCGCCTTCCTGGTCGCGGAGCCGACGATGGCGCAGCGGCTGGTCCGGGCCAAGGCGAAGATCCGGGCCGCCGGGATCCCGTACCGCGTCCCGTACGAGGCCGACCTCCCGGAGCGCGTCCGCGGCGTCCTCGCCGTCGTCTACCTCATCTTCAACGAGGGGTACGCCGCTTCGTCCGGCGAAACCCTCGTCCGCGACGAACTCTGCACAGAGGCGATCCGCCTCGGCCGCCTGCTGGTCGAACTGATGCCCGACGAACCCGAGGCCGTCGGCCTACTCGCCCTGATGCTCCTCCAGCACTCCCGCCGTCCGGCCCGGATCGCCCCGGACGGTTCCCTGGTCCTGCTCGCCGACCAGGACCGGGCACTGTGGGACCGCACGTTGATCGCTGAAGGCCAGGACCTGGTACGACGCTGCCTCCGCCGAAACCAGCCTGGTCCGTACCAGCTCCAGGCCGCGATCAACGTCGTACACAGTGATGCCGCGACCGCCGCCGAGACGAACTGGCGGCAGATCCTCCAGCTCTACGACCACCTACTCGCGATCGCCCCGAGCCCGGTCGTCGCACTCAACCGGGCGGTCGCACTCGCCGAGGTCGACGGCCCCGCAGCCGCCCTCGACCTGATCGACGACCTCGACCTCGGCTCCTACTACCTCTTCCACGCAATCCGCGCCGACCTCCTGGCCCGCCTGAACCGCCACCCCGAGGCCCGCTCCGCCTACCAAGCAGCCGCATCCCTCACCGCCAACCAATCAGAACAAGCCTTCCTCCACACCCGCCTAAAAACCCTCTAGCAACCCGCCCTCGCAACAAACCGCCCTCGCAGCCGGCTATGCCCGCTCCTGCGTCGCGTGCGCGCCCGGCAGCCCCTCCCACCCTTTGGCGGCTCATCGCCGCTAACCTCGTGCTGACGCCGGAAACTACCCCCATCCGCCGCACCCCAGGTCCTCCACCGACGGCGGTCAGCGCACGGCAGTGATACCCGGGCGGGAGTCGAGCATGGGGCACACTGCGAACTGTGACGGACCCTGGACACGCCCTCGACGGCCTTATCGAAACGGTTCCGTGGTCGCGGCTGGCCCACGCATATGACGTGGCGCTCGATGCGCCGCCGTGGCTTCGGGCACTCGCAGCTGGCGTGGAAGACGGTACGTCTGAGGGCCTTGAAGAGTTGGAGGACTGGCTGCTGACTGCGGTCGTGCATCAGGGGACGCCGTACTCCGCCACAGCGCCCGTCCTTTGGATTGCGCGCCGGATCCTCGGCTATGGGTCGACGCACCCGGCTCTTGCCTGGTGCCTGCTGGCCATTGGGGAGAGCGCAACAGGTTTGCGCTGGATTGCCGAGCGCGAAGCTGACCGTCCCGGCAACGAACCCGAGCCCCAGCGCAGCGCCGCGGGCCAGCCATTGTGGGCAACCTACCTGCCATTTGACCGCGAGCTCGCCCAGAAGCGGGGCAACCAAGTCGACGATGACTACTTCCTCGCAGCCCAGGCGGATGTCGTCACACTCACCGCCTGCGTCCTCGACTGGGAGCAGACGGTCGTGGATTGTATGCGCGATCGACGCTTCCTTGACGAGGCCATCGGTGCGGGAAGCGCGATGGTGCGGCTTGCGCCCTCGCCGGCCCTCGTTCACGCGTTGCATTCGCTCGTCAATGGCCCAGACGACAGCGGAAGACGTGCCGCCTCGGCGTTCGCACTTGCCGCCTCGGGTCCGGCGACGACCGACGTTGATGCCCTGATCGATCACGACGACCGCGCGATTCGGGTGGCTGCGGCGCTGGGATGCCCTGACCATCCGCAGGCCCTGAAGACTCTTGTCGGCGCGGCCGCAGACCGGAACTGGGTTCGGGCCACCTTTCCGCGTGGGTTCATAGGTCCCGAACCTTGGCTCGCGTCCGCCCTGTTGGTGGCTGTATTGGATCGCGTATCGGTCGATGCGGCGGATGGTCGGCTGGTCGATGGTCTCGAACAGCAGCTCGCGACGGTTGCGTACGGACCTTTTGGCGCTACGTATGAATGGGGACGCCTTCTTGCCTGGCTGTTCCCGGACCGCTGGCAACAGGCTGCGTACATCGACGTGCCGTCGTCTGACGATCTGTCGAACACCCAGCGCCGGCTGCTCGCCGCTCTCGCGCGCAACGACGATCCGTGGGAGCAGGGCGCGGGCAACGCAAGTCTCGTCCTCGGACAAGTTGGGCTCCCCCACGACCGTGCTGTCGTCGCCGCGCTGGCAGGCGTGGAAGTTCCCCGCCGCCGATCGTGGTGGCGTCGTCGGACTTCCTGAATCAACTGGTCAGGCCCGCTCGCGCAAGGCGACGGTACGCACCCTCATGGCGCGATGCGTGCGGTCGTGCCGACGACGGAGGTTCCGCCGGGCTGAGCCAGGGCACGGGGGTGCGGACGGGGCGTTGGGTCACACTGGCGCTGTGACGGACGTTGATCCGCAGGTGTACCTGCGGTACCTGCTCAACGAGTGGGACCCGATCGGCGTAGCGGACCTTGTGAGTGATGAGTACGACTGCCTGGTGGGTCCGCTGCTCCACAGATTGGGGTCCGGTGAAGGGCCTGCCGCCATCAGTCAGTACCTCTGGTACGAGTTGCAGGATCACTTCGGTCTCGACCCGGCTGACCACGACGTGGACGGCCTGGCCAACCGCCTGGTCGCGTGGGCAGCCATCTGCCTGTGACGCTCTCATCCGCCGCGACGCGTGCGGTCATGCCGAATTCGGTGGGCTCTGCGCTGGCGGCATCATGAGCGCGTGGACATTACGGGTCGGCCGAACGTGTGGGGCGGTAGGTCTGGCGACGCTTTCGCCGAGCGTGTGCGCGAAGTCGTGAACGACTGTGGTCGCACGGCGAACGTTGACGTGACTCCCGTCAGTGAGCAGATCGCCTCGTCCGGGGGGTACTTGGTCCGGGTTTCGGTCCACGAGGGTCCTGGCCTTCTTTATGAAGTCGCGGACTGGGTGCAAGGCGCTCGGGTTATGGATCCCGATGGCGAGGACCTGACCCTCGAGGAGGCACTCCGCTATCTGAGGCTTCGGATCATAGGCCTCTCACCTTCAGAAGCCCTCAAACAATGTTGAGAGTCGGGTGCCTCGATCCGCCGACTAGCCTCGTCGGATGCGGCCATCCATCGAGGACGTCTGGCGCCCTGTCGACGACGACGAGGCTTGGGATCCGTTCAATGCTCGCTTCGAGTTCAGGCCGAACTACCACGAGCAGACGCAGCCGGCCATTCGACTGCCCGATCGCTGCCTTGTGGTCGACCTAAGAACCCTCTAACCGCCCACCCGCATAGCCAGCTGCCCGCGCAGCCGGCTATGCCCGATCCTGCGTCGCGTGCTCGCCCGGCAGCCCCACCAACCCTCAGGCGCGGCTGGTCGCCGCTGACTTTCCCCGACCGTCGGCCGGTCGGTCTGTCGTGGGACAGTCGCCACTTCCAGTCTCCAGTCGCGGGGTCCTCCGCATCCGAGACCGACATGATCGTCAGCGGGCTCGACATCAGGGCGTCGTCCACGGACTCCGCTACGCGCACCCGCGGCCCGGACACCTCCTCGGCCTTCTCCTTGGTCCGGTTCCATACCGTCACCAGGCCGCCCGAGGCCTTCAGCCCTTCCAGCAGCGCGGTGCCCATGGCTCCGGTCCCGATCACTGACACATCGCTCATCTGACAGCCTCCCAACCGGGGGCGACGCAACCGACCGCCCGTCCACGCGCGGCGACTTCACCTGCCTCGATTGTTTCCACCGCAAGGTCTGGGGCAATCGTTCGTGACTACGGAACGTCCGCACATCGCCGCGGCTCGCGCGGGCGTGGTGATGTCAGGGCGTTAGTAGGTTGGCGTGGTCGCGTACCCATCGTGCCTCGGCGGCGGCGCGCTCCTGGCTGCCCTCGGCTACCCAGGTCCGCTGTGGCTCGACACCGGCCTTGGCCAGGGACAACTCCATGGCCATGGTTGTCTCCATCCGGGTGGCGATCGCCTCGGCTATGTCGAAGGACGGCAAACCGCCGTACGTCTGCAGGAAGGCGCGTACCCGCGCGGCCCGATCGGGCACGGTCGGGAAGTGGTGCCAGGTCAGCGCCATCTCGTCGCTGCGGGCGGGGGTGAACCATTGAAGTGCGTAGGCGACGTCATCGAGCCGCGGTCCGCGATGCAGAAAGTCCCAGTCGATCAGGCCGACGGCCTCGTCGCCGTGCCACACCATGTTCCAGGGGCCGACATCACCGTGACACCAGACGGTCTCCGCCTCGGATTCCACGTCGGGCGCACAGAAGACCGCATCCGGTGGTGGCTGCCAGCCGATGGATGCGTCGTGGATTGTCCGCAGCAGCCGGGCCGCAGAACGTAGCCCAGCCTCGGAGTGCTGGTGCGCCCAGCCGTCGGCGCCGGAGTCACCCTCGATGACCACGAGCCGTTCGACGTTGCCGTCGACAGCAATCGGTTCTGGAACGCACGTGAGTCCTTGTCCGCGCAAGTACCGCAGGAACGCATGTACGGTCGGCGACCAGGAAGAAGCGGGTCTGGTGACGACACCGTCCTTGATCGAGATCGGGCGCAGAGCATCGATGTCGTCGTCGGTCGGGGCCACGAACGGACCCTAGCCGCGACCAGTCAGCCGGCGCATCGGGAATTGTTGTCGCTCCGCCGACAAGGGTCACGTCTTCGCGCCGGATGGTGACTACTGCTCGGGACCGAACTCCTGAGCTGGCTGCCGCGCCACCCGCAGGGCAACTGTTGGAGCCTTGCGCCCGGTACCTTCGGTCCGTGAGCCGGGATGAAGTGCGTGGACGGGTGGAGGCCTTCGTAGCTGACTTTCATCGGGGGTGGGAGCGGGCCGGCAGGCCGCCTGGGTCGAACTTCGAGCAAGCGGCTGTGGCGTGGGCTGGTGAGCTGGCGGTGGTTGTCGGTGCTCATTTCACGACCGGGGCCAGCACTGGCGAGGAGGGTGTGCTCAGTGGGAGCTCGGCGCATGATCCGTCACTCGAGACGATCACTGAGGTGAAGGTCGAGGCTGATCGCGCGACTGTGTGCTCGGTGGTGGAGAACGGTTCGGTGCCGACGTACTACGAATACCGGCTTGTGCGCGTGGACGAGCAGTGGAGGATCTGTTAGCTTCTCCGCTTCCTGGACCCACCGGGATCCCCGCTGGTCGACCCCGCCGAGGCCGAGGCCTTGCTCAACTCAGCGAGCTTGGACGCTGAACTGTCCGAGGTGCGCTCAGACCTGGAACTCAACGTGGCAGGTCTGTTCGCGGCGGGGCGCCAGGTCGCACTGTTGGGCGAAACTGTCTCGCTCGAGGTCGTCAGCCTCGGAGAGGTGACATGCGGCTCCGGGGTGCTCACCGTCCGAGACTTCGGGTACGGCGATTTTGACCTGGAACCGATGGCCCGCCGGTTGGACGCCGGCACATACCGGGTCGAGGTCTCCACAGCCGCAGGCACGAACGTCGCACTGCGCCTGCTCATCTCCGAGGAACCGGCGATCAGTTGGCATCCTGCCGAGCTGACCGGGGGATCGAACATCGTTGGGGTGGATTACGGCAACGTGGCGATCCTCGATCTCGCGACGCTCGCGCGTTGCGAAGCTCAGCAGATCGAGGAGTTGTTTCAGGAGCAGTCCACGCGGCTTCTGGATGCTGCAGGCACGGTGTTCAGTCTCACCGGCGACGTGAACGATGCGGTCATGGTGACAAGTGGCTTCGGCGACGGCGCCTACCCGTGCTACTGGGGAGTGGCTGAGGACGGCACGATCGCGTCGCTTGTCGTCGACTTCCTGGTGCTCGCCGAAGACAGGGTTCGCGTGGTCGCCGTACCTTGGCGGCTGGGGAAGGTGAATTCCCCTGAGTTGGCTGATCACGACCTCGAGGTCAGCGCCGATGGTGGGTCGTACGTCGTCAGTCGCCGAGGTCACGTGATCAGCAAGATCCGGGTTCTGTCACCTGATGGCACCGTGCTCATGGACGGAGACCGGCTGGGTCTCAGCCAGATCGGCGACATGCACAGCCAGACGTGGAAACCGGAAGCAGCACCGCCAGCAGACTCGATCCTCGAGCTCACCCTGCATCGGGGTTACAGACACATCTGACACGACCAGCCGCAGCCTGTGGGCGCGCGTGGCACGGGCGAGGTTCGAGGAGGCGTCCGCGATACTCGTGGCTGTGTCCGAAGACCTCAGGATCGCGGTCCTTCTGTCGCTGCAGCGAGCCCTGTGGCAGCAGGTAACTCCTGATCTACGGGGTGTCGCAGTCACCTGGACCGGAGAGCTGGATGCGGGCGCAGACGTCCGGGTCCGCTTTCTCTACGAAGGTGCAGTAGCTGACCTGCAGAAGGAGTGCGTCTCCGAGGCCGAAACATACTTCGCAGCCGACTTCGGTGAGGACCTGTCCACGGTCTTCACCGCCGTCCCGGACGCCGGCCTCGAACTGGAGCAGGATGAGGAGTGGGTGTTCCTTCGTTGGGAGCCCACCCCGGAGATGCCTGATCGCCCGGTCACACCTCTCTGAACCAACCGAGCGTTCTCGTTCAGTACCTCAGGAGTTCTTTTGCTTCTCGAGGCGGCGGCGGCTGAGGTGGCCGAGGGCGGCGCCTGTGTAGGCGCCGATGAGGGCGGTGACGGGGCTCATGAAGACGGCCGAGTCGGTCCATTCGTAGTGGTCGGGGGCGGTGGCGAACCAGGCGAAGGCGACGGTGGCGACGACCATCACCAGAGCACCGATCCCGGCGCCCGCGAGTGGCCGATATCTCCCCATCTCCCCGACGGTAGGTGCAGTGACGGTATGTGGGAAGTGGGGTTGGCGGGATCGGGGGTTCAGTAGGGTCGGGGGATGGCTGGGGAGATGTTTGAGGTGGTTTGTGAGGTGGAGCCGCCGACGCGGCCGGATTTGAAGAAGGTGCGGCATCAGATCGGGGTGATGAGTCCGATCGCGGATGCGTTCCTGATCCCGGACAACCACATCGGGCGGGCGACGGTGTCGAGCGTGGCGGTCGCGAACGAGGTGCAGGCGATGGGGTCGCGCGGGATCGCGTGCCTCAACTCGCGGGACCGGAACCTGCTCGGTTTCCGCCGCGACCTGCTCACTGCGGCGGCGTACGGCGTGGAGCAGTTCCTGTTCGTGCACGGGGACGACCCGGCCGAGGGTGCGCGGACCAGCCAGCTGACCGTTCGGACGATGATCGAGCAGGCGCGTGACACGTCGTACCCGGGCTGCAAGCCGTTCCAGGTGGGTGCGGCGACCCGGTTGCGGCCGGTGCCGCGGTGGAAGGCTGAGGCCGACTTCCTGTACGTCCAGGTCAGCTACGACCTGGACGAGCTGCTGCGCTGGCGGGACAGCGTCGTACTGGATATTCCGGTGTACGCCGGGGTCATGGTGCTCGCCAGCGCGAAGATGGCCCAGGCTCTCGCTGCCCTGCCCCAGCTGACCATCCCGGACGCCCTGATCGAGGCGGTCGAGCGGGACCGGGACGCCGGTGTCGATCACGCGTGTGAGCTGATCCGGAAGATCCGTGACTCGGGGGCCTTCGAGGGCGTTCACCTGATACCGGTCAGCCGATACCGGCAGGTTGCCGCCCGCCTGGAGCGCGAACTCTGACCTGGGTCGCACCGGATCGGGCCGGAACCGACTAGTGTCCTGCTAGCAGGGGTCCTACTGACGGGAGGAGGAGGCGTGGGCATACCTGGCAAGGGGTTGATCGAGGGGCTGAAGGTCACGGCCAAGACACTGGCCCGCCGCTCCGTCACCGAGCAGTACCCCGATGTCCAGCCGGAGCTGCCGCCGCGGTCCCGGGGCGTGATCGCGCTGCTGGAGGAGAACTGCACCTCCTGCATGCTGTGTGCCCGCGAGTGCCCGAGCTGGTGCATCTACATCGACTCGCACACCGAGACCGCGCCGTCGGTCGGTGAGCAGGCGCGCGAGCGCAGCCGGAACGTGCTGGACCGGTTCGCGATCGATTTCAGCCTCTGCATGTACTGCGGGATCTGCATCGAGGCCTGCCCGTTCGACGCGCTGTTCTGGTCGCCGGAGTTCGAGTACGCCGAGACCGACATCCGCAACCTGACCCACGAGAAGGACCGCCTGCGCGACTGGATGTGGACCGTCCCCGCACCCCAGCCGATCGACCCGGGCCCCACAGTCACGCCCGCGCCAGAGACGGCGACCTCCTCGGAGGGCGAGGCGTGACGACTGCACTCTTCAGCGTTGCCGGAGCAGTCGCCCTCATCGCCTCCGTCATCGTCGTCACCTCCCGCCGGATCGTGCACGCCGCCCTCTGGCTGGTCGTCGCCCTCGGTGCGATCGCCGGTTGCTTCGGTGCCTTGCACGCCGAGTTCGTCGCGCTGGTCCAGATCCTGGTGTACGTCGGTGCGATCGTCGTACTGGTCCTCTTCGCGCTGATGCTCACCAAGGCGCCGACGAATCCGCTGCCCGCGCTGACCACTCGCCGGAGTCCGTTCGCCGCCGGCGTGGCCGCCGTCCTGGCGGTGCTCCTCGGCACCGGCGTGGTGATTGCCTTCGGCAACGAGAAGATCAAGCCCGTGCCGGACGGCTCCGCGGAGGCTGTGGGCACAGCGGTCTTCAAGACTTGGGTACTGCCCTTCGAAGTCCTGTCGGTCCTGTTGCTGGCCGCGTTGATCGGTGCGATCGCCTTGTCCCAGCGGAAGAAGGCGGAGGAGGACTGACATGCCGTTGATCGTGCCGCTGCTGCTGGCGGTCGTCCTGTTCTGCATCGGTGTGTACGGCGTCCTCGCGCGCCGCAACGCGATCACGATGCTGATGTCCTTCGAGCTGATGCTGAACGCGGTGAACCTCAACCTGGTCGCCTTCGACGCATGGCGGGTCGACGGCCTCGCCACCGGCCAGACGCTGGCGGTCTTCGTCATCACCCTGGCCGCGGCCGAGATCGGTCTCGGGCTCGCGATCGTGCTGCTGCTGTTCCGCGGTCACGGTCACGTCGACGCGGACGCCGCGCGGGACCTGGTAGAGCAGGAGAGGGGTCCGGTCACGTGATCGCGACCGCGTGGCGCGTGATCGGCGTCGGCTTCTCCCTGCTCGTCGTACTCATGGCCGGTCTGCTGTACGGCGTCGGACCCGATCAGACCGACTTCCTGAACTCGTCCGTCGGCGATCTCACCATCGGATTCGCCGTACGCACCGACGACCTGACAGTCCTGTTGCTCGCGGTCGTCGGAGTGATCGCGACCTGCGTCCAGGTCTACTCGATCGGCTACCTGCACGAACGGCCGGCGTCGTACCACGCTCTCGTCACGTTGTTCACCGCGGCGATGGTGACGGTCGTGGTCGCGGACAGCCTGTTCCTGCTGCTGATCGGGTGGGAGGTGATGGGCGTCTGCTCGTACCTGCTGATCGGTCACTACTGGGAGCGTCGCGACGCCCGCTCCGGCGCGGTCAAGGCGTTCCTGATGACCCGGCTCGGCGATGTCGGTTTCCTGTTCGGCATCTTCGTCCTCGGCGTCGGCGCAGGCACGTTCCGGATCTCCGAGCTCGACCCCAGCCAGATCTCCCCGGGTGTGCTGACCACCGGGACGCTGCTGCTCCTGGTCGGCGTGGTCGGCAAGTCGGCTCAGGTCCCGTTGCAGACCTGGCTTCCGGACGCGATGCCCGGCCCGAGCCCGGTCAGCGCGCTGATCCACGCGGCGACGATGGTTGCCGCCGGCGTCTTCTTGATCGCGCGGCTGTACGACGTTTTCGCCGCCTCCGAGACCACCTTGACCGTGCTGGCGATCATCGCCTCGTTGACGATGCTGTTCGCCGCGCTCTGTGCGATGGCCGCGGTCGAGGTGAAGCGAGTGCTGGCCTGGTCGACCGTGAGCCAACTCGCGATCATGTTCTCCGCGCTGTCCCTAGGCACTTCGGACGGTCGGCATGCTGCGCTCTTCCATCTGCTCACCCACGCCGCGTTCAAGGGCCTGCTCTTCCTCTGCGCCGGCGTACTGCTCCACCAGGTCGGCAGCGCGGCGTTCGTCGTACTGCGTCGATACACGCGACGCGGCCGGTTGCGTAAGGCGCTGCCGGTCACGTTCGCGACGATGACGGTCGGTCTGGCGGCGTTGGCCGGCGTACCGGGGTTCGCCGGGTTCTTCTCCAAGGACACGGTGGTCGAGGCGGCCTGGCATCACGCGCGGGACGGTTCGGTTGTTGGATGGATCGTGCTGGTGTCGGTGGGCCTGACCGCGGCGATGACCGCGTTCTACTGCGTGCGGTTGTGGCTGTGGGTGTTCTTCCGGACCCCCGCGCTCGCCGGCGCCATTGGTGCCTTCGAGGACGACGACCCGATGGCCGACCTCGAGGAGCCCGACTCCTCCAAGCTCCACGACGCGCCGTGGGTGATGCTGTCACCGCTGATCCTGCTCGCCGTCGCCTCGGTCGTTCTCGGGTACGTCGACGGCGTACATCTCAACTGGATCGTCGGGCTGGTGACGACCGCGCTGACGTTGCTCGGGGCGCTTCCGGCGTACTCGTTGTGGTCGCGGGGCGCGGATCCGCGGCCGGTCGTGCTGGAGCGTGAGTTCGGTGTCGACACGCTGTACCACCGGATGTTCGCCGTACCCGTGCGCTGGTTGGCGCGGCTGACCGTCATCGGGGACCGGGACGTGATCGAGGCTTATGTGCGGGCGGTTGGTCGGACGGGGACGTTGGCGTCGCAAGGGTTCCGGCGGATGCAGACGGGGAACGCGCAGACGTACTTGACCGCTGCTGTGATCGGCGTGGTCGCGCTCGCGGTACTGGCCGGGGTGATCAGCTCATGACCGAGGTGTCGACTGCGAATGGCTCGCTGATGAGCCTCATCCTGCTGGCGATTCTGATCCTGCCGATTCTGGCCGCGCTGGCGCTGTGGGCCCTCCCGGTCGGCCTCGGTGATCGGTTCGCGGCGATCTACGGATCGATCATCTCGGGGCTCGTGCTGATCGGTTCGCTGGTGCTGTGGCCGCGGACCGAGTTCGGCTGGACTTCCTACACGCCGGTGCCGGACGAGGGCTTCCGGCCGCTGCGGGCGGCCACGGATGTGCCGTGGATCCCGTCGCTCGGGGTGCGGTTCCACGTCGCGGTGGACTCGATCTCGATGCCGCTGATCGTGCTGACCACGCTGCTGGTCTTCCTGTGCTGCCTGTACTCGTTGAAGATCACGCCGCGGATCGGCCGGACCCGGTCGCTGATCGCGTTGCTGCTGGTGATCGAGGCCGGTGTGATCGGCACCTTCTCGGCGATGGACCTGGTTCTGTTCTTCCTCTGCTTCGAGATCGTGCTGATCCCGATGTGGCTGATCATCGACATCTGGGGTGACGAGCACGACCCGGCCGGACGCAAGCGGGCCGCGACCACGTTCGTGCTGATGACCGTGCTCGGCTCGGCGCTGATGCTGCTGGGGTTCCTGCTCGTGTACCGGCAGGCGGGGACGTTCGACATCGTCCGGCTGACCAACTCGCCGGTGCTCGGCGGGCACGGGGTGCCACTCGCCGCGGCGGTGCTGATCGCGGTCGGGCTGGCGGTCAAGGTGCCGTTGTGGCCGCTGCACATCTGGTTGCCCGACGCGCACGCGAAGGCGCCGACGGTCGGGTCGGTTCTGCTGGCGGGGGTGCTGCTGAAGCTCGGCACCTACGGCATGATCCGGATCCTGGTTCCGGTGCTCCCCGATGCGACTGTCACGATCGCGCCGTACCTGGCCGGGTTCTCCACCGTGGCGATCGTCGCCGGGTCGCTGGCGTGTCTGGCGCAGACCGATGTGAAGCGGCTGATCGCGTACTCGAGTGTCGGTCATATGGGCTTCATCGGGCTCGGGATCGCGACGCTGTCGCCGGCTGGTCTGCGGGGTGCGCTGTTCGCCAACATCGCGCACGGGATCATCACCGGTCTGCTGTTCTTCCTGGCCGGTGCGATCAAGGATCGGCACGACACGAGCGATCTGCGGACGATCGGGCGGGCGCTGTACGCACGGCTGCCGCGGATCGGTGCGCTGCTGACGTTCGCCTGCCTGGCGTCGCTGGGCCTGCCCGGGCTGGCCGGGTTCTGGGGCGAGATGCTCGTCCTGCTGGGAGCCTACGACCCCAGTGACTTGTTGCCCCGGACAACTTATCTGGTGCTGATGGTGATCGCCGGGCTCGGGACCGTGCTGACCGCCGCGTACTTCCTCCGCCTGGTCCGCAACCTCTGCCAGGGTGATCCGGCCGAGCATCCGCCCGCGGCCTTCGCGGTCGACCTCAGCCGGATCGAGCTGATCACCTGGGCCCCGCTGATCGTCCTGACCGTCCTCCTCGGGGTCTGGCCTGGCCTCCTCCTGCACCAATGGAGTGCCCTGTGACCCTGACGTGGACTGATTGGCAGGCGGTCGCCGTACCGCTGGTGCTGGCGCTCGGGGCGGTCGCCGTACTGCTGATCGACGCCTTCTGGCGCAGCGCACCCGCGCAGCTGCGGCACACCCTGGTCACGCTGCTCACCGGCGCGGTCATCCTGTTCGGGCTGGTCTTCGTGTGGGCTCAGCGGGACGACTTCAAACCGGCGTTCTGCCGGCCTGCGGTCGAAGGGCCGGCCGAGTGCAGCCTGGTGTTCGAGCCGTTGACCGCGGGGTTGTGGGCGGTGCTGCTGATCGGCGGACTCGGGGTCGTCGGACTGTCGGCGTACAAGTTGCTTGCCTCGGACATCCCGGTCGGGGAGTACCACTTCCTGCTGCTCAGCGCGCTCGTCGGTGCGACCGTGCTCGCCGGGGCGCGCGATCTCGCCACGGTCGTGATCGGTCTCGAGGTCGTGTCGCTGCCGAGCTTCGCGATGGTCGCGTTGCGTCGGGATCGACGCGGGTCCGAGGGTGCGCTGAAGGCCTTCCTGGTGTCGGTGCTGTCGACGGCGGTGATGCTGTTCGGCATTTCTTACCTGTACGGCGTGACCGGCTCGCTGTACCTGACCACCATCGCGAACCGGCTGACCGGGCTCGACCCGGATCTGGAGCGGGTCGCGTTCGCGGCCGGGCTGTTCGTGATCGTCGGGTTCGCGTTCAAGATCGCGGCGGTGCCGTTCCACGCCTGGCTTCCGGACACGTACGTCGGTGCGCCGGTCGAGGTGACCGCGTTCCTCGCGGTGGTGTCGAAGTCGGCCGGTGTCGCCGGTCTGTTGGTGCTGGTGACGACCGGAGTCGCGCCGGACGGATCCGATCTGCGGACGGTGGTCGCCGTACTCGCCGCGGTGACGATGACCGTCGGCAACCTGGCCGCGTTGCGTCAGGTGGAAGCCGTACGACTGCTCGCCTGGTCGTCGATCGGTCAGGTCGGGTTCCTGCTCGCGCCGCTCGCGGTCGGCAGCGCCCAGGCTGTGGTCGGCTATCTGGCGGCGTACGTCGTGGTCACGCTCGGCGCGTTCGGTTCGGTCGCTGTGGTGCAGCGGCATCGGCCGGGCGGGCTGCTGACGGACTACCGGGGCATGGTTCGCTCCGAGCCAGGGCTGGCGGTGGCGCTGATCTTCTTCCTGGTCGTGCTGGCCGGTCTGCCGCCGGGGTTGGCCGGGTTGTTCACCAAGTTCGCCGCGTTCCAGGCCGTCATCGACGCGCATCTCGGCTGGCTCGCGATCGTGATGGCGATCAACGTGATGATCGGTCTGGCGGTCTACCTCCGCTGGGTCGCCGAGCTCTTCCGGCTGCCCGCCGAGGACCCGTTCTCGGTCGACATCGAGTCGCCGGCGGTCGCGATGATCTCGCTCTGCGCCGCGACTGCCGCCGTACTGTCAGTGCTGCCGAGCACCCTGTTCGCCCTCGCCACCTGACAGCTTCAGGACAACCACGGCTGCCTGAATCGGTCGCCACCTAGCGTTGTGCAGGTGATCGCGCGTGGAGTCCTCGGAGTGATGGCGGTGCTGGCGCTAGGCGCCTGCTCAGCCGGCAACGACACGTCGGCGGGAGGTGACTCGCCCGCGAGTACGACGGTCTCTACCCCGGAGATGCCGGTGGAGCCGTCGGGTCTGCCGACGGAGGAGACCCCGACGCCAACCCCGACCTTCCCGACTGCGAAGGATGGGCAGAACTACGCGGCCTGTAGCGACGGCAACTGCGAGGTCCTGGTCCGCAAGGCGGCCCAGATCACGCTGGACCGCCGGAAGGTGAACCTGACCGTCGCGGACGGCCGGATCACGATCACCAACGCCCGCAAGGACGGCGGCTCGAACTTCACCGTCAGCGTCCAAGGCACTGCCGGCGTCGCCACCTGGGGCTCGATGGGCGGTCCGATGCACAGCGCCTCGCTCAAAGCCGCCGAAGGCACCACCGCCATCGTGATCCTCCGGACCAGGCGATAGCTCAAGCGGGCTGCTTGGCGAGGAAGTCTTCGTACTGCGACCAGACTCGGCGCCAGAGTTGGTCGCGCTGAGTGGCGTCCAGGTGTGGGAGTGGCAGGTAGAACACATCGGCCAGCATGGCGAAGTAATCGGCCGGGTTCTCGATGATGGTCGAGTCGATCCGGTCGGCGAACGTCTCGCTCAGACCGACAGAGCGCAGTACGACGACACTCGCCGGCTTCCGGCGGAACGCGGAGGCGAGCCGGCGGAACGGGGACTCCGGGCTGGCGGAGAGGTTCGCGTGCTGGGCGACGAAGGCATCCAGGCCGACCGCGGCGGACTCGAAGTCCATGCCGACCAGATTGGCCCGCGGGTCGTGGTCCAAGCGCCAGCCGTCGACCTTCTCGGACGGGCGCAACCGCAGGTCGAACGGGTCCTGATAGGTGCTGCCCGCCTCGAGCGGTAGCGGCCGCACCAGAGTCTCGCCGAGCCCGGCGTCGACCAGCCAGACGCGATCCGGATCCTCGACCAGCCCGCTCACCGTGAGCACCATGTGGCTGGCATCGACGTCGCCGGCGCGAGTCGGAGTCTGCGCGCCGCCGCGGTGCATCTTCACGCGGTAGCCGAGTTCGGTGAGCAGGAGGGCGAAGCACCCGTTCAGCTGGAAGCAGTAGCCGCCGGTCTCCCGCGCGATGATCCGCTTCGCTGCGTCCTCCGGCTCGAGTGGCCCGCCCGGCTCCAGCTGGAACTGCACGGACTCGTACGGCACCTGGTCGACGAACGCCTCATGCAGCCGCGACAAACCTTCCAACCGAGGCGGGCCGTCGTACCCACGCACTCCGATCCTTTGCAAGAACGCCTCGGTGTCCATCCGCTTACCCTAGGCCAGGTGATCGACGTACTCTCCCCGTCCGAAGCTGTTCAATCCGCTCCGGAGCTGGCCGCCGTCTACCTGTCTGCCTTCGGGGCGCCCGGGTACGACGAGGAGCCTGCCCGAGCCGAGCAGTTCGGGAACGAGCAGTTGCCACTGCACTCACAGCGGGACGGGTTCAAGCTCGTCGTCGCCAGGCACGACGAGCGGATCGTCGGGTTCGCGTACGGATTCACCGGGCAGCGGGGGCAGTGGTGGTCGGACCGGCTGGTGGAGACCGCGTCGGCGGAGATCGTCGAGGAGTGGGTGGGCGGGCACTTCGAGTTCGTCGAGCTCGCGGTGGCGGTCGAGGCGCAGGGACGCGGGGTCGGCTCGGCGCTGCACGACGTACTGGTGGCTGATCTTTCGCACGAGAAGGCGCTGCTGTCGACGTACGTCGATGATCGGCCCGCGCCCAGGCTGTACCGGCGAAAGGGGTGGCGGGTGCTCGTCCCGGACCTGGGCTGGGGATCGGCGCTCTACGGGTTAAGCCTTCGCTGAGCTTTGGACACCACCGTGCCCGTAAAGCCGTGACCTGGCAGGGTAGGGGCATGACTTCTGAGCGGATCTATGTCGGGAGCTACACGAGTCAGCCGGGCGGCGGGGAAGGCATCGCGTCCGGGCCGCTGGAGGGGATCGGGGTGGTTGCGACGACCACCGATCCGTCCTTCCTGGTCAGGTCCACGGACGGGCGTTTCCTCTACGCCACGAACGAGACTGAGAACGGCCACGTCAGCGCGTTCGCGATCCAGCCGGACGGCGGGCTGGAGCTGGTGAACGAGCAGCCGACCGGCGGCGACCACCCGTGTCACCTCGACATCGACCCGTCCGGCCGGTTCCTGTTGTCGGCCAATTACTCGTCCGGCTCGGTCGCGATCCACCCGATCGCCGCGGACGGATCGCTCGGTGAGGCGACCCAGGTGCTGCAGCGCGAGGGCACCGGGCCGAACAAGGAGCGCCAGGAGGGTCCGCACGCGCACCAGGTCGCGTTCGACCCGTCCGGCACCTACACGTTCGACGTCGACCTCGGCTCGGACTCGGTCTACGTGTCCACGCTGACCGAGGACGGGCAGCTGGAGGAAGTCGACCGGCTGCACATCCACCCGGGCGCCGGTCCGCGGCATTTGGTGTTCCACCCGAGCGCGGGCGCGGCGTACGTGATCAACGAGCTCGACTCGACGCTGACCGTCTGCAGCTACAACGACGGCAAGCTGCAGATCGTGCAGACCGCCTCAACCCGGCCGGCCGACTCCCCAGGCGAGAACTTCCCGGCCGAGCTGCTGATCTCCGCCGACGGCCGCCACCTGTACGGCTCCAACCGCGGCGACAACACGGTCGCGGTCTTCGCTGTCGCCGCCGACGGCCTCTCGGTCGAGCTCGTCCAGACCGTCGACTCCGGCGGCGACTGGCCCCGTCACCTTGCCTTCAGCAACGACGGGACCCGCCTCTACGCCGCGAACGAACGCTCCGACACGATCGCCACCTTCGCGATCGATGCCAACGACGGCACCCTGACCCCGGACGGCGACCCGGTCGCCTGGCCGAAGCCGGTGTGCATCCTGCCGATCTAGCCAGCTGCCCCTCCTGCAACGTCCGAGGATGTGTGGTCTGTAGCCCACACATCCTCGGACGTAAGCGATCTAGGCCTTGGCCGCCAGGTACAGCCGCAGGATCGTGTCGTAGTCGATGATCTCGGCCGTCAAGTCGTCGGGGGCGACGGTCTGCTGGCTGCTGATCACCAGGAGCTTGCGCGGTTCGCTGAGGTCGACGCCGTACTTCGTCTGGGCGAAGGCACGGTTCTCGGGGGTGCTGACGTAGTCGTCGTACCGGGCGAGTTGAGCGGCGCCCTCGCGGACCGTCACCGCTCGCCGGTGCTTCTTCAAGGGCTCGCGGAGGGGGAGACCGAGGTCGCCGATGATGTGAGTGCCGTCGGCGCGCTCCAGGATGAAGTCGGGGGTGAGGCCGACCTGGTCGGTCGCGTCACCGTCGCGCCACTCGAGCAGCGGCCGCTGGATCAGCTTGGTCGCGTCGAACGCCGACAGCAGGATGCTCTCGTGCTCGGTCAGGAACTCCTCGGCGGTCGCGTCCTGGAGTCCGTGCGCGAGGTAGGTGCTGGTGAATGCCGCGCTCTTGACGCCCTCGTCGTCCCGGGGCGCGCTCAAGGTGCCGACCGGGTCGAGGTGGGGAGCTGCCGAGGCGAAGTTCCGGAGGAAGTCCAGGTACTTGTCGGCCGGCTCCGACCGGTGGATCGCGACCGCGAAGAAGGTCCAGTGGACCCGGATCGACGGACTGGCACCGTGCACGAGCAGGACCCGGTCGAAGGTCGAGTAGTTGCCCGGCGCGAACCGCAGCAGCTGGTCGCCTGGAGCGACGTACTCGGTGCCGAGCATCTTCTGGGCGCTCGGGAACCTGGCGTCCAGCTCACCGCGACCGGCCGTGGTGGCAACGGTCGCGTCCTTGATGATGTTCTCGCCGGCCAGGCTGACGACCGGTGATCCGTCGCCGAGGCCGAAGTACTCCTCGACGCTCTGCGCCTTCTGCCGCCGTACCTCGAGGGTCCGGTACTCGCGGCTCACGCCGACCAGCTCGAGGATGTTCCAGTCCGGGGTCTCGGTCAGCACCATCATCCGCGGGTAGAGCAGCTGGCCGGGCAACTCGCGGCCGTGACTGCCGGGCAGGTGGTCACTCACACTCCGCAGGTGATCGCTCCAGAACTGAGTGTTCACCTTCACGAACTCGGTGGGTTTCAACGCCCGGCTCCTCTCGGCCCTAACTGTCGTCAGAGGAAACCACGTCCGGGCCCACCGTTATTCCGGTGGGCCCGGGCGGTCGTCAGTTGCTGACGAAGTCGCCGAACATGCCAGGCTGGTAGGCGCCTGCCGGGTTGCGAACGATCACATTCATCCGGTTGGCCGCGTTGATCAGCGCGATCACGGCGATCAGCGCGGCGAGCTGGTCGTCGTCGTACTGCTTGCGTGCCTGGGCCCAGGTCTCGTCGGATACGCCGTCGTGGGCGTCGGCCAGGCGGGTGCCTTCCTCGGCCAGTGCCAGCGCGGCCCGCTCGGCCTCGGTGAACACGATCGCCTCGCGCCAGGCGGCGACGAGGTTGAGCCGGACCGAGGTTTCACCGGCGGCGGTGGCGTCCTTGGTGTGCATGTCGCAGCAGAAGGCGCAGCCGTTGATCTGGCTGACCCGCAGCATCACCAGTTCCATCGTCGCCCGCGGCAGCGTCGACTGCTCGAGCAGCAGGTTGAGGCCCGCGAACCGCTTCCCGAACTTCAGCGCGTAGGCGTTCTCGAGCATGTTGAAGCGAGCGTCCATGATGTCGTCCTTACTCGTAATGTTTGCCTGAACGAACACCAGATGCCGGCCGCTCGAGCTCTGTGACTGTGACGTGTGCCACCGGTTGCCGGTGTCACAGATCGCGGTGGACCGGCGTCTTGTGCGTGTGACAACTGACCAGGAGCAACCGATGGATCCGGCCACCGAGGCGTTCGTCGCCCACCGCAACCTGCTGTTCACCGTCGCCTACGAGATGCTCGGCTCGGCCGCCGACGCCGAGGACGTGCTGCAGGAGACGTGGCTGCGCTGGATGACCGTCGACCTCGGCATCGTCCAGGACCAACGCGCGTACCTGGTCCGGATCACCACCCGCCAGGCCCTGACCCGGCTGCGCACGCTCGGCCGCCGCAAGGAGTCGTACGTCGGTCCCTGGCTGCCGGAGCCGCTCCTGACCGCACCCGACGTGGCCGAGGATGTCGAACTGGCCGACAGCGTCTCGATGGCGATGCTGCTGGTCCTGGAGACGCTCACCCCGACCGAGCGGGCGGTGTTCGTACTGCGCGACGTCTTCGCTCTCGAGTACGACGAGATCGCCGAAGCCGTGGACAAGACGCAGGCCGCCGTACGCCAGATCGCTCACCGGGCCCGGAACCACGTCGCCGCCCGACGGCCCCGCGGGGTCGTGTCAGCCGCCGAATCCCAAGGCGCCATCAACGCTTTCAAGCACGCCATCGAAACCGGCGACCTCCAGACTCTCCTCGACCGGCTCGCTCCGGACGTCGTACTCCTGGGCGACGGTGGCGGCGTGAAGCAGGCCGTGCCGCGTCCGATCGTTGGCGCCGACAAGGTGGTGCGCCTGCTGTCCGCCGGCCTCCCCAAGCTCCCCGGCGACGTCTCGGTCGAGCCGGTTCAGATCAACGGCTGCCCGGCGCTGATCGTCCGGATCGGCGGCGAGATCGACGACGTGGTCGCCATGCGCATCGACGACGGCCTCATCACCGGCCTCTACATCGTCCGCAACCCCGAGAAGCTGTCCCGAGTGGAGCAGGCCAACCCGGTGACCCGCTGACCGTATGCCTGGCATCGGCTGACTGGCAGGTGCACACCGTGTCAGTGATCCTGTCTGGCCGGTGTCAGGGTGGTGTCAGGCCGGACGTCGACAGTTGCTTGCATGACGAAGAACAGCAACGACTCGACCATCACCTTCACCGACCACGACAAGAGCACCCTGCGGACCGCGGCGTACGGCGCGGTGTCGCTGCTGGTCGCCGCTGACGCCACCGGTAAGCCGCACAAGGTCGCCACCAAGGGTTCCCTCGCTCTGTCCTCCGCGACCGGCCCGGTCGGGCACGTGCTCGCCGCGAAGTCGAAGGACATCAGCCTGGACGGCAAGAACGTCGCAGAGCTCGCCGACCTCGTGCTGCCGGCCCTGACGGCATCCATGGATCTGCTGAAGAAGCAGTCCCCGGCCGAGGCCGACAACTTCCGCAGCACGGTCCTCCTCGCCCTCGAAACCGCGGCCCATGTCCACAAGGGCGACCTGAGCCCGGTCCTGACCGAGATGATCCGCAAGATCACCGCCGCCCTCGACGCCGCCTGATGGAACAGCCGCGACAGCCCCTGACTTGCGTTTCCGCAGGTCAGGGGCCTGACCTTGTCATGAGTTAGGTTAACCTAACTAATTCGTGCTGGAGGTGCGGTTGCGTCCCGGTTGGGTGATGGTGAGTGCCGAGTCCGGCCGGCTGCTGGACGAGCCGGATCAGTTGGCCGTCGACCTCGCCTCTGTGCGGCACGAAGGCAACGGCGTGTACACGATCACCACCGGCACGGACGAGACGTTCCGGCTGATCAAGCGCGTCGGCCCGGTCGATCCCGGCGTGAACCTCGCGTACACGGTCCATCTCGGCGACATGCCTGGGTACGACGGTGACTTCGACGGCGTGCCGACCGTCGACCTCACGCTCTCCGACCGGATGGTGAACGACGAGGTCGCGCCGATGCTCGCCCGGGCCCTGGCCGAGTCCACGGCCGTCCTCCGCGGTGGGCGGGCCACAGACGGCGACCGGGTTTTCGGTCCGGGCGGGACACCTGACGTCGACGCCGTACAGCGGCCCGTGGACGCCGGTCACCGCGCCGAGTTGCGGCAACGCGGTCTGCTGGAACGTCGGCTTGGCCGCGCTGACTTCGTACGCCGTACCGCGGTGCGCAAGGAGATCCGGAAGCTCGCCCTCACCATGGGCGTGGCCGACGGACAGCCGAACGCCAAGCTGCTCCGCACCCTGCTCACCGAGGACGAACGGGCGATCCTCGACCGCGCCAAGGACGGCGGGCGGCCCTTGGAGGAGCGCGTCGATCAGCGGGGTATCTCGCGAAGGCGCTCGGCGGGTCGGGAGTTTCCTCGGTGGTGATTGGGCAGCCGAGACCGACCGCCTGCAGGCACTGGGGGCCTCGCCTCAGCCGCTCGCCGACGCCCGCGAGAAGCTGCACTTCGCGATCGACCGCTACGAGTCAATCGCCAACAGCAACGGCACGCGCCAAACCTTCCCAGACCTCAGCACGGTCGACCCCGCCAACGGCCGACGCGTCATCGGCGGCCTGACGGCCCAAGTCCGCTCGGGCGTTGACCAAGCGCCGTACGTCGTTTGGCCGCCGAACCGCCCGGCAAGCCCCTACTCCCCGAACGCCTGATCACCCTGGAACAACTCTCCCGCGCCGCCGACGCCCTAGACCACCACACAACCCACGGCACGACCGACTCCCGCGCCCACGTCCAAGCCCACTTCGACCAGTCCCTGCAGAAGGCAGACGAACTGTGGCAGCAGGCCGGCGTACCCAACGGCCTCATCCTCCCCGCCTCCAGCACCGAGCAGGTCGGCAAGCCTGAACCGACCGGCGTAGCTGCGGCAGCAGCCCCCGATACCGAGGTGGACAGACTCCGCCGAATGGTCGACTGGCCACGAGCCAACGCCCGCCCCACGGAAGCCGCCCCCGCCGCCCGCCGCACGAAGAACACCCCTGGCACCCACCGCAGAGACGACAGGGGCCGCAAGTAGCCAGCCGGACACCGCGTAGCTCCCGGGACTTTCCGCACGAATTCCATCCGCGCGGAGGTCGTATGTCCGGCGGCGCACGTGCTGTGGCCCTCGCCGCAAGGCGAATTGAGCACTATTACTCAGTCCGTGCGGGCTCTCCGCGCGCAGACTGAGCTGAAACAGCACCGGGTGCGCCCAAGGGTATGTCTGGGGCACCACAGGATCACGGCCGGTCGCCACCGCCGGTCCCTGGAGCATCAGCGGCAGGGAGGAGCGCAGTCGCCATGACTGTGCGGGGGAAGCAAGCAAAGATGACCATCGTCGCGGTCGTGCTGGCCGTCGCGGCGACCGGTGGTTGTGGTGGGCAACAATCAGGGAGCGGATCGGCGCCGCCGTCGGCAACATCAACGGTGTCGCCTGATCTGGTCAGGATTCGAGGCGTGTTCACGGACGGTGACGGCGGTTCCGAGCCCTTCGAGGTGATCGCGGACGGAAACAGGCGATTCCGGTTGACGATGCTCACCGGCCCGGGGTACTACCAGGTCTGGGACGGCAAGGCACTGCTGCTCTACAACCCCGACGAGGACCCGAAATACCAGCGGATCGAGAATCCGGGCAAAGACGAGCTCCCCGACAGCACCTTCTTCTACCGGCCGGACACCGAGGAGTTCGAACAGCTGTGTCCCGCGGCGAAGCGGCTTGGCACGAAGACGTTGTTCGGGCGGACTGCGGTCCGCTACCACTGCGACAAGGTGGAATCCAGTGAGTCCGTGCCGTCCATGGACGCCAGAGAGATCGCGCTGGACGAGAAGACCGGCCTGGTGATGGTGTACGGCGGCTCGGAGGTCATCACCGAGGTGACTTTCGGCCCCGTGATCAAGGCTGACACGTTCTCGACCGAGCTGCCGCCGGGCGCGGGCCCGACCGTGGTGCCGCCGGAAGGCGAGTCGACCGACGTGCCCCCGGATGCCGAGTCGACCGAGGTGCCGCCGGATGGCGGTGACGTCGGGCCGTACGAGATCGCCACCTTCCGGCTTCGCGCCGTCGGTGGCGGGTTCGTCAACGGTACGTCGTACCGCGGACAGCCGTTCGTGATCGTGGCCGGATCGGCGGACGGGATCCGAACCGCGATCGGCCGTCTCCTGCCGATGACGCGAGCCGGTACCCCACCGGTCGTGGGCTTCCTGCTGGTCCTCCCGGCCGAGGATTGGAAGGGCTCGTTGCTCAACCCCGAGGACGTGGACCAACTGGCCGACTCGATCTCCAAGTCGGCGGGAACCTTCCCCGTCCCGGTCGGCCTCGACTTCAAGGGCGCCGCCACCGAGATGTTCACAGGCAACATCACAGCCCCGCCGGATCCCACCCAGGTCACGATCGCGCTGGTCGCCTCCGACGGAACGTTCGCCCACGTGACCCCGGCCCACGAAGCAACCGACGAGAACCTCCGCACCTGGATCGCCGCCCTCACCTGAAACCGCGACCCGCCCGCCGAAGGCCCAACCCGACAACGGTGGGTGACCGTCGCCGAGCGAAGCGAAGGCACCACCCGACAGCGGCGAGCACCGAAGCCGCCGAGCGAGGCGAAGGCGTAACAGCCGA
>NZ_JBBCBQ010000002.1:0-398413 GCF_037203805.1 Kribbella sp. CCNWLW201 | reverse complement strand
CGCCGAGCGAAGCGAAGGCACCACCCGACAGCGGCGAGCACCGAAGCCGCCGAGCGAGGCGAAGGCGTAACAGCCGACAGCGGCGGGTGACCGCAGCCGCCGAGCGAAGCGAAGGCACCACCCGACAGCGGCGAGCACCGAAGCCGCCGAGCGAGGCGAAGGCGTAACAGCCGACAGCGGCGGGTGACCGCAGCCGCCGAGCGAAGCGAAGGCAACACTCGACAGCGGCGAGCACCGAAGCCGCCGAGCGAGGCGAAGGCGTAACAGCCGACAGCGGCGGGTGACCGCAGCCGCCGAGCGAAGCGAAGGCAACACTCGACAGCGGCGAGCACCGAAGCCGCCGAGCGAGGCGAAGGCGTAACAGCCGACAGCGGCGGGTGACCGCAGCCGCCGAGCGAAGCGAAGGCAACACTCGACAGCGGCGAGCACCGAAGCCGCCGAGCGAGGCGAAGGCGTAACAGCCGACAGCGGCGGGTGACCGCAGCCGCCGAGCGAAGCGAAGGCAACACCCGACAGCGGCGAGCAACCCCAGCCGCCGAGCGAAGCGAAGGCGCAAGGGGGTGCGGGTGGCGGAGCCCCCGCCGCGCGGCGAGCGAAGCGCAGCCGCACAAATGACGAAGGCGACCCGGTCCGCGCGTTCCGCGGACACGAGTCGCCTATCGGCTTCGTGGCGGGTGCAGGGTTCGAACCTGCGTAGGCATACGCCGACAGATTTACAGTCTGCTCCCTTTGGCCGCTCGGGCAACCCGCCAGGGTGCTGCCGGTTCGTGAACCGGCGTGGGAGACGATACAACAGACAGTGCCCCTGACAGCAAATCGGAAAGGAACTGCCCATGGCATCGGAGTCCTCCTTCGACATCGTGAACAAGGTCGACCGTCAGGAGGTGGACAACGCCGTCAACCAGGCGGCGAAGGAGATCAGCCAGCGGTTCGACTTCAAGAACGTGGACGCGGGCATCAAGTGGTCCGGTGAGGCGATCGACATGCAGGCGAACACCGAGGAGCGGGTGAACGCCGTTCTGGACGTGTTCAAGGACAAGCTGGTGAAGCGCCAGATCTCGCTCAAGGGACTGGAAGCGGACGAGCCGAAGCTGTCCGGGAAGGTCTACAAGATCAACGCCTCGATCAGCGCCGGCATCACCCAGGAGAACGCGAAGAAGCTGTCCAAGCTGATCCGCGACGAGGGCCCGAAGGGCGTCAAGGCGCAGATCCAGGGCGAGGAACTGCGCGTCTCCAGCAAGAGCCGCGACGACCTCCAGGCCGTCCAGGCCCTGATCAAGGGCCAGGACCTCGACTTCGCGGTGCAGTTCGTCAACTACCGCTGAGGTCGTGGAGCAGGAAGTGCACCTCGACGTCGCCTGACTGGTCGGTCCAGAGGGCGGCGGCGTCCAGTACGGCGGCTGACACCACCCGGGCCTCCTTCACCAGACCCGAGTGGTTGTCGAACCCGGGCCACGGCAGCACTGGGTAGCCGTGCGCCTCGCCGTACTGGCGGACCTTGGGCATGTCACCGATCGCGGCCGGTGGCAGTGAGTCGTTCGCCCAGGACCAGAGCCAGCTGGACGCCCTGCGGCCCGGGTCGTGGCGTCCTGTACGACGCGCTCCCAGGCACTGTGGTCGTGCTCCATCCGCTGGATCGTGGCAGTCCAGGGGGCCAAACCCGTCGCCCGGCCGGGCCTGAGCAGGCATGCTGTCGGGCGTGAAGAAGCTGCAGCGATGGGTGCTCGAGGACTTCGGGCTGGATGTGGTGGAACTCTCACCGGTCGGCCACGGGGCCGATGTCGCCGCACAGGTCTGGAGAGCAGACACAGCCACCAACACGTACGCCGTGAAGTGGAGTGGAGCCGGCACCAACACCGGTCACCAGGTGGCGGCGTACCTCAGCGCTCTGCCGGGCATCCCAGAACCCGTCCGGACCATGGAGGGCGGTCTCTGGAGCTTCCACGGGAGGAAGCGCCTCACCATCACCCCGTGGATCGACGGCGTCCGTGCAGCCGAGACAGGCCTCACCACCGAGCAGTGGACTCAGTACGGCGTACTCCTGAACCGAGTGCACTCGTCAGAGCCACCCGAACGACTCCGGAACGCGCTACCCCGGCACAGCCCGGTCGACGCCCGCATCCCCGCGCTCGCGGAGCAGCTCCAGACCCGGCTCACCACACAGGCGCCCGAGGACGACCTCGAGGCCGAGCTGGCCGCGGTCTGGAAGGAACACCAGGACACCATCACCGCCCTGATGACCGCGAAGCGGCCGGAGCCGAGCGGCCGCAGGGTCGTCTGTCACGCGGACCCGCACCTCGGCAACGTCCTCGTCGACGACCAGGTCCATCTGATCGACTGGGACGACGTCGTACTGGCGCCACGCGAGCAGGATCTGATGTTCTTGCTCGGCGGCATGGGCTCCCTCGGCCCCACCGCCCCCGAACAGCTCGCAGCCTTCTTCACCGGGTACGGCGACATCGACCTGGACCTCGACGCCGTCACCTACTACCGCCACGTCAGGGCCCTGGAAGACGTCGCAATGTGGGCCGAACAGGCCCTCGCCGGGCCCGACCGGGAGGAATGCGTAGACATCCTCCGCGGTGTACTCGGGCCCGGCGGTCTCGCCCAACTGGCGCTGTCCTAACGGAAGCGGTGGGTGACCCAGTTGGCGACGTCTGCGCCTAGCTGATCGCCGTCCTGCATGGCGTGACGGAAATGCAGCCCGGAGAAGATTCGAGCGTCGCGGACGTCGTGCCGTACGGCGGACAGCCTGTCGTAGTGGCGGGTCGTGCCTGTCACCTGGCTGTCGAACGAGAGCTCAACCCTGCTCGTGTGGAAGAAGGCCTGTAGTGCTCGGGTGGCCGCACCAGTGAAGCAGGCGTGGCCGGACGGGTAGTCCGGGTGGTTGGCCCCGATGAGCGGCTGCCACGTGGGGTCGGCCGCCGTACGCGGGTTGCCGTCGGTGTCGGCGCGCTGGATGGCGTGGACTGGCCGCCAGAAGCGGTAGTGGTATTTGGCTTCCCAGCACGCGATCAGAGCGTCCCCAGTGGTCACGTGAACCAGGGCCAGCATCCTGGCGGCCTCGGGCAGCGAGAGGTGCTGCTCACCGGCCAGCCGCACCAGAGCACGGCTCCACTGCTGCGCAGTGTGCTCGGACCAGAACAGAGCGGTCTCGGTCTGTAGGGCGGTCCGCATCGTACTGTCCTTGCGCCCCAGCGAGGCCACCTCCGCCACGTCACGCGCGTACCGCTTGCTCGTCAGCGCGTCAGGACCGTCAGGCCGGAACTGCGAGCGAGAGCGCAGTGTCAGCGGTCTGACCTGTGTGAGGACAAGGTCCACAGGTGGGGTCGCCGCGGTCGGCTCCCACACTCCTGGGCCCGGCTGCCGCTGCACGTACGTCACCGGCTTCTCGAAGCCGTCTCCGGCCCGCCACGCAAGTACGGCGGCTGCCACCGCACGTCCCAGCGCGATCCCGCGAGTCTTGGCCGTCCCGTCCGGCACACCGGCCAAGTAGTCGGCGTACTTGCCGTCAAGCGCCGTACCCGGAGCCCGAGCCTTCAGTACGTCGTACGCCGCAGTGGCGACCGCGGACGCGGCAGACGCGTGACGATCGGGGCGTACGGCGGCCACATAAGGCCGGCTGTGCCCCAGCCCGGCCACGGTGTCGGCGATCGCGATGTGCACGATCCCCATCACCACCTCGGCACTGGCCGGCGGCCGCCCGGCCGCGACGATCGTTTGCGTCGAGACCCCGCTCCAGTGCAGCACCGGCTCAGCAGACGCGACGGACGCGGTTGCTGCTGGTGACCAGGAGGTCAGTGCCACGACTGAGGTGGCCAGCAACGCCGGCCACCTCAGCACACGTCCCAACATCACCGAGCCCCTGCATGCGCCGCGCCGGCCGAGATCCGGGGCAGACGGCGCCCCGCGAGCGCTGTGACGACGGCTGCGGCGATGGCGGCGAGCAGCATCAGCCCGACCACCTGCAGTACGGACAGCCCGGTCTCGACGACCACAGTCGGCGGCTGACCGTCGTACACCGGTGGAGTCCCGGTGTCCGGGTCATGCGGTGGGATCTTGGCGTACGCCGTACCGGACAGTGCGACGACGGTGACCAGCAGTGCGGCCGACAGACCGGCCAGACGAGACAGCGTTTTCATGATGATTCCCTCCCATTGATGGAACTTTCACCACCAACGGTCGCCGCGCCGCGCCGCTCACTGCCATACGAGGTTTGACGTATTCGCGGACCGCCGACGCGGGCTTAGCCTGGGCTGAGGGAGGGGAACGTCATGGTGGAGCAGTTGACCGTCACCGAACGCGACCTGCGCAGGATGTTCGACGTGATCGACCGGGGGCGGCAGGCCGGGCCGGACGAGGTGTTTCCGCGCGAGCTGATGCGGGCGCTCGCCGAGCTGATTCCGGCCGACGACGTCACGTTCCAGGTGAGCCGTCCGCTGGATCGCGAGTTCGTCGCGTCCGAGGAGGTCACCGACGACGAGGTCGACCTCGGTGCGGGCTGGGAGGACCTGTTCTGGCGGTCGTACTGGGCCGACGACGTGTGCAGCCGGCCGCAACGGACCGGCGACTACGAGAGTGTCTGGAAGGTCTCCGACTATCTGTCCACCCGTGAGCTGGCGAGGTCGCCCGTCGGTGAGTGGTTCCGAATGAACGGCGTACGCCATGAGATCGCCGTACCGTTCCCAGCGACCGGAGCCGAGGACCGTCGGCTGATGCTGTTCCGCGGCCCCGGCCCCGACTTCACCGAACGCGAGCGGCTGCTGCTGCGGATGCTCCGGCCGCACTTCATCGAGGTGCACCGCGACCTCGAGCGCCGCCGGGCCGGCGTCCCGGACCTGACCAGCCGACAGCTGGAACTCCTGCGCCTCGTGGCCGAGGGGCACAGCAACACTCAGATCGCCCGCCGCCTGTTTGTTGCCGAAGGCACCGTTCGCAAGCACCTGGAGAACATCTACGAACGCCTCGGCGTCACCAGCCGCACCGCCGCCGTCGCGACCGCGTTCCCACTCTCGGCATGAGCGGGAGAAGGCCGGCCCGGACCTGATGCGGCGCCGACGTGCCGGCGCCGCATCAGCCACGCGTCAGCCGGCGCAGAGCTCGAACGCGTCGGGCACTGCGGCGTCGATCCCCTCGAAGTCGAGGTGCGAGATCGACGGCGTTCCGGCGTCCGCACCCTTCTTCAGGGTGCCGCCGGCCATGGTGCCGTGGGTGTTGATCAGCGTTGACGTGGTCACCCCACCGGCCTCGGCGAGGAGCTCGATACCTTCGTCGCACAGGCCTGGCAGGAACTCGGCCGCGAGGCTACCGAACGAGACCCAGTTGGCCGAACCGGCCTGTCCCGCCGCCGCTTTGGCGTTCAGGTTGGTCTTGAAACAGAAGTGTGCGTTCGCTGGACCCGTGGCCAGTGCCACGGCCGCGACCGCACCTGCTCCCGTCATGAGCACACGGCGAAGCAGTTTGTTCATGGTGTTTCCCCCATCCCCCACGCGAGCCGGAATACCCGCGAATTCGAGCAGCGTGGCAGGAGATCGCAACAGGTTCAAGATCACGTGTGATCACGCTCAGCTATGAATCCGGAGCGTATTTCAGCGGTGACGCATCCAGATGTTCGGCTCGCGATAACACCCCGTGTCAGCCGCGCGATCGATCTCCAGCAAAGTCAGCCCCTCGGGGATCACGTAGGAACCCGAGTCAGGGAAGACCATGCCGGTCCACTTCTCCCACTCGGCCACGGTCCCGGTCATCACCTGCGACACCGGCGCCGGCGCGAGGATCGTGGCACCGAGGCGGACGTGGGTGCGCAGCCACGGATCCAGCGGCAGCCCGTCATCCCGCGTCCATGTCATGAACGACGAGATGTCGGTGAGCGGATACCGGCTCTTCAGCGTCGGCCGGACCGGCGCGATCATCTGCGGCAGGCCACCGGCTGCCGCGCGTTCGCGCACCGCGGTGATCACCCGTCCCGCGTGCCCCTGGCCCTGTTCGTCGTTTCGTACGGCGGCCGCCATCAAAACGAACGTATTCGGTACGACGCCTTCCTCGTACGACGTGACCGCCCGCGCCAGCGAATCCGTGAACCCACCCGGGAGATCCTCGACCGTCCCGTCCCACGCGATCGGCACACCCCAGCAGCCCGCGATCAACCGGCCGCCGGAGACCAGGTAGAACTCCCAGTCCCGGAAGTACTCCACCCGCCGATCGGAGTATTTCTTCACCTCCAGGTCGTGGAAGATGAACTCCGGCCAATCCTCGGCGAACCGCTTGTCTGCTTCTTCATCCAGCTCAGGCGCCGCGGCCGCCGGTATCAGCTCGTACATGCGCAGAAGGCTAGGTCCCTCAAGCCACCCCGGCCACTGCGTTTCGCACCGCTCGCGGCGAGCCGCCGAGCTCGCGGCGGCAGGTCTTGTTGAAGGCCTGGAGGTCGGGGATGCCGACCGAGGCGGCGACCGCGGGGATGGAGAGGGTCGACGAGACCAGGAGGTGGCGGGCCCGGGTCATCCGGCGCTGGCGGATGTAGGCGATGACGGTCAGGCCGGTTTCGGCGTGGAAGAGGCGGGTCAGGTGGTTGTGCGAGACGCCGGCCATCCGCGCCAGCGCCGGGATCGTCAGCGGCTGGGCCAGGTTCGCCTCGATGTAGGCGATCGCCGCCGAAACGGCCGGGTGGGTCGCGTCCTCCGCTTTCGACGACGACCTGAGTTCCGCGATCCGCCACAGCGCCGTCCACACCTCGGCAGTGACCCGCGCGGATCCCGACGGCGACGCCTCCAGGGCCGAGCGCAGCAACTCGGTCAACACCGGCGCGACCGCCCCCGCATCCTGTACGACGGGCAAGTGCGACGGCTCGCCGACGACGGTCGGCCGGAAGTGCACGTAGAGGTGCTCCGACCGACCGCGGTAGTCGAACCGCACCTGCGCGCCGGCCGGGGTCAGGCTGACGTATCCGGGTGCCACGGCGTGCGTCGTACCGTCGACCGTCAACTCGGCCGAGTAGCTGTACAGGTGCAACTGCCACAGGTCCGGCAGCCGGAACACATCCCGCAGGCTCTGGACGCCGTGGACCCCCGCGCCGACGCTGACGACGTCCGGCGGTGCCGCCAGGTGCAGCTCGATCATGGTGAGAAATTACCACCAGTGGTGAACACAGCCCACGCGCGACAACGCTGTCTCAACTTAGCCTGGTGGAGTAGTTACCACTTCCCCCCGAGAGGGAGACTCATGCCCCATCCGCATCGCAAGAACCTGCTCACCTCGGTTCAGATGGCGAACTTCGTGGCCACCGGGTCGTTCCGGATGGACGCCGTCGTACCGGACGAGATGAACCGGCAGGCGATCGACGTACTGAAGGCCGGTGTTCCCGGCGTCCCGTACGGCACCCCGTTGTCGGAGGCGTTCGCCGGCAGCGAGTTCGTCGAGCGGCTGGTGCAGCTGCCCGAGGTGGCCGGCGCCATCCACAGCCTGGTCGGGCCGGAGCCGACTGTCGACCACCACGCAGTGCACATCCGCAAGGCGAACGAGGGTGAGGCGCAGAACCTGCACGGTGACGCGATCATCGACGTCCGCCCGGACGCGTTCGACGTCCAGCTCATGTACTACCCGCAGGACGTGACGCTCGAGATGGGCGGCACCCTCAGCGTGCCCGGCAGCCACCTGCGCCGGATCAACGAGACCGACACCGGCCGCTACCAGAACCTGCTCGGCCAGACCCGCCTGGTCTGCCCGGCCGGCACGGTGGTTTTCCTGCACCACGGCATCTGGCACGGCGGCCGGAAGAACGACAGCGACATCGACCGCTACATGTTCAAGATCCGGTTCAACCCGACCGTCCGCCAGGTCCGGCTCTGGAACACCGAGGACCTGTACGACGACGAGGTGGCGCGCGAGCTCGACCAGACGTTCCCCTGGTACGAGAACGCCACCGGCCGGCTGGAGAAGTACAACCGGATCAAGCTGTGGCAGGCCCTCACCGGTGACGACACCTACGACCCGGAGTACTGGGTCACCCGGGTCTCCAACCGGCCGACCCGTGTGGTCGCCCAGCGCAGCCTCAACCCGCACGCCGCGTCTGCGAAGAAGGAGATGGCATGACCAGCACGGCCCTGACAGAGTCCGCCCAGCAGACGGTTCGCCAGCAGGTGCTGGTGCTCTACCTGTCCTCCTCCGCGCTCGACGCGCGAGTGGTCGGCTGGTCGACGTACGACGGCACCGGCGCGACGTCACCGACGACGGGGGACAGCGACGTCCCGCCGTACGAGACCGGGCTCGACGCGCTGAAGGACGGCTGGCGGCTGTTCCAGGCCGCGCAACTGCTCCCGCCGTTCCCGGGGCACGAGTACGACGTCTCGTTCCTCAAGCACGAGTTCTTCTTCGAGAAGCTCGTCACTGTGTGAACAGGCCGTGCTGCATCGCGAACAGCGCTGCAGCGGCTCTGGTGGACACACCGATCTTGCCGTAGATGTGCTGGACGTGATGCTCGGCAGTACGGCGTGACACCACCAGCTCGTGGGCTATGTCGGCGTTCGACGACCCGCGAGCGAGTAACCGTAGTACGTCGATCTCCCGCTCGGTGAGACCGGCGGGACGGCTCATCCGGCGGCCGGGCACCTGTTGCCCGGCCGCCGCGAGCACAGCCTTCACACAGCGGCCGTCCAGCCGTCCGGCCGCCACCTGACCCAGGATGAGCTCGGCAGCACCAGCAGGTGAGTGGGCGGACCGGTGTGGCCGGTCGTGGGTGAGTGCCTCGTAGCAGTCCGCCGCAGCCAGGATCCGTGCGGCGGTGGAGAGCTCACCACCCTTGGCCTGTCGCGGATACCCACTCCCATCGAGCCTCTCGTGATGCAGAGCCGCCAGTACGGCGATGGGCTCGAGTACTGGGGATCGCGAGAGGATCCGCTCCGACTGATACGGGTGAAGCCGCACCTGCTCCCAATCTGCTCGCCGCAGCAGACCGGGGCGCTCCCACACCGCAGTAGGCACTGCGACCCGGCCGAGGTCGTGCAGCAGGGCAGCACGTCGCAGTGTCGTCCTCTCCTCGTCGTCGAGGTGCAGCAGCCGTGCAGCCTCGTCTGCGAGTGCGGCGACACCAGTGGAGTGGCCGAAGAGGTACGGCGACTTGAGGTCGACGAAGTAGGCAAAGGTGCGTGCGAGCTTGTCCAGATCGTGTGTGGTGCCCCAGGGATGAGGCTCGGCCTCCAGAGTCGCTTGCCAGACGTCGATATCGTCCAGGTCGGCCACGAGGCTGTCGTCGTACTCGGCGACCACGAAGGGGTCCAGCCAGCCGCCTCGCCGCTTCTGCAGGATTCGGCCGCCGGCGATGACGGCTTGGGTCGCGACCTCGGCGATGCGAGTGGCGATGTGGATCTCCTTGCCGGCCAGGCCCTTCGGCTTGCCTTTGCCGTCCCAGCGTTCGAGGTTCTGGTAGAGCGCTTCGGCGGTGTCGTGGCCTAGTCCGAGGTGCTCGGCGAGCATGCTGCCCACTTCGCAGACGGCGCGGAGGAGGTCGTCCTCGCTGGTCGTCATGGTGCGAGCGACGTACTGGAGGCGTTTGATGCCGGCGCCTTTGCCGACGTGACTCAAGTAGTTGAGTGACTCCCTGCCGCTGCTGGTGTCAGTGCGCTCCGCCAGCGGGCGCAGCTCGGCCGCACGCGGGCCCATCAGGTGGACCTCCTCGTGCGTGGTCGCAGTACAGCCGAGGTGACGCAGCAGGGTTGCGTAGTAGACCGTGCGCTTGTCAGTGACGCCCAGGCGGGCGGCGAGGCGCATCGCCACCAGGCAGCTACGGATCGACTTCTCCGGCGGCTGTGCCATGGCGAGGTCCAGGCTCACGGACAGCGCGCAGAGCAGCTCTGCGAGTCGCGGATCGTTCTGTGCCATCGCGCCCTCCTTGGGGGATGGGCAGAACTACCGATGCCCAGGCATTCCCCGTACGGCCATTGTGAGCCTCAGAGGCCCTCTTTGGACCTCTGGAGCAGGGGAGGAACCATGAGCGCACCGGCAATGACCACAGCGACCCCGCGTCTAGTCACGCCTCAGTTCATGCTGCTCGGCGCGGCCGGACTGGCCTATTTCCTCGCCGACGGACTGCTGGTGCCCGCCGTGCCGCGGTACGTCGCCGGCGAACTTACCGGCGGTAACATCGCCGTCGGCCTAGTGGTCGCCGCGTTCAGTCTGTCTGCCCTGGTGCTGCGCCCATGGGCCGGACGACTGGCCGACCGGCACGGCCGATCCCTCGCGATGGTCGGCGGCGGCATCATCTTCGCCACGTCGGTCGCCGCCTACGGCCTGGTGGACTCCGTCGGCGCACTCTCGGCGCTCCGGCTCCTGACCGGCGTCGGCGATGCGTTCTTCTTCGTCGGTGCCGTCACCGCGATGAGCGACCTGGCCCCGGCCGAACGCCGCGGCGAGGCGATCAGCCTGTTCTCCCTCTCCCTGTACGCCGGTCTCGCCATCGGCCCGCCGATCGGTGAACTGCTCGTCAACGTGGCCGGCTTCACCACGGTCTGGCTGGTCGCGGCCGGTTCCGCGCTCCTCGCCGTACTCCTCGCAACGCGCGTCGGTGACACTCGCGAGCCGACGACCGACCAGCCGAGCTCCGACGGGTCTGCGCGGCTCATCCCGCCGTCGGCCGTCGTACCCGCGCTGCTGTTGCTCGCGCTGGTGTGGGGGATGGCTGGGTTCCTGGCGTTCGTGCCGCTCTACGCGCTGGATCTCGGGCTGCCGGGGTCCGGGTTCCTGCTCTTCGGATTCGCCGCAATCGTCGTGGTCATCCGGAGCGTCGGCGCACGCATCCCCGACCGGTTGGGCGCCATCCGCAGCGTCCGGCTCTCCTTGCTCTGCAGCACGATCGGCCTGGCCCTCATCGGCGGCTGGCGATCCGCTCCGGGCCTCGTCCTCGGCACCGTCGTACTCGCTGT
This sequence comes from Kribbella sp. CCNWLW201, assembly GCF_037203805.1. NCBI lineage: Bacteria > Bacillati > Actinomycetota > Actinomycetes > Propionibacteriales > Kribbellaceae > Kribbella > Kribbella sp. CCNWLW201. The sequence goes on along the minus strand of NZ_JBBCBQ010000002.1, from coordinate 387,500 downwards.
CGGCATCGCCCTCGGCACACCCGCGATCATGATGCTCGCCCTCGACCGCGCCCCCGCCGCCGAACGCGGCGCCGTCATGGGCACCGTCAGCATGAGCATCGACTTAGCCGCCGGCCTAGGCCCAGCCACCTTCGGCCTGGTAGCCGCCACCACAGACCGCAGCGGTGGCTTCCTCGCCGCAGCCTTGATAGCCGCAGCCGGCCTGACCCTCGCCACCCGAGGCCGGACCGCACGCGCCAAGCTCCGCGCCGCAGCTGGCTGAGACTCCTATCAGGCTTGGGCGACGATGCTGGTCAGGGTGGTGGTGAGGGTGCGGCGGGCCGTCGGGGTGAGGTCGGCGGTGAGCGCGTCGATGCGGGTGGTGAAGGCATCGTGGGCGTCGTGCGCCAAGGTCAGGCCGGGGGTGGTGAGCTCGATCTGGCAGGCGCGGCGGTCGGTGGGGTTGGGGATGCGGGCGACCAGGTCGCGGCGTTCGAGGCGGTCGACCATGCTGGTCAGGCTGGAGCGCTCGATGCTGAGGATGCGGCTCAGTTCCGTCATCCCGAGCGGTCCGCCGAGGAGCACGCAGAGCAGGTGAGCCTGCTGCGGGGTCAGGCCGAGCGGCCGGCTCGTCTCGGCGTACAGATCCTGCAGGACGTGCATCGTCTGGACGAGGGCACTCGCCAGCTCGGTGTCCTGCGCAGTCGTCGTCGCCATGCCTCCACTGTAGTCCGCAGCCCGGACTGTTTGCGGGGCTGATACTTCGCAGGGCTACTATTTAGGCCTACGAAGTATCTACCCGGAGGAGACAGACATGACCGTGCGGTTCGGCTACGGCTCACCCGACAAGGTCCGCGACGTGGACCGGATCCTGCGACTGGCCGCGCAGGCCGACCGGGACGGGCTGGATCACGTCAGCCTGTCGGATCACCCGTACGTCGCCGACCTGCTGGACGGGTACGCGACGATCGGCTTCATCCTCGGTCGGACCGAGCGCCTCGCGGCGTTCGTCAACGTGACCAACCTGCCGTTGCGCCCGGCCCCGGTGCTGGCCCGTACGGCGTCCGCCCTGAACGCACTGTCCGGTGGCCGATTCGTCCTCGGCCTCGGCGCCGGGGGAGCGTGGAACCACATCACCACGATGGGCGTACCGGAGCTGCGGCCGGCGCAGGCGGTCGAAGCCTTCGAACAGGCGATGCAGCTGGTCCGGTCCATGTCCGACGGCGGCCGCCCGGCCCCGACCAAGCACTACCCGATCGGCGAGCTGAAGCCCGCGAACGTCGCCGCACCACTCATCTGGACCGGGTCGAACGGCCCGAAGTCGCTCGCCGCGACCGGCCGGCAGGCCGACGGCTGGATCCCCGGCCACGCTGCCGACTGGCTGAGCGAGCGCTACCGCTGGTCCCGCCCGATCATCGACGAGGCCGCTCTCGCGGTCGGCCGCAAACCATCCGACGTCGCCACCATCTACAACTTCCCGGGCGCGATCACTTCGTCGCCGGTACGACGTACCCGCGACGAGACCGGCCGATGGATCGGCGGATCCCCCGACCAGTGGATCGAAGAGCTCACCGACGCCGTCCTCAACCACGCCGCCGCCGGCTTCACCCTCTTCCCCACCGACCCCGACGCCTACGACGTACAACTAGCCAAATGGTCCCAGGAAATAGCCCCCGCCGTCCGCGCCGCCGTCAGTTAGCGCCGCATCCAGAACGTTGGGGGTGTCATCGAGTCGAATACCCACCGGAGGCGGTCCGGTCTGATTGGTGCAGTTCGACAGGAGGTGTCCGACGATCGAGTCGGGCACCCGGTTGGGCTCAGGCGGGGAGTGGCCGGCAGTCGGCGCATACGTCCTGTCGGTTTGCACCCAGGCGGACCGTTCTGCCGGCTGACCCAGTGCTCTGGCCAGGGCAGTGTGGAGCGGGCAGCGACCTCAACCTTCCTTGACGCGGCACTGGTGGTTTCACCGGGAGGTCCAGGTCACTCCTCGATGGCGCCGCGGATTGCGCGGAGGTGTTGGCGGAAGGTGAGGTCTGGATTCGACGCCCGGGCGGTGAGGTAGTCGGCGAATCGGACCTGTTCGCGCAACGAGCGTCCGGCTCGGATCGCGTCCGCTTGGGTGTGTTCGGTGTCGCGGATGGATTCGGCCAGGTCGAAGAGTTCGTCGACGCGGTCGGCCGGTACGAACAGGATCCCGTCCTCGTCGCCCAGGACGACGTCCTCGCGGGTCACGATCCACTCGCCGATGGTTGCCGAGGACAACGCATCGGCCGGTTGCGGATCGAGTCGCAACGGCCCGGTCGGCAACGCGCCGAGACTGAACACGGGCAGACCGATCGCGGTGATGTCCACCGTGTCGCGATGCAACCCCCATATGACCAGCCCCGCGATTCCGGCGGCCGCGGCCTCCAAGGCGACCATGTCGCCCACACAGGCCTCGTCCCGTCGCCCGCCGTTGTCGACGACCAGTACGTCGCCCGCCTCGGCCGACTCGAATGCCTCCAGGAAGATGTCAACGCTGCCCACGTGACGCGCCGGCAACACCCGTCCCGCGACCCGGCCGCCCGCCACTGCCGTCAGCGACACCGTCCGCACCGGCACCCCGGCCCGGATACAAGCGTCCGCGACATGCGCTGTGGTCAGCCCCTCGAATCGTTCCATTCCACGACCCTAATCAGGCAACCGGCCCAGTAGGTCAACGCGACAGAAAGTTGAGGATTTCTGGCAGTGGTGGGTCGTAGACGGCGGTGGACGTGTCGACGGTGATCATCGGCACAGGGAGGTCGACTGGCTGGAACGCGTTGTGGGTGCGGAGCCTCGCGTCGTCGCCGATCTGAGCGTCTTCGTGCGCGCCCCGGTTCGGGTTGGCCGCCGAGCGGGCGTTGATCCGGGCCAGCGCGAGGTCGGCCGGGACCACGCAGTGGATGACGCGTACGTCGGCCCGGCTGAGCAACGGGGTCAGGCCCGGGCTCCACAGCCGGTCCTGGAACGCGGCCTCGGCGACGACCGTCGTGCCGCGGCCGACCAGCAACCCGATCACGTCGAAGAACGTCGACAACGTCCGCATGGTCAGCGGGTCACCCGGCCCGGGGATGAACCCGGGCGTCGCGTGCGCCATCCCCTCCTTGATCTCGTCCCGGCAGATCGCCGGGCACCCGATCGCCGCCGCCACTCGGTGCGCCAGCGTCGTCTTCCCGGTCCCCGGCGGGCCGCTCACCACAATCACCATCGGCTTCGACTGCACCGACGCACCCTAGCCAGCCGTCGGACCCGGTCGCCACCCAACGTAAGACCGACGTTCAGAAGAACTGTCGGTGGCCATGATTAGCGTGGTCGCGTGACGACCTACTCGGCGGTGCGTACGACGGGCATCTACTGCAGGCCGGGTTGCGGGGCCAAACCGCTGGCGGAGAACGTGCGGACGTTCGAACTGGCCGCGGCCGCGGAGGCCGCCGGGTATCGCGCCTGCCTGCGCTGTCGGCCGTACCGGGTCGCGGGGACCCTGCCTGACAATGCGCCCGAGCTGGTCTGCCGGGCGGTGCAGCTGATCATCGCGGGCGTGCTCGACGAGTCGGGCGAGGCCGCTCTCGGTGCGCGGTTGGGGCTGTCGGCGCGGCACCTGCGGCGGCTGTTTCACGAGCACCTCGGTGTCACGCCCGACCAGTTCGCCCGTTCGCGGCGAGCTCATTTCGCCCGCCGGTTGCTGGACGACTCCGACCTCGGCATCGCGGACGTCGCCTTCGCGTCCGGGTTCGGCAGCCTGCGGCAGTTCAACCGGGCCATGCGCGAGATCTTCCACGCCTCACCGCGAGAGCTCCGGGACCGCCGCCGTCGCAGTGATCGCCTGGTGGCGGATGGAGGCCTGGTACTGCGCTTGCCGTACAACCCGCCGTACAACTGGGAAGCGATGACCGCCTTCCTCGCTGAGCACGCGATCCCGGGAATCGAATCGGTCGAGGGCAACATCTACCGACGGACCATCGTGATCGACGGCGATCCCGGTCTGCTCGAGATCGGCCCGGGTGATGCCGGCCACCTGCTCCTGAAGGCCCATCTCCCTTACTGGGAAGGCGTCATCCACCTCGCCGAACGCGCCGCGCGGCTGGTCGGCCTCCACACCCAACATCCAGGAGCTTGGGGTCCCTTCGAGGTCGCTGTCGGCATAGTCGTCCGCGATCACCTTACAGAGCAGGAGGCGTACGACATACTCCGCGGACTGGTCGAGGTCCACGGGATGCCGGTGCCGGGGCTCGGTCATGGACTCACCCACGCGTTCCCCGCCGCCGAAGCACTGGCCGACGCCGAGCTGGTCGGCCCACTCGCGCAAGAAGTTGCTGCTGGCAACATACCGCTCGACGGCGGCGAGAGCGCGGATGCATTGATCCGTTCGTTGGAGGCGGTTCCCGGCGTCAGCGCTCGGGCCGCGCGTCGAGTGGCGATGCGGGTGTCAGCGGAGCAGAGCGTTGTGCTTGCCGAGTTCTGCCGCAGTGGTGAGGGTTTGGTAGGTGCCGGTGCTGAGTAGTTCCTGCGCGGCGGCCGCGGCCAGGCCGTAGGCGCCGGCTGTGATGGCGGGGCCGACGCTGATCCGGGTCACGCCGAGGTCGGCGAGTTCGGCGACCGTGGGTGCTCCCGGGCCGACCATCACGTTCAAGGGCAGCGGTGATCCGTCGACCAGTTGACGGATCGTCTCCGCGTCGACGACACCGGGCACGAACAACACGTCCGCACCGGCCTCGGCGTACAGCTTCGCCCGCTCGATCGTCCCGGTCCCGTCGCCGAACAGATAGGTGTCGGTCCGTGCGTTGATCACCAGATCGATGCCAGCAGCAACTGCCACGGCTCGCGCCGCCGCGATCCTTTCGGCAGGCACGGCGGGATCGATCAGCGTGCCGTCCGAGCTGTCCTCGAGGTTGATGCCGACGGCACCTGCTTCGATGACGTCGGCAACTGTGGCCTCGACATCGCCGTACCCGGACTCGATGTCCGCCGTCACCGGAACCGACACCGCCGCGACGATCGCGCGGAGTGCCGCGATGGCCGTCGTGCGGTTCAATCCGCCCGCATCCACAACACCCGCAGCCCACGAGACGCCCGCGCTTGTCGTCGCGATCGCCTGTGCACCCGCGGCCTCGATCGCCCGCGCGGACCCGGCGTCCCACGCGTTCGGCAGAACCAACGGCGGGCGCTCATGCAACTCCCGCAACCGCCGCGCCAACTCCGTCTTCACCGACTACCTCCTGAGATCGACAACCTCTCAAGAGTCGCGCCCGCGACCAGCCCACGTCTGGCCATATTCGGCCATCTTCGTTGTATCAATATTCAAGACAATATGTCTCATCAATCAAGATCTTGGAGTAGCGTGAAACCCTGTCGCCCAGGGCAAAGGAGCCTGTGATGAGTAACGTGTACACGCACGGCCACCATGAATCGGTACTGCGTTCGCACACCTGGCGGACCGCGGAGAACTCGGCCGGCTACCTCCTTCCGTACCTGCGGCCCGGGATGTCGTTACTCGACGTCGGCGCCGGCCCGGGCACCATCACCGCCGACCTGGCCCGGCTGGTTGAACCAGGCAACGTCACCGCTCTCGAAGCGACCGAGGCGGCCCTCGACATCACGAAGGCCACGTTCGCCGAGCTGGACCTCCGGGTGCAGTTCGTGGTCGGCGACGTACATGCCTTGGATCTTCCGGACGACTCGTACGACGTCGTCCACGCGCATCAGGTCCTGCAGCATGTGGCGGATCCGGTGCAGGCGTTGCGTGAGATGCGCCGCGTCTGCAAGCCCGGCGGGATCGTGGCGGTCCGCGACTCCGACTACCACGGGTTCGTCTGGTATCCGGCGCTGCCCGAGTTGGACGAGTGGATGGAGCTCTACCAGCGGATGGCGCGTGCCAATCAGGGTGAGCCGGACGCCGGGCGTCGGCTGCTGGCGTGGGCGGTGGAGGCTGGGTTCGAGAAGGTCGACGCGACTGCGAGCAACTGGGCGTTCGCCGACGAGGACTCACGCGCCTTCTGGGGCGGCATGTGGGCCGACCGCGTCCTGCAGTCGGCAATGGCGGATCAGGCTCGTCGGTCCGGCGTACCGGAGGAGACCCTCGAACGGATCTCAGCCGCTTGGCGCACCTGGGCGGCCCGCCCCGACGGCTGGATCTCCATCCTCCACGGCGAACTCCTCTGCACCGCCTGACGACGATCCACGGACACACCGCCTGCCGACGGTCCGCGGGCGCACCGTCGGACGATCTGCGGACGCACGGTGTGACGGGGCGCGGACGGACGGTCCGGTTACGGGCCGCGGACGCTTTGTCCGACGCACTGACCCGGCTCGACATGCTGCTTAGCATTGGAATCGGGGAGGCGTCGGATGGAGCGACGGGTGATGGTGGGCCGGGCCAGGCCACTGGCCGAGCTCGACAGTCTGCTGGTGGCAGCCGTCGAAGGTCGTGGCCGGTCCGCGGTCGTCCTCGGCGAGCCGGGGATGGGCAAGACCACCTTGGCCGAGGCGCTCGCGGACCGTGCCCAGGAAGCAGGTGTGACCGTCGCCTGGGGCTGGTGTTCGGCCGCCGAGATGCCACCGTTCTGGCCGTGGCGAACGATTCTCCGAGACTTGGCGCCGCAGCACCGCCTCGCGGCTGACCAGGCTGCCGATTCGAGCCCGGACGGTCTGGGTGTGCTGCGCGGGGACGCCGGCGCGCGGGCCAGACTGTTCGTTTCAGTGCTCGACACCTTGCAGAAGGTCTCCGACGAGGGTCCGATCGTCCTCATCCTCGAGGATCTGCAGTGGGCCGACAGCGCGTCGCTGTTGCTGCTCCGCACGGTCATCGACGCGTTGCCGGGCCTTCAAGTTCTCCTCGTCGCCACGTGTCGTGACGAACCGCTCGAGAGTGGTGACGAGGTGCTGGCCGCCGTACGGGATCTGCCGACCGCCGTACAGCGGATCCGCCTCGACGGTCTCGACGTCGACGAGGTCGCGGAGGTGGTGACGCGGGTGCTCGGCGACACCGCCACGAACGAGCTGGCGACCATGGTGCACCGCCGCACCGGCGGCAATCCGTTCTTCGTACGGGAGGTTTCGCGACTGCTCGCGGTACGTCCGGCGACGACTGGTGTACCCGATGGCGTGCGGGAGGTGCTGGCTCGGCGGATCGCGCGTGTCAGCCAGGACTGCCAGCGGATCCTGGAGGTCGCCGCGGTGGCCGGGGACGACGTCGAGGTTTCCCTCGTCATGGCTGTCGCCGACAACCCAGCCGTTCTCGACTTGCTCGAGGAGGCGGCCGCCGCCCGATTGCTCGCCGGCCCGCCGGTCGACGGCCGGATCTGGTTCGCCCACGCTTTAGTCCGGGAGGTGCTGGATGCATCGCTCGGTACGGCCCGGCGAGCCGCTCTGCACCGGTCACTGGCCGAGCAACTGGAGACGGATGAGGACGCCGAGGCGGGCGAGCTGGTCAGGCATTGGTCCGCGGCCTTCGGTCCCGACGCCGCCGAACGCGCTGCGGAATGGGCACTACGAGCGGCGCGAGCGGCACGTGCTCGGATGGGCTACGAGCAGGCGGTGGACGCCTACCGGATCGCCTTGCGCGGCAAGGACATCGAGCGGACGAAGGTGATGCTCGAGCTCGGCGAGGCGCAGATGTACGCCGGCGACCTAGATGGCGCCCGGCAGACGTTCGCGGAGACCGCAGACCTGGCCCGCCGGAACGGCAGAGCCAGCCACCTGGCGATGGCCGCACTCGGCATGGGCACCGGCCTGGGTGGCTTCGAGGTTCCGCAGTACGACGAACTGCAGACAGAGCTCCTCGAGGAGGCGTTGGCGAATCTGCCGGATCGAGACGGCGGCATGCGCGCGGCGGTGATGGGGCGACTCTCACTCGCCTACGCAGGAACGGATCGAGAAGGCGAACGGGTCGCGCTGGCCAAGTCCGCTGTGGAGATGGCGGAACGCGTCGGCCACCCGTGTGTCGAGTCAGGCGCGTTGGCGGCGTACTGCGACACGATCGCCGGGCCGGGCCAGGTCGACGAGCGGTTCGCCGCGGCCAGTCAGATGCTCATGGTCGCCGAACGCGGCCACGATTCACCGTGTCAGCTGCTCGCCCGTCGGTTGCGTCTGGTCGCACTGATGGAGCGAGGCGACTGGCCTGCGGTCGATGCGGAGATCGACGCCTTCGCCCGTACGGCGGATCGCCTGATGCTGCCGCTCTACTCCTGGTACATCCCGCTGTGGCGCGGAGCGCGAGCGCTGATGTCCGGGGACTTCGAAACCGCCGCCCGGTACGCCGACGAGGCCGAGGCGATCGGTCGACGCGCCGGCAGCGCGAACGCGACCCTGATGGTGTTCACCCTGCGCCTGTGGAGCCACCGGACCGCCGGTGTACTTCCCGCGAGTTGCGCGGCCGAGGCGGACGCGATCATCAAGCTCGTGTACGACGCACCCGTTGCCCTGGGCATGGGTGCCAGCTACTTCGCCGCGGCCGGTGAGCCCGATAAGGCCGGGCTCTTCTTCGACCGGCTGATGGGCCGCGGCCTGGATGCGCTACCCGATGACTGCGAGTGGCTTGAGGGGATGTGGCATGTGGGTGACGCAGCCATCGCGCTTGGCCGTGCCGAGGTCGCCGAGGAGGTCGCTCGGCGGCTCGCGCCGTACGAAGAGCTGTGGGTGATCGACGGAATCGGCGGTGGTGTGATGGGTGTGACCGCCCATCTCCTCGGACGGCTGGAATCGTTCCTGGGACACACCGAAGACGCGCGACGCCTGCTGAGCAAGGCCGTCGACGTGTACCGCGGTGCCGGAGCGAAGCCCTGGCTCACCAAGGCTGAGCAGGATCTGGCGGCGATCGGCGTATCGGTGAGACCAGCCACGAGCGTTGAGGGCTTGTTCCGCAAGGATGGCCGGATCTGGCGTCTGCGTTGGCGGGATGGTGAGGCGACTGTCCCGGACTCCAAGGGAATGCATGACCTGTCCGTTGTGCTGGCCCGGCCCGGCGTCCCGGTCCACGTGCTCGACCTGGTCGCAGCTGTCGGCGGTCCGCCGCGGGCAGCGGCCGGTGGAGATACCGGTCCGGTCCTCGACGGCACGGCTAGGGCGGCGTACAAGCGCCGAGTCACCGAGCTCGAGACCGACATCGCCGAGGCCGAACGGGACGGCGCCGCGGTGTTGGTCGGCACCCTCACCGACGAGCGGGACTTCCTGGTCCGCGAGCTCGCCGCGGCCTACGGCCTCGGTGGCCGGGCCCGTACGACGGGGGACCAGGCCGAGCGTGCTCGCAAGGCGGTCGCGATGCGTATTGCGACCGCGATCAAGGCGATCCGTGAGGTCCATCCAGCGCTGGCCCGCCACCTCGAACTTGCCGTTTCCACCGGGCGATTCTGCGTCTATCGCCCCGAGGAAGCCGTGACCTGGCACAGCTAGCCGGTCGTGTGGCATCGCCACAGCAGACCTGGCGCCTCCCTGGTAGAAGCGGCGCACCGGGCGCCGCGGAACCTGTGGAGGACATCATGACCACATCGCTGGATGTAGAGGCCACGGCCGAGGAGCTGACCGGTCGCATCTTCCTGCAGACCCTTGCCACCGTCGAGCTGCTCAACATCTACTTCGGCGTCGAGCTGGGCTTGTACCGCTCGCTCTCGAACGACGGGCCCGCAACCGCTGCCGAGCTGGCCGAACGGACCGGCAACGACGTGCGCTACACCCAGGAATGGCTCGCCCAGCAGGCTGTCACCGGGCTACTGATCGCCAGTGGCGACGAGCCGTCGACAGCGCAGTTCAGCCTGGCCGACGGTGTGCGCGAGACGCTGGTCGACGAGATCAGCCCGTTCTACGCGGGCGGGATGTCGTACATCGCGCCCGCGATCGGCCGTGCGCTTCCAGCTCTGGTCGCCGCGCTCCGGACCGGGGAGGGTGTGCCGCTTGCGTCGTACGGCGCCGAAGCGGTGACCGCGCAGGAGGCACTGAACCGGCCCGCGTACGAGAACTCGCTCATCGACGAGTGGTTGCCGCAGGTGCCCGACATCCAGGCCCGCCTCGCGGACACCACTCGTCCGGCGCGGGTCGCGGACCTGGGCGCCGGCGTCGGCTGGGCGTCGATCCGGTTGGCGGAGGCGTTCCCGCACATTCGCGTCGACGCTTACGACCTGGACGAGGAGTCGATCGCCCGCGGCCGCCGGTACGTCGCCGAGCGGGGTGTGGCCGGACAGGTCGACCTCGAGGTCGCCGACATCACCAAGCCGCTGCCCCGCGACGGGTACGACGTGGCGTTCTTCTTCGAGTGCCTGCACGACCTCCCGCAGCCGGTGGCCGCACTCGAGGCTGCGCGTCGCTCATTGGCGCCTGGCGGCTCGGTGATCGTGATGGAGGAGCACGTCGCCGACAACTTCACCGCTCCGGGGGACGAAGTCGAGCGCTTCATGGCCGCGGCGGGCACCCTCTGGTGCGTCCCGCAGGGTCGTACCGAGGCCGGCTCAGAGGTAGTCGGACCGCTGGAGATCCGCCCCGCCGTGATGCGCCGGCTGGCCGAAACCGCCGGCTTCACCACCGTCGAGATCCTCCCGATCGACCACCCGTTCTGGCGCTTCTATCGACTCAACGGGTGAGAGGCGAGGACCACGAGGTAGTTGTCGGGGTCCCGGAGCCAGAGTTCGTGGTGGTTGGCGTTCGGGTTCAGGTGGATGTCGGTCTGGATGGTGGCGCCGAGCGTGCGAGCGCGCTCGGCGGCCGCCTCCAGGTCGTCGACCTCGAACCAGATCGCGACGCCGTTTCCCAGAGGGTGCGAGGGATCGCCGAACGGTCCGTGATGGTGGTCGATGTCCAGGTTGTGCAGTTGCATGACCAGGACGTCGTCGACCACGAGCCGCTCGTACTCCGGTCCGCCGTGACCGCTGACGGCTCCTAGCACCTCGCAGTACCAGGCACTGCTCTTCTCGACATCGCTCACCGCGATCAGGGGTTGTGGCCTCATGGGTACGACGCTAGGCCTCGGCAACCTACTGAGTCTTGGACGAATGGGAGCGTTGGCGGGAGACCTCGTAGAGAACGGCGGTGGCGGCGTTGGCTGCGTTGAGGGAGCTGGCGGAGCCGGCGATCGGGATGCGGACCAGGGCGTCGGCGGCTTCTTTCCAAGCGGTGCTGAGGCCGTGGGTTTCGTTGCCGATCAGGAGCAGGGTCGGCTGGGTCAGGTCGAAGTCGAACACGTTCGCGGACCCGTGCTCGTCCGTTCCGACGACCACGATCGGTACGTCGGTTGACCGCCGTACCCACTCGATCACTTCGCGATGCGACGGCACGCGTACGGCGGGAACGCCGAAGAGGGACCCGGTCGTCGCCCGGACCGCCTTCGGATCGTAGATGTCGGCAGCGTGCCCGGTGACGATCACACCGTGCGCACCGAACGCATCCGCGGACCGGATGATCGACCCGATGTTGCCCGGCCCGGTCGGCCGGTCGAACACCACGCCGAGGAAGTCCGGCCCGACGGGGATCCGGTCCAGGTCGTCCGGCGGCATCTCCACCACCGCGACGACCTCGGCGTCCTTCTCGCCGAGCTCGGCCAGCAACTCCGGCTCCATCGCCACCCGCTCCACCCCGGGAAGCCGCTGGTACAGCTCCTGGGCCCAATGCGAGAAGGGCCGGGACGCATCGTGGATCAGCGTGCGCACCGGCCACCCGTTGTCCACGGCAAGCGAAATCGGCCGGACCCCCTGAACCAGGAACTCACCCGCCCGGTGCCGCTTGGTCCGGTTGGTCAGATAGGAATGCCACACCTGAAATCGGGCGTTGCGGCTGCTGATCCGCGCTGCCATGAAGCCTCCGTGAGCTGGGCCGAAGAACCCCAACAGTACGACGCCGGCCGCAGCACCCCGGATCTGTGGTCGACCAGAGCGCGATTCCGTGCTGCCGGTCAGCCGCACGGTAGTTGATGACAGCAACTGTTCGGATTGTTGACTACGGCACCTATCGGGCCATTGACAGTGCGTGATCCCTGACTTAGTGTCAGAATCGATTACGAATTGTGATCGGCGGAACAGAGGCTTTCGGGCCGCCGTCGATCGAACGGGGTGCGAACACGTTTTCTGCCGGCGGTGGGCCCGGACCCGTCCCGCTGCCGATGATGATCTGATCCTTGCCGGACTCTTCACGAGTACCTGCCGACGGGTCCGTCGTACGTGTGACCGCTGAGCCTCCTTTGACGAGAGCGCTGTGAACAGCGCAACCAGTCGTGCTGACCCGTGGGCCAGGCGACTTGATCGAAGGATGAGATGAGTCACGCATGAAGCCGTCCAAGTCTTTACCGGTAGGTGCTCGAATACGCCTCAGCGTGCTGGCGGTGGCAGCAGCGTTTGCCGTCTCCGCGGCCGGTCTGCTGGGAACCGACGGCACCGCCTCGGCGGCGGCCGTGCCGGTGCCGCTGGGGACCGCCGAGAGCTTCGTTGTCCTCGCTGGTGCGGGAATCACCAACACCGGACCGACGGTGCTGACCGGGGACATCGGCAGTTTCCCGAACCCGGCGATCAGCGGCACCGGAACGATGACGATCACCGGAACCAATCACGCCGGCGACAGCGTGACACAGGGGGCGAAGGACGATCTGGTCACCGCCTACAACGTCGCCGCGGGGGAGTCGCCGCCGACGCCGATCACCGACGATCTGGGCGGGAAGACGCTGAAGCAGGGGGTCTACAACTCCGCCTCCACGATGGGGTTGACCGGAGCGCTGACCCTGGACGCCGAGGGCGACGCGGGGGCGGTCTTCGTGTTCCAGGTGGGCTCCGCGCTCACCACTGCGACGAGCAGCAGCGTGGTGCTGACCAACGGGGCACAGTCGTGCAACGTGTTCTGGCAGGTGGGCAGCTCGGCGACGATCGGTACCGCGTCCCAGTTCCGCGGCACGATCCTGGCGTTGACGTCCATCACCATGGACACGGGAGCCACGGCGGTCGGCCGGATGCTGGCTCGCAACGGGTCCGTGACGCTCGACACCAACACCCTCACCAAACCCACCTGCAGCACCACCCCACCGACTACACCCCCGACTACACCCCCGACTACACCCCCGACCACGCCGCCAACGACGCCTCCGACCACGCCTCCGACGACGCCCCCGACGACGCCCCCGACGACGCCGCCCACGACGCCGCCCACGACGCCTCCGACGACGCCCCCGACGACGCCGCCCACGATGCCGCCCACGACGCCTCCGACCACGCCCCCCACGACGCCCCCGACGACGCCTCCGACCACGCCGCCCACGACGCCTCCGACCACGCCGCCCACGACGCCCCCGACCACGCCGCCCACGACGCCCCCGACGCCGCCGCCCACGACGCCTCCGACGACGCCGCCCACGACGCCCCCGACGACGCCCCCGACGACGCCTCCGACGACGCCCCCGACCACGCCGCCCACGACGCCGCCCACGACGCCGCCGACGACGCCTCCGACCACGCCTGCGCCGCCGTCGCCCAGGCCGCCGCAGGTCACTGAGACCCCGGCAGGTCCGGTGGGTACAGGGGATGCCGCCGGTGCGTCGATGTGCCTGATCGAGTTCCCGACCGTCCGGTGGTTCGGCTGGTCAGTGGCCGGCACGTCATGAGGACCGGCGCAGCGGTTCTGCTCGGCGTGACCGCGTTGGCCGTCACCGGGTGCACCATCGAGTCGGGCACGGGGCCGACTCAGCCCGGCCCCACGGCGGCTGACGTCGGCTCCGAGCGAACCGCTGCGCCAACCACCACCGTGCTCACGCCGAAGGTGCTCACGCCTGAACCTGTTGCCCCGCCCCGCGGGTCCACCCCAGTACCCCGCTCGCTGCCGTCCACCGAACCGCCCCGGCCGCCGTCCCTCGGCCGGGAACGCGGGGCGACGGTGCCGATGCGGAGGTCCACGCCGATCCGGGTCACCATCCCGGCGATCGGGGTGGAGTCAGGCCTGATGCGCTTGGGTATCAAGCGCGACGGCGGTCTGCAGGTTCCGCCGAACGGTTTCCCGGCCGGCTGGTTCACCGGCGGCCCCACGCCAGGTGAGAAAGGACCGGCTGTCCTCGCAGGTCACGTCCGCTGGGGCGGGCGAGCGGGCGTCTTCGCGAAGCTGGCCCGGTTGACGCGTGGGGACAGGATCGTGGTGACCCGCCAGGACCGTTCGGTCGCGGTGTTCCGGGTGACCAGGGTCGAACAGTTTCCGAAGTCGGGCTTCCCGACGGCTGCGGTGTACGGCGATCTCGACCATGCCGGATTGCGTCTGATCACCTGTGGCGGGCTGGATGCGGTGTCAGAGAAGTACAAGGCCAACGTCGTGGTGTTCGCCGACCTGGTCGCCTGAACACGGGTCAGTGCCGCCGGCGCGAGCGCCTGAATCGGAGGAGACCCCACAGGATCAGTGCCGGTGACCAGATCAGCAGCAGCCAGGGCACACGCCACCAGCCGGAACCGCCCGAGAGTTCGGGTTGCTCGCTGGCCACGATCGGGCGGGCGGACGCGGACCAGGCCAGGAAGGCGTCCCCAATCGGGACCAGCCCGAGTGCGTACCGCTTCGTTTTCAGCCCGCTGACCGGCAGGCCGAGCAGATCGCCTTCCCGGGCCAGCCGGTCGGCGAGTGGATCGTGCTCGACCCTGGCCGCGCCCATCGTGACCACGGTCGCGGACAGGCTGATCCCGAAAATCAGTGGCCCGGAGTCCACATCGCCCTGCCCGCCAACACCTTTCGGATACTCATGGACCCCGACCCCGGCCACGAATTGATCCCGGAAGATCTCGTACTGCGCTCGCGCGAAAGCCGGATCGATCTCCACCAGGAACCGCTGGATCATGCTCTGCGATGACGCCCGCGCACCGGTCGTCACCGGCGTCACCTGATGCGGCATCAGCCCGGTCGCCGGGTCCAGTTGGGTCTTCACCGCTGACACCCAGCGAGTCGTGATCCCGCCGAACCGGGGTGCCACCAGCTCGTCGTACAGGCGTAGTGAGGCGATCGCGACGGTCGAGTCGACCGGCCAGGCCTGACCCGGGTACGCCGGCAGGAACGGGGTCTTCGCGGTGCGGAACGCGGTCGCGATCTCGACCGAGGCGCTGGTGAACTCGTCGATCTCGGCCGCGTCGGAGTGCTTGAGCGCGATCAGTCCACCGCGCAGCCAGTTGGTCCAGCCGGCGTGGAAGACGCCGTACCTCGGTCGCAGCGAGGCGTCGAACACAGCGGTGCCGTCCGGGGACTCGAGCCGGTCGAGGGCCCACCGTGCCTCGTTCGCGGCGTCGACGGACCGCTTCGGATCGGCGAGCCCGACCTGTACCCAGGTCAGCCCGTAGAGGGCGTTGAGGAAGAAGTAGCCCTCCGGGAACTGCTGTTGCGCGGCGTGGTCGGCGCCGCCCTCGATCTGCGCCCGCAAGTACGTCAGTTGCTTGACCACACCTGGAGTGGGATCCGTCCGGGGCAGGACCAGGCGCGCGGTGCCCACGCCGGCCACCAGCGTGGCGATCACCGCGACGCCGATCAGGAGCTTGCGCAGCACCCAGCGAAATCTACCGATCCCAGACGGACAACGGCGGTCCGTCAGGCAACTATCTAGGTACCAAGGGTGGATTCGCGCGTGACCAACCGGGTCGGGAGTTCCATCACGCCGGGGTGGGCCGAGCCGGCGATCGCGTCCAGCAGGAGATTCGCGGTACGGCGGCCGAGCTCTTCCAACTCGAGGTCGACAGTGGTGAGTGGCGGTCGGCTGGCCAAGGCCATGACGGACCAGTTGTCGTAGCCGGTGACGGCGATGTCGTCGGGCACGGACCGCCCGAGCTCGCGGAGGCGGTCGCAGACACCGCGGGCGATTTGGTCGCTGCCGCAGGAGATCGCGTCGACGTCCGGCGACGTACGCAGGAGGACGTCGACCGCGTGACGCCCCCAGCGCTCGGTCCACTCGCCGTGCATCGGCTCGCCGGCCAGCGCGTCGCCGGCGGTCTCGACCGTCGCCGCCGCGCGGGTCTGGGCGCTCTGATGGGACGCAGGTCCGGTGACGTGCGCGATGCGCCGGCGACCGAGGCTCAGTAGATGCTGGGTCGTGGATGCTGCACCACCGTGGTCGTCGACGACCACCGACGTGTCGGACGGATCCGTCGACGGGCTGAACGCATAGACGACGGGAATCGGTACGTCGATCGGCGCGCGCGGCTCGGTCCGTCGCCCGGTGACGATGATCCCGTCAACCCGCCGGGACACCAGCGATCGCAGGTAGTGCTGCTCGCGCAACGGGTCGTCCCGGGTGTCGCACAGCAGCACGCCCATCTCGCCGGCGCTCAGCGCGTCCTCCGCGCCGAGCATGATCGGGATGCTGAACCGTCCCGAGCTGTCGGTCGTGATCAGCCCGACGGTGAAGCTGCGCCCGGACGAGAGCGCCCGGCCGCGGCTGTCCGGGGTGAACCCGAGCTGCTCGGCGGCCCGCCGTACCCGCTCTCTGGTCTCCTCCCGGAGCTGACCGGTGTCGTTCAGCGCTTTGGACGCCGTACTCGTGGAGACGCCGGCCAGTGCGGCCACATCGGTGATCCGGGGCAGGGCAGGGCCACGTGACGCCATCCGGCAACTCCTTTCCGAACTTTCCGGGACACAGTACAACACAGATCGCGGTCGGACCGGAATTGGCCTGGTTCTAGGGGTTGACCAGAGCGCCGGGCGTCTCTAACTTCGTCAAGGAAAACGTGTTCTGGATTTTCCGCGAACCCTAGGAGCTTCCCCCGATGAGCCCTTCCCCGGACTCAGTCACCACGTCCCGCAGCCCAGCCGCCAGCAGCAAGGGCCGCTGGCAACCCGTCGGCCTCGGCCAGGCGAAGATCACCGGCGGCTTCTGGGCGCCGCGTCAGACCCGCAATGGCGAGAGCGCGATCCCGAGCGGCCAGGACCAGCTGGAGACGGCCGGCAACCTGCAGAACCTCCGGCTCGCGGCCGGTATCGGCGAAGGCGAGGCGATCGGCCCGGTGTTCGCCGACTCCGACGTCTACAAATGGCTCGAGGCCGCCGCCTGGGAGTACGGCCGCAACCCGAACGAGGACCTGCTCAAGCGCCAGCGCGAGCTCACCGCGATCGTCGCGGCCGCACAGCGCGAGGACGGCTACCTCGACTCCGTCGTACAACTCCGGGACGGCGACGAGGGCCGCTACAAGCACCTCGTCTGGAGCCACGAGCACTACTGCGCCGGCCACCTGATCCAGGCTGCTGTCGCGCAGGTCCGCTGCACCGGCGACCGAGAGCTCCTCGACGTCGCGATCAAGCTCGCCGACCACCTCGTCGCGACCTTCGGCGACTCGGCGGGGCAGACGGTTGACGTCGACGGTCACCCCGTGATCGAGATGGCGCTCGTCGAGCTGTATCGAGAAACCGGTACGGCGGCCTACCTCGACCTGGCCAAGTGGTTCGTCGAGGCCCGCGGCCACGGGATCATCAAGGAACACGGGCACGAGCCGACGTACTTCTCCGACCGTGTCCCGGTCCGTGAGGCGACCACGGTGGAAGGCCATTCGGTCCGGGCCGTGTACCTCGCGGCCGGTGCCACCGACGTCGCGCTCGAGACCGGTGACACCGAGTTGCTCGACGCGCTGAAGACGCAGTTCGCACACATGTGGTCGACGAAGACCTACATCACCGGCGGCCTCGGCGCGCGCTGGGAGGGTGAGGCGTTCGGCGACGAGTACGAGCTGCCGACGGACCGCGCGTACGCCGAGACCTGTGCGGCGATCGGTGGCATCCAGTGGGCCTGGCGGATGCTGCTCGCCACCGGTGACGCGTTCTACGGGGATGCGATCGAGCGGATGCTCTACAACGGCTTCCTCGCCGGCGTCTCGCTGAAGGGGACCGAGTACTTCTACGTCAACCCGCTGCAGTTGCGCGGCGGCGCGCACCCCGACAGCGGCCGCAGCCCGGCACACGGCCGGCGCGGCTGGTTCGACTGCGCCTGCTGCCCGCCGAACATCATGCGCACGCTGGCCAGCCTCGACGGCTACCTCGCGAGCAGCAGCGACGGCGTCGTACAGATCCATCAGTACGCCGCCGGCACGCTGACCGTGGGCGACGCCACGCTGACCGTGGAGACGGCCTACCCGTGGGACGGCGCGGTGCGGATCACCGTCGACGGTTCCGTTGCGGTGGAGCTCCGGATCCCAGCCTGGGCGTCAGGTGCGACCGTCAATGGCGAGCCCGTCGAGGCCGGTTCTTATGCCCGGGTCGAGGCCGACGCGATCGACCTGCAGTTGCCGCTGGCAACTCGGGTGATCGGGGCCGATCCGCGCGTGGACGCCGTACGCGGGTGTGTCGCGCTGGAGCGCGGTCCGCTGGTGTACGCGGTCGAGCAGGCGGATCAGCAGGCGAACGTCGACGATCTCCACTTGTTGCCGGAGGCACCAGTTGCCGCGAGCCACGATGACGGGCTGCTGGACGGTGTCACCGTGCTGAAGACTCGTGGACGGGCCGGGACCGGTCATCAAGGAGGCTGGCCGTTCACCCCCGAGGCCGCTGATCAGGTCGGCGACGAAGTCGACGTGGTCGCGGTGCCGTACTACGCCTGGGCGAATCGCGAAATCGGTGCGATGCGCGTATGGCTGCCGCGTGCCTGATCTGGCACGTCTCAGCGGGGGCTCCCTTGTGAGGCGGAGGTACTCATGCTGTCGCGACGGAAGTTTCTCGGTCTGACGGCGGCCGCATCAGCGGCCGCCGCCGTACCGGGCTGTAGTTCGGTGTTGCCCGAACCTGACGTCCAGGCGGCCGGGTTCGGGCAGGACGCCACCGGCACCGTGCAGGTCTGGTGCCGGGCGGCGACCCAGACCGGTCTGACTGACCTGGTGAAGAAGTTCAACGCGTCCCAGGATCGGCTCACTGTTGAGCTGACGCCGGTCCTGGACGCGCAGTACGTGACCAAGTTGGCGACTGCGATCCGCGGCCGGGCGGTGCCGGACCTGGTCGACATCGACGACATCAACTCGATGCTGTTCATCTACCGGGACGCGTTCACCGATCTCACGGAACCCCTGCAGGCGCTGAACTTCCGGGACAAGCTCAGCCCCGGTCACCTGCGGCTGGCCACGAAGGATGACCGGGCGTTCGGCGTACCGTACCTGGCCGACAACTCGATGTTCTGGTTCAACACCGAGCTGTGCGACCGGGCGGACGTCGACCCGGACGAGGCGATCAAGTCTTTCGACAACCTTCTTGACGCCGCTCGCAAGTTGCGGAAGTTGGGCGACGACATCTATGCGTGGAGTTTCCCGGCGAACAGCCCGGGCGCTCTCGGCTTCGTCGTACAGCCGATGGTCTGGGCCGCGGACACCGATCTGATCAAAGGCAAGGTCGGTGAGCAGTTCGGCGACATCGTCGGGAACGACGCGGTCCAGCAGATGCTCGAGTTGCACCGGCAGCTGTGGGTCGACGGACTGGTGCCGCGGGCAAACTTCTCCGACGACGCGTCCCGCTGGGGGAGTGACTTCCGGGCCGGCAAGATCGGCATCTTCCCGTCCAACTACGCCGTGGCGGTGTCCTCCTCGGACGAGGCCTTCCACAAGAAGGTGGCGCCAAGGCTGTTGTCCGGCCCGAACGGCGGCGCGGCCTTCTTCGACGGCGGCGACAACATGTGCATCCCGCGCGGCGCCCGGAACGCCTCCGGTGCTTGGGAATTCGTTCGGTTCGCACTCGACCTGCCACAGCAGATCGACCTGCCGGCCGGCGGCTACACCCCGGTCCGGTCGGACGCGGCGACGCCGGAGTTCGCGAAGAAGTTCCCGCTCGCGACGCTGCCGCTGGAGCGCATCTCGGAGGGGTACGCACCGACCACGCTCTCCTACAACCTGCTTTACAACCAGCCGGACGGCCCGTGGCTGCAGATGTTCCGCCGCGCAGTGTTCGACGGCGAGCTGGAGGCCGCCATGAAGGAAGCCCAGACCAACTTCGACCGAATCCTCGCCCAGGGGCAAGCATGAGCACCCGGACCGAGGCGAGGCCTCGGGTGGAGCCTTCTGTGAGCCCTAGGGCTGTTGGCCGTCGAGGGTCGCTCACCCATCCGTCCAGGACCGGGCTGCTCCTGGTGACGCCCGCCGTACTGTTCGTCGCGGTCTTCGTCCTCGTCCCCCTGGGGTTCGCCCTGGTGATCTCGCTGACCAACTGGCCGCTGATCGGCACGGTGAAGTTCACCGGCGTCAAGAACTACACCGCGATCGTCTCCGATGCCGCGTTCGCGAAGTCGGTGCTCTACACCCTGCTCTACACAGTCATCGTGACCGTGCCGATCCTGGTGCTCGGCTACGCCTTGGCAGTCCTGGTACGACGCAAGCGCCGTGGCTCGACCTTGTTGCGTACGGTCTTCTTCCTACCGTTCGTCGTCGGCCTCTCCACGCTGAGCTTCGTCACCGTACTCGAGGCGCAGCCGGACAGCGGCGCGATCAACATCGTGCTCCGCAGACTCGGTATCACCGACGGTACGACGGCCTGGCTGGTGGACGGGCCGCTCGCAACCGGACTGATCTGCGTGCTGGTGATCTGGGGCGTCTCCGGACTGACCATGATGCTGCTGATGGCTGGGATGCAGGCGATCCCGAGGGAGTTCTACGAGTCGTCCGAGCTGGACGGCGCCGGCTGGTGGCGGCAGGAGTGGGAGATCACGATCCCGGTGCTGCGTCCGACGATCGCGATGTCGGTGATCATCTCGGTGGTCGGCTCATTGCTCGCGTTCACCCAGTTCTACATCCTGACCCGCGGTGGTCCGGGAACGGACACCACCACGGTCGTCCAGTACATCTACAACCGCGCCTTCGTCCAGCTGCAGCTCGGTGCCGCGACCGCGCTGTCGATCGTGCTGGTGGTCGTGGTCGGACTCGTCACCGCGGCCCAGTTCTGGCTGCTCCGGGAGAGGGACTGACCATGAGGCTCAAGAACATCCTGTACGTCGTCGGCGGTGGCGGTGCCTTCCTAGTCTTCGCCGTACCGTTGCTGTGGGCACTCTTCCGCTCGGTGCAGCCGAACGACGTGATCGTCGCGGCCCCGGACCGGGCGACCTTCTTCCACCTGACCTTGGACAACTTCCGCACCCTGATCGAGGGCCCGGGCAACCTGATCCGGGCTGTCGGCAACAGTCTCATCGTTGCCCTGAGCACCGCGGTGCTGACCGCCGTACTGGCAACGTTCGCGGGCTACGGCTTCGCGCGGTTCAGGTTCCGCAGCGGACCGCTGCTGTTCGCGCTGGTAGTGGTGTCGATGATGATCCCGTTCCAGGCGATCCTGACCCCGCTGTACCTGGAGATGAACGTCCTCCGGCTGACCGACAGCCTGCTCGGCCTGGTCCTCTTCTACACCACGGTCAACCTGCCGTTCGGCGTCTTCGTGATGCGAAACTCCTTCTCCTCGGTCCCGGCCGAACTAGAAGACTCCGCCCACGTCGACGGCTGCGGCACCCTACGAATGATCGGCTCCGTACTACGTCCGCTGGTCACTCCCGGCGCCGCGACAGTCGCCCTGTACGCATTCCTCGCCGCCTGGACCGAATTCCTGGGCGCCCTGACCTTCCTCACCAAAGACGAGCTCTACACCCTCCCCGTAGCCCTCGTAAACGTCCAAGCCGGCGCCTACGGCGAAGTCAACTTCGGCTCCCTGGTAGCCGGCTCAGTGATAGCCATGATCCCGTGCGTAGTCCTCTACGTCGGCCTACAACGCTTCTACGTAACCGGCCTAGCCTCAGGAGCCGTCAAAGGCTGATTTCTTCCCACGCAACCGAATACGCCCGCTCCTAATGAGTCGCGAGCTACGCGGCCGCTCCCACCCACCCATCTTTCCGTGCGTGCTGCCGCACACGTTTGCGGGCTATCGCCCTCAATTGACCGCGGCGTGCTCGGGGTCGGTGGTGTCCTTGTGAACGACTGTTATGCCGTGCTCTGAACGACGAGGCCCCACCGGACCAGACGGTGGGACCCCGTCTCGGGTTGGAACGGCGTGGCGGCGCCGATGCAAGGATCAAGACGCCGCCGCGCCGGGCATGTAGGACACAAGATCGGTCGCGGCAAGGACCTGGGCTCCGGTGAGATGTTCGATGTGCTGCTTGATGCTCGTGGGCGCGCCGAGCACTGCAAGGTGGAACAGACTCGGAACGATGATCGCTCCCGGCTTCTCGATCAGCGAGGCGTGTATCAGCGCCTCGAATGCAGCCGGCCAGGTCTGGACTTCCTCGACGTACACACCGCCGAGCCGGAAGCCCGCAAGCCGTGCGAAGTACACGAGTCGTTCTTTCGTGCGATGCACCTCAGACTCGACCATGAGGAGATGCGTGCGCGCATAGGCGAGAGCCAACGGCAGCTCATGGTCCTTCGTCTCGCCAACGCCTGAATCGATCGTTGAGTCGACCGAACCAGCGCGAAAGCAATCGTCGGAGGCGTCCACGCACTATCGCCCCTTCAGGTCCTGCCACGTGTCCCACACCATCACACCGGTGAGGATCACAGTGGCGATCACAAGCAACAACATCGCAGCATTCATATTGAGAGGCTAGGAGCGACTGAGTCGCGGTCTCGACGGAATTGCGAATAGTTGCTAGCCGAGTTTGGCGAGTGCCTCGAGCACGAGTTCACGCGCCGCTTTCCCGTAGAGAGCCGGCCGACGCAAATGGTCGAACATCTTGCCGTAGAGCGCCAACTCCTGCGGTGTCGTCACGTCGATGCTCGCCGTCGGCGTCTCGAGGGAGACCAACTGGTCGTCGAAGATCCAGAAGCTGACCTGCGCAACGACCTCACGCTCGACCATCATCGGCACGATGCCGATCGAGATGTTTGCCAAGCCCATCAGGGAGAGGAGGCGGTCGAGTTGCGCCGCCAAGATGTCGGCGTCACCGTAGCGGGTGTAGAGCGTTGCCTCTTCGAGCACTACGGAGAAGGTCTTGCCGCGTTCGTAGAGGACCGTTTGCCGAGCCATCTTTGCAGCGACCGTTTCCTCAATGTCGTTGCGGACTTCGAGGAAGCCGAACCAGAACTGCAACATCGCCCGCGTGTAGGCGGCTGTCTGGAAGAGACCGGGCAGAGTGTGGTGTTCGTAGATCCGGAATCGCTCGGTGCGTTGGTAGAGCGGCTGCGGCGAGAGCATCATCTGTTTCAGGCCCGCTCGTGCCTGGCGCTTGAACTCCAGGTACATCGACTCGACCGCGCGGGCCTGCGCGAGGAGGTCTGCTACCTGGTCCTCGGCCGAGCAAACCGCACACCACACGCGGATGTCTTGATCGGTGGGACTTTGCACGCCATTTTCGAGCTTGGAGACGCGCGTGAAGTGCCAACCGGCCGCGTCAGCCAAGGCGCGGCCGGTCAGCTCGGCATCTCTTCTGAGTTCCCGAAGGCGTAGGCCGAGGGCTTGTCGCGCCTTCTTCGTGGCGTCAGGTGGGTTTGTACTCACTGTGTGGGGTTGCGAGTGGCCAGAGCTTCTCGAAGGCAGTGGCGCACATCTCGACTACCTCGGGGTCGGTCGTGGTGGTGAAACTGGTGTTGAGGCCGGTGCCGGCGTAGTGCAGGAAGACGACTCGCTCATTGTCGAGCAGGTAGTAGTCGTTGCCGGGTAGGCAGATCGTCGACACCTTCGGTCGGGGCAACCAGCGAACGTCCTCGCCAGCGGCGACGATAGGCGTGTAGACGTTGTAAACCCATCGTTGGTAGTCGCTCAGCGGTTCGGAGACGATCTTGACCCGCCGGGCCGACCGGCCGGCGTCAACGTGGCTGCGCATCTTGGCGCACCAGTCGTCGAGCCAGGCATAGTCGTCCGGCTCACCGGCCAGCCATTTGGCCATGTGCGGCAGTTCAGTCTCGGTGCCGTATGCGTCGCGGGTCTCAAGATGAATCATGCTGGTCTTGAATGAGCCGGTCAGCTCGGTCAGGTCGTCTTCGGTGATCTCCTGCACGCCGCTCCTAGTGCGGGTTGTTGAACAGCGGGATCATGTAGTCGGGAATCTCGACCACTGTCTCGCCCTCGGGGAGCTTGATCTGGCTCAGCGCCTCGGGGTCGGTCACAACGTAGCCCTGGATCACCCAGCTCCCACGGTCGGTCTTGTAGAGCGTCGGCGAACTCTGGGGCGCAGAGTTCGGGTCTTGCGCGACAAGCTTGATCTTCACAACGTCATCCTTCCAGTCAGTCACGGAAAGTTGCGAGACTTCACCTTCGGGTCGCGGCCAGTTGCCGTCAAGGGGTGTTGCGAGATGTTGCGAGGACATCCAACGCTGCGTGACCTCGGTGTGCCCCGATGCGCCGGAAGTCGCAGTTCGAGCAAGGCCTGCTGGATGCGTGCAGATGCATCGACCAGGCGAACGCGGCCGGGTCTCCGTACCGCTGCGGCGAATTCGGGCCTTAGTTGGCTTCGCGCCGGGTGCTGGGTGCTCGACGGGGGACTCAGGTATGCAGGGTGGGTCGGTAGATGAGTTCCTGGGTGTGGCCGTCGAGGGTCCGGCTCTCGATCAGCTCGAGGTCGAAGTCGGCCGCACCCTGGAAGATCGGGTCCACTCCGGTCTGACCGGTGATCACAGGAAAGATCGTCACCTGGACGCGGTCGACCAGACCGGCGGCCATCAGCGCCCGGTTCAGCGACAGGCTGCCGTGCGAGCGCAACGGCACATCGGACTCTTCCTTGAGCCGGGCAACGGTCTCGACGGCGTCTCCACTCGCGAGGGTCGCGTTCGCCCAGTCGAGGGGTCCTTCGAGAGTCGTCGAGACCACGGTTGTCGGCAGGCTCATCATCCGCGTGTTCACAGGGTCGTCCACCTTGGCCTCCTCGGGGCTCGGGCCGAGCGCCGCCACGAACTGCCGATAGGTGTTAGCCCCGAGGACCATCCGCTGCTCCTCCTCGTACAAGGCGACACGACGGTCGAGAAACTCGGGCCCTTGCTTGCCCCAGTAGCCACCCCAGTCGCCGCCGTCATAAGAGCCGAAGCCATCGAGGCTGGAGAAGATGTCGAAGGTGTAGATAGCGGTCATGATGTGCTCCTCGAGTCCGGTGGGGCGCCCTCGTGGGCGGCGCTCACTCCTACCACGAACACCTACACCCAGATCCGACACCGCCTCCCGGACGTCCGTGTCCGCGGGTCAACGGCGATCTTCGGCTATTCGTGCGGAACTTTGAGGAGCGCCGCCCGTGGCTCCTCGCTGCGCGCAGTTCGTGCCCTTCGGCCAGTGCGGTTGAGGGCCGCACGTAGATCACAGATGTGGGCTCGACCCGAGGTCCGCGGTCCCGGACAGACCTAGACGGGTAGGCGGGCCCAGACTGCACAGACGCAAGGTCTTCCCCGACCGCCCCGAGCGCACAAGGATGACACTGTGGCAGCACATGAGGAGATCCGCGACGTGGCGCACGCGTTGGCGTCCAGAGCCCCAGACGGCGAGTTCGAACTGTCCGAAGTTGTGGCTGAGATGCGGGCTCGCGGCAGCCGCTATGCCGAGTCGACGATCCGAACTCACGTGGCGTCGCGGATGTGTGCGAACGCGCCGGATAATCATGCCGTCGTCTACCGAGACTTCTGGTGCGTTGATCGCGGTGGAGGTCGCTACCGGCTCTACCGGGCTGACGCGGACTGAGGGTCGCTGGGCCATATCTTTACGAGCGTCTGAACGGCGCAGGCACGCACGCCCAACATCATGATCTTTACCTCCGAGTCCGGTCGGCTCCGCGGGTCCGACGACGGGTGGGTCCGAGGATGGGGCCTCCTCTACACCGGCGAAGGACAAGAGGGCGACCAAACGGTCTACGGTGGGCGTTTCGATCCGTGGAGACCGCTATCCAGATCCGGTGAGGTCACGGGCCCGAGCCCTTGCCCCAGCCTGCCAGCAAGTGTGGGCATCGCGTCGGAAGGTCACCGGATCGACCCCAGTGGAAGACACGCCGACTGCGCAAGATGCGCAGTTTTCTAAAGTGATCTGCTAGCGTCTCAGCTGTCCGCTCAAGTAACGGGGAGTATCGATGGCAGATCTGCAAGGCACAGCCTGGTCTCTGGAACGATTTGGTGCTGACGGTGTCCACTTGCGTGAGGGGCTGCCCAAGATCCTGTGGGAGTGTCACTCAGGCATGGCAGCGGCCCAGAAGATTGCGCCTGTCGAGAGCCACGGCGTCTACGACAATATGTGGCGGGCGGTTCACGATGGCATCGTACGAGAGTTCAAGGGTCTGTCCTCTGCCCAGCCTCACCGGCCGCGCGGAGCGTCCTACAAGATTCTGATAGTCAACGGTACGGCCATCTTTCCGTTGCGCTACGCGCATGACGCTGTCACCAAGCCGGACGATGCGAGCCTCGGTCGTCATGTCTCTCCAACTAGGCAGTCGATTTTCGCCGGAGAGAGTCTTCCTGATCCCCTGTTGCCGTTTGCGGATGAAGAAATCGTTGAGTCGGATACTGCCGCCGCGGAACAGATCGAGCAGTACCGTCAGGAGTTTCGGGACATCGCCAGCGAGCATCCAGTTGTTGTAGTTGCGTACGCGAGCAATCCGACAAACCTGCACAACGCATACTGGGGCGACGCTAAGAGTCTGCTTGTCGATGGCAGCCTCTCGTGGGGCTACCGAGAGCGGCTTGAACTGGATAGGCCGAAGCCGGGCGGGCGGAGGCTACGGGATCTCGCTGCGAATGATGGACGACCGGACTTCACGACCGGCGTGCCGCAGGAGATGCCGATGAGGCCACGTCGTTCTGACGAGCAAGGTAAGGCCGGCGAGGGAACTAGTGCCTGACGAACCACAGCAGCCAGAGTTTCCATACCTTGTGGCAGGTCAACTTGCTGCGACGGTCTCCAAATCGCTTGACCCGGCCAGGCTCTCCCAGGCGCGACTACTGGCCGGATTGACGAAGGCGGCTCTGGCCACCGAGGTCGGCGTGTCAGCTGCGGCCATTGGCCAGTATGAGTCTGGTATCACCTATCCCAGGCCGGAGCATTTGCCTCGAATCGCGAAGGCGCTGGGAGTGCCTATCGAGTTCTTTGCGGCTGGCCGTCCGTTTGCTCGCGTCGATGCTGGAGTCGCGCATTTCAGGAGCTTACGCAGTACCCGTGTAGGCGAACGGGCCAAAGCACTCGCGTATGTTGAGCAGGTTTGGGAGTTGACGAGCGCCTTAGAGCGCCATATTGAGTTTCCGGACGTAAACCTCCCGCGATTGGAGGCGGCCGATCTAGCCAGCCCCGCAACCGCAGCGCAACTGGTTCGCGAACATTGGGGTGTCAGATCAGGTCCGTTTCCGCATTTGGTGCGGACGATGGAGATACATGGCGTTGTAGTCACGCTATTGCCGTTCACTGCGAACGAGACCGCTCGGATCGATGCATTCTCGACATCTCGACTGCCGCGACCAATCGCAGTATTGACTCCAGACCGCGCGGACGATGTCTACCGCCATCGATTTACCGCTGCGCATGAATTGGGCCACATTCTCTTGCATCATGATGTAGCGCCATCTGACCAAGAGAAGGAGCGTGAGGCCAACGCTTTCGCGGCTGAATTTCTTGCGCCTGCTGCTGAGATCCTTGAAGATCTTCCACGGCGGCTCCAAATGCATGAAGTGGCGGCAATCAGTAAACGATGGGGTATTCCAGCCAAGTCTGTCATCACAAGGAGTCGCGAGGTTGGTGTTGTCGGGGAGCCGGCCGCGCGCCGTGCTTACCAGCGCCTCAACGAGTTGATCGCCTCAGGATTTGTGGCAGAGGAGCCGATCACCTCATTCCCCGGAGAGACGCCTAGCATTCTCCGGCGGGCATTCCAGTTGGCGGAGGATCACGGTCTGACGCTCTCGGACCTTGCGCGCGAGCTGTGCTGGACGCCGGAACGGGTGCGGGTGCTTCTGGGGGTTGACGTTCCTCGTCCCGCCCTACGTCTCGTGTAGGGGGTCGCACTTGGAATGCGTGATGCGGTTGGTGGAGGTCGGGGTAGCGAGTCGAGTAAGTCATATTTCGCCGAGAAGATCGGTCGACAGGAATGTCGTTGGGTTGTTCTGGCGATCCGGCGCAGCCGCTCACCCAGGGGCCACCGCGGTGGCCCGTCCGTGACTCGCCCTGTGGTGCATGGGAACAGGCACAATCGTTCAGATGATCACGGGCGGCTATGACCACGGTGTGGTCGATCGCGGGCGGCAGCCCGCTATGCGTGCGGCAGCGCGCAGGGAAAGTTGGGCGGGTGGGAGCGGCGCGTAGGTCGCGACTCATTAGGAGCGGGCGTGGTTCAGCGCGTGGGTAGAACTAGAGGCTGGGGCGGATTTCGTGCTCGGCGTGGGCTGAGGCGTGGCTTTCGGCGACTCGGCGGCAGAGGTCCATGAGTTCGGGTTCGTTCTTGACCTGCTGGCGGGCTTGCGGGCCGAGGGCGATGATGTGGTCGCGGGCGGCCAGGAGTCGCAGGAAGATTCGCTCGCGCTCGCCCGCGTCTGCGGTGTACTCCGAGTCGAGGTAGGCGGCTGCGTCGCGGCGGATGTGGGCCATGGCGGTTTGGGTTCGGCCGCGGGTGCTGAAGAGGGACGCGAGGATAGTGATCACCAGGACGGCCATGATGACCACGAGGGACAGGCCGGTGCTGATCTCGACTACGTCGACGTGTTCGCCGCCGTTGACGAACGGCAGGTTGTTTTCGTGCAGTGCGTGCAGGATCAGCTTGGCGCCGATGAAGGCGAGGATCGCGGCGAGCCCGAAGGACAGGTAGATGAGGCGGTCCAGCAGGCCGTCGAGCAGGAAGTAGAGCTGCCGCAGGCCGAGCAGGCTGAACGCGGTCGCGGTGAACACGATGAACACGTTCTGGGTCAGCCCGAAGATCGCCGGGATCGAGTCGAGGGCGAACATCAGGTCGGTGCCGCCGATGGCCGCCATCACCAGGACCATCGGTGTCATCACGCGGCGGCCGTCGATGGTGGTGACGAGGCGGTCGCCGTCGAAGTCTTCCGACGTACGGAACAGGCGTCGGCTGATCCGGACCACGAGGTTCTGCGCCGAGTGCGACTCCTCGGTCTCCGGCTGGAGCATGTTGCCGGCGGTGAGCAGTAGGGCCACGCCGAACAGGTAGAACACCCAGGAGAACGTGTTCAGCAGCGCCGACCCGAGGAAGATGAACCCGGCCCGGGCGATCAGCGAGAAGACGATGCCGAACAGCAGCACCTTCTGCTGGTTCTCCCGCGGCACCCGGAAGCTGGTCATGATGATCAGAAACACGAACAGGTTGTCGACCGACAACGCCTTCTCGGTGATGTACCCGGCGAAGTACTCCGAGCCCATCGCCGTACCGCCGACGATCAGGGTGCCGACGCCGAACAGCAGCGCGATCCCGACGTACACGGCCGACCAGATCGCCGCTTCGCGCAACGCCGGCACGTGCGCCGACCGGACATGGAAGAAGTAGTCGAACGCGAGCAGCCCGAGGATGAGGGCAAGGCTGAGGATCCAAGCCAGTGGGGATACCGTCATGTTCCCTCCGTGCGGCGCGGGGCAATTGGGCTCAGCCAATCACGCCGGACCCCTCTGTGTCCTTGAAGAACTATGAGCGGCCTTTGACCAGTGCGACCAGGTAGCGGCACGGAGCCGTCGACGGATTGTGGAACGTGGTGGCCGATGGCGGGCCGAGTTGGAGGCAGTCGCCGGTGTGCAGGTCGTGGATGACCGGGCCCTCGTGGAAGCGGAGGTGGCCGTCGAGGATCCAGATTTGCTGGTACTTGAAGATGTAGGCGTCAGCCGGGTACGAGACCGACGCGCCGGGTGGGAGCTCGACCTCGACCAGCTCCAGCGGGCCGTCGGTCGCCGGTGAGACCGCGCGGCGCAGGTAGCCGGTGACCGGGTCGGTCCACTCCGGCTGGTCGGCGCGGCGGCGGAGGAGGTCGCCCGTGTTCTCGGCGCGGGCGACCAGCTCGGACAGCGTCATGCCGAGGGCGCCGGAGAGCCGGCCGAGCAGTACGGCGGTCGGTTGCGCCTCACCGCGCTCGATCTTGCCGATCATCGCCCGGGACACCCCCGACCGCTCGGCCAGCGCGTTCACCGACAGGTCCTGCGCGATCCGGGCAGCCTGCACGGTCGCCGCGAGCGAGGCGGACAGTTGATCCAACATGCTTGCCACTATAGCGGCATCTATGGCTACTATCGTGACATGGCAAAAGTGAGAGACGCCTCCCCGCTCGATGGTGAGGCCTGCGCCGCGATCTACGCGCCCTATGTCACCGGTACGGCGATCACCTTCGAGATCGAGCCGCCGTCCGCGGCCGAGATGGCTCAGCGGATCGCTGACGCCCAGGCGACCCACGCCTGGATGGTGCTGGAGGACGAGGGCCGGGTGGTCGGGTACGCGTATGCCGGTCCGATGAAGCCGCGAGCGGCGTACCGCTGGGCCTGCGAGGTCAGCG
Organism: Kribbella sp. CCNWLW201; assembly: GCF_037203805.1. NCBI lineage: Bacteria > Bacillati > Actinomycetota > Actinomycetes > Propionibacteriales > Kribbellaceae > Kribbella > Kribbella sp. CCNWLW201. The sequence goes on along the minus strand of NZ_JBBCBQ010000002.1, from coordinate 357,210 downwards.
TCTACCTGGAGCAGGGCCGTCGGCGGACCGGTGGCGGACGTGCACTGTACGAAGCCCTCTTCGAGCGCCTGATCGGGCGCGGCTTCCGTACGGCGGTCGCCGGTATGACGCTCCCGAACGACGCCAGCGTCGGCCTGCACAAGTCCCTCGGCTTCGAGGAGATCGGTACCTATCGCAACATCGGCTGGAAACTCGACGGCTGGCACGACGTCCACTGGCGGCAGCGTCCCCTCGCCGTACTCCCGGATCCTCCCGAGGAGACCCGTTAGCCGCCGGCTCGCCCGGCCGGAGGCTGACCTCGTCGGCGGGTGAAGATTGCCGGGTGACCGCCAACCGCCTGACCGTTCGCCGTGCCATCGAGTCCGATGACGCCGTACTCCTCCGGATCGACCAGACGTCCTGGGACGCCACCTCCGGCTTCCCGTCGTACGGGGAGAACAGCCGGGACAGCTTCTGGGCCCGCGGCGGTCCGGAGGACCACCTGGTCGCCGAGTACGACGGGCAGGTGGTCGGCTACCTCCGGCTGACGGACAAGTACTCGTACCCCGAGGGCAAGGGCGTCCTGGCCATCAACGGCCTCGCGGTCGCCCAGAAGTCCCGCGGCCAAGGCGTCGCCACCGCCCTGCTGGAAGCCGCCACCGCCGAGGGCAAACGCCGCGGCGCCCGCAAGATCAGCCTGCGCGTCCACGGCACCAACACTGTCGCCCGCCGCCTCTACGAACGCCACGGCTACGTCATCGAAGGCACCCACCACAACGAATTCCTCATCGAAGGCACCTACATCGACTCCATCGACATGGCAAAGATGCTGTGATGACGACGTTTGCTGCGCCGGACGGAGTTGAGTTGGCTTACCACTTGGTGGGGGAAGGGGAGCCGTTGGTTTGTGTGCCTGGGGGGATGTTGGCTAGTGCGTATTTGGGGGAGTTGGGTGGGCTCGCGCGGCATCGGCAGTTGGTGATGGTGGATCTGCGGGGGACTGGGGAGTCCGGTGGGCCGGGGGAGGTGGAGGACTGGCGGTGTGATCGGCAGGTTCGCGATCTGGAGGCGCTGCGGGAGCACCTGGGGCTGGAGCGGATTGCTCTGCTCGGGCACTCCGCCGGCGCCAGCCTCGTCACCAGGTACGCCGCTGCGCACCCGGACCGGATCACCAAACTGGTGCTCGCCACCCCGGGGACCAGGTCGGTGGGAATCGACATGACCGCCGAGCGGCGGCGGCAGGTGCTCGAGCGGCGTAAGAACGAGCCGTGGTACCCGCAGGTGTCGGCCGCCTTCGAGGCGATCCAGACCGGGGAGGGGGCGGACTGGGCCGCGCTCAACCCGATGTCGTACGCGCGCTGGGACGCCGAGGCGCAAGCCCAGCAAGCCTTCGAGGACAGCCTCGCCAACTACGAGGCCCTCGGCGTCTTCAACTCACCCGCCGCATTCGACCCGCCCGCGACCCGGGCCGCCCTGGCAAAGGTCGGAGCCCCGGCCTTGGTGCTGGCCGGGGCTCTCGACTGGGGTACTGACACCATCGCCGCCGAAGAGTTCGCCGGGGTGTTCCCCAACGCTCAGTTCGTGGTCCTGCCGGGCGTCGCGCATCACCCGTGGCTGGACGACGCGGACGCCTTCGTGACGACCGTGGCGAGGTTCCTCGGTACTACGGGTTGACGCCGTGATCGCGGAGCCACGGCTCCGGGTCGATCGGGTCGCCGCCACCCGGCAGCACCTCGAAGTGCAGGTGCGGGCCGGTGGTGTTGCCGGTCATGCCGATCGCGCCGACCTGCTCGCCGGCGCTCACCATGTCGCCGACCGAGACGTCGAACTCCGACATGTGGCTGTACGACGTGACCGTACCGTCGGCGTGACGGACCTTCACCTGGCGGCCGTACGCACCTGCGTACGCGGCCTGGATGACCTCACCGGCCATCACCGAACGAACCGGCGTACCGAGAGGTGCGGCGAAGTCGAGGCCGGTGTGGTTGCGGGCCCAGCGGCCGCCGGCCTGACCGAAGTGAGCGGTCAGGTGGTAGCCGGTGGTTGGGAGGACGACCTTGCCCTGCGCCTTCTCCTCAGCCTTGGCCTTGGCGATCGCGGCGGCCTTCGCCTCAGCCAGTGCACGGGTCTGGGCGGCGGCCTTCTTGGCGGCGGCTGCCTTGGCCGCGGCGAGCGCGAGGGCGCGGCGCTGGGTCAGCGTCGCGTTCGCGGCCAGTCGCGCGGCCCGCTGTTTGGCGGCCGCCTCCGCTCGCGCCTTGCGGTTCGCCTCGAGGGTGGCCACGTCGACCCGGGACGCGTCCCGGGAGCCGAGGTCACGCCGTTCGACCCGGGCCGCGGTCAGAGCGTCGGCCTGTGAGGGGCTCAGGCCGGTGCTCGACGGTGCGGAACCCATGGCCGACGAGGTGATGGCGATGCCGGTGGTGCCGGCTGCTGCCGCGAGCGCTGCGGTCAGACCGATCAGCTGGGTACGGCGGTTGGTACTTCGACGGGAGGAGCGGTGCTTGGCCACCCGGCGCGGGGCAGCCAGACGACGCGGTGCCGGCCGTTCTGCTTCCGGCACGTCATGGTGAGGGGGCACGGGGGAGGGGCCTTCCAGGAGGGGCGCGCCGCCAGGGAGGGGGTGCGACGCGTCCTCGACCATAACGAACAGGTCACGGAGCCCTCAAACGCGGATTGCGGGCAGATGAACAAAATCGCACACAGACGGTGAGTGCTTCCTGCCCCCGCGTAGAAGCTCAGGCGTGAACCGGACGACCGGATAGTTGAACGCGGACGTGATGCGGATCACGCCGCGGATGGCGCTGAGCAGCCCTTCGATACCGGTATAAGCCGTCCATATATTGAGAGGTTTGTCGATCAAGTTACTGAACTTTCAAAGTCGACCCATACTGGATTCACCGATCGATTCAGGAGCGACCGAGGAGGAAGCGGATGACACGCGAGTTGCCGTACTACCGCCTCCACATCGACCTCCTGCGCGTCTCCAGCGCCCTCTGTCTGCGCTGACCCGACAGCACTTTCCGTACGACGGCGTCCGGCCACCGGACGTCTGCCGCGCCGTGCCCGCATCCAGGGCGTCCGAGCGCCCGCGAAGCCTGCCCACCGCCAGGGAGAACCCGTGTCGACAACCTCGCTCACCTCCGCCCCGCATGCCGCCGACCCACCGGGACGGTGCTCGGGTTCGCGCTCGGTGCGGTGATCGCGACGATGCGGTTGTCGACCAGCCCGTTCCTGCAAGTAGTTGCCTGGGGCTACATCTGGGCGTTCCGCTCGATCCCGCTGATCGTGGCACACCGCGAGCAGACCACCCGAAAGGACCTGGCCTCATGACTGTCGTCTCCGACCTGGAACAGGACTGGCAGACCTGGCATGCCGCCCGCGAGCGGGACCTTGACACCGACTACGGCTGGCTCAGCATCGTCGCGTTCGATTGGTTGCCCTCGGCACCTGGTCTGATCCGCGGTCTGCCGGGCAAGTGGTGGGCCGACAGTGAGCGGGCGTACGTGAAGTCGGGCGGCGAGCTGACTCTCGGCGGTGAACCAGTGCAAGGCGAGACGTCGGCGAGTATGCCCGAGGCGGGCTCACTGAGTTGGCTGCTGTACGGCGACCGTCTCGCGGAGCTCGTGCTGCGAGGAGGACGGTACGCCGTTCGGCAGCGAGATCCACGTGCGTCGACCCGGCGTGGGTTCAGCGGCGTACCGACGTACCCACTGAACCCGGACTGGGTGGTGAGGGCGTACTACACGCCGTACCCGGAGCCGGAGCGGGTGGAGGTCGCCACAGCACGCGATGACCTGCGTCAGCACGTCACTGCGGTCGGCACTGTCCACGTGGCGCTGGGCGGGTCGGCGTACGAGCTGGTGGCGACGGCTGCCGGCAGTGGACGGCTCACACTGTCGTTCCACGACAAGACGAACGGCGAGGAGACAGCTCCCTGGCGCACGGTGACCACTGGGGTAGTGGAGAAGGACCACTCGGTCCTGATCGACTTCAACCGCACGATCAACCTGCCGTTCGCCTTCACGCAGTACGGCACCTGCCCGGCCCCGGTCCCCGGCAACCGCCTCGCCCTCCCCATCACAGCCGGCGAGAAGAAGGTCCGGTGAAGTTCTGTACCTACACGCTGATCGACAACTCCCCGGACCCGATCAGCGGGGTGCAGCTGACGCCGTACCAGCGGTTCCAGCACGTCGTGCAGCAGGCGCAGTGGGCGGAGGAGCTCGGGTTCGACGCGTACGGCGTCGGGGAGCGGCACGCACAGCGGTTCATCTCGTCGTCTCCGCCGGTGGTGCTGTCGTACATCGCGGCGGTGACGTCGCGGATCCGGCTGCTGACGACGGTCACCGTGCTGTCGCTGCTGGACCCGGTGCGGGTGGCGGAGGACTACGCGACGCTGGACCAGCTGTCGGGCGGGCGGCTCGACATCATCATCGGGAAGGGCAACGATCCGGACCAGAACGCACTGTTCGGCTACTCCCTGGAAGGGCAGTGGGATCGGAACCGGGAGAAGTACGAGCTGCTGCGGCGGCTGCTGCGGGAGACGGACGTGACGTGGTCCGGGGCCTACCGGCCGGCGCTGGTGGAGGCGACTACCCAGCCTCGGCCGTATCGCCCGAGCGGTATCCCGTTGTGGCACGGCTCTGCGTCGTCGACCGAGTCCACTGAGCTGGCTGCTCGCTGGGGCGACCCCTTGTTCTCGGCGAACGGGTTCCACCCGCTGACGAAGTACGCCGGCCTGATCCGCCACTACCGCGAGCGGTGGCAGGCGTACGGGCGTGACCCGGCCGATGCTGTGGTCGGGGCCGGCTTCAACGGGCTGTACGTGAAGAAGACCTCGCAGGAGGCAGTGGAGGGGTACCGACCCATCTTCGACGCGTTCATGGACTCACCGGGGGCTCGGCACAACCAGCTGCCGTTCCAGAAGCTGGAGGAGTTCCTGGCGGGTGGGTCGGTGCTGGTGGGGTCGCCGGAGCAGGTGATCGACAAGTTCGGCCGCTACCAGGAGGCCTTCGGCCACGAGCTGTCCGGCATATCGCTCGAGGTCGCAGGCCTCCCGGAGGAAGAGAACCGGGCCTCTGTCGAGACCTTCGTCACAGAGGTGATGCCGGTACTGCGAACGTCGTACCCGAGCCGGGTGTGGGCGTCTGCTTGACGCAGACAGTGCTTCACCGGGATCGGGGGAGCCGGTAGGACTGGGTCATGCGGATTGCGATTCTCGGTGGGACTCGGTTTATCGGTCGGGCTGTGGTGGAGCGGCTGGCGGGGGAGAGGCATGAGGTGCTGGTGGTGCACCGGGGTGAGCATGAGCCTTCCGACCTGGCTGCTGTCGCGCATGCGCATGTCGATCGGCACGACGGTCCGGCGTTGGCTGCGGCGCTGGAGCCGTTCGGGGTTGAGGGGCTGGTCGACGTCTCCGGGATGAACGCTGCGGCGGCCGAGGCGGCGCTGGGGGCGGTAGGGCCGTCGGTGAAGCTGGTGGCGATCTCCAGTGGTGACGTCTATCGCGCGTACGACGGTCTGCACTCGGACCGGACCACTGACGGGCTGCCGTTGACGGAGGACTCTCCGCTACGGGAGAGGCGGTTCGTGGACGGGCCGCAGTACGAGAACCTGGAGATGGAGGAGCGGTACCTGCCGCGGGGAGCGACCGTGCTGCGGTTGGGGGCGGTGTACGGCGAGCACGACTACCAGCGGCGGTTCGAGTTCGTCCTGCGGCGGGTGCGGGCCGGCCGGAAACGGATTCCGATCGGGTCCGGGCAGTTCCTGTTCAGCCGGGTGTACGTCGGTGATGTCGCGGCGGCCGTGTCACTCGCGCTGGCCGGTGACCATCGGGGTGAGGCGTTCAACATCGTGGAGCCGGTCACAGCGCCGTACCGGCTGTTCGCCGAGCAGATCCTGGCCGCGGCGGGTGGATCGGACGTCGAGCTGGTGCGGGTCCGGGACGACCTGCTGCCGGACGATCTATCACTCACCGGTGCAGTGGACCAGCATCTGCTGATGGACTCGTGGAAGGCGCGGACGGTGCTCGGATGGGCGCCTGCCGACCCAGTCGAGACCCTGCGGCAGTCGGTCCAGTGGCACCTGGAGAACCCGCCTGCGGACGCCTCGGACGACTTTTCCGCGGATGACGCCGTACTGGGCTGAAAACTGGTCGGGAGCACTCCGGGGAACCGGTATGCTTTCCGGGACGGACTGAGGGGCCTGCAGGGTGTGTCTGGCTCGATTTCACATCGAGGCAGCGGACCGTGTAATCTCTCTCCTCGGCCCGCCCCTTTAGCTCAGTCGGCAGAGCGTCTCCATGGTAAGGAGAAGGTCTACGGTTCGATTCCGTAAAGGGGCTCTGAGCACGACATCTCACCCGGTCCGCCGGGTGAGATGACGGACTCTCTCGGCGGGGTAGCTCAGGTGGTTAGAGCACACGGCTCATAATCGTGGTGTCGCGGGTTCGACTCCCGCCCCCGCTACCCACCAACGCGGTAACTCGAGAGTGCGATCACCCAAGTTGCGCACTCATGAACAAGAAGAGGCAGCAGTGGCCAAGGCAACCGACATCCGCCCGAAGATCACGCTGGCGTGCACCGTCTGCAAGGAGCGCAACTACATCACCAAGAAGAACCGGCGTAACGACCCGGATCGTCTTGAGCTGAAGAAGTACTGCTTCCGCTGCAACGACCACACCGACCACCGCGAAACCCGCTGACCCCAGCCACTTCGCGAGGGCCGCTTCGGACACCCGAAGCGGCCCTTTGCCGTGCCCGGGATCAGACCGTCAGGATCGGGCGCCCGCCCTCGTAGGCGGCCAGGCGCTCGTCGCGAGGGGTCAGGCAGCAGGAGCCGCAGAGGGTCTTGGGGGCGGCTTCGCTGGTGTAGTAGAGGCAGCAGGTGTTGCGGAGGTAGACGAGCTTGCCGGCTGCCTGCTCTACGTCGCCCAGCCGGGACAGGCCGCCGGGGGCTCTGGTGACGAAGGTCTGCCAGCGGTCCAGGAGGTAGGCGGGGGACACTGTCTCCTGCTCGCGGGTGGCGGCGCAGAAGCCCATCGCGCAGCCGGCCGCCACACCACCGTGGAGTTGGCGGAGGCCGGCTCGGGTCCGGCGGTGGAGCTCGGCGGACAGTGGTAGCAGGTGCTGCCGGAGCACCACGTCGTACAGGGTCTCCAGGCCGCCCGGGAGGTAGCGGGCGGAGCGTACGGCGACAGCGGCGAGCCCGTGGCCGTCGTGGGGGCGGACCCAGAGGTTGTGCGGGCGGATGTCGAGGACATGTCCCTCGAGGGCCCACAGCAGCAGGGCGGTCGCGGGGGCTCGGCCGGCGTAGAAGGACATGAAGCTGAGCGCGTTCGCGTGGGCCGAGGTGTGCCCGCTGGCGTCGTGGTCGCGCTTGAGGAGCTCGGTGAGCTCAGGGCTGTCCGGCTCCAGGACCCGGTCGACTCGGAGCCAGTCGGAGCCCGTCGGCTCCCCGATTTCGAGTTCGTACCGAGGCGCGTACCTGGCCAGCGCCGTCACTGCCGTCACGTTCAACCTTCCCCAGTTCGGTCTCACAGTGAGTGGGTAGCGGCACTCCGCGCCCAAGTCTGCCAGTAGGGTTACCGGATATGACGATCGACGCCACGATGGTCGGCCGGAGCTACACGGCCGCCGAGTCCTACCAGGTCGGCCGGGAGAAGATCCGCGAGTTCGCCGACGCGATCGGCGATGCCAACCCGGCGTACCGGGGTGCTGACGCGATCGCACCGCCCACCTTCGCCTTCATGCTCGGCAGCCGGGCGCTGGAGCAGCTGCTGAACGACGAGGAGCTCGGGCTGCGGCTGGACCGGATCGTGCACGGTGCGCAGAAGTTCACCTACACCCGCCCGATCAAGGCCGGCGACGACATCGCCGCGACTGCGACCATCACCACCGTGCGCAAGGCCGGTGACGTCGAGGTGATCATGTACGAGACCGCCCTGACCACTGTCGATGGCGAGCCGATCGCCACCTCGACCTCCACGATCTCCCACAACCGGGCGGACGCATGAAGACCGCTGAGGCCGGCCTCGAGCTGGCGCCGCTGACTGTCACGTTCCGGCGTGAGGATCTGGTCCGGTACGCGGGCGCCAGCGGGGACTTCAACCCGATCCACTGGAGCGACCGGATGGCGGCCGCGCTCGGCCTGCCCGGGGTGATCGCGCACGGCATGCTCACCATGGCGTCCGCGGTCCGCGTCGTGACGGACTGGCTCGACGACCCGGCCGACCTGGTCGAGTACGGCGTACGGTTCACCAAGCCGGTCGTCGTACCTGATGACGACAAGGGCGCGAGCGTGACGTTCTCGGCCAAGGTGGACAAGGTCGCGGACGGGCTGGCCGAGATCGACATCACCGCGATCGCCGGCGAGGAGAAGGTCCTCGGCCGGGCCAGGGCGGTCGTGCGCGTCCAGTGAAGACCCACGTACGCCTGGCCGACTTCACCACCCTGCGGATCGGGGGGCTGGCCGACAAGCTGGTCGAGGTCACCACCGAGGACGACCTGGTGACCGCCGTCCGTGACGCCGACGCCGCCGGGGAGCCGGTGCTGCTGCTGTCCGGCGGGAGCAACGTGGTGATCGGCGACGACGGGTTCCGCGGGACCGTGATCAAGATCGCCACCCGCGGGATCCGGGTCGACGCGGACATGTGTTCCGGGGCGATGGTCCACATCCAGGCCGGCGAGGACTGGGACGCGGTGGTCCAACGGGCGATCGCCGAGGAGTGGAGCGGCCTGGAGTCGATGTCCGGCATCCCGGGCCTCACGGGCTCCACACCGGTCCAGAACGTCGGCGCCTACGGTCACGAGGTGGCCGAGACGATCGCGTCGGTCCGGGTCTGGGATCGGGTCGACAACCAGGTCCGGACGATCTTCGCGGCCGACTGCGGCTTCAGCTACCGGAACTCGCGCTTCAAGGCCGATCCGTCGCGGTACGTCGTACTCGAGGTGGCCTTCCAGTTGAAGCTCGGCGACTTGTCCGCGCCGGTCGGGTACGCCGAGCTGGCTCGTGTACTGGATGTCGACCCAGGATCGCGCGCGCCGATGACCGACGTACGCGAAGCCGTCCTTGGGCTGCGGCGCGGCAAGGGGATGGTCCTGGACGAGGCCGACCACGACACGTGGAGCGCCGGGTCGTTCTTCACCAACCCGATCCTCGACACGGCGTCCGACGTACCGGCCGGTGCGCCGCAGTGGCCGCAACCCGACGGTCGGGTGAAGACCAGCGCGGCCTGGCTGATCGAGCACGCAGGTGTGCCGAAGGGCTTCGCGATCGGCGCCGCGTCGGTGTCCACCAAGCACACGCTGGCGCTCACCAACCGGGGCAACGCGACCGCCAAGGAGATCCTCGGTCTGGCCGCCCACATCCGCGCCCAGGTCCAGCAGGCCTTCGGCATCACCCTGGTCAACGAACCCGTCCTGGTGAACTGCACCCTCTGACCCGTACCGAAGGACGGGTAGTAGTCCTCGCTCGATCGGTTCGCGGCGCAACGCCAGGCGTTGTCCGAGGTGCCGAGCGGGAACTACTACCCGTCCTTCAATCCCTGTGGATAACTCCCGCAGGAAACTCCCGGACTCAGGCAGCATCTTGGGGTGGCGTCCGTTGTGGAAGTGTTGGTCCGGCATGGCGGCTGGGCGACGTCCGCCGAGCTGGTTCGGGCGACCTCCCGGCGCGCGCTGGCGGCCGCACTCCGGAACGGCGACGTCGAGCGGCTCACGCGGGGGATCTACGGGATGCCCGGCCTCGCGGTGGAGCTGGCCGCGGCGATCGCCTACGACGGAGTCATCTCGCACACATCTGCGGCCGCTGGCTGGCAGTTGCCGCTGCTCGTCGCGCCGCCGAAGCCGCACATCACCTTGCCGATGAACCGCAACGCCCGATCCGGACCGCCTGCGGTCTTGCACTGGGGCACCACCGCACCGGCTGACCGGAGCCGGCGCAGGACCTCGTTGCTGCGAACCGTCCTGGACTGCGCGCGGATCCTGCCGTTCGGTGAGGCGCTCGCGGTGGCCGACGCAGCGCTCTCCCGGGGGCGGCTGGCTCATGAAGAACTACAGGCCGCGGCGATCGCGATGCGGGGGCCAGGTAGGCCGAACGCGGTCCAGGTCGCAGCGGCTGCCAATGGCCACTCCGAGAGCTTTCTCGAGTCGATGCTACGCAGCCTGCTGGTGTCGGCCGGTATCGACGGATTCGAGCCGCAGGTCCTGGTCGACCTAGGCGGCTTGAGGGTGCGGGTCGACCTGGGGCACCGGCTGGCGCGGGTGGCCTTGGAGGCTGAGGGCTACGAGTTCCACGGCTCGGCCGGGGACTTCGCCGCCGACTGCCGCCGGTACGACGACCTCGTCGCGGACGGTTGGCTCGTCCTGAGGTTCACCTATCAGCAGGTGCTGGGTGATCCGGACTGGGTGGTCGCGACCGTCCGGAGTGCGGTTGCGCAACGGAATGGCGTACCGACGAACGGGTAGTCGTGCCCGGCTGATCATTCAGTCCACCGCGGTTGCGGCACAGAGGAGGCCACGGACGGGACTACTACCCGTTCGTCGGCACGCATCCCCCGCCGTCCTGAAAAAGATTTGCACCAGGACTAGGCAACACCCGCCACTCTCGCTAATCTTTTGCGCAATCTGGCGGGAGGTGGAGTGTGAGGCGCAAAGGATTTTCACGGCGGGAGGTGCTCGCCGGGCTGGGCGCGGCGGCGGCCGCGGCGGTCGTGCCGGGGTGTTCGTCCGGCGGTGCGCGGTCGAGTGCGCTGCAGGTGTGGGGCGGCGTACCGGCCGCGTCCGGCCCGGCGGTTGTGGTCGAGGCGTTCCAGCAGAAGTTCCCGCAGTACAAGGTGACCTACACGCGGTTCGTGAACGACGCTCGCGGCAATCTGAAGCTGGACACCGCGTTGCAGGGCGGACTCGACATCGACGTGTACTTCACCTATTCGCAGGCGTCGATGGCGCTGCGGGCCGGGTCCGGACTGGCGGCGGACCTGACCGACCGGGTCACCGCTGACCCGGACCTGAAACCCTTCCTGGACACCGTCCAGCCGCGGGCGTACATCGAGAACGGCAAGGTCAAGGCCCTTGCCACCGCGCGCGAGCCGAACTTCGTCCTCTTCAACGAGAAGCTCAGACAGCAAGCCGGCGTCGAGTTGCCGCGGCAGTGGACGATCGAGGACTACCGCCGTGCCGCCCAGCGTCTGACGACCGGGAAAACGATCGGTGCCTACAGCATCCCCGACGTCGCCCGGATCGCCCTCGGCCCGAACTACTGGTACGACGGCGATCACTCGAACTTCGGTGATCCGCATTTCGAGCAGGGCCTGCGGCTCGGCCAAGACATGATCGCGGAGGGGTCCGCGTTCCCGTGGAGCGAGGTGCTGTCGCGGAACCTGAACGCCTACCAGCAGAACTCCTTCCTCCGTGAGGAGTTCCACCTCTGGTCGACCGCACCGTTCAACCTGCGGTACCTGTACGACCCGAAGAAGTACCCGCACGACTTCAAGGTCTCGTTCGCACCGCCGCCGACGGTCGACGGCAAGGACTGGAACGGCGGCAGCTACAGCAACTTCGTGATGATCAACCCGAAGTCGCCGAAACTCGAGGCGGCCTGGGAGTTCGTGAAGTTCTGGGTCACCGAGGGGTCCACGCCGATGCTCAAGGCCGGCAAGCTGCCCACCCTCGGCAACGTCACCGACGACCAGGTGATCACCGGCATGCTCGGCAAGGAGCCGGACACCTTCTTCGACGTCGAGTCGTTCCGTCGCGTCGTCCTGGACGCGGAACCCAAACTCGCCACCGACACCCGGCTGACCGGGTTCCCCGAGATCAGCCTCGCGGTGAGACAGCAGACCGACCTGTGCTGGCTGGGCGAGAAGGATCCGGGCGTCGCCATTCGTGAGGTACGGCGGCTCGCCGACGCGGCGATCGCCCGTAATGAGAGGAGGTCCTGATGGCCACCGCCACGGTCGCGACGGCTGAGGAAACCGTCGCCAAGAGCCCTGAGCCGTCCGGCCGGACCGGGAAGGCGTCCGGGATCAGGCCGGGAGGCTGGATCGGGTTCCTCTTCATCGCGCCGAACCTGCTCGGGGTCGTCGCCTTCACCCTGATCCCGCTGATCAGCGTCATCGTGCTCGCCTTCACCGACTGGAACCTGGTGTCCGGTCTGGGCGGCATCACCTTCAACGGTCTCGACAACTTCGTCGCGATCGCCCAGGACCCCGGCTTCTGGCGGGCGGTCGGCCTGACCCTGGTGTACGTCGGGGTGAGTGTCCCGCTGACCGTCGTACTCGGGCTGGCGCTCGGGATCGCGCTGAACCGGCCGCTACCGGGTCGCGCCGTACTGCGGGCGATCTTCTTCCTGCCGTACATCGTCAACGTGGTCGCGATCGGGATGACCTGGTTGATGCTGATGAACCCGAAGGCCGGTCTGGTCAACCAGGTGCTCGACGTGTTCGGTCTGCAGCCGGGGTGGTTCGCGTCATCGCATTGGGCGCTGCCGGCGTTGATCGTGATGGCGGTCTGGGGTGGTGTCGGGTACTGCTCACTGATCTATCTGTCGGCGCTGCAGGACGCGCCGCGGCAGTTGTACGAGGCGGCCGATATCGACGGGGCCGGGGTGTGGGCGAAGTTCCGCGTGATCACCTGGCCGTCGTTGCTGCCGACAACGATCTTCTTGCTGGTCACGCTGATCATCGGTGCGTCCCAGGGTTTCGGGCTGATCGCGCTGATCACCGCGGGCGGTCCGGGTGACTCGACCACGACGATCTCGTACTACATGTACCAGACGGGCTTCCAGTTCTACCGGTTCGGCTACGCGTCGGCGATCGGCCTGGTGACGTTCATCGGCGTACTCGCGCTGACCCTGGTGACCTGGCGGGCCCAGCGAGGGAGAGCTCTCCATGACTAAATCGAAGTGGCTCTGGGGTATCCCGTTGTGGATCCTCGCGATCGCCTTCCTGGCGCCGTTCGCGTGGATGCTGTCGACCGCGCTGAAGGCGGACGTGGACGCCTACCGGATCCCGATGCAGTGGATCCCGGATCCGTTCCAGTGGGACAACTTCAGCACGGTGTTGAGTGGTGCGACCTCGGTGCTGCCCGCGTTCGGCCGGTCCGTCTTCGTCGCCGTACTGCGGGTGGCCGGGGAACTCGTCACCGCGACGATGGCCGGCTACGCGTTCGCGCGGTTGTCGTTCAAGGGCCGGGACAAGTTGTTTCTGCTCTATCTCGCGACTGCGATCATCCCGGCGCAGTTGCTGCTGGTGCCGCGGTTCATCTACTTCCAGAAGCTCGGGCTCTACGACACCCTGTGGGCGCTGATCCTGCCCGGGATGTTCACCGTGCTCGGCACCTTCCTGATGCGCCAGTTCTTCGTCAGCCAGCCGGCCGAGTTCGCCGAGGCGGCCCGGATGGACGGCGCGAACGAGTGGCAGGTGTTCACCCGGATCTACTTGCCATTGGCAACACCGGTGATGAGTGCGCTCGGCATCCTGGCGTTCGTCTGGTCCTGGAACGATTACGAGACGCCGCTGGTGCTGATCAGCAACCCGGATCGCTACACGCTGCCGCTCAGCCTGACCGACTTCGTCGACGAGCAGGGCCAGATCGCACCCGGCCTGACCATGGCCGCGTCGGTGATCTCGATCGTGCCGGTATTGATCGTCTTCATCCTTCTCCAACGCCGGTTCATCGCCGCGATGACTCATACGGGGATCAAATGAATGTTTCCGGTGTCTTCCCGCATCTGGCTCAGATCGGCGATTTCGGTCCGCCGCGCAGTGAGCTCGGCGTCGGTTCGCTGATGCCGTGGAACGGGAAGCTCTACGTCCAGAACTACAACTCGCACAAGGCGCCCTCCGGTGCGGGCGTGAGCCTGCGCCGGATCGAGCCGGACCTGTCGATGGAGATCGTGCCCGAGACGCTCGGCGTGGACGGCACCTACACCAACCGGTTCGTGCACTTCCCGACCTCTCAGTTGGTCCTCGGGCCGCACGTGATCGGTGCCGACCACAAGATCGTCACGATCCCGGAGTTGCAGCCACTGCGGGTCTGCGGTACGTCGCGCCACCTGACCAAGCCGGACACGCATGTCTACGTGCTCGCCATGGAAGGTGAGCTGCTCGAGCTCGACCTGACGACGTACGAATGCACGCAGCTCTTCGACCTCAACGACGAACTCGGCACCGACGGCGAGATGCGGGTCCACTACAAGGACTGCTACACGTCGTTTGGCCAGCTCGTCGTCTGCTCCAACGAGTACTCCGAGCCCGAGTGGGCCGGTGAACGGTCGCGTGGCCGGTTGGCGGAGTACGACGGAACCTCGTGGCAGGTGCTCCGGGAGGACCCGTTCACCGCGATTGGCGGCCGGCACGAGTTCGGCGGGACGATCTTCGCCGCGGGCTGGGATCGCGCGTCGGCGATCCTCGAGGTGTTCACCGAGGCAGATCAGAAATGGACCCGCTACCGGCTGCCCAAGGCATCGCACTGTTTCGACCACAAGTGGCAGACCGAGTGGCCGCGGATCCGGGAGGTCGAGCACGAGCGGCTGCTGCTCGACCACCACGGGATGTTCTACGAGCTGTCGCCGTGGGCGTACGGCGGCAGGATCTGGGGCGTCCGGCCGATCTCGACCCACCTCTGGGTGCTCGGGGACTTCTGCTCCTGGCGCGGGATGCTCGTCGCCGGTGCGGACAACGCGTCACCGAGTCATGGGCTCAACCCGACCACGGCGGAACCACAGTCCGGACTGTGGTTCGGAAAGACCGACGACCTGTGGAACTTCGGCAAGCCGGCCGGGTGGGGTGGCCCGTGGTGGGAGACGCCGGTGGTCGCAGGTGAGCCGTCGGATCCGTACTTGATGACCGGGTTCGACGCGAAGTGCCTGCATCTGGAGAACTTCTCCTCGCGGCCCATGGTTGTGACTGTGGAGATCGACTTCCACGGGCATGGGCGGTTCGGCGCAGTCGAATCGTTGACCGTGGAGCCGGGACAGGTTCGGACGCATGTGTTCCCGCCTGGGTTCAGCGCGCACTGGGTGCGGGTGGTGAGCGACGCCGACGGTGTGGCGAGCGCCCAGTTCGTCTATACGTGATGATCGCGGGGTGGAAGCTATGGACAGAGCTGGTAGCCCGAGCCCGTTGCAGCTGGTCAAGCGCGCGATGCCGGAGTTGCACGGCGCGATGCAGCGGGTCGCCGAACACATCCTGGCGAACCCGGACGAGGTCGCGCGCGGGTCGATCACGAAGCTGGCCGAGGCCGCGCAGACCTCGGCCGCGACAGTCACCCGGCTGTCCACACAGCTCGGATTCGCCGGGTATCCGGCGCTCCGGGCCGCGCTCGCGATGGAGATCGGCCGCGGGATGGAGGCGGGCTGGGCGAGTGACATCGGGATGGCCATCGGCCCGGCGGATCCGCCCGAGCAAGTCCTGAACGTGCTCGCGTCGACCCAGGCGAACGCTTTGCGGAACGCGTTGGCGGCGATCGACCTGACCGAGGCCACCCGTGTCGCCGATGCGATTGCGGGCGCTCGCCGTACGCATATCTATGGGGAGTGGGGGGACGCGATCCCGGCCAGGGAGCTCTACATCCGGTTGCTGCGGATCGGCATCCCGGTGTGGTTCTTCGACGGACCGCAGTCGTCCCAGATCGGCGCGGGACTGCTCGGGGACGGCGATGTCGCCTTGGTCGTCACCCGGTCCGGCGTTGACCCGACGACCCTCGAGTACGTCCGCCGGGCCGGCGCCGAGGGTGCGCTGACGGTCGCGATCACCGGTGAGGTCGACTCCCCGATCGCCCGGCTCGCCGACGTCACCCTCGACACCGGTACGCCGGACGGCACCAACTGGACCGAGTTCTTCGCCGGCCGGGCCAGCGACGTACTGACGGCCGGGCTGCTGTTCGTCCTGGTCGCGCAGCGCGTCCCCGATCACCTCACCGCCAACCACCCGAACGGTCCGGGGCAACCCGTCGTCCATCCAGACACCTGAAAGGTCCCTCTATGCAGCAGCTCGACGTCCATTCCGATCTGACCGTCGTCGGCGGCGGCCTCGCCGGAATCTGCGCGGCGATCGCCGCGGCCCGGCAGGGGAGCACGGTGGCCCTGGTCCAGAACCGGCCGGTGCTCGGCGGCAACTCCTCCAGCGAGGTGCGGGTGTGGGTGTGCGGGGCGACCGCGCACGGCGTCCAGCACTTCGCCCGCGAGACCGGGATCATGGGCGAGCTGTTCGTGGAGAACCAGTACCGGAACCCGGAGGGGAACCCGTACTACTGGGACCTCGTCCTGCTGGAGGCGGTCCGGGCGGAGCCGCGGATCTCGCTGTTCCTGAACACGGACGTGCGGACGGTGGACGCCTCGGACGGGATGATCCGGTCGGTCACCGGGTGGCAGATGGGGTCGGAGAAGGTGATTCGGTTCGTGAGCCCGGCGTACGCCGACTGCTCGGGCGACGGACTGATCGGTTTCCTTGCCGGGGCAGACTTCCGCACCGGGCGCGAGCCACGATCCTTGTACGGCGAATCGTGGGCTCCCGACGTCCCGGACGGGAACACGTTGGGCAGCACGATCCTCTTCTACACCAAGGACACCGGGGGGCCGGTGCGGTTCGTGCCGCCGTCGTTCGCGCGCGACATCACCGAGACCGCGATCCCCACCCGGCGGATCATCCGGTCCGATCTGAACGGGTGTTCCTACTGGTGGATCGAGTGGGGTGGCGAGCTGGATGTCGTCGACGACAACGAGCGGATCCGGGACGAGTTGCAGGCCGTTGTCTACGGGATCTGGGACTACATCAAGAACTCCGGCTTGTTTGACGCTGAGAATCTGACCCTGGAGTGGATCGGGTCGGTACCGGGGAAGCGCGAGTACCGGCGATTCCTGGGGGATCACGTGCTGACGCAGCACGACGTACTCGGACAGACTTTGTTCGAGGATCGGGTCGCCTTCGGTGGGTGGTCGATCGATCTGCATCCGCCTGGCGGGGTGTATTCCTCCGAGCGCGGCTCGAAGCATTGGCATCCGGACGGGAACTATCACATCCCGTTGCGCTCCCTGTATTCGCGGAACGTGTCGAATCTGTGGATGGCTGGGCGGAACATCAGCGCCAGTCACGTGGCCTTCGGTACGACGCGGGTGATGGCGACGTGCGCCGTACTGGGGGAGGCCGTTGGGATCGCGTCGGCCGTTGCGTTGGGCAACGGGTTGTCACCGCGGGAGCTGGCGACCGAACGGTTCGAGCTGATGCGGCGGGCCTTGCAGCGGGCGGATGCGTCGGTCCTGGGCGTCATCGACGACGATCCAGCCAACCTCGCCCTGGCCGCCACTGTTTCGGCCTCCTCTACGCTTACCCACCCGGCGGTCGAAGTCTCCTCCGGGATGTTGCCGCTGACCACCGACATCGCGATGGTGCTTCCGTCGCCGAATGGTTTGTCGCTGCTGGTGGACGCCTCGGTGGATACGTCGCTGACGGTCGAGCTCCACGATCCGTTGAAGCCGCAGAACTACCTGCCGCTGGCTCTTCTCGACACGTGCACGGTGCCCGTCGCGGCTGGTGAGAAGCGATGGATCGACGTACCCCTCGAATGGCGCGACGGCAACGCGATCGTCGTACTGCGGCAGAACTCGGCCATCTCCGTCCACACGGCCAACACTGCTCTGCCCGGCACGATCTTCTTCGCTCATCGCGACCCGGCGCCGGACGAGCAATGGACCGAGCAGTTCCGCTCCTGGAAACACATCCTCCCGCGCGCCGGCCTCTGCCTCCGGCTCGGCGACACCTCGGCGTACGCCGCCTCGAACGTCGTCGGCGGCTACTCCCGCCCGTACGGCGGCCCCCAACTGTGGTCCTCCGAAGACCTCGCCTGGGACCCCGAACCCTGGATCCAGCTCACCTGGCCGACCCCCGTCGACCTCACCGAGATCGTCGTCATCCTCGACGCCGACGTCGAAGAAGACCTCATCAACCTCCACCACCACCGCACCCCCTTCGACGTCCTCCCCACCCTCCTCCACACCTACGTCCTCGAAGCCCGAACCGACGACACCCCCTGGCAACCCATCGCCACGGTCGAGGACAACCACCACCGAACCAACCGCCACCACGTCTCCATCTCAGCAACCGCCCTCCGCTTGAGAGCCGTCGCAACCAACGGCACCCCCCGGGCCCACGTCGTCTCAATCCGCGCGTACGCCAGCTAGCTCAGGGAGCCCTCTGGGACAGCCATGGGACGGCATTTGCCCTGTTTTCGCAGGTCAGGCGCCTACAGCCGCACCAACAGGCGCACCGGGCAGGGAAAAAGCGCACCAGATCGGGCCTTCTCCGGCTTTACCACTCCTGCTAACCCTCTGTAGCTTCCTGTGTCGAAGGGTGTTGTGCATGTGCAAATGCACGTGCAGATTGGAGTGGATCCATGTCAAGAAGCCCCCAGGCCGCCCGCCCGAAGCGCGCGCGGACACCGGTACTGGTCATCGTCATCCTCGTGCTGAGGCTGGCGGTCTTCGCCTCGGTGATCGGTCTTGCAGTCGAGCTGATGCGCGCTGGAGAGGACCTCCCGACGGTGAGTAGTTCCCTTGCAGCGCTCGTCACGGTGGCCGCGGCGGTCAGCACTGCCCTGACCGTCGGTGTCGCCGGCCGTCGGTGAGTCAAGTGGCAGCCGCGGAGTCGTGGGTTGCCCCGCAACCGCCTGACTACTATCTGCGGGCCTTCGCGCAGCTGCTCAAGGCTGTGCGCGTCGATGCCCGCGTGAGCGTGCGCGACCTGGGCGATCGGTGTGGCTACGACCACAGCCGCGTGGTCCGTGCTGCCGGTGGCAAAGAAATGCCCAACTGGCCGTTGACGCGTGCGTACCTCAAGGGTTGCGGCGTCAGTGGCGACGCGCTCAACGGCTGGTGGGTTCTGTGGGACGCGACCGGCAAGGCCGAGCGAGAACGCCGGCTGCGGCCGGAGCCCAGGGGCGTGCCGGAGGTGATGTTCTGGCAACGCATCGACCAGCAATGGCGGGAGGGTCTGCTGGCGCTCGATCGGCGTGACTCGTTCGTGCAGACACTTCGGTCGGTCAACTCGCAGAAGGACTTCGGCGCCGCTCTGAGTGCGTTGGCCAGCCGGTCGGGCTGCGACTCACTGCGGAAGATGGCGGAACGCACCGGGTGCTCGAAATCCAGCCTGCAAGGCTGGATGTCGGGCCAACGCAGAATCGATGCGACCCGTCTCGACGTACTGGTCGAGGCGCTCGGTGCGACGCCTGATGAACGGCATGAGTTCGCCGAGGCGCTGAAACGGGCGGTCGGTCTGCGCTGCGACGCCGTCCATCAGGCGACGGAACTGCGCTGCCTCCTGGGCGAGTTCCACAAAGGCAAACACCGTACGGCGAGAGGCGACGTCTGGCTCGACGACGGAGTGCTCGACGGTGTCATCCGCGATATGTGGAGGAATCCCGGCGACTGGCCTCATGAGCGCTAGCGACCTGCTCCAGGGGCACGGTGGTGTGCGGGGTCCAGGCGTAGTGGTGATGGGTCCGGACAAGGGTCACCAGGGAGACGGTGGTGATGCTGAGCGCCGTGGAGACCGGTGCATGATCCAGTAGCCGGGCCGCCAGTGGCGCGGCCGGAGCGGCATGGTTGCTATAGGCAAGGGCTAGGTGGGGATCGAGGCCGGGAAGCTCCGGAACCGCGTCGTCGCCCCAGATGTCGGTGAAGGCGGCCCGAATCAAGTCACGCAGATGCTGCAGAGGTTCGGCCGGGCGGACCGGGAGCTGGATGGATTCGGGGCCGAGGGTGGCCGGGCCGATGGTGACCGGGAACGGCTCGACGACCGCGAGGCGAGGGCGGGTGGCATCGACGATGTCGGCCAGATCGGCGTCCGGCACGCGGTCGGTGAAGCCGACACCCTGCAAGGACAAGTGCAGCCACTCCAGTGGGACGGGCGTGAATCCGGGGAGGTCATCGAACAGATGTGCGTACGACGCATGCAGCGCGGCGATCTCCGGCCGATCGGCGAACGTGACCTGCCAGGTGTAGAAGGAACGGCCGTCGCGCCATCCCGGCCGCGAGGCCCAGTAGTCGCGGACTTCGTCGAACAACGTGATCACCTACTTGGTGGGAGTCGCCCGGCTGGCGGGATGACGAGTGAGGACGCGGATCGCGTCGTGCAGCGCGCGGGCGCTGGGATCGGTCGCGTACCGGCTCATCCGGGTGAGGGCGGCGACCTCGCTGATTCGGTGGATGAGGGGGCGGACTCGGTACTCGACCGGTGTGCTGAGGACTGCGGAGACTGCTTCGGTCGCGCCGTCGAGTTCACCGAGTTGCAGGTGGGCTTTGGCGAGTTGCAGCCGGACCATGCGTTCGGAGCCGAAGTTGCGGACCGCGTGCGGTGCCGCCTCGAACATCGCGACGCCGTGGTCGGCGTGCTTCAACGTCTCCGCCGCTTCGCCGAGTGCCAGATGTGCGTCGGACCAGATGCCCGCTGCGCGTTCCGGCGTACACAGGAAAGGGCCGCCGAGCTCGGGGACGTCGGTGCGGACCGTGGTGCGCTTGGCGATGGTCAGGGCCTCTCGGGCTTCGGCGTGCTGGCCCGAGCGGGCCAGATCCACTGCGGAGGCGCTGGCCAGGAACAGGGTTGAGCTGCCGCGGGCGTACTGCAGGCCGTCCTGTGCGTACGACGCCGCCCGGGCGAAGTCGTCCTGCCAGAACGCGGCCGTGTGCTGCGTGGCGCGGACCCAGGCGCGGAGGTCGTCGCGATCGGCGGCATCGGCGCAGGCCCAGGCGGTCCGGGTGTGGCTCTCGGCGACGTCCGGCCGGCCGAGGTCCACCGCCATCCAGCCGAGCATCGTGAGCGCCCAGCCGGCTGTGGCGTACAAGTCGCGGGTCTGGTTCGGTGGCTGGCGTCCGGAGAGCAGGCGGAAGGCACGGTCCCGTACGGCGCGACTGCGGATGAACAGGGCCTTGGTCGGCGTGCGCAGGTAGTTCTGGGTGATCCGCAGGATGTCCGCGTGCAACTGCTCGACGGTCAGCTCACCGACGTTCGACTCCTCGGCGAGAGCGAGCAGGGCGACCGACTCGTCGCCGGCCTGCACCAGGTCGTCCTCCAGACCGATCATCGAACTGGTGCCGGGCTCGGGGTCGATGGTGCCGGGTCCGCCCGGTGGGAGGAAGCCCAGCTCGCTGTCGTCGGCGACGTTCAGGACGAAGCGCAGGCCGGCGCGGTACGCCGCACCGGGCCAGCGGACGGCACCGCGTTCGAGCTTGGCGACGTAGTGCCCGTCCAGTTCGTACTTGGTCTCGGTCGTCTCCCACAGCCAGGCGCAGACCGCCTCCGCGAGCTCGGCCCGGGACATCTGCTCACCGGGTGCGCGCCGCGACGGCGTCCGCTCCCGAGCGGCTCGCAGCAGTTCGTTGGGCTCTGGCATGGCGGTAACTGTAGGTGCCCGAACACCGTCCGCGACCACGAAAACGGGGTCTGTGGATGATCTGCCCCAAGCTGCCCCGGAATGCCCCGACATGCCCCGAAATCCCCGCTGCGGAAGGGCTTTCCAGGACCACGGTGACCGGTGCAGACCGTCGTACCGGGGCAGATCGGTGCTGCGGAGGGGTTAGCTGAGCGTGAGCTAGTGGGGCATCGTGGGGCAGACCGGGGCAGATTAAGGTCTTCCAGTGGCCGAAGAAGCAGTGACGACGTTGCGGGCGGAGCTCGCGCATTTCGGGCGGGCCGAGGAAGGGTTTGCCTTGCTGGAGGTCTTCCTGGACGTGGCCCGACCCCGACTCGGACCTGTTGTCCTGGAGCCGGCCGGCCTGCGGTTGCCGGACGAGATGATTGACGACCGGCCGCTGGTGCAGGAGCTGATCGAGAAGCTGGCAGCAGAGTCGAGGGGTCGTGAGCGATCGTTCGACATGGAGGACGACCAGGCACGGTGGGACTACGTACGGTTGGCCTACTGCTCCAGTCAGGCGACCGTGTGGAGTGCTCGGCGGCGTACGACGTACTTCGAGGCCGCCGGCCACGTCACTGCGACGTACTGGTTGCCGGACAGCCTCAAAGCGCAGTACTTCGAGGCACTGAGCACCAGGGGGTGGGCCATCCCGGCGGACTGGCTGGCAGCTGTCGCCAAGCGGCCCAAACCCTGGTGGAAGCGCGGTGGGGGTTAGCTGACCACTGGTAGCCGGCTCAGGGCCTGTGCGACGGATGCCTGGATGTCGGCGTCGTCCCAGGCTCGGTCGGTCATGGTGCCGCTGAGGTAGGCGTCGTACGCGGCCAGGTCGAGGTGGCCGTGGCCGCAGAGGGCGGTGAGGATGACCTTCTCCTCGCCGGACTCCTTACAGCGCAGGGCTTCCTCGATAGCGGCGGCTAGCGCGTGCGTGGGCTCAGGCGCCGGCACGATGCCCTCGGTGCGGGCGAATTGCACGCCGGCCGCGAAGCACTCCGACTGCTGTTTGGCGACGGCCTCGATCTCACCGGTCTCGTAGAGGTGGCTGATGATCGGGCTCATGCCGTGGTACCGCAGCCCGCCGGCGTGGATCGGGTCCGGGACGAAGTCGTGGCCGAGGGTGTGCATCTTCATCAGCGGCGTCATCCCGATCGTGTCGCCGAAGTCGTACGCGTACGTACCCTGGGTCAGCGACGGGCACGCGGCCGGCTCGACCGCGCGGATGACGGGCGCCATCCGGCCGGCCCACTTCTCGCGGAGGAACGGGAAGGCGAGGCCGCCGAAGTTCGAGCCGCCGCCGGTGCAGCCGACGAGTAGATCCGGAGTCTCACCGACCATGGCGAGCTGGATCAGCGCCTCCTCGCCGATGATCGTCTGGTGCAGCAGCACATGGTTGAGCACCGAGCCGAGCGCGTAGTGCACCGTCTCGTCCTGTACGGCGGCCTCGACCGCCTCGCTGATCGCGATACCGAGTGATCCGGTGGAGTCGGGATCGCCGGCGAGGATCTTGCGACCCGCCTCGGTGAGGTCCGAGGGGCTCGGGTGCACGGTCGCGCCGAACACCTCCATCATGGTCCGGCGGTACGGCTTCTGGTCGTACGACGCCCGGACCTGCCACACCTCGCACTCCAGTCCGAATTGCGCACACGCGAAGGCGAGCGCCGTACCCCACTGGCCGGCACCTGTCTCGGTGGTGAGCTTCCGGACGCCGGACTTCGCGTTGTAGTAGGCCTGCGGTACGGCGGTGTTCGGCTTGTGCGACCCAGCCGGGGACACGCCCTCGTACTTGTAGTAGATCCGTGCTGGAGTGTCGAGCGCCTTCTCCAGCCGGTGCGCCCGGTAGAGCGGACTGGGCCGCCACAGCCGGTACACGTCGAGTACCTCGCCCGGGATGTCGACGTACTGGTCCTGCGACACCTCCTGCAGGATCAGATCCATCGGGAACAGCGGCGCCAGATCGTCCGGCCCCACCGGCTGTCCCGTCCCCGGGTGCAGCACCGGCGGCGGTGGCGTCGGCAGATCAAGCAGCACGTTGTACCAACGCGTCGGCAACTCGTCCTCAGGCAGCAAGATCTTCGTCGCGCTCATGCACGCAACGTAAGGCTCAGATCCTCCCCACGACAATGCCCTGCTCACCGATTGTGACGCGGTAGAGAACCTCCGACGGCTAAGCCAAGGCGGGGGCGTTGACGCCGAGCCAGTCGTCGATTTCGGTCAGGAGGCTCTTCTGTACGTCGGCCGGCGCGGTGGACGCCAGGACGGAGCCGCGAGCCAGGTCGGCGAGCTCCTCGTCGGTGAAGGCGTGGACTGTGCGGGCTGTCTCGTACTGCTCGGCCAGACGCGAGCCGAACAACAGGGGGTCGTCGGCACCCAGCGCGATCCGTGCACCGGCCTCGTACAGCTGCCGCAGGGGGACGTCCTCGGCACGGTGGTAGACGCCGAGGGAGACGTTGGAGGCCGGGCAGACCTCCAGTGCGACCTGTGCGTCGACCACACGCTTCAGGAGCTCGGGATCCTCGACGGCACGGACACCATGGCCGATGCGGCCGGCTCCGAGCTCGTCCAGACAGGTCCGGACGGTTGCCGGCCCACACAGCTCGCCACCATGCGGTGCTGCAAGCAGTCCGGCGTTGCGGGCGATCCGGAAGGCCGGCGCGAACTCAGACGTCGTACCGCGGCGCTCGTCGTTCGACAGTCCGAACCCGACCACACCACGTCCCACGTACTGCGAAGCGAGCCGAGCCAGCGTGCGTGCGTCGAGCGGATGGCGGGTGCGGTTGGCCGCGATCACCACCTGGACCGCGATCCCGGTCGACGCCGCCGCGTCCCGGGCCGCGTCCAGGACCAGATCGGTGAACTCGGTGATGCCGTGGAAGCGGTTCGCGTACCCGGACGGGTCCACCTGGATCTCGAGCCAGCGGGAGCCGTCGGCCCGGTCGTCCTCGGCCGCTTCCCGGACGAGGCGCCGTACGTCGTCCTCCGTGCGCAGCACCGACCGGGCGATGTCGTACAGCCGCTGGAACCGGAACCAGCCGCGCTCGTCGGCCGCGGAAAGGTCCGGCGGCCAGTCGGTGCGCAGCGCGTCGGGCAACCGGACGCCGTGCTTGTCCGCCAGCTCGACCAGCGTCAGGTGCCGCATCGAGCCCGAGAAGTGAAGATGCAGGTGCGCCTTCGGCAGCACCCGCAGATCCCGATGCGTCATTACAGAAGGTTACCGACGCACCGCGCCCGGACAGAAATCGGGCCGTCCACCCTGTGGATGGACGGCCCGTTCATCAAGCTCGGGTCAGCTCAGCAGCTTGGCGATCCGGCCGACGCCCTCGGCCAGGTCCGCGTCGCCGAGCGCGTACGACAGCCGCAGGTACCCGGGCGCACCGAACGCCTCACCCGGTACGACGGCCACCTCGGCCTCGTCCAGGATGATCTCGGCCAGCTCGGCCGACGAGTTCGGCGTCCGCCCGTTGATCTCCTTGCCGAGCACACCCTTGACCGACGGGTACGCGTAGAACGCGCCGGTCGGCTCCGGGCACTCGACGCCGGGGATCTCGTTCAGCAGCTTCACCATCGTCTGGCGGCGGCGGTCGAACGCCTTCTTCATCTCGTCGACCGCGCTCAGGTCGCCGGTCAGTGCGGCGATCGCGGCCCGCTGGGCGATGTTGCAGACGTTCGAGGTCTGGTGCGACTGCAGGTTCGTCGCGGCCTTGATCACGTCCTTGGGGCCGATCATCCAGCCGACCCGCCAGCCCGTCATCGCGTAGGTCTTGGCGACACCGTTCAGTACGACGGTCCGGTCCGCCAGCTCCGGTACGGCGACCGGGATCGACGTCGACGTCGTGTCGCCGTACGTCAGGTGCTCGTAGATCTCGTCGGTGACCACCCAGATGTCGTGCTCGAGCGCCCAGCGGCCGATCGCCTCGACCGCCTCCGGGCTGTCGACCGCGCCGGTCGGGTTCGACGGGGAGCAGAAGAGCAGCGCCTTGGTCTTCTCGGTCCGGGCCGCCTCCAGCTGCTCGACGGTGACCAGGTAGTTCTGGGTCTCGTCGGCGAGCACCTCGACCGGTACGCCGCCGGCCAGCTGGATGGCCTCCGGGTACGTCGTCCAGTACGGCGCCGGCAGCAGCACCTCGTCGCCCGGGTCGAGCAGCGTCGCGAACGTGTTGTAGACCGCATGCTTGCCGCCGTTGGTGACGAGCACCTGGGCCGCCTCGACCGCGTAGCCGGAGTCGCGCTTGGTCTTGTCGACGATCGCCTGCTTCAGCTCCGGCAGGCCGCCCGCGGGGCTGTAGCGGTGGTTCTTCGGATCGCGCGCGGCCTCGACGGCCGCGTCGACGATGTAGTCCGGCGTCGGGAAGTCCGGCTCACCGGCCCCGAACCCGATCACCGGGCGCCCGGCCGCCTTGAGCGCCTTCGCCTTGCTGTCGACCGCGAGCGTCGCCGACTCACTGATGGCGCCGATCCGCGCCGAAACCCTGGAACCCATGGCCCCCATCCTGGCACTGCCCGGGCGCCGCGCGTAGTCGGGGCCGGACCGCCAGGCCATCACATTCGGGAGATCCGTCCGCACCCAGGCGGGGACCGTCGCCGACGCCGCCCATTGCGATGGCCTGGCGGTCCGCGGGAACACGGTGGGGGTGTGGTCCGTTGGGACCGGGTGGAGGCTGTATGGTTCTGGTCGCGGTGCGACGCCCGGGAGGGGGTCGTGCGGGTAGGGCCTCAGTTCGACCAGGTGGCCCCGAACCCGTACACTCTTCTAGTCCGGGCGTTGGAGGCCCTGACTCGGCATGCCCGAGATCAGGTCCCGCGGCGTCCGGAGGATTGCAGAGGGCACTAGCTCAACTGGCAGAGCATCGGTCTCCAAAACCGAAGGTTGGGGGTTCAAGTCCCTCGTGCCCTGCAAATCCTGACCGGCGCAGGGCCGGTCAGGCCGCCGCTAGCGAAAGAGGTAGGTCGTGACGGAGACGCGCACCCCGGCACCGTCCGGCGCCGGCAAGCCTGCGGAGAGCAAGTCGGGCAACCGCCTGCTGCGCTTCTACCGCCAGGTGGTTGCCGAGCTCCGCAAGGTCGTCTGGCCGACTCGCAAGCAGCTCTCCACCTACTTCGTGGTCGTCCTGACCTTCGTGGTGTTCGTCATCGCGATCGTCTCGGTCCTCGACCTCGCCTTCGGCTGGGCGATGTTCAAGATCTTCGGCTGATAGTTCGCAGCTGCCCACGAACGCACTCGCCGGGGGTCCCGGGCCGCGGCCCGACCCGAAGCAGGGAACCAGACAAGACCCGATGCACAGATGACGGAGTACAACGTGTCCGAGCGCGACGACGAGGTCCTCGACTACGAGGACGAGTTCGACGTATCCGCTGACTCCGACGACGAGCTCGACCTGGACCTCGATCTCGACCTGGACGACTCCGACGACGACGATGATCTGTTCGCGGATCTCGACGAGGACGACGATGAGGACGACGACATCGAGATCGAAGACGACACCGAGGAGTACACCGCCGACGACGAGGCCGAGGAGGGCCCGGCCGACGCCGACGACTCCGACGACGAGCCCGTCGTAGTGGTCGCCGCCGCCGACGCCGCGGAGGCCGACGAGGTCGTGACCGCGTCCGACGTCGACGACGCCGCCGACGAACTGGCCGCCGAGACCGCCGAGACGGCAGTCGAGGACACCGAGGAAGAGCCGGCCGACGACGAGCTGGTCTTCTCCTCCGACGCCGGTACGACGGCCGCCGGGAGCGTGACCGCGGACGACGAGTCGGACGAGGACGAGGCCGACGACGCCGACATGGACACCTTCGCCGCCGCGCAGGCCGACGAGACTGCCGACGACGAAGCCGAAGCGGAGCCCGAGGAGCCGGGCGACCCGCTCGAGGAGCTGCGGAGCCGGCTGCGTTCGCAGATCGGCGACTGGTACGTCGTCCACACCTATTCGGGGATGGAGAACCGGGTCAAGGGCAACCTGGAGAACCGGATCAACTCCCTGAACATGGAGGACTACATCTTCGAGATCATCGTGCCGACCGAAGAGGTCGCCGAGATCAAGAACGGGCAGCGCCGGATGGTCAAGCGCACCGTGCTCCCCGGCTACGTGCTGGTCCGGATGGACCTCACCGACGAGTCCTGGTCGACCGTGCGGCACACGCCGTCGGTGACCGGCTTCGTCGGGAACAGCCAGAAGCCGGTTCCGCTCAGCCTCGAAGAGGTCGAGAAGATGCTCGCTCCGGCCGTCGTGGCGGCGGCCGAGGCGGCGGCTGCCGAAGCCGGCGCCGCACCGACCAAGACCGCGGCCAAGAAGAAGGTCGAGGTCGCGGACTTCGGTGTCGGCGACTCGGTCATGGTGGTCGACGGGCCGTTCGCGACCCTGCACGCCACGATCACGGAGATCAATGCCGACGCCCAGCGGATCAAGGCGCTGGTGGAGATCTTCGGCCGGGAGACCCCGGTGGAACTCAGCTTCAGCCAGATCCAGAAAGTCTAAGGACCCGAAATGCCTCCCAAGAAGAAGATCGCTGCCCTGGTCAAGGTGCAGCTCCAGGCCGGTGCCGCGACGCCGGCCCCGCCGGTCGGTACCGCGCTCGGTCCGCACGGCGTCAACATCATGGAGTTCTGCAAGGCGTACAACGCCCAGACGGAGTCCATGCGCGGCAACGTGGTTCCGGTCGAGATCACCATCTACGAAGACCGTTCCTTCACCTTCATCACCAAGACGCCGCCGGCGCCGGAGATGATCAAGAAGGCCGCCGGTCTGCAGAAGGGCTCGGCCGTCCCGCACAAGGACAAGGTCGGCAAGATCACCAAGGACCAGGTCCGCGAGATCGCCACCACCAAGATGCCGGACCTGAACGCCCGTGACATCGACGCCGCGATGAAGATCATCGAGGGCACCGCCCGCTCGATGGGCGTCACCGTCGACAAGTAGGACATCCACCCGGTTCACCCCGGTGGACCAGCAGTAGTGGAAGGGCGATGTGCTCGCCCGCCAGAGACCACAACCCGCGAACGATCGAGCGACCGTTCGCAACAGGAGAAAAAGAAATGGCACAGCGCAGCAAGGCTTACCGCACGATCGCGGAGAAGATCGACTTCGACCACCTGTACACGCCGCTCGAGGCGATTCGGCTGGCCAAGGAGGCCGCCGGCAGCAAGAAGTTCAACTCCACCGTGGACGTCGCGATGCGCCTCGGGGTCGACCCCCGCAAGGCCGACCAGATGGTGCGCGGCACCGTCAACCTTCCGCACGGTACTGGCAAGACGGCACGGGTCCTCGTCTTCGCCACCGGTGACAAGGCCGAGGCCGCCAAGGCAGCCGGCGCCGACTTCGTCGGCGACGACGACATGATCAAGAAGGTGACCGACGGCTGGCTCGACTTCGACGCCGTCGTCGCCACCCCCGACCTGATGGGCAAGGTCGGCCGGCTCGGCCGCGTCCTCGGCCCGCGCGGTCTGATGCCGAACCCGAAGACCGGCACGGTCACCCCGGACGTGGCCAAGGCCGTGACCGAGATCAAGGGCGGCAAGATCGAATTCCGGGTCGACCGGCACGCGAACCTGCACTTCATCATCGGCAAGGCTTCCTTCGACGAGGCCCAGCTGGTGGAGAACTACAGCGCCGCACTCGAGGAGATCCTCCGCCTCAAGCCCGCCAGCTCGAAGGGCCGCTACATCAAGAAGGCCGTCTTCTCGACCACGATGGGCCCGGGTGTCCAGGTTGACCCCAACCTCACCCGCAACCTCCTCGAAGAAAACGCCGACGCCTAACCGTCAACAGCACCGAAGGGGCCCCGGTCTTCCCGACCGGGGCCCCTTCGCATGCCCCACCTCCCCCACCCCGCCGAGCTCGACCTCAGCCCCCCACCCCCCGGCTGCACCTCCGCCCGGCGCGGAGGTGGCAGGCAGCGAGAAACCGAGCAGACCGGACAACCCGAGGCCGGGGAAGCCGCTTGGTCGGCAGCTCCACACTTTTAGCAGGGATGAGTTAGGCACCGGGCACCGTGGGCGACCGGGAAAGCTGCTCGGTCGATCGACCATGTCCGGGGCGTTCGCCTGGCGGGCTCCCAATTGTTGGGGGCGGTAGGCCGGAGACTGGGCAGCCCGTGGCCGGGCGGGGCAGTTGGTTGAGCGGCCGCACTGGATTGCTGGGGAGCGATGGGCCGGGTGACCGGGGGCAGCCTGAGGCCGCCTGGGGCAGTTGCTCGGCTGGCCGTCCGCGGCTGTCAGGGAGTGATGAGCCGGGAGACTAGGTAGTTCGGGGCTGCCCGGGGGAGGCCGGTCGGTTGGCGGGTGTTGGCTGGTTCGGGGGGACTTGGGTGGGCGGGAACTTGGGGCGGGAAGGGCTGTGCTTAGGGGGAGTGGCGGGTTAGGCGGAGGGGGAGGTCGGCGGTCTGGATGGTCCAACCGTCGTCGTGGAGCTCTAGGACGCTGCCTGGTGTGGCGGTTGGGTCGGGTGGGGCGGGGGCGGTTCGGGTGATTACGTGGGTTTGGCCGTTTAGGTGGATTTTGGCTGCGGGGGTTGTGACGTTGAGGGCTGCGGCTTTGCGGCGGATTAGTGCGCTCGGTTCGGTTAGGTCTAGTAGGTGCTCCGCTTCGGTGAAGAAAGGTGCCTCGGTTGCCTTGGCTGGGTCTTGGGGCTTGCCGGGGTCGCCGGTGATGAGGCGAGGGACGGCCTCGTCTAGGCATTCGCTGAGGAGGGTGCGCCAGGTTTGCATGATGCCGGTGCCGTTGAGATCGTCCGGTAGCGGCGCGATCCGTTGCGCGAGGATTGCTCCGGTGTCGAACTCGGATGCGGTCCTGTGCACGGTCGCGCCGACTCGCTCGTCGCCCTCGTAGATCAGCCGTTGCGGCGTCGGTCCGCGTCCGGCCGGCAACGGGGACGGGTGGCAGTTGATCGCGCCGTACTTGGGGATCTCGAGGATCTCTGCCGGGATCAGCCGCGGGAAGGCCGCCGAGATGATCACGTCCGGCCGCATCGCCTCGATCACCGGCGCCGCGACGGTCCGCAGCTTGCTGGTGATCAGCGCGTTGCTCCCGTCCGGCAGGTCGACCGCGAGCGGGGCGGAATCGCCGTACCGGTTGGTCCGCGGCAGCGTCACGACGAGGACGATTTCGTGTCCGTTCCGCTCGGCGAAATTGTGCAGGAGTTGGTAGCCCGGCAAGAACGCGTTCAGGGTGACGATCCGCAGTTTGTCCACCAGGATCAGTCCGCGAGGCGCCGGGTGACCAGGTCAGGGGTCAGGTCGGTGGGGCGTGGACAGCCGATCAGGCGGAGGGTGTGGTCGAGTTCGTCGCCCAGGTCGGTGAGCAGGCGGGTGACTCCGGCGGAGCCGCCGATGGTCAGGGCCCAGAGCGCTGGTCGCCCGACGAAGACGGCGCGGGCGCCGAGCGCGAGGGCGGCCAGGATGTGTTCACCGCGGCGGATGCCGCCGTCGACGTAGATCTCGGTATTCGTGCCCGCGAGCGCCTCCGCGACCTCCGGCAACGCATGCGCGGTTGGGATGGCGCCGTCGAGTTGGCGGCCGCCGTGGTTCGAGACGATCACGCCGGCGGCGCCCGCGTCCGCGCAGCGTTTGGCGTCGTCGCCGCGCAGCACGCCCTTCACCACCACCGGCAGCCCGGTGCGCTCGGCCAGCCAGCCGATCACGTCCGGACTCAGGTCGTCCGCCTTCGCCAGATCCTCGTCGACCCAATCGCCTTCGGGCAGATTCGCCAGCCACTGGCCGGGTTGCGCAAGCTCCCACACGGTCTGCCCGGTGTCCTCCTTGCGTCCGACCACTGGGGTGTCGACGGTCAGGACGACGGCTCGCGCCCCGCCTTCGACCGCAGTGTCCAGCATCTGTTTGGTGATCTCACGGTTCCGGACGATGTAGATCTGCAGCCACCACGGCACACCGGTCGCCCTGAGGTCGGCGAACGTCGTCCCGGCGTTGCTGGACACGCCGATCAGCGAGCCCGCCGCGCCTGCACCGGTCGCCATCGCGACATCGCCGTCCGGATCCGCCATCCGCTGCATCGTCGACGGCGCGACCAGCACCGGCAGGTCAACCGGAGTCCCGAGCACCGTCGTCCCCAACTCGACTGTGGACACGTCGGTCAGGACGCGGGGCCGGAACCGGTACGCCGACCAGGCCGCGACGGCCTCGCCCACACTGATCCCGCCGGCCGAGCCCTGCCGGTAGTACCGGTGCACGGCCTCGGGCAGCTTCTCGGCGGCCGCGGCTTCGAGTGTGTCGATCCATCGCATGCGCCCCATCGTTGCATCCGATTCAGCCTGCTGGGCAGGGAAGTCCGGAAGAGTGCCGGAAGAATGCCGACCGAGTGCACACTGAATTCCCTCCAGGTACAGCGGTGGAGACGGGTACAGTGGGTCGCATGACGCAGCACGCGCGGCGATTTCCGCGCCCCGGCCGGCACGACGGTGCCGACGGGGCGAGTCGCTGCTGCGCTCTCTCCTGAGGTGACCGCGGCCGACCGGGGTGGACCCCCGTCGAGACCGTCACCTTGGAGCGAAACCCATGTCTGTCCTTACCCGTGTTGAACTGCACGACGCCCTGGCCCTGCGCGACCTCACCGATCCGTCCCAGGGACCGCATGCCATCCAGCTGATCGTCGACTCGATCCGTACGGCGCTGGGCCACGCCTGGCCGTACACCGAGATCTGGACCAGGCGCGACCATCCCGTGGTCACGCTGGCCGACAACTATGACAACCTCGGATACGCCGGTGACGCGGTGACCCGTGAGGCCCGCTACACCCGCTACGCGTCAGAGGGCGAGGTACTGCGAAGTCACACGTCCGCGATGATTCCACCCGCACTACGGGAGCTGGCCGACTCGACATCGTCCGACGTACTGATGATCTGTGCGGGCATCTGCTACCGCCGTGACTCTGTCGACTGGCAGCACACCGGTACGCCGCACCAGCTCGACCTGTGGCGGATCAGCCGCAACGTCACCCTCGGAGTACCCGAGCTGGAGGACATGATCGCCCGGCTCGTAGACACTGTGCTGCCGGGTCAGACATACCGGACTGTGCCCGCAGTCCACCCCTACACGATCCATGGCCGCCAGATCGACGTACTGCTCGACGACCAGTGGATCGAGATCGGTGAGTGCGGTGTCGCCGCGCCACACGTACTTCGACAAGCCGGTCTGGATGCCAGCTGGACCGGTCTGGCCATGGGACCGGGGCTGGACCGCCTTCTCATGCTGCGCAAGGGCATTCGCGACATCCGGTTGCTCAGGTCAACAGATCCCCGGGTAGCGGACCAGATGCTCGACCTGGCGCCGTACAAGCCGGTGTCCTCGATGCCACCGGTCCGACGCGACCTCTCCGTCGTCGTTGACGCTTCTGCCGACGTGTCACCCGAGGTACTCGGTGACAAGGTCCGCAGTGCACTCGGCGACGACGCTGACGCCGCGGAGTCCCTCGAGGTCCTTGGTGAGACGCCGTACGACGACCTGCCGCCGGCTGCACGTGATCGCCTTCAGCTGACGCCCGGTCAGCGAAATGTACTGGTCAGACTGGTCCTCAGACCGGTGGACCGAACCCTCACGGACGCAGAGGCCAACGCACTACGCGACAAGGTCTACCGGGCGCTTCACGAAGGGCCTGTGCTCGAGCTGATCGGTTAGCCCTTCCGCAGCACGCGAGCGGCAAGCAGGAAGGCACACAGCGCCAGAGGCAGTTCCAGAACGACTGCCTCGGCCAGAGACAGCGTGTGGTCGAAGCCGGGCGCTGCTGTACTGACGTCGAACCAGGCGTCAGCAGTCAGCAGCGTCCCGGCGGCCGTCGCGGTCAGTGCGGCCCGCCTGTCGCGTGTGTGGAGCAGGTACGCCGTCAGCCCGGCAGCAACCGCGGTAGCGCAGTCGAGTCCGATCCAGGCAAGCTGCCAGTGGTGGGCCTGGTAGGTACTCGGCAGTGTCGCCGCGAGGATCAGGCACCAGGGGAGCAGCACTGCCGCGACACCGGCGGCGACGGCGGCGGCGAGACCACCGGGCGAGTGGCGTGGGCGGATCCGGCCGTCCAGCCGTCCCTCGGCAATGTAGTCGTCCAAAGCCTCCGCAACCCGGTCGTCGATCGCATCGCCGAGCTTGCCGTCGAGTGTCGCCATGTCCCCGAGGATTCCCGGCAACGTGGGGCCGGCGCATCCGGGAATCCCACCAACCAGTGCTGGGGCTGACCCCTGTCTTTACCGGCGAGTGATCCGGGTGATGGCATCCGGGAGGGTCGGGTTGAGCTGGATGCCGTGGCCGGCGGTGGTGGGGAGGATGACCTCACCGGAGACGAGTTCCGGGAGGCCTTCGACCAGGTCGGCGTACCAGGTGCGGATGAAAGACCGGGCGGTTTCCTGGATCAGGCCGTTGGGTTGGCTGCAGACCACGTGGGTGGCGACGGACAGGGAGACAGGGCCGGTGCAGTCGTGCGGGGCGATCGGGACCGAGTAGGCGTCGGCGAGGGAGGCGATTTTCACCGCCTCCGTGATGCCGCCGGTCCAGCCGATGTCGAGGGTTGCGACATCGACGGCGCCGCGCTGGAAGAGCGGCAGGAAGCCGCGGCGCCCGATGCAGGTCTCGCCGGTGGCGATCGGTACGTCGATCTCCGCGCGGAGGGCACCGAGTGCGTCAGCGGCGTCGGGGCGGAGCGGGTCCTCGATCCAGTACGGGCGGAACTCCGTCAGCGCCCGCGCGATCTTGGCGGCGGCGGTCCGGGTCCACAGGCCGTGCAACTCGATCATGAGGTCCATCTCGAGCCCGACCTCCGCGCGGATCGCCGCGACGATGTCCAGGCCGGCGGCGAGCGCCCGTGGCGAGATGTCGGTCCCGTTGCTCTCCTCGGCGGCCTGGTCGAACGGCCAGATCTTCATCCCGCGCGTGCCCTCGTCCCACAGTTCGCGGGCGAGCCGGGCGGGATGGTGCAGGAACGCGTACAGGTCCTCGTACTCGCCGCTATCCGCGGGCAGGCCCCAGTTCGAGGAGCTCTGCCGAGTCGTGGTGCTGACGTAGCGCCCACCAGCACACGTGTTGTACGTCCGGATGCGGTCCCGCACCGGTCCGCCGAGCAGCCGCGCCAACGGCAGGCCGGTGGTCTTGCCGATCAAGTCCCACAAGGCGATGTCGACGGCCCCGTTGCCGCGGAGTTCGGCGCCGGCGCCCTGATAGCCGACGTACGGCGTGAGCAGTGCAGCGACCTGTTGTGGTGCGGGATCATCCAGGCCGAGCAGCAGAGGTGCGACAGTCTCGTGGAGGTGTGTTTCCACGGCCGGTGCGCCGAAGAAGGACTCCCCGAGACCTGTCAGCCCGGTGTCGGTGTGCAGTCGGACGAAACACAGGTTCGACTGGATCCGGGGGCGGATGGTCTCGACCGCTGTCACCTTCACTGCAAGGCCTTGCAGAAGGTGGCTGCCTTCGCGGTGATCTCCTCCCACTTCCCCGCCGCGACATCGGTAGGCGAGACGACGTCCGTGCCCGCGCTGACCGCGAGAGCGCCGGCGGCGAGGAAGTCACGGGCGTTGCCGGCATTGACGCCGCCGGAGGGGATCAGCGGCACGCCAGGGAACGGGCCGTTCAGGTCCTTGAAGTACTTCGGACCGAGTTGGTGAGCCGGGAAGATCTTCACCGCGTCGGAACCCAGGGCGAGAGCAGTCATGACTTCGGACGGGGTAAACGCACCCAGCACGAAGGGGATCCCGGCGGCGCGGGCGGCGTCGGCGATCGCGGGCGCCTCGGGACCTTGGCCCGGTGTGACGAGGAACTGGGCACCGGCATCGATCGCCTGCTTCGCGTGTGCGCCGGTCTGTACCGTGCCTGCCCCGACCACCGCGCCGGTCTCGGCCGCGGTGGATGCCGCGCGCTCGAGATGCCTGGGGAGGTCCGGCGTGGTGTAGGTCAGCTCCACGACATGGATGCCGCCGGCAACCAGCGCCGCGCACAGGTCGCGAGCATCGGAGATCTCCGGCGCCCGGACCACGGTCAGGACGCGGTCCGTGCGAAGCAGATCCAAGGTCGTGCTCATGCAGAGTCCTTTCACAGGGAAACGCGGCGGACGGCGTGGCCGGGGAGGGCGTCGGTGCGGTGGCCTTCGTCGATCACGGGGACGCCATTGACGAGGACGTACGGGATGCCTTCGGCCTGTTGGCGGGGATCGTCGAAGGTGGCGGTGTCGCGGACGGTGGCGGGATCGAACAGGACGAGGTCGGCGTAGTACCCCTCCCGAACCAGCCCGCGATCCGTCAGCCGCAGGCGCTGGGCCGGGCGGCCGGTGAGGTGATGGATGCAGTCGGCGAGATCGAGTACGCCGAGGTCGCGGACGTACCGGCCGAGATAACGCGGGAACGTGCCCCACGAGCGCGGATGTGGTTTCGCCCCGACCAGGATCGCGTCCGAGCCGCCGGTGTGACTCGAGTGCCGCATGATCGTCCGGACGTTCTCCTCGTGCCCGACGTGCTGCAGGATCGAGGTCGCCAGGTTGTCGCGGATCAGCAGGTCGAAGAACACGTCGGCCGGCGCCGCGCCGGTCTCAAGGGCGATCGCGGCGATCGTCTTGCCCACAGCACTGTTCAGTGCCGGGTTCTTCACGCCACCGATCTCGATGGTGTGCCAGTCCGTCACACACCCGTGGCAACCGTCCGAGCCGATGTGCTCCAGTTCGTGCGCGATGCGATCGCGCGAGGCCGGATCCTGGAGCCTCGCCAGTTGCGCGTCCGGCCCGCCTTCGGCCGTCCAGCTCGGCAGGATCGCCGCCAGTGTCGTTGCCCCGGGCAAGTACGGGTAGGTGTCGGTGGTGACGTCGACCCCGTTCGCGACGGCCTTGTCGATCATCGCCACCAGGTCGGCGCCGCGACCGCGGTTCGGCTCGAAGTTCATCACCGCGTGGGTGAGGTGCAGGGCGCAGCCGGATCGACGGGCGATCTCGACCATCTCGGCGTACGCGTCCAAAGCGCCCTCGCCGTACGACCGCTGGTGCGGACTGTAGTAACCGCCGTAGGACGCAAGGACGGTGCACAGCTCGACCAGTTCGTCGGTGGTCGCGAACATGCCGGGGGTGTAGGTGAGGCCGCTGCTCATCCCGACCGCGCCCTGTTGCAGGCCCTCGGCGAGGAGGCGACTCATCTCGTCCAGCTCGGCGCGGGTGGCCGGGCGGTTCTCGGTGCCGACGACCATCATCCGCAGGGTGCCCTGAGGGATCAGGTACGCCGCGTTGCAGGCGATCCCCTGGTCGAGTCGGTCGAGGTACCCGCCGACGGTGGACCAGGTGAAGTCGAAGTCGTCGGGTTCGCCGTTCCAGCCGGCGATCTGGCGCCGGAGCGTGGATCGGGTCGGGTCGTCGATCGGCGCGAACGACAGGCCGTCCTGGCCGAGGACCTCCAGCGTGACGCCCTGGCTGACCTTCGCCGTGTGGTCCGGATTCGCCAGGATCTGCAGGTCGGAGTGCGCGTGCATGTCGATGAACCCGGGCGACAGCACCAGCCCGTCCGCGTCGATCGTACGGCGGCCGGACGGCAGCTCGTTGCCGATGGCCACGATCCGGCCGGCGTCGACCGCAACGTCGGCGACGAACCCGGGAGCGCCGGAGCCATCCAGTACGGTGGCGCTCTTGATCAGCAGGTCGGCCATGTCAGAAGAAGGTCCTGATCAGGTCGACGACGACGGGGTCGGCCGCATCCGGGTCGTCGACGACCGGGATCAGTCCCCACTTGTCGAACGCCGTACACGGGTGTGAAAGGCCGACTCTGAGCTCGTCGCCGATGACGACCGGGTCGCCGTCGAAGTGCAGATAGCCGTGCTGGTCGTTCAGCTTGGTGACTCTCATCCCGTCGGCCTTCAGTACCGGCTCGCCGTTGGACCGCGGCCGGATCAGCTGTGGTTCGGGCAGATCCTGGTCGAACGGCAGGTCACGTCGGCCGGCGTCGAAGATCGCCAGCCCGGGCTCGGGTTGCGAGGTGATCCGGACCCATCCGTGCATCGCGGAAACCAGTCGGTCCCCATCCGTCCGCGGCGTCTCACCGAGCGGCGAGAGCCGGCGATACATACCGTCGTCATGCGTGATGTACGCGCCCGATCGCAGTACGACGCGCGCCCCGTCCTCGCCGAGTGGCGCCAGGACCCGCGCGACGTCATCGAAGTACTGACTGCCTCCAGCGCTCACAACCGGTACGACGCCTGCGTCGTACAAACCCTTCTTCCGCAGGCTGGTGTGGATCCCGGCCAGCTCGCGCAGGTACGACCGCACCGTCTCGAGGTCGGCCTCGTCGACACCGTGGCCGATCGCACCCTCGTACCCGGCGACCCCGGCGAGGCGCAGCGTCGACGCGTCCGCGATCGCTTCGCCGACGGCCAGCGCGGTCTCGGCGTCGCGGGCGCCGGTCCGGCCGTCGAGTCCGCCGACCTCGACCAGTACGTCGAGTGGCCGTGCGTCCGGTCCGACGTACGCCGACCGGGCGGCCTCCATGATCTCGACGGTGCGGACCGAGTCGGCCCAGACCAGGACCTCGAACGTGGGGTCGGACGCGAGTTGATCAGCGATCCAGCGCAGTTGCAGCGGGGACACGATCGCGTTGGCGATCAGCACCCGGCTGACGCCGTACGCACGGGCGACGCCGAGCTGGAAGCCGTTCGCGAGGGTGATCGCCCAGGAGCCGGCCTCGAGCTGCATGGCCCAAAGGGCGGGGGCCATCGTCGTCTTGCCGTGTGGTGCCAGCTCGACGCCGTGGTTGGTGCACCAGCGAGCCAGGGTGTCCACGTTGTGCCGCATGCCGGGCGCGGACAGGGTCAGCAGGGGAGTGGGCAGCTGCGAGAGCCGGGGCTTGTCGGCCAGCACGTCGGCGACAGTCCGGCCCCAGAACGCGGGCGGTAGCGCCTTGTCCTGCCAGCTCACCTGCTGGTCGGCAAGAGCGGCGAGGGCGTCTGCATCGTAGGAGGCTGGCATCTGATCCTCTGCTGTTGGCTGAGATTGCAGAATACGCAACGATGATTGCGCATTCTGACTCCACGGTTGTAGCATCGCGCCGGAACCCGCGTCAACGAAACGTGTTCCACCCCCATCCCATCACTCACGCCCGGAGGAGTGCCGATGCCGGAGCCGGTTCCTGAGACACCACCCCGGCCGCGAGTGGTTTGTGTCGGCGAGGCGATGATCATGTTCGCCGGTGCCGCGGGCGGTCCGTTGGAGGACGTCGAGACGTTCCGGCGGTCCGTGGGTGGGGCCGAGTGCAATGTGGCCGGCGGGCTGGCGGCGCTGGGGATCGCGACCAGTTGGATCTCGCGCCTCGGTGACGACGGGTTCGGCCGGCACGTACTGCGTGATCTGCAGGACCGTGGCGTCGAGGTCGGCGGTGTGGAGGAGGACCTGGAGCGGCCCACCGGGCTGTACGTGAAGCACTCCATGGATGGTCGGTCGCGGATGCACTACTACCGCTCCGGCTCGGCCGCCTCGGCTATGGATCCGGCCTTCCTGGAGCGGCCCGCGATCCAGGCCCGGCTGAGGAGTGCGGAGTTGGTGCACACCACTGGCATCACCGCTGCCATCTCCACCACGGCCGCCGCGATGCTCGAGCGCCTGGCGGACCTGCGAGACACCTACGGCTTCAAGTTGAGTGTCGACCTGAACTGGCGTCCGGCGTTGTGGCGCGACAAGGACCCGGAGCCGCTCTGGCGGTTGCTGCGGGCGGCTGACGTCGTACTGATCGGTGCTGACGAGGCTCAGGTCTTTGCGGGGGCCAGTGACTCTGCTGAGCTGCGTGAGCTTCTCGGTCCGCGGTGCACGCTGGTGATGAAGAACGACGCGCATACTGCTCTGGTGCTGGAGCCGGACGGTCGTCGTACCGAGGTTCCGGCGCTCACTGTTGAGGTAGTCGAGCCTGTAGGCGCTGGTGACGCCTTCGCGGCTGGCTTCCTGGCTGGGACGTTGCAGGGGTTGCCGATGGAGCAGAGGCTGCGGTTGGGGCACCTGGGTGCTGCAGCGGTGCTGGCAGTGCCGGAGGACCATGCTGCGCCGTTGGACCCAGCTGTCCGTCAGACCCTGTTGAACTGCTCTGACGAGGAGTGGGCCGTCACACAGGTCGGTCCAGCGGGAGTGAAGTTGCCATGAGTCAGAGCCTTGCCAGGGCGCTGCAGATCCTGGCCAGTCTGGGGGAGGGCGACAGGTCGCTGGATCAGCTTGCGACGGAGCTCGACGTACACAAGACGACTGTGCTGCGGCTGCTGCGGACCATGGAGGCGGACAGGTTCGTACGACGTGACGAGTCGCACCGCTATCGGTTGGGGTCGCGACTGTTCGCTCTCGCGGATGCGGCTCGGGAGCAGCACGTCGTACGGGCTGTTGCAGCGCCCCACCTGCGACAGCTGAACCAGAAGACCGGACAGACCGTGCACCTCGCGGCGTGGGAGAACGGTGAGGTCATCTACATTGACAAGCTCGACAGTGTGCGGTCGGTGCGGATGTACTCGCAGGTCGGCGTACCGGCTGCACTGCATTGCACCGCTGTCGGCAAGGTGTTGCTGGCGGCTCAGCCGAAGCGGCAGCGGGAGGCGTTGCTGGCGTCGATCGACTACCACGCGTTCACGCCGCAGACGATCACCGACTCCGACGCGCTGCGGGATGAGCTGGATGACGTTCGGGCGCAGGGGTGGGCGCAGGACCGGGCTGAACACGAGTCCTTCATCAACTGCATCGGCGCACCGGTCACCGACCACGACGGCCGGGTCGTCGGGGCGGTGTCCGTCTCGGTGCCCGACGTACTGCTGAACTACGAGCAGGTGCTCGAGCTCCTGCCCGACCTGCTCGCCACTGCCAAGGCGATCAGTACTGACTACAACTGAGAGGTATGACCCTGATGTCCGACAAGACCGCCGTCTCCACCACCGACGCGCCCGCCCCGATGCCGGTGTACTCGCAGGGCGTGCGCAAGGGCAACATCCTGCAGGTGTCCGGCCAGGGATCTGTCGACCCGGCCACCGGCGAGTTCGTCTTCACCGATGACGTGAAGGGCCAGACCACCCGAGTCCTGCAGAACGTCGAGGCGATCCTGACGGCCGGCGGCGGAAGCTTCGACGACGTGGTGATGATGCGCGTCTACCTCACCACCCGCGACCACTTCGCCGCCATGAACGAGGCGTACGCCGAGTACCTCTCCACCCGCACCCCCAGCGGCGTCCTCCCCTCCCGCACCACCGTCTTCACCGGCCTCCCCCGCGAAGACATGCTGGTAGAAATAGACGCCCTCGCCGTCCTCAGCTAGAACGTCCGCCACATGGTGCTATGCGGTAGCACCATGTGGCACAGACGGCTATCCTGTTCACATGAGCGGGCAACCTGAGATCACCCAACGCGACCTGCGCACTCGGTCGAAGGAGATCATGGACGCCGTCCAGAACGGCCAGTCCTTCACCGTCACAAGGGATGGCCACCGCATCGGCGAGCTGATCCCGCTGCGCCGCCGGCGTCGGTTCGTCCCGCGTGACGAGTTCGCCGCCATGTCCCGCACTGCCCCCAAGATCTCATTGGAGAGCTTCCGGGCCGATCAGGACGCCTTCGCTGATCACCAGCTGGACGACCCGTATGCCCGGTGACCGCCGGCAGGGACTGCTCGACACGAACGTGGTGATCCTCCGGGAGGGGATCGACCCTGCCGAGCTGCCGGACGAGATGGCAATCACCGCCGTGACCTTGGCTGAACTGTCTGCAGGACCGCATCAGGTGCGTGGCAACGGCGAGCAGAACGAGTACGACGAGCACCTGGAGCGGGCGTTGCGGATGGACGTCCTTCAGCGTGCGGAGAACGAATTCGACCCGATCCCGTTCGGTGCCGACGCTGCCCGGATCTATGGGCGGATGTGCGCAGCTGTCGTCGCTGTCGGTCGGTCGCCGCGAGGTCGCGTCGCCGACCTGATGATCGCCAGCATCGCCGTCGCCGAGGGCCTGCCCCTGTTCACAGTCAATCCCGATGACTTCAAGGGTCTTGAGGAGTTCGTGGCCCTGATCCCGGTCACCCATCCGAACGGAAGGCCGGGACCAAGGGCTCATCGTTGACGGAGGTCTTGTCGGGGCCTCGGTCCCACCAGAGTTCTTGGTGGGTGGTGAGGTAGGGGTACCAGCCGTTGACAGCCGTTCCGGTGTGGAGGGACTGGACGATGGCTTCCAGGTATGCAGTGAGGTTGGGCCAGCTGTCGGTGAAGTCGGCGGTGCTGTCGTGGTAGGCCATGGCTAGGCGGCCGTGGGTTGGGCCGGGGCGTAAGTCGATGATCTGGAGGTCGCCGTCGGAGTCGGCCCAGGGGATCCAGGACGGGTGCCAGTAGGGCTCGGTGTTGGGTGGGTGGACGGTGAAGCCGTCGTAGTCGTCGGACAGCTCCATCCGGAGTTGCCAGTTGGCGGCGATCTCGGCTGCGCTGGACGGTGGCGCCTCGGGGAGGATGCTGGCCCACGCGGTCAGGCCGTTGTGGCAGCGGAGGGACTCGACGAGTTCAGGTGGCAACGCCATCACGGACAGGTCCGCATCGGTGGCGGGTGGCGCGAGTACGGCGTGAGTCGCGGGCGCGTGCCGGGCCAGCCACTGGTCGATGGACGCCCAGGACTCGGTGATCGTCATCGGCCGGCGATCACCGGGTTGCTCAGCACGCCGACGCCGGGGATGCGGCACTCGGCCACGTCACCGGGATTGATGTGCACCGCGCCCGGCGTACCGGTGGAGATGATGTCGCCGGGGAAGAGCGGCATCACCTTGCTGTGGAAGCTGACCAGGAATGCCGGGCTGAACGCCATGTTCGACACCGTGTTGCTCCGGTGCACCGATCCGTTGATGACCGTCGACACCTCCACCGCGTCGAGCGAACCCCAGTGCGCGAGTACGGCGTCCAGCCCGGTGATCCACGGTCCGAACGAGAAGAAACCGGGGAAGTTCTTCGACCTGGTCAGGAACCGCGGATTGCGCTCCAGGATGTCCTCGGCCGTCTGGTCCAGCACCGGCACCACGCCGTACACGTAGTCGAGCGCCTCGTCCTCCTCGACCTGGTAGCACTCGCGCCCGATCACCAGCCCGAGCTCGGCCTCGGCCGTGGTCCGGGTGCTCTGCGACGGCACCGGGATCGGATCGCCCGGCCCGATGATCGTGTGGTCGCCCTTCATGAACGAGGCCGGCTCGGTCGGCACGTTCTCGGACAGGTCGCCGGCGTGCTCGAGATAGTTCAGCCCGATCCCCCACAGCTTCCGGGGATGCCGGTACGGCGCTCCGACCTCGGCCGAACCGTGGAACACCTCAGCCGGCGCGCCCTCCGCCGCGGGGGCCAGTTCGCGCAGCGTCATCCGGCCGAACAACGCCGGCAGATCGCCGTCGAACCCGGGAACTAGGTCGGCGATCCGCACCACCCCGCGATCGGGAACCAGCACCACCGGCACCTCGTTGCTGCCAGCAACCTTCGCGGATCCCACCTGGACCGGACCGGACATGGTGCTCCCAACGTGATCGGCACGACGTCCGGTCAGCCTAGGGGCCGGGGTGTCCACTCAGTGAGAGTCCGGGCCTATTTCCCGTATCGTGGGATAGTCTTTCGATATGCAGGAAAACCAGGCCGAGGCTGCTCCGCGGGGAGCGGTGCAGTCGATCGACCGGGCGGTGGCGATCCTGCGGTGTTTCGACGCCCGCACTCCCGACCTCGGCATCAGTGACCTGGCGCGCGCCACCGGGCTGTCCACCAGCACCGTGCACCGGCTCCTGCTGGCGATGCAGGAGAACGGGTTGGTCCGCCAGACGGCGCACCGCCGCTACGCGATCGGCCCGCTGGTCGCTCAGTTGGCTCACAGCGGTGGAATCCCGGCCGGCCTGCGTGACGCCGCGATGCCGGTGCTGCGCGCGCTGCGTGACGAGACCGAGGAGACCGCGGCCGTGCACGAGTTGCTGCCGACCGGGCAACGCGTCGTCGTGGATCAGGTCGAGAGTCGTCACCAATTGCGTCGTACTTATACAGAGTTCGGCATTCCAGTGCCGTTGCCGCTCGGGGCTCCGGGCAAGGTGTTGCTCGCGTTCTCGCCGTGGGAGCGGCAGGTCGAGGTGCTGGCGGCTCCGCTCGCGCAGGTGCTTCCGCAGACCATCACGGATCCCGTCGTACTGGCCGCTCAGTTGGCCGAGATCCGGACGAAGGGCTTCGCCAAGTCGATGTCGGAACGCACGCCCGGCATCAGGTCGGTCGCCGCACCGGTCTTCGATCACTCAGGTCAGGCCGTCGGTTGTCTGTCGATCTCCGGACCGGAGATGCGGATGCCCGCGGAGCGGCTGGACGAACTCGGGGAGCTGGTCGTCCCAGCGGCGTGGTCGGTGTCCGAGTTGCTGGGTGCGACCCCGGCGGCGCGTGACACCTGTACGGCGCGGGCCTCGGCGCCGGCCGGGTCCGTCCGATGAATCTCTGGCGGATCGCCCCGTCCGTTTACCTCCCGGCCCTCCTCTACGGCATCGGCCAAGGTGCGATCGCGCCGGTCGTGGCCGTGTC
The DNA here is from genome assembly GCF_037203805.1 of Kribbella sp. CCNWLW201. Classification (NCBI taxonomy): domain Bacteria; kingdom Bacillati; phylum Actinomycetota; class Actinomycetes; order Propionibacteriales; family Kribbellaceae; genus Kribbella; species Kribbella sp. CCNWLW201. Next base: position 313,360 of record NZ_JBBCBQ010000002.1, on the reverse strand, counting down.
CGCCACCCATCTCGGCGCCTCGGTCGCGACCGCCGGTCTGGTCGTCGCGGCCGCCGGCCTGGGCCAGGTCATCGGGGACATCCCGGCCGGTTCGCTCACCAACAAGATCGGTGAGCGTCGCGCCATGCTTCTCGCGACCGTCCTGGTCGCGTTCGCGTTGGTTGCCTGCCTGCTCGTCCCGACGGCCTGGGGCCTCGCGATCGCGATCGCCGCCACCGGAGTGGCCGGCGCGGTGTGGGGCCTGGCCCGGCAGGCGTACCTGAGCGAGGCCGTGCCGGTCGAGATGCGGGCTCGCGCGCTGTCCACGCTCGGCGGCGTGCAACGGATCGGCTCCTTCATCGGCCCGTTCCTGGGTGCGTTCGCGATGAGGTTCCTCGGCACCGACGGCGCCTACTGGGTCCATCTGGTCGCCGCGGTCCTGGCCTGCGGCGTCCTGCTGAGTCTGCCCGACGTCGAGTCGGTACGACGTACGCGTGGAAGTCGCCCGGTCGCGGCGCAGTCGACGTGGGCCGTGATCCGGGACCATCTGCCGGTCCTGCGGACCCTCGGTGTCGGGGCGCTGTTGGTCGGAGCGGTCCGGGCGTCCCGGCAGGTGGTGATTCCGCTGTGGGCATTGCACATCGGGCTCGATCCGCAGACCACCAGCATCATCTTCGGGTTGTCCGGTGCGGTCGACATGCTGCTCTTCTATCCGGCTGGTTCGGTGATGGATCGGCTTGGTCGCAAGTGGGTCGCCGTACCGTCGATGTTCGTGCTCGGGCTGGCCCACCTGCTGCTGCCGTTGACCCACACGACCGCCGCGCTGACCGCGGTCGCCCTGCTGATGGGCGTCGGGAACGGGTTGGGGGCCGGGGTGATCATGACGTTGGGGGCGGATGCGTCTCCACCGGTCGGCCGGGCGCAGTTCCTGGGTGCGTTCAGACTGTTCGCCGACACCGGGAATGGTGCCGGTCCGTTGCTGCTGGCGGGCGCGACCGCCGTACTCGGGCTGGCGCCTGCGATCGTGATCATGGCCGCGACCGGCTGGGCCGCGGCGACCGCGATGCAGCGGTGGATTCCACCGCACCCGATCCCGGAGCAGCCAGGCTGAGTGGAACCGATGAGCAGCCAGGCTGAGTGGAACCGATTTGGTTCCCGAGTCAAGATCAGGCACACTGAATCCTGCCGAAGACCGCTGGTCGCTGCTCCCTGAGTAGCTGAAGGTCCCACTTTCGAGTGGGCGGCCCGCGCAGGTGACTTGGATAGTGAATCAGTATGTTCACGCCCTTGCGCCTGCGCAGGGGCGTTTTCCTTTTCCAGGGGTCTCAGGCGTGGAAGCCAAGAAAAGGAGACCCCATGGCGAGGCCGGACAAGGCTGCCGACGTCGCGGAGCTGACGGAGAACTTCCGTAGCTCGAACGGCGCCGTGCTGACCGAGTACCGCGGACTCACCGTGGCGCAGCTGCGGGAATTGCGCACTACGCTCGGTGACGACGTGAACTACGCCGTGGTGAAGAACACGCTGACCAAGATCGCGGCCAAGGATGCCGGCGTCGAGTCGTTCGACTCGCTGCTGCAGGGTCCGTCGGCCATCGCCTTCATCAAGGGCGACCCGGTGGTCGCGGCCAAGGGCCTGCGTGACTTCGCCAAGGCGCATCCCCTTCTCGTCATCAAGGGTGGAGTGCTGGAAGGTAAGGCACTCGGCTCTGACGAGATCACCAAACTCGCTGACCTGGAGTCGCGTGAGGTTCTCCTCGCGAAGCTCGCAGGTGCGATGAAGGCGGCTCCGCAGCAAGCGGTGTCGCTGTTCGCTGCTCCGCTGTCGCAGGCCGCGCGCCTGTTCGCGGCGCTGCAGGACAAGCTGCCGGCCGAGGCCGCCCCCGTGGCGGACGAGGCGCCGGCCGTGCAGGACACGGTCGAGGCACCTGCCGAGGCGAGCACCGAGGAGACCGCGCCGGCCGAGAGCTGACGCACTCACTCACGCAACACCCATTCAGTGATCACCCAGCAACACATTTACGGAAGGACCGCCACCATGGCGAAGCTCAGCACCGAAGAGCTCCTCGGCCAGTTCAAGGAACTGACCCTGCTGGAGCTGTCGGAGTTCGTTAAGGCGTTCGAGGAGGAGTTCGGCGTCACTGCCGCCGCCCCGGTCGCCGTCGCCGCTGCCCCGGGTGCCCCGGCGGCCGGCGCTGCCGAAGAGGCCGTCGAGCAGGACGAGTTCGACGTCGTCCTCGAGTCGGCCGGCGAGAAGAAGATCCAGGTCATCAAGGAGGTGCGCGGTCTCACCAGCCTTGGTCTGAAGGAGGCCAAGGACCTGGTCGAGTCGGCCCCGAAGGCCATCCTGGAGAAGGTCGACAAGGCTGCCGCGGAGAAGGCCAAGGAGGCCCTCGAGGGCGCCGGCGCCACCGTCACCCTGAAGTGACCCGTGCGGCTTAGCCGCACACCAAGCAGTACGCCGAAGGGCGGTCCTACCCAGGGCCGCCCTTCGTCAGGTTCTGGAGCAACTTCCGGAGCGCTCCCACCCAAGCCAGCGCCCAGACCCACCCGGCGAGTACGTCGGACGGGTAGTGCCGCCCGAGTGCGAGCTGCGCCCAGCCGACAAACAGCAGTAAGGCCGCGCCCAGCAGCACAGCCGGCAGCCCACGGCGCACGATCAACACGAGCGCACCGACGAGAGCTGCCGTGTTCGCCGCGTGACCACTCGGAAAGCTGTACGCCGACACATCCGCGGGCAACGGCCACAGGTCCGGCCTCGACCGCCCGACCAGTTCCTTCAGCAGCGGATTCACCGCCCACACCACGCCGATCCCGGCCACGAAGAACGCCGCATCGACCCATCGGCGCAGTACAAGCAGCACCACCAGCACGACGACCGCAACGGCTGCCAGCGGCCCCAGTTCGGTCAGGTCGCTGACGACCCTGGCAGCCGTTGTGTCGTCGTGCAGCCAGATCAGCAGGTCTTCCTCGAAGACCGTCAGACGCCGATGAGGTGCCACGGTCCCCAGATGGCGAACGACATCCCGCGACTGGCCTGGATATTGACGAACAGCGTGTGACCGTCAGGACTGAAGGTCGACCCGGCGAACTCGTCGCCGGAGCGGTCCACCCCGGTGCGGCTGGTCAGCCGGTTCAGCGCGATGTCCCACAGTTGACCGCCCCGGGACAGGCCACGCAGGTAGTTGTCCTGCGTGTTGTCCTCGCAGAGCACCAGGGTTCCGCGGTTGCTGGTCGTCACGTTGTCCGGGAAGTCCAGCGTCGCGCGGTCCGGCGACTGATAGATCAGCTGCAGCTTCCGAGCCCTGGTGTGATACGCCCAGACCTGGCCGAAGCCGTTGCCGTAGCCATTGACCGAATCCGGCCCGGTCTCCTCCGCGCCACCGCCCTGTGTCGAGGTGAAGTACACGACGTGGTCGTCGTACACCTGCCCTTCCAGCCGGGAGAAGTACGCCGCTCCTTGCGAACGACCCTGGTCGCCGACGTACACGAGGGCCTGGTCGTTCGTCGTCGGCGCGGGCTGCCCTGGTGTGTAGGGGAAGCTCGGGGCCGGGTCGTCGATGTCGACCCACGTCACGTCGTACGTCGCCCGGAGTGGTTGCTCGGCCGCCAGGTTCAGGTTCGGACGGCCTTTGACGGCGAGCATCTGCAGCCGGCCGCCGTCCTCGATCCGCCCGCTTTGCATGGGGTTCCGGGGCGGGCGATAGCGGTAGAACCCCGACGGGAACGCGAAGTTGTCCTCGGTCAGGTAGAGGAAGCCGTCGACCGGATCGAACGAGACGGCCTCGTGCGCGAACCGTCCGGCGTGAGTGATCGGCTGACGGTCGGACTGGCCGCGGGCCGGAACCTCGAACACGAACCCGTGCGGCTTGGTCAGCGGCACGTTCGACACCCCGGTGAAGTCGGCCCCGACGTCGGGCCCGTTCACCGTTTCCTCGCAGGTGATCCAGCTGCCCCACGGCATGATTCCGCCGCTGCAGTTCATCATCGTGCCGTTCAGGCTGGTGAAGGCGCTGACCACCTCGCCGAACCGCGTCACCTCGATCGTCGTCGTCCCGCTCTGTGCCATCGCGTCGTACGGCGTACCTGGCCCGAAGGGAGCGCCTGGGTTGTTCACCTCGTGGTTGCGGACCAGCACGATATTTCCGTTGCTCCGCTGAAAGGCACCCATGCCGTCGTGCCGGCCGGGCAGGTTGGTGCCGTCGTTCAGTACGACGGGAAACTCCGTGTCATGGAAGGACCGGTAGGCGAATCCTTCCGGTAGATGCAGCCGGACCTTGCCGTCGCGCAGATCCGGGATCGCCCGCAGGGCCCGGAACGGTGCCTCGGCCTGCGGAGCCGCCATCGCCTCGCGGGCCACGAATCCCTGGAACGGACCGCCCGCGAGCATGCCGCCCGCGACCGCAGCGCTTCCCTTGAGGAATGTTCGTCGTTCGATGCTCATCCGTCAGCCCCTCCTCGGCCAGGCGAAACCCTGGCTCGACGCTAGCTTTCGGCCCGGTTTCCGGACAGATCTCGGATCTCGGGTCGCGGTGTGTGTCGAGTCGTTTGCGCTGCGATACCAGTTCGGCGGTGGTCTGCGGTGGGGCCGCCGTACCCGGACCTGAGCAGCCGCTAGGATCACCCGGAGCCGCGTGCCGATCAGCACACCGTGATCGGCGTCAGCAGACAGTGACCGGCGTGACCGGAGCGTGACCCGTTGGTCACCGTCACTTGACATGCGGGGGTTACACAAAACCGTACTCGTGCGTAACCTAGGCAACCGCGCCTCGTTGGACACGGCAGATCGTCGTCGGTTCGGGGCCAGAGACAGACATCCCGTGAGGAGGACCGGTGGGCGTAGAAGTCCGCGTCGAAGGTCTCACGAAATCCTTCGGAAGCCAGCTGATCTGGGGCGACGTGTCCCTGACGCTGCCCGCCGGTGAGATCTGCGTGATGCTCGGCCCTTCCGGAACCGGGAAGTCCGTATTCCTGAAGACGCTGATCGGTCTGCTCAAGCCGGACAAGGGTCACGTCCACATCGAGGGCACCGACATCGCCACCTGCTCCGAGCGGTCGCTGTACGAGATCCGCAAGCTGTTCGGCGTGCTGTTCCAGGACGGCGCGATGTTCGGCTCGATGAACCTCTACGACAACGTCGCCTTCCCGCTGCGCGAGCACACCAAGAAGTCCGAGGCCGAGATCCGCTCCATCGTGATGGAGAAGATGGAGATGGTCGGCCTGGTCGGCGCGGAGAAGAAGCTGCCGGGCGAGATCTCCGGCGGGATGCGCAAGCGGGCCGGCCTGGCCCGCGCGCTGGTGCTGGAGCCCGAGATCCTGCTGTTCGACGAGCCCGACTCGGGTCTTGACCCGGTGCGTACGGCGTTCCTGAACCAGCTGATCATCGACCTGAACGAGATGACCCAGGCCACCTGCCTGATCGTCACCCACGACATCAACACCGCCCGGACCGTGCCGGACAACATCGGGCTGCTCTATCACCGGCACCTGGCCATGTTCGGCCCGCGGGAGATGCTGCTGTCCAGCGAGGAGCCGGTGGTCCGCCAGTTCCTGAACGCGCAGCGGGTCGGCCCGATCGGCATGTCGGAGGAGAAGGACGCCGACGAGCTGGCCCGTGAGGCCGACCAGGAGCTGCCACCGCTGCCACCGATCCCGGTGCAGCAGTTGCCGAGCAGCGGAGTGATCCGGCCGACTCAGCGGCCGCCCGGCGAGTGGTGCCGGGAGAACGGTGTCACCCCGCCGCCGGGTTCCTTCGCCGCTGATGTGGTGGGGGCTACGTGACCGTTTCCGCGACCGCCCCGCTGAAGCACGCCGGCTCGCTGTTCTCCTTCGCACTCGACACGGCTCGGGCCTCGGTCCGCCGGCCGTTCCAGCTGCGGGAGTTCCTGCAGCAGGCCTGGTTCGTTGCCAGCGTGACGATCATCCCGACCGCGCTCGTCGCGATCCCGTTCGGCGCGGTGATCGCGCTGCAGGTCGGCGGCCTGATCAAGCAGTTCGGCGCCCAGGCCTTCACCGGCTCGGCCGCCGTACTGGCCGTGGTCCGGGAGGCGTCGCCGATCGCGACCGCGCTGCTGATCGCGGGCGCGGGCGGCTCGGCGATCTGTGCCGATCTGGGCGCGCGCAAGATCCGCGAGGAACTCGACGCGATGATGGTGCTTGGTATCGACCCGATCCAGCGGCTGGTGGTGCCGCGGGTGCTGGCGACGATGCTGGTCGCGTTCTTCCTGAACGGGTTCGTCAGCGTGGTCGGCGTGATGGGTGGCTACGTCTTCAACGTCGTACTGCAGGACGGGACGCCAGGCAGTTATATCGCTTCGTTCACCGCGCTCGCCCATCTGCCGGACCTGTGGCAGGGGCAGGCCAAGGCCCTCGTGTTCGGGTTCATCGCGGCGGTGGTGGCGTCGTACAAGGGAGTGAACGCGGGCGGCGGGCCGAAGGGGGTCGGTGACGCGGTGAACCAGTCCGTCGTCATCACCTTCATGCTGCTGTTCGTCGCGAACTTCGCGATGACGGCCATCTACTTCCAGCTCGTCCCGCCGAAGGGGGCCTGACGTGTCGGCCCTGGTGGACACCCTGGTCAAGAAGCCGCTCAACTCACTCGATCGACTGGGTGAGCAGCTCGCCTTCTACATCAAGGCACTGGCCTGGTCCGGCAAGTCGATCACCCGGTACCGCAAGGAGATCCTCCGGCTGCTGGCCGAGGTGACCCTGGGCACCGGCGCGCTCGCCGTGATCGGCGGCACCGTCGGCGTGATCACCTTCCTGGCCTTCTTCACCGGTACCGAGGTCGGCCTGCAGGGTTACTCGGCGCTGAACCAGATCGGTACGTCGGCCTTCGCGGGCTTCGTGTCGGCGTACATCAACACCCGCGAGATCGGCCCGCTGATCGCCGGGATCGCCCTGGCCGCGACCGTCGGCTGCGGGTTCACCGCCCAGCTCGGCGCGATGCGGATCAGCGAGGAGATCGACGCCCTCGAGGTGATGGCGATCCCGTCGCTGCCGTTCCTGGTCACCACCCGGATCATCGCCGGCCTGATCGCGGTCGTCCCGCTGTACGTCGTCGGTCTGCTCGCGTCGTACTTCGCCACCCGGCTCACCGTGACCATGTTCTACGGGCAGAGCACGGGGACGTACGACCATTACTTCCATCTCTTCCTGCCACCCGGGGACGTGCTGTGGTCGTTCGGGAAGGTGCTCGTCTTCTCCGTCCTGGTGATCCTGGTGCACTGCTACCACGGCTACCACGCGACCGGTGGTCCGGCCGGTGTGGGCGTCGCGGTGGGCCGTGCGGTCCGGACCTCCATCGTGGTGATCAACGTCGTCGACCTGCTGCTGTCGATGGCGATCTGGGGTACGACGACCACAGTCAGGCTGGCGGGGTAGCGCCATGACGAGATCAGTGCCGCACAAGGTACTCGGGGTCGCCTTCATCGGCGTGCTGTGCTTCCTGCTCTGGCTGACCTATGCCTTCTACGCCAAGGTCTTCACCAAGACGATCGACGTGGAGCTGAAGACCAGCCACATCGGCCTGCAGCTGAACAAGCACGCGGACGTGAAGCTGCGCGGCATCATCGTCGGCGAGGTCCGCGACGTCTCCACCGACGGCGACGAGGCGACCGTCGAGCTGTCGCTGAAGCCGGACCAGGTGGACGAGATCTCCAGCGCGGTCAGCGCCCGGATCCTGCCGAAGACGCTGTTCGGCGAGAAGTACGTCGCGCTGGTCCCGCCGACCGGTGCGCAGGGCCGGCACATCAAGGCCGGGGACGTCATCTCGCGGGACAAGACCGCGGTCGGCATCGAGATCGAGAAGGTGCTGAACGACGCACTCCCGCTGCTGCAGGCGGTCGACCCGGCCGACCTGAACGCCACCCTGAACACGCTGGCCACCGCCCTCGAGGGCCGCGGCGCCGAGATCGCCGGCACGCTGACCCAGCTGGACGCGTACCTGAAGAAGCTGAACCCGCATGTCCCGACGCTGATGGTCGCGCTGACCAAGCTCACCCAGACCGCCGAGCTGTACGGCGACGCGACCCCCGACCTGGTCCGCGCGCTGCGGAACCTGACCCTCACCGGCAACACCGTCGTGGAGAAGCAAGTACAGCTGCAGAAGTTCTTCCTCGACGTCCAGACGCTGTCCGGTACGACGAACACGTTCCTCAAGGAGAACGAGGACCGGGTGATCCGGCTCGGCGAGGTCAGCCGGCCGGTGCTGGACCTGCTGGAGCGGTACTCACCGGAGTTCCCGTGCTTCCTCAAGGTGATGACGGAGACCGCGCCGATCCTGAACGACACGTTCCGCGACGGCCGGCTGAACATCAACCTCGAGCTGATCACCAACCAGCCGACGCCGTACCAGCCGAACGAACGGCCCGCCTACAAGGACCGTCGTGGGCCGACCTGCGTGGGGAAGAACTACAGTCACCCCGGGGCCAAGCCGGGTCCGTACACCCAGGAGAACCCGGCGCCGTACATCACCGGTGAGGACGGCGTGATCGGCGACCACAACAAGAACGAGCGGTTCCCGGTGAACCTGCAGCTGAACCGGGCGATGCCCGGCTTCGACCTGGACACCCAGGGCGTCGGTTCGCCGGCCGAGCAGCAGGTGGTCGACTCGGTCGTCGGCCTCGAGATGGGTGTCGCGCCGTCCGACGTACCGGACCTGACCACCCTGATGGTCGGCCCGATGCTGCGCGGAAGCCAGGTGAATGTGAAGTGAAGATCCTGGACAAGAAGACGTCGCTCGACACCGTGCGGCTGGCGATCTTCGTGGTGGTGACCACGGTCGCGACCGCCCTGCTGGCGGTGACGATCGGGAACATCAGCTTCAACTCGACGACGAAGTACAAGGCCGTCTTCACCGACGCGGTCGGGCTGAACAAGGGTGACGACATCCGGATCGCCGGGGTGAAGGTCGGCCAGGTCGACAAGATCGCCCTCTACCAGGACACGTTGGCGATGGTGACGTTCAGCGTCGACTCCGGTCAGGTCCTGGACGCCTCGACGCACGCCACGCTGCGGTACCGGAACCTGGTCGGCAACCGCTATATCGCGCTCACCGACGGCGTCGGCGGCGGCGAGCGGCTGAAGAAGAACGGCGTCATCCCGAAGGAGCGGACCGCGCCGGCGCTGGACCTGTCGGTGCTGTTCAACGGGTTCAAGCCGCTGTTCACCGCGCTGACCCCGGCGGACGTGAACCAGTTCGCCTTCGAGGTGATCAAGGTGCTGCAGGGCGAAGGCGGCACGATCGAGTCGCTGCTCGCCAAGACCGCCTCGCTGACCACCACGCTGGCCGATGCGGACCAGGTGATCGGCGACCTGATCACCAACCTGACCTCGACGCTGCAGATCGTCTCCCAGCGGCAGCAGAACTTCTCCCAGCTGCTGGTGAACCTGCAGCAGTTCATCACCGGGCTGAGTCAGGACATCAACCCGCTGCTGAACTCGCTCGGCTCGATCAACTCGCTGAACAACAAGACAGCCGGTCTGCTGCAGCAGACCCGGGTGCCGGTCAAGGCCGACCTGGCCCGGCTCCGCACCGTCGCGACCACCCTGGACGACACCCAGGCGATCTGGGTCAAGACGCTGCAGAACATGCCGGAGAAGCTGAACACGATGACCCGGACCGCGTCGTACGGCTCCTGGTTCAACTTCTACCTGTGCAACTTCGACGGCAACGTCACGCTGCCGATCGGGACCCGCATCCCGGTTGCCTACGACAACAACTCGGCGAGGTGCGCAAAATGAGGCCCTTCCGTGAGCAGAATCAGGTGACCGTCGGCGTGATCGGCCTGACGGTGATCGGGCTGATCATGCTGGCCGCGTTCAAGGCACAGGACCTGCCGCTGATCGGCGGCGGGACGAAGTACTCCGCGCAGTTCTCCGAGGCCGGCGGGCTGAAGCCGAACGACGAGATCCGGGTCGCCGGTGTCCGGGTCGGGCAGGTCCGCAAGGTCGAGCTCGAGGGCACCCACGTCCGGGTCGACTTCGTGGTGGACAAGGGCGTGAAGCTCGGCGACCAGACCGGCGCCGAGATGAAGATCAAGACCCTGCTCGGGCAGAAGTACCTGAAGCTGAACCCGGCCGGTCCCGGTCAGCTCAAGCCCGGCTCCGAGATCCCGCTGGCCCGGACGATCTCGGCGTACGACGTCGTGGACGCCTTCAGCGATCTCGCGAACACCACCGAGCGGATCGACACCGTCCAGCTGGCCAAGGCCCTGGACACCTTGTCGACGACGTTCAAGAACACCCCCGAAGAGGTGCAGGCCTCGCTCACCGGGCTGTCCCGGCTGTCCCGCAACGTGGCCAAGCGCGACGAGCAGCTCAAGTTGTTGCTGCAGCACTCGAACGTGGTCAGCAAGGTCCTTGCCGACCGCAACCAGCAGCTGATCAAGCTGATGAAGGACGGCAACACCGTCTTCCAGGCCGTGCAGGCCCGGCGGGCGCTGATCCACCAGTTGCTGGTGTCGACGCAGAAGCTTTCCGCGCAGATCACCGCGCTGGTCCGGGAGAACCGTAAGGACCTGGCGCCGACGTTGCAGAAGGTCAACGCCGTACTGGCGGTGCTGCTGAAGAACCAGAACGACCTGGACGCCAGCATCAAGGGGCTGGCGCCGTTCGTCCGCGTCTTCACCAACACGCTGGGCACTGGGCCGTGGTTCGACGTCTACCTGCAGAACCTGGTGCCGGTCCCGGAGATCCCCGCGCCGACGGTCCCGATTCCCGGGTTCCCGCCGATCCTGGGAGGTGGCGGCTGATGAAGATCGCGTCGCTGTCCCGGCTGGTCGCGATCGCGGTGGTCCTTGTGGTCCTCGCGGTCAGCGTGATCTCGCTCTGGCCGAAGCCCGACCGGGTGACTGCCACGGCGTACTTCCCGCGTGCGGTGTCGGTGTACCCCGGCTCCGACGTACGGATCCTCGGCATCAAGGTCGGCGAGGTGGAAAGTGTCACCCCGGCCGGCCGGACCGTGCGGGTGAAGTTCTGGTGGGAGGCCAAGCACAAGGTGCCGGCCACCGCGAAGGCGGTGATCGCGGCTCCGTCGATCGTGGCCGACCGGTACGTGCAGCTCACCCCGGCGTACTCCAAGGGTGACGTGATGGCCGACGGGGCCGAGATCCCGATCGACCGGACCGCCGTACCGCTGGAGCTGGACCAGATCTACCAGAGCCTGAACGACCTGTCCGTCGCGCTCGGTCCGAAGGGTGCGAACGACCAGGGCGCGCTGTCGCGGCTGCTCGACGTCTCGGCGAAGAACCTGAACGGCCAGGGCGCCAAGCTGAACCAGACCATCACCGACGTGTCCAAGCTGACCGGAACGCTGGCGGGCAACTCGCAGAGCCTGTTCGCGACCATCCGGCAGCTGCAGACGTTCGTGTCCGCGCTGGCGGCGAACGACCAGCTGGTCCGGCAGTTCAACACGAACTTCGCCGCCACCTCGACCACGCTGGCCGGTGAGCGCCAGGATCTGGCCAAAGCGCTGTCCCTGCTGGCGACGGCACTCGGCGAGGTCGCCACGTTCGTGAAGGACAACCGGGCCCTGCTGAAGACGACGATCTCCGGTGCCACCGATCTGTCCCAGATCCTGGTGAAGGAGAAGGCCGCGCTGGCCGAGGTCCTCGACACCGCGCCGCTCGGCCTGGGCAACCTGGCCCGCGTGTACAACCCGCAGTACGGGACCCTGGACCAGCGGATGAACCTGGCCCAGCTGGACGATCCGGCGACGTTCATCTGCTCACTCCTGCGGCAGGCGAACCAGCCGATGTCGACCTGTACGGCGCTGAAGCCCGTCCTCGACGGCCTGGCGAAGCTGCCCCTACTGAGCCAGCTCACCGGTAGTGCTCCGGCAAGCGGTGGCCCAGCCGGTACGCCGTACGCCCCGGAGCCCAAGGCACCGTTGAACAGCCCAGATCCGGTCGACCCGACGCTCGGAGGGCTGGTCCCATGAGGCGCCGTACGACGATCGTCGCCGGAGTGCTCGCGCTCGCCATGGTGCTGACCGGGTGCGACTTCAGCGTGTATTCGCTGCCGTTGCCGGGTGGCGCCAAGATCAAGGGGCCGTCGTACACGGTCACCGTCGAGTTCGCCGACGTCTTGGACCTGGTGCCGAAGTCATCGGTGAAGGTGGACGACGTCACCGTCGGCACGGTCGAGAAGGTCTGGCTGGACGGGTACGTCGCCAAGGTCCGGATCAAGCTGCCGAAGAGCCTGGAGCTGCCGGACAACGAGCGGGCGACGATCCGGCAGACCAGCCTGCTCGGAGAGAAGTTCGTGTCGCTGTCGGCGCCGACCGGGTCGGAGCAGCCGCGCGGCAAACTGGACAACGGCGAGGTCATCCCGCTGGCCCGGACCACCAGCAACGTCGAGGTCGAGGAAGTCCTGTCCGCGCTGTCGCTGCTGCTGAACGGCGGCGGCGTGGCCCAGCTGCAGATCATCACCCAGGAGCTGAACAAGGCGCTGACCGGCAACGAGCCGGCCATCCGCAGCGTGCTCGACCAGCTGAACATCTTCGTCGGCACCCTGGACAAGAACAAGCAGCAGATCGTCACGGCGATCACCGCCGTCGACGCGCTGGCCAAGAAGCTGAACGCGCAGAAGGCGACCCTGGCGACCGCGATCGACTCGCTGCCGAAGTCGATCGCGACCCTGGACAAGCAGCGGGCGGCCCTGGTCAAGACGCTGCAGGCGCTGGCGACCCTGGGCAACACGGCCACCCGGGTGATCACCGCGTCGCAGAAGGACCTGGTGGCCAACCTGCAGTCGCTGTACCCGATCCTGACCAAGCTGGCCGAGGCAGGGGAGGACCTGCCGAAGTCGCTCGAACTGCTGTTCACCTACCCGTTCCCGGACGCGGCCGCCAAGGCCGTCCAGGGTGACTTCACCAACCTGGGCATCACCCTGGACGTGAACACCCAGAAGGCGCTGCAGGGCATCCTCGGACTCAACCTGCCGACCGTCGGCCCGACGTCCATCCCATTGCCGCGGTTGAGCGTCCCGCTGCACAACCCGACCGGCAACTCTCTGCCGTCGTTGCCGGTGCCGACCGGTGCGGCGACCACCTGCACCACGATCCTCGGGCTGCCGGTCTGTACGCAGACGCTGAACCGCTCGGGCTTCGACCCCGAACTGGCCAAGGTGCTGATGCCGGGGGTGGTGAAGTGATCACCAGATCGGTCCGGATCCAGCTGATGGTGTTCCTGCTGATCACCATCGTCGGCGTTGCCTTCGTCGGTGCCAGGTACGCCCAGGTGGACAAGCTGTTCTTCGACGAGGACTACACGGTCAGCGCCAGCTTCGCCGAGTCCGGCGGCATCTTCTCCGGCGCCGAGGTGACGTACCGCGGCCAGCCGGTCGGCCGGGTCGGCGAGCTGAAGCTGCTGACCGACGGCGTCGAGGTGAACCTCGACATCGACAAGGGCGTGAAGATCCCGAACGACCTGCTCGCGGTGGTCGCGAACCGGTCCGCGATCGGCGAGCAGTACGTCGACCTGCAGCCGCGCCGCGACACCGGCCCGTACCTGCAGGACCACTCGCGGATCGCCCGCCAGGACACCGCGATCCCGATCGACACCACCGAGCTGCTGCTGAACCTCGACCAGCTGGTGAACTCGGTCGACAAGGAGAGCCTGCGCACCACGGTCCGCGAGCTCGGAGCGGCGCTGAAGGGCCGGGGCACCGACCTGCAGCGGATCATCGACAACTCCGGCCTGCTGATCGACGACGCGGACGCCAACATCCTGCAGACGATCAAGCTGATCAACGACGGCGACACCGTCCTGGCCACCCAGGTCGCCAGCGGCGACGCGATCAAGACCTGGGCGAAGAACCTCGCCCTGCTGTCCGACACCCTGGCCAGCTCGGACGCGAACATCCGCCAGGTGATCGACCAGGGCTCGGCCGCCTCCGAGCAGGTGACCGCCCTGATCACTGAGAACCGTGCGGACATCGCGGTGCTGCTCGGTAACCTGCTGACGGTGAGCGAGTTGACCGCGGTCCGGCTGGACGCCGTCGAGCAGCTGCTGGTCGTGTACCCGGCGGTGTCGATGGGCGGCTACGTCGTACCGGCGAAGGACAAGGCCACCGGTCACTACGACGCGCACTTCGGCCTGGTGCTCGGGATCGATCCGCCCGCCTGCCGGGCCGGGTACGGCGGGACCGACAAGCGGGTCCCGCAGGAGACCGGCGACACGGCGGCCAACACGAAGGCGGGCTGTACGGCGAACCCGTCGTCCGGCGTCAACGTCCGCGGCGCCCAGAACAAGCCGAGCCCGTCGTCTCGCGAGGACCTGAACCGGATCGGGTACGGCGTCGGGTACGACCCGGCCACCGGTGCGGCGGGTGGGTCCGGCGGCGTGCCGGAGTTCATCCTCGGCTCGACCGGCGGTCAGGAGGCTGTCCTCGGCAGCGACTCCTGGAAGGCCCTGATCCTCGGACCGGTGACTGGAAAGTGACTCTCGGCAACTCCAAGCGAGGCCCGCTGATTCTGGCCTGGGCGCTCAGCGTTCTGCTCGTGGTCGCGCTGGCCGGTGGGACCCTCTCGGCGATCGCGCTGCACCGGCAGGACGAGAGCAAGGCGCAGCGCGACGGCGCGATGAAGGCCGGCCGGCAGTCGGCGCTGGACTTCACCACGTACGACTACAAGTCCTGGGAGGACTACTCGAAGCGGGTGCTGGCCGACTCCACCGGGCAGTTCAAGGACGAGTTCCAGTCGGCCTTCAACGCGTCGAAGGCCGCCGCGCAGTCCAACCAGGGGACATCCAAGGGGGATGTGAAGGAGGCGGCCGTGGTTTCGAGCGACAAGGACTCCGCCCAGGTGCTGGTGATCGTGGACGCCGTCGTACAGAACACCGCCGAACCCAACGGACAGCTGCGGCACTACCGGATCAAGCTGGACCTGGTCCGGGAGAACGACCGCTGGCTGACCGCCGACCTCCAGTTCGTGGGTTGATGATGGATCGCCCACGCAACCGCCCCCGCATCGCCGGCCAGCGCCGTACCTCGTCCGGCCCGGGTACGACGGATGCCGCCGTCGAGCCCGAGGTCGCAGACACGCCGACCGAGGTGACAACGACCGACACCGAGGCCGCGTCCGAGACCCCGGAGACACTCCCGCAGGACGTGACCCCGGCCACATCGGAGGCGTCTGAGGGGGCGGTCCAGGCGGCCGAGCCCGGCGATTTGGACACGGACAGTGACGAAAACGGGGTCTCGGAAGCCCCGGATCCGGAGCGCGAAGAGGCTGTCCAGGGACCCGACCAGGAGGTCGAGAAGCCCGGCCGGCTGGGCGTCATGCTGTCCGCCGCGCTGGGTGTTCTGGTGGTCCTGGTGCTGGTCGTCTCGGGGCTGCTCGGGGTCAAGGCGTGGCAGGGCAAACAAGCCGACGACGCCCGCGACCAGGCGGCCGCGGCCGGGCGGAAAGCGGCCGAAACCGTGCTCAGCTACGACTATCGGGACCTCGACAAGAGCTTCGCGGCGAGTCAGGCATTGATGACCCCGGACTACTCGGGGAAGTTCGCCGAGACCGCGAAGGTGGTCCGCACGCTGGCCACCAAGAACAAGACGACGGTGCGGGCCGACGTCCGCGAGGTCGGGGTGAAGGACGGCGACGCCGACCGGGTCACCCTGATCATCTTCGTGAACCAGACCACCACCAGCACGCTCACGAAGGGTGTTCCCCGGATCGATCTGAACCGGACCCGGTTCACGATGGTCCGAAACGGCGATCAATGGCTGGTCCAGGAGATCGCCGGGCTGTAGTCTCTTTGTGACTCCGGACAGGATGTCCTGGGCGACTCGCGGGTAGTCTTCCCGCTCGAGAACCCGGGTTGATCCTTGACTGAGTGGGTGGTCCGAAGGCATAGTATCGGACCCCATTGGACAGGCTTGCCCTGATCGGGTAGCCTATTGCTTTGCGCTGCCTTTAACCTCCCCCTGGCTCGGGTCTCGACTTGACTAGGGCGGTTCGGCATGCGCTCCCAGCACCGAAGTGATTTCTGCGAGCCCGTGGAAGGACGCCCCTTGGTCGCCTCGCGCAACCCCCAGTCCGACAGCATTTCCGACGTTTCCGGCTCCCGCCGCATCTCCTTCGCAAAGATCTCCGAGCCTCTCGAGGTTCCGGATCTGCTTGCGCTGCAGGTGGACAGTTTCGACTGGCTGGTCGGCAACGAAACGTGGCAGGCCCGTGTGGCCGCCGCCGAGGCCGAGGGACGGTCGGACCTGTCCGGCCCCAGCGGTCTGGAAGAGATTTTCGAGGAGATCTCCCCGATCGAGGACTTCAGCGGCACCATGTCGCTGTCGTTCCGCGACCACCGCTTCGAGCCGCCGAAGAACACCGTCGACGAGTGCAAGGAGCGGGACGTCACCTACTCCGCGCCGCTGTTCGTCACGGCCGAGTTCATGAACAACGAGACCGGCGAGATCAAGAGCCAGACCGTCTTCATGGGTGACTTCCCGTTGATGACGCGCAAGGGCACCTTCGTCATCAACGGCACCGAGCGGGTCGTCGTGTCCCAGCTGGTCCGTTCGCCCGGTGTGTACTTCGAGCGCACGCCGGACAAGACATCGGACAAGGACATCTTCACCGCCAAGATCATCCCGTCGCGCGGTGCGTGGCTGGAGTTCGAGGTCGACAAGCGGGACATGGTCGGTGTCCGGCTGGACCGCAAGCGCAAGCAGAACGTCACCGTGCTGCTGAAGGCGCTCGGCTGGACCGACGCCCAGATCCTGGAGGAGTTCGGCGACTACGAGTCGATCCGGCTCACCCTGGAGAAGGACCACACCTCCGGGCAGGACGACGCGCTGCTGGACATCTACCGCAAGCTGCGGCCGGGTGAACCGCCGACGCGGGAGGCCGCCCAGGCGCTGCTGGACAACTACTACTTCAACGGCAAGCGCTACGACCTGGCCAAGGTCGGCCGGTACAAGATCAACAAGAAGCTGGGCCGCGACGAGGCCCACGACACGGCCGTCCTGACGATCAACGACATCGTCGCGACGATCAAGTACCTGGTCGCGCTGCACGAGGGCAAGACCGAGCTGGACGCGCCGCAGGGCGAGATCGTGGTCGAAGAGGACGACATCGACCACTTCGGCAACCGCCGGCTGCGGACCGTCGGTGAGCTGATCCAGAACCAGCTGCGCACCGGCCTGGCCCGGATGGAGCGGGTGGTCCGGGAGCGGATGACGACCCAGGACGTCGAGGCGATCACGCCGCAGACCCTGATCAACATCCGTCCGGTGGTGGCGGCGCTGAAGGAGTTCTTCGGCACCTCCCAGCTGTCGCAGTTCATGGACCAGACCAACCCGATCGCGGGCCTGACCCACAAGCGCCGCCTGTCGGCCCTTGGCCCGGGTGGTCTGAGCCGGGAGCGGGCCGGCTTCGAGGTCCGCGACGTGCACCCGTCCCACTACGGCCGGATGTGCCCGATCGAGACCCCGGAAGGCCCGAACATCGGTCTGATCGGCTCGCTCGCGACGTACGGCCGGGTGAACCCGTTCGGCTTCGTCGAGACGCCGTACCGCAAGGTCGTCGACGGCCAGGTCACCGACCAGGTGGACTACCTGACCGCGGACGAGGAGGACCGGTTCGTCATCGCCCAGGCCAACGCCGCGCTGACCGACGACAACCGGTTCGCCGAGGACCGGGTGCTGGTCCGCCGGCGGCACGGTGAGGTCGAGCTCGTGCTGGTCGACGACGTCGACTACATGGACGTCTCGCCGCGCCAGATGGTGTCGGTTGCGACCGCGATGATCCCGTTCCTCGAGCACGACGACGCCAACCGCGCGCTGATGGGCTCGAACATGCAGCGGCAGGCGGTTCCGCTGATCACCGCCGACGCGCCGCTGGTCGGCACCGGGATGGAGTACCGCGGTGCGGTCGACGCCGGTGACGTGCTGGTGGCCGACAAGGCCGGTGTGGTCAAGGAGGTCTCGGCCGACCTGATCGAGGTCGCCGCCGACGACGGCACGTACCAGACCTACCGGCTGGCGAAGTTCCGCCGGTCGAACCAGGGCACCTGCATCAACCAGCGCCCGCTGGTCGACGCGGGGCAGCGGGTCGAGGTGAACAGCCCGCTCGCCGACGGTCCGTGCACCGACGAGGGCGAGATGGCACTCGGCCGCAACCTGCTGGTCGCGTTCATGCCGTGGGAGGGCCACAACTACGAGGACGCCATCATCCTCAGCCAGCGGGTGGTCCAGCAGGACCTGCTGACCTCGATCCACATCGAGGAGCACGAGGTCGACGCCCGCGACACCAAGCTGGGTCCGGAGGAGATCACCCGGGACATCCCGAACGTCTCCGACGAGATGCTGGCCGACCTGGACGAGCGGGGCATCATCCGGATTGGCGCCGAGGTCACCACCGGCGACATCCTGGTCGGCAAGGTCACCCCGAAGGGTGAGACCGAGCTGACGCCGGAGGAGCGGCTGCTGCGCGCGATCTTCGGTGAGAAGGCCCGCGAGGTCCGCGACACCTCGCTGAAGGTGCCGCACGGCGAGAACGGCACCGTCATCGGTGTCCGCGTCTTCGACCGCGACAACGGCGACGAACTGCCGCCGGGCGTGAACCAGCTGGTCCGCGTGTACGTCGCCCAGAAGCGGAAGATCTCGGTCGGCGACAAGCTGGCCGGTCGGCACGGCAACAAGGGCGTCATCTCGAAGATCCTGCCGGTCGAGGACATGCCGTTCCTCGAGGACGGCACCCAGGTCGACATCATCCTGAACCCGCTGGGCGTGCCCGGCCGGATGAACGTCGGTCAGGTGCTCGAGACCCACCTCGGCTGGGTCGCCAGCCGCGGCTGGAAGGTCGACCCGGGCAACAAGGAAGAGTGGGCCCAGCGACTGATCAAGATCGGCGCCGGCGAGGCCGAGCCGTTCACGAACGTCGCCACCCCGGTCTTCGACGGCGCCAAGGAGGAGGAGGTCACCGGCCTGCTCGGCTCCACGCTGCCGAACCGCGACGGTGTCCGGATGGTCGACGGGACCGGTAAGGCCCGGCTCTTCGACGGTCGTTCGGGTGAGCCGTTCCCGGAGCCGGTCGGTGTCGGCTACATGTACATGCTGAAGCTGCACCACCTGGTCGACGACAAGATCCACGCACGGTCGACCGGTCCGTACTCGATGATCACCCAGCAGCCGCTGGGTGGTAAGGCCCAGTTCGGCGGTCAGCGGTTCGGCGAGATGGAGGTGTGGGCCCTGGAGGCCTACGGTGCCGCCTTCGCGCTGCAGGAACTGCTGACGATCAAGTCCGACGACGTGGTCGGCCGGGTCAAGGTGTACGAAGCGATCGTCAAGGGCGAGAACATCCCGGAGCCGGGTATCCCGGAGTCCTTCAAGGTTCTGGTCAAGGAAATGCAGTCCCTGTGTCTGAACGTGGAGGTGCTCTCGTCCGACGGAAGCCGGGTCGAGATGCGCGACAGCGAGGAGGACGTCTTCCGTGCCGCGGAGGAACTGGGCATCGACCTGTCCCGGCGTGAGCCGAACAGCGTCGAGGAGGTCTGAGCGGGTTGCCGCTTGAGATCAACAACCAACTCACTCAGACCACTTTTACAATCGGGAGATAACACATCGTGCTCGACGTGAACTTCTTCGACGAGCTTCGGATCGGCCTGGCGACCGCGGATGAGATCCGCCAGTGGTCGCACGGCGAGGTCAAGAAGCCCGAGACGATCAACTACCGGACGCTCAAGCCCGAGCGTGACGGTCTGTTCTGCGAGAAGATCTTCGGTCCCACCCGGGACTGGGAGTGCTACTGCGGTAAGTACAAGCGCGTTCGCTTCAAGGGCATCATCTGTGAGCGGTGTGGCGTCGAGGTCACCCGCTCCAAGGTGCGCCGGGAGCGGATGGGCCACATCGAGCTGGCCGCTCCGGTCACCCACATCTGGTACTTCAAGGGTGTCCCGTCGCGGCTCGGCTACCTGCTCGACCTCGCCCCGAAGGACCTGGAGAAGGTCATCTACTTCGCGGCGTACATGATCACCGACGTCGACGAGGAGTCGCGGCACCGCGACCTCGCGTCGCTGGAGGGTCGCACCGATGTCGAGCGCAAGCAGCTCGAGAACCGGCGCGACAACGACATCGAGCAGCGGCTGAAGAAGCTCGAGGAGGACCTGGCGCAGCTCGAGGCCGAGGGCGCCAAGGCCGACGTACGGCGCAAGGTCAAGGAAGGCGCCGAGCGTGAGGTCAAGCAGCTGCGCGACCGTGCGCAGCGCGAGATCGACCGCCTCGACGAGGTCTGGACCCGGTTCAAGAACCTCAAGGTCCAGGACCTGGAGGGCGACGAGATCCTCTACCGCGCCATGAAGGAGCGGTTCGGCAAGTACTTCGAGGGCGCCATGGGTGCCGCCGCGATCCAGCGCCGGCTGGAGACCTTCGACCTGAAGGCCGAGGCGGACAACCTGCGCGAGACGATCAAGACCGGCAAGGGCCAGCGCAAGACCCGCGCCCTGAAGCGGCTCAAGGTCGTCACCGCGTTCCTGGCCACCAACAACAGCCCGATGGGCATGGTGCTGGACTGCGTTCCGGTCATCCCGCCGGACCTGCGGCCGATGGTTCAGCTCGACGGTGGCCGGTTCGCCACCTCGGACCTGAACGACCTGTACCGCCGGGTGATCAACCGGAACAACCGGCTCAAGCGGCTGCTCGACCTGGGCGCGCCCGAGATCATCGTCAACAACGAGAAGCGGATGCTGCAGGAGGCCGTCGACGCGCTGTTCGACAACGGCCGCCGCGGTCGTCCGGTCACCGGCCCGGGCAACCGGCCGCTGAAGTCGCTGTCCGACATGCTCAAGGGCAAGCAGGGCCGCTTCCGGCAGAACCTGCTCGGTAAGCGCGTCGACTACTCGGGTCGTTCGGTGATCGTGGTCGGCCCGCAGCTGAAGCTGCACCAGTGCGGTCTGCCGAAGGCGATGGCGCTGGAGCTGTTCAAGCCGTTCGTGATGAAGCGGCTGGTCGACCTCAACCACGCGCAGAACATCAAGTCCGCCAAGCGGATGGTCGAGCGCCAGCGGGCCCAGGTCTGGGACGTGCTGGAAGAGGTCATCACCGAGCACCCGGTGCTGCTGAACCGGGCGCCTACCCTGCACCGGCTGGGTATCCAGGCGTTCGAGCCGCAGCTGATCGAGGGCAAGGCGATCCAGATCCACCCGCTCGTCTGCTCCGCGTTCAACGCGGACTTCGACGGTGACCAGATGGCGGTGCACCTGCCGCTGTCGGCCGAGGCGCAGGCCGAGGCCCGGATCCTGATGCTGTCGACGAACAACATCCTGAAGCCGGCCGACGGCCGTCCGGTCACGATGCCGACGCAGGACATGATCATCGGCATCTACTTCCTGACCATGCTGAAGGAGGGCGCGCTCGGCGAGGGCCGTGCGTTCAGCTCGGTGGCCGAGGCGCTGATGGCCTTCGACCGCAACGAGCTGTCGCTGCAGGCGAAGATCACGCTGCGTCTGGACGAGGCCGGCGTACCGGCTGGTGCGACCGAGCGGGCCGACGGCGGGTTCGCGCTGGAGACCACGCTGGGCCGGGCCCTGTTCAACGAGGCGCTGCCGGCGGACTACCCGTTCGTCGACGTCGAGGTGGGCAAGAAGCAGCTGGGCGGGATCGTCAACGACCTGGCCGAGCGGTACTCCAAGGTCCAGGTGGCCAACTGCCTGGACGCGCTGAAGGATCTCGGTTTCCGTTGGGCCACCCGGTCCGGCGTCACCGTGTCGATCGACGACTTCAGCACGCCGCCGTCCAAGCCGGAGATCATGGCCCGGTACGAGTCGCAGGCCGAGAAGGTCCAGAAGCAGTTCGAGCGAGGCCTGATCACCTCGTCCGAGCGGCGGCAGGAGCTGATCGAGATCTGGACCGGCGCCAACGCCGAGGTCGGCAAGGCGATGGAGGAGAACTTCGAGAAGGCCAACCCGATCTGGATGATGGTCCACTCGGGTGCCCGAGGCAACATGATGCAGATCCGGCAGATCGCCGGTATGCGTGGTCTGGTGGCCAACCCGAAGGGCGAGATCATCGCCCGGCCGATCAAGTCCAACTTCCGCGAGGGTCTGTCGGTGGTCGAGTACTTCATCGCCACCCACGGTGCCCGGAAGGGTCTGGCCGACACCGCGCTGCGGACCGCCGACTCGGGGTACCTGACCCGTCGTCTGGTGGACGTCTCGCAGGACGTGATCATCCGCGAGGAGGACTGCGGTACCGAGCGGGGCCTGCCGAAGAAGATCGGCGAGCCCGGTCCGGACGGCAAGGTCGTGCACGCGGAGAACGTCGAGACCAGCGCCTACGCACGGACGCTGGCCACCGACGCGATCGGTCCGGACGGCAACGTCGTACTGGCCGCGGGTGCGGACCTGGGCGACGTCTCGATCGCGAAGCTGGTCGAGGCCGGGCTCGAGGAGGTCAAGGTCCGCTCCGTGCTGACCTGTGACGCCAAGACCGGTACCTGCGCGAAGTGCTACGGGCGGTCGCTGGCGACCGGCAAGCCGGTCGACATCGGCGAGGCGGTCGGCATCATCGCGGCCCAGTCCATCGGTGAGCCGGGTACGCAGCTGACCATGCGTACCTTCCACACCGGTGGTGTCGCGGGTGATGACATCACCCACGGTCTGCCGCGTGTGGTCGAGCTGTTCGAAGCCCGGCAGCCCAAGGGCAAGGCGCCGATCTCCGAGGCGGCCGGCCGGATCTCGATCGAGGACACCGACAAGACCCGGAAGCTGGTGCTCACCCCGGACGACGGTTCCGAGGAGGTCGCCTACCCGGTGTCGAAGCGTGGCCGCCTGCTGATCGAGGAAGGTCAGCACGTCGAGGTCGGCCAGCAGCTGACGCAGGGTACGCCGGACCCGCAGGAGGTACTGCGGATCCTCGGTGTGCGCAAGGCGCAGGAGCACCTGGTGGACGAGGTCCAGGAGGTGTACCGGTCGCAGGGTGTGGCCATCCACGACAAGCACATCGAGATCATCGTCCGGCAGATGCTGCGCCGGGTCACGGTGATCGAGTCGGGCGACGCCCAGCTGCTGCCGGGTGAGCTCGCGGACCGGATCATGTTCGAGGCGGAGAACCGTCGCGTGGTCGCCGAGGGCGGTACGCCGGCCTCGGGTCGTCCGGTGCTGATGGGTATCACCAAGGCCTCGCTGGCGACCGAGTCGTGGCTGTCGGCCGCCTCCTTCCAGGAGACGACCCGCGTCCTCACCGAGGCCGCGATCCACGGCAAGTCCGACTCGCTGGTCGGTCTGAAGGAGAACGTCATCATCGGCAAGCTGATCCCGGCCGGTACGGGTATGGACCGGTACCGCAACATCCGGGTGGAGCCCACCGAGGAGGCGAAGGCCGCGATGTACTCGATGGTCGGCTACGAGTCGTACGACTACGACTTCGGCCCGTCCACCGGGCAGTCGGTCCCGCTCGACGACTTCGACCTCGGTTCGTACCAGAACTGATTCGAGTCACTCCGCCGAGGGCGGCACTCCCACTTTGGGGGTGCCGCCCTCGCGGCATTCGGGTGCAGGATGACTCATGGCCGGAAACAAGACCGTCAAGACCGATGCGTCCGTCGACGAGTACCTGGCCGGTATCGCCGGTCCGCGCGGTGACGACGCCCGCGCACTGAACGACCTGCTGACCGACGCGACCGGCCTCGAGCCGGCCATGTGGGGCTCGTCCATCGTCGGGTACGGCGACCGCCACCTGGTCTACGAAAGCGGTCGCGAGCTGGACTGGTTCGAGATCGGGTTCGCCGCCCGCAAGCAGGCTCTGACGCTGTATCTCACCGAGGGATTCGAGGGGTACGACGAGCTACTCGAGCGACTCGGGCCGCACACGACCGGCGTCGGCTGCCTGTACGTCAAACGCTTGGCAGACGTCGATTCCGCCGTACTGACAGAGGTTGCGCAGCGGAGTCTGCACGGCGCGCGGGGTGGCGGCTGAAAGTGTCCCCCTGATGCGCCAAGATTGGTCCATGACGGATCTCCCGGCCTACCTGCGGCCCTTCGTGCTGGGAGTTCTGGACGGTCCCGACGTTCGGGTCGACCGGCTCGGCGAAATGGACTTCTACCGGCCGGCCGGGACAGCCCGGACCGGCGCGATTCTCTTTGTGCACGGGGGTCCTGGGCCGGCCGGCCTCGAGGTGATGCCTCGGGAGTGGCCGGTGTACCGGGGCTATGCGACCGCTGCCGCCCGGCGTGGCGTAGTGGCCGCTGTCGTCGACCACAGCCTGATCCACGGTTTCGACCAACTGGTCACCGCCGCGGACGAGGTGGAGGCTGCGGTCGGCGCGCTGCGATCCGATCCACGTGTCGACCCCGATCGGGTCGCCCTGTGGTTCTTCTCCGGCGCCGGCCTGCTGGCGGGGGAGTGGCTGGACAGCCGCCCCGACTGGCTGCGTTGTGTCGCCCTGACCTACCCCCTGCTCGCCACCCCGCCCGGTGTCGAAGAACTGGTCAATGCCGCCGAAGTGATCGGCAAACACAAGGACCTGCCGGTGCTGCTGACCTCAGTCGGACTCGAGCACGAGGAGCTCGCCGGTCCGGTCGCGGAGTTCGTCTCCGCCGGTGGCACCGCGCTGGACATCATCGACGTACCGAAAGGGCACCACGGGTTCGACATGCTCGACCACACCGAAGAATCACGCGCCGCCGTCACCAAGGCCCTGGACTGGGCGATCGCCCACCTGGGCGAGGAGCCGGCCGGCCAGGAAAAACTCCTCGTCCCCCCACCCCCGGCCAAGCCGTCCACCCGGCGTACGACGGCCGCCACCAAGCCGGCCGCCGCAGTGAAGACCGCGCCGGTCAAAGCTGCGTCGGTGAATGAAGGCAAGGCAGCTGCTGAACCCGCCAGTCAGCAGGTGCCCGCCGCTCCTGCACCCACCCCTGCTCCGACTCCGGTAGCTACCCCTGCTGCGACACCGCTGGCAACTGTGGCGGCCGCTACGGTCGCGGCTGCCACCAGTGAGACCCCGGCCGCGCGGGTGGTCGCCCGGGAGCACTCCGCCTACGCAGCGCACGATCTGGAGGCGTTCCTGGCGATGTACTCGCCGACCGCCCGGATCGAGCTGGCCGACGGCACCGAGCTGAAGGGCCGCCGGTTCCTGCGCGAGTACTACCGGCCACGCTTCGACGCCGGCAGGTGCAAGACCGAGGTGGTGCAGAAGCTGATGCTCGGCGAGTGGGTGGTCGAGCACATCCTGGCCCACGACACCGGGGAGCCGACCCCGATGATCGCCCTCTACCGCGTCACCGACGGGTTGATCGCCGAAGTCCAGTTTCGTGTCTGAAGCCATCGACTACTTGGCCGAGTTCGAGCGGACGGCCGCGGAGTTCGCGGCCGTCCTCGCTCGCGTCGATCCGGCCGTGGCGGTGCCCGCCTGCCCCGGCTGGACGCTGGCCGACCTGGCCCTGCACCTCGGTTCGGGCCAGCGCTGGGCCGCGTCCATCCTGCTCAGCGGCACCAGCCAGAAGGTCCCGGAGGTTCTGCGTACGACGACCTCGTGGGCCGACTGGTATGCCGGCACGACCGCCGCACTCGCCGCCGCGATCCGGGCCGTCGATCCGGACGAGCCATGCTGGAACTTCGCCCCGGTCGAACAGCGCGCCGGATTCTGGTCTCGCCGTCGTATGCATGAGACGGTGATCCACCTCGTGGACGCTGTCCAGGCCGGCGCAGATCCGGACCAACGGGCGGCCAGTGGTCTTACCGTCGTACCTGCGAAGATTGCGGCCGACGGGGTGGACGAGGTGTTCGGGGTGTTCCTGCCCCGGATGCTGGCTCGTGGGGTCGCGCCGGCGGTCACCCGGCAGATCGGCGTACGGGCCACCGACACCGGCGACGAGTGGACGCTGACGCCTTTGCCAGAAGGGGATCGGCCGCAGGTGGAGCGCGGCAAGGCGGCCGGTGAGGCGGTCGTCTCGGGGACGGCGGCCGAGCTCGATCTGTGTCTGTGGAAACGCTTGCCGGCCAGCGTTCTGACGGTCGAGGGAGATCCGGCGGTGGCAGCCGCTTTCCTGGCCGGAACGGCGACGCCGTAGACCCTGTAGACTGGACCTGCGGAGGGACCTCAGTGCCGGTCGGTTACTCATTTTGACCGTGGTTGAGGCAGCCGCTAGTCTTAACGATCGTGCCCGGGTCATCCTGGGCCGTCATGCGTGCCCCTCGTTCGAACGGGTCTGCGCGCGTGGCACGGGACTCCTGCCGACAGTCTGGAAGATTACGGCTTCGGTACGCCCGTGCGCACGCGACACACCCGACCGCGGGGGTCAGGCAACAGCAGCAGCAGAAGAAAGCCGGACGACAGAAAGAGACCTACGCGGTGCCCACCATTCAGCAGCTGGTCCGCAAGGGCCGCCAGGACAAGGTGTCCAAGAACAAGACGCCCGCCCTGAAGGGTTCCCCTCAGCGTCGCGGTGTGTGCACGCGCGTTTACACCACTACGCCGAAGAAGCCGAACTCGGCGCTTCGCAAGGTTGCGCGTGTTCGCCTGACCAGCGGCATCGAGGTCACCGCGTACATTCCCGGCGTCGGCCACAACCTGCAGGAGCACTCGATCGTGCTCGTGCGTGGCGGCCGGGTGAAGGACCTTCCGGGTGTCCGGTACAAGATCATCCGCGGTTCGCTCGACACCCAGGGTGTGAAGAACCGGAAGCAGGCCCGCAGCCGTTACGGCGCGAAGAAGGAGAAGAGCTAATGCCGCGCAAGGGCCCGGCCCCGAAGCGCCCGGTCATCATCGACCCGGTCTACAGTTCGCCGCTCGTCACCCAGTTGATCTCCAAGATCCTGGTCGACGGCAAGAAGCAGATCGCGCAGAGCATCGTCTACACGGCGCTCGAGGGCACCCGCACCAAGACCGGCACGGACCCGGTGATCACGCTGAAGCGTGCGCTGGACAACGTGAAGCCGAGCATCGAGGTGAAGAGCCGCCGGGTCGGTGGCGCCACCTACCAGGTGCCGATCGAGGTCAAGCCGGGCCGGTCGACCACGCTGGCGCTGCGCTGGCTGACGACGTACTCCCGCGCCCGTCGCGAGAAGACCATGTCCGAGCGCCTGATGAACGAGATCCTGGACGCGTCGAACGGTCTGGGTGCCTCGGTCAAGCGCCGCGAGGACACGCACAAGATGGCCGAAGCCAACAAGGCTTTCGCCCACTACCGCTGGTGATCCGGGGTCCGATCCGGACCCCAGCGCTCACCCCTTTGACGCAGTACAGAATCGAGAGGTAGACCACCGAGGTGGCCGTACAAATCACCACCGACCTGGCCAAGGTCCGCAACATCGGGATCATGGCTCACATCGACGCCGGCAAGACGACGACGACCGAGCGGATCCTCTTCTACACCGGTATCACCTACAAGATCGGTGAGGTCCACGAGGGCGCCGCCACGATGGACTGGATGGAGCAGGAGCAGGAGCGCGGCATCACCATCACGTCCGCCGCGACGACCTGCACCTGGAAAGACCACACCATCAACATCATCGACACCCCGGGCCACGTCGACTTCACCGTCGAGGTGGAGCGCTCGCTGCGCGTGCTCGACGGTGCCGTCGCCGTGTTCGACGGTGTCGCCGGGGTCGAGCCGCAGTCCGAGACCGTCTGGCGTCAGGCGGACCGGTACGGCGTGCCGCGGATCTGCTTCGTCAACAAGCTGGACCGCACCGGCGCCGAGTTCATGCGCTGCATCGACATGATCAAGGACCGCCTCGCCGCGGTGCCGCTGGTGCTGCAGCTGCCGATCGGGGCCGAGGCCGACTTCATCGGCGTCGTGGACCTGGTCGGGATGCGCGCGCTGACCTGGCGCGGCGAGACCAAGATCGGTGAGGACTACACGATCGAGGAGATCCCGGCCAGCCACACCGAGCTGGCCGCCGAATGGCGCGACAAGCTGATCGAGACCGTGGCCGAGGCCGACGACGAGATCATGGAGCTGTACCTGGAGGGCGAGGACCCGACCCAGGAGCAGCTGGTCGCCGCCATCCGCCGGGCCACCCTGGCCAGCAAGCTGACCCCGGTGCTGACCGGTACGGCGTTCAAGAACAAGGGCGTCCAGCCGCTGCTCGACGCGGTCAACGCCTACCTGCCGAGCCCGATCGACGTCCCGGCCATCGAGGGCCATGACGTCAAGGACGCCGAGCAGGTCGTGCTGCGCAAGCCGGACGACAGCGAGCCGTTCTCGGCGCTGGCGTTCAAGATCGCCGCTGACCCGCACCTGGGCAAGCTGACCTTCATCCGGGTCTACTCGGGCAAGCTCGAGACCGGTACGCAGGTGCTGAACCCGACCAAGGGCCGCAAGGAGCGGATCGGCAAGATCTACCGGATGCACGCGAACAAGCGTGAGGAGATCGCGTCGATCGGCGCCGGCCACATCGTCGCCGTGATGGGCCTGAAGGACACCACCACCGGTGAGACCCTGGCCGACCCGGCGAAGCCGGTCGTGCTGGAGTCGATGCAGTTCCCGGCTCCGGTCATCTCGGTCGCCATCGAGCCCAAGTCGAAGGCGGACCAGGAGAAGCTGGGCGTCGCGATCCAGCGGCTGGCCGAGGAGGACCCGACCTTCCAGGTCCGGACCGACGAGGACACCGGCCAGACCATCATCGCCGGCATGGGCGAGCTGCACCTCGAGGTGCTGGTCGACCGGATGAAGCGCGAGTTCCGGGTCGAGGCGAACGTCGGCAAGCCGCAGGTCGCCTACCGCGAGACCATCAAGAAGAAGGTCGAGAAGGTCGACTACACGCACAAGAAGCAGACCGGTGGTTCGGGTCAGTTCGCGCGCGTGATCATCGACATCGAGCCGACCAGCGTCGAGGCCGGTGGTGAGGGCGGGTACGAGTTCGTCAACGCCGTCACCGGTGGCCGCATCCCCCGGGAGTACATCCCGTCGGTGGACGAGGGCGCCCAGGAGGCGATGGAGTTCGGCGTACTGGCCGGCTACCCGATGGTGGACGTCAAGGTGACGCTGCAGGACGGCGCCTACCACGACGTCGACTCCTCCGAGCTCGCGTTCAAGATCGCCGGTTCGATGGCTTTCAAGGATGCCGCCCGCCGGGCGACCCCGGTCATCCTGGAGCCGATGTTCGCGGTCGAGGTCACCACTCCCGAGGACTACATGGGTGAGGTGATCGGTGACCTCAACTCTCGCCGTGGCCAGATCCAGTCGATGGACGAAGGCCCCGGTGGCAGCCGGGTCGTGAAGGCCCTGGTGCCGTTGTCCGAGATGTTCGGGTACGTCGGTGACCTGCGGTCGAAGACCCAGGGTCGCGCGTCCTACTCGATGCAGTTCGATTCCTACGCCGAGGTTCCGAAGAACGTGGCGGAAGAGATCATCAAGAAGGCCCGCGGCGAGTAATCTCGCCCCGGACCAACCAACCCACAGCGCGTCGGCGTACGGCGTAAGTCAACATTTTCCCAGGAGGGCCCCAGTGGCTAAGGCGAAGTTCGAGCGGACTAAGCCGCACGTCAACATCGGCACCATCGGTCACATCGACCACGGTAAGACCACTCTTACCGCGGCGATCACCAAGGTGCTGCACGACAAGTACCCGACCCTCAACGAGGCGTCGGCCTTCGATCAGATCGACAAGGCGCCCGAAGAGCGTCAGCGCGGTATCACCATCTCCATCGCGCACGTCGAGTACCAGACCGAGGCCCGGCACTACGCCCACGTCGACTGCCCGGGTCACGCGGACTACATCAAGAACATGATCACCGGTGCGGCCCAGATGGACGGTGCGATCCTGGTTGTCGCTGCCACCGACGGCCCGATGCCGCAGACGCGTGAGCACGTGCTGCTCGCCCGTCAGGTCGGCGTGCCGGCGATGGTCGTCGCGCTGAACAAGTGCGACATGGTCGACGACGAGGAGATCCTGGAGCTCGTCGAGCTCGAGGTTCGCGAGCTGCTCTCGGACCAGGAGTTCGACGGCGACAACGCGCCGATCGTCCGGGTCGCCGCTCACCCGGCGCTGCAGGGCGACGCCAAGTGGGGCGAGTCGATCGTCGAGCTGATGAACGCCGTCGACGAGTACATCCCGCAGCCGGAGCGCGAGATCGACAAGCCGTTCCTGATGCCGGTGGAGGACGTCTTCACCATCACGGGTCGCGGCACCGTCATCACCGGCCGGATCGAGCGCGGTGTCATCAAGGTCAACGAGACCGTCGACATCGTCGGCATCCGTCCGGAGAAGCAGACCACCACGGTCACCGGTATCGAGATGTTCCGCAAGCTGCTGGACGAGGGCCAGGCCGGTGAGAACGTCGGTCTGCTGCTTCGTGGCACGAAGCGCGAGGACGTCGAGCGCGGCATGGTCGTCATCAAGCCGGGCACCACGACCCCGCACACCAACTTCGACGCTTCGGTCTACATCCTGTCGAAGGAGGAGGGCGGCCGCCACACGCCGTTCTTCCAGAACTACCGGCCGCAGTTCTACTTCCGCACCACGGACGTCACCGGCGTCGTCACGCTGCCCGAGGGCACCGAGATGGTCATGCCGGGCGACAACACCGACATGTCGGTCGAGCTGATCCAGCCGATCGCCATGGAAGAGGGTCTGAAGTTCGCGATCCGCGAAGGTGGCCGCACCGTCGGCGCCGGCCGGGTCACCAAGATCATCAAGTGATCTCACGAGGTCCGCGAGGGCTCGCTCACTGAGCCCCGCGGACCTCTGCTTTGCGCCTGATCCGGCGCTACAGGTGGGCCGGATCCGGCGTGAAGCCACCCGATTGGCGTTCCGGCGCCGATCTCTGGCACAATATTCAGGTTGCTCAGGCGAGGCCGCCGGGGTGCGCCCCAGACCATCTGGTCTGGCTGGTGCGCCGGACCGGAGACCATGCCGAGGTTCCGGTCCGAGACCGGGCCCCGATCACCATTCCAGGTCGATGAAGCGGTGAGTCGCGCGCGTTCCGCGTCCGCGACACACCCGACCGCGGGGGTCGGAGCAACACAGACGTTGACGATAGAGAAGGACGAAGCGAAGCGATGGCGGGACAAAAGATCCGCATCCGGCTGAAGGCCTACGACCACGAGGTCATCGACAGCTCGGCACGCAAGATTGTCGACACGGTGACGCGTACTGGTGCGAAGGTTGCTGGCCCGGTGCCGTTGCCGACGGAAAAGAACGTGTTCTGCGTCATCCGCTCGCCGCACAAGTACAAGGACAGCCGCGAGCACTTCGAGATGCGCACCCACAAGCGGCTCATCGACATCATCGACCCCACGCCGAAGACCGTCGACTCGCTGATGCGGCTCGACCTCCCGGCCGGCGTCGACATCGAGATCAAGCTCTGAGGGACGCGAACAACCAATGAGCAAGCAGAAGAACACGCGCGGTCTGCTGGGCACCAAGCTCGGCATGACCCAGACCTGGGACGAGAACAACCGAGTCGTCCCCGTCACCGTGATCCAGGCCGGCCCGTGCGTCGTGACCGAGGTGCGTACCTCGTCCAGCCACGGGTACGACGGCGTCCAGATCGCCTTCGGCGACATCGACCCCCGCAAGGTGGCGAAGCCGATGCGCGGCCACTTCGACAAGGCCGGCGTGACGCCGCGGCGCCACCTGCTGGAGCTGCGCACCGCCGACGCCAGCGAGTACACGCTCGGCCAGGAGATCAAGGCCGAGGCGTTCGCCGCCGGTGAGCTGGTCGACGTCTCCGCCACCAGCAAGGGCAAGGGCTTCGCCGGTGTGATGAAGCGGCACGGCTTCCACGGCCTCCGCGCCACGCACGGTGTGCACAAGAAGCACCGCTCGCCGGGTTCCATCGGCGGCTGCGCCACCCCCGGCCGGGTCTTCAAGGGCCTGCGGATGGCCGGCCGGATGGGCAACGAGAAGGTCACCACGCAGAACGTGTCGGTCCACGCGATCGACGCCGAGCGCGGCCTGATCCTGCTCAAGGGCGCCGTCCCCGGTCCCAAGGGTGGCCTCGTGCTGATCCGCAACGCCGCGAAGGGAGCTGCCAAGTGAGCACCGTCGACGTCGTCGTCGTGAAGGGCGACAAGGTCAGCAAGAAGGGTTCCGCCGAGCTTCCGGCCGAGCTGTTCGACGTCCAGGTCAACATCCCGCTGATCCACCAGGTCGTGGTGGCCCAGCTGGCCGCGGCCCGTCAGGGCACGCACAAGACCAAGACCCGGGGCGAGGTGTCCGGTGGTGGCGCCAAGCCGTACCGCCAGAAGGGCACCGGTCGCGCCCGGCAGGGCTCGACCCGCGCGCCGCAGTTCACCGGCGGTGGCGTGGTGCACGGCCCGACGCCGCGCGACTACAGCCAGCGGACCCCGAAGAAGATGATCGCCGCCGCGCTCCGCGGTGCGCTCTCGGACCGGGCCCGCGACGGCCGGGTGCACGTGGTCGAGAAGTTCATCGACGGCGACACCCCGTCCACCAAGACCGCTCTCAAGGTGCTGACCGAGGTCACCGACCCGGGCAAGGCGCTGGTCGTGGTCGAGCGTGCCGACGAGCTCACCTGGCTGAGCCTGCGCAACGTGCAGCACGTGCACCTGATCGCCGCCGACCAGCTGAACGCGTACGACGTGCTGGTCAGTGACGCGGTCGTGTTCACCAAGGGTGCGCTCGACGCGTTCGTCGCCGGCGCCCCCAAGGGCAAGTCCGTCAAGGCTGTCGCGACGTCGACCGAAGCCGAGGAGGTTGAAGCATGAGCCACGGAGTCAACAAGGACCCGCGGGACGTGCTGCTGCGGCCGGTCGTGAGCGAGAAGAGCTACGGCCTGCTGGACGAGCAGAAGTACACGTTCGAGGTCGACCCGGACGCCAACAAGACCGAGATCAAGCTCGCGGTCGAGAAGGTCTTCAAGGTCAAGGTCAGCGACGTCAACACCATCAACCGCAAGGGCAAGCGCCGCCGGACCCGGTCCGGCTGGGGCAAGCGCCCGGACACCAAGCGGGCGATCGTGACCCTCAAGGGTGACGACCGCATCGACATCTTCGGAGGCCAGTCGTAATGGGTATCCGCAAATACAAGCCGACGACGCCGGGCCGCCGTGGCTCGAGCGTGGCCGACTTCGTCGAGCTCACCCGTTCGACCCCGGAGAAGTCGCTGCTGCGTCCGCTCCCGAAGAAGGGCGGCCGGAACAACTCCGGCAAGATCACCACCCGGCACCAGGGCGGCGGTCACAAGCGGGCGTACCGGCTGATCGACTTCAAGCGGTACGACAAGGACGGCGTCCCGGCGAAGGTGGCCGAGATCGAGTACGACCCGAACCGCACCGCGCGGATCGCGCTGCTGCACTACGTCGACGGCGAGAAGCGCTACATCCTCGCCCCGGCGAACCTGAAGCAGGGCACGATCGTCGAGAACGGCCCGGCCGCCGACATCAAGGTCGGCAACAACCTGCCGCTGCGCAACATCCCGGTCGGCTCCACGGTGCACGCCGTCGAGCTGCGCCCGGGCGGCGGCGCCAAGATGGGCCGCTCGGCGGGTGCCAGCATCCAGCTGGTCGCGAAGGAAGGCCGGATGGCCACCCTGCGGATGCCGTCCGGCGAGGTCCGGATGGTCGACGTGCGCTGCCGCGCCACCCTCGGTGAGGTGGGCAACGGCGAGCAGTCGAACATCAACTGGGGCAAGGCCGGCCGGATGCGCTGGAAGGGCAAGCGCCCGACCGTCCGCGGTGTCGCGATGAACCCGGTCGACCACCCGCACGGTGGTGGCGAGGGCAAGACCTCGGGTGGTCGTCACCCGGTGTCCCCGTGGGGCAAGCCTGAGGGGCGTACCCGCACCCGCAAGGAAAGCGACCGCATGATCGTCCGGCGCCGCAAGGCCGGCAAGAAGCGCTGATAGGAGCCGGCCAGAATGCCACGCAGTCTGAAGAAGGGCCCGTTCGTCGACCACCACCTGATGAAGAAGGTGGAGGTGCAGAACGAGAAGGGCACCAAGAACGTCATCAAGACCTGGTCCCGCCGATCGATGATCGTGCCGGACATGATCGGTCACACGCTGGCGGTGCACGACGGCCGCAAGCACGTGCCCGTGTTCGTGACGGACGCGATGGTCGGGCACAAGCTCGGCGAGTTCGCCCCGACCCGGACGTTCAAGGGTCACGAGAAGGACGACCGGAAGTCACGGCGTCGCTGACCCATGGTCAGTGACGAAGCGAAAGCAACCTACGGAGAGATTCGAACATCATGAGCGTTCAAGAGCGTAGGGCGATCAGCGCCCGTCGCGAGAGCCTGCTGGGCGACGAGCCCGGGGCCTTCGCGGTCGCGCGCTTCGTCCGCGTGACGCCGATGAAGGCGCGCCGCGTGGTCGACCTGGTGCGCGGTCTGGGCGTCGACGACGCACTCGCCACTCTGAAGTTCGCCCCGCAGGCCGCTGCCGCGACCGTGTACAAGGTCGTCGACAGCGCTGCGGCGAACGCCGAGGGCACCGAGCACCTGAGCCGGGCCGACCTGGTCGTGGCGAAGGCCTTCGTGGACGAGGGGCCGACGCTGAAGCGTCACCGCCCGCGTGCGCAGGGCCGGGCCACCCGGATCGACAAGCGGACCAGCCACATCACCGTCGTGGTCGCGCCGCGGGTCGAGGAGGAGCCGCCGGCCGAGGCCAAGAAGGCGGACACCAAGAAGGCTGCCAAGAAGGCACCGGCCAAGAAGGCCGCGGCCGACAAGGCCCCCGCCGACAAGGCGCCGGCCAAGAAGGCGACCGCCAAGAAGTCGGCTGCCAAGAAGGCCACCGCTGAGAAGAAGGAGTCCTGACTGTGGGACAGAAGGTAAACCCGCACGGGTTCCGTCTCGGCATCAGCACTGATCACAAGAGCCGCTGGTACGCCGACAAGCTGTACAAGGACTACGTGGGCGAGGACGTCAAGATCCGTCGCCTGCTGAGCAAGGGCATGGAGCGCGCCGGCATCTCCCGCGTGGAGATCGAGCGCACCCGTGACCGCGTCCGCGTGGACATCCACACTGCCCGTCCGGGCATCGTCATCGGCCGCCGCGGCGCCGAGGCGGACCGGATCCGGGGCAGCCTGGAGGAGCTCACCGGCAAGCAGGTGCAGCTGAACATCCTCGAGGTGAAGAACGCCGAGGTCGACGCTCAGCTGGTCGCGCAGGGCGTGGCCGAGCAGCTGTCCGGCCGCGTGGCGTTCCGCCGCGCGATGCGCAAGGCGATGCAGACCACCATGCGTGGCGGCGCCCTGGGCATCCGGATCCAGTGCTCCGGCCGGCTCGGTGGCGCCGAGATGTCGCGGTCGGAGTTCTACCGTGAGGGCCGGGTGCCGCTGCACACGCTCCGCGCGGACATCGACTACGGCTTCTACGAGGCCCGCACGACCTTCGGCCGGATCGGCGTGAAGGTCTGGATCTACAAGGGCGACGTGGCCGGCACTCGCGCCGAGCGGGAGGCGCAGGCAGCTGCCCGCGCCGCCACTCAGGGGCGTGGCCGTCCGGCCCGCGGCGACCGGAACGACCGTGGTGGCCGTGGCGGCGACCGTGGTGGCCGTCGGGACGACCGTCGGGACGGCGGCGCCCGCGCCGAGGCCCCGAAGGCCGACGCCGCTGCGCCGGCTGACAAGGCTGCCGGCAAGCCCGCCGAGACGACCGGAACGGAGAGCTGACCAATGCTCATCCCCCGCAAGGTCAAGCACCGCAAGCAGCACCACCCGAAGCGCTCCGGCGCTGCCAAGGGCGGTACCACGCTGGCCTTCGGTGACTTCGGCATCCAGGCGCTGGAGAGCCACTACGTCACCAACCGGCAGATCGAGTCCGCGCGTATCGCGATGACCCGGCACATCAAGCGTGGCGGAAAGGTCTGGATCAACATCTACCCGGACCGCCCGCTGACCAAGAAGCCGGCCGAGACCCGGATGGGTTCCGGTAAGGGTTCGCCGGAGTGGTGGATCGCCAACGTCAAGGCCGGTCGCGTGATGTTCGAGCTGTCCGGCGTACCGGAGGACATCGCTCGCGAGGCCATGCGCCGCGCGATTCACAAGTTGCCGATGAAGTGCCGCTTCATCACCCGAGAGGCAGGTGAGAACTGATGGCTACCACGACCGCCGCCGAGCTGCGGAACCTGGGTCGGGACGAGCTGCTGGCCAAGCTCGGCGAGGCCAAGGAGGAGCTGTTCAACCTCCGGTTCCAGGCTGCCACGGGTCAGCTGGAGTCCCACGGCCGGCTGCGTGCCGTCCGCAAGGACATCGCCCGCATCTACACGGTGCTGACCGAGCGTGCGCTCGGCATCACCGACGAGGTCGAGGCCACGGCCGCGACCGAGGACGTCGTCGAGGCTGAGGCCGAGGCCGAGACTGCGGACGACAGCGACAAGGCCGGGAGCAAGGCATGACCGAGAACGCGAAGGACGAGACCGTGAGCACGACCCCCGAGGCGCGAGGCCGCCGGAAGACCCGTGAGGGCCTGGTGCTGAGCGACAAGATGGACAAGACCGTCACCGTCGAGGTCGAGGACCGGGTCAAGCACGCGCTGTACGGCAAGGTCATCCGGCGCACCAGCAAGCTCAAGGCGCACGACGAGCAGAACGCCGCCGGTATCGGCGACCGTGTCCTCCTGATGGAGACCCGGCCGCTGTCGGCGACCAAGCGCTGGCGCGTTGTCGAGATCCTCGAGAAGGCCAAGTAGTTATCGGCTCCCAGCCGGCAACCAATCGAAATCATTCGTTCCGCAAGGCTCACGCCAGTGAGAACCAGCGAGACAACCAGGAGATCAACAGATGATCCAGCAGGAGTCGCGACTGAAGGTCGCCGACAACACGGGTGCCAAGGAGATCCTTTGCATCCGTGTGCTCGGCGGCTCCGGTCGGCGCTACGCCGGTGTCGGTGACACGATCGTCGCCACCGTCAAGGACGCGATCCCCGGCGGTGGTGTGAAGAAGGGTGACGTCGTCAAGGCGGTCATCGTGCGGACCGTGAAGGAGCGCCGGCGTCCGGACGGCTCCTACATCCGCTTCGACGAGAACGCCGCGGTGATCCTGAAGGCCGACGGCGAACCGCGTGGTACCCGTATCTTCGGGCCGGTCGGCCGGGAGCTGCGCGAGAAGCGCTTCATGAAGATCATCTCGCTCGCTCCGGAGGTGCTCTGAGATGGCGCAGAGGAAGTTGCACGTGAAGAAGGGTGATCTCGTCCGCGTGATCGCCGGCAAGTCCAAGGGCCTCGAGGGCAAGATCATCCAGGTCTTCCCCGACGACGAGAAGATCATCGTCGAGGGCGTCAACCGGGTGAAGAAGCACACCAAGGTGCAGCAGGCCCAGCGCGGCGGCACCACCGGCGGCATCGTCACCCAGGAAGCCCCGATCCACGTCTCGAACGTGGCGCTTCTGGTCGAGGTCGAGAAGGACGGCAAGAAGCAGAAGGTGACCACCCGCGTCGGCTACAACCGCGTCGAGGTGCAGAAGCGGCGCCCCGACGGCTCGACGTACACCGGTTACCGGAGCGTCCGGATCGCGCGGCGTACCGGCGAGGAGATCTGATGACCACCGCAGTGAGCGAGACCAAGGTCCAGCCGCGGCTGAAGACGAAGTACCGCGAGGAGATCGTCGGCAAGCTGCAGGAGCAGTTCCAGTTCGAGAACGTCATGCAGGTGCCCGGCCTCACCAAGATCGTGGTGAACATGGGCGTCGGCGAGGCGGCGCGTGACTCGAAGCTGATCGACGGCGCGGTCAAGGACCTGGCCGCGATCACCGGCCAGAAGCCGCAGGTCACCAAGGCCCGTAAGTCGATCGCGCAGTTCAAGCTGCGCGAGGGGATGCCGATCGGCGCCCACGTGACGCTGCGCGGCGACCGGATGTGGGAGTTCCTGGACCGGCTGCTGGCGCTCGCGCTGCCGCGGATCCGCGACTTCCGCGGTCTGTCCCCGAAGCAGTTCGACGGCACCGGGAACTACACCTTCGGCCTGACCGAGCAGGTGATGTTCCACGAGATCAACCAGGACCGGATCGACCGGGTCCGGGGTATGGACATCACCGTGGTGACCACCGCGAAGAACGACGACGAGGGCCGGGCCCTGCTGCGGCAGCTCGGTTTCCCGTTCAAGGAGAACTGACGTGGCGAAGACAGCACTCAAGGTCAAGCAGGCCCGGAAGCCGAAGTTCGCGGTACGCGGTTACACCCGCTGCCAGCGCTGCGGCCGGCCGAAGGCGGTCTTCCGCAAGTTCGGCCTGTGCCGGATCTGCCTGCGGGAGATGGCGCACCGGGGCGAGCTGCCCGGTGTGACCAAGTCCAGCTGGTGACCGTCTCCACCTCCGATCTTTTCTCCACTCACCATCTAGTCACCGTAGGTCGCCGGCCGGCGAAACCACGGCGGGAAAGAGGCCCCAGGCCATGACGATGACCGACCCGATCGCAGACATGCTGACGCGTCTGCGCAACGCCAACCAGGCGTACCACGAGTCGACCTCGATGCCGTACAGCAAGATCAAGCAGGGCATCGCCGACATCCTCCAGCAGGAGGGCTACATCTCCTCCTACAAGGTGGAGGAGCCCAAAGAGGGCGCCGTCGGCAAGACCCTGATCGTCGACCTCAAGTTCGGCCCCAGCCGGGAGCGCTCCATCGCGGGCGTCCGGCGGATCAGCAAGCCGGGCCTGCGGGTCTACGCGAAGTCGACCAACCTGCCCAAGGTTCTCGGTGGCCTGGGCGTCGCGATCATCTCGACGTCCCAGGGGCTGCTGACGGACCGCCAGGCCAAGAACAAGGGCGTCGGCGGGGAAGTCCTCGCCTACGTCTGGTGACGAAGAACCGGAAGGAGGACCACTCTCATGTCTCGCATCGGTAAGCTCCCGATCTCGGTCCCGTCCGGCGTCGACGTCACGATCGACGGCCAGACGGTCACCGTGAAGGGTCCCAAGGGTCAGCTCTCGCATGTCGTCGCTGAGCCCATCGCGGTCAACCGGGACGAGGACGGCACGATCGCCGTCACCCGCCCGGACGACCAGCGCAAGAGCAAGGAACTGCACGGCCTGTCCCGCACCCTGATCGCCAACCTGGTGACCGGAGTGACGGAGGGCTACGAGAAGAAGCTCGAGATCGTCGGCGTCGGGTACCGCGTCCTGGCCAAGGGACCGACCCAGCTGGAGTTCTCGCTCGGGTACAGCCACACCATCACGGTGGACGCGCCGGAAGGCATCACGTTCAACGTCGAGGCCCCGACCCGCTTCTCGGTGCAGGGAATCGACAAGCAGTCCGTCGGCGAGGTTGCCGCCAACATCCGCAAGCTGCGCAAGC
Source organism: Kribbella sp. CCNWLW201 (assembly GCF_037203805.1). Classification (NCBI taxonomy): domain Bacteria; kingdom Bacillati; phylum Actinomycetota; class Actinomycetes; order Propionibacteriales; family Kribbellaceae; genus Kribbella; species Kribbella sp. CCNWLW201. Next base: position 274,250 of record NZ_JBBCBQ010000002.1, on the reverse strand, counting down.
CCGAGCCGTACAAGGGCAAGGGTGTGCGGTACGCCGGCGAGCAGGTGCGCCGCAAGGTCGGAAAGGCTGGTAAGTAACCATGGCGATCGGACTGCGTCCGCACAAGCACTCCGCCAAGAAGACGGCGTCGCGTCTGCGTCGCCAGATCCGGGTCCGGAAGAAGATCAACGGCACGGCCGAGCGGCCGCGGCTGGTGGTCACCAAGTCGTCGAAGCACCTGTTCGTTCAGGTCATCGACGACGTGGCCGGCAAGACGCTGGCGTCCGCCTCCACCATGGAGGCCGACCTGCGTGGCGCGGAGGCGAACAAGACCGACAAGGCCAAGACCGTCGGCGGCCTGATCGCCGACCGGGCCAAGGCTGCCGGCATCGACTCGGTCGTGTTCGACCGGGCCGGGAACAAGTACCACGGCCGCATCGCGGCGCTGGCCGACGCCGCCCGTGAGGGCGGCCTCGGCTTCTGACATGGCGACACAAAAGGAAGAAGGTAGTTCGAAATGAGCGGAGGCCAGCAGCGTCGCGGAGGCGGCGCCGGTGGTGAGCGCCGTAACCGCGACGGTGGTCGTGGTGCGGCAGCTGACAAGACCGCCTACATCGAGCGCGTGGTAGCCATCAACCGTGTTGCCAAGGTCGTGAAGGGTGGTCGTCGCTTCAGCTTCACCGCCCTCGTGGTCGTCGGCGACGGTGAAGGCACCGTCGGTGTGGGTTACGGCAAGGCCAAGGAGGTGCCCGCGGCGATCGCCAAGGGTGTCGAGGAGGCCAAGAAGGCATTCTTCAAGGTGCCGCGGATCCAGGGCACCATCCCGCACCCGGTCCAGGGTGAGAAGGCCGCCGGCGTGGTGCTGCTGCGCCCGGCCGCTCCCGGTACCGGGGTCATCGCGGGTGGCTCGGCGCGCGCCGTGCTGGAGTGCGCCGGGATCCACGACGTGCTGAGCAAGTCGCTGGGATCGGCGAACGCGATCAACGTGGTGCACGCCACCGTTGAGGCGCTGCGCAGCCTGGAGACCCCGGAGGCCGTGGCCGCGCGCCGTGGCCTGCCGGTCGAGCACGTCGCCCCGGCGGCGCTGCTGAAGGCGCGGGCGGAGGTGGCCTCCTGATGGCACGCCTGAAGGTGACCCAGACCCGTTCCGCCATCGGTGGCAAGCAGAACCAGCGCGACACGCTGCGCACCCTGGGCGTCAAGCGGATCGGCGACGTCGCCGTCCACGACGACCGTCCCGAGGTCCGCGGCATGGTCCGTGCGGTTCGCCACCTCATCACCGTCGAGGAGGTCGACTGACATGGCGCTGAAGGTTCACCACCTGCGTCCGGCGCCCGGTGCCAAGACCGCCAAGACCCGTGTGGGTCGTGGTGAGGGCAGCAAGGGCAAGACGGCCGGCCGCGGTACCAAGGGCAGCAAGGCGCGCAACAACATCCCCGAGTGGTTCGAGGGTGGCCAGATGCCGCTGCACATGCGGCTGCCGAAGCTGAAGGGCTTCAAGAGCAGGAACCGGGTGGAGTTCCAGGTCGTTAACCTGGACAAGCTCGGACAACTGTTCCCCGAAGGCGGTGAGGTCGGCGTGGCCGACCTGGTCGCCAAGGGCGCGGTTCGCAGCGGTCAGCCGGTGAAGGTGCTGGGTGACGGCGAGCTGACCGTGGCACTGCAGGTTTCGGTGCACAAGTTCTCCAAGTCCGCCCAGGAGAAGATCCAGGCGGCCGGGGGGACCACCACCGAGGTGTGACGTCCAGGGCTCGTGCGAGCCGGCGCTTGATATCGTGCGCTGGAGTTCGGACGAGCCCTGGTTCGTCTCTTGCCAAGCTGCTTTGCTAGGCCCCTGCCCGGACCGGGCAGAGGAAACATGTGGGAGGACAGGGTGTTAGGCGCCTTTGCCAACGCGTTCAAGACTCCGGACCTGCGCCGGAAGATCTTGTTCGTGCTCTTCATCGTCGTGATCTTCCGGATCGGTTCGGTCGTTCCGGCGCCAGGTGTCAACGTGAAGTCGCTGGACACCTGTCTCAAGCTCGCACAGGGCGGCGCCAACGCGAACCTCTACAACCTGATCAACCTGTTCTCCGGCGGTGCGCTGCTGCAGCTCGCGATCTTCGCGCTCGGCATCATGCCCTACATCACCGCCAGCATCATCCTGCAGCTGCTCACCGTGGTGATCCCGCGGTTGGAGTCGCTGAAGAAGGAGGGGCAGGCGGGACAGGCCAAGATCACCCAGTACACCCGGTTCCTGACCGTCGGGCTGGCGATCCTGCAGGCCACCGCGTTCGTCGCGCTGGCGCGGACCCCGGGCCGGCTGTTCCAGGGCTGCCAGGAGCCGCTGCTGCACAACGACAGCTGGTTCCCGGTGGTCGTGATGGTGCTGACCATGACGGCCGGCACCGGTGTGGTGATGTGGCTCGGTGAGCTGATCACGGACCGTGGTGTCGGTAACGGCATGTCGATCCTGATCTTCACCCAGATCGTCGCCACCTTCCCCTCGCAGCTGTGGAGCATCCGCAAGGAGAAGGGCCTGCCCACCTTCGTGGTGGTGCTGGCGATCGGGCTCGTGATCATGGCCGCGGTCATCTTCATCGAGCAGGCGCAGCGCCGGATCCCGGTGCAGTACGCCAAGCGCATGGTCGGCCGCAAGATGTTCGGCGGTACGTCGACCTACATCCCGCTGAAGGTGAACCAGGCCGGTGTCATCCCGGTCATCTTCGCCTCCAGCCTGATCTACCTGCCGGTGCTGGTCAGCCAGTTCCAGCAGGAGAAGTCCTGGGCCCAGTGGATCCAGGGCAATCTGGTCAAAGGCGACCATCCGATCTACATGATCTCGTACGTCGCCCTGATCATCTTCTTCACGTACTTCTACGTCTCGATCACCTTCAACCCGAAGGAAGTCGCGGACAACATGAAGAAGTACGGCGGCTTCATCCCCGGAATCCGGGCCGGCCGTCCGACCGAGGAGTACCTGGGCTACGTGCTGTCCCGCATCACGCTGCCCGGCGCGATCTATCTGGCGGTGATCTCGATGATCCCGCTGATCGCGCTGGTGCTCCTGAACGCGAACCAGAACTTCCCGTTCGGCGGTACGTCGATCCTGATCATGGTCGGCGTGGGTCTGGACACGGTGAAGCAGATCGAGTCTCAGTTGCAGCAGCGTAACTACGAAGGGTTCTTGCGCTGATGAGAATGTTGCTGATGGGTCCGCCCGGGGCGGGCAAAGGCACGCAGGCAAAGGTGCTTGCGGAACGCCTGAATATCCCGGCCGTGTCCACCGGCGACATCTTCCGTGCGAACGTCAAGGACGAGACGCCGCTCGGGCTCGAGGCGAAGCGTTACATGGACGCCGGTGACTACGTCCCGGACGAGGTCACCAACGCGATGGTGCGGGACCGGCTGTCCGAGGCGGACGCCGGCGACGGCTTCCTGCTCGACGGCTACCCGCGCACGCTGGCCCAGGTCGGCACGCTGGACGACATCCTGGCCGAGCACGGTCACCGGCTGGACGCGGTGGTGGCGCTGGTCGCCGACACCGACGTGCTGGTCGACCGGATGCTCCGCCGGGCCCATGTCGAGGGCCGGTCGGACGACTCCGAAGAGGTCGTCCGGCACCGGCAGGACGTCTACACCGCCGAGACCAAGCCGCTGCTGCGGGTGTACGCCCAGCGCGGCCTGCTGGTCGAGGTGGACGGTGTCGGTGAGATCGACGAGGTGAGCGAGCGCGTGCTCGCCGCCCTGAAAACGGTGACCGAATAACCCGATGATCTTCAAGGACCGCGGGATCGAGATCAAGACCCGCGAGCAGATCCTGTCCATGCGCGCGGCCGGCCTGGTGGTCGGCCGCACGCTGGAACTGCTCCGCGGCGAGGTCCGGCCCGGTATCAGCACCGGTGAGCTGGACGCGATCGCCGAGGACAACATCCGCTCCTCCGGCGCCACTCCGTCGTTCAAGGGGTACCACGGCTTCACCGGCTCGATCTGTGCGTCGGTGAACGACGAGATCGTGCACGGCATCCCCGGTGACCGGGTGCTGGCCGAGGGCGACCTGATCTCGATCGACTGCGGTGCGATCGTGGACGGCTGGCACGGCGACGCCGCGATCACGGTCGCGGTCGGCCAGGTGGATCCGGAGCTGCTGGAGCTGGCCCGGATCTGCGAGGAGTCGATGTGGCACGGGTTCGCCGCGGCCAAGCTCGGCGGCCGGCTGACCGACATCTCGGCCGCCGTCGAAGCTCACGTCCGGGCCAACTCGTCGTACGGGATCGTCGAGGACTTCGTCGGGCACGGGATCGGTTCGGCGATGCACCAGCCGCCGAACGTGCCGAACTTCGGCCGCCCTGGCCGCGGCCCGAAGCTGGTCGAGGGGCTGGCCCTGGCGGTCGAGCCGATGCTCACTCTCGGCAAGCAGGACAACCACACGCTCGAGGACGACTGGACCGTCGTCACCAACGACGGCAAGGCCGCCGCACACACCGAGCACACGTTCACGTTGACCCCGCAGGGCCCGTGGGTGCTGACCGCTCTGGACGGCGGCGAGGCCAAGCTTGCCGAGCTCGGCATCAAGTACGGCGCCCTCGCCGACTAAGCGATTACGGTACGGCGGAGTCCGCTGAACTGGCCGATCGGTGGACGGTTGGGGTCCACCCGTTGGGGGACGCCAAGGGCCCACTGCTGAGGCACACTTGAGCCATGCCCCAGTACCAGCCGCACCAACGTTTCACCGAAGCCGACCGGGACAAGATCGCCGGCCGGTTGCGGGACGCGTTCGCGGACGGCCGGCTGGACCAGCCCGAGTTTTCCTCCCGCCTCGACCAGCTCTACTCCGTGCAGACGTACGGCGAACTGGAGCCGCTGGTGCGGGACCTGCCACCGGTGCGGACGTACCAGACGCCGGCCGTGGTCCAGGACAGAAAACCGACTCCTGCGCCGGGTCAGTTCCCGGAGCGCAAGAAGCAGAACGACCGGCACGGGCTGGCTGCTCTCGGTGGCGGCTTCACCGGCGTGGTCCTCATCAATGTGGTGATCTGGTTCGTCATCGGCGTCGCGAACGGCGGGAACTGGCCGCACTTCTGGCCGGTCTGGCTGATGATCCCCTGGACCCTGTTCGCCCTGAGTAACCTCGGGAAGCGCCGTTGACAGCGGCCCCGGTCACCCGTCGCGTCACCGGCCCGCGTCTGCGGCCGGACTGGGGCTGGCAGCTGCGCCAGGGGTCTGCCCTCGTCTACGTGATCTGGTTCGCGGTCGCCATACCGCTGGCGATCGCCGGACTGCTGCTGGAGCCGCGCTGGGTCGGTTGGATGGTGCTGGTCTGGTTCCTTGTGCTGATCGGGTTCACGCTCGCCCTGCGGGTCGCGGAGAGCCGCCGGCGGAAGGCCTGGGGCGATGTCGTCGGGCAGATGGGCTGGCGGATCAGCGTGGACCGGCCGGAGTTGCTGCAGCGCTGGCCGTTCCCGCCGTTCTCGCTGGACCCGAAGGCCGAGGTTTTCGACGTGACCACGGGCCGGCACCGGGGCCGGGAGTTCTCGACCGGGCGGTTCCGGCACAAGGTGGGACGGCGTGACCTCGGCTTCGACTTCCTCGAGCTGCAGGTCGATCGGCCGCTGCCGCCGCTGCAGGTGCTGCCCGCCGCGCTGGCTCCGGTGGCGGCCGCGAGTCTGCTGCCGATCAAGATGACCTTCGACGGCCTGCCGGGGCGGTACTGCCTGTTCAACGGCCGGGAGGATCACGCCGAGGCGGTGCTGCATCCGCGCGCGGTCGAGGCGCTGGCCGCGGTGCCGGCGTTCGGGTTCAGTTGCGAGGGACGGCGCTTCGTCGCGATCCTGCCGGCGTACCGCGACTCCGACACCGCCCTCGCGCAACTGGACGCCGCGTGCGATCTGCTCGACCTGATGCCCGAGCAGATGTGGCGCGAGGGCGAGCAATGGGCGGCTACGCACCAGCCCTGAGCAGCGGGACGAGAGCAGCCAGATCCTCGTCGCCACGGCTTTCGGCGACCGCCTTCCGCAGGAGCTCACCCATCGGGACGAGCAGTGCGGGATCGACGCCCTGGCCGACCGAGGTCTCGATCAGGTTGTCGTAGGCGGCCGCCTGCATCGCGAGGTTGGAACCCGCTCCACCCGGCCCCGGGCCTTCGTCGACCTCCTTGGCGATCTGCGGCAGATTGCCGAGCATCGCCGTCAGCCAGGGCAGCAGGAAGTCCTCGGTGAACCGCACGGCGGAGACCTTCTCGCTGCCGGCCAGAGCCAGCGCGTGCTGGGCGCCGCCGAACATGCCGTACATCGCGCTGAGCAGGGCGATGTCGTGCAACGCGGCCAGGCCCGGGTCGCTGCCGACGTACGCGGGACGGGCCATCACGGCGAGGTCGGCCTGATGCCGCTCGAAGGCGACCGGAGAGCCGCTGTAGAAGATGAAGGCGGCGGGTCCGCCGATCATCGCGGGCACAGCCATGATTCCGCCATCCAGGTACGCCGCTCCGGACTCAGCGGCCCAGGTCGCGGTGTCACGGGCCTGAGCCGGGGTTCCGTTGGTCAGGTTGGCGACGGTCTTGCCGGTCAGGTCGAGGCCGTCCAGCGTGCTGCGGACGGTCGCGTCGACGAGCAGGCAGACCACGACGAGCGGACTGGCTGCGACCGCTTCGGCGGCGGTCGCGGCGCGGGTGGCGCCGAGGGCGTCGAGTTCGGGGGAGCGGCCGGGGGTGCGGTTCCAGACGGTGGTCGGGTGGCCGGCATTCAGGAAGGCCCGGGCGAGGGCGGTACCCATCGCACCGAGGCCGAGGACGGTGACAGGAGTCTTCATGTCGTCAACCCTGGCCCGGGCGCTTTAGGATGGACAAGTACCCACTAAATAGTCAGGTACTGACGGAAAGGTAAGTAATGGTTCCGTACACCTGTGGGCTGGACGCCGCCGCCGACGTGATCGGTGGGAAGTGGAAGCCGCGGATCCTCTGGGCGCTGCACCACGGACCGATGCGGTTCGGGGAGCTGCGCCGCGAGATCGCCGGGGTGACGGAGAAGATGCTGATCCAGCAGTTGCGCGAACTGGAGGCCCGCGACATCGTGCACCGCGAGGTTTTCCACCAGGTCCCGCCGCGGGTGGAGTACTCGCTGACCGAGCTCGGGCAGTCACTCAACGTCGCCCTGGCGCCGCTGGACGCCTGGGGAGCGGAGCATATCGGGGTGCTGGAGGCCTCCCGGGCCGGCTGAGCGGTCTCGATTGGGTTTCGCCTGGGTCGGTGGCGTACACTCTTTCCTTGGCTCTTTGTAGCCTCTGTCTCGTGCTGCCCGCGGCTGCCTGACCTAGGTCGGGAGGGCGTGTGAGCCGGGCTGGAGCCAGCGGTAAACCATCATTCAGTACGTCGTCTACAGAAGTGCGAGGACATGCCCAAAAAAGAGGGAGTCATCGAACTCGAGGGCACCATCGTCGAGGCCCTGCCGAACGCGATGTTCCGTGTTGAGCTGTCCAACGGGCACAAGGTGCTCGCGCACATCAGCGGCAAGATGAGGCAGCACTACATCCGGATCCTCCCCGAGGACCGGGTCGTCGTGGAGCTGTCGCCGTACGACCTCACCCGGGGTCGCATCGTCTACCGGTACAAGTAAGACCACCACCAACACCTGTCGAAGAAAGAAGCTCGATGAAGGTCAATCCGAGCGTCAAGAAGATCTGCGACAAGTGCAAGGTGATCCGCCGTCACGGCCGGGTCATGGTGATCTGCGAGAACCCGCGGCACAAGCAGCGGCAAGGCTGATTCAGCCCCACCTCGAGCAGCACACAACGCACTTTCGCACCACAGCGCGCACGCTCATCCAGCACAGGCTGTACTCGCTGGATGCTGCCCCCGGAACAGAGGCCGGGGCCTTGCCGGTGAACGACAAACTCACCGAGGCGGGCAAGGACGCGGCGCGCCACCACACCTCTGCCGACGAAAGGAACACCGCCACATGGCACGCCTCGTAGGGGTCGACCTGCCGCGCGACAAGCGCATCGAGGTCGCTCTCACCTACATCTTCGGTGTAGGTCGTACTCGCGCCCTGAAGACGCTGGAAGCCACCGGGATCTCCGGTGACAAGCGCGTCCACGAGCTGGGCGACGAGGAGCTGGTGAAGCTCCGGGACTGGATCGAAGGCAACTACAAGATCGAAGGTGACCTCCGTCGCGAGGTGACCGCGGACATCCGCCGCAAGATCGAGATCGGGTCGTACCAGGGTCGCCGGCACCGCAGCGGCCTGCCGGTGCGTGGTCAGCGCACGCGGACCAACGCCCGCAGCCGCAAGGGTCGTCGCAAGGCGATCGCCGGCAAGAAGAAGAAGTGATGACCCGGATGACTTTCGACCACCCCAGGAGCAACTGACCTATGCCTCCCAAGAGCCGCACCGCGGCCGGCGCGAAGAAGGTGCGCCGCAAGGAGAAGAAGAACGTGGCCGCCGGCCACGCGCACATCAAGAGCACGTTCAACAACACGATCGTGACGATCACCGACCCGACCGGCGCGGTCATCTCGTGGGCTTCCGCGGGAACCGTCGGCTTCAAGGGTTCGCGCAAGTCCACCCCGTTCGCCGCGCAGATGGCCGCCGAGGCCGCCGGGCGCCGGGCGATGGAGCACGGCATGCGCAAGATCGACGTGTTCGTGAAGGGTCCCGGCTCCGGCCGTGAGACCGCGATCCGTTCCCTGGGTGCGGTCGGCCTCGAGGTCGGCACCATCCAGGACGTCACCCCGACCGCCCACAACGGCTGCCGCCCGCCCAAGCGGCGCCGGGTCTGATCTTCCGAGAGGAGCACTAGCAATGGCCCGTTACACCGGACCCATGACCAAGAAGTCGCGCCGTCTCGGGGTTGACCTCGTCGGTGGCGACAAGGCGTTCGAGCGTCGTCCGTACCCGCCGGGTATGCACGGCCGCGGCCGTCCGAAGGAGAGCGAGTACCTGCTCCAGCTGCGCGAGAAGCAGAAGGCCCGTTTCTCGTACGGCGTCCTGGAGAAGCAGTTCCGCCGGTACTACGAGGAGGCCTCGCGGCGCTCCGGCAAGACCGGTGACAACCTGCTGATCATCCTGGAGTCCCGGCTGGACAACGTGGTTTACCGCGCCGGCCTGGCCCGGACCCGTCGGCAGGCCCGTCAGCTCGTCGTCCACGGTCACTTCACCGTGAACGGCATCAAGGTGAACATCCCGTCGTACCGGGTGGCCGCCCACGACATCATCGATGTCAAGGCGAAGTCGGTCGAGACGACCCCGTTCATCATCGCCCGGGAGACGCACTCCGAGCGCGTCGTCCCGGCCTGGCTCGAGGTCATGCCGGAGCGCCTCCGCATCCTCGTCCACCAGCTGCCGACCCGGCAGCAGATCGACACCCAGGTCGCCGAGCACCTGATCGTCGAGCTCTACTCGAAGAACTGATCCGGTTCCCGCCGGCGGCTCCGGTCGCCGGCGGGCCGGTGCGTTTCTTCACCCTTCGCGGCCTCAAATAGTGGTCGTCGCGGAACTAAGGAAGTTACGAAGTGCTTATTGCCCAGCGCCCCACCCTGACCGAAGAGGTCGTCGACGAGCACCGCTCGCGGTTCGTGATCGAGCCGCTGGAGCCCGGCTTCGGCTACACCCTCGGCAACTCGATCCGCCGGACCCTGCTGTCCTCCATCCCGGGTGCCGCCGTGACCAGCATCAAGGTCGACGGCGTCCTGCACGAGTTCTCCACCGTGGCCGGGGTCAAGGAAGACGCCACCCAGCTGATCCTGAACCTGAAGGACCTGGTCGTCTCCTCCGAGCACGACGAGCCGGTCACCATGTACCTGCGCAAGCAGGGCCCCGGTGACGTCACCGCCGCGGACATCGCGCCGCCGGCCGGTGTCGAGGTGCACAACCCGGACCTGAAGATCGCCACCCTGAACGAGAAGGGCCGGCTCGAGATGGAGCTGGTCGTCGAGCGGGGCCGGGGCTATGTCTCGGCGATCCAGAACAAGTCCGCCGACGCCGAGATCGGCCGGATGCCGGTCGACTCGATCTACTCGCCGGTGCTCAAGGTCACCTACAAGGTCGAGGCGACCCGTGTCGAGCAGCGCACCGACTTCGACCGCCTGGTGGTCGACGTCGAGACCAAGCCGTCGATGCTGCCCCGCGACGCCGTCGCGTCGGCCGGTAAGACGCTGGTCGAGCTGTTCGGCCTGGCTCGCGAGCTGAACGTCGAGGCCGAGGGCATCGACATCGGCCCGTCGCCGGTCGACGAGCAGATGGCGGCCGACCTGGCCCTGCCGGTCGAGGACCTGCAGCTGACCGTCCGGTCGTACAACTGCCTCAAGCGTGAGGGCATCCACACCGTGGGTGAGCTGATCTCGCGCAGCGAGCAGGACCTGCTGGACATCCGCAACTTCGGCTCCAAGTCGATCGACGAGGTCAAGCTGAAGCTGGCCGAGATGGGCCTGTCGCTGAAGGACTCGCCTCCTGGCTTCGACCTGCGTGCGGCCGCCGAGGCCTACGGCACCGAGGCCGAGGACGAGGACGAGAGCTTCGCCGAGACCGAGCAGTACTGAGTCAACCACCCCCGGGTCCCGAGCGGCCTGAGATTCCTGGAGTCAAGAGATGCCTACCCCCACCAAGGGTGCCCGGCTGGGCGGCAGCCCGGCGCACGAGAAGCTGATCCTCAGCAACCTCGCGACGTCGCTGTTCGAGCACGGCGCCATCACCACCACCGCGGCCAAGGCCAAGCGCCTGCAGCCGCTGGCCGAGTCGATGATCACCAAGGCGAAGCGTGGTGACCTGAACTCGCGCCGCCAGGTGATGAAGCGGATCAAGGACAAGAGCGTCGTGCACGTGCTCTTCACCGAGATCGGCGAGCGGTACGCCGACCGTCCGGGCGGCTACACCCGGATCACCAAGCTCGGCCCGCGCAAGGGTGACAACGCGCCGATGGTGAAGATCGAGCTGGTCGAGGCACTGGCCGACGCACCGAAGGCGAAGAAGACCGCGAAGAAGGCCCCGGCCAAGAAGGCGGCGGCGGCGAAGGCCGACGCCGACGACAAGGTCGAGGACGAGGCCAAGGTCGAGGACGTTCAGGACGAGAAGGTCCAGGACGTCGTCGCGACCGAGGACGTCCAGGACGTCGTCGAGGGCGCGAAGACCGAGGACAAGTAACACCAGCTGTCCGACAGCGCCCCTCACCGCACGGTGAGGGGCGCTGTTTGCGTTAGATTGCCGTGTGCGTTTTCGGATAGACCTGAGGTACGACGGAACGGCCTTCCACGGCTGGGCCCGTCAGGAGGGTCTCCGGACCGTGCAGGGCACGCTGGAGGAGACGCTCCGCGTCGTACTGCGGTTGCGCGAGCCTCCGGTGGTCACCTGCGCCGGCCGGACCGACACCGGCGTACATGCCCGTGGCCAGGTGACCCATGTGGACATCGAAGGCGCTGTAGAGCCGCTGAGGCTGCTCAGGAGCCTGAACGGCGTCCTACCCCAGGATGTGGCTGTCACCGCCGTCAGCGAGGCTCCAGAGGGCTTTGACGCCCGTTTCTCCGCTCTGGCCCGACGCTACGTCTACCGCCTGTGTGACGACCCCGCAGGCTGGGACCCGCTCACCCGAGGGCATGTACTGCGAGTGGGCCGCCCACTGGACGTGGACCGGATGAACGACGCCGCGGCCGGACTGCTCGGGGAGCACGACTTCGCGGCCTTCTGCAAGAAGCGGGAGGGTGCCAGCACAGTGCGGGCGCTGCTGGAGTACTCCTGGCAGCGGACAGGCGTGGGACAGCTGGAGGGCACTGTGATCGCTGATGCCTTCTGCCACTCGATGGTCCGGGCTCTGGTGGGTGCGCTGATCCCGGTGGGCGACGGACGACGTGACGTGAGCTGGCCAGCCGCCGTATTGGCTGGGAAGGTTCGGGACTCGGCTGTGTCGGTGGTGCCAGCGCACGGGCTCACACTGGAGGAAGTGCGCTACCCGGCCGACGATGAGCTGGCCGCACGGGCACTGCAGGCCCGGCAGGTCAGGGGAGAGGTGCACCAGCGTGGCTGACCACTACTTCTCGGCAGAGCCCGGTTCGGCGGACATCCGCCGTACTGTCGAAGCCCGGATCTGGGGACGGGACTACACCTTCACCACAGCGACCGGTGTGTTCTCCCGCGACCGCTTGGACATCGGTACGGCGGTCCTGCTGCGCGAGGTGGATCCGCCGATCGGTCCCGGTACGTTCCTCGACCTCGGGACCGGCTACGGGCCGCTCGCGTGTGCACTGGCGGTCGAGGCTCCGAAGGCCGAGGTGTGGGCGGTCGACGTGAACACACGGGCACTGGAGCTGACCGCGGAGAACGCGGGCAAGGCCGGAGTGGCCGACCGGGTGCACCCGGCGTTGCCGGACGACGTACCCGAGGAGGTGCGGTTCGACCAGATCTGGTCCAACCCGGCGATCCACATCGGCAAGGCCGAGCTGCACAAGATGCTGCTGCACTGGCTGGCCCGTCTCGCGCCCGACGGGGTGGCGTGGTTCGTCGTCGGCAAGAACCTGGGCGGCGACTCGCTGCAACGCTGGCTGACCGAGCAGGGCTACCCCTGCGAACGGAAGGCGAGCGCCAAGGGCTTCCGGGTACTCCGTGCCGCTCGCTAGCCGATCTCGTTGACCGGCCGCCCACCGACCTTGCTCGACACCGGACGGCTGGAGGTCGCACTGGACGCAGCGGGTGATCCTGGCGCCACCTGCCCGGTCATCGCCGCCGCCTGGGACTTGTCCTGAAGATCCGCACCGGGTCCGCCCTTGGGCAGCGAGGCGTAGTGCTGCTTGGCCTGGGCGATCTGAGCGGCCGCCTGCTTTCCGAGGGTCTCGCCTCGCTCACCGCGGTTGCCGGTGAGGAAGGCGAGTCTGCCCTCGGACCTGGCGACCTGTGCGAAGGCAGCCTGGACGCTGGGCACCAGGACCGTATCGACCTCCCGCTGCGCCGCCGTGTCACGGTGCGGTGCGTCGTTGCCGAGGCCGAGCGCGACGGCCTTGGCGAACCGGTCGCTCCGTCTGGTGGTCAGTAGCTGAGAGACGACCTCTTGCTGCCTCATTTGAGCGATCTGCCCGATGGACTGCGTGAGCACGGACACCGCGCGGTCTGACGGCGCCATGAGGTTGCTTTCGGCGTCCGGTTCGCCGTACCCGAAGTCCGTCATGAGCCGGTCGGTCTGCCACTTGGCGTACTGCCTGACCAGCGCGTCCTCCATCGCCTGCGCGGCGGGATCGTTCTGCGACCCGGGATCACTGGGCGAGCAGAGCCGGGCAGCCTCGCGCGTGACGACGGCGACGGCTTGGCGTACGTCGGCCTGGAGCTTGGGGTCGAGTGGTCGCGGGGAGGTGCGCGCCTCCGCGAGCGGCGCGAGTACTCGCCGCGCGTCGAAAGCCAGGGTGCCGTCCGGGCGAGCCTCGCCGAGATCCCGGACTTCGTTCGTCGCCTCCAGGTCGCCGTTCCAGCCGTTGACCTGGTGCCCGGGGGTGAGCACCCAGGCAAGGTTGTCACCGGTGCGCCCCATGGCGAGGTCGCGTTGCACGCTGTCCACGATCGCCGAGACCTGGTCGTACGCGGGTTCCGGGCCGTGCGGCTGCGGCTCGACCGGCGCCGGTCCGGAGTTGGCGAAGGCCTCGAGGCGCACGGTCGCCCGCCGAACCGCCGCCGCGGCGAGGACCTGGCCGTTGCTCCGGGAGTCCTCGGTGCTCGCGGCAACGGCTTCGAACCCGTCCCTCAGATCGTCGACCAGCAGAGCCTTGACGGCTGCGGCCTGCTCGGGGCGAACCCCGCTGGCGAACCCCCATCCGCGATCGAGCCGCGCACCGAGTCGTTGCTCGATCAGCGCATCGGACAGCAGGCCCCAGCGCTCGGCCGGCGGCGTCGCTTGGAGTTGGTCGCGCAGGTCATCAGGTGCGATCCCGGCCGCTTCGCCGACCCGTTCGCACAGGGCCGCGGCGGCGGCCTGCAGCCTCGGGTGGGGATCTTCGTTCGGGAGGTCCAGGATGTCCGGATAGGCCGTCTCCAGACGGACGTCCTCCATCACCTTCGGCAGGTGCGCCGCGGTGATGTTCGCGCACAGTCCGGTGTCCAGGGCCCGGGAAGCGACGTCGTCCCGGACCGGCTCGTGGCTGAGCTCCAGGTAGTTGCGAACGAAGGCACCCACGGTGCTCCGAAGCCGCCTGCTGGCGCCGGTGGCGGCACGCGGGTCCGTGAAAGGACGGTCGTACATCGCGGCGTTGGCATGCTCCAAGGTGTAATACGCACCTCCGCTCAGCGTCATCGAGCCGTCCTCGTTCACCTCCCCGTCGAAGGTCTCATCGAGCCTGGGATTCCGATCGACGTAGACCGTCCCGGTCCACCGCCGGCCACGGCGTGGCAGCGCCCTGCGGACGGCCTGGTGAAGGTTGTCGATGAGGCGCCAGGCTGCCACCTGCCTGTTCAGGGGGTCTCCGCGGTCCATGCGTGTGATGGTATTTGTCGACCGTGCCAACCAGGGGACGGTGGACTGGCTGCAACGGATCGGGCGGCGGCGCCGTCCTGAGGGTATGGAGGCAGCCTTGGCGGCAGCAGAGGCACGGACGGAGCCGATCGACTTCGAGCTTTGGGTGACCGAGAAGGCGGACGCGCTGCTGCGCTTCGCCTACGTCCTCACCGGGGACACCACCCTGGCCGAGGACGCGGTGCAGGACGCCCTGACGACCGCCTGTGCCCGCTGGAGCCGAGTGAGCCGCGCCGACGACCCCGAGGCGTACGTGAAGCGCATGGTGGTGAACGCACACATCTCCTGGTGGCGTCGCTTCCGCCGCCGGGAGGCACCGGCCGCCGACCCGGTCCGGACCGGGCCGCCGGCTCCGGACGGTGCCGCCGACAGAGCCGAGTCCGATGCGGTCTGGGCGCTGTGCTCGACGCTTCCGGACAAACAGCGGGCAGCCGTCGTACTGCGCTTCTACGAGGAGCTCTCCTACGCCGAGATCGGTGCGCTGCTGCACTGCGCGGAGGCGACCGCCCGGTCGCATGTACACCGGGCACTGGCAGCACTGAAGACCACGCTGAGCAAGGAAGGAGCCGAGGATGCCTGAGCACGAGTCTGAGCAGGAGCTCGGCCCCAAGATCGCCGAGTCGTTCCAGCAGCACTCCGGCGCGGCCACTGGTCCACGCGGCAGCCTGCTGGCGGCAGAGGCACGACGGCGGGTCCGCAAGCGCCGGCAGGGGATGGTGATGGCCGCGGCGGCCGTGGTGGTGGCTGCGTCCATCGGAGGTGTCTGGAACGCGATCGGAGATCCGTCGCCGATCGCCTCGAGCGCCCAGGACAGCAAGGGCGAGAGCTCGGCGTCGGGGGCCGGGACCGGGTCTCGCTCGCCGGGGATCCTGCCTCCGCAGTCGGAGGACGCGGCCTGCCCGGGCGACCATCCGATCCTGCAGGCGGGCGGGCGCAACGCCGTACCGCGTGGGACCGGGCTGGACGTCGAGACGCCGGTGCTGGGGATGCAGGCGTGTCGCTACCGGCTCACACCCGGTGCCACGATGCTGCTCGGCCAGCAGGTCTTCAACGCCGGTATCGCGCAGCAGGTGGTCGACGCGATCAAGGTGCTGCCGGAGCGGAACCCGGACCTACCGGTGTTCAAGTGCACCCCACAGACCGCGCGGCCGTCGGAGGCGATCGTGCTGCGGTTCGACACGTCACTCGGCGTCCGGGAGATCTGGGTCGAGTACGACGGCTGCGACTCGGCCGGCTTCTTCACCGGCTCCCGCACGTACGGTCTGTACGCCGCACCACTCAAGCTCTTCATGACCGGCACGGTCCGTCCGGCCGGCAGCACCTACCTGGACGCGCTCGAGGGCTGGTAGCTCACTCGATCCCGTGACCTCGGGTGCGGGGCGCCGTACCGATGGGCCGCACATTGTCGGCCTGTTCGCTCGCGGTCGCGGCCTGCTGGCTCGGCGCTGTGTGAGACCACAGCCACTTCTGCAGCACGGCGTTCTCCTGCTCGCGCGGGGACGGATAGGGCTGCTCCGGCAGCCGGGCGTTCTCCTCGTAGCCCGGCACCGGGCGCTGCGCCGGCCAGCCCGCGTCCGCCCAGATCTGCCGGATCTCCTCCTGGCGGTCGGCGAAGGTCTCACGCAGGGAGTCCGGCAGCATGGGCGGCTCGGTGCCCGGGTGCTCATCGCGCCAGGACTCGTAGTGCGCCTTGATGTCCTCGAGGTTCGTGTCGAACTCGGCGGTGGTCCACTCCGCCGAACGGTCACCCCAGGTCAACTTCGACCCGGGGTGCGCGTGCTGGCTGAGCTCGGTCATCGCCAGCCCGCCGAGCCCGCGCTTGAGTGGTCCGCTCAGGTCCTCGCGCAGCTGTGCCCGGTGCGACTCGGGGACCAGGTCGCCCAGCTCGTGGTCGATCACCCGGTCGGCGATCGCGTTGAATCGCTGCGGGCGCTCGGTCCGCTCGATCAGGTCGCGGAGCTCGTCCACGCCCATCCCGGTGGCACCGGCCAGGGGGTACATGAGCCGATCCGTGGCCGTCGTGTAGGCGGGGAACGCCGGACGACCCATGCCGACGTGCAGATCATGCTTGCTGCCCACGTCCTCGGCGATCCTGTCGCCGTACCTCTGGGTGAACCGGTCGGCCAGCGCCCGCTCGAGGGCCAGGTCTTCCAGCGACCCGAGCGGCGTGGCGCCGGGCACGCTGTCGTCGCCGAACGAGGACAGCGAGAGCCGCGCCTGGTACACCGCCATCATGGTCGCGGCTCCGGCGGCCGCTCGCTCGTCGTTGGTGGGCGTGTGCCCTGGCGTGTAGGCGGGGCGCGCCGGGTCGAGCACGTGGGTCCGGCTGACGGTCATGCTGCCGTCGGTGTGGTAGATCCCGCTCACCTGGCTCGGCTCCTCGTACAGCCGCCGGTTCCAGTTGGAGGGCCGGCCGGCGCGCTCCGCGGCCCGATCGACGACTGCCGATACCCACTCGTACTCCCAGGTGCCGGGCAGGATCTCCGGGCCGCGCGGAAGCTCACTCATCGGGTCTCCTCCGGCAGGGTGATGATCAGTTCGGCGATCGCGCTGTTCATCAGCAGTACGGCGGCCCGCTCGGCCGGTGCGGTCGCGGCCGCCAGGTCGCCCATCCGCTCCAGGGTGCGATGCAGTTCAGCCACCCGATCCTGTCCCGTCGCGGTCGACATCACTGCGGCGGCGTACACCCGTTGCGCCTCCAGATAGGCGTCCATTCGCACCTTCCTCACCTCAGACCAGCGCCGATCATTCCAGCTCAGGGGTCGATAACTGGTCGCCTGCTTCGGGCCGGTCGGTCAGACTGGTGCGATGGGTCACGTGGATGTGGGCGGGGTCGGGTTCGAGCTGCCGGACGGGCGGGTGTTGCTGGACGACATCACGTTCCGGGTCGGGGACGGGGCCAAGGTCGCGCTGGTCGGGGCCAACGGTTCTGGCAAGACCACGCTGACCAGGATCATCGCGGGTGACCTGAAACCGCACAGCGGCAGCATCGCGCGGTCCGGCGGCCTCGGGGTGATGCGGCAGTTCGTCGGCTCGGTCCGGGACTCGTCGACCGTCCGCGACCTGCTGCTCTCGGTCGCACCCGAGGCGATCCAGGCCGCCGCGGCCAAGCTGGACAAGGCCGAGCTGACGATGATGGACGCCGACGACGAGAAGACCCAGCTCAAGTACGCCCAAGCGGTGGCGGACTGGGGCGAGGTCGGCGGGTACGACGCAGAGGTCCTCTGGGACGTGTGTACGACGGCCGCACTTGGCATCCCCTTCGACCGCTGTCGCTGGCGCGAGGTGAAGACCCTGTCCGGCGGTGAGCAGAAGCGCCTGGTCCTGGAGGCTCTGCTCCGCGGTCCCGACGAGGTCCTGATGCTGGACGAGCCGGACAACTATCTCGACGTACCGGGGAAGCGCTGGCTGGAGGAGCAGCTCCGCAGCACCGACAAGACGGTGCTCTACATCAGTCACGACCGTGAGCTGCTGGCCAACACCGCCACCCGGATCGTCACGGTGGAACTCGGTGCCGCCGGCAACACGGTGTGGACGCACGGCGGTGGCTTCAGGACGTACCACGAGGCCAGGCAGCACCGGTTCGAGCGGTTCGAGGAGCTGCGCAAGCGCTGGGACGAGGAGCACGCCAAGCTGCGTGCGCAGATGCTGATGTACAAGCAGAAGGCGGCGTACAACTCCGACATGGCGTCGCGTTACCGGGCCGCGCAGACCCGGTTGCGCAAGTTCGAGGAGGCCGGGCCGCCGCAGGCGATCCCGCGTGAGCAGAAGGTCAGCATGCGGCTCACCGGCGGCCGCACCGGCAAGCGCGCGGTGGTGTGCACCGGTCTGGAGCTGACCGGCCTGATGAAGCCCTTCGACCTCGAGGTCTGGTACGGCGAACGCGTCGCCGTCCTGGGGTCGAACGGGTCCGGCAAGTCGCACTTCCTGCGGCTACTCGCCAACGGTGGCTCGGACCCCGACGTCGAGCACCGGCCGGTTGGCGACGTGGAGATCACACCGGTGGCGCACACCGGCAACGCCAAGCTGGGTGCGCGGGTGCGACCGGGCTGGTTCGCGCAGACGCATGAGCACCCTGAGCTGGTCGGCCGCACGCTGCTGGAGATCCTGCACCGGGGTGACGAGCACCGAGAGGGCATGGGCCGCGAGCTGGCCTCGCGCAAACTGGACCGGTACGAGCTGGCCCATGCGGCGGAGCAGACCTTCGACAGCCTCTCCGGCGGTCAGCAGGCCCGGTTCCAGATCCTCCTGCTCGAGTTGTCCGGTGCCACGCTCCTCCTGCTCGACGAGCCCACCGACAACCTCGACGTCGAGTCGGCCGAGGCTCTGGAAGAAGGCCTCGACTCGTTCGACGGGACAGTCCTCGCCGTCACCCACGACCGCTGGTTCGCCCGCGGCTTCGACCGCTACCTCGTCTTCGGCGCAGACGGCTCCGTCTACGAGTCCAACGACCCAGTCTGGGACGAAGGCCGCGTCGAACGCGCCCGCTGACCCTTACAGTTCTCCCACCGCGTCGAGGGGGAGCTCGATGACATCCGACCTGGCTACGCGCTGGGCCAACACCGTCGTACCCAGTTGGCTCTACCGCTGGCTGATGCCGGCAGTGTGGCTCGCTGCGACCGTGGTGACGTTCGCGACCACGGAGGACGTGCCCTGCACTGAGGATCCGACGATCTGCGCGCCGGACCCGGCGTTCGCGCTGACGCTGGTCCCGTTCGTCGCCTCACTCGTCCTGTGGTGGTGGCGACCTGGCTTGGCCGCGGTCGCTGGGGTGGGGTTCTTCGCAGCCCAGGTCTGCTACGACGGCGGTTCGGTGGTGCCGGAGTGGGCGCTGTTCGCGACCGGTTGTCTCGCACTGGGTGTGTGGATGGCAGTCAGCCGTCACAAGCAGGCCGCACTGACGGCCGAGCCGCCCAGACGGCCGGTGATGGTCCCAGCCGCCAGGCCCTTGGGTCCGACCGGACGGATCGTGGTCGCGGTGGTCCTCGTGGTCGTAGGGGCCGCGGCCCTCGGCGTGATGAGATGGCAGGACCAGCAGGAGCAGACCCATGTACGCCGTGCCATCGAGCAGACAGCTGTGGCAGGCCAGACGTACGACGGTGACCTGGAGCTCAAGCTGCCGGACGGGAACCGGCGAGTGGTCAGTGTGCTCGACAACTACGAGCCAGGTACGTCGATCGCGGTCCTGATCGATCCTGCCGACGACGATTGGGTACGGCTTCGGATCGAGCCCGCCGACCACACCGGCTGGTACGCGGTGGCCGGTGGTGCCTGGTTACTGGCGATCATCCTTGTCCTGCGGGACATCCGCCGGCGCAGGGCCCGCCCACGCCGGTCCTGGACCGCGCCCGGCCTGCCGGTCCGGGTCAGCCCGGATGCCTCGCTGGACTTCGTCATCCGCTCAGCCGACGGCGATGTCGTTCTCGGCCTCGTATCGATCGACCTGGACGACCCGTCGGCGGACGACCGGCTGTCCGCCGCCATCGACGGCCTCGACGACGAGGAGGAGGACGTTCCGCCGTCCGTCCGGGACGAGTGGTCGCGCACGGTCAGCCGCTACGACGGGGAGGCATTGCTGGTCGGCGAACTGGCCGAAGGTAGTTGGCTGACCCTGATGGTCGGCGACACCGCACTGCGTCCGGCGGGTCCGCTGCGCGCGCCGCGTCGTACACCGTGGAGCGTCGAGTCGTTCGTCCCGCTCGATTCGCAGGCCGAGATCGAGGCCAGGAACGCGTGGGTCGAGCCCGGGCGCGTCGATCCGGCGCGTGAGCTGCCGACACTGCCGTGGACGGTGCCGGTCGAGGCGCCGGAGTGGTGGCTGCGCGTGGCGCTGGTCGGTGTGCTGCTGGTCGCGCCGGCTGCCGGCGGCTTGTTCGCGAGCTGGGGCGACTGGATCCCTGCGATCGGTGCGGTGGCCGGTGGCGCCACCCTGCTGCGTGTCCTCGGCGACGACGTCTTCTATCGGGTCGTCGCGTCCGCCACCGAGCTCCGGATCCGGCGCGGCTGGTTCGACGCGGTGATCGACTGGCAGACGATCGACGCGGTCGAGTTCGGCGCCGGCCGGCTGACCTTGAGGACCGGGGCGGACTGGCATCTGATCGGCAGCCTCGGGAAGGACCAGGCCGCCGGAGTCGCCGCGGTCTTCGAGGCTTTGCGGATCAGGGCGCGGAGCGGTCTGCCGGCCACGCCGGGCCGTCGCCAGCTCAATCCGCAGGCCCTGGTCGAAGGCGGCTTCTACCTGGCTTGTGCAGCAGTTGTCGTCCTGGTCCGGCTCGTCTAAGGCGCTACGCACCAGCCGTCGTGGTAGGCGGTCCAGTGGTCTGGGGTGGCGGTGAAGTCGACGTACATGGCTAGGCCGAAGTTCTGGCGGGTTGACGTGCCGAGGGCGAGTCGGGCGCCTCGGACCGCTGCTGCGACGGTTTCGGCGTGGCCCCAGTGGGAGGGGTTGCTCTCCCAGTAGGCAGGTAGGCCCATCAGCAGGTCCGTCGTTGCCGGTGTCGCCTCCAGCGCGAGCTTGGTTTGCTGGGCGACATAGCCGCCGTACAAGGACTCCAGTGGCATCGCGGTGTCGTAGGACATGACGGCGATCTGTTCGACCCGGCGAGCCACGTCGGCGAAGTAGTCCTGCGACCACCACTTGCCCTCGCCGGTCAGGGCCAGCGGGAGGGCGTTGATGTGCCAGAGCGGCTCCAGCTGCGCTGCCGCGACCGACAGGGGTACGTCGCGCTTCGCCGTCAGCACATGTGTTTCGTCCAGTACGGCGAGGAACCCAGCCGACCCGGAGTGCACTGGCTCGAAGTCGAAGTGGATGCCCTGAAAGCCCTGATCGAGTACGGCGGCCGACGACGCCACGACCCGTGTCCGCACGGCCGGGTCGTCCAGGTTCATCCCCGGGTTCTTCCCCGGCTGCACGATGTCACCGAGCCACGCTTGCACGCGTACGTCGGGCGCCGCGGCCCGCATGGCTGACGTGAACCACCGCGCCTGCGGAGACCGCTTCGACAGCGACAGAGAGCCGTCATGCGCCAACGGGCCGGCGTGGACGTAGAGATCTCTGATCCCCGTGCCCTCGAGCTGCCGGGCCAGTGCGGTCACGTCCGCCTGGGTCTTCCGTCCGTCCACCCAGGCATGACCGAGCCACAGTGCGTCGTTGTTCCGCGTCCGCGCTTCGGCTGCCGGATCACCGGCGTACTGGAACCGCAGGGACACCGCGTAGGCGCCCAGCGGGACCGGGATCAGCAGGACGAACGCGAGTGCCAGGACCATCAGCACTCGGCGTTTGCGGGACCAGGCTCTCCAGCGCCGCCTCACGGACGCGGCTGCAAGCCGTCGAAGATCATCCCGAGCATCCGCTCCCGGGTCTCCGGCTCGAGCCCGACCGCGGTCGCTCCCCGGGATGCGCCGATCAGGAGCGCGTAGACCTCGGTCAGTCCGGCATCCCGCCGTACGACGCCATCCTCCTGGGCCCGGGTGAGAAGGGTGTTGAAGGCCTCCCGCAAACCGCTGCCCGCCTTCTTCGCGTCCGCGCCGGCGGCCGAACCGGCGGCGGTGAGGGCTTCGGCGATTGCCAGCTTCGATGCGGACTCCGAGACCACCTGGGTGAAGAACCCGAAGAACGCCTCGCCCGGATGGTTGCTGTCGGCAAGCTCGATGGCTCGGTCGCGCAGCCGCTCCAGCCGCAGGGTGAGCACCGCCTCGAGCAGCTCGGTCTTGGTCGGGAAGTGCCGGAACACGGTCGCGATACCGACACCGGCCAGTTTCGCCACATCGTCGGTGGACGCGCTCGGCGACCGGCCGAAAACCTCGTCCGCCGCGGTCATGATCCGTGCTCGGTTGTCCCGCGCGTCTGCTCGCACCCTGCTCCCCTTCGTTGTCTCCCAGCCTAGGAGACGCCGCGACCGAGTGCTGGGTTGTAAACGAAGTCGGCGCTCCGTATATTCGGAGTCGCTACTCCGTTTATCCGAGAGGAACCCGATGACTCCCGAAGAGGTCTTCCTGAAGCTCGTCCACGGGGTCGCGGACCGCGACTTCGACGCGCTCCCCGCGCTGTACGCCGAGCAGACCGACGTACGCCACCCGATGAACCCGTACGGCGATCACCCGTTGCTCAGCCGGGAAGCGTTGAGCGAGCACTTCGGCGTCAACGCACCACGGGTGGTCGGGAAGGTCCGCTTCCAGCCGGAGAACATCCGGGTCCATCACACTGCCGACCCGGAGGTGATCGTCGCCGAGTTCGACTACGCCGGCACCGTGATCGCGACCGGGGAGCCGTTCACCGCGCCCTGCGTGTTCGTGCTGCGCGTCCGGGATGGCCTGATCGTCGAGTCCCGCGACTACATCGACCACGTCGCGATGATCCGGGCCCGCGGTCAGGTCGACGATCTCGTCGTACATCTCAAGGAACCGGCGAGCGCCCCGGCCGCGTCGTAGTCGGCAGAGGCGCCGGATGGCCCCGGACCGAGGCAACTGAGCCCGCCCGGGGCCATCTCCAAGTGCTCAAGCCTGCAGCCGCAGTGGTGACGCGGCCAGGGCCTTCGCGGCGATCACCAGACCGGCGGCCGCTAGCACGATGTCCTTCAGCACGTACTGCGCCTCCAGCGTCGGCGTCCCCGGGAACAGGTCGCCGAAGAACAGCGCCAGCGGCGACATGATCCCGACCAGCGAGAACCCGAGCACCAACAGCCCGGTCCGCAGGAACTTCCCGGTGACCAGGGTCAGGCCGATGAAGCACTCCATCAGCGCGGTCAGCAGGACGGCGTTCCGCCCGTCGATGACGCCGAGAGTGAGTGTGTCGATGGTCCGCATCACCAGTGCCTCCGCCGGGCTGGCTCCGGGGAAGAACTTCAGTACGCCGAATCCCAGAAAGACCAGCCCGAGGCTGACCCGGAGGATGTCGACGCTGTGCCGCCCGAGCGCGTCGGCAATACGATTTCCCTTGTAAAGCAAGGCATTCATGGTCGTTTCTCCCTGTCGCAGTCGATGACCACAACAGCGTCGCCGTCAGCACCCCTCTACCGCGTCGGGTGCACGACGGCACTTCGGCTACCCCAGCCGAGGTACGACTCAGGGAGACCCTGAGGCCTGGGGGAGTAGGTCACTCGAGCCGTCGACCGTCCAGCTTCAGCCGTTGCACGGTGGTTACGGCGAACCGCCCGCGGTCCCGCACGTCCGGAAACGCCGCGACGGTCACCTCCTGTCGCTCGATCCGCGCCACCTCGGCGATGAGCGCGTCCCGCAGCTCCGCAGCGATCTCTTGATGCCCAGCACTGTCGATGAGGTTGTCCAGCTCATACGGGTCAGCGGTGAGGTCGTACAACGCCCGCTCGACGTAGTGGTCGGCGGCCGGCTCGTCACCCACGTCCGGCGCGTGGACGTAGTACTTCCACCGGTCTGTCCGCAGTGCACGGCCTACCTCCGACTCGCTCACCTGGATCAGCACACCGTCGCTGGCTGTCCGTTGACGCAGGGGTACGCCGTCCAGATGATCAGGCAACTCGATCCCGGCCGCATCAAGCACCGTCGGTACGACGTCCACTGTGCTGACCGGTACGCCGACGCGAGTACCACCGCGGTAGCCAGGACCCTCCACAACCAGCGGGACCCTGACTGACCCGTCATGCGGTGAGCGCTTGTACTCGTTGTTGCGCGTCTTGAAGTGGGAGCCGTGGTCCGATGTGTAGACGACCAGGGTGTCGTGCAGCAGGTCCAGACTGACCAGTGCGTCGCGGAGCCGCCCGAGGCACTCGTCGACCCGCTTGATCTGGCCGTAGTACCCGGCGGCGTGCTGGTACGCCGTACCTGGAAGTGTGGCGAGGTCCGGTGGCAACCACGCGCCGTTGTACGTGTCGCGGTAGACCTCAGGGGCTGGGTAGTCGTCGTGCTCGTTCTGGTGGTGTGGCTCGATCAACGACAGGAAGAGCATGAACGGGCGGTCATCCGTCGAGGCCTTGGTGACGAACCGGATCGCGGCATCCGTCAGCGCGTCCGGCCGGTAGCCGGGCAGACGCACTGGCTCGCCGTCCCGGTCGTACACGACAGTCCGGTACGCGTCTGACGTGAACTCGAGCAGGTTCGAGGCCAGCCAGAAGTCGTAGCCGCCCTGTTCCTCGACGGGAACGGGGTCCTGGGTGCCGAGGTGCCACTTGCCGATGTAGCCGGTCTGGTAGCCCGCCGTACCGAACAGGCGGCCGAGAGTGGGCGCGTCCGTGGGCAGTGGCACGTTGTTGCGGAAGACACCGGTGTTCGTCGGGTACATGCCGGTCTGCATCGCCGCGCGGGCCGGTGCGCACACGGGATTGGTCGTGCACGCCGTCTCGAAGGAGGTGCCGTGGCGGGCCATCAGGTCGAGGTTCGGGGTGATGCCCAGCGGGCTCCCGACGGTGTCCCAGCGCTGCTGGTCGGTGAAGAAGACGATCACATTGGGGCGCATCAACAATCCTCACTTGAGGCCGGAGAGCGCGATGCCCTCGACCAGGAATTTCTGGGTGATCACGAAGAAGAGTGCGGTCGGGACGAACAGCAGCAACGCGCCGGCCGCGGTCAGGTTCCACTGGGTGAAGTACTCCTGGTTGAACAGCGTCAGCCCGATCGGCAGCGTGCGCATCTCGGTCCGGCTGGTGGCGATCAGCGGCCAGAGGAACTCGTTCCACTGGAAGACGAAGGTGAACAGCCCGAGGACGGCGAGCGCCGGCTTGCACTGCGGCAGGATCACCCGCAAGTAGATGCGGAACTCGCCGGCACCGTCCACCCGGGCCGCCTCGACCAGCTCGTCCGGCAGCGGCCGGATGAACTGCCGCATCAGAAAGATGCCGTAGGCATCCATCAGGAACGGGACGATCAGCCCTTGGTAGGTGTCGATCCAGCCCAGGTTGGCGAAGATCGCGTAGATCGGCAGCATCCGGACGAAGAACGGCACCATCAGCGTGGACAGCACCGCGACGAACGCCATCCGCTTCCCCGGGAACTCCATCTTCGCGAACACGTACCCGACCAGCGGGTCGAAGATCAGGTGCGCGACGGTGATCGCCCCGGCCATCACGAGGCTGTTCACGAAGAACCGCGCGAACGGCGCCGCCTCGAACAACCGGGTGAAGTTCCCCCACTGCAACTCGGCGGGCCACAACACCGGATCACCCGACTGCACCTCGGCATCACTCTGCAACGCCAGCACGATCATGTACAGCAACGGCAGTACGGTGACGAGCCCGAGCGCCACCAGTACGACGTACGCCGCGACCCGGTCGCCGGGGAAGAGCCGTTCACGCATTGGCCCGGTCTCCGATCCGCAACTGCAGCAGTGAAAGCACCAGTACGACGAGAAGCAGCAGCACCGACAGCGCCGACGCGTAGCCGAAGTCGTTGTCGTTGAACGCGACGATGAACAGCCGATGGGCATAGAGCGAAGTCGCGTTCCCGGGGCCGCCGCCGGTCACGATGTACGGCAGCGCGAACTGCTGCAACGTGCTGATCAACCCGATGATCGAAACGAAGAGCGTGGTCGGCGCGAGCAACGGCAGCGTGATCGCGAAGAACCGCCGCCAGGGCCCGGCCCCGTCGATCCGCGCGGCCTCGTAGTACAGAGCCGGGATCCCCTGCAGGCCGGCCAGGAACAGCACCATCGTGTACCCCGCGCCGGACCAGACCGTGATGCCGACGATCGTGGCCAGCGGATGCGTACTCAGCCAGGTCTGGCCGGGCAGCCCGAGGGACTCGAGCAGCCGGTTGAGGATGCCGACCTGCGGATCGAGGATGTTCCGCCACAGCAGGCCGACGATCGAAACCGAGGTCAGATAAGGGATCAGCAGCACCGAGCGGAACAGCGTGCGCCCAGGGATCGCCTGGTTGAGGATCACGGCCAGTCCGAGGCCCACCGCCGTACCGACGATCAAAGTGCCCGCGGCGTACAACAGCGTGATCAGGAACGAATGCAGGACTTCGGGATCGGTCAACGCGCGACTGAAGTTGCCCGGGCCGACGAACGAGACGCCGTCGGCGTCGTACAGGCCGGTCAGCAGTTGGTTGCCGATCGGGAGGAAGAACAACAGGACGAAGAACAGCACTGCCGGAGTCAGGAACAGCCACGCGGTCGCGGCCTGACGGCGACGGGTCACAGCGCTGCCCCGGCCTGTTTGCGGAAGTCGGCCAGCGTCTGCTCGACCGGCGCGTGCTGGATGATCATCTGCTGGTACGCCTTCTTCCACAGCTCGGCGATCTGGGCCGCCTTACCGCTCGCGGACAGCGCGACGTCCTGCTTGGCCACGACTGCGAGCGCCTTGGCGATCGTGCCCAGGTTGGGATCGGAGGCGACCGACGGGTCGGCGGCCCAGCTCTTCCGCGGCATCGACATCCCGGCCTCCTTGGTGGCGGCCAGCTCGGTCTTCACCGCGGTCAGCTTGGTCAGCAACTCCCATGACAGCTTGGGGTCCTTGGCCTTGGCCGGGATCATCAGCCCGGCGCCGGCCATCGACGAGGCCTGGATCGCACCGGTCAGCGGTACGGCGAGACCGAGGTCGATATCGGGGCTGCCCTGCCGGATCGGGCCGATGTCCCACGGCCCGGACACGAACATCGCCGCCCGCTTGGCCGAGAACAGCTTCTGCGGACCGGAGTAGTCCGTGGTCGCCACCGGCGCGGGGGAGACCTTGTGGGTGAAGATGAGGTCCTGCATGTACTGCAACGCGGTCCGGGCGCCGTCGGCCGGCATCATGAACTGCTTGGCCGCGACCTGGCTGAAGTCGACTTTCTGCTGGCTGTAGAACGGGCCGCTGTAGCTCGCGTCGGCGTTGAGCGCCGTACCGGAAACCTTGTCCTTGGTCGTCGACTTCGCGATCTCGAGGAACTCGTCCCAGGTGGTCGGCGGCTTGTCGACCATCGCCTTGTTGTAGAAGACCAGGCCGTTGGCGGTCAGGTGCAACGGGATCGAGTACGTCTTGCCCTCGTACTGCCGGGCGACCACGGCCTGGTCGATGAAGTCGCCGGGGAAGCCGAACGCCTGGTCCGCGGCGGCGAACTCGTCCAGGGCCAGCACGTTGCCGGCCAGCCCGTACTGCGTTCCCGTTCCGGCGCTGACCTCCTCGACCAGATCCGGCACGTTCCCGGACCGGAAGTCCGCGGTCAGCTTGGTGGTCAGGTCCGGCCATTGGAACTTCTGCCAGTTCATCTGCAGGTCGTGATCCTTGCCGAACTGGTCGATCACGTCCTTGTAGGCCTGATAGCCGTGCCCGGCGTTCCAGTAGATGGTGAACGTCCGGGGGTCCTGCTTCTTCGCCGCCGGAGTGGCCGGCGAGCAGCCGGTGCCGACCGCGCCGAGGACGGTGACACCAAGCCCGAGCTGGAGGAACGAGCGGCGGTCGAAAGAGGGCATGACGAACCTTTCCAATGGCGCGGGTGTGGGTTGGGCGGCGGAGTTTCTAGGCGGATGCGCGGCGGTTCAGGACCCAGGGCATGGACAGCTCCCGGGCCGGCAGCGTGGGGTCGTCGATACGCGCGAACAGCGCCTCGACCATCTCGGAGAAGTCCAGCTGGTACATGCCGACGCTGGTCAGCGGCGGCGACGAGTAGGTCGCTTCGAGGGTGTTGCCGGTGCCGATCACGGCGAGGTCGTCCGGCACCTTGAAACCACGGTCGACCGCCGCCTGCAGTGCGGCGAACGCACCCCGGTCCGACTCGGAGACGAGCGCGTCCGGGGTTTTCGGGGAATCGAGGAGCTCGCGGACCACCAGGACCGCCTCCTCGCGCGAGGCTGCCCCGATGCGGACCAGCTCCGGATCGACCTCTCGGCCGTGCGCCTGGAGAGCGTCGACGTACCCGCCGTACCGGTCATCGTGGGGTGTGGTGTGCGACAGGAACGCGATCCGCTCCCGGCCCGTGCTGAGGAGGTAGGTGGTCGCCTCCGCCACCGCCTGACGGACGTTGTTGCGTACGACGTCCACACCCTCGAGCTCGAGGTTGTCGCTGAACGCCATCAACGCCCGGGTGGATCGCCGGGCTGCGGTCAGATCCAGGTCATCACTCAGGCCGGGCGTGAAGATCGCGGCGTCCACGTGGCCGCGGGTGATGACGCGTAACGACTGGGCGGCGCGATCGAGGCGTCGTACCGGGACTCCGATCACGGAGTAGCCGTGAGCGGCGGCGATGTCCTCGCACTCCATGGTCAGCCGATCCAGCCAGGGCCCGACCGGAGGGGCGTACACGAGTGCGATCAGCTCGGACCGCTGCCGGCGCAGGCTCCGGGCGGCCGTGTTGCCCTTGTACCCGAGCTGCCGCGCAGCCTCCTCGACCCTTCGCCGGGTCGGCTCGGGCAGCGGGGTCGTCCGATCCGCCCGCCCGCTCAACACATACGAGCAGGTCGCCACCGAAACCCCGGCAACCTCCGCCACATCCCGAAGCGTCGTCCGCCCTTCCCGACTCATGGTGAAAGCATTAACCTGACCCCAAGACCCGGTCAATACCCATAAGTTGGTTAATTCACTACACATTAACCATTCGCCAGAACACCACCTCCGGCGGGAGCGCCTCAGGTGGTTGGGGGCTGGTAGGGCAGGCCGCCGGTGCCTGGGTGGCGGCCGTCGATGTCGGTGAAGGCGTATTCCTGGCCGAGTTCGGCTGAGCGCACCACCTGGCCGGTGAAGCGCATGATGTCGGGGTCGGCGGCCAGGGCGGCGACGGCGCGGCCGATGAACTGGGGGGACTCCGAGTCGGAGAGGTCGAAGTGCTCGGCGGCGGCCAGGACCGAGTCGGTTCGCACCAGGCCCGGGTGCAACGACACCGCGGCCACGCCGTGGTCGCGCAGGTCGTGTGCCATGCAGGCAACCATCCGGTCGGTCGCCGCCTTCGCGACGCCGTAGCTGACGCCTTGATCGTCCTTGTCCGCGGCGTCCGACGAGACGTTGACGATCAGCCCGGACCCCTGGGCGACCATCGCCGGCGCCGCCGCCACGCTGGTCACGTAATGGGCCCGCACCCCGGCCTGGAACATCGAGTCCCAGCGGTCGATCGGCGCGGTCCAGAAACCGGCCTCGAGCCAGAACGGCGTCCCGTCCCAGAAATGCTCGTAGCCGCCCCAGACGTTGTTCACCAGCACATCGAGGCGGCCGGCCTCCGCCAGCACCTGCCCGACGGCCCGCCGGGTCTGTTCGTCGTCGCGGTGGTCGCAGGCGATCGGTATCCCGTGCCCGCCAAGGGCCGTCACTTCCTCGGCCGTCTCCTGCACAGTGCCGGCGAACGGCGTCGTCGGCGAACCACCGACCTCGGTCCGGCCGGTGACGTAGACGGTCGCTCCCTGCTCACCCAGCCCGAGAGCGATCCCTTGCCCCACACCGCGACTGGCCCCGGTGACCAGCGCGATCTTCCCCTCCAGCGTGTCCATCCACTGAAGCTATCCGGTCTCAGGACTTAACGCCGCCCCTTGAAGCAGATACGCGAAGGCCCCGCGACCGGGTGATCGCGGGGCCTTGTCAACTGTGGGTCAGCGGTCGCCCATGGGGACGTACTGGACGCCGCGCTCGCCGGTGTAGATCTGCTTGGGGCGGGCGATCTTCTGGTCGGTGTCGCCGAGCATCTCCAGCCACTGCGCCAGCCAGCCCGAGGTGCGCGGGATGGCGAACAGCACGGTGAACATCTCCGGCGGGAACTGCAGTGCCTCGTAGATCAGGCCGGAGTAGAAGTCGACGTTCGGGTAGAGCTTGCGGGAGACGAAGTACTCGTCCTCGAGCGCGATCTTCTCCAGCTCGACGGCGATCTTCAGCAGCGGGTTGATCCCCGTCACCTCGAACACGTCGTCGGCGGCCTTCTTGATGATCTTGGCTCGCGGGTCGTAGTTCTTGTAGACCCGGTGACCGAAGCCCATCAGCCGCTCGTCGCCGTTCTTGACGCCTTCGATGAACGACGGAACGTTGTCCACCGAGCCGACCCGGCGGAGCATCTTCAGCACCGCCTCGTTGGCGCCGCCGTGCAGCGGGCCGTAGAGCGCGCCGATACCGCCGGCCACCGCCGTGTATGGATCCACCTGGGTGGAGCCGATCGCCCGCACCGCGTTGGTGGAGGCGTTCTGCTCGTGGTCGGCGTGCAGGATGAACAGGATCTCCAGTGCCCGCACCAGCCGGTCGTCGGCGGCGTACTTGGGCTCGCTCATCTTGAACAGCATGGACAGGAAGTTCGCCGTGTAGCTGAGCTCGTTGTCCGGGTACACGTACGGCTTGCCCTGGGCGTGCCGGAAGGCGAACGCGCCCAGCGTCGGCATCTTCGCGATCAGCCGCCGGATCTGCAGGGCCCGGGACTCCTCGTCGAAGATGTTGCGCGACTCGGGGTAGAAGGTGGACAGCGCGCCGACCGAGGCCGCCAGCATGCCCATCGGGTGAGCGTCGTACCGGAAGCCCTGCATGAAGGTCTTCAGGTTCTCGTGCACGAACGTGTGATACGTCACGTCGTGGGCCCAGGCCTCGTACTCCGCCTTGTTCGGCAGCTTGCCGTTCACCAGCAGGTAAGCCACCTCGAGGTAGTTCGACTGCTCGGCGAGCTGCTCGATCGGGTACCCGCGGTACTCCAGGATGCCCTTGTCGCCGTCGATGAAGGTGACGGACGAACGGCAGGAGGCGGTGTTCACGAACCCGGGGTCGTAGGTGGCCAGGCCACCGTCGCCGTCGGATGCGCTGATCTGCTTGAGATCGGCGGCACGGATGGTGCCATCGGTGATGGCAAGGTCGAAGTCCTTGCCGGTCCGGTTGTCCCGGACGGTGAGCGACTGATCGGTCACAATGCCCTCTTCGGAAGCTGGCGTCATCGCCTGGTGAGTGAGGGTTATCGTCAGCCGGCGGGACGCGGATCGGACTGCAATCTTCACCGCTAAACTAGTGCTGTCGGGGTCTGCTTCCAAGCCGGGGCCTCCGGCGGGGATTTGCTCGCTTTGACCCGGGGCGGACACCGCCGGTATTCTGGGCTGCTGTTGTGCGTTCCAGGTCCCAGCCCCGTCGGCGGACCATTCGCCGACGTACCAGTTTTGTCAACCTCTGAGAAACGAAGGTCAACGACCGTGCGCACGTACAGCCCGAAGCCTGCTGACGTCACCCGCGAGTGGCACGTGATCGACGCCACCGACGTCACGCTCGGTCGGCTCGCCGTCCAGATCGCCACCCTGCTGCGTGGCAAGCACAAGCCGACGTTCGCGCCGCACGTGGACGGCGGTGACTTCGTCGTCGTCATCAACGCTTCCAAGGTCGCCCTGTCCGGCACCAAGCGGACGGACAAGCTGGCGTACCGCCACTCGGGTCACCCGGGTGGTCTGACGGCCACGCCGATCGGCGAGATCCTCGACAAGGACCCTCGCAAGGCCGTCGAGAAGGCTGTCTGGGGCATGCTGCCGAAGAACCGCCTGAGCCGGAAGCTGCTCACCAAGCTGAAGGTGTACGCCGGTCCGGAGCACCCGCACTCCGCCCAGCAGCCGAAGCCGTTCGAGATCACCCAGATCGCCCAGTAAGCGATCGACGAGCCAGGTAAACGAGGATTCCCAGCGTGAGCGACATCACCACCGAGACCGAAGAGTTCGACCCCGAGGTCCCCATCGACAACGAGGGCCCGGTCGCCTACACCTCCGAGACGAACCCGACTCCGGAGCAGCGCGCCGAGACGGGTCGTGTCGCGGTGATCAACCCGGCCGGCGCCACCGGCCGCCGCAAGGAGGCCGTCGCCCGCGTCCGCCTGGTGCCCGGCACCGGTCAGTGGACCGTCAACGGCAAGCCGCTGGACGTGTACTTCCCGAACAAGGTCCACCAGCAGCACGTGAACGAGCCGTTCGTCGTCGCGGGCCTGGAGGGCTCGTACGACGTCATCGCCCGGATCAACGGCGGTGGCATCACCGGCCAGGCCGGTGCGCTGCAGCTGGGTGTGGCCCGCTGCCTGAACGCGGCCGACCAGGAAGCGAACCGCCCGGGGCTGAAGAAGGCCGGTCTGCTCACCCGCGACGCGCGGATCAAGGAGCGGAAGAAGGCTGGTCTCAAGAAGGCCCGCAAGGCGCCGCAGTACAGCAAGCGCTGATCATCTGATGGGTCGTTTGTTCGGCACGGACGGAGTCCGTGGCCTGGCGAACGTGGACCTGACCGCGGAGCTGGCGCTCGACCTCTCGGTCGCGGCAGCTCACGTACTCGGCGAGGCCGGTGCCTTCGAAGGGCACCGGCCACGCGCCGTTGTGGGGCGGGATCCACGGGCCAGTGGTGAGTTCTTGGAAGCCGCCGTGGTGGCCGGTCTGGCCAGCGCAGGCGTCGACGTGGTCAAGCTCGGCGTTCTGCCGACCCCGGCCGTGGCCTACCTGACCGGTTCGACCGGCGCCGACCTCGGCGTGATGCTGTCCGCCAGCCACAACCCGATGCCGGACAACGGCATCAAGTTCCTGGCCCGCGGCGGGATCAAGCTGGACGACGCGATCGAGGACGCGATCGAGGCCAGGATGGGCGAGGAGTGGCAGCGCCCGACCGGCGCCGCCGTCGGCCGCGTCTTCGACGACGGGCAGGGCTTCGAGACATATGTCTCGCACCTGGTCCGGTCCGCTCCGAACCGGTTCGACGGCATCAAGGTCGTCATCGACTGCGCCAACGGTGCCGCCTCGCAGACCGCGCCGGAGGCACTGCGCCGGCTGGGTGCCGAGGTGATCACGTACGCCGCCGCACCCGACGGACTGAACATCAACCTGAACTGCGGATCCACCCACCTGGAGGGTCTGCAGCGCGAGGTGCTCGGTCACCGCGCCGACCTCGGTATCGCCCTGGACGGCGACGCGGACCGCTGCCTGGCCGTCGACGCCAACGGTGAACTGGTGGACGGCGACCAGATCCTCGCGATCCTGGCGCTGGCGATGCGCGACAGCGGCCGGTTGTCCAACGACACCGTGGTCGCCACCGTGATGAGCAACCTTGGCTTCGTCCAGGCGATGGTCCGGGAGCGGATCGCGGTCGAGCAGACCAAGGTCGGCGACCGGTACGTGCTGGAGGCAATGAAGGCCGGCGGCCACAAGCTGGGCGGTGAGCAGTCCGGGCACGTGATCCTGTCCGACCACGCCACCACCGGCGACGGCACGCTGACCGCGGTCATGCTGCTCGCCCGGGTCGCTCAGACCGGCAAGACGCTGAGTGATCTGGCCGGCGCGATGACCCGGCTCCCGCAGGTGCTGGTCAACGTCAAGGACGTGGACAAGTCCCGTGCCGGCACCGACCCGGCCGTCCGGGCCGCCGTTGCCGACGCGACCAAGCGGCTGGGTGACACCGGCCGAGTCCTGCTCCGTCCATCCGGCACCGAACCGCTGGTCCGGGTCATGGTCGAAGCCGAGTCCTCGGACACCGCCGACGAGATCGCCCACTCCCTCGCCGACGTGGTCGCCGCCTCGCTGAAGCTCTGAGGGTCGTCCACCGTCTGGGGACCTGAGACACCCTCTGGCGACCTGGGACCTGAAATATCAGGTCCCAGGTCGCCGTTTCCTGTCTCAGGTCCCGTCTCTTGCCGGAGGTTCAGGCCGCGGCCGGGAGCCTGACACCCGGGCCGCATCCCGAAAGCGCGACTTCTAAGTCACCGAGATGTCGACTGAGGGGCGGAGTTTGGCGGCTTCGGTGAGGGCCTCGTGGGTGGGGTTGTCGAGGAAGCTCTTGATGAGGCCGGGGTTGGCGGGGGTGTGCAGGGTGGGGAGGGCGATCTGCTCGTAGGCGGCCTGGAAGCGGGGGCCCCAGCGGCGGGCGCCGAGGCGGGCGGTGCGGGAGCAGTTGTCGACCATGTAGGCCACGTCGCGGGCGTGCATGTACGGCAGCAGCGAGTCGACCGCCTCGATGATCGACTCGTTGACGATCTCCGACCACGGGTGGCCGCGGTCGGCGAACTCGTCGACCTGGGCGACCATGGTGGCCACGAACAGGCCGGCGGTGAGCGGGTCGATGGCGGCCGGCGTCGTACCGCGGCGGGCGTGGACCTCGTCGCCGTACGACCACATCGGGCTGCCGCCGATCCGGGACATCGGCCGGGCGGCGAGGCGGTTCTCGGCCAGGATCACGCTGCGCAGTTCGGTGCCGTCGGCAACTTCGTCGTAGATCTCGGCGACGAGCTCGCGGGCCGGCCCGTAAGCGGAGGTGTAGGCGCGATCGAACAGCTCCCGGCCGTCGTCGGTCAGCGCGGCACGCACGGCGGGCAGACCGGCGTCGGAGATGGTCCGCGCGATCGGCCCGGTGATCGATTCGGTGGAGCGCTCGTACGCCGTCACCGGATCAGCGCCCTCGAGCCGGAAGTGACGATAGAGGGCCTCGACCAAGCCGTGGACCGCGCCGAGCAGGATGGCGCGTTCACCGACGATGTCGGACTTGTACTCGTTCTCCAGCGTGGT
Source organism: Kribbella sp. CCNWLW201 (assembly GCF_037203805.1). Taxonomy (NCBI): domain Bacteria; kingdom Bacillati; phylum Actinomycetota; class Actinomycetes; order Propionibacteriales; family Kribbellaceae; genus Kribbella; species Kribbella sp. CCNWLW201. The sequence continues at coordinate 239,464 of NZ_JBBCBQ010000002.1, read as the reverse complement.
GGCGAAGGTGTACGGCGACCCCAGCCCGACCGACCAGGCCAGCGCGCGGTCCGTCGCATGCCCGTCCGGATCAGCATGTACGGCGATACTCGCGTTGATCCCGGCTCCGTTGACCGTCGCGCCCTGCTCGTACAGCCGCCGTACCGAATCGCCCATGCCCTTGGGGCAGACCGCGATCACCGGGTGCCCGGCCGGGAACTCACCGCCGATGGCCTTCAGATGACCCAGCAGGAACCCGTGGGAGAGACCGATCGTGGCGCCGGGCCGCAACACCTCGAAGATCTGCGTGTGATTGGCGGCCAGCGCGGCGTCGGCGATCAACAGGATCACCAGATCGGAATCCGCGGCCACCGTCAGCAGGTCGCCGAGAGTGCCGTCCTCCTCGGTGAATCCGTGCTTGCGCGCGTCGTCCGCCGAAGCCGAGCCCGGACGCAGCCCGACGGATACGGCCACGTCGGTCCCGGCCAGCGAGTCGCGCAGGTTCTGGGCCTGGGCGCGGCCCTGCGGTCCCCAGCCGAGGACGCCGATCCGCCGGACGCCGTGCAGTGCCTCGGGCAGCAACGGGAACAGGTCTCGGCCGCCGCGCAGGATGGTCTCCGTTCCACCCGGAACGGTCATGGTCTCGGTGCGGAAAACCGACGAGGTGAAGGTGCTCATGCCGTTCAGTTAAGGTCGGAGGCGAGTGTTGCAGCAAGCGCAACATCTGCATCGGGCCGTTGCGGAGAATGGAATATGGAGCATCGAGAGCTGGAGTTGTTCCTGCACCTGGCGCGCACGCTGAACTACGGACGCACCAGCCTGGAGTGTCACGTCAGCGCGGCGACGCTGACCCGGACGATCCAGCGGCTGGAGGTGCGCGCGGGTGCGCGGCTGCTCGACCGCGGTCCGCGCGGCGTCGTACTCACCGCGGACGGTCAGCGCTTCACGTCGTACGCAGAACGGGCTTTGGCGCTCTGGGAGGACTATCACGCGGGCACCGGCGACGCGGCCGATCTGGTCGGTGAGCTGCGCATCTTCGCCACGGTCACCGCCTGCCAGGCGTTGCTGCCCGACCTGCTGGCGCCACTGCGGGCTGCGCATCCGCAGATCCGGCTCGACGTCCGGACCGGCGACGCCGCGGCGGCACTTGCCCGGCTCGACGAGGGTGAGGTGGATGCGGCCGTCGCGGGGATCCCGAAGCGGTTGCCGCAGACGCTGGTGACTCGCACAGTCGCCGTCACCGACCTCGTGCTGGTTGCGGCCGGCGAATCCGGGGCAGACGGGCCGTTCGTCGTACCGGCCCGTGGTCTGGTTCGGGATGCGGCGTTCCGATGGTTCCGGCGCAAACGGATCAAGCCGGTTATCGCGGCCGAGCCGGACGGGCACGAGGCACTTCTCGCTCTGGTGGCGCTCGGCTGCGGCACCGGCATAGTGCCGCGGCTGGTCCTCGAGTCCTCGACCACGGCCAACCGCCTGATCGAGTTACCCGCCGACCTCGAACCGCTCACGATCGGCCTCTGCGCCCGTCGGGCAGACCTCCGCCGACCGTTGATCGCCGCTCTGTGGGGATTGGCCTGAGCACGCGCGGAGAAGCTGGATCCTCTCCGCGCGTACTGCTTCAGGACTCCAGGCCGACGACCTTGAGCACGTTGGGCCAGGCCTTGACGGCCGCTTGCAGGACTGGATCCTGGACGGTGGCGAGGGCTTCTTCGTAGGCGGTCTCCAGTACGTCGGCGATCTTGACCGGCAAGCCGGTCGAGGCTGACCGTACGGCGGCCTCCACCATCGCGATGCTGATGACGTTGGAGTGCACCTCCGACTGCGGGATCGTCGACTGGCGGACCGCGTCGACGAACTCGACCAGCGACCCCGCGATCTCCTCCGGCTCCTCCAGCACCGTGGCCGGCAACGCATCACCCGAGGCGAGTTGGGCAACGGGCGCGTTGTCCCCGTCCCAGGTCGCCGTACCGGCGGATGCACTGGCCCGCCAGCGGCCGTTCCACGACGTCTCCAGACCGGGTGCGCACCAGCTGCCGGTGAAGGAGAAGCGGGTGCCGTCGGCGAAGGTGAAGATCGCGTTGGCGGCCGCGTTGCCGTCGAACCAGCTCCAGTCCGGGTTGTACGAGTCGCAGTAGACCGACACCGGTTCGGAGCCGATCAGCTTGCGGGACAGGTCGAACTGGTGGATCGCCATGTCGACGAGCAACGGCTCGGCCATCCGCTCCCGAAAACCGCTGAAGTGCGGAGCCTTGAAGAACTCGCACGACAGCGACCCGATCGTGCCGAGCTCGGCGAGCTGCCGGGCGAAGGCGTTCCCGGCCCGGAAGTAGCGCCGGGACTGCGAGACCATCAGCAGCTTCCCGCTCACCTCGGACGCCGCGATCATCGTCAGGCACTCGCGCACCGTCTCGGCCAGCGGCTTCTCACACAGCACCGGAAGCCCACGCAGCAAGGCATCCACGCTCACCGTCGGATGCGCGACCGGCACGGTCACGTCGATGACCGCGTCGGCCTCGACCCCCAACTCCTCGATCGATGCCGCCACTGGCACCCCGCCGTACCCGTGCTCGTCGGCAGCAGCCCGAGCCAGCGGTACGTCGAGATCGATCAGGCCGGCCAGGTCGACATCAGGATTGTCGGCAATCGTCCGCAGCCAGGCGCGGCCCATACCGCCCGCGCCGACCTGGACGAGTCTGAGAGGCTCAGGCATCGGCAGGCTCTTCGATTGGGCCGGTGTAGCCGTGACCGTTGAAGAAGTCCTCGGTCTCGTACCGCAGCAACACCGGCGCCTCACGCGAAGGCCGGTCGCTGTTGACCCAGGCGACGCCGTTCGCGATCACCTTGCGGACGTCCTTGTGGTGGTAGACGGGGTAGTCCTGGTCGCCCGGGGAGAAGTAGAAGATCTTGCCGTGGCCGCGGCGGAACGTGCAGCCGGACCGGAACACCTCGCCGCCGCTGAACGACGAGACGAAGATCAGCTCGTCCGGCACCGGGATGTCGAAGAACTCGCCGTACATCTCCTGCTGCTCGATGATGATCGGGTGCGGTACGCCCTGGGCGATCGGGTGCGTCGGGTTCACCGTCCAGACCAGCTCGCGGTCCCGCTCACTGCGCCAGCGCAGCGTGCACGACGTCCCCATCAGCTTGCCGAAGATCTTCGACCAGTGGCCGGAGTGCAGGACGACGAGGCCCATCCCGGACAGCACGTGCTGGTAGACCCGCTCGACCACGGCGTCGTCGACCTCGCCGTGTGCCGCGTGGCCCCACCACACCAGCACGTCGGTCCGCGCCAGCACCTCCTCGGTCAGGCCGTGCTCGGGCTCGTCGAGGGTCGTCGTACTGACCGATGCCTCGGCGCCGAGGTTGTCGCTGATCCCGGCGGCGATGGTCGAGTGCATGCCGTCGGGGTAGATCTCGGCGACATGCGGCTCGACCTGCTCGTGCCGGTTCTCGCCCCAGACGAGTACGCGAATCGTCATAAGTTGTCAGTCCTTCGAGTGAGTTATTTGACGGCTCCGCCGATGGCGCCGGCGGCGATGTACTTCTGTGCGGCGACCAGCAGCACGATGGCCGGGATCGCCGAGAGGACCGCGGTCGCCATCACCGCGTTCCAGTTCTGCACCTGGGTGCCGAGGTACTGGTAGATCCCGAGCGTCACCGGCCGCACGCCGCCCTTGGTGGTCAGCGTGAGCGCGAACAGGAAGTCGCTCCAGGAGAAGAGGAAACTGAACAGTCCCGCGGTGATCAGCGAGTTCTTGCTGATCGGCAGCACGATCGCGACGAACGCCCGGAACAGCCCGGCACCGTCCACCCGCGCGGCCTCCACCAGCGACGGCGGCAGCGAGAGCATGAACGAGCGCAGGATCAGGATCGCGAACGGGACACCGCTGCTGCAGTTGGCCACGATCAGGCCCGGGATCGAGTTCAGCAGCCCGAGCCGCTCGTACGCCGTGTAGAGCGCGTTGGCGATCACGATGCCCGGGATCATCTGCGAGATCAGGATCGCCAGCAGCCCGACCGACACCCAGCGGGACCGGAACTGCGAGAGCGCGTACGCACACGGGGTCGCGACAGCCAGGCTGAGCACCACCGTGCCGACCGCGATGATCAGGCTGGTGACCAGGTTGCCGCCCTGCTCGCTGAGTGCCCGCCGGTAGCCGGCGAACGTCGGGTCGAGAGGCAGGAAGCCGGCCGTCAGCGTGTTGCCGGACGGCTGCAGCGACGCGTTCAGCATCCAGTAGACGGGGAACAGCATCACGCCCAGGATCAGTACGCCGATCACGGTGTAGACCCCGCGACGGATGGTCGAGTCGGTCATCGTCGTACTCCTCCTACTCGTCGACGGCACGACGGGTGCCGCGCAGGTAGAGGACCGCGAACAGCAGTGAGATCGCGATCAGGATGTTGCTCAGCGCCGCACCCTCGCCGAACTTGAAGTCGATGAACGACCGCTCGTACGACTGGGTCGCCAGCGTCTGGGTGGCGTTGGCCGGGCCGCCGCCGGTGAGACCGAGGATGATGTCCAGCACCTTGATCGTGTAGACCACGCCGAGCATCAGCACCACACTCGCCACCGCCCGCAGGTTCGGCCAGGTGATGTACCAGAACGCGCGCCAGCCGATCGCGCCGTCCAGCTGGCCGGCCTCGTACAGCTCGTCCGGGATCTCGGTCAGGCCGGAGTACAGCAGGGTGACGTTGAACGGGATGCCGATCCAGATGTTGACCCCGATCACCGCGATCAGCGCGACCGACGGGGAGTTCAGCCACGGCACCGGATCGTTGATGATGCCGAGTCCGGTCAGCGTCCGGTTCAGGATGCCGCTGTCCTGCTCGAGGATGGACCGCCAGGTCGCACTGGACACGATCAGCGGCAGCAGCCACGGCAGCAACAGCAGGGACCGCAGTACGCCGTTGAGCGGGAAACGCCGGCGGAAGAACAGGGCCAGCCCGAGCCCGATGACGAACTGGAAACTGATCGAACCGAGCGTGAACAGCGCCGTGTTCACCATCGCCTGCGAGAAGAGCTGGTCCGTCACCACCGCCGAGTAGTTCTTCAACCCGACCCAGGGAGCCTGGCCGGTGAAGAACGTCCGCAGGCCGTAGTCCTGCAGACTCATCATCAGGTTCTTCACCACTGGGTAGCCGAACAGCGCGATCATCGCCAGCGCGGCCGGCAGGACGAACAGGATCTTGGTCAGATCCTCACCCCGGTGGCGCCGGCCGCGGAGCCTGCGAGCAGGCTCCGGGCCGGACGCCGCGGCGTCATTGCGAGTCAACGTCGCATGGGCCATCGCGATCAGCCGCCGGAAGCCTGCTTGAAGGCGTCCTGGGCCGAGGCCTTACCGGTCAACGCGAGCGCGATCGCCTGGTAGATCACCTTGGCGGCCTCCGGCCACTTCTCACCGAGCTTGCCGGTCCGCGCGCGGGCGGTCTTGACCTGCTCGGTGAAGGCCTTCATCGACGGCACGTCCTTGACGTACTGGTCGTGCAGCGCGGTCCGGGTCGGAATGGTGAACCGGGCCTTCGCCCAGGCCAGCTCGTTCTCGTCCGAGTTCAGGCACTTCACGAAGTCGGCGGCCTTCTGCTGCTTGGCCTGGTCCTTGTTCAGCGGGACCGTCCAGGCCTCACCACCGAGCGGTGCGACCGGCGTCTGGTCCGGCTTGTTCAGCGGGAACGTGACCACGTCCCACTTGACGTTCGGGGACTTCTCCAGCGACGGGATCTGCCACGGACCGTTCACCATCATCGCGGCCTTGCCGGCCACGAACTGGTCCTTCGCGTCACCCTGGGTCCAGTTGATCACGCTCTTCGACGCCGAGCCCGACTGCACCAGATCCACCCACAACTGCAGCGCTTCCGCGACCTGCGGGCTGGTCAGGTCCGTCTCGTCGCCACCGTTGGTCCACATCGCCGGCAGGAACTGCCAGGACCCTTCGTACGTCGCGTTGGCGTTGAAGGCGATGCCGTAACGGCCGGGCTTGGTCAGCTTCTTCGCCGCGGTCTTCAGTTCGTCCCAGGTCTTCGGCGGCTGGATGCCGGCCTCCTGCAGCATCTGCGTGTTGTAGAACAGCGCGATCGTGTTCGTCACCGGCGCCAGTCCGTAGAGCTTGCCCTCGTACGACGTCGCGTCGACCATGCCCTGAATGACTCCGTCCGCATTCAGGCCCATGTCGTTCAAGGGCGCCAGCGCACCGGTCGCGGCGATCTGCTGCACATCCGGGTTGTCCAGCATCAGCACGTCCGGCAGCGTCTTCGACGAGGCTTGCTGCAGCACCTTCTGGATCAAGGTGTCACCAGGCACAGTCTCCCGTTGAATGGTGATGCCCAGCTGACTCGCGCAGGAGTCGAGGCCCTTCTGGACGAGCGACTTGTCCGGGTCGTTGTTGTAGTAGTCCAGAATCGTGAGGCTCTTGACGGTGTCGCCGGACGAGGCCGACGACGAGTCGCCGCCGTTGCCACCGCAGGCTGCCAGCACGAGCGACAGTGATGTCGCACCCGCCAGCGCAGCGGTGATCCGCTTGCTGATCATGACTTTGCGCTCCTTCGGAGGGGATGGTCGGGGCCACACGGGTCCGCTGATCAAAGCGTTTAACCACGGGCCGCCGAAGAGTGCCGTTCACTTGTCTGCTGGTCGGTAAACCGCTTAACTGAGGTGTCCAAGGACTATGTTCCTCAGGTCACACTGCTGTCAAGAGTTCGAAGGGGGTTCACTGCGATGGTGAACATGCGGGACGTCGCACACCGCGCGGGCGTGTCGATCGCGACCGTGTCCTTCGTGCTGAACGGCACCAAGCCGGTCACCGCCGCGACCCGGGCGAAGGTCGAGCAGTCGATGGCGGACTTGGGCTACCGCCGCAACGTGGTGGCCCGCGCGCTGGCCAGCCGGCGGACGCACATCATCGCGATGGCCTATCCGGCGCTGGATCACAAGTTCGGCTTCTCGGCCGCGGAGTTCTTCACCAGTGCCGCGGATGCGGCTCGCAACCAGGACTACCACCTGGTGCTCTGGCCGGTCGGCAATGACGGCAGCGAACTGACCGAGTTGGTCGGACAGGGGCTGGTCGACGGCGTCGTCCTGATGGAGGTTCAGCTGGACGACCCGCGCGTCAAGGTCCTGCAGGGGATCGGCATGCCGTTCGCCCTGATCGGGCGGACGAGCGCACTGGAAGGGCTGTCCCATGTCGACATCGACTTCGACCGGACCGTCGAGGACGCGGTCGAATACGTGTATGGCCTGGGACATCGGCGGCTGACGCTGATCTCGGGCAACCTCAACGACCCGCTGTTCAGCACCTACGGCCCCTATGTCCGCTCCGAAGCGGCCTACCGCCGGGTCGCCGCGGAGTACGGTCTCGAGATCGCGGTCCTCGAGTCCGGCGGCTCCACCCAGGCCGGCCAGGAAGCGATGGCCCGCCTCGTCCGTGAGTACCCGGACACGACCGCCGTACTGATCGTGAACGAGTTCGCCGCTCTGGGCGCGGTCGCAGGCCTGCACCGCCTCGGCCTGCGGGTCCCCGATGACATCTCGGTCCTGCCCTTGTTGATGGCTACGGAGATGGCCGCGCTCACCAACCCCGAACTCACCATCATGCGAACCCCAGGCCCCGAGCTGGGCCACCTGGGCACCGAGGCCCTCATCCGCCAACTCGAAGGCGCCGATCCCCTCCCGCCTCAGCTCGTCCCTGCCAAGCTCCACCCCGGCGCAACCGTCGCACCACCTCGCTCTCAATAGCTCCGGACATAGCGTTTCTGCCAAGGGGTCTCAACGGCATGCCGGTCGTAGTTGGCCCGGACGAACGCCACCGCCTCTGTCGCCGGTACGCCGTCCAAGATCGCCAGGCACGCCAGCGCCGTACCGGTCCGGCCCTTGCCGCCGCCGCAGGCGAACTCGACCCGGTCGGTGGACAGTCGATCCAGCGCCTCGGCCAGGATCGTCCGCGTCGCGTCCCGGTCGGTCGGAAGCCGGAAGTCCGGCCAGTGGATCCAGCGTGCGTCCCAGCTGACCGGGGCCGGTTTCTTGCCCAGGAGGTAGACGCCGAAGGTCGGCGCCGGTCCCGGTGGCAGGCCGTTGCGCAGGCCACGGCCGCGGACCAGCCGTCCTGACGGCAGTCGCAGGACACCAGCTGTGTTCGGATCCCATTGGTTCATGCCCCGACGTTAGGCGCTGGAGTGGGCCGACCGGGATGCGGTTTTCCACCCAGTTCAGCTGCGGAAAACCACACCCCCTCGCGCCACGGCTCCGACTACGCAACGTCAGTTAGTAGTTTCCCCTTGACCCCCATACCTGGCGTGGGTAACTTTCGCGTCGCGGGGGAGCGCCTGTAATTCAATAACTAATAGGGGGTCTGTCATGTCCGCCTTACGTCGACTGAGTCTCGCTGGACTCGCCACCGCCACAGCCATCGCGGGGGTGGGGGTGTCCACGGCGGAAAGTGCGCCGCCGCCGGAGCCGCAGAACATCAGCGATGTACAGCAGGCCGCCCGGGCCATCCAGGGAATGTCCCTGGAGGAGAAGGTCGGGCAGATGTTCGTGCTGTTCGCCTACGGGCCGGACGCCAACCAGCCCGACGCCCGCAACACCACCCTGTACGGCGTCGCCACGCCGGCCGAGGTGGTCGCGAAGTACAAGCCGGGCGGCTGGATCTACTTCAACGCCCGCGGCAACGTCGTGAGCCCGACCCAGCTGGCGACGTACTCGAACCAGCTCCAGTCGACCGCCACCAGCGTGGGTCTGAAAGTCCCGCTGACGATCGCGACCGACCAGGAGCAGGGCGTCGTGGTCCGGATCGGCCCGCCGGCCACGCAGTTCGGTGGCAACATGGCACACGGCGCGACCCGGAACACCGCGGACGCCCGGACCGCCGCCGGCATCACCGGCCGCGAGTTGAAGGCGATGGGCATCCGGCAGGACTACGCCCCGGTCGCCGACGTGAACGTGAACGCGCTCAACCCCGTCATCGGTGTTCGCTCGTACTCCAGCGACCCGCAGCTGGTCTCGGACATGACGGTCGCGCAGGTGCAGGGCTACCAGCGCGACGCCGGCATCATGGCGACCGCGAAGCACTTCCCGGGCCACGGTGACACCCGCGACGACAGCCACACCGCACTGCCGACGATCAACCACACGCTCGAGCAGTGGAACACGATCGACGCACCGCCGTTCAAGTCCGCGATCAAGGCCGGCATCGACTCGATCATGACCGCGCACATCGTGGTCCCGTCGCTCGACCCGTCCGGTGACCCGGCGACGCTGAGCAAGCCGATCCTGACCGGCGTCCTGCGCCAGCAGCTCGGCTTCAAGGGCCTGATCATCACCGACGCGCTCGAGATGGCCGCGGTCCGCCAGCAGTACGGCGACGCCGAGGTGGCGATCCGGGCGATCGAGGCCGGTGCGGACCAGTTGCTGCTGCCGCCGGCGCCCGATCTGCAGTTCAACGCCGTCCTCGACGCGGTCCGGTCGGGCCGGATCAGTGAGAAGCGGATCGACGAGAGCCTGCTGCGCATCCTGCTGATGAAGCTGAAGAACGGCGTCCTGTTCAACCCGTACGTCGACCCCGCGAAGATCCCCACCACGGTCGGTACGCCGGCCAGCCTGGCGACCGCGCAGACGATCGTCGACAAGAGCGTCACGCTGGTCAAGAACAACGCGAACACCCTGCCGCTGAGCGCTGACCCGCGGAAGATCCTCGTCACCGGATGGGGCGTGACCACGACGCAGACCCTCGCCAACAGCCTGGCCAAGCGAGGTGCCACCACAACGGTCGCGCAGACCGGAGCGGCACCCACCGACGCGGCCATCGCGGACGCTGTCGCGAAGGCCCAGCAGAACGACGTCACGGTCGTCACCACGATGAAGGCCTGGGACACGACCGTCACCGACAAGCTGGCCAAGCAGCAGAAGCTGGTGAAGGACCTGCTCGCGACCGGCAAGCCCGTCATCGTGGTGGCCGTGCGCGACCCTTACGACATCGCGTACTTCGACGCGGCACCGACGTACCTGGCCACTTATGGCTTCGCCGCGGTGTCGATGGAGTCGCTCGCCAAGGTTCTCTACGGTGAGATCAAGCCGACCGGCAAGCTGCCCGTCGACATCCCGGTCGCCGGTGACCCACAGACGCCCCTCTACCCCTTCGGCCACGGACTGAGCTGGTAACCATGAAGCGACGCAGTCTCATCGCGGGCGCAGGCGCGCTCGCCGCAGCCCCTCTGATCGACGCACAAGCTGCTCAAGCAGTGACGCACCGGAAGACGATGACCGGCGCTGAGGTGCTGGCCGCTGACGGCTGGCGCGCGCTGGCCGGCCAGAAGGTCGGCGTGATCAGCAACCCGACCGGCATCCTGCCCGACCTCAGTCACATCGTCGACACGATGCACGCGTCCGGACAGGTCAACGTGGTCGCCGTCTTCGGTCCTGAGCACGGCTTCCGCGGTACGGCGCAGGCCGGCGGATCCGAGCAGGACCACATCGACCCGCGCACCGGGATCATGGTGTACGACGCGTACGGCGCGAACGCGGACAAGCTCGTGAGCCTCTACACCAAGTCCGGTGTGGAGACGGTCGTGTTCGACATCCAGGACGTCGGTGCCCGGTTCTACACCTACATCTGGACCATGTACGAGGCGATGCTCGCGGCTGTCCGCACCGGCGCGCGGTTCGTCGTACTGGATCGTCCGAATCCGGTCGGCGGGTACGCGCGCGGTCCGATGCTCAAGCCCGGTTACACCTCGGGTGTGGGCAAGGAGGAGATCATCCAGCAGCACGGCATGACCGTGGGCGAGCTGGCCCGGCTGTTCAACGCGGAGTACCTGCCGATCGACGCGAACGGCGCCCGGCTGACGGAACTCCAGGTCATCCCGGTGAAGAACTGGAAGCGGGACCAGTTGTACGCCGACACCGGCCTGACCTGGGTGCTGCCGAGCCCGAACATGCCGACCCCGGACACCGCACTGCTCTACCCGGGCATGTGCCTGTTCGAGGCGACCAACTTCTCCGAGGGCCGCGGTACGACGCGGCCGTTCGAGCTGATCGGGGCGCCGTACATCGACTACAAGTGGGCCCAGGCGCTACAGGAGAAGGACATCCCGGGCGTGGAGTTCCGGGAGGCGTACTTCACGCCGTTCATCAGCAAGAACGCCAACGTGCTGTGCGGCGGCGTCCAGGTGCAGATCACCGACCCGCACAAGGTGGAGGCGATCACCGCCGCGACCCACATGATCGTGGAGGCGCGCCGGCTCTACCCGGGCTTCGCCTGGCGGGCCGAGAATCCGCCCGGCCGGTGGATCGACCTGCTGACCGGATCCGATCGGTTCCGCACCATGCTGACCGCCGGTGCGTCCGCCGAGGAGATCGTGGCGGCCTGGAAGCCCGAGACCGACGCGTGGACCGCGCGCCGGGCGAAGTACCTGCTGTACAAGGGAGCTCACCGGTGAGACGTATCCTCGGAATCGCGGTAGTCTCCACCCTGATGCTCGCGATGACCAGCACTGCGGTTGCCAATGGCAACAGATCCGGCCAGTTCGACCGTCCGTACGACGGCTACGCACCGAAGACGACTCTCTTGCGCGACTCCACCCCGGCGAAGGCCGGTCTCGACCCGGCGCCGATCGACGCGGCGCTGGCCCAGGTGGACGCCTGGACCAGGCCCAACGGTACGGCGAAACCCCTGTACGCCGGCGCGGTCACGCTGCTCGGCCACGACGGGAAGGTCGTCACCAAGACGGCCACCGGGATGGCGTTGAAGTACGCCGACGGCGCCGGGACCGAGCTGCCCGCGGACCAGCAGATCCCGATGCGCACCGACACGATCTTCGACATGGCGTCGGTGTCGAAGCTGTTCACCTCGATCGTGGTGATGCAGCTGGTGGAGAAGGGCAAGGTCGGGCTGGACACCCCGATCGCCGCGTATGTGCCGGAGTTCGCCGAGAACGGCAAGCAGGCGATCACGGTCCGGCAGGCGCTGACGCACACGACCGGGCTGCCGGCCTGGTTGCCGTTGTGGAGCGCCCGGCCGGACCCGGCGTCACGGATGCAGATGGCCCTCACCGCGACCCCGACCAGCCCGGCCGGGACGAAGTACCTCTACAGCGACCTCAACCTGATCGCCCTGGGCGAGCTGGCCCACCGGGTGACCGGCAAGACGCTGGACAAACTGGTTGCCGACGGCATCACCAAACCGCTGCAGATGCGGGACACCGGCTACAACCCGGATCCGCGCAAGAAGCCGCGGATCGCGGCCACCGAGTTCCAGGCGTCGCCGCCGCGCGGGATGGTCTGGGGTTCGGTGCACGACGAGAACGCCTGGTCGCTGGACGGTGTCGCCGGTCATGCCGGTGTCTTCAGTACTGCCGACGACATGGCGATTCTGGCCCAGACCTTCTTGAACGGCGGTAGCTACCGCGGTGCCCGGATCCTCAAGGAATCCTCGGTCACGGCGATGATCACCAACTTCAACCAGGCCTTCCCGGGCAACGACCACGGGCTCGGCTTCGAGTTGAACCAGCGCTGGTACATGAACGGCCTGTCCGGGCCGCGCACGGCCGGCCACACGGGCTATACCGGAACGTCGATCGTGATCGACTTCGACTCGCGGTCGTTCGCGATCCTGTTGACCAACCGGGTCCACCCGAGCCGTAACTGGGGCAGCAACAACCCGGCCAGGCGTGCTGTCGTCCAAGGGCTGGCGCTCGCTCTCGGCGTCGGACCGCGACACGGCAAGGACGCCTGGTTCTCCGGTACGACGGACGGCGCGACGACAACCCTGGCCACGCAGGTCGCCGTACCGGCCGAAGGGGCGAAGCTCACGTTCGACATGTTCGTGGACACCGAGAACACCGACCTGCTGTACCTGGAGACCTCGGCCGACGGGACGACCTGGACGAAGGTGCCGTTCACCGTGCAGGACCGGGGATCCGTGATCGAGACCGACGGGACGATCAGCGGTTCCGGCGACCGGCACTGGCACCAGGTGTTCGCCGAGTTGGCGGCCGGTGATCAGACGATCAGGTGGCGTTACACCTCCGACGCGCTGTACCAGGGCCGGGGTGTGTATGTCGACGGTGTGAAGATCACGAGTGGGGATGGTGTTCTTCTCGACGGGGAGCACACACCCGAATCATTTGTCGCCACAGGTTGGAGACTTTCGCGTCGGTGACCCCACTTCGTGCATAGGCGCCGTACCGTGCTGTCATGAACTCAGTTTCCTCTCCAGAACCCACGGGGCCGCTGCTGGTCCGGGTCCGCGCGGTGATGCCCGCGCTGGCGCCGGCCGAGCAGCGGGTGGCGAACGCGGTCCTTGCGGACCCGGGCGGAGTGGCGGCGATGACGATCTCCGAACTGGCCGAGGTGGCATCCACCTCGGAGACCACGGTCATCCGGTTCTGCAAACAGATCGGCGTCCCCGGCTACCCGCAGCTCCGCCTGCAGCTGGCGGCCCAGTCGGCGCAGGAGAGCATCCGGCCCGAGGTCGGCGGCGACATCGAGCCCGGTGACTCGCTGGCGGACGTGGTCGGCAAGGTCGCGTTCGCCGACGAGCGGGCCGTCCGCGAGACCGCTCAGCAGCTCGACGTCGACACCCTGGCCAGGGTGGTCGAGGCGGTCGTCAACGCTCCGCGGGTGGACCTGTACGGCTTCGGCGCGAGTGCTTTCGTGGCGCTCGACCTGCAGCAGAAGCTGCACCGGATCCGCCGGGTCGCTTTCGCGTGGTCCGACGTACACGTCGCGCTGCCCAGTGCGGCGCTGCTCGGCGACGGCGACGTGGCGATCGGCATCTCCCACACCGGTACGACGGTCGAGGTCGTCGAGGCGCTCGAGGAGGCGGCCAAGCACGGCGCCACCACGGTCGCGGTGACGAACTTCCCCCGTTCGCCACTGGCCCGGACAGCGGATCTGGTGCTGACCACGGCTGCCCGCGAGACGACGTACCGCTCCGGCGCCATGTCGAGCCGGATCGCCCAGCTGACCGTGATCGATTGCCTCTTCATCGGCGTGGCCCAGCAGGTCCTGCCGGACGCGCGCAAGGCGCTCGAGGAGACCGCGAGCGCGGTCCGCGGCCACCGGCTGAAGGGATCGGAGTGATCGCCTCAACCGTTTCGTCAACGATCCACAGAATTGAAAAACCTTCAGTAGGAAACTAACATCGGAGCTGTGACCACGCCGACTGAGCTGCGCAACCCCAGGACGCTCGCCATCGATGCGGTGGGCACGACCGAGATCCTCCGGATGGTCAACGCCGAGGACGCCCGGGTGGCCGGTGCCGTCGGCGTTGTCATCCCCGAGCTGGCCCGCGCCGTGGATGCCGCCGTCGAGGCGGTCCGCGGCGGCGGCCGGGTCCACTACTTCGGCGCGGGTACGTCGGGACGCCTGGCCGTCCTGGACGCCGCCGAGCTGCTGCCCACCTTTCACGCGCCGGAAGGCCTGGTGGTCGCCCACCACGCCGGCGGCATGGACGCGCTGCTCCGCGCGGTCGAGAACGTCGAGGACTCCGAGGAGGGCGGCGCCGCCGACGCGGCTCCTGTCACCGCTCAGGACCTCGTCATCGGCCTTGCGGCTTCCGGGAGTACGCCGTACGTCGCCGGGGCGTTGAAGGCCGCCCGAGCGGCCGGGGCGACCACCGTGCTGGTGACCTCCAACCCGTCCGCCCCGCTGGCGCCGCTGGCCGACATCGTGATCGCCGCGGACACCGGGCCCGAGGTCATCGCCGGCTCCACCCGGCTGAAGGCCGGCACGGCGCAGAAGATGATCCTCAACTCCTTCTCCACCACGCTGATGATCAAGCTCGGCCGCACCTGGTCGAACCTGATGGTCGACCTGGTCGCCACCAACCAGAAGCTCCGCGGCCGGATGCTCCGCATCCTCGCCGAAGCCACCGGAGCCGACCCCGACGCGTGCGAATCCGCCTTGGCCGACGCCGACGGCGAACTCAAACCGGCCCTGGTCCACCTCCTCACCGGCTCCCCCATCTCCGAAGCCCGAGCCGCCCTGGAAGCCGCCCACGGCCGAGTAGCCACCGCCCTGACAACACTGGGCGCTCCCGCCTAAACCACACCACCTCCGCAGCAAAGGACACTGCCTTCGGCGGCGACAGTTTTCTTGGCGCCTCCGGCGCGAGCGCGTATCCGCGTCACGGCTGCTGTGATGCGCGGAGGAGTGGTGCCGCCTTTGGTTGTGCTCCCGGCGCCGAGGTAGGTGACTGGTAACCCGCAGCTGGCTGCAGTTCGACAGGAGGTATGCGGCCACTGCCGGCGACGCACGCCTGCGCTGACCGGTAGTGCGGCTCGATCGCCGGACACCTCCTGTCGAACTGCACGTCATCCCGGATCACCCGTGAACCGTGACAGCAAATGGGGACTGCGGACATCTGACCAGAGGGCCCCAGTCCCCAGGAGGTGTCCGAAGGGTGACGCGGGCATCCAGCTGATTTCCAGGCCCGCGGAATTTCACTGTGGAATTCCTTCGCGTGGTTTGTTGCGATCCGCAGGTATCCCTTCGGAAGGGTAGACAGCTCACGATATATCTAACCGCTGATTCTCGCACGGCTGGTTTGTTTTGATCATGGGGGAATGTGGTTGCGAGGTGGTTGCCGGGGGTGATTGGGTTATTACTTTTGGTCCATAGCGCGGTTGAGTGATCGTGTCGTATCGTCCAGTCATCGCCAGGCCTTGGTGGGGGTTCTGGTCTTCGAATCCTTTGTGTGCAACGAACTTCGGAGCTCGGATGACCATGGACGGTGCTGTCGTGGTGCCCGGAACCACCCAGGGTGCCCAATGGGTCGATGATGTGCTGCTGGCCGGTCCGGCGGATGACATTTGCTTTCGGTTGCCCGATCCGATTGACCGGGCGACACTGCGGCGGTTGGTTCGGGATCGGCAATCCGAGTTGGCGGAGGCCGGTTTTCGCGCCGGTGGTGCGGCCGCATTGCGGTTACCGCCGTCAATGGCGTTCATCACGCATTTGCTGGCGGTCTGGCGCAGCGGTGGGCAGGCGATCCTGCTCGATCACCGGCTGACCGACTACGAGGTCCGGCGCGCGATCGAGCGGCTGGTGCCGCAGGTGGTGGTGTCACCCGGCCGTCCGGTCCCGTCGGGGCTGCGCACGTTCGTCGAGGTCGAGACCGACGTGGCCAGTTACTCCGGTCATCCGGCCGGTACGACGCATGCCGTCGTACAACTCAGCTCTGGGTCGACTGGCCCGTCGAAGGTGATCGGACGGACTGCGGAGGACCTCGTCGAAGAGGTACTGCGGTACACCCAGATCGATGGTGTGCCGGTGCGGGGTGAGCGGCTGATCCTGCTGCCGTCGATGGTGCATGTGCTCGGCCTGGTCGGCGGTCTGCTGTACGGCCTGCACGCCGGCATCGAGTTGGTCCCGCCGGCGCGGCTCACCGGTGACGCGATCGTTCAGGCCATCGCGGCGGGCACGTCGCCGGCGACCGTGCTCGGAGTGCCGTTCCACATCGGTCTGCTCGCGTCGGTGCAGGAGCCGCCGAGGCTTCCGCAGTTCAAGCGGATGACGACCGGCGGTGAGCTGGTGCCGGCCGCGGTGTCACAGTCGTTCGAGGCCAAGTACGGCGTACCGCTCGGGAACATGTACGGGATGACCGAGGTCGGGGTCATCGGCACCGATCTGTACGGCGAACATCGTCCGGCGATCCGTCCGGCTCCGGGGATCGAGGTCCGCGCGATCGACGGCGAAATCCACATCCGCCGGCCGGAATCGCCGTACCTCGGGCTGTCCGACCCGGCTCGTTGGGCGGACGGCTGGTTGCGAACCCGCGACGCCGGGGTCATCGACGCGGAGACCGGCCTGGTCAGCATCAAGGGCCGGCTCGACTCGCAGGTCTCCGTCGGGGGCATGAAGGTCGACCTGACCGAGGTCGAGTACACCCTGGGCACGCTCCGCGGCGTCGAGGCCGCGGTGGTCGTGTTCGACGGCTCCATCACCGCCTACCTGCAGCTGCGGGAGCGCCGCGACGTCGCCGTCCTGGAGTCCGAGCTCGCGCAGCGCCTGGCGCCGTACAAGCGCCCCCGTACCCTGCGACTCCTCGATCAACTGCCCCGAACCACGACCGGAAAGCTCGTCCGCGACCTCACCGTCCTCCGCAAGGCAGCCCCGTGATGCTCAGTCAGAAGCACCTCGGTCGCTATCGCGGGCAACGCCACCGCCAACACGGTCTGCTGATCGACTGGCAGGTGCTGGACCGCGAGGCTCGGCTCGGACAGCACCAGACCTGCAGGCAAAGGCATTCGGCGGCGGAGTCCGGTCTTGCGGAGGCCCAACCCGAGCGCCTTGCCGACAGCTTCCTTCGCTGTCCACAACGTCAGGAACGCGGTCAGCTCATCAGGCTGGCGAGCCATCCACTCCAACTCGGCCGGATCGAACCAGCGTCGAGCCAGCCCGGCGACCTCTCGCGGGTACACGTCCTCGACATCCACACCGACCGGGCCGACCGCGGACGCCGCGACCGCCACGAGGGTGCGGCTGTGGCTGATGCTCACCGCGAGGCCATCGACGGACGGACGCCCGGTCGGCTCGTACTCGAGTACTGCGGTGCGGTCGAGGAGCGCACCGGCGAGTTCCAGCAGCAGATCCCTCGCAGTCGAGCGCTGGTCATCACCGGCCGGCGCCACCCACACATGCACTCGACCGTCTCCCACCGAAAGAAGGTAACGCGATGAAGGACGAAGTACGCGCATTCGTGATCGCGCAACTGCAGGACATGAACTACGACACCGAGGGCATCGACGACGACACCACGCTCGGCCCGGCCGGGGTCGACCTGGAGTCGCTCGCGCTGGCGGATCTGTCGGTCCGGGTCGAGGACCGGTTCGGCGTACGGTTCTCTGACGACGAGTCCGAGCAGCTTGCGTTGATGACGGTCGGCGAATTCACCACCGAGGTGGCCGGCCGGGTAGCCCAGCAAGTCTGATGACCACAGGTTTTCCGCCCCCGCCCTCCCCACCCCCGCCCGGGCGGGCCGACATCATCAGCTGGCTGACAGGCCTCGGTGAGCGACCACCCGGCGCCGAACGGATCGACTCGATGGAGCTGGCCTGGCTGGTCCATCAGGTCGAGCAGCGGTACGGCGTGGAGCTCTCCGACGACCAGCTCGAACGCATCGCCACTGTCGACGACGCGGTCACGGTGCTGGCCGAGGTGCTGACCAGCCATGTCTGAACCCAGACCGGTCTCCGTCACCGGCCTCTCGATCCTGACCGCACTCGGCCGCGGCCCTGAGGCCCAGTTGGTCGGTACGGCGGCCTTCAGTGAGGTCCAGCGCTTCGACACCAGCAACCGTCGTGTGCACCACGCCGCCACGGCTGCTGACGTCGGCACGCTGGAAGAAGAGCTGGACCTGGCAATAGCCACCGCATGTGGTCAGGCCGGTGTCGACCGCAGTACGACACCTCTCTTGCTCGCACTGCACACCGCACCGTCCTGCGACTTCGGCCAGCAACGCGTCTACACCAGTGCATGTGTCTCAGCCAGTACGGCGGTCGCCGACGCGGCAACGTTGATCCGCGCTGGCCGGGCTGACCGGATCGTCGTAGCAGCTGCCTATCTGGTCGAGCCAGACCAGTACGCCCTGTTCGACGCCGGTCGCGCGCTCTCCGACGACCACACCGTCCGCCCCTTCAGCCTCAACCGTCGAGGCCTGTTGCTGGGAGACGGTGTAGCCGCAGTAGTCCTGGAAGCGGGCGAGGGGCTGGCTGAGATCGCGGGTTGGGCCCGCACCGGAGACGCCTACCACCCCTGCCAACCGTCCCCGGACGGCCGAGGCCTGGCAGCCGCAATCCAGGCCGCACTCCAGAAGGCCAACCTGTCACCGGACGACATCGGCTACATCAACGCCAACGCCACCGGCACCACCTTCAGCGACGCCGCCGAGGCCGCCGCAATCACCCAAGTCTTCACGCCCCGGGCCGCCCCCGCTGGTGGGTCAGCCCACCAAAGTGTGGGTTCGCACCCCGGATTGCGGGTGGCCAACCCACACGCTGGTGGGTCAGCCAACCAAAGGGGAGTGGCGGTGAGTTCGACGAAGGGGGTGCATGGGCATGCGTTGGAGGCTTCGGGGCTGGTTGAGCTCGTGGTGACTGTGCAGGCTTTGCGGGAAGGCAAGTTGCCTGTGAATGCGGGTTTCCTCGCAGCCGACCCGGCCTGTGACCTCGATCTGATTCTTGATGCGCCGCGGCAGGCGCGGTCGCCGTACGGGATGACGTTGAACTCGGCGTTCGGGGGCGCGAATACCGCGTTGGTGGTGTGTGCGGGATGACGCCGGACCTCGAGGTGCTTGGTGAAGGGCGTTGGCCGGAGGCTGGTGATGACGTCGCGGCAGGGCCGCCGGCGTTGCCCGGGTTCGTGTTGTCGACGTTCAACCCGTTGGCCGCGGTGGCCGCGGATCGTTGCCTGAGCTCGCTGTCCGTGCGGCCCTCAGAACGAACCGGGATCGTGCTCGTGAGTGACGGGGATCGGGTCAGCGCTGAGCATGTGAAGCAAGCAGTTGCTGAGGGCAAGCGAATCGGTCCGCTGTTCTTCTTCCAGTCGGTGCCGAACAGCGTCGCGGGGCTGATCGCCGCGAAGTGGCAGCTGCGCGGACCGGTCGTGTGTGTGACGGACGGCGGACTCGACGAGGCCGCCTTGCTGATCGGTGACGGGGACGCCGACCAGGTGCTGATCGTGGAAGTGCTTGTGGACGGCGAAGCCGAGCAGGCGACCGCCCGGATCGTGAGTTGGGGAGTTCGAACATGAAGAGTCTGAGAGCCCGGCTGGCCGCCGATCCCGAGATCGGCACGGGCAATGTCCTGCAACGGGTGATCGCCCACGGCGCCGATCTCAACGGTCCGGGGCTTACCTTCGACACATCGGTCGACCACTACCCGGCCGAGCACCCGCTGACCTTAGGTGAACTCGACGAGCGAGTACAGGCCCGGACCGCCTGGCTGCACGAGCACGGCATCGGCCGTCGGGACGTGGTCGCGATCTGGGCCACCGAGGCCGCCGACATCGTGCTCAGCTTCCTGGCGCTGACCCGTCTCGGCGCGATCCCCGCGCTGATGAACGGCAAGATGAGCCCGCCGATCGCCGACGAGTACATCCGCCGCCTGCGCGTCACCGCCGTACTCGCGGACGCTGCTCATCGGCCGCTCCTGCAGACGGAAGTCCTTGCCGAGCCGAAGGAGCTCGGCTCCGGCGATCCGGCCAAGGCGCCCGAGCACTACCGCCACCACGGTGACGACCCTGTCGTCATCACCCACACCAGCGGCACGACCGGCGTACCCAAGGCTGTTCTGCACACGCACACGACCTTGTACGCCGCCCTGAAACACCTGCTCACGATGCCGCAGGCGCAGGGCACCGACAGGATCCTCAACGCGCTGCCGATCCCACACACGGCGACGGTCCTGATGGTCAACCAGGTCCTCGGCAACCGGGCCGAGATGCTGCTCCTGTCCAGCCAGGACGCGCCCGACGTACTGCGGCAGATCGAACGCTGGAAGCCGCGTGCCGTCTACGGATTCGCGGTCACCTGGGCCGGCCTGGCTCGCGAGGACCTGAGCCAGCACGAGCTGGACTCGGTGCGGATGTGGTTCAACACCGGCGACTGCGCGCATGAGCCGCACATCCGCAAACTCGTTGCCGTCGGCACCCGTGAGACCGTCACCAGGGCCGGGCGTACGACGGTCAAGGGCTCGCACTTCGTCGACGGTCTCGGCTCCAGCGAGATGGGTCACAACGGTTTCCACATCACGCACACGATCGACAGCGACCACTACGGCCGCTGCATCGGGAAGCCGTACCAGTTCGCGCAGGCCGCCGTACTGAGTTCGACCGGCGAGGAGCTGCCGGCGGGCAAGGTCGGACTGCTCGGGTTCCGCTCGCCGTCCGTCTCACCCGGCTACTGGAACGACTCGGTCAACACGTACCGCTTCCGGTTGAACGGCTGGTTCCTCACCGGCGACCTGGCCTACCGCGACGACACCGGCCACTACTTCCACCTGGACCGGATCCCGGACGCGGTCGCCGGGTTCGAGGGTCCGCAGTTGTTCACCTCGATGTCCGAGGAACGCATCCTCGCGGCGCTCCCCGAAGTCCTCGACTGCACGGTGATCATCGTCGAGGAGGGCGGCCGGTACGTCGCCGACGTGCTGCTCGAACTGAGCCCCGACGCACCGGACGTCGACCGGACCGCCCAGGTGAAGGCGGCGGTCGGCGATGAGGTGGCAGCGATCATCCGCAAGGTCAGTGTGGTCGGTGGCGACGAGGTGCCGGTCACCGTCACCGGCAAAGTCCGCAAGGTCGTCCTCCGCGAGGAGCGGTTGACGGGAGCGGAAGCATGAGCGCGGACGGACGGCCGACGGCCGGCGCCGGGGGCCGGATCCCCGCCGTCACGATCACTGGGATGGGCCTGCTGACACCCGTAGGTCGCGGTGTCGAGACCGTGTACGACGCTTTGCTGCACGGCCGATCCGGGATCGTGAAGCCCCCGGCCGACCATCCGATCGCGAACTCGATCGAGCTCGCCGGGATCCTGCAACCGTTCGATCCGGGGAAGATCGCGAGCGGGCCGGACGGCAAGGTCATGGACCGCACGGTCATCCTCGCCCAACTCGCCACCGAGGACGCCCTCGCCGACGCCGGTCTGACGGTCGGCGACAACGTCGACCCCGAGCGTATCGGCGTGATCATCGGTGGCGTCGGCGGGATGGCGACGCTGGAGCAACAAGTCCTCGCCCGAGCCGAACGCGGTCGCGCCGCCGTCAGTCCCTACCTGCTGACCGGCATCCTCCCGAACATGCCGGCCGCCCGCGTCGCGATCCGCTTCGGCCTCCGCGGCTACACCTCATCCGTCGGTACGGCGTGTGCCTCCGGAGCACAGGCGATCGCCGACGCGGTCCGGCTGATCCGGTCCGGCGAGGTGGACGTCGTACTGTGCGGAGCCAGCGAGGCGCCGCTGTTCCCGACGTTCGCGGAGACGTTCGCCAACGCCCGGGCGCTGGCACGCGGTTGGGACGATCCGGCCGAAGCCAGTCGCCCGTTCGACCTTCGTCGCAACGGATTCGTACTGAGCGAGGGCGCGGCGCTGCTGGTCCTGGAGAGCGCAGAGCACGCCGCCGCACGCAATGCGCCCGGCTATGCGGACGTCGTGGGTTACGGGGTGAACTCCGATGCCCATCACCCGACCGCTCCCCGGCCTGATGGTGTTGGCGCGGCGACGTGCATGCGAAAGGCCTTCAAAACAGTCGATCCGGCACGCATCGGCTACGTCAACGCGCACGGGACCAGCACCAAGCTTGGTGACGTCGCCGAATCAGTGGCCATCGGACTGGCCTTCGGCGATCACATGCCGGCCGTGAGTTCCACGAAGGCGCTCACCGGTCACATGCTCGGCACCTCAGGCGTGGTGGAGGCCGCCGCGACCGCCCTGGCCGTCAACACCGGCCTGGTGCCACCGACGTACCACCTGGACGACCCGGACCCTGCGTGCCCGCTGGACCACGTCCGCAAGGAACCGCGGGACGTCCGGCCGGAGTACGCGCTGTCGAACTCGTTCGGGTTCGGCGGCCAGAACGTGAGCCTGCTCTTCGGCACCGCCAGTACGCCGGAGCGGCGACAGATCAACAGTGAGGTGAGGGTTTGATGGAGATCTACGGGATCGACCACGTGGAGCTGTATGTGGGCGACGCTCGGCAGGCCGCGTTCTACCTGGGACACGCATTCGGACTGCAGATTCACGGACAAGGTGGTCCCGAGACCGGTCTGCCGGATCAGCGGTCGCTGCTGTTGCGGGAGGACGCCGTACAGATCGTGCTGACGTCCGGTCTGGCCGCGGACCACCCCGCGGCGGCGTATGTGCAACGCCACGGCGACGGGGTCGCGATCGTCGGACTGGAGGTCGACGACGCGACGGCGGCGTACGGCGAATTGGTTGCCCGAGGCGCCCAAGGACTGCAGGAGCCGGTCCGGTACGACGGTGGCGAGACGACCGTGGTGATCGCGGAGGTGGCTGGATTCGGTGATGTGATCCACCGACTGGTCGAGCGGCACGGACCGCGGCACGACTTCCTGCCCGGCCGGATCCACATCACCGAGCCGAGTCGTGGACCGGACGAGAAGCTGTTCAGCGAGATCGACCACCTGGCCATCTGCGTACCGGCCGGCGAGCTCGAGCCGACGGCGAAGTTCTACGAGGACGTGTTCGGCTTCCCGCGGATCTTCGAGGAGTACATCGAGGTGGCCGGCCAGGGGATGGACTCGAAGGTCGTCCAGAGCCCGTCGAAGCACGTCACCTTCACCCTGATCGAGCCGGACCCGAGCCGCCGACCCGGCCAGATCAACGACTTCCTCGCCTGGCACGCGGGCGCCGGCGTACAGCACATCGCCTTGCGCACCAGCGACATCGTCGAGGCGGTCAGCACCTTGGCCGGTCGCGGGGTCAACTTCCTCGGTACGCCGTCGACGTACTACGAAGCCCTGCCCGACCGGGTCGGTGAGGTGGACACACCGATCGAGGACCTACAGGAGCTCGGCATCCTGGTCGACCGCGACCACTGGGGTCAGCTGCTGCAGATCTTCACCGAGTCGATGCACGTCCGGCGCACGTTGTTCCTCGAGATCATCGAGCGGCGCGGCGCGATGACGTTCGGCAGCGGCAACATCAAGGCCCTCTACGAGGCGAAGGAACGCGAGCTGGCGGGAGCTGACGCATGACCCTCGAATTCAAGTTGTCTGAGGAAGAGGTCGAGCTATTGCCGACCGACGAGGACGTTGCCTTCTACCACGAGCACGGCTGGTACCTGTCCAAGAAGCTGCTCACCGACGACGAGACCGACGAGCTGGTCAACGCCAGCGAGCGCTACTACGCCGGCGAACGCGACCGGACCTTGCCGACGGCGCCGCCGAAGCTCGCGTACTGGGACCCGGCGAAGGGCGATGTCCAGCGGCACAACGACTACGTGCACTACGAGCACGACGGCCTGGCCAAGATCCTGCGCAAGCCGTTGATCGGCGCGGTCGCGGCCCGGCTGGCTCAGGCGGACGAGATCCGGATCTTCCAGTCCACCCTGATCTACAAGCCGCCGATCGAGGGCGAGCCGTCGAACATCGTGCCCTGGCACTTCGACAAGCACTACTGGTCGTCCTCGTCGTCGGACCGGATGCTGACCGCATTCATCCCGTTCCACGACTGCCCGCCGGAGATGGGCACGATCACCATGGTCGACGGCAGCCATCGCTGGCAGGAGATCGGTTCCGACGACACCGTCGTACGCCACTTCGCCGAACGCGACCGGTCGCAGCTGGACGAGATGCTGGCCGAGAACGCGGCGTACAACGACGCCGAGGTGGTCAGGGTCCCGATCACGATCCCGCGCGGCCACATGAACTTCCACCACTGCCGGACGTACCACGGCAGCGGTGCGAACGTCAGCGACCGCCCCCGCCGGGCGATCTCGCTGCACCTGCAGGACGGGAACAACCGTTATCGCGAGTTCCCGCTGTCCGACGGAAGCCTGGCGTCGTACAACCACGACGTCCTGGTACGGCGGACGTCCGACGGGCGGCCCGACTACGCCGATCCCGACTACTGCCCGACGCTCTGGGCCGATCGCTAGAGGAGTGCAGCACATGTCCCGTTACGACTGGGGTCAAACCCACCCAGGTATCGAACAGTTGGAGAAGGCGGTCACGGAGGCCCGCGACACGGTCGTCCAGCACCCGCTCTACGCGAACCTGGACACCCACGAGGCGCTGGTCACCTTCATGGAGCACCACGTCTTCGCGGTCTGGGACTTCATGTCCCTGCTGAAGTCCCTGCAACGCGAACTGACCTGTGTCACGGTGCCGTGGATCCCGACCGCGCACACCGGCAGCCGCCGGCTGATCAACGACATCGTGATGGTCGAGGAGAGCGACGAGCTCGGCGAGGGCTTCATCAGCCACTTCGAGCTCTACGTCAACGGCATGGTGGAGGCCGGCGCGGACACCACCGCGATCTCGGGGCTGATCGATCGGCTCCGCGACGGTGGTTCGGTGGTCGAGTCGCTGCACGCGGCCGGCGTACCGCAGGCGTCGATCGACTTCGCCGGCACCACCTGGGACATCATCGAGAACGCGCCGATCCACTGCCAGGCGGCCGCGTTCGCGTTCGGCCGGGAGGACCTGATCCCGGACATGTTCACCCAGGTGGTCGCGGTGAACGAGCGGTCCAACAAGCTCAACACCTTCGTCGACTACCTCGAGCGGCACATCGAGGTGGACGGCGAACAGCACACCCCGATGGCGATGCAGATGGTCACCGACCTGTGCGGTGACGACCCTGCCAAGTGGGAGGCCTGCGCGGACACCATCAACACCGCGTTGGCCGCCCGCGCCCGCCTCTGGGACGCCATCCTCGCCGCGGTGAAGGGCTGAACCATGACGAGGGTCGATCTCTACCGGACCGTGCGGCTGATTCGCCGCTTCGAGGAGCGCGCGATCGAGTTCGTCCGGTCCGGTGAGATCGTCGGCGGCATTCATCCGTACGTCGGTCAGGAGGCGATCGCGGCCGGCGTCTGTGCGGCGCTGAAAGCCTCCGACGTGATCACCAGCACGCATCGCGGTCACGGCCACGTGCTGGCCCGGGGCGTGAACCCGGCCCGGCTGTTCGCCGAGCTGATGGGCCGGGAGTCCGGGCTGAACAAGGGCCGCGGCGGCTCGATGCACGCGGCCGACTTCAGCCTCGGCATCCTCGGCGCCAACGCGATCGTCGGCGCGGCCGGCTCGATCGCGACCGGCGCCGCCTGGGCCCATCGCCGGCAAGGACGGGACACGGTCGCGGTCACCTTCTTCGGTGACGGTGCGATGAACGAGGGCATGCTGCTCGAGGCCTTCAACCTGGCCGCGCTCTGGCAGGTGCCGGTCGTGTTCGTCTGCGAAAACAACGGCTACGCCACCACGATGCCGGTCGCGTCGGCAGTCGCCGGCAGCATCACCGGCCGGGCTCGTGCGTTCGGCATCCCCGCCTTCACCATCGACGGGCAGGATCCGGAGAAGGTGCTGGCGGCAACCTCTTCGGCCGTGGCCAGGGCCCGGTCCGGGAAGGGGCCGACGTTCCTGGAATGTACGACGTACCGCTTCGATGCTCATCACACCTTCGAGCACCGGACGCGGCTCACCTATCGCTCGACCGAGGAAGTCTCCGCTGGGTGGTCGCGGGACCCAGTGGAGATCCAGGGCGCACGACTGACCGCATCCGAGCGGGATCAGGTCGATGCCGAGGTCGAGGCCCTGCTCGACGCGGCAGCCGGGATCGCGCTGGGCAGCGCCCATCCCGACCCGGCTGCCGCACTCGAGTACCTGTACGCATCGCCGGAGGTGCTTCGATGAAGCTTTCGTACCTGAAGGCGCTCAACCGGGCACTCGGTGATGCGATGGATGCCGACCCGTCGGTGTTCCTGCTGGGGGAGGACATCCGGGTCGCGGCCTCCAACCTGACGGCCGGTCTCTTCAGCCGGTTCGGTCCGGAGCGGGTGCTGGACACTCCGTTGTCGGAGCAGGCGTTCACCAACTTCGCCACCGGTGCTGCGCTGGCCGGCATGCGGCCGGTGATCGAGTTTCAGATCCCGTCGTTGCTGTTCCTGGTGTTCGAGCAGATCGCCAACCAGGCGCACAAGTTCTCGCTGATGACCGGCGGTCAGTGCAAGGTTCCGGTGACGTACGTCGTACCAGGCTCGGGCTCGCGGACCGGGTGGGCCGGGCAGCACTCCGATCACCCGTACAGTCTGTTCGCGCATGTCGGAGTGAAGACCGTGGTGCCGGCGACGCCCGCGGACGCCTACGGTCTGCTGGTCTCGGCGATCCGGGACGACGATCCGGTCGTGGTGTTCGCACCGTCCGCCGCACTCGGAGTCCGGGACGACCTCGACTTCAGCACGTTGGCGGCGGTACCGCTCGGCGCCGGCCGGATCGCCCGGCCCGGCACCGATGTCACGGTGGTTGCCCTCGGCCACCTAGTCCAGGACGCGCTGGCGGTCGCCGACGAACTGTCCGGGCTCGGGATCTCGGTCGAGGTCTTCGATCCGCGGACCGTCTATCCACTCGACGTGGACGGCCTGACCGCGTCTTTGGCCAAGACCCGCCGGTTGGTGGTGATCGACGACTCCAACCGGACAAGCGGGTTCGCCGCCGAGATCCTCGCGGTCGCCGCCGAGCACTGTGCTTTGGATGCACCTCCTCGCCGGGTGACCAGGCCCGACGGCGCCGTCCTGCCGTTCGCCCTTGCGCTCGACCGGGCAGTCCAACCTGGCCGAGACGGTTTGGTGACCGCGATTCACGCCGTACTGGAGGACTCATGACTGACCTTTGGCCCCGCTTGTCCGAGGACGTTCGTACGGCGATCGTCGCGCGTGGAGTCGAGTCGTGGCAGCAGGTGTACGACGGCGTCGCGACGCACAACAAGGAGTGGCGACCGCTTCGGCCGCCGATCATGTCGGTCGAGTCCTATCGCTCGGTGACCGACATCTCGGCAACCGTCGCCCGGCTGATCCTGGACGCATGTTTGCGACGGGCAACGACCGCGGGGGAGTTGCGGCAGCTGCTCGGGATGCCGTCCGGCGCGATCGACTTGTTGGCCGAGGACTTGCCGTTGAGTGAGGAGCTGCTCGGCGGTGTGCGTGCGGACATCCTGCTGGCGGACGGTACGCCGTACGTTGTCGAGGCCAACATCGACAGCGCCCTCGGCGGTGCGCACGATTCCGACGGGGTGGCGCGGCGGTTCCTCTCGGCGTACGGCGGTGATCCAGTGCTGAGCGGGATCGGGCTGACCGCGCCGGCCTCGGCCGTCGACGCTCGCTACGAGGCGGTGCGCTCGGCCTTGGGGATGAGTGGGCCGGATCGGCTCGCGATGCTCTTCACCACCGGTGGTTCGTACCCGGGCTCGCAGGACGGGCAGGCGACGATCAAGCTGCTCGAGCCGTTCAGCGAACGCGGTCGCCAGCTCGGCCTCGACATGCGCGTGTTCCCGGTCGAGTGGCTGACCCTCGACGACGCCGGCCGACTCTGCGTCGACGACGGCCCGATCGACGCCGTACTCCGGATGTTCGTCCCCCAAGGCACCAAACCGAGCGCCGGCCTCGACGCCCTGGCGACAGCCGTCCGGACCGGCACAGTCCGCATGTTCACCCCCACCGCCAGCTGGCTCCTCGCCAGCAAGTCCATCCTCGCCTGGCTTTGGGAAGACCTGGCTGTGCTTTCTGTTGAAGACGCCGAGGTGGTACGACGCCACGTCCCACAAACGTCCGTGTTGTCAGCAGACCTCCGCCCGCGGGCTCTCGCCGAACAGGAGCGTCTCGTCCTCAAGCCGTCCGGCTCGTACGGCGGTGTTGGTGTCGTCGTCGGCCCCGAGGTGTCGGCGCACGCTTGGCAGACAGCCGTCGACGCCGCGATCACCGAAGGCGGCTACATCCTGCAGGCCCACGTCACCGTCGACCGCCTGACGATGCAGTTCGTCGAGGTGGCGACTGGTGCGGTGCACGAAGCCGCCGTCCCGTTCTGTATAGCGCCGTACATCTTCGGAGGGGCGGCCGCCGGCGCCTACCTCCGCTTCGCCGTCCCCGGCGCCGGACCAGTAGTCAACGTAGGCCAAGGCGCCCTCACCAGCGGCCTGTTACTGGTCGAGTGAGTGCTACCAGGTTCTGACTGGCGGGCGGCGACTTCTTTGGGATTGTGGATAAGCTGGCAGGAAGGTGTCAATCTCGGAATCCCTTGCAGATAAGGGGTTTTCGGCTCGAAAACTGTCGGTGTGCGTGCCTAGAGTCGGTGGCATGGAATATCTGGACGAGCGGCCGGTTTGGTCGATGAGCGGCGCCGAGATGCTGGCTGCTCTCGACGCGCTGCAGGCCGAGCACACCAGGATCCAGGTACGCCGCCTTGAGCTGCTGGCCGCCCTTGAAGCGATCGGCCACGCCAAGGAGATCGGCGCCCGCGACACCGTCCACCTGCTCTCGATCCGGCACCGGCTCGACACCACTGAGGTACGACGCGACCTCCGCCTCGCCACCGCCTTGCCCAAGTACCCAGCCGTGCGCGCCGCCCTCGACACCGAGACGCCGCTGAACCAAGCCCAGGCCGAAGCCATCGTGTCCGCGCTGGAGAAAGTGCCGCCGTCGGCGATGGTCCCGGTCGAGAATCTCCAAGTCGCTGAGGAAGAGCTGGTGAAGGCAGCCGGAGTGCTGACACCCAAAGACCTGCGCACCCTCGGCAAACAGTTCCGCGACCGTCTCGACCCCGACGGCCCCGAGCCCGGCCCCGACGACGCTCTGGCGCGGGAGGAGTTGTGGCTGAAGAACGCCGATGACGGCGTCAAGTTCGGCGGCTACCTCGCCGGTGAGAACGCCGAACTCCTGCGGACGTTGATCTTCGCCGGCGCCAAACCCCACAAAGCCCTCGACGGCGAACGGGACCCGCGCGGCCGCGGCAAACGCCAGGCCGACGCCTTGACCGCGATCCTCAACGCCGCCGCCGGCACCGGCACGGCCGTCCCCGGCCACGGCGACATCAAGCCGCATATCACCGTCACCATCGACCTCGAAGACCTGAGAACCGCCGGCGGCACCGGAGACCTCGTGCACGGCGATTCGCTCTCCGCGGCCGCAGTACGGCGCCTTGCCTGCGACGCCGGCGTAATCCCGATGGTGCTCGGCTCGAACTCCGAACCCCTCGACGTCGGCACCGAGCAGCGATTCGTCACCCGAGCGATGCGCCAAGCACTGAACGCCCGCGACAAGGGCTGCATCATCTGCGGTGCGCCACCGGCGATGTGCGAAGCCCACCACATCATCCACTGGGCCGACGGCGGAGCAACCGCGCTCGACAACCTCGCCCTCCTCTGCAAGCGCGACCACATCGAAGTCCACCACGGCCACTACACCGTCCAAATCCTCAACGGCCGCCCCACAGTCACCCGCCCCACCTGGGCCGACCCCAACCCACCACAACCACCCCGGCCAACTCACCCAAGCCAGAAGGCCCCACCACCACGTCCCCACGCCCCAACAGACATCCCCTCCCCAGGACCAGACTGGCTAACCCCCATCAACCTCCACCCACCCACCAACACCCCAACAAGAACGCCCCCCATCCACCCCACCACCACGCACTCATAACCACCCCCGCCCAGCCCCCCACCTGTCAACCCACCGAACGAGGCAGCCAACGACCACCACCGCACAACCACCAGCCAGACCTGACGATGCGGTTCGTTGAGGTGGCGCACGGCTGGAGCCACGCGTCGGGCGTGCCCTTCTGGATGGCCGTACCCTCCCGGCGGGGCGGCGCTTACAGCCGGCTCTGGCCGTATCCACGCGGGCGGCACTTTGTGCATGGGATGAGTACGCCGAAGCCGACGACGTGCTCATCTCATGCACAGAGTCGGCTGCGCGGAGCTGGCTTGGTGGTCGGACTCTTGCGTGGCCTGTGTCTGCGGGGGAGTTGGTTGCTGTTGGGGTGTTTGGTGATGGGCTCAGGGGCGGAGGTGGTTGGCGAGGGTTCGGACGGTTTCGGTGGTGGCGACGGCGTCGCTGCGGGCGTTGCCGTGGCGGCCGTCGGAGCTGTAGAGGCCGGGGTTGGTGGAGAGGGGGTGGTCGGTGAGGTTGATGTGGATGGTGCCTAGTTTGTCGGCCAGGGCTGCGGTTCGGGTTGAGAGGGTGCGCATGCGTTGGCGGAGGCCGGGGCGGAGCCAGTCGACGATCGCCGGGCTGTAGGAGACGTCGAACATGCCGAGCGTCATCACGTCGGCGCCGGCGTCCTGCAGGGTGGTGATCATCGTGGTCAGTTCGCGGTCGACGCGGTCCGGGTCGTAGGTGGCCGGGAAGGCGTCGTTGCCGCCGCCGACGACCAGGGCGAGATCAGGGCCGAAGGCAACGGCCGGATCGAGCTGGGTGGCGAGGATCTCGCGGGTCCGCAGGCCGCTGACGCCGAGGTTGAGGTAGGCGAGGTCGGGGCGGATCGCGCGGAGTTCGGCGGCGATGCGGTCGGCCCACTGCAGTTCGCTGTAGCCGGCGACCGGCTCGCACAGGCCTTCCGCGACGCTGTCTCCCAGTACGACGAAGCGGCGCCAAGGGTGGCCGGCGAGGAGTTCGGCACTCTCGCCCGGCCGGAGGCAGTAAGGATCGGTCGCCTCGGTCAGATGGTCTGGATCGGTGGCCTCGGTCGCCTCGGTCAGGTGGTCCGGATCGATTGCGTCGGTCACGCGGCCTCCAACCGTGTTGGGGCGGGTTCGTCCAGGATCCGGCCGGGGCCGCGGCGGATGAGGGGGTAGACGCTGACGATCAAGCAGGCGATACCGCAGCCGATGAGGGCCGGGATCAGGCCGAAGCCGCTCACCAGTTCGCCGGCCAGCAGGGCGCCGAGGGGGAGTCCGGCGAAGGAGGTGGCCGCGACGAGGCCGATCACGCGCGCCTGCAGGTCTTTCGGGACGTGTTCGTAGAGCACCGCGCCGAAGACCGGGTTGATGGCCGCGATCCCGATCCCGGACAGGAACGTCACCGCCATCACCAGGACCAGGTGGTCGCTCAGTCCGAGGACGAGCAGGCGCGGACTGCCGCCGATCAAGGCGCCGAGGGCGAAGGTCAGGTAGCGCGGCACCTTGGTGGCGAGTACGGCGAACCCGATGCTGCCGAGCAATGCACCGGCCGAGAACGCTCCGAGGGTGAGACCGAGACCGGCCGGTGAGCCGAGTTCTTCTGCGACCCAGAGCGGGATGAACACCGCCGTACTCGCGCTGGCGAAGATGTTGATGGCGAAGGTGGTGATCAGCATCGTGGCGAGCAGCGCGTCTCGTCGTACGTAGGAGAAGCCCACCGCGAGGGAACGGAAGTACTTGTCGCGTCGAGCGTCTACTGTGGTGCCCGGCGGATGCACGAAGGCGGCGACCAGCAGACCGCACACCACGAAGGTTCCCGCGTCGATCCACAGGACCGAGGCCGCGTCCGTCCAGTAGATGAGCAAACCGGCCAGCGGGGCACCCAACAACGTCGCTCCACGAGAGAACGCCTCGTGCAACGAGGTCACCCGGATGAGCGCCACCTCGGCCGCCTCCGCCATCGGCCGTACCAGCAACTCCTTCGACCGATCCGCGACCCCTCGCAACGCACCCGCCACGGCCACTAGCAACAGCAGCGCCGCGAATCCGAGGCTGGTGGTCGCGGCGATCGCGGCCACCGCCACCGCACTCGCCAGGTTCGCGATGATCGAGGCCGAGCGTGCACCGAGACGGTCGATGACCGGACCGCCCATGATGCTGGCCACGATGTACGGCACCATCTCGACGGCCGCGACCAACCCCATCCGGGCCGCGCTCCCGGTGGTGACCAGCACCAGCCACGGGATCGCCACCATCGAGACCCGACTGCCCACCGCTGATAGGACATCCGCGGCGAACAGAACCACCAACCCACGCCGCGGCGTCATGCCTGTGGGTGCAGTTCTGCGTAGAGCTTGCGGAGGGCAACCTTGTCCACTTTGGCGATCCGGGTGAGCGGCAACTGATCCACGAAGTCGATCGCGGCCGGACTCCACATCTCGTTCAGGGTGTCGGTGACCAACTGCTGGAGCTCGGCGGCCGGAACAGGCGAGCGGGTGACGACGAAGGCGTGGACCGCTTCGCCGACGACAGGGTCGGGTACGCCGATCACGGCGGCGGCGCGTACGGCGGGATGGGCGGCCAGCACGTCTTCGATCGGGCGGCAGAAGATCGCCCAGTTGCGCCGGGTGGTGACGATCATGTCGTGCACACGGTCGACCAGGAAGAGGTACCCGTCCTCGTCGACGTACCCGAGATCGCGCGTCCGCAACCACCCGTCGACCAGCGTCTCCGCGGTCAGCTCCGGCTTCCCGAGGTACCCCGCGAACGTGAGCTTGCTCTGCACCCACACCTCCCCGGTCTGCCCAGCCGGCAGGACCTTCCCGTCGTCGTCCCGGATCTCCACGAGCACATCGCCGTACGGCGTGCCGGCTGAGGCCAACCGCTCAGCGGGGTCCTCGGTCAGACCCGGCAGCGCGGTGACGACGACGGCCTCGCTCAGCCCGTAGACGATCCGCAGCACCGGGCCGAAGCGCGCGATGCCCTGCCGCAGCCGCGCAGGTGTGGCCGGGCCGGCGCCGACGTTGAGCATGAACAGGCTGCTGCAGTCGAAGTCTTCCCCGCCGGGGTGGTCGAGCAGTTCGTAGAGCATCGGCGGCGTGACATAGGTCGACGTGATCCTCTCCGTCGAGACGATCCGGTAGAACTCGTCCGGCGACCAGGTGTCGGTCAGGAACAGGACCCCACCGGTGAACAGGTTGAAGAAGCTGGTGATCTGACCACTCGCCAGCCACAACGGCGATCCCGAGTAGTGCCGCAGCACCGGGAAGTCCTGAGCGACGAAGGCCGTCGCCAGCTCGAGGATCTGCTCGTAGAACGACTGCGTGTGGTGGACGAGCTTGGGGTCCCCGGTCGTCCCGCTGGTCTGCAACACCGAGTCAGGCGCGGGCGTCTCCGAGATCTCGTACGGCGTGGATGCCGGGACCGAGACCAAGTCGCTCAGTTCAAAGGAAGGCATCGGTGCAAGCGACTCGGCCAGCTCGCGACCCAGTCCACCGTCGTACACGAGCGCGTCCGCGTCGGCCAGTACGGCGAACCGGTCGATCTCGCGGCGGGACGTGATCGGCGCACACCACAGGACCCGGCAGCCGTGCAGGTGCAGGGCGAGTTGGAGGGCCGGGGCGTCGAAGCAGTTCGCCGCCATCACCAGCACCTTGCCGCCCGGCCTGATCCCGGCGTCCCGGACCGCGGCGGCGATCCGCAGTACGTCGGTGATCAGTTCGCCGTACGTCGCCCGGCGGTCACCGCGGACCAGCGCGGGACGCTCCGCAAAGCGCTGAAACAGAGTTAGCGCCCGCAGCACATAATTGCTGCTGTGCTCGGGCACGACGAATTCAGGCGGCATTTCGTCAATAGTCCCCTCGACTCCGGCCACCCCCAGCCGTCGGCGCGACTCTACTGGATGCGCGGACCCCTGGAAAGAGGCTGGAATCCGTTCTAGCGTAGGCGTGATCGTCGCTCTGCGGAGTCGGCCGATCACTCCCTACCGTAGGTGAAGGAATACCCCTGCGATTCGGCCGGACAACCTCTCGGCTAACCGCTGCCAAGGCATTTCCAGCGGTGCATTTACCCAGGGCATTTCGGTTTCATTGACCGGATTCCTCGGCGCGTATTACGGTCCGTCCGCACCTGATTCCGCCACCCGGTGTCCCAGGAGGTTGACGTCCCATGCGAATTTCCACCAGTTGGCGTACGGTCGCGGTGACCGCAGCCTTGACCCTTGCCGGTTCCAGCCTCGCCGGCGCCGACTACGGCGGTGAGTACCACGACCCCGACTGGGTCGGCACCTGGGCGACCGCGGTCACCCACGGCAACGCGGCCGGGTCGACGAACCTCGGCCTGACCGACCAGAGTGTCCGGCTGGTGGTGCGGCCGACCGTCGGCGGTGACCGGATCCGGATCCGGTTGTCCAACATCTACGGCGAGAAGACCGTGACCGTCGGCGCCGCGACCGTTGCCAAGCCCAACAAGTCGACGCCCGAGTTGTCCGATATCGACCCGGCGACCCTGCGGACGTTGACGTTCAACGGCGCCGGCACCGCGTCGATGATCAAGGGCAGCGAGCTGCTCAGCGACCCGGTCGACCTGAAGCTGGGCAATCTCGACGACCTCGTCGTCAGCCTGTACTTCCCGGAGAACACCGGCCCGACGACGTTCCACGGCTCGTCGATCCAGGAGAACTTCGTCGGCCCGTCGAACCTGGTCACCCAGCCCGGCGGTACGGCGTACACGCTGACCCGGCGCTGCTGCTGGTTCTTCCTGTCCGGCGTCGATGTGGAGACCGACAAGTCCAAGGGATCGATCGTCGTCCTCGGCGACTCGATCACCGACGGCACCGCCAGCACCTTCAACGCCAACAACCGTTGGCCCGACCAGCTTGCCGAGCGCCTGATCGCGTCGGCGGACCCGTGGGACAAGGTGCCGAGCGTGCTGAACGCGGGCCTGGCCGGTAGCCGGCTCAACCACGAGGGCAGCGAGCCGTCCGACAACGGCGCGTTCCCCGGCTTCAACGAGGTCGGTGTGAACTCGCTGGCCCGGCTGAACGAGGACGTGTTCGCGCAGACCGGCGTACGGACCGTCATCACCGAACTGGGCGTCAACGACATCTGGATGTCGGACGACTCCGCGGCTGAGATCATCGGCGCGCTGCGGCAGGTGAACACGCAGGTGAAGGAACGCGGACTGCGCAGCCTGGTCAGCACGATCACGCCGTTCGAGGGGATCGGCGGCACCGACAGTTGGACGCCGGCGAAGGAGGCCACCCGGCAGGCGGTGAACAGCTACCTGCGGTCGAGCAAGGAGTTCGACGGTGTGCTCGACTTCGACAAGGTGCTGCGTGACCCGGCCGCGCCGAGCAAGCTGAACCCGGCCTACGACTCGGGTGACCACATCCACCCGAACGACGCCGGCTACCAGGCGATGGCGGCGTCGGTGCCGCTCAAACTGGTGCGCTGATCGTCATGCCTGCCCGGACCGCGAACGAAGTTCTCGCCGCCCTCGGTTCCGAGCAAGGTCGCCGTGATCCGATGCCGCTCTTCGCGGAGCTGCATCGGATCGGCCCGGTCTGCCGCCTCGAGCCCGGCACCTCGCCGTACGCCGTGGTGGTGAACGGGTACGACGCCGCCCAGGAAGCCCTGAAGGACACCAGGTTCCACCGGTTGCTGACCGCGGATCCGGACCCGAAGGACTCGGTACTGCGCCGGCTCGGTGGGTCGATGATGTTCCGGAACGAGCCGGACCATCTGCGGATGCGCAAGGTGTTCCAAGCTGTCCTGACACCGCGCCGGCTGGCCGGGTTCGAACCGGTCGTCGACGACCTGGTCACCGAGCTGCTCGACGATCTCGGCAAGGCCGATCGGCAGTTGGTGGACTTCGTCGACTTCGCCTACCGGCTGCCGATCACGGTGATCGGCACGTTCCTCGGCATCCCGCGCTCCGATCTCGGCTGGTTCCGCGACCGGACCCAGCGGATCGACGAGTACCTCGACCTGGGTGGCAAGGCGCCGGAGAAGCTGGCGGCGGCGAACCAGGCCGCCGACGAGCTCAACGCCTACTACGCCCGGATGATCGCCGAGCGCCGGATCCGGCCGCGGGACGATCTGGTCGGATCGCTCGTCCATGCGCTTGATTCAGGTACGTCGGGGATCGACGAGCAGGAGTTGATCGACAACCTGCTGGTGCTGGTCAACGCGAGCTTCGTGACCACGATGAACCTGCTCACCAACGGTCTCGAACTGCTGCTCGCCGAGCCGCGACTGATCGAAGCGCTCCGCGACGATCCAGGTCTGGCGTCGGACTACGTCGAGGAGATCCTGCGGCATCAGAGCTCGGTGCAGCTGATCAGCCGGAAGGCGTCGACCGATCTCGAACTGGCCGGCGAACCGATCGCCGAGGGCAGCCTGGTGCTGATCCTGCCCGGCGCGGCGAACCGGGATCCGGCCAAGCATCCCGACGCCGACACTTTCGATCCGGGCCGTGACGACCTCCAGCATCTGTCCTTCGGCGCCGGACCGTTCTACTGTGTCGGGGCCGCGCTGGCCCGGATGGAAGGGCGGGCCGCGTTCGGGCAGCTGTTCCGCCGGTTCCCCGGACTGCGACTCGCGAGTGAGCCGGTGCGGAGCCGTAGCTTGCTGCTGCGTGGGCACGAGTCCATGCCGATCCGATTGGGGTGATCCGATGCCGCTGGACCCGCAGGTCGAGGCCATGCGTGCCGAACGCGAGGCCAACCAGGTGCCGCAGCTCTACACCCAAACACTGGCCGAAGCCCGGGCCGCCGATCTCGCGTCCAACCAGGCCGCGGGCGGCGAGGTCGAGCCGGTTCACCACGTCGAGGACATCGCCACCGATGACGGTCTCCCGCTGCGGGTCTACCGGCCGGACCTGAGCGGCCCGCTGCCGACGTTGATCTACTTCTTCGGCGGCGGCTGGACGCTCGGCAGCATCGAGACGGCCGACGGGATCAGCCGCAAGCTGGCCAACGCCGTTCCCTGTCAGGTGATCACGGTCGGCTATCGGCTCGCGCCGGAGCACCCGTTCCCGACCGCGGTCCACGACTGCCACAACGCGACCCAATGGATCGCGGCGCACGCCGACGAGTTGCAGGTGGACCCGACCCGACTTGTCGTCGGCGGCGACAGTGCCGGCGGCAACCTCGCCGCCGCGACCACTTTGCTTGCCCGGGACAATGGTCCGGGGCTGGCCGGTCAACTGCTTGTTTACCCGAACACGCTGTACGGCTCGGACACCATCTCGATGCGGGCCGGCGACGACCCGTACCTGTTCAACAAGACGTCGGTCGGCTGGTACTGGGACCACTACCTGACCGACTCCGCCGACGGCCTGAACCCGTTGGCCTCACCGCTCCTCGCCGAGTCGTACACGAATCTCCCACCGGCGCTGGTGATCACGGCAGAGTACGACCCGCTGCGCGACGAGGGCGAGTACTACGCCGAGAAGCTGCACGCCGCCGACGTACCGACCACTCTCAGCCGGTACGACGGGATGGTGCACGGCTTCTTCGCGATGTCGGGCATCCTCGACGGCGGCAAGAAGGCGATGGCGGAGGCGGCCACCTGGCTGAGCGGAATCTTCAAGGATGGCTGAGGTGCCCGGTGGCTGACGCCCCGGCCGACCACGGCGCCGCGGCTGCGGCCACACTCGCTGACTACGAGTCGCAGGCTGCGGCTGTCCTGTCGTCGGCGGTCTACGACTTTGTGGCCGGCGGCAGCGGTTCTGAGACGACGCTGCGGCTCAACCGCACGGCCCTCGACTCGGTGACTCTCGTCCCACGCGTGCTAGCAGGCGTGGACGAGCCGGACACCACCTGCAACGTGTTGGGCACCGCCGGCGCGTTGCCTGCGCTTGTGGCTCCGATGGCCTACCAACGTTTGCTTCACCCCGAGGGAGAGCTCCACCTCGCGCGCGCAGCCGCCGACGCCGGGATCCCCTACGTGATCAGCACTCTGAGCAGCTACCCACTGGAGAAGATCGCGGCCACCGCACCCTCCTGGTTCCAGCTGTACTGGTTGCGAGATCGCGCGATCGTCAGCTCCTTGGTCGACCGAGCCGCCGAGGCCGGATGCACCGCGTTGATGGTGACCGTCGACGTTCCCGTGATGGGTCGGCGGCTGCGCGACGTCCGGAACTCCTTCACGCTCCCCGAAGACGTGGTCGCTGCCAATCTTGTCGACATATCCACAGAGGCCCACGACGCTGTGCCCGGCGTGTCCGCGGTTGCCGCACACACGGCCTCGGCCTTCGAGCCGGCCGTGTCCTGGCGGGACCTGGAGTGGCTCCGCGCCACGACTGAGCTTCCTCTGGTGGTGAAAGGGATCCTCGATCCGCGGGATGCTCGCCGGGCCGTCGATGCAGGGGCCGCCGGTGTCGTGGTGTCCAACCACGGCGGTCGGCAGTTGGACGGTGCCCTCGCGTCGATCGATGCCCTCGGCCCGGTTGTGGATGCGGTCGGCAATGACTGCGCCGTACTGCTGGACAGCGGGATCCGTGGCGGCACGGATGTTGTCAAAGCCGTCGCGTTAGGGGCATCCGCCGTACTGGTAGGGCGACCGTTGCTGTGGGCATTGGCTGTGGAAGCTGTGGATGAGGCACTCGGGCTGCTCCGGCGGGAGGTGCGGGACGCGATGCTGCTGGCTGGTTGCGCCGATCTGGCCGCGGTGGCCGAGCTGACGACGGGGAGAGCGTGATGGCCGACCTGAGACTGACCGAGTTGCACGGTTCGCTGACGGACCGGGCACTGAACTCGATGAACTTCCTCAATGAGGTCTCGCACCACTACCCGGACGCGATCTCCCTCGCCGCCGGCCGCCCGACCGAGGAGTTCTTCGCGCTCGAGGACCTGCACACCTACCTGGACCTGTTCGCCGATCACCTGCGTTCACAGGGGTACGACGAGGCGGCGGTACGACGGTCCATCTTCCAGTACGGCCGGACCAAGGGCATCGTGCACGACCTGGTCGCCCGTAACCTCGCCGTCGACGAGGACATCCACGTCGACCCCGAGGCGATCGTCGTCACGGTCGGCTGCCAGGAGGCGATGGTCCTCACGCTCCGGGCCTTGCGCTCCGAACCGTCCGACGTACTGCTCGCGATCTCCCCGACGTACGTCGGAATCACCGGAGCAGCCCGGTTGCTCGACTTCCCGGTCCTGCCGGTTGCCGAGGACGACGATCTGGCCACAGTGGTGAAGGCGGCCCGAGCTGACGGGCTGCGGCCGCGGGCGTGCTACGTGATGCCGGACTTCGCCAATCCCTCCGGACTCAGCCTGGACCTGGACGCCAGGCGACGGCTGCTCGAGATCGCGGCCGAGCAGGAGCTGCTGCTGCTCGAGGACAACCCGTACGGCCTGTTCCCGGCCGACGGCGTCGATCGCGTGCCGACCCTGAAGGCGCTCGACACCGATCGGCGGGTCGTCTACCTCGGGTCGTTCGCCAAGACCGGGCTGCCCGGAGCACGGGTCGGTTACGTCGTCGCGGACCAAACTGTCGAGGCTCCGGACGGAAGTATCGGACTCCTCGCCGACGAACTGTCGAAGATCAAGAGCATGGTCACCGTGAACACCGCGCCGGTCGCGCAGGCGGTGATCGGCGGCAAACTGCTCGCGAACGACTTCAGCCTGGTCGCCGCGAACCGGCGCGAACGCTCGATGTACGCCGCCAACCTCAAGGCAATCACCGACGGCCTGGCCGCTCGCTTCCCAGACGGTGAAGTCAGCTGGACCGTGCCGTCGGGTGGGTTCTTCGTGGTCGTCACCGTGCCGTTCCCGGTGGACGACGTACTGCTGGAGAAGTCCGCCCACGAGTACGGCGTGCTCTGGACCCCGATGAGCCATTTCTACGACGCCGGCCCGCCGATCCACGCCCTCCGTCTGTCGTGCAGCTCGGTCACCCCCGCCCAGATCGACGCCGCCCTCAACCGCCTGGCCGCCTTCATCCGCGACCAGCTGCCGTAACTGGTCCTCTCGGCGAGGCCGAAACTGGATCTGTAGGGCGGACCGGTCTGTTCTTAGCGTTAAGACATGACCACCTGCGAAGTTCCCCTGGCCCCGGTTGCTCCCCGGCTGCTGAGCAGTCAGTTCGGCCGGCTGCTGTTCACGGTTTTCGGCTCCTCGCTGAGCATGTACCTGCTCACCTCGGTGGTCCCGCTCTACCTGGCCGCCAGCGGTTCCGGCGGGATCGGCGCCGGGCTGTCCACCGGCGCGATGATGCTGTCCGCGGTGGGTGTCGAGCTGCTCGTGCCCAGGATGGTGGCCCGCTGGGGCTACCAGGTTGTCCTCGGACTCGGTCTGATCCTGCTGGGTGCGCCGTCACTGGTCCTGTTGCTGACCGCGTCGCTGCCGCTCGTGCTCGCGGTTTGTGTCGTCCGTGGCGCCGGCCTGGCGATCCTGGTCGTCGGTGCGGTCGCCCTGATCGCCGAGGTGACCCCGGCGCACCGACGCGGTGAGGCGTTCGGCATCTACGGCGTGGTCGTCGGCCTGCCGGCCGCGCTTGGGCTCCCGCTCGGCGTCTACCTGACATCCGTGATCGGCTTCGACGCACTGTTCGTCTTCGCGGCCGTGGCCTCGTTGGTGGGTCTCATCGCCCTCGGCGGGATGCCCAGCCGGCCCAGCGTCGAAGAGCAGCACGTCAAGGTGCTCGGCGGCCTGCGAGGCAGCGGCCTGCTGATGCCGTCGTTCGTGTTCGCAGCGGTCACCGTTGCCGCCGGCATCAGTGTCACCTTCCTTCCGCTGGCCGTTGCCGAGGACAAGCATTCGCTGGTGGCCACCGCTCTGCTGATGCAGGCGATCACCGCTCCCGGCGCTCGCTGGCTGGCCGGCCGGTACGGCGATCGCGTCGGCCCAGCCAAGCTGCTCGCGCCAGCGCTGATCCTCGCGGCAGTCGGAGCCGGGGCGCTGGTCCTGATCGGCAGTGCCGCCGCCATCCTGGTCGGATCGACACTCTTCGGCATCGGCTTCGGCGCCGCGCAGAACCTCACCCTGACGCTGATGTACAACCGCGTCCCGAAGTCCCGCTACGGCCAGGTCAGCGCACTGTGGAATCTCGCGTACGACGGCGGCTGGGGCATCGGCGCCATCGTCTTCGGCGCGATCGTCGCCGGCACTGGCTACTCGGTCGGCTTCGGTCTGACTGCGGTCCTCGTCACAGTCGCGGTCGTACCGGCGGTCAGGGCCGGTCTGCGAGCTACCGTTGCCGCCGGATGACCAGATGGCGGCCGGAACCTGAACAGCAGGTCCTGCGTCGGTTATCGCGGACCGGTCGACCGGCCGGGCTAATGAACAGGGGGCAGCGCGCAGTTGAGTACGTTCGAAGGACTTGCCGGAGTGGCCGAGCGGCAGTTGGGGCTCGTCACCACAGGGCAGGCGGAACGGATCGGGATCAAGCCGAACCAGTTGGCCAGGTTCGCGGCCGAAGGCCTGGTGTGGGAACCGGACTGGTCGGTGTTCCAGCTCACGTCCTCCGAAGTGGCTCCGAGGTATTCGTATCCATACGCCGCCTGGCTGGCGCTTGCCCCGAACCTCTTCGCCTGGGAACGGCCACCGGCCGTCCACGAGGACGCGGTCCTGTCGCACGAATCGGCCTGCCAGGTCTGGGGTCTCGGGTCGTTCGCGGCCCCGGCCGTGCGGTTCGTCGCGCCCGTTCGACTGGCCGACGTGCGCGCCGTAGACGTACGACTCGACGTACTGACACCTGACCAGGTGACCCGGCATCACGGCGTACCGGTGACGACTGCGCAGCGGGTGCTCGTGGACCTGCTGCGAGACGGCACCGATCAGCACGACGTACGACGGGCGCTGACGGACGCCGTACGGCTGGATCTCGTTGATCTGCAGGCGGTGTACGACGACCTGGCCGGACAGTTCCAGTTGCCGGTGGACGGTGCCGAGTTCGCCGGCCGGCTGCTCGGTGAGCTGGAGATCTCCGCGTTGTCGGAGCGGAACCAGCGTGCCTTCGACGCGCTCGTCGCCAGCCGCGGATGAGCGGCTACGACACCTTCTGGCAGGAACTCACCGAGCGGGCCCAGGCGGCTGCCCAGGAACGCGGCACCAGCAGCCAGCAGGAACTCCAGCAGTTCGTCCTGCAACGGATCATGGCGCGGACGTTCCATCACGGCCCGCACAGCTGGCTGCTCAAGGGCGCACAGAGCTTGCTGGCCCGGTTTCCGGACGCACGGGCGACCGGTGACGTCGACCTGATCTGGCTGGCCCGCAACGGGCGGGCCGCGATGACCGCAGCCTTCAACGACGCGCTCCGCCAGGACTTCGGCGACTACCTGTCCTTCGAGCAGTCATCGGAGCTGTCACTCATGCACGGCGAGGGCGTGCGCATCGGCCACCGGGTGCGCTGCGGCGATCGCGAGTTGTTCGAGCTGACCACCGACCTGTTGCCGCCGGAAGGCCACCTGCTGTCGAACCTGCCGGAGCGGATCCCGTTCCCGCAGCAGCTCCTGCGGACCGGCGTGGAGGGGGAGACACCCGAGCTCTACACGGTCTCGGTCAAGGACCAACTGGCGCAGAAGATCTCCGGAATGTACATGCATGGTCTGCGTGACCTGGAGACCAAGTGCGAGAACTGCGTACCGAAGACCGCGGGTGCCTGGGCCTGTGGCAGCGGCGAGTTGCCGCACCGGGTTCAGGACATGGTCGACGTGACCTTCCTGGCCTCGAAGCTGTCCCTCGACGCGGCCGAGACGCACGCGATGGTGCAAGCGGACTTCCGGCAGCGAAGAGCGCTGGGAATGCCGCTCGATCTGCCCAGCCGGTTCCGGGTGCCGAACCCGGCCTGGGTTCCGGGCTTCGCCAAGTACGCGGCCGTCACCCCGGGCCTGGAGCCGAAGACGCTGGCCGAGGCCTTGCCGATCGCCGACAAGTTCATCACTCCGCTGCTCCGGCCGGAAGTGCCGTCCGGACACTGGGACCCCGACCAGCAGGTCTGGGTCGGCCAGGATCCCGAACAGGCCGCGGCGTACGCGGAGCCGGGTCGGCAGCGGGTGCTCGTCGTCGCCCACGCGAGTGGCCGCAGTGCGGGTCTCGGCGGACTGCCGGTGGTGAGCGGTGAACTGACCACCGCGCTCGCAGGGCTCGACGATACCGACGTCACGCTGCTCACGTTCGAGGGCACCGAGCCACACGCCGGCGCGAAGATGGTGAAGCTCGAGCGCAGCGAGCTCTCCCCACAGGGGCACCTGCATCGGGTCACGTGGCGAGACTGGCCGGAACCGCTGGGCCTGCCGCCGGCCGGTTCCGACCCGTACGACGTCGTGATCGGCCACTCGCGGTTCTCCGGACCGGCCGCGAAGAACATCCGCAACCGCTGGTACCGGTTCGCCAAGCTGGTCTACGTGATGCACACCCCGGCCGAGGAGTACGCCGTCATCCAAGGCGATCCGGAGCGGGCGGCCAAGCACACCACGGAAGAACAGGACATCGTCCACAACGCCGACCTCGTCGTCGGCGTCGGCCCGCTGCTCACCGGCATCGCCCGCGAGGTGGAGGTCAGCGGTGGCCGCGAGCCGAGCTATCACGAACTCATCCCCGGCTCCGCGGAGCGCGAGGTGATCCCGGCGCCGGAGCCGACCGGTCACTTCAACCTGCTCTTCACCGCGCACCGGCTGGACGATCCGGTGAAGGGGTACGACGACCTGCTGCGGACGGTGCGGCAGTTGCGGGACGACGGGATGCCGGTGCGGCTGACCGTCCGTGGCGTCCAGCCGGAGCAACTCGCGGCCGAGGCCGAGCGCGCCCGCGCGATCACCGGGTCGGCGGACGCGGTGGAGCTCCGGCCGCTCACCACGGATACGGCCGAGCTGCGCCACGACCTCGAGGGGACGCACCTGCTGGTGATGCCGTCGGTGGTCGAGGGCTACGGCATGGTCGCCAGCGAGGCGGCCGAGCACGCGATCCCCGTTCTGGTGCCGGAACGTAGTGGCTTCGGGCAACTGTTGAGCGACGGGGAGCGGGTCCCTGATCAGGCCGGTGAGCAGTCGGTGGTGCGGGACGGCCACAGTACCGGTCAGGACAGGATCGACACCTGGAAGGCGGCGATCGTCGCGGTAGCGTCCGACTATCCGGCCCGGAGAGAGGGGGCTGTCCGGATTCGGTCGGTCCTGCAGCAGTTCAACTGGAAGGACGCCGCGACCGCGCTGTCGACTGCGATGGCCGCGGCGAAGCCGGGGGCGCAGCGCTACACGATTCAGGCCGCGGACGGCGTCGTACGGCTGATCGACGACAAGGACACCCAGAAGGGCGATGCCGCGGCGAAGGTGGCCGAGCCGGAGGATCGGGAGTTCGTGGCGCGCTTCGCGCCGCCGTACCGGACGGCCCCGCAGGCCGGGCGTGCTGGCACGGATCCTCGGCCGGCGTCGAAGGGATCCGGGCGCGAGGAGCCGGGGCAGGCGATCGGGTAGTCAGAGTTTGCGGAGCCGGACGTAGCGGACGGTGTGGTCGGCGCCTTTGCGGAGGACGAGGGTGGCGCGGGAGCGGGTGGGGAGGATGTTCTCCCGCAGGTTCGGGCCGTTGATGCCGTCCCAGAGCGATTCCGCCTTTTTGATTGCCTCTTCCCGGCTCAGCTCGCCGTAACGGACGAAGTACGACTCCGGGTTGCGGAACGCGGTCTCCCACAGTTTGAGGAAGCGGTGCACGTACCAGGACCGGATGTCGTCGGCGCCGGCGTCGACGTACACGGAGAAGTCGAAGAAGTCGCTGACCGCCAGGCCGCTCTTGCCGTCCGCGTGCCGGGGCGCGGGCTGGAGCACGTTCAGGCCCTCGAGCAGCAGGATGTCCGGCTGCTCGACGGTGGTCCGGACGCCTTGCATCCGGTCGTAGTGCAGGTGTGAGTAGACCGGCGCCTCGACCGTGTCCATGCCGGA
Source organism: Kribbella sp. CCNWLW201 (assembly GCF_037203805.1). Classification (NCBI taxonomy): domain Bacteria; kingdom Bacillati; phylum Actinomycetota; class Actinomycetes; order Propionibacteriales; family Kribbellaceae; genus Kribbella; species Kribbella sp. CCNWLW201. The sequence goes on along the minus strand of NZ_JBBCBQ010000002.1, from coordinate 194,492 downwards.
CTTCACCTCGACCACGAAGCGCAGCAATGCCTTGCGGTCGTACGACTCCGGGAAACCCTTGCGCATCATCAGGTTCCGGCGCTCCAGCTCGGCGTTCGGCCAGAGGAACCCGTCGGTGGTGACCAGTGCGACCCGTGGGTGCTCGGGCCAGCGAGCCAGCAGCTCGCGCAGCAACCGGGCGGTGGTGGACTTGCCGACGGCAACGGACCCGCCGATGCCGATCACGAACGGCGTCCGGGTCGCGGCCGGCTTGCCGAGGAAGCTCTCGGTGTCGGCGTGCAGGGCCCGGGCGTGCCGGACGTACAGCGAGAGGATCCGCGACAGCGGCAGGTAGACCTCGCGCACCTCGTTCATGTCGATCTCGTCGCCGAGGCCGCGCAGCCGTTCGATCTCCTCGGCGGTCAGCGGGGAAACGGTCGTCTCGGCGAGTTGCGCCCAGGCGGCCCGGTCCAGCTCGGTGTAGGGAGTCACCTCCCGTGTCGGCTGCAGCATGAGCCCATTCTTCCCACGCGAGCGCACGCCGACCCACCCCGGGTGGGCGTGGCTTACGTCTCAACCCTCTCATCGATGCGCTCTGGAAACCGCTTGCTCGACCTATTGACGGTGTGTTGGGCCGTGCGTACGGTGTGTCCCAACTTAAGTGTCGAAGATTTGAGCGAAACTTTCGAGACTGGCCGGTGAGGAGGCAGTAGGCGTGCACAACCGCCGTGTCGTAGAGGTGCACCACCGCCGGGGTTTCTGGTCCGATGTGAAGCGGGACTGGCGGCTGTACGCGCTGCTGGCGCTGCCGATCGCGTACTTCGTGATCTTCAAGTACCTGCCGATGGCCGGCAACATCATCGCCTTCCGGCGGTTCGTGCCCGGCGGGTCGATGTTCGGCGAGCAGTGGGTCGGACTGCGCTACATCCGGATGTTCATCGAGGACCCGACGTTCTGGCAGGTGTTCCGCAACACCGTCGTCCTCGGCGGCCTGAGCCTGCTGTTCACGTTCCCGATCCCGATCGTGCTGGCGCTGCTGCTGAACGAGTTGCGCGGGCAGCGGTTCAAGAAGTTCGTCCAGACCGTGTCCTACCTGCCGCACTTCATCTCGGTGGTGATCGTGGCCGGGATGATCCTGCAGTTGGTCTCACTGCACGGCACGGTCAACCAGGTGCTGAAGGCAACGACCGGCAGTACGGTCAACTTCATCCAGGACGCGGACTGGTTCCGGGCCATCTACGTCTCCTCCGACGTCTGGCAGACGGCCGGCTGGGGCACCATCCTCTACTTGGCCGCGCTGACCCAGATCGACGACACCTTGTACGAGGTGGCCCGGATCGACGGCGCGAACCGGTGGAAACAGACCTGGCACATCACGTTGCCCGGGATCGCGCCGGCCGTCGTGACACTGCTGATCCTGAACATCGGCTCGTTCCTGTCGGTCGGGTTCGAGAAGATCCTGCTGCTCTACAACCCGCTGACGTACGAGACCGCTGACGTGATCTCGACGTACCTGTACCGGGTCGGCCTGGTGTCGAACAACTTCTCGTACGCGACCGCGATCGGCCTGTTCGAGGCGGTCGTCGGCCTGACGTTGGTCTTCGGTGCGAACGCGATCTCGCGCCGCGTGCTGGGAGCGGGGCTGTGGTGAAGCAGACGATCGGAATCAAGGACAGCACCGGCTACCGGGTCTTCCAGGTCTTCAACGTCGCGACTCTGCTGCTGGTCGTCGTACTGACGCTGTATCCGTTCGTGAACATCGTCGCGCAGTCGTTCAGCAGTGAGTCCGCGATCAGCGCCGGCAAGGTCAACCTGTTCCCGGTCGGGTTCGACACGTCGACGTATCAGGTCGTGATGAACGACTCGATGTTCTGGCGGAACTACGGCAACACCGTCCTCTACACCGTGGTCGCGACCTTGATCTCGCTGGTGCTCACCACGTGTATGGCGTACGTGCTGTCGAAGAAGCACCTGCGCGGCCGGACGTTCATCGTCGGGTTCGTCGTGTTCACGATGTTCTTCAACGGCGGCCTGATCCCCAACTACGTGCTGGTCTCCCAGCTCGGGATGAAGAACACGTTGTGGGCGGTGGTACTGCCGAACGCGATCAGTGTCTTCAACCTGCTGGTGATGAAGGCCTTCTTCGAGAACATGCCGCCGGAGCTGGAAGAGGCGGCGATGATCGACGGGCTGACCACGTTCGGCATCCTGCTGCGGATCGTGCTGCCGCTGAGCAAGGCGATCCTGGCCACGATGATGCTGTTCTACGCGGTGGCGAACTGGAACGCCTGGTTCGGCGCCTTCCTCTATCTCGACGACAAGTCACAGTTCCCGGTCACCATCTACCTGCGGAACATGATCGCCGGGGCGACCTCCGGCACCTCGGCCGGCGCGACCGGCGACGACCTCACCCAGATCGCGGCCAGTATCAAGGCGGTGACGATGGTGCTCACCGTCCTGCCCATCCTCTGCGTCTACCCGTTCGTCCAGCGGTACTTCGTCACCGGCGTGATGCTCGGCTCCGTCAAGGGCTGATAACGCCGGACCGCCCTCCGAAAGGAAGTTCCAGATGATCAGCTTGAGAAGGGCGGGGGTCGCCTTCGCCCTGGTGGCCGCGCTCGGCCTGTCCGCCTGCAGTGGCGGCTCCTCCGGTGACGAGAAGGCGGATACGTCCAAGAACCGCACCGGCGCGATGGACAACTATGCCGTCGGCACCCAGTTCAAGGCGACCGAGCCGATCACGATCTCGGTGCTGTACAACGACCCGCCGACGTACCCCTACAAGAAGGACTGGCTGCTCTGGAAGGCGATGGCCGAGCAGAACAACGTCACCCTGCAGCCGACCGTCGTACCGCTGAGCGACTACGAGCAGAAGCGGTCGCTGCTGGTGTCCGCGGGGGACGCGCCGCTGATCATCCCGAAGACGTACCCGGGTCAGGAGTCGGCGTACGTGTCGTCCGGCGCGATCCTGCCGGTCAGCGACTACCTCGACCTGATGCCGAACTTCCAGGCCAAGGTGAAGCAGTGGAAGCTCGAGCCGGAGATTGACACGCTGCGCCAGCAGGACGGCAAGTTCTACCTGCTGCCCGGTCTGCACGAGGAGATCTGGCCGGATTACACGCTGAACATCCGGGCCGACATCTTCAAGCAGCAGGGCATCCCGGTGCCGACGACGTGGGAGGAGCTGGCCGCCGCGCTGGCGAAGCTGAAGCAGGCCTACCCGGACAAGACGCCGTTCTCGGATCGCTACCAGGGCAAGAACCTGCTCAACCAGCTGGGTACGGCGTACGGCACTGCCGCCGGCTGGGGCTACGGCGACGGCGCCAAGTGGGACGAGGGCGCCGGCCAGTTCAAGGCCGCGGCCGCGATGCCGCAGTACAAGGACATGGTTGCCTACCTCAACAAGCTGGTGTCGGACAAGCTGCTCGACCCGGAGACGTTCACCCAGCAGGACGACCAGGCGATCCAGAAGTTCGTCACCGGGCAGTCGTTCGTGATCAGCGGCAACTCGCAGGAGATCACCACCTACCGCAAGACCATGGACAGCACGCTGGGCAAGGGCAAGTACGAGGTCGCACGGATCCTCGTCCCCGGCGGACCGGCCGGTCAGGTGATGGGCGGGTCCCGGCTGGAGAACGGCATCATGATCAACGCCAAGGCCAAGGACCAGCCGAACTTCGTCGCGATGATGCAGTTCGTCGACTGGCTCTGGTACTCCGACGCCGGCCAGATGTTCACCAAGTGGGGTGTCGAGGGGACGACGTACCAGCTGAAGGACGGCAAGCCGACGCTGCTCCCCGGGATTGACTACAACGGGCTGAACCCGGGTGCCGGGAAGAAGGATCTGCGCAAGGACTTCGGCTTCTCCGGCGGCGTCTTCGCGTACGGCGGGACGACCGAGCTGCTGCACTCGATGATGGTGCCGGCCGAGCTCAAGTGGCAGGAGGAGATGGCCGCGACCCACAAGCCGGTCGCGGTGCGGCCGCCGTACCCGCTGAGTGACGCCGACCGAGAGCAGTCGACGCTGCTGAACACGCCGCTGACCGACTTCGTCAACCAGCAGACGCTGAAGTTCGTGCTCGGGCAGCGGCCGATGAACCAGTGGGACGCGTTCGTCCAGGAGCTCAACGGCAAGGGCGCGGACAAGTACCTCAAGATGGTGAACGACGCGCACGCCACCTACGAGAAGGACCACGGCGGTAAGTGATGTCGACGCTTTCGACAGGGTTCGTCGACGGCAGGCTCTACCGGACGTGCATGTTCGTCTACCAGTTGCTGGTGATCGAGGCGTGCCTGGTGGTCGCCCTGCTGCCGACGGGCGCCGGGGTCGTCCTGCTCGAGCCGGATCCCCGCAATGCGTTGCTGTTCGCGGTTGCGGTGATTCCGGCCGGGCCGGCCCTGGTCGCGGGTCTCTACGCCGTACGACGGATGGAGCAGTCGCCAGTGCGGGACTTCGTCCGCGGCTACCGGTTGAGCTGGCTGGACGTGTTGAAGTTGTGGGCACCCGCGGCCGTGGTGATCAGCGTGCTGAGCGCTGACTGGCTGGTGGTCGCGGGGTTGGTGGCGTTGTGGCTGGTCAACGTGCTGGTGATCACGGCCCGGTTCTCGTTCCGGATCCGTGACACCGCGCGGCTGTCGGCGTACTACCTGGGCGCCCAGTGGCGATGCACGCTCAACGTGATCCTGCTCGGCGCTGGGTTTGTCTTGCTGGTGGCGCTCACGTCTGACTGGTTTGCGGTGCTTCTGTTGTCGCCGGCGCTCTATCTGCTCGCCCGGATGACGCGGCCGCTGGTCGCTGATGTCGAAAGGCGATTCGTGTGACGATCTGGTTCGGTGGCGACTACAACCCCGAGCAGTGGCCGACCGACGTCTGGGCGGAGGACGCGCGTCTCTTCGACCTGGCCGGGATCAACACCGCGACCGTCGGGGTCTTCTCGTGGGGATTGTTGCAGCCGTCCGAGGATGTCTACGACTTCAGCGTCCTCGACCGGATCACCGCCTCACTGGCCGACCGCAACGTGATCCTGGCAACGGCGACCGGGGCTCACCCGGCGTGGTTGGCACGCAAGTATCCGGAAGTCACGCGGGTCGACTTCGAGGGTCGCAAACATGTGTACGGCGCTCGCCACAACCACTGCCCGTCATCGCCGGTCTTCCGGCGCCTGTCGGTCGAGCTCGTCGGCCGCATCGCCGAGCGGTACGCCGACCTGCCCAACCTGGTCGCCTGGCACGTCGGCAACGAGTACGGCGGCGCCTGCTACTGCTCCAACTGCACAGCGGCCTTCCGCGTCTGGCTTCAAGCCCGCTACGGCACGTTGGAGGCGCTGAACCACGCCTGGTGTACGACGTTCTGGAGCCACACCTTCTACGACTGGGACGAGATCGTCGCGCCGTCCGCGTTGAGTGAGCACTGGCGCGGTCCGAACCACACCGCGTTCCAGGGGATCACGCTCGACTACCTGCGGTTCATGTCGGACGCGATGCTGGAGAACTTCAAGGCCGAGAAGGCCGCCATCCGGCGCTTCAGCGACGTTCCGGTCACCACCAACTTCATGGGTTTCTACCGGCCGCTGGACTACTTCCGCTGGGCCGAGCACCTGGACGTCATCTCGTGGGACAACTACCCGCCGGACGATCGGTCGGCGTCGCGGATGGCGCTGACGCATGACCTGATGCGCGGGCTGAAGGGCGGTCAGTCGTTCTGGCTGATGGAACAGACGCCGTCGACTACTGCTTGCCGGGACGTCAACCCGGTCAAGCGGCCGGGTGTCATGCGGTTGTGGAGCTACCAGGCGCTGGCGCACGGCTCCGACACGGTGCTGTTCTTCCAGTTGCGAGCGTCGCGCGGTGCCTCGGAGAAGTACCACGGCGCGGTGATCAACCACGCATCCCGGTCTGACACCCGAGTGTTCCAAGAGGTCGCCGCGCTGGGTGCCGAGTTGCCGGGGTTGGCCGATGTCGTCGGCGCAGAGACGCGCAGCAAGGTCGCGCTGATGCTCGACTGGAACAGTTGGTGGGCGGTCGAGATCTCCGACGGCCCGTCGCGTCACGTCTCCTATGTGCGTACGGCGATCGCCTGGTACACCGCCGTCCAACGGCTGGATGTGGACGTCGACGTCGTACCGGTGGATGCCGACGTCTCGTCGTACGACGTGGTGCTGGCGCCGTTGTTGCATATGGTGCCGGATGGGCTGGGGGAGCGGCTATCAGACTTCGTCTCGCAGGGTGGAACGTTGGTGACCGGGGTGCTGTCCGGGCGGGTCGATGTGGATGACAACGCCTTCCTGACGGACGTTCCGGGGCCGCTGGCCCGGATACTCGGGGTGCGGGTGGACGAGACCGATGCGCAGGAGCCGTCGGTAGTGAATCCTGTGCAGCTGGATGGTGTGACGGCCGAGGGGTCGCTGGTTTTCGATCTCGTCATTCCCGAGGGTGCCGAGGTGGTCGGTACGTACACGGCGGACTTCTATGCCGGTACGGCGGCGGTCACGCGGCATCGGTTCGGCGCGGGGCACGCGTGGTACGTCGGGACAATGCTCGATGCGGCCGGCCTGGACGCCGTACTGGGGTCGGTGGTCGAAGAGGCCGGGTTGACCGGGTCGTATGCGAGGATCGACGGCGTCGAAGCGACGCGGCGGTACAAGGACGGTCAGCGGTATCTCTTCCTGCTGAACCACGGGGACCGGGAGGTGCGGGTGGCGGCCGACGTTTTTGGAACTGATCTGCTCACCGGTGTGACGGTCGAGGCCGGCGAGAAATTGGTGCTGCCGGCAACGGGTGTGGTGGTGTTGCGGTCGGATGACGCTTGACCCCTGCTGGCTAGGTGGCCAACGGTTGCCCGAGGTCACCATTTACGCCTCGGGCGCGCTGGCGCAGACGATCCGGGCCGAGCTCCGGCAGACGCGCCGGGTCCAGCACGACGTAGAGGTTGCCCTATGCACCCTTGGCCGGCTCGAGGAGACGTCGCTGGCCGCGTGGGTCGAGCAGGCACTGCCCGCGGACGGACTGGGCGACGAGGGCTTCGTGGTGGTGCGACGAGGCAACCAGTTGGTCGTCGCCGCCGAGGCCGGGCGCGGACTGCTGTACGGGTACTTCTACCTGCTCCGGTACTTCGAGTGGATGACCGGCGATTTCACCGTGGTCGAGCGGCCGGCCGTCCCGATCCGGATGCTGGCGCACTGGGACAACCTGGTCCCGCATCCGGTGATGGGCGCGGTCGAGCGCGGGTACTCGGGTGGATCGATATTCTTCCGCGACGGCCGAGTGGTCCAGGACCTGACCCGGGTCCGTGCGTACGCCCGGTTGCTGGCGTCGATCGGTATCAACGCGGTGGTGATCAACAACGGCAACGTGCATGCGGCCGAGACGCGATTGATCACTGATCACCTGCCGGACGTGGCCCGGCTGGCCGGAGTGTTTCGCGAGTACGGGATCGCGATCTATTTGTCGGTGAACTTCGCCGCACCGATCGAGCTCAGCGACCTCGACACGGCGGACCCGCTGGACGAACGGGTGGCCCGGTGGTGGTCGGCCGCGGTCGGTCGGGTGTACGACGCCGTACCGGATCTCGGCGGGTTCGTGGTGAAGGCGGACTCGGAGAACCGGCCGGGTCCGGCGACGTACGGGCGGCACCACGCGGACGGGGCGAACATGCTCGCGCGGGCGCTGGCGCCGTACAAGGGGACTGTCTACTGGCGGTGTTTCGTCTACGACTGCGCTCAGGACTGGCGTGACCGTTCGGCGGATCGGGCGCGGGCGGCGTATGACCACTTCATCCCGCTGGACGGGCTGTTCGACGACAACGTCGTACTGCAGATCAAGCACGGGCCGCTGGACTTCCAGGTCCGCGAGGCGGTGTCGCCGTTGCTGGGGGAGTTGCAGGAGACGCGGTCCGCGCTCGAGTTGCAGGTGACGCAGGAGTACACCGGTCAGCAGAAGGATCTGTGCTACCTCGGGCCGTGGTGGCGGGAGATCCTGCAGTTCGACACCAGCGGTGCCGGCGGGCCGACCGTTGCCGACCGCACCAAGGCGATCGTTGCCGTCTCCAACGTCGGCGACGATCCGAACTGGACCGGTCACAAGCTTGCCCAGAGCAACCTCTATGCGTACGGCCGGCTGGCCTGGGATCCGGCCGCGGATCCGGTCAGTCTGCTGCACGAGTGGGCCGCGGCGACGTTCGCGATGGACGACCGGACCAGGGCCGAGCTGGTGTCATTGATGGCCGATTCATGGCGGACGTACGAGCGCTACACCGCACCACTCGGGGTCGGCTTCATGGTCACCCCGGGGACGCACTACGGGCCGAGCGTCAACGGGTACGAGTACTCCGCGTGGGGGACGTACCACTTCGCCGACCGCCACGGCGTCGGTGTCGATCGAACCGTCGCGACCGGCTCAGGCTTCACCGGCCAGTACCCCGAGCCGTTGGCGAGCCGCTACGAGAACGTCTACACCTGCCCGGACGAACTCCTGCTGTTCTTCCACCACGTCCCCTACGACCACGTCCTCCAGAACGGCCGCACGGTCCTCCAACACATCTATGACACCCACTTCCAGGGCTACGAGGAAGTCGAGTCGATGCTCACCCGCTGGAAGTCGATCGCGGACCGCTTCGACCCAACAGTCCGCGAAAACATCACCACCCGCCTGGAAGCCCAACTCCACAACGCCCGCGAATGGCGAGACCAGATAAACACCTACTTCTACCGCCTCAGCGCCGTCCCCGACGCCGAAGGCCGCACCATCTACCGGTAGTCGCGCGAGGTGGGGCGGAGGGTGCGGGTGTGGTCTACCGTGCGGAGGTCGCCGGTGAGGGTTATGGGGAGGGTTGTGTGGATGTTGGCGCTGGACTTGGCTAGGCGGAGTTCTATGGCGCCGGGCTCGATGATGCGGGTGCCGGTGCGGTCGGGGAAGGACGTCAGGTCGGCGTGGACGGTGAATTCGATGGTGCGGGATTCGCCGGTGGGGATGTCGACGCGGTGGTAGCCGATCAGGCGGGTGACCGGGCGGGTGACGCGGGCGACCGGGTCGCCTAGGTAGAGCTGGACGATCTCGGTGCCGTCGGTTGGGCCTGTGTTCTGGACGGTGACCTGGAGGGTGACGGTCCCGTCGGTGGGGATGGTGTCGCGGTCCGCGGTGGCGTCGGTCCATTCGAAGGTCGTGTACGACGTTCCGTGGCCGAACGGGAAGAGTGGGGTCGGATCGACCGACGAGACCCTGTTGAGGCCGCCGAGTGGTTGATGGAGATAGGTCCCAGGCTGCGCGCCCTCGCTCCGGGGAAGGCTGACGGGCAGCCGGCCGGACGGGTTGACGGCGCCGGTGAGGACGCGGGCGAGCGCCGGTCCGCCTTCCTGACCCGGGAAGAACGCCTGCACGATCGCTGCCGTGCGTTCGGCGAATCGGCCGAGTGCGTACGGGCGTCCGGACAGCAGTACGACGACGACCGGCGTACCGGTGTCGAGGACCGCGTCGAGCAGATCGGCCTGGCGTCCCGGCAAGTCGAGCGTCTCGACGTCACACCCTTCGCCGGACGTACCGCGGCCGAACAGGCCAGCCCGGTCACCAAGCGCGACGATCGCCACCTCTGCCTCGGAAGCCGCGGTGAGAGCCTCCTCGAAACCGTCGTCGGAGTCGTCGTCGACACCACACCCCTCGGCGGTCTTCAGGTCGATGCCCTGAGCAACCAGCGCCTCGGCGAGCGTCAGGATCGGCACGCCGTCGTCGGTGCCGGGGTAGCGGGGCGCGATGTGCATCGGGAACGTGTAGCAACCGAGCATCGCGTGCGGATTCATGCCACGCGGGCCGACCAGCGCGACCTTCTTGCCAGGGGCAACGGGTAGTACGCCGTCGTTCGCCACCAGCACGATCGACTCCTCGGCCAGGCGTGCCGCGATCTCCCGGTTGGCCGGGCTGTCCAGGTCGATCGGCCCGTCCGGCTCCACCTTGACGTCAGGATCGAGCAGCCCGAGATCACACTTCTGCCGCAACACCCGTCGTACGGCGCGATCGACGTACGAGACGTCGAGCCGGCCCTCCTCGACCTCGGCGATCAAGGCGTCGGCGTACGTGTGCACGGTCGGCAGTTCGACGTCGATGCCGGCCTTCAGCGCCAGCGCGGCCGCCTCGCCATCGGTGCCCGCGACCTTGTGCAGTGTGCGCAGGAACGCGATCGCGAAGTAGTCCGCGACGACCGTCCCGTCGAAGCCCCACTCGTCCCGCAGCACGGTGGTCAGCAGCTCGGGGTCGGCCGCGACCGGTACGCCGTCGATCTCGGCGTACGAGTTCATCACCGTGCGTACGCCGCCCTCGACCACAGCCATCTCGAACGGCGGGAGGATGACGTCCGCGAGCTCATGGCGGCCCATCGACACCGGCGCGAGGTTGCGGCCGGCGCGGGAGGCGGAGTAGCCGGCGAAGTGCTTCAGCGTGGCGTGGACGCCGCCGTCCTGCAGTCCGCGGACGTACGCCGTACCGATCGTGCCGACCAGGTAGGGGTCCTCGCCGATGGTCTCCTCGGTCCGGCCCCAGCGGTAGTCGCGGGTGACGTCGACGACCGGGGCGAGGCCGAGATGCGTACCGGCGGACCGCATGTCCGCGCCGATCCGGCGGGCCATCGCCTCGACCAGATCAGGGTCGAACGTGGCACCCCAGGCCAGCGGGGTCGGGTAGATGGTGGCGCCGTACGCGGCGAAACCGGTCAGGCATTCGTCGTGCGCGACGGCCGGGATGCCGAAGCGGTTGGCGGCCATGATCTGCCGCTGGGCCGCGGCCAGTGACCGTGCGCCGGTGGTCGGATCGACCGGCCGGGTCCCGAACGGGCGGGTGAGCTGGCCGAGGCCGTCCTTGATCACGTCGTCCCAGACGGGCGGGTCGCTGCTCATGTCGTGCTGGTACGGCGCGACGTCCTCGCCGCTGTCACCGGCACCGACCCAGAGTCCGGCCAGCTGGGAGACCTTCTCCCGCAGGGTCAGCTCGGCCACCAGGGCCTCGACCCGCTCGTCCGGGCTTGCGGTGGTGTCGCGCCAGTCGGCCATCGAACTCCTCGAAAGTTTCGGGACAAGTAACGATACCTGCGAGGAGGTTAGCTTGTATTGTGCTGGTTGCACAGCCTCGAGGAGGGTGAGGTACGTCGTGAGTCAGCGGATGACCATTTCGAAAATTGCGGAGCAGGCGGGTGTCTCCGTGCCGACCGTGTCCAAGGTGCTGAACGGTCGCGCCGACGTCGCCGAGGAGACCCGGGCGAAGGTCGAGAGCATCATCCAGGAGCACGGCTACCGTCGCCGTACCACCAGTACGGCGAGCAGCCCGATGATCGACCTGGTGTTCCACGAGATCGGCGGCGCGTGGGCGGTCGAGCTGATCCGTGGCGTCGAGGAAGTGGTCCGCGCCGAGGGCGTCGAGCTGGTGCTGTCCGAGTGCGGCGGTGCCCGGCGGCCGCGGCAGGAGTGGATCGAGTCCGTCCTGCTTCGCCGTCCGCTCGGCGTGATCATGGTGTTCTCCGATCTCGACGCCGACCAGCGGGCGCAGCTGGAGGCGCGGCGGATCCCGTTCGTGGTGGTCGACCCCGTCGGTGACGAGGGCGACGACGTACCCTCCATCGGCTCGGCCAACTGGAACGGCGGCCGGATGGCGACGCTGCACCTGCGCAAACTCGGGCACACCAGGATCGGGATGATCGGCGGGCCGGTGGAGACGCTGTGCTCGCGGATGCGGGTCGACGGGTACACGGACGCGCTGCGCTCGACCGGGGTCGCGATCGATCCCTCGTTGATCCGGGCGGCCGAGTTCGAGGTGAGCAGCGGGCATCGGGAGGCGCTGGCGCTGCTGAGCAGGCCCGACCGGCCGACCGCGATCTTCGCCGGCAGCGATCTGCAGGCGCTGGGCGTCTACCAGGCGGCGCGCGAGCTCGGGTTGGAGATCCCGCGCGATCTGTCAGTGGTCGGGTACGACGATCTGCCGGTGGCGCAATGGGTTTCGCCGACGCTCACCACTGTCCACCAGCCGCTGCGGCAGATGGCCGAGCTGGCGACCCGGATGGTCCTCGACCTGGCCCGCGGTACCACTCCGGCTGCCCTGCGGATGGACCTCGCCGTGGACATGCGCATCCGCCAATCCACCGCGGAACCTGCAAGCTAGGGTGAAACCCATGATCGTCGGCGTGGGTATCGATGTGGTCGACGTGGAGCGATTCATGAAGACCCTCGAGCGCACGCCTGGTCTGCGGGATCGCGTCTTCACGCCGTCCGAAGCGGTCAAACCACCGGCGTCCCTGGCGGCCCGGTTCGCGGCGAAGGAGGCGCTGGCCAAGGCCCTCGGTGCGCCGGCCGGGATGCACTGGCACGACGCCGAGGTGCAGACCGACGAGACCGGCCGCCCCTGGCTGGAGATCACCGGAACGGTCGCCGACCAGGCGGGCCGGCTGGGCGTCCAGAGCATGCACCTGTCGCTGAGTCACGACGCCGGCATCGCGTCCGCCGTCGTCATCCTGGAGGGCTGAGATGCGCCGCGCGCACACCGTCGAGCAGGTCCGCGCAGCCGAGGCCGACCTGATGGCGCGGCTCCCCGAGGGGACCTTGATGCAACGCGCCGCCACCGGCCTCGCGGTTGCCATCAGCAACTTTCTCGGTCACACGTACGGCGCCCGCGTCGTCCTGCTGATCGGTTCCGGCGACAACGGCGGCGACGCCCTGTACGCCGGGGTCCGCCTGGCCCGGCGCGGTGCGCTCGTGACCGCCGTACTGTTGTCCGACAAAGCGCACGCCGCCGGGCTGGAGGCGTTGCTGGCCGTCGGCGGACGCGTCGGATCCACCGGCGACATCGCCGGCGCCGACGTCGTGGTGGACGGGATCGTCGGCATCGGCGGCCGCCCCGGTCTCCGTCCTGACGCTCTTGCCGCTGTCGAGTTGGCGACCCAGTACGGCGTACCGATCGTCGCTGTCGACACCCCGTCGGGCGTGGACGTCGACACGGGCGAGACCCCGGAGCCGCACGTCCGCGCCGCCCTGACCGTCACCTTCGGTACGCACAAGATCTGCCACCTCATTGACCCCGCCGCCACCGCGTGCGGCTCGGTCCACCTGGTCGACATCGGTCTTGATCTGCCGCCCGCCGCGGTCGAGTCGCTGCAGGCATCCGACGTACGCGAGCTGTACCCCGTCCCGCATGGCGAGTCCGACAAGTACTCCCGTGGCGTACTCGGGCTGATGGCCGGCTCAGCGCAGTACCCGGGTGCCGCCGTCATCGCCACGGCCGGTGCGCTCGGCGGTCCGCTGGGCATGGTCCGGTACGTCGGTCCGGACGCGGTGGCGGCCGAAGTCCGCGCGGCCCACCCGGAGATCGTTGCCGGCGAGGGACGCGTGCAGGCGTGGGCGGTGGGGTCCGGCCTCGGTGATGACCTCGATACCAGCCGGGTTCGCGACCTGCTCGACGCCGAGGAGCCGATCGTCCTGGATGCGGATGGTCTCCGGGCGCTCGAGGACTCGGGCGACCACACCGGCGTACTGGCGACACCGCACGCGGGCGAGCTGGCCCGCCTGCTCGGAGTCGATCGCTCCACCGTCGAGGCCCAACGACTCGAGCACGCCCGCCTGGCTGCCGAACGCTTCGACGCCACAGTCCTGCTGAAGGGCGCAACCACGGTCATCGCGGCCCCCGACGGACACGTCCGCGTCAACACCAACGCGACCCCTTGGCTGGCCACTGCCGGTGCAGGCGACGTGCTGGCCGGCCTCTGCGGCGCACTCTTGGCAGCAGGACTCGCCGCCCTGGACGCGGCCAGCGTCGGCGCCTACCTCCACGCCGCCGCAGCCAATCTGGCCTCAGCCTCCGGCCCCATCACCGCCCTCTCCGTGGCCGGAGCCCTCCCAGAAGCCACCCGCCAAATCCTGGGCTGAGGCGCGCGGTAAGCGGTTGCGCGGTCCGGATGCGGCGGATAGGACTGAGGGTGCTGGTGCCTCCGCCGCCCTTGGAGTGTGCACATGAAGCGTCTCGCCGTACTCGTTGCCCTTGCTCTGGTTGCCGCGTTGCCGTTGCCTACCGCTCAGGCCGCGGACAAGGCCTATGTGGCTGATCCGGAGACGAAGATTCACGTGATGGGGGAGTGGGCCCATCCGGATGACGACACGAGCATCATCGGGCCGTGCGGCGTGTGGCATCAGCGGTACGGCGTGAAGTGCGGCGTGATCATGGTGACGCGGGGTGAGGGCGGCGGCAACGCGGTCGGGAACGAGCTCGGCCCGGACTTGGGGCTGCGGCGCGAGAACGAGGACCGGGTGGCGCACTACCGGTCCGGGACCGTCGACATCTTCAACCTGGACCGGATCGACTTCTTCTACAACCAGAGCGCGCCGCTGACGCAGTACTTCTGGGATGAGGAGGAGACGCTGCGCCGGGTCACGCGGGTGATCCGGGAGACGCAGCCGGAGATCTACATCGGGTTCACGCCGACGCTCGCGGCCGGTCACGGCAACCACCAGCAGGCGGGCCGGCTGATCTGGGAGGGCGTACTCGCGGCCGCCGACCCGACCAGGTTCCCCGAGCAGCTCAAAGGTCCGCACGCGCTCAGCCCCTGGCAGGTGAAGAAGGTCTTCTCCGGCGGCAGTACGGCAGGCACCGGCGGTACGACGACCGCCGCGAACTGCACCACCGGCTTCACGCCCAGCGGTCTCGACACCGTCGCGGGCGTGTGGACCGGGTATGACTCGCCGTACAGGTGGCCGGCCGGGAACCTGCAGGGTCAGCCGGCCGGTTCGGCGAAGATCTGGCAGCAGGTCGCGGACGAGGGCCGGGCGGCGTACCCGACCCAGAGCCGGGTCATGTTCAAGGGAACGTCGACGCCGGCCTGCCCGCGGTTCGCGATGACGCAGTCGTTCGTCCCGTTCCAGCCGAACAGCAGTCCGCAGGCCGGGCTGGACGAGGCGATCCTGTTCGGCGCCACCAAGCCCGATCCCGGTGGACTGCCGCTGGGAACGCTGCAGTACCTGACGTTCAGCCGGTTCTACAACGTCGCCGGCGAGCCGTTCCAGGCGACCGTGCACCTCCAGGCGCCCCGCGGAAAGCTTGCCCCAGGCAACGTGCAGCTGACCGTCCCGCCCGGCTGGTCCGTCGACGGGCCGAAGTCGGTCCCGGCGCAGGCCAAAGCCGATGTGACCTTCACCGTCACCCCGGCCGCGACCGCGACGGTTGACCAGAACGCGAAGATCGCCGCGACCTACACCACCGCAACAGCATCCGGCTACACCGACAACGTCGTACGGATTGTGTCGGCTGTCGAAGGCAGGTTCCAGCGGTGGGGCAATTGGCAGGAGTACGACCAATGGCTCGCGACGACCGCCCCACAGGCCAACCGTCTCGGCCGCTCCCAGGCGATCCAGTCGATGGGGGTCGGCAGCACGATCGACGTACCTGTCGTCGTGCACAACTGGTCGGCGCAGCCACAGAGTGGTGCGGTGTCGCTGGAACTGCCCTCGAACTTCACCGTGGACGCACCGTCCAAGCCCTACGTGCTGCAACCCGGCGCTGACGCCACGGTCACCTTCAAGCTGACCAACACCGACACCGCTCTGCCAGCGACCCAGAACGTCTCCATCCCGATCCGGACCGCCACAGGGAGCGAGACGCTGACGCTAACTTTGGTGCCGACGACAACCATTCCGCAGGCGCAGCCGGTTGTGGACGGGGAGGCGGAGCCGGGTGAGTACCCGGGGCCGACGCTCGATCTCGGCCGGATCTGGCAGGGTGCGGCGAACTGCGCCGGCGTTGACGACTGCGGCGTTTCGTCAACGGGTGAAGGCAATACGGCCAAGGTGAGCTGGTCGGACGATGCGCTGTACTTCTTCATCCATGTGCGCGACGACTACCAGTCGTACGCCGTGACGCCGGCCGAATGTGTCGGTCACTGGCAGGCCGACTCGGTGGAGATCCTGCTCGACCCGCGCGGGACCGCGTCGCAGGCGCTGATGGACACCGCCAACACGTTCAAGCTCGGCATCTTCCCGTTCAGCCAGAGCGGAGGGCCTTGCTGGTCGAGGGATGCGGACAACCACCAGGGGTACTCGAGTGGCGAGCCCGACACTGGCAACGCGCCCGGCGTGCAGATCGCGTCGACGGCACAGTGGGTCGGGAGCAACGAGACGACGGTGCCGCACGCATACGCCGGTGGCGGTTACGACCTCGAGGTGAAGATCCCGCTCGCCACGCTGCCCGCGGCCGTTGACCCGACCAGGCTGGGTCTCAACATCACGCCGTACGACAACGACGACACCTCGGCAGCCGGTACGACGACGCTGCGGCACATCGACCAGAGCACGCGACTGGGCTGGTCGGCGCTCGGCTCGGTGCAGTCGGATCCCTATCGATGGGGACTCGCGACGTTGCCCGGTTACACGCCACCCGCGGACCGCCCGACCACGCCGGCACCGCCGAACGTGTCCAACCCGAACCTCAACGGCGCGCTCTCCCCGCAGACGATCGCCCAGTCCGCACGCAACGGCGTACCGATCTCCGGCCGCGTCCCGACCACCGACCTCCAGATCCTGTCCGCCGCTCTCGGCCGATCGACCGTGGACATCTACACAAGCTCCGCCGGTACCGGCACCGCCCGGGCCTTCCTCACCACCGGCGAGATCGACGCCATCCCGGTCTGGACAACCAGCTGCTCACCAGCCGCCAACCCACCACCCGACTACGGCCTGACCCCGTGCGCAGTCACCGACGGCGCCACCCCACCCTGGTCCCCCGACATGAGCGGCCACGTAGTCAAACAATCCACCCAACAAATCACCCGCGGCACCACCCGCTGGTCCATCCCCCTCACCCCAGCCCAACGCGCCACGCTGGCCGCCGACGGCCGCCTACTCCTGTCCTACGAAACCCCGCAGAACAAGGTCCAAGCCTTCGACGTGCGGCTCAGCGGGGGCCGGTGAAGTCGAGGCCGTTGCTGCTGGCTCGTAGTTTGAGGCGGTTGGAGTCGATTTCGTAGGTGAGGTCGCCCTTGAGGGTGGTGAGGAGGGTTTGTTCGAGTTTGCCGGCGTCGCCGGGGCAGGCTCGGCGGGTGGTGGCGATCTCGCCGAAGCTGAGTTTGCCGGTGTCGCGCGCGACCTTGCCCTGGAGGTCGTTGCAGCCGGTCGAGCCGGTGACGCGGTCGCCGTTGAGGGTGATCCAGACCTTCTCGGAACCGGCCTGGTGAGAGGCGACCTCGCCGCTGATCACGGTCTCGAGCGACCACTTGGTGCCGTCGAGGGCGAGGTCGGGTTCGGCGGTCTGACGGTCGGTCAGCGAGATCGTCGTACCGCCTGAGGTGACGGTGAGCTTGTCACCCTCCAGTTTCCAAGTCGGCTCGGACAGCAGGATCTTCGACAGCCAGTCGTCCTGCGCGTGCCGTGGGGCGTCACAACCCATCGCGGTCGTCGCCAGGTTGTCGTCCAGCGACAGCTTGCCGCCGCCGGTGTCCACCGGTGACTGCATCGAGTTGCAGCCCGCGTCGGCGATCAGCCGGCCGTCGTCGCTGAACGTCAACCGGACCCGGCTGTTGGGCACGAGTTGCTTCGGTTTCCCGTCCTCTGTCACCGCCGTGGACAGGTACACCTTGCCCTTCAGCGACCCGCCCGCACCCAGCTCGGTCCCGCACCCGGTCAGCGCCAGCAGCAGGCCGGCGCCGACGACGGCGATCATCCGCGTTCTCACACCCTACGGACGCGCCGGCAGCCCAGTCTGTTGCACCCCGAACCGCGATCACCGACAGTGAAACCGGCACCCCGAGTTGGCTTTTCAGATCACGGTTGGATAACGTACGGCGCCGTACGCGCGAGAGCGAACGAGAAGGACATGGCCGGCGAGCCCGTATCGCCCGGTCTGCCCGGATCGGTTCGGCGCTTCGGGGGCGTCGACTGTCCTGGCCTCTCTGGGGACCAAACAGAACAGTTGTGGGCCGCGCTGGAGTGCTGGGGCAATGCAGTTGCGGCCCGTCGAGCAGAGGAATGTTTCGCATGCCCCCCATCCGAACTGCCCGAAGCCGCGTGATCATCACAGCGGGATTCCTTGCTGTCGGTGCGCTCATCGCCGCACCGATCGCCGTCCAGGCGGCCAAGGACACCCCCACCGCTGTGACCGCGACCGCGACGGACAGCACGGCTTCGACCCTCCCGAGCGTCGGACGCGTCGAACGATGCGTGCTGGACGCCTACTCCGGTTGCACCGTGATCCACGGCTTCGGCGTGAAGCCGACCGCCATCGTGGCGACCTCCGCCGGGTCGTCGATCGTGTCGATCGACCCAAGCCTCACCACCGACAAGACCTACCGCCTCCGGGCGCTGCGCAAGGACGGCGAGAAGTACCGCGCCGGCACGCGGATCCGCTACACGGTGCACTACGACTTCGCGGCCGCCCCGCCACAGCCCACCACACCGACCCCGACGGCCACGTCGACCCCGACCCCGTCGCCGTCCCCGACACCGACACCGACGGCGACCTCCACCCCGACCCAGTCGCCGACCGCGACACCGACGGCGACGTCGACTCCCACTGCCACGTCCACACCGACCGCGACCTCGACCCCCACGTCGACCAGCAGCCCGGTGAAGTCCTGCACCAACCCGTCGTTCACCACCACGGCGACCGGCAACCAGGGTGAGGGCCGGACGTTCGGCGCGTACTACGTCCACAACAACATGTGGAACAACCACAACGGCACGTACTCGCTGGCTGCCTGCAACTACGACAACTGGTACGTCGATGTCACCCAGCCGCTCCCGGGCGACAAGGGCGTCCAGGCGTACCCGAACGTGCACAAGGACTACAACGACGTCCCGCTGTCCAAGATCCAGTCGGCCAAGTTCGCCGCGACGACGCCGGCCAACTGCAGCGCCTGCATCTACAACGTCGCGTTCGACGCGTGGATCGGTGACGGGCTGAACAACGAGCTGATGATCTGGACCGACAACAAGGGCCAGGTCCCGGGCGGCAGCAAGGTGGGCACCGTGACGTTCGGCGGGTTCACGTACGACGTCTGGCACCGCTCCGGCTACACCGCATACGTGTCCCAGGTGACGCAGAAGTCCGGCACCATGCCGCTGGCCAGCTTCTTCAACGACATGGTCAAGCGTGGCTGGGCCCCGCAGGCCACGACGTGGCAGGTCGACTACGGCGTCGAGGTCGTGTCCACCGGTAACACCAAGCAGCGCTTCGTCTTCAACGACTTCTCCATCCAGGAGAACTGACCCCCGCGCTCTCTCGCGAACCCCGGCGGCCGCCGCAACCACGTGTTGCGGCGGCCGCATAGGGTTCTGCCGTGAGCGGACTGGTGATCTTCGACAACGACGGCGTACTGGTGGACTCGGAGCGGTTGGCCAACACGATCCTGGCCGAGCTGCTGACCGAGGCCGGGTTGCCTTACTCCTTCGAGGAAGCGGTGCGCGACTTCATGGGCGGGAGTATGGCGTCCATGCGGCAGAAGGCCGAGGCACAGCTCGGCCGGCCGTTGCCCACCGACCTGGAGGACCGCTACCACCAGCGCCTGTTCGACGGGTTCGCCAACCTGCGGGCGATCGAAGGTGTCGAGGCGGTGCTCGATCACCTGGACGCCGACGGGACCACCTACTGCCTGGCGTCGTCCGGCACCCATCGCCGGATCCACGCCGCGCTGACCGCGGTGGGTTTCCTGGATCGGTTCGAGGGCAGGATCTTCAGTGCGGAGGACGTTGCCCACGGCAAGCCCGCACCCGATCTGTTCCTGCACGCGGCGAGCTCGATGGGCGTCAAACCGGTCGACTGCCTGGTCGTCGAGGACAGCCCGCTCGGCGTCGCCGCGGCCAACGCGGCCGGCATGAAGGTGTTCGGGTACGCCGGGATGACGGACCCCGCGAAGCTGTCCTCGGCGGACGTGGTTTTCCACGACATGGCCGCCCTGACGGAACTGATCCGCGGAGCCTGAGACACTGGAGGGGCTATGTCTACCCACCAGTCACCTCGCGGTGATCGACCGCACCGCGCCGAAGCGGTCGTCGATCTGGCCGCGATTCGTCACAATGTCGCGACGCTGCGTGCCCGTGCCGAGGGTGCGCAGCTGATGACCGTGGTCAAGGCCGACGGCTACGGCCACGGCATGATCCCGGTCGCCCGGGCGGCCCGCGAGGCCGGTGCCGACTGGATCGGCGCCGCCGTGCTCGAGGAGGCGCTGGCGCTGCGCGAGGCCGGTGACACCGGGCCGATCTTCTGCTGGCTGACCACTCCCGGCGAGCCGCTGGAGGACGCGATTGCCGCTGGCATCGATCTGTCCGCGGGAGCGCCGTGGGAGATCGACGAGCTCGCCGCCGGGGTGACCGACCGGCCGGCCCGGGTCCACCTGAAGATCGACACCGGCATGAGCCGCGGCGGCGCCGTACCGGAGGAGTGGCCGGCGCTGATCCGGGCCGCGCTGCGCGAGCAGCAGACCGGCCGGATCGAGATCAAGGGCATCTGGTCGCACCTGTCCTCCTCGGACGAGCCGAAGAGCGATGCGAACGACGCGCAGTTGGCGACCTTCACCGAGGCCATTGATGTGGCCGCCTCGTTCGGTATCGACGCCGAGTTCAAGCACCTGGCGAACTCCGGCGCCACGCTCGCGTTGCCGGAGACCCACTTCAACCTGGTCCGGCCCGGTGTGGCGACGTACGGGCTCTCGCCGTTTGGGCACGCGCTGCCGTCGGCCGAGCTGGGGTTGATCCCGGCGATGACGTTGAAGGCCCGGCTCGCGATGGTGAAACGGGTCCCGGCCGGCGCTGGTGTCTCCTACGGGCTGACCTGGACCGCGCCGCGGCCGTCGACCCTCGGGCTGATCCCGCTCGGGTACGGCGACGGCCTGCCGCGGCACGCGTCGAACGGTGCCCCGGTCCAGGCCGGTGGTGAACGTCGTACCATCGTCGGCCGGATCTGTATGGACCAGTGCGTGGTCAACCTCGAGGACAGCGATGCTGCCGCGGGAGACGAGGTGGTGTTGTTCGGCCCGGGCACCGACGGCGAGCCGACGGCGGACGACTGGGCTGATGCGGCACGGACCATCAACTACGAGATCGTCACCCGGCTGGGGCCAAGAATCCCGCGTCGGTACGTCGACAGTGCTGAACACCTTGCCCGCCCCACCGCCCCAGTCGAGAGGTAGACCGGCATGTCCAAAGCAGGGCGGACCGCCGGTCTGATCGGGGCCGCGGTCGGGGTGCTGGCTGCCGGAGCGGCGGCCGGCGTCGCGGTCGAGCGGCAGGTCATCGGCCGTCGATCGGGTCAGCGCGCGCAGCTCGAGGCGGAGCCGTTCGGTTCGCTGCGCGGTACGCCGTACGTGTTCACCGCCGACGACGGCGTCGAGTTGTACGTCGAGGTGGACGAGCTGAAGCGGTCCCGCCGGCCCGCGCCCCCGCCGAAGCGGAGATTCGGCAAGAAGCTGCCGCTCCCGCCGGAAGACCTGACCCTGATCTTCGCGCACGGCTACGGCCTGAACATGGACTGCTGGCACTTCGAGCGCCGCGACCTGGCCGGGATCGGCACGATGGTGTTCTACGACCAGCGCTCGCACGGACGGTCCGGCCGGTCGCCGAAGGAGAACGTCAGCATCGACCAGCTCGGCCGCGACCTCTACGGGATCCTGGATGAGTTCGCGCCGACCGGTCCGGTGATCCTGATCGGGCACTCGATGGGCGGCATGTCGATCATGGCGCTGGCCGAGCAGCACCCTGAGCTCTTCGGTGACCGGATCATCGGTGTCGGCCTGTGCTCGACCAGTGCCGGTGGGCTGGACAACGTTCCGATCGTGTTCCCGGGCAAGGTGGGCATGCTGGCCCGGGCGCTCGCGACCCCGACCGTCGCGGCACTGTCGCGGATTCCCGACGTGGTGGAGCGCAGTCGCAAGGCCGGTACGGACATCAGCTACCTGCTGACCCGGAAGTACTCGTTCGGCTCCGAGGTGCCGCCGGCCTTCACCGAGTTCGTCAACGAGATGATCGCGGCGACGCCGATCTCGGTGATCGCGGAGTTCTACCCGATCTTCGCGCTGCACGACAGGTACGAGGCTCTGGAGCCGCTGCAGAAGGTGGAGTGCGTGGTGATCGGCGGTGACAAGGACCACCTGACCCCGTTCGAGCACGCCGAGGAGATCGTCCGGCACGTGCCCGGGGCCGAGCTGGTCGAGGTGAAGAACTGCGGCCATCTGGGCCTGATCGAGCACCACCGTGAGTTCACGGCAGCGCTCCTTGGCATGATCGAGCGAGCCGAACAATCACTAGGACACACGTGACCGACCTTCATGTAGTGGATGCCACCGCCGAACACGCCAACGAGATCGTCGGGGTGATCCACCACGCGTTCTCTGCGCGGCGGGTGCTCGATCCGCCGTCCACGGCCTTGTCCGAGAACGCGACGACGGTGACCGACGCGATCACCAAGCACGGCGGTCTGCTGGTCCGGGTGAACGGAGCTCCGGCCGGTGCGGTGCTGTTCGAGGAGTCGGGTGACGTCCTCAACCTGCGCCGGGTCTCGGTGGATCCGCGGCACCAGGCGCGCGGCGTCGCGTCGGCGATGGTCGGTTGCGCCGAGGAGGTCGCCGTACGGCGGGGACTGAGCCGGGTGCGACTGGTCGCGCGGGTGGAGTTGCCGGACACCGTGGAGTTCTGGCGGCGACGTGGGTACTCCGTCGTCGAGCAGCAGGACCACAACCTGATCTACGCCAAGGCGATGCCGATCGAGCTCACCGTGCCGACGGCCGACGATATGCGGGCGATCGGTGAGGAGCTCGCGGGTCAGTTGCGGGCGGGCGACGTACTCGTGCTGTCGGGTGATCTCGGCGCCGGCAAGACGACGTTCACCCAAGGACTCGGTGCCGGGCTGAAGGTGCGGGGTGACATCACGTCGCCGACGTTCGTGATCTCGCGGGTGCACCCGTCGCTCGCGGGCGGTCCGGCGCTGGTCCACGTGGACGCGTACCGGATCGGCGGGATCGCGGAGCTGGACGATCTCGATCTGGACGCGAGTCTGGACGACGCGGTCACGGTGGTCGAATGGGGTCACGGGCTGGCCGAGTCGCTGGCACCGGACCGGCTCGACATCGTGGTGACCCGCGGCGACGACGACACGGACGAGACCCGCGAGATCCGGATCACGCCGGTGGGTCCGCGCTGGGCGGCATCCGGCGTACGTGTGTCCGTACTGGAGACGAACTGATGCTGCTTGCTTTCGACACCTCGAGTGCCGCGGTCACCGTTGCACTGGCTGATCCGGTCAGCGGCGAGATCCTGGCGTCGTCCACGACCGTCGACGCACTGCGACACGGTGAGTTGCTCGCGCCCGCGATCGCCGCGGCGCTTGAGACCGCGGGGGTCACGCCGCGCGATCTCACCCGGATCGCGGTCGGAGTCGGACCGGGTCCGTTCACCGGGCTGCGGGTCGGACTGGTGACCGCGCGGACGATGGCCGACGTACTCGGGATCGAGGTCGCCGGCGTGTGCAGCCTGGATGTGCTGGCCCGGCAATCCTCGTTGTCGCTGCCCGTTGCCGTCGCGACGGACGCGCGGCGCAAGGAGATCTACTGGGCCTTGTACGACGGTCCGGCCGCGGACGGCAGCCGTCGTCGGCTCGAGGGTCCGGCGGTGGACAAGCCGGCTGAGGTGGCCCACGTCCTTTCCGGTCTGCCGGTGATCGGGCGCGGTGCTGTGCTGTACGCGGATGCGCTCGGGGTGGCGGACGCTGATGTCATCGAGTACCCGTCGGCCGAGGTGCTGGCGACGGGGGTGGCGACCGGGACGCTCGAGATCGTCGCGCCCGACCCGCTGTACCTGCGCCGGCCCGACGTGACCCTGTCCGGCGGACCGAAGAGCGTGCTCCCGAAGTGAGACCTGCCATTCGACCGGGGACCGCGGACGACCTGCCCGCGTTGGTCGCGTTGGACGAGGTCTGCTTCGGGTCGGACGCGTGGAGTACGGTCTCGTGGTCGGCTGAGTTCGAGCGGCTGTCCGAGGACCGGGTGATCCTGGTCGCGGACGAAGGTGCGGTCGTCGGGTACGTCGTACTCCTGGTGCCGCCGGTCTCGTTGGACGTGGTCGAGTTGTTGCGGATCGCGGTGACGCCGGCCGAGCGCCGTACCGGGATCGGCGGACAGTTGATGACGGCGGCGCTGTCGAAGTGCGCCGGCCGGACGGTGCTGCTGGAGGTTGCTGCGGGCAACGAGTCGGCCATCGGTCTGTACCGGGCCTTCGGGTTTGCGGAGATCAGCCGGCGGCGCGGGTACTACGCCGGCGGCGAGGATGCGGTGATCATGCGGTGGCGGGAGGAAGAGTGACAGTGGTGGAGCCCCTGATCCTGGGGATCGAGACGTCGTGTGACGAGACCGGGGTCGGGATCGTCCGCGGGCAGACACTGCTCGCCGACGCGATCGCGTCCAGTGTCGAGGAGCACGCCCGGTTCGGCGGCGTCGTACCGGAGGTCGCCAGTCGCGCCCACCTGGAGGCGATGGTCCCGACGATCCGGCGCGCGTGCGAGACCGCGGGGATCAAGCCGACCGACGTCGACGCGGTCGCCGTCACCAGCGGGCCCGGTCTGGCCGGCGCGCTACTGGTGGGTGTCGCCGCGGCCAAAGGGCTCGCGCTGTCGCTCGACAAGCCCTTGTACGGCGTGAACCACCTGGCGGCCCACGTCGCCGTCGACACGTTGGAGCACGGCGATCTGCCGAAGGGCTGTGTTGCGATGCTGGTCTCGGGCGGGCACTCGTCGCTGCTCGCGGTCGAGGACATCACCGAAGGCGTGCAGCCGATGGGGAGCACCATCGACGACGCCGCGGGGGAGGCATTCGACAAGGTCGCGCGCGTGCTGGGGCTGCCGTTCCCCGGCGGTCCATATGTCGACAAAGCGGCGCGGGACGGTGGCGACCGGCTCTACGTGACGTTCCCGCGCGGGCTGACCTCGCAGCGGGATCTCGAGCGGCACCGGTTCGACTTCTCCTTCTCGGGTCTGAAGACCGCCGTGGCTCGGTGGGTCGAGGCCCGCCGCCGCGACGGGGAGGACGTGCCGGTGAACCACGTGGCCGCGGCCTTCCAGGAGGCGGTGTGCGACGTCCTCACCCGGAAGGCGATCGACGCGTGCAAGGACCGCGGGTTCGAGCACCTGCTGATCGGTGGCGGGGTCGCGGCGAACTCACGGCTGCGCGCGATGGCGGAAGAACGGTGCACTGAGGCCGGCATCGCCGTACGCGTGCCGCGGCCCGGGTTGTGCACGGACAACGGCGCGATGGTGGCGGCGCTCGGGTCGGAACTGGTCCGGGCCGGGAAGGCGCCGTCGCCGTTGGGGTTGCCGGCGGATTCGTCGATGCCGATCACGGAGGTGCTGAACAAGTGAGGTGGACGGGACCGGACGGGTTCGAGGCGGATGACTCGGTCGAACGCATCGATGTCGATGTGGTGCACGGCTTTCTCAGTACGTCGTACTGGGCGACCGGGATTCCGCGGGAGATCGTGGCGCGGTCGATTGCGGGCAGCCTGAACCTGGGGGTGTACGCGGCGGACGGGTCGATGGTCGCGTTCGCCCGGATGGTGACGGACCGGGCGACCTTCGGCTGGCTGTCCGACGTCTTCGTGCTGGAGACGCATCGCGGGCTCGGGCTGGGCCGGTTCGTCGTGTCCACGTTGATGGAGCACCCGGAGCTGAAGGGGATCCGCCGGTTCATGCTGGGGACCTCGGATGCGCACGAGCTCTACCGCAGCTACGGCTTCACCGAAGTCGAGGACCCGAGCCGGACGATGATCATCCGCAAGGACCCGGCCGAGTTGTACGGCGCCAGTTAGTCGCAGCGTGGGACTGCACTGCAACCGGGACTGCACCGCACCGCGGGACTGCACCGCACCGCGGGAACTGCACTGCAGCGCGGGACGCACTGCAGCGCGGGACTGCACTGCAGCGCGGGACTGCACTGCAGCGCGGGGAAGGGCGCGGCAGCGGGCAGAGACCTGGGGGCTGGTACCGCCGCTAGATCCCCAGGTGAACGGCCAGCGGCAGACCGGTTCTGTCCCGCACACTGCCGCAGCCAGATGAACGCCTGACTTCGGCCGCGTGACCGTCAGTCGACGTACGGCTCCTCAGCCCGTACGTCGACTTAGTGGCGGATCCCCGGGAGAGTGCGGCAGCAGACGCAGCACCTCGCCCACCGGCAAGTCTCCCGGAGACCCGCACGCGATATCGATCATATGTTCGACTGTTCTCAGAATGCAAGTTCATCCGGAGACTCGGCGGCACGAGTACGCGACCGCGTCCCGGCCGATGCGGGTGATGATCAGCGTGGCGCTCGCGGAGCCCTTGGGGGCGAGCTTCTTCCGCAGTTGCGCCGGGTCCAGGTCGACCCCGCGCTTCTTGATCTCGAGTGTGCCGATGCCGTGCGTGCGTACCCAGGAGCGCAGCGCCTTCTCCTTGTACGGCAGCTCCTCCACCACCTCGTACGTCGAGGCGAGTGCAGTCGGCACCAGCTTCGCTGCGGTGACATACGCGATCCGGTGATCCAGCAACCACCCGTCGACCGCAGCGGCGACCGCGGTCACCAGACCGGCCCGCACCACGGCACCGTCGGGCTCGTAGATGTACGGACCCACCGGACCACTCTCAGCCTCCGGCGCGTCGGTCACCGAAGCGCCACTGGGCAGAAGAGTCGCCCGTCGCGCAGTACCGGCATACAACCGGCCAGACCACAGTGCGGCCTCCTTCACTTCACCTGCGTCGCTGATCCACTCAGCCTCCACCCCGTCCGGTACGGCGTCGTGCGGTATGCCCGGTGCGACCTTCACACAGGCAGTGCGGCTCAGGAGATCGGTCACGAAGGACCACGGCGGTGAGTAGGCGTTGTGATCGAACACGCGCCGGCCGTCCGCCCGCCGAGCCGGGTCTGCGAACACCACGTCGTACGGCGTGAGGTCGAAGGACTCGGCGTCGCCGACTACGACCTCACCGGGCAGGTCTAGCGCGGCCAGGTTGGCGCGGGCCGCGTCAGCAGCGGCTGGGTCGCGTTCGACGCCGGTGACTCGCAGTCCGGCTCGTGCAGCGCTGATGAGGTCGCCGCCGATGCCGCAGCCCAGGTCGACCACGCTGCTGCCCGGCAGTGTTGCCGCGATGCGCTGTGCTCTGTGAGTGCCGACAGTGGTTCGTGTCGCCTGTTCCAGGCCGTCTGGGGTGAAGTACATGCGGGCCGCGTCCGGGCCGAACTTGGCGACGGCCCGGTGGCGCAGTGAGGCCTGTGTGACCGCAGCTGTCACGAGTGTGGCGTCGTACTGGCGGCGCAGCTTCTCGACCAGTTGGAGCTCGTGGCCGGGCTGGTAGCTCGCACAGGCATCGGCGAGGAGTTCGGCGCCGGGGCCGTCCAGCAAGCCGGTGACTGTCACCCCGCCACTTTAGAGGGGGCTCGAGCAGCCTCTGCTCCAGCTTCGGGTGGCCATCGAGTAGAGGCGCCAATTCATGGCTGAGCGGGTCTTCGGTCCGTAGATGCCGTCCGCGACGAGCTTGTGCCTGCGCTGGACGGCCTTGACCACGGCGCGGGTGTTGCTGCCGTAGATGCCGTCGACAGCGAGCTTGGTGCCGTAGCAGAAGTTCAGGTTGCGCTGTAGGACGCGGATGGCGGTGTCCGGGTCACCGAACACAGTGGAGCCTCGGTGTGGGTCGTCGCCGAACATCAGGTTGCAGTACGTGCTCTCGCTGCCGTAGACGGACGGCATCGGGATACCCCAGCTGCGGTTGACCGGGACGAGCCTGGCGGACCGGCACTGCGGGAGCGCGGTTGCGGCAGCTGCGCGGAGGCTTTCGGTGTCCGCGGCAGGCGCCGCCTGCGGAGGTGCTGCGGCCGGTGCGTCCGTGCTGGGAGCGGTGGCGGGCTGGTCCTTCGAGGCGCCAGCGGCAATTGCTCCTACGGCGAGCGCACCGGCCGCGGCGACAACCGCGACAGTGCGGCCGGACAGTTTGGGCAGAGAGGGAAAGCTGAGGGCCATGGTCTCTCCTCGGGCACCCGGTCCCGGAGCGGCCGGGACGCCGTACAGACAGAACGGTCCCATGCCGACCCCGCCCAGGCCCAGCGTTCGACCACAATCCGCACCTGCCCGATCACCCTGCGCGGGTCTGGGGAGTTCGTGGCAGCAGCTGGTCCAGATCTCCTTGGCGGCGAAATCCTGGCACTCGAGTTGACCGAGTGCTAATCGCGGCCTAGATTCGGTGTTGGCACTCTCCGGTGGAGGGTGCCAGCGGTCCGGCCTCTGACCCCCGCGACGGCAGGGGAGCGCGACCACCCTGAACCACAGACAAGCGAATCGACCGTGGAGGTCAGCAAGTGTCGGTCACGATCAAGCCGCTCGAGGACCGTGTCCTCGTCGCGCCGCTCGAAGCCGAGCAGACCACGAAGTCCGGCCTGGTGATCCCGGACACCGCCAAGGAGAAGCCGCAGGAGGGCGAGATCCTCGCCGTCGGTCCGGGCCGGATCGACGACAACGGCAACCGCGTCCCGCTGGACGTCGCAGTCGGCGACAAGGTCATTTACTCCAAGTACGGCGGCACCGAGGTCAAGTACGACGGCCAGGACTACCTGATCCTGGGCGCCCGCGACATCCTCGCAGTCGTCAGCAAGTGACGATCGCCCGCTGTTCCTGACTGACACCGCCCTGGTGCCGATCACCGGCGCCGGGGCGGAGTCGGTCCGGAGCCGTGTGTGGTCCGGAACCGGCTGAGCGCAACGAGAAGAGAATTCAGAGAGGGACTGGTTTTTCCATGCCGAAGATCCTCGAGTTCGACGAGAACGCCCGGCGCGCGCTGGAGCGCGGCGTCGACAAGCTCGCGAACACGGTGAAGGTGACGCTGGGGCCGAAGGGCCGCTACGTCGTCCTGGACAAGAAGTGGGGCGCCCCGACCATCACCAACGACGGTGTCACCGTCGCCCGTGAGGTCGAGCTGGACGACCCGTTCGAGAACCTTGGTGCGCAGCTGACCAAGGAGGTCGCCACCAAGACCAACGACATCGCCGGTGACGGCACCACCACCGCGACGGTGCTGGCGCAGGCGCTGGTGCACGAGGGCCTGCGGGCCGTCGCCGCCGGGGTCAACCCGATGGGCCTGAAGAAGGGCATCGAGGCGGCCGTCGAGGCCGTGTCGGCGCGGCTGGTCGAGACCGCGCGACCGGTGGACGACAAGGGCGACATGGCCCACGTCGCCACCATCTCCGCCCGGGACGCCGAGATCGGCACCCTGATCGCGGACGCGTTCGACAAGGTCGGCAAGGACGGTGTGATCACCGTCGAGGAGTCGAACACCTTCGGGACCGAGCTCGAGTTCACCGAGGGCATGCAGTTCGACAAGGGCTTCATCTCGCCGTACTTCATCACCGACGCCGAGGCCGGCGAAGCGGTGCTGGAGGACCCGTACATCCTGATCCACCAGGGCAAGATCTCCGCCATCGCGGACCTGCTGCCGCTGCTGGAGAAGGTCGTGCAGTCCGGCAAGACGCTGCTGATCATCGCCGAGGACGTCGAGGCCGAGGCGCTGTCCACCCTGGTGGTGAACAAGATCCGCGGCAACTTCACCTCCGTCGCCGTCAAGGCGCCGGGCTTCGGTGACCGCCGCAAGGCGATGCTGGAGGACCTGGCCGCCCTCACCGGCGCGCAGGTCATCGCCCCCGAGGTCGGCCTGAAGCTGGACCAGGTCGGGCTGGAGGTGCTGGGCACCGCTCGCCGCATCGTGGTCAGCAAGGACAACACCACCGTGGTCGAGGGCGCCGGCAAGGCCGACGACATCGAGGCCCGGGTGAACCAGATCAAGGCCGAGATCGAGCGCACCGATTCCGACTGGGACCGGGAGAAGCTGCAGGAGCGGCTGGCCAAGCTGGCCGGCGGCGTCTGCGTGATCAAGGTCGGCGCGGCCACCGAGGTCGAGCTGAAGGAGAAGAAGCACCGGATCGAGGACGCTGTGTCCGCGACCCGGGCCGCGATCGAGGAGGGCATCGTCGCCGGCGGCGGCTCCGCCCTGGTGCACGCGGCCACTGTGCTCGAGGGCGGCCTGGACCTGGAGGGTGACGAGCTCGCCGGGGTCCGGATCGTTCGCAAGGCGATCGTCGAGCCGCTGCGCTGGATCGCCGAGAACGGCGGTTACGAGGGCTACGTGGTGACCGCCAAGGTCGCCGAGCTGGAGCTGGGCAGCGGTTTCAACGCCGCCACCGGCGAGTACGGCGACCTGCTGGCCCAGGGCGTGCTGGACCCGGTCAAGGTGACCCGGTCCGCGCTCGCCAACGCCGGCTCGATCGCCGCGCTGCTGCTGACCACCGAGACCCTGGTGGTCGACAAGCCCGAGGAAGAGGAGCCCGCCGCGGCCGGTCACGGCCACGGTCACGGCCACTGATCCTCAGGTCACGAGCAACACCCACACCGCCCGGCCGGTCCTCGGACCAGCCGGGCGGTGTTCCTTTGCCGGACCGTGATTGGGTTGGGGCGTGATTCGGGAACGGGGCGAGAGCGACCTGGACAGCTGTGCCGGCTTCCTTCGGGACGTGCACGAGCTCGCCGGGTATCCGGTGAACTGGCCCGCGGATCCGCAAGCCTGGCTCACGCCGCCGGGGATACTCGGCGCCTGGGTGATCACGACCGACGACGGCCGGGTGGCGGGCCACGTCGCACCCCAGTCGATCGGAGTGCGACCGGTCTCCCGCCAGCCAGCGAATCAGGGGTGAGCCAGGCGGGCGGCAACCGTACGGGCGGGTAGTGACAGATCGTGACCAAAAAGTTCTGGTGATCACGAATTGCCACTAGGCAAGAGAAGGTGAGCGCCGTACTATCTTGCAGGCTGACCGGTCCAACACGAGGGGGCGAGGGGTGACCGAGGTCCAAGTACCGCACACCCACGACCGGGTCGAGCTCAGGGATCTTGCCGCGCTTGCGAGCGAAGGCGACCGGACAGCTCTCAATGACCTGCTCACCAGGGTGCGTGCCGTTGCCCACCGCTACGTGCGGTCGAGGCTCTGGACGTATCCCGGCGGCGCCGACATGGTCGACGACGTCGCACAGGAAGTATGTGTCGCGGTGTTCGGCGCGCTGAGCCGGTACCGTGATGAGGGGAGACCTTTCGAGGCCTTCGTCTATGGCATCGCGGCCCGCAAGGTCGCCGATGCCCAGCGTGCGTTCGCGGTGGCCGACGTTTCGACGCCGGACCTGCCGGACGGCGCGGACGAGTCACCGACGCCGGAGGAGCACGCGGTCCGGCATTCGGAGGTCCAGCACATCATGGGCCTGCTGGACAAGTTGCCGGAGAAGTTGCGGGAGATCCTGCGGCTCCGGGTGGTAGCGGGGATGTCAGCCGAGGAGACCGGCCGGGCACTGGGGATGACACCGGGGGCGGTGAGGGTCGCACAGCATCGGGCGTTGAACACGCTCAGGGGGTTTGTGGGGCATGAGGCACAGCTGGAACGAGGAGCAGGGGAGGGGCATCATGGCTGACCGTTTCGACCTCGACGCGATCGACGCTGATGACGCTTTACTCGACCTGCTGGCCGCTGGTGGGGAGTCCGCGCGAACCGCGGGCGAGCATGACCCGGCCGTGAAGCTGCTGGCCGATCTGCGGCTCGCCGTGGAAGTCGAGGATGAACTACCGGTCGAGACGATCGACGACCCGGAGAGCTTCCTGGCGCGCTGCGCGGCGCTCAACCCGGTGACGGACCCGTTCGCCCGCAAGGTGGCGACGCGTGGTCTGGCACTCGGTGTCGCCGCGGTGGCCGCGCTGTCGGTCTCCGGGGTGGCCGCGGCCGTGACGGGTGATCCGCTCTCGCCGTACGAGAAGGTCATCGAGAAGATGGTCGATGCGGTCCGCCCGCAGACCAGCTTCCCGAAGGAACAGCTCGACGGAATGCCGGTGGTCGACAAGACGAAGATCGTCAAGGTCGCCAAGGACTTCCAGAAGAAGCAGGAAGAGCGCAAGGTCGAGCAGGAGAAGAAGGCTCAGACCGAGGCCTTCCCGCCGCAGGTCATGGTCGCGCCACCGCCGCCGCTGCTGCGTCCGCCGGTGGAAGAGAAGCCGATGGCGATCGAGAAGCCGCTCGCCCCGGTCGCTCCCGAGCAGACCACGGCACCGGAACAGACGCCGGCCGACGAGCCGACCACGGCCCCGACGGACGAGCCGACGACCACTCCGACGGAGCCGCCGGCTACGACACCGCCGCCGACCACCGAGCCGACGGAGCCGCCGGCCACGTCGGAGCCGACGCCGGACCCGACCACCACGACGCCGACCACGCCGACGAACAACGGTGAGACCGGCGAGACGGGTACCGACCCGACCCCGACGACGTTGCCGAGCAACGACAACGGGTCGAAACCGAGTGAGTCGGGGGACGACCAGTCCGCCGAGTTGCCCGAGGCGCCGAAGCCGCCGGTCGTCGACGACACGGCGCAGCCGCCCGCCGGCACCGACCAGAAGACGCCGCCGGCCGAAGACAAGCCGCAGCCGCCGGCCGCGTCGCCGCTGGACGGTCTGGTCGACCTGGTGGAGAAGGTCCTCGAGCCGGTGCTGCCGACGCCGACCGCCTCGGTCGAGGCGTCCAGCGCGGAGCACCTCTCCGGCAGCGGTGTGAAGCCGGAGGGCAGGCACTCCAGCGGCCAGGTGGTGACCGGTTCGGTCAAGGAGACCTACGCCAAGGGCAAGCACTCCACCGGCCAGTACGTCGAGGGCAAGCACGCGGCCATCGCCCGCACGCACGGCTCGACGGACTCGACGAACGTCCTGACGATCCTCGGCGTGGTCAACAAGCCGTTGAGCTGATCACCCTGCGTACCCGCCCGGTTGCCACCGAGCGGGTACGTCGTGGTGCGCCGGAACAGCCCCTTGTGGACGGGCGATGCGGGGAGTCCGGCGCGGGCGGCATAGGATGGTGTCCCGTTCTCGCCGTGTAAAGGTGCTCGCTTTCCCCATGGACATCACACCCGCTGGAGTTCCCGACAAGTTCGCCGTCCTCGGCCTCACCTTCGACGACGTACTGCTGCAGCCCAACGAGTCCGACGTCATCCCGTCCGAGGTCAGCACCCGGACCCGGGTGAGCCGCAACATCGAGGTGAACATCCCGCTGCTGTCCAGCGCGATGGACACCGTCACCGAGGCCCGGATGGCGATCGCCATGGCCCGCCAGGGCGGCCTCGGCGTCCTGCACCGCAACCTCTCGATCGAGGACCAGGCCCAGCAGGTCGACCTGGTCAAGCGGTCCGAGTCCGGCATGATCGCGCAGCCGATCACCATCGGCCCGGACGCCACCATCGGCGAGGCCGACGCGCTCTGCGGGCAGTACCGGATCTCCGGCGTACCGGTGGTCGACAACGCCGGCGTCCTGGTCGGCATCGTGACGAACCGGGACATGCGGTTCGAAACCGACCTGTCCCGCCCGGTCCGCGAGGTGATGACCAAGCAGCCGCTGATCACCGGCAAGCAGGGCATCTCCGCCGACGACGCGATGGCGCTGCTCAGCCGGCACAAGGTGGAGAAGCTGCCGCTGGTCGACGAGGCCGGCAAGCTGACCGGCCTGATCACGCTGAAGGACTTCGTCAAGCGCGACAAGTTCCCGCTGTCCACCAAGGACGCCGGCGGCCGGCTGATGGTCGGTGCCGCGATCGGCTTCTTCGGCGAGGCGTACAAGCGGGCGATGACGCTGGTCGAGGCGGGTGTCGACGTCCTCGTGGTGGACACCGCGCACGGTCACTCGAAGGCCCAGATCGAGATCATCAGCAAGCTCAAGGCCGACCCTGCGGCGCGTGGCGTGGACATCGTCGGCGGCAACGTCGGGACCCGCGAGGGCGCCCAGGCGCTGGTCGACGCCGGCGCGGACGGCGTCAAGGTCGGCGTCGGACCGGGCTCCATCTGTACGACGCGGGTCGTGTCCGGCGTCGGCGTACCGCAGGTCACCGCGATCTACGAGGCGTCGCTGGCGTGCAAGCCGGCCGGTGTCCCGGTCATCGGCGACGGTGGCCTGCAGTACTCCGGTGACATCGCGAAGGCGCTCGTGGCCGGTGCGGACACGGTCATGCTGGGCTCGCTGCTGGCCGGTTGCGAGGAGTCGCCGGGCGACCTGGTGTTCATCAACGGCAAGCAGTTCAAGGCCTACCGCGGGATGGGCTCGCTCGGTGCGATGTCGTCAGCCGGCGGCCTGCGCAAGTCGTACTCCAAGGACCGCTACTTCCAGAGCGACGTCGGCACCGACGAGAAGCTGATCGCCGAGGGCGTCGAAGGCCAGGTCCCGTACCGCGGCCCGCTGTCGGCCGTCGCCCACCAGTTGATCGGCGGCCTCCGCCAGTCCATGTGGTACTGCGGCGCCCGCACCGTCCCCGAACTCCAGGACAACGGCCGCTTCGTCCGCATCACCTCAGCCGGCCTCCAAGAATCCCACCCCCACGACATCCAAATGACCGTAGAAGCCCCCAACTACTCCGGCCGCTGACCCAAGCGAAAACAACCCCCGCCACCCGCGGGGGTTGTTTCGTTCCCAGCCTGCACAAGGCACGTACCTGCGATGGCACCACAGTTGGACGTTGATATGGCCGATGCATTTGCGGACAGGTTGTTCAGGGCGGTGCCTGCGCTGCGGCGGGAGTGGGAGAAGTATCTCGAGTCGCATCAGGGGAACGCGGCGGCGGGGCTGGAACCGCCCAACCTGGGTGTGTTCCTGCTGCTTGCCGAGCAGAGCGCGCTGTGGTTCCACTCTCGGGATCCAGCGCTTGCCGCACGGCTTGACGCGCTGCTGGGGTTCTTCGAGTCCGAACTTGGTGCTGATCCCGAGATCGACGAGTTGATCGAGACCGGGGTCGCCGCATATCTCCCGGAGCCGGGTGACGCTTCCGAAGCGATGGTCGGGTTGCTGGGGCCTAAGCTGCGGGCGGCCAGGGAGCGGCAGGAGGCTGAGGATGAGGCAGCGGTGCCTGCGTCGACTGTTGACTTTCTTCGGCGGCTTGGTGTGGCGGTTCCGGCGTTGCGGGGGCAGGTGGTGCGGCCGCTGGTTGATTTCCTGGAGTTGGAGTACGGCGTGGACGATGACGTCGACAACGTGATCGATGTGTCGTTCATCGAGATGCTGCCGGAGCCGGGCGAGGAGGGCAGTGAGATCGAGCAGTTGCTGGGTCCCAAGCTCAGAGCGGAGCTTGATAGGCAGTGCAATTGGTCTGAACCGCCGCCGGAGGGCTGACATCGAATTCGGTCGTGTGCCGCCGGTTGGACTCGATGTCGGGACAAGCGGGGGAGATCGGTAGCCTGTCGGCATGAACGAGATTGAGATCGGCCGCGCGAAGCGGGGGCGGCAGGCGTTCGCGTTCGACGACATCGCGATCGTCCCGTCGCGGCGGACGCGGGACCCTGAGGAGGTCTCGGTCGCCTGGCAGATCGACGCGTACCGGTTCGAGTTGCCGATCCTGGCCGCGCCGATGGACTCGGTGATGTCGCCGGCCACCGCGATCGCGATCGGCAAGGCCGGCGGTCTCGGCGTACTCAACCTCGAGGGTCTCTGGACCCGGTACGAGGACCCGACGAACCTGCTGGAGGAGATCACCTCCATCAGCCGGGAGCAGGCGACGCACCGGCTGCAGGAGATCTACTCCGCGCCGATCAAGCCCGAGCTGATCTCGCAGCGGGTCCAGGAGATCCGCGACTCCGGTGTCACCGTGGCCGGGGCGCTCTCGCCGCAGCGGACCAAGCAGTTCGCCAAGCACGTCGTGGACTCGGGCGTCGACCTGTTCGTCATCCGCGGTACGACGGTCTCCGCGGAGCACGTCTCGGGTCAGGCCGAGCCGCTCAACCTCAAGCAGTTCATCTACGACCTCGACGTACCGGTGATCGTCGGCGGGTGCGCGACGCACCAGGCCGCGCTGCACCTGATGCGGACCGGGGCGGCCGGCGTACTGGTCGGATTCGGCGGCGGTGCGGCGCACACCACCCGCAAGGTGCTCGGTGTCGCGGTGCCGATGGCGTCCGCCGTGGCCGACGTGGCCGCGGCTCGCCGGGACTACATGGACGAGTCCGGCGGCCGGTACGTGCACGTGATCGCGGACGGCTCGGTCGGGCGGTCCGGGGACGTGGCGAAGGCGATCGCCTGCGGCGCGGACGCGGTGATGGTCGGTTCGCCGCTGGCCCGGGCGAGCGACGCCCCGGGCGGCGGGTACCACTGGGGTGCCGAGGCGTGGCACGCCGATCTGCCCCGCGGTGAGCGGGTCGAGGTCGGCGTCACCGGGACGCTGGAGCAGATCCTGTTCGGCCCGTCCTGGGTGCCGGACGGCACCATGAACCTGGTCGGCGCCCTGAAGCGCGCGATGGCCACCACCGGCTACACGGAGCTCAAGGAGTTCCAGCGGGTCGAGGTCGTCGTCGGGTGACGACGGGCGTCCTGCTCCTGCATGGTTCCAGCGGTACGCCGGACCTGGAGCGGGCGCGGATCCTCGAGGCCGAGGGGTACGACGTACTCGCGCCACAGTGGTTCGACCGACGGATCAGCGAGATCCCGCTCGAGTCGTTCCCGCTGGACGAGCTGGCCGCCCGCAACGACCGGCTCGTGGTGATGGGCCTGTCCCGTGGCGCGGAGGCGGCCCTGCTGCTCGGCACACTCGACGAGCGGATCGACGCCGTGATCGCGCTGGCGCCGACTGCGTACGTCTGGGGTTGGAACGAAGGCGGGCAGCAGACGTCCGCCTGGACCTGGCGTGGCGAACCACTCCCGTTCGTGCCGCTCGACCTCGACTGGCAGCCGGACACCGACCCACCGAGCTTCACCGGGTGGTACCGGCAGAGCCTGAAGAAGCACGGGTCCGATGATGCGCGGATCCCGGCCGAGCGGTTCCAAGGCGAGCTGCTGATGATCGCCGGCGGTGATGACCAGGTCTGGCCGTCGGTCGAGTTCGCGGACCGGATCACCTTTGCGCGGATGGGTTTGCTCACCCGCACAGTGGTCGCGGCGCGCGCCGGTCACCGGGTGATCTTCCCCGGTGAGACGCCGAAGACCGGTGGTCAGCGGATGGCGCGCGGCGGCACCGAGGACGCGGATCGGGAGCTCGGCGCACTGGCCTGGGGCGACGTGCGTCGAGTCCTCACGGGTTGAGTCGTTCTGGAAGGATGGCGGCATGGGATTGTTCAGCCGACGAAGCAGCCAGGACGCCGACAACGTTGCCCTCGCCGCCGCGCGGGCGAGACTCTCCGCCGATGACGTCGATCAGGTGCGGTTCCTGATCACCACCAAGAAGACGGTGCACGCGGTCAAGCTGATCCGCGACCGGACCGGCCTGGACCTGAAGC
This sequence comes from Kribbella sp. CCNWLW201, assembly GCF_037203805.1. Classification (NCBI taxonomy): domain Bacteria; kingdom Bacillati; phylum Actinomycetota; class Actinomycetes; order Propionibacteriales; family Kribbellaceae; genus Kribbella; species Kribbella sp. CCNWLW201. The sequence continues at coordinate 157,244 of NZ_JBBCBQ010000002.1, read as the reverse complement.
ACGCGAAGGGACTCGTCGACGACATCCGGCTCGGCCGGTACGTCGCGCCGGTCACCGACACCCCGATCGTCCGCCGGCCCGGGACGAACCTGGCCGAGCGCACCCGTGCCCTCAAGGCCCAGGGCGAACTGCACCAGGCCACTGCACTGGTCGTGTCCGAGACGGGCATGACCGAGGTCGAGGCCGGCCTGTTCGTCGGCGCACTCAGGCCGGACCTGCAGGACTCGTAGCTAACCCTTCACGTAGGAGAGTTTCTCCGCGATCTTGCCGTCGCGCAGCCGCAGTACGTCGACCCCGCGGACGTGACCGCGGTCGCCGGACGGCTCACGCCACGAGTACTGCCAGCGCACCACGGCCCGATCACCGAGGACCACTGTCTCCTCGGTCTCGAACCGCGGCTCGTCGGTGTTCGCGAAGAGCTTCTCCCACTCCGCCCGTACGTCGGCCGCCCCCTCGAACCGAACTCCGTCCGGCGCGGGTGAGGTGGACTCGAAGACACAGTCGTCGGTGACGAGCGCCATCACCGCCTCGATGTCCTGCCGGTCGAAGGCCGTGCCGAAGCGGGCGACAACGGCAGTCGCGGTGGACCAGTGCGGGTCGCGGCCGAACGCTCCGAGCAGCACATCCGCCGGGTCGCTGAAACCCTCGACCCGGTCGGCGATGACGCCGCCGGCGCGGTACATGTCCTCCCGCTCGGCGAACCAGGTCGCGACTTCGTCCACCACCTCGGGGTCGAGCCGAGCCTCGGCGCCGATCGCTGCGGCCAGGTCCCAGCCGTGGACCAGGTGGTCGGCGGCCAGTTGCCGGAGGTACTCCGGCGGGTCCTCGTCGCCGTACGAAAGGTGCACCTTGTCGATCGACGCGCCGGCCGCCTCCTGGGCAGCGCGGGCCGCGGCGAACGCGGCGGTCACGGGGTCGTCACCGAGCAGGTCGCCGTCCAGGGAGTCGCCGACGTCCGCGATGGTCTTGCCCTCCATCAGCGGTACGACCCAGCGCTCCTCACCGACGACGTGATTCACCAGTTCACGAACATTCCAGTCCGTGCAGGGCGTCGGAGCCGTCCACTGGTCGGGCCCGACCTCGTTGACCAACTGCGCGAAATTGCCGACCGTCCGGTTGTGCAGCTCCACCACGTCCATGACTTTCCCCCTCTAGCCGCAGAGTCCCTCTCAGGGTCAGCGTCCGCCCGGCGAGAGGAGGCGTCAATTACCTGGGGGTTACCGGCCCAGCTGGAGCTGTTGGGCGGCCTCGTGGGCGTGCTGGGACGCCATCATGTCGCCGGTGGCGGCGAGCAGGTCGCCGTGGTGCCGGTAGCAGGAGCCGGCCAGATCCTTCATCACCGAGTCGTCGTCGGTGAACGGGATCAGCGCGGTCGCGACCTCGGCGCACCAACCGCCCAGGTCGAGCGCGATCTCGGTCCGTCCGGCCTGGTAGTACGCCTCGGAGATGTCGAGCAGCAGTTGCGCCCAGATCGGCGCGTAGGTGCTCGTCTCGTACCGCATCCGCTGCGACTCCCGCTCGGACGAGATCGCGAACAGGTAGTGCGCCTCCAGCCCCAGCGTGAGCGCGGTGTCCACGTCCTGCAGCAACAGCGGCTTGACCAACTCGGCCAGCTCGGTCGCCCGGACCGCGGCCGACTCGGGGTCGGTCCGGCCCGAGACCGTCGCCAGCGTCATCCCCGGCGCGGGCTCGCTCAGCGCCAGCAGCCGGTGGAACTGCTCGTACGGCCCGAGCTTGATCTCTGCGTTCTCCAGCGCCGCGACCAGAGTCAGCGGCAGTCCACGGTCCAGCTCCTCGGTGACCCGTGCGGCCGTCTCCGCGTCGGTGTCGAACGCCGTACGCAGGCAGGCCTCGCCTTCCATGATCCGGCCGACGATGCCGAGGTGCTTGCCCTTCCGGGTGAGTGCGGCGACCAGCGTGCGGAGGTCGGTGGCCGACTCCGAGTCCGCCAGGGTGTCAGCGGTGGTCAGCCCGATCTCGTCCGCCTCCAGCGCGAGGTCGAGACGACCTTCGGCAGCATGTACGTCGGCCGATACGGCGGTCGCCGTACAGAGGTAGCGCGCGTACGACAGCGATTGCGGGCTCTCGTTGATCTGGTCGGCCAGTTGCAGGAAGAGCTGGGTCGCCGCGTCGGCTGATGCCACGGCCAGGGCTGGGTCGCCGTACCGCCGCAGGATGAGCGCGTTCATCGCCAGCACCCGGGCGAAGTCCGGCTGGTGCTTCAGCCCTTCCTCGCCGCCGACGAGCTGCCCGTACGCAATGACCGCCCCGTCCATCTCCAGTACGGCGGTCGCGCCGTGACCGCGATGAGCCTGGGTCATCGCCCGCCGGGCCCGGACGTCGGCCAGGAACGAGGTCGCGTCGAGAACGCCGGCGTCGCTGAGCTCGGTGTAGCCGAGTTGGGCCTCGTGCAACGCGGCAAGCGCTTCCTCGTGCCGGCCCGACGCGTTCAGGGAGCCGGCCAGCTCGTACTGCGTCGCGGCCATCAGATGCTTGGCCTCGTAGTGATCCGGGTGCCCCTCGGCGCGTTCCCGGGCCAGCTCGATGACACGTTGCTGATACGGCCCGGCCTCGTCGGCACGACCTTCTTCGATCAGTACCTGAGCTGTCTGCAGAGCCTCAGCGAGCTCGTCCTCAGGAGGCGTCCAAAGCCCCCCGCTGTCCACCATCTCGACGTTCCACCCCTTCGCAGGTTCAGCCGATCAGCTTAGTGGTCTATGGGGCGGAACCCTTAGGGCTGACACGTGCGATTTCCGGTACTGACATGGCTATTACCGGCAGGTAGCCTGGGCAGATGAGCGAGCGAAGCGAGCGAACCATGAGCAGAGCAGCGTTCTCGCTCATGCCGGAGCCGAGCGCCAGCGAGGTGGAGGCATGAGCGAGCAGACGTCGATTCCTGCGGACCCCGAGCTCGACCCGACTGCGTCGTACGCGACCGATCAGTCGGTCGTTCGCCGCCTGTCGGGGCTGCTCCGCGCCTCGGCCGGCGCCAAGACCTCCTACGCGCCGGCGACCGGGCAGCCGATCGCGACGCTACCCGTGTCCAGCCCGGACGACGTGGTCGCGGCCGTCCGGTCGGCGCGGCGGACCCAGCAGACCTGGAAGCGGGTGCCGCTGGCTGAGCGCGCCGCGATCCTGCTGCGGTACCACGACCTGGTCCTGGACCACCGGCACGAGCTCGTGGACCTGGTGATCCTCGAGTCGGGCAAGGCGCGCAAGCAGGCGTTCGAGGAGGTCGCACACGTCGCCCTCACCGCCAGGTACTACGGGCGCAAGGCCGCCGAGCTGCTCGAGCCGCAGCGCAAGCTGGGCATGTTCCCGATCCTCACCCGGGCCGAGCAGCGGTTCGTGCCGAAGGGGGTCGTCGGTGTCATCTCGCCGTGGAACTACCCGCTCAGCATGGCGATGGCCGACGGTCTCCCGGCCGTGCTCGCCGGGAACACCGTCGTACACAAGCCGGACAGCCAGACGCCGCTGACCGCGCTCCGGGCGATCGAGCTGCTGTACGACGCCGGCCTGCCGCGCGAGGCCTGGCAGCCGGTGAACGGCGAGGGTCCGACCGTCGGCGGCGCGATCATCCAGAACACCGACTACATCTGCTTCACCGGCTCGACCCGGACCGGCCGGCTGGTCGCCAAGCAGGCCGGCGAGCGGTTGATCGGCTGCAGCCTCGAGCTCGGCGGCAAGAACCCGATGCTGGTACTGCGCGACGCCGACCTGAACCGTGCCGCGGAAGGCGCCGTCCGTGCGTGCTTCTCGAGTGCCGGTCAGTTGTGCGTCTCGATGGAGCGCCTCTACGTCGCCGACCAGGTGTACGACGCATTCGTCACCGCGTTCATCGACCGGGTGAAGAAGCTCCGGCTGTCCGCGGGCACCGGCTGGGATGTCGACATGGGCTCGCTGATCTCGAAGGCGCAGCTGGAGATTGTGAGCCGTCACGTCGAGGATGCCCGGTCGAAGGGCGCCGTCGTACTGGTGGGTGGCAAGGCGCGGCCGGATATCGGCCCGCTGTTCTACGAGCCGACCGTGCTGTCCGGCGTGACGCCGGAGATGGAGTGCTTCGACAACGAGACGTTCGGGCCGGTGGTGTCGATCTACCGGTTCTCCGACGAGTCCGAGGCGATCCAGCGCGCGAACGAGGGCGAATACGGGCTGAACGCCAGTGTCTGGACCCGGGACGGCCGGCGCGGCCGGGCGGTCGCGGCGCAACTGGTAGCCGGCACGGTCAACGTGAACGAGGCGTACGGCGCGACCTTCGGCTCGATCGACACCCCGATGGGCGGAATGCGGTCTTCCGGGCTCGGCCGCCGGCAGGGTGTCGAGGGCATCCGCCGCTACGTCGACCCGCAGGCGATCGCCACCCAGCGGGTCCTCCCGATCGCCGCCTCGCACGGGCTCTCCGACGAAACGTACGCCGAACTGATGACCGGAGCCCTCCGGGTGCTCAAGAAGCTGGGCCGCCCATGACGACGTTCGACTACGACGTACTGATCATTGGGTCCGGGTTCGGGGGGAGTGTCAGTGCGTTGCGGTTGACCGAGAAGGGATACAAGGTCGGCGTCCTCGAGGCCGGGGCGCGGTTCGACGACGCCGGGTTCGCGAAGAACTCGTGGGACAAGAGCAAGTTTCTGTTCGCGCCGAAGCTCGGCTGGTACGGCATCCAGCGGATCAGCGCGCTGCGGGACGTGATCATCCTGTCCGGAGCCGGCGTCGGCGGCGGCAGCCTGGTCTACGCGAACACCCTCTACGAGCCGCTGCCCGCGTTCTACACCGACCGCCAGTGGGCCCACATCACCGACTGGAAGGCCGAGCTCGCTCCGTACTACGACCAGGCCAAGCGGATGCTCGGCGTGACGGAGTACCCGGGCTTCACCCCGGCCGACGAGGTGATGAAGCAGGTCGCCGACGACATGGGGGTGGGAGACACGTTCCACCCGACCCCGGTGGGCGTCTTCTTCGGTGAGCCGGGTGTCGAGGTCGACGACCCGTACTTCGGGGGCGCCGGACCGCGTCGTACCGGCTGTATCGACTGCGGCGAGTGCATGACGGGCTGCCGGCACAACGCGAAGAACACGCTGACCAAGAACTACCTCTACCTGGCCGAGAAGGCCGGCGCTGAGGTCTACTCGATGACCACCGTGACCTCGGTCGAGCCGCTGCCGGACGGCGGGTACGCCGTGGACACCCGGCGTACCTCCAATCGCAAGAGCACGCGCCGGTTCACCGCCCAGCAAGTGGTGTTCGCCGCCTCGGCCCTGGGTACGGCGAAACTGCTGCACCGGCTCCGGGACGAGGGCAAACTGCCGAAGCTGTCCGACCGCCTCGGCGTGCTGACCCGGACCAACTCGGAATCGTTGCTCGGGGCAATCGCCAGGGACCGGGACGTCGACTACAGCCGCGGCGTCGCGATCACCTCGTCGTTCCATCCCGACGACATCACCCACATCGAGCCGGTCCGGTACGGCAAGGGCAGCAACGCGATGTCGCTGCTGCAGACCGTGCTGACCGACGGCGACGGCGACCGGCCGCGGTGGCGGATCTGGTTGCGCGAGCTCGGCGTCCAGCGGAAGAACATCCGCCGGCTGTACGACCTGAAGCACTGGTCCGAGCGGACCGTGATCGCGCTGGTGATGCAGACCGCGGACAACTCGATCACCACGTTCGGCAAGCGGGACCGGTTCGGCCGCTGGCGGCTGACGTCCAAGCAGGGCCACGGTGCGCCGAACCCGTCCTGGATCCCGGTCGCGAACCAGGTGGTCCGGCGGATGGCGAAGCTGATGAACGGGACCCCGGGCGGCACCATCGGCGAGCCGTTCAACGTGCCGATGACGGCCCACTTCATCGGCGGCTGCGCGATCGGCGACTCACCCGAGACCGGCGTGGTGGACCCGTACCACCGGGTCTACGGGTACGACGGCCTGCACATCCTGGACGGGTCGACCATCTCGGCCAACCTCGGCGTCAACCCGTCGCTGACGATCACCGCCCAGGCGGAACGGGCGCTGGCGTTCTGGCCGAACAAGGGTCAGGACGACGTCCGGCCGGCGGTCGGAGCCGGTTACCAGCGGGTGCAACCGGTGAAGCCGGCGCATCCCGTCGTACCGGCCGATGCGCCCGGGGCGCTGCGGTTGCCGGTGGTCGAAATCACTCACAAACAGCCTGTGACGAAGCCGTAACACAACGACAATACTTTCGCGCCGTCAGCAGGGAAATGAAAAAACCTCAGCGCTGGTGTGGCTGCTGAGGTTTGTGGGGTTTAGCGATTAGTGCCGTAAAAGGGAGCAGGTCCCTCGGGAACGTTTCCGCCCAAATCGTTTCCCGAGGGACCCACTCAAGCCGGGGTGAGGCGCCCGGCGCTTTGGGATCGGGTCACCAACCACAGCTGGCGACCCGAGCTCTTGGTACCCCACTTTACATCCGATCCAAGGAGTTTCGAGCCTTTGCAAGTGGTTGTGACCACTCTGCGTGCTGATCGTAATGATCGGCTTTTCGTAGCTCCTTGTAACCGAGTGGCGGTCTTCCTTGCGGTGACCGCCTCTGCACACATCAACGAGCCCCTACACAGGGGGTTACGAGGTTCTCCAGAAAAATCCAGAAAGTTTTGCGGGCAGCGCGGAGAGTGGCTGAAGCAGGTGGGGCCCGGGTGTTCCACGTGACGCCCCTCGCAGAGAGAACGGGCCTGGCTGTCTTACTGTGGGCCGACCGTCAGATGAGGCAGGAGAACGATGAGCGACATCCTCGAGGTGGCCCGGCAACAGGTTCTGGAGCAGGGCATCGGCCTTTCCCAGGAGCAGCTTGTCGAGGTGCTGCAATCGCCCGACGACCAGTTGGCCGACCTGCTGGCGCTTGCGCACGACGTCCGGGTCAAGTGGTGCGGTGAGGAGGTCGAGGTCGAGGGGATCATCTCGCTGAAGACCGGCGGCTGTCCGGAGGACTGCCACTTCTGCTCCCAGTCCGGTCAGTTCACCTCGCCGGTCCGCTCGGTCTGGCTGAACATCCCCGAGCTGGTCGAGGCGGCGAAGGAGACCGCGAAGACCGGCGCGACCGAGTTCTGCATCGTCGCCGCCGTCCGTGGCCCGGACCAGCGGCTGATGTCCCAGGTGAAGGCCGGCATCGAGGCGATCAACGCCGAGGTTGACATCAACATCGCCTGCTCGCTCGGCATGCTCACCCAGGAGCAGGTGGACGAGCTCAAGGCGATGGGGGTGCATCGCTACAACCACAACCTCGAGTCGGCCCGTTCGTACTTCGGTGACGTGGTCACCACGCACTCCTTCGAAGAGCGCTGGGACACCTGTCTGATGGTCAAGGAGTCCGGCATGGAGCTGTGCTGCGGCGGCCTGGTCGGCATGGGGGAGACCCTCGAGCAGCGCGCCGAGCTGGCCGCGCAGCTGGCCGAGCTGGACCCGCACGAGGTGCCGCTCAACTTCCTCAACCCGCGCCCCGGTACGCCGTTCGGCGACATGGAGATCATGGCCGGCAAGGACGCGCTGCGGACCATCGCCGCGTTCCGGCTCGCGATGCCGCGGACGGTGCTCCGGTACGCCGGCGGCCGCGAGCTGACCCTGGGTGACCTGGGCACCCGCGAGGGCCTGCTCGGCGGTATCAACGCCGTCATCGTCGGCAACTACCTGACCACGCTCGGCCGCCCGGCGACCGCCGACCTCGACCTGCTGGCCGAGCTCAAGATGCCGGTGAAGGAACTCCAGAAAACGCTATGAGCGAGCTGTACTGCGGCCACTGCGGCAGGGAGCTGGCCGACGGCAGTCACGAGGACTGCCGTCGGGCCCTGGCGCTGGAGCCGCCCCGCTACTGCGCCGAGTGCCGGCGCCGGATGGTCGTCCAGGTCCATCCGATGGGCTGGTCAGCGCGCTGTTCGGTCCACGGTTCGCTGTCTGACTAGCCGACGGCGTCCGAGGCCGCCACTACGTCGACCAGGCCGTGTCCCTTGTCGTACGACGTACTCCCGCCGCGCGGATCCGGCTGGTATGCGGCACCGTTGGCGTACTGGTGTGCGGTCGAGATGAGTGCGTTCTCGATCTGCGCCGGGGTGGCGGACGGGTTCGCCTGGAACAGCTGGGCGACGATCCCGGCGATGTGTGGCGCGGCCATCGACGTACCGCTGATGGTGTTGTAGTTGCCGCCGTCCAGCGGGGCCAGTCCGGTCGTGCAGATCGGCAGGTAGATCCGGCAGGACGAGGTGATGTTCTCGCCCGGTGCGGAGATGTCCGGGTAGGTCGAGACCGTGCCGTTCTTCCCGCGGGAGGAGAACTCGGAGACCTGGCCGTCCCGGGTACCGGTACCGAGGTCGTTGTACGAGGCAACGGACAGGATGCCGCCGGTCGGGTCCTGGCCGGGCGGGTTGGTCAGCGACGTACTGCCGTCGCCGCCGTCGTTGCCCGCGGCCCAGACCGTGACGACGCCTTCGGCCGCGAGGGCGCGCTGCAGTTTGACCGTGGCCGAGTTCGGGTCGAACGCGCCACCGCCGGTCGGTCCGTAGGAGTTGTTGGTGACCTTGATCGGCGGGCACGTGCTCGCCGGTACGCCGGCGCCGCACGGTGCCTCGTGGTTCTCCAGCACCCAGTTGAGCGCCGCGTCCGCGCCGACGATGAGCAGTACGGCGCCGGTCGAGATGGAGACCAGGGATGCGCCGGGAGCCGCGCCCTGCAGCTTGGTGCCGTCCGCGAGGGTGACCTTGCGTCCGGCAACGATCCCGTTCACGTGCGTGCCGTGGCCGCCGCCCGACAGCAGATCGGTGTCGAGCGAACCCGCGTCGACCGGCAGGCAGAGCGTCTCGAGCAGTGGGTCGCAGACGATCTTGAGGTTCTTCACCACCGCTGAGGATCCGTTGGCGTTCTTGAAGAACGGGTGCGTCGGGTCCACGCCGCTGTCGATCACCGCGACACTGACACCACGGCCGTCCAGCGGCTTGCCGTCCGCGCCGGTCCGGGTGGCCGCGGCCTCCGCGCCGCGGGTGGCGAGATGCGAGGTCTGCGTCCGCAGGGCGATCGGCTGGTTGCCCTCGAGGTAGGTGACGCCGGGCCGGGTGCGCGCGGCAAGAATCTGCGACTTGGTGCCCTCCGCAACCACCACGCCGATCCTGTCGTACGACGTCAATTGCCGCAGGCCACTGGCTTTGACCGCGTTGCGCGCGGCCGGGAGATCCGTGCCGTGGACCAGGACCGTGGTGCGTTGCTGCAGCAGCGGCAGTGATCCGAGTTGGTCGAGCTGGCGGCTCAGGAACGGCTGGATCGGGGCCGAGGCCGCTTGGGCCGGCGCGGTGATGGTCGCGGCCAGCAGACAGGCTGCGGCGGCGGCGATCAGGGGTCTGGATCTGCGCATGTTGTTCTCCTCACTGGGCGGCGGGCCCCGGCCGCAGGCGTCAGGCGGACGCGGGGTTACGGGCCGGTAACAAATGCTTCGCCCAATGTAAGGCGGCGAACACGGAATGAGAAGGGGTTACGAGAGGTGGCCCACATCGCGGCCACCCGCACCTCCGCACCCTCCGATCAGCGATTACCGTGTGGGTCCTCAGGATGGAGGCGGCAGCGGTGGCAGAGTCGGTCAGTGGGTGGCTACAGCGAGATTCGGAGCGTCTCTGGCATCCGTACTCCTCGCTGAGCGAGCCGTCGCCGGCCCGGCTGGTGCGTGGTGCCTCCGGCGTCCGGCTGCAGTTGGACGACGGGGAAAGCGGCTCGGTTGAGGCGATCGATGCGATGGCGTCCTGGTGGTGCATGATCCACGGCTATCGCCACCCGGTGCTGGACGCGGCCGTGAAGAGCCAGGTGGACGACGTCAGCCACGTGATGTTCGGCGGGCTGACGCACGAGCCCGCGATCCGGCTCGCCGAGCGGCTGGTCGAGATCACCCCGGCGCCGCTGGAGCACGTGTTCTTCTGTGACTCGGGCTCGGTCTCGGTCGAGGTCGCGATCAAACTCGCCCTGCAGTACCAAGTTGCCCGGGGCAACAGTGGCCGGACCCGGATGCTCACCGTCCGTGGCGGGTACCACGGTGACACGTTCGCGCCGATGAGTGTGTGCGACCCGGTGAACGGGATGCACTCGCTGTTCACCGGTGCGCTGAAGGAGCAGGTGTTCGGCCCGCAGCCGCCGGCCGGCTTCGATCGGCCGGACGACGATCCGGAGTTCCTCTCCTGGGCGGCGGCGATGGCTGAGATCGCCGAGCGGCAGGCTGGGGCGATCGCTGGGATCATCGTCGAGCCGATCCTGCAAGGCGCGGGCGGGATGTATCCGTACAGCCCGGCCTGCCTGCGGGTACTGCGCGAACTCGCCGACCGTCACGGCTTCCTGCTGATCCTCGACGAGATCGCGACCGGCTTCGGCCGGACCGGGACGATGTTCGCCTCCGAGCACGCGGGCATCGACCCCGACATCCTCTGCATCGGCAAGGCACTGACCGGCGGCTACCTGTCGATGGCCGCCACCTTGTGTACGACGGACGTCGCGCACACAGTCTCGAACGGTCCGGGTGGCGCACTCATGCACGGCCCGACCTTCATGGCGAACCCGCTGGCCTGCGCGGTCGCGCTCGCGTCGATCGACCTGCTGCTGTCCCAGGACTGGGCCGGCCGGATCGCGCAGCTCTCGGCGGGGCTGTCGGCCGGTCTGGCGCCGGCGGCGTCGATGCCCGGGGTCAAGGACGTCCGCGTGATCGGTGCGGTCGGCGTCGTACAACTGGGTGGTCCGGTCGAGATGAAGCGGATGACGGAGGCGGTACTGCGGCGGGGCGTGTGGGTCCGGCCGTTCCGCGATTTGGTCTACACGATGCCGCCGTACATCTGCACCGACGCCGAGATCGCGACCATCGGCGCCGCTATCACCGGTGCTGTCGAGGAGGTCGGCTGATGCTCGAGGACTGGCTCGCCCCGAAGGCCGCGGCGTTGGAGTCGCGTGGACTGACCCGACGGCTCCGGGCCCGCGCGGCCGATGAGCGGCTGATCGACCTGGCCGGCAACGACTATCTCGGTCTCTCCCGCGACCCGCGAGTCATCTCCGCCGCCGCCGAGGCCCTGCGGACCTGGGGAACCGGCTCGACCGCCTCCCGCCTCGTCGTCGGCACCACAGCTCTCCATGACGAACTCGAGTGCGCCTTGGCCGCCTACGTCGGTCAGGAGTCGGGCCTGGTGTTCTCGTCCGGCTACCTCGCCAACCTCGGCATCGTCACCGCCCTCGGCGGTCCTGGCACCCTCCTGGTGTCCGACGAGCATGTGCACGCCTCGCTGGTCGACGCCTGCCGCCTGTCCCGGTCACGGGTCGAGGTCGTCCCCCACAACGACGTCGACGCCGTCGAGAAAGTCCTTGCCGAGCGCAACGAACCGCACGCGCTGGTGCTGACCGAGTCCGTCTTCAGCGTCCTCAGTGACGAGGCGCCACTGGTCGACCTGTCAGCCGTCGCTCGTGCGCAGGACGCCGTACTCGTGGTCGATGAGGCCCACGGCCTGGGCGTCACCGGCGGCGGCCACGGCTCCGTCCACGCCGCCGGTCTTGCCGGGCTCGATCACGTGATCGTCACCATGACGTTGTCCAAGGCAATGGCTTCGCAGGGTGGCGTCGTACTGGGTCCGTCGGTGTTGCGTGAGCACCTGGTCAATCGGGCCCGCTCGTTCATCTACGACACCGGCCTGAACCCGGCCGCCTGCGCTGCGGCTCTCGCGGCCCTTCAGGTGTTGAAGGACGAGCCACGCCGGCCGGAAGCCATTCACTCGGCCGCGGCCCGGCTTGCGTCGGCGTGCGGCGTTCCGCCGTCCTCGGGGCCCGTTGTCTCGGTGCCCATGCCTGGCCCGCGCGAGACCGTGCGAGCCGCCGAGATCTGTCTCGCCGCCGGCGTCCGGGTCGGCAGCTTCCGTCCGCCCTCGGTCCCGGACGGGATCAGCCGGTTGCGGTTGACCGCGAATGCCGGGCTGACCTCGGCTGACCTCGTCCACGCCTGCGACGTCATCACCCACGCCATCCAGGAAGTCTCGTGACCAGGGTCCTCGTCGTTACCGGCACCGACACCGGTGTGGGCAAAACCATCGCCACCGCCGCCCTCGCCGTACGAGCGGCAGCCATCGGCTCGGTCGCGGTGGTGAAGCCGGCTCAGACCGGGGTGACGCCGGATGAGGCGGGGGATCTTGCCGAGGTTCGGCGGCTGACCGGTCTGACCGACCTGCACGAAGGCGTCCGCCTCCGCGACCCGCTCGCCGCGACCACAGCCGGCCGCCGGGAAGGTGTCGCGCTCCCGTCGATCGAGTCGCATGCCAAGTTCATCGACGACCTCGCCGCCACCCGGGACACCGTCCTGGTCGAGGGCGCCGGCGGCCTCCTGGTCGGCCTGGACGAGGACGGCCGAGGGCTTGCCGAGCTGGCCGCCGCGTTGAACACACCGTTCGCGTTCGTCGTGGTGACCCGATCCGGCCTCGGCACCCTCAACCACACCGGCCTGACGATCGAGGCCCTGCGCGCCCGGGGGCTACCCGTCGACGGCCTGGTCATCGGCTCGTGGCCGGCAGAGCCCGATCTGGCCGAGCGGTGCAACCTCGAGGACCTCCCCGCGACCACCGGAGTCCCGGTGATAGCCCGGATCCCGGCCGACGCGGGCCAGCTCGATCAGGCCGCCTTCACCGGCGCCGCGCCTGGCTGGTTTGCATGACCGGTTGCCCTGCCCGGTACGACGAGGAGCTCGGGTACTGGGTTGTCGACGATCCCGCGCTGGCTCGTGAGGTGTTGCTGGATCCGGAGACGTTTCGGCCGGACAACGCCGTACTGGCGCACACGCCGTTGTCGGTGAAGGCGTTGCGGGTGTTGTCGTCGGTCGGGTTCGCATTGCCGCCGACGCTGGCGAACAACGCGGGGGAGTCGCACCGGCCGATCCGGGCGGCGGTCGCACGGTTTTTCAGTCCGGCCCGGGTCGCTGCGGTCGAGCCGCTGACCCGGTCGTTGACGGAGTCGCGGGTGGCTGAGGCTTCGGCTGTCCTCGCTGCCGGTGGGCAGGTCGACATGGTGGAGGCGATCGCAGCGGAGCCGCCGGCGCTCGTCGTACTCGACATGCTCGGTCTGCACGAGGTCGACGTACCGGCGTTGAAGGCGTGGAGCCGGGAGTCGTTGGAGCTGTTCTGGGGCTGGCCGGACGAGGATCGGCAGCTGGAGCTCGCGTACAGCGCGGCCGAGTTCTACGACTGGCTCCGATCCCGTACGACGACCGCGCGCCGCGACCCGGGCGACGACCTCTTCAGCGTCCTGATCGCCCTCGGCCTCACCGACGAGGAAGTCTGCGCCGTCGGCTACTTCCTCCTGATCGCCGGCCAGGAAACCACCACCCAACTAATCTCCACCGCTTTCCACCGCACACTCCGCCCTCCGGGCGGTGGAGAAGAGGGCACGTCTTCGGTCGGTGGACTCCCCGCTTCCGCGGAGGGTGGGCGCGGGGCCTGCGCATCCGCGGCGATCGTGGAGGAGGTGTTGCGGGAGGCGTCCTCGGTTCCTACCTGGCGCCGGGTCACCGCCGGACCGGCCGTCGTTGGCCAGGTCGAGCTGCCTGCCGGCGCTCCCGTCCTGCTCGGCCTGACGGGCCACGGCGGCCCGGCGGACCTGGCGTTCGGCATCGGGATCCACCGCTGCCTGGGCGCCGCACTGGCCCGACTGGAAGCCCGGGTAGCCCTCGAATGTGCTGCCGACCTGCTGAGCGCCGTACGCCTGGTCGAAGAACCCCCGATGATCGACCTGCTGTCCTTCCGCGCACCGCAACGACTCCGAGTCGTAACGCGGAGTAACATCTCCGACAACTCCGACGGATAACGTCCGCCGGGTGAGCTTCCCACCCCGCCGCCGAGTGCGGCTGTGGTTCGGCCGGCACCTGATCGCGGACTACATCGGCGACCCCGCCTCCGCCGCCCGCCACGAGGCCGCCATGCGCCGCCGCTTCCCCGGCCTGGACATCACCAACCACCCCCTCCGCACAGCCGATAACCCCCAGGCAGACCTACACCACGCCTGAGCCGCCAGACCCTACGGTTGGGTGAACCATGCCGGACCGGAGTCAAGCAAGCGTTTAGACTCCGGTGCGAAGGCGGAGGCAGGTCTCTCCGTTACAAGATCGCCCTGAGGGCCCGTCGGTGCACGCCGGCGGGCCCTCAGCATCTCCTCGGGTCCGCTGCGGACTGCGGATTACAGCCCTCATGACCTGCACCGATAGGCTTTGCGGGTGACTGAGCATGAGTTGGTTCTGGTCGTCGACTTCGGGGCGCAGTATGCGCAGCTGATCGCGCGCCGGGTCCGCGAGGCCAAGGTGTACTCCGAGATCGTGCCGCACTCGATGCCGGTCGAGGAGATGCTGGCCCGGAACCCGAAGGCGATCATCCTGTCCGGCGGGCCGCAGTCGGTGTACGCCGAGGGCGCTCCGCGGGTCGAGTCCGGGCTGTTCGAGGCCGGGGTGCCCGCGTTCGGGATCTGCTACGGGTTCCAGGCGATGGCGCTGACGCTCGGCGGCGAGGTCCGTCGGACCGGGCTGCGCGAGTTCGGCCGGACGCCGGTGACGGTGAGCTCGGCGGGCACGCTGCTGGCTGGGATCCCCGAGGACCTCAACGTGTGGATGTCACACGGTGACGCGGTCCAGGCGCCGCCCGCCGGCTTCGCCGTACTGGCTGCTTCTGAGGGTGCGCCGGTCGCGGCGTTCGAGGACCTGGACCGGCGGCTGGCCGGTGTGCAGTGGCACCCGGAGGTGCTGCACTCGCAGGCCGGACAGGCCGTGCTCGAGCACTTCCTCTACGACATCGCCGGCTGCAAGGGCGACTGGACCACCACGAACGTCGTGGAGGAGCAGGTCGAGCTCATCCGCCAGCAGGTTGGCGACAAGCAGGTGCTGTGTGCGCTGTCCGGCGGTGTCGACTCCGCGGTCGCGGCAGCCCTGGTGCACAAGGCGATCGGCGACCAGCTGACTTGTGTGTATGTCGACCACGGCCTGCAGCGGGCCGGCGAGTCGGACCAGATCGAGAAGGACTTCGTGGCCGCGACCGGGATCCGGCTCGAGGTGGTCGACGCGGAGGAGCAGTTCCTCGGTGCGCTGGCCGGCGTCACGGATCCGGAGCAGAAGCGGAAGATCGTCGGCCGCGAGTTCATCCGGACCTTCGAGGCGACCGCCCGCAAGGTGGACTCCGAGCGGCACATCGAGTTCCTGGTCCAGGGCACGCTGTACCCGGACGTGGTCGAGTCCGGCGGGGGCGCCGGGGCCGCGAACATCAAGTCCCACCACAACGTCGGCGGTCTGCCCGACGACCTGCAGTTCAGCCTGATCGAGCCGCTGCGGACCCTGTTCAAGGACGAGGTCCGCGAGCTGGGGCTGGCCGTCGGCCTACCGGAGACCATGGTCTACCGGCACCCGTTCCCCGGCCCCGGCCTGAGCATCCGGATCATCGGTGAGGTCACCAAGGAGCGGCTGGACATCCTCCGCCAGGCCGACCTGATCGCCCGGACCGAGCTGACCGCGGCCGGCCTGGACCGCGACATCTGGCAGTTCCCGGTGGTCCTGCTCGCCGACGTCCGCTCGGTCGGCGTCCAGGGCGACGGCCGGACCTACGGTCACCCCGTCGTACTGCGTCCGGTCACCAGCGAGGACGCCATGACCGCCGACTGGGCCCGCCTCCCGTACGACGTCCTGGAGCGCATCTCCACCCGAATCACCAACGAGGTCGACGAAATCAACCGAGTCACCCTCGACATCACCAGCAAACCCCCAGGAACCATCGAGTGGGAGTAGTCACTCGCTGAGGCGGGCCTCCAAGGTTGTGGCTTCTTGGGTTCTGCCCTGGGTGCGGAGGCGGTCTACCAGGAGCCAGCCGGCGCGGTACCAGAGGTCGTGGCCGGTGGGGAGGGTGGGGAAGATCTCCTCGAGCAGGGTCGAGTCGGTGGTGCCGTGCTCGGCGACGAGGAGGCGGGCGTTGGTGTGCTGGTCGTCGTAGCCGCCTCGTGCGTAGTGATCCGCGGCCTGCTCTGCCTGCTGTACGGCGGTGTCCGTTTGGCCTTGCTGGAGGGCGATCAGGGCCAGGTCCCAGTGGGTGCCGGCGGTCTGGAAGAGGACGCGCGGGTCGGCCGAGGGGAGTGCGTCGAGGATCGGGCGGGTGCGCTCGACCAGCTCCACCGCTTGCCCGAAGTCGCCGGCGTACCGGGCTGACTGTGCTGCCAGCCGGATGGCCTGCACCTGTTCAACAGGCTGCTCGGCGGTCTCGAGGTACGACGCAGCCGCAAGGAACGCCTCGATCGCGTCCTCGTCGCGGTTGAGCTGTTCCAGCAGCAGACCCTCGTCCTGCCGGACCATGCCCAGCCAGGCGGGGTGTGCGTCGGCCGGCGCGGAGCCCAGTAGCTCGTGCACCTTCGTCAGCGCGGACTCCAGCTCCCCCAGAGCCTTGTACGCATCGATGAGTACGCCGCGCAGGTCGGCCAGCGGATCGGCGAAGTCAGCGCTACTCCCCAGCACCGGCAGCGCTTCCTCGCCAGTCTCGGCCGCCTCCAGCGGGCGTCCGCTGAGCAGGTACGCGCGCGACAACTCCAGTTGGCAGAGCGCGAGCGGGACCTGCAGACCGGGCGCACCGGCGATGTCGGCAACCGCCTCGGCCAGGTCCTCGGCTGCCTCAGCGGGACGCTCCAGCTCGAGGCGGATGCGCCCACGTTGCTTGTACGCAAAGGATCGAATGAGGTCGGTCGCGACACCCACTGCAACCGTCGAAGCCTCCTCCGCCTCCTCGAAACGTCCCATTCGAGCGAGCAGATCGCCCTGCATCAGCGCTGCACCGGCGCGGAGGTCGTCGTCGATGTCAGAGCGTTCGCGAAGCTCAGCAAGCTCCCGTACGGCGTCATCGGGCCGGTCGGCCTGCGTGTACATGGCCGCCAGCGAGTACTGCCAGTGGCCACGGCGCCGTGGTTCGTCGTTGGCGATGAGCCAGCGCACCGGCTCTTCAGCTGTAGCGAGTCCTTCGTCGATCTGACCGCTCTCACACAGCAACCGGCCGATGCGTCCGCGGTCGCGCAGTACCCGGACCTCCTCGCCCGCCTCGGCGTACAACGCGAGCGCCTCGCGCCAAGCCTCCAGTGCGACCTCTGGCTGGTCGTGCGCCACCAGACCGCGGCCGTCCAGCACACGGGCCCGGTCGACCGCCGTCCACTCGCTCTCCGGCACCTCCTGCTCGAAGGCCTGCCACGCTGCCGCCGCCTCTTCGGGCCGCGCACCCTGCCACGCTTCCTCGGCCCGGTCGAGCCAGCCACGCCCAGACGGCACAGGCTGCTCATCAGCTACCGGCTCCACCGGGAGTGGTGTCTGCTTCCGAACCTGCGCACGCCGCGCAGTCTCCGACAGCGGCAGGTACTCCACCCACGGCTCTGCGGTCAGCATCGCCTGGATCTCTTCGCTGCGGTGCTTTGTCCCGTTGCGGGCGTCGAACTGCGCAGCCAGCTCCAGCGCACGCCCAGCCAACAACTCACTCAGCTCCGCCGCCGGCACTGCCTCGGCCTTCGGCAGCCGAATCGTCAGACCGTCCACCCGACCAAGCGCATGCGCAGCCGCCGCGGCGAACGTCATCTCCGCGTACGGCGACGGCGGGTCGTCGAACTCGGTCAAGTGCCGCTCGATCAACTCCACGGCCTTCAGCTCGTTGCCCGTGCGGGCCAGGAACACCACGTGATCCGCGTGCTCGCTCAGCTCGCCAACCCGGCTACGTAGCAGCCGGTAGCCCTTCCGATGCGCGTCGACCGCCTCGGAATACATGCCCTCGGCAACGTACGCCGGCAGCAACGCGGTCAGCATCTGCTGTGGTTGCTCGTTGCAGGTCAGTTGCCCGTCCAGCACGCTCACGGCCAGCGCGACTGCGTCCGCCGTACGTCCGACTGTGGTCAGGTGGTGCACCTTCGACGTGGGGTCGCAGCCGACACAGTCGGACAGGTCGTCGCGCGGTGCGGTCGACCACAGCCGGAACTGTTCCGCGGCGGCCTCCGCGTCACCGATGTGGTGCGCGACTAGCCAGCGATGCTGATGGACGGCATGCATGCTGTGGCCGCTGAGCCGCCAACGCCGCTCCATGTCGTCCAGTACGGCGTACGCCCGGTCCAGCGGGACCTCAGGGAACTTGGTCAGCGTGCTGGGCGCGTACTTGAAGCACCAGTGGAACAGGTGCGAGTACTCCTGGTACTTGCCCGGCTCCGCGTCCCAGTCCGCCACACATCGTGCGAACGGCACCAGCGACTTCCGCGGCTCGCCACCCATCACGTACGCCGTGACGAGCGCCAGCCGACTGTAGAACGCCAGATCGTCCTCACCGGCCGCATCAGCCCGCCGTACGACGTCCTCCAGCAAAGCGGACCGTGCTTTCCCGTACGGCGCACTCTCGGCGCGCTGCAGCCGGTCGACCAGTTCCTGGTTCATCGGGTCGGGTCCTCCTGGGTGGGGACAGCCTGATCGAGCAGACCGAGGAAGGAGCGGTTCACCAGCGCGGAGTCGGCCGGGCTGATCGGGTGGTAGCCGAGCATCAACGCATGCCCGTACAAGCCTTCTACTGCGAGCTGTACGAGCTCACGGTCGCCTAGCGACGCCATCCGCCGTACAAGGGGACTGCGGTGGTTCAGAACCAGCTGTGGGCGACTGTCGTCGTGAGTGTCGAGTGCACCGAGCACCTCCGACCAGAGCGCGTCTGCACGGTCCTTGGTGGCTCTGAGCTCACTGCCGAACTGTGCGGAACGGTCGACGAGGTAGAGCGCGGGCAGACTGGCCGGCTCGAAGGCACGGACCACTACCTCGCAGCCGACCGAGTCCAGTGCGTCCTGTGCCAGCTGGACGAACGGGCGAAGCTGCAGCTCGGTGTCCGGGTCCAGACTGTCGAAGCTGGTGCTCAGCTCGGTCGGGTCGAACCTGGTCGTCACTAGGCCGGGGACCACGTCGGGCAGTCGCTCGAGCAGCTCGCTGTCGTAGGTGTAGCCGCCGTTCACCACGGTGATCTGCTGTGCGGCGGCGACTGCGGCGAGCTGACGGAACTCTTCGATCGTGGCGACGTACCGGATCTCACCGGCGCGCTCCTGCAGCTCAGCGGCCGTCATCCGGCCGTGGTTCGTCTCGAACCGGAGCCAGCGGTGCACCAGCCGCAGCATCTCGTCGTCGTGCAGCGCAAGGGCCTTCACACCGAGCTGGTGAATGCCGAGGAACTTGTCGAGTTTGGCCGGGTCCGTGCTGCCGAGCCGGACCAGCCAGCCGCGCAACTGCGCACCGAGCGCGTCCCGGGTGGCCTCGAGATTGCCGTCGTCGAAGAGTGCCTCACGGCTCGCGGTCGGCCGCAGTTCGGAGGTGTCGATGACTGCGCGGACGAAGAACGCCCAGTCGGGCAGCAGCCCTTCGACGTTCTCCGCGAGCAGCATCCGCTTCAGGTAGACGCGATGGGTCGCGCGCTCGGCCGGGTTGGCCGCGAACGGCAGGACGAACGCGACACCGGTGAGCCCGGCGGCCGGATTGTTCAGGTGGATCACGTCGAACGGCGTGAACCCGAGCTTGTCCTGGGCATAGCCGACCAGGTCCGCACGCTGGATGCCGCCGGTGCCTTCCCAGGGCGCCTTGCCGTCGGTGACCCGCTCGCCGTCGACGCGGATCTCGATCGGCAGCAGCGCACCGAACAGCCGGATCAGTTCGACGACCGTGGCCTGCTTGTACCACTGCTCCGCTCCACGCCGAGCCTTGAGCGTGACCGTCGTACCGACCTCGGAGCGGTCCGCCGTCTCCGCGATCGTGTAGCGGCCGTCCGCCGTACCGATCCAGCGGGTCGCGGGGCCGCCGGCCGGCTGGGTGACGACCTCGATCTCGTCGGCGACCATGAACGCGGACAACAGGCCGATGCCGAACTGGCCGAGGAAGTCGGTCCGGGCGAACCCGATCTCGTCCCGCTTCGAGCTCCGCCCGATCGTCGCCAGCAACTCCCGGACCTCGTCCGGCCGCAGCCCGATCCCGGTGTCCGCGATGCTCAGGACGTCGTCGGCCGTGCGTACGTCGATCCGCCGCGGCGCCTCCGGGTCCTGGCCCTGCCGCGCGGTGATCGCGTCGACGGCGTTCTGCAGCAACTCCCGCAGATACACGCGTGGGCTGCTGTACAGGTGGTTGCTGAGCAGGTCGACGATCCCTTGCAGATCGACCTGGAAGTTCTCGCTCACCCCGGCAACCTACGGCATCACGGTGTCGGCGACTGTTCGCTTCCTGATGGTGACGCATGGTGGCGAGCAGCCTGCGCTTGGATCCCGTCGAGGAGGCGGTCGAGGCCGTAGCGGTAGGAGTCGGTGGCGGCCTCGTGGACGGTGTCCTGGTAGCCATTGGCGTTCCAGATCGCCGTCATCGCAGGATGTCTTTCGACGTCGAAGTATGTCTCCCAGAGGTCGTTGCGTTCGTGCCACCAGGCCTCATGGCTCTGCCCGGTCGTGCGCTCGACCAGTTGGCTCTCCGCCTCCAGTCCGGCGGCAGAGTCGACGTACGTCGTGATCGCGAGGGCGGCCGTGTTCGTGTCGCGAGGGCTCAGGTCGAGGGGGAGGAGGGTGGAGAGCAGGTACTCGCGGCCGGCCAGCATGCCGGGGCCGACCGGCGGGCGCACGGTGGAGACGCGGGCGAGCCAGGGGTGGCGCTGGAACATCGCACGGGTCTGTTCGGAGTACAGCTCGACCTGCTCGCGCCAGTCAGCCGGTCTGGGTTCGCCGGGGCCGGGTAGCTGCCGCTCGGCCAGGATCTCGTCGACCATGAGGTCGAGTAGCTCCTCTTTGGAGGGGACATAGGTGTAGAGCGTCATGGTGCCTACGCCCAGCGCCTTGGCCACTCCACCCATGGAGGCTGCGTCGAGTCCACGCTCGTCAGCCAGTTGGATGCCGGCTCGCACCAGTCCGTCGACGTCCAAGGACGGTCGTCTGCCCGCAGTGCGTCGTACCTGCTCAGCCGCTGGCTTCCTGTTGCGCCAGAGCAGCGCGAGGGTGCGCTCGGGCTGACCTTCACCGCTGTGCCGCACTGTCACAGTGCACAGCGTCCCATGCATCAGCGGAAGGCGTCGGCGTTGGCAGTCGCCCACTCGCGGTACGTCGTTGCCGGACGGCCGGTGAGCGCTTCAACTGTCGGCTCTGGGGTCATCGGGTGCTCGGCCATCATCCGGAAGCCGTCGAGCAGCCACTGCGCGGTCTCAGTACCGACGATCGGCGTCCAGATCGCCATGTACTGCTCGGGTGACAGCTCCTCGAACTTGAGCTCGCGACCGATCGCCTGAGCGATCATCTCGACCTGCTGTGGAGCGGTCAGCCCCTCTGGGCCGCTCATCGTGAGCTTCTGCCCGGTGTATTGCTCTCTGAGGATCACCACTCGGGCCACTGCGGCGATGTCGGCCAGGTCGATCGGTGTCTGGACGGCTGCGGGGTACGGCGCGCGTACGACGTTCTCCGCCTTGATCGACGTGGCCCAGTCCAGCGTGTTGTTCATGAACTGACCCGGCCGCAGATGCGTCCACTCGAACCCGGCCGCCTCGATCGCGCGCTCGATCTTGTAGTAGTGCCACTCCGCCGGATCCCCTTGCGCTTCGTACTCCGCGGGTTCACCGGACAGTACGACGACCCGCCGCACGCCGGCCTCTTGCGCACACCGCACGAAGTCGTCGACGTACGCCGGAAGTGGCGCGAGGTAGACCGTGTCGACTCCGTGGAGTGCCGCGGGGAGCGTCTCGGGTTTGCCGAGGTAGCCCTTCGCGACCTCGACGTGGTCGGGGAGCGCGGCCTTCTTCGGGTTGTTCGTGAGTGCCCGGACCGGTGCGTTCGCCGCTACGAGTTCGTCGACGAGCAGTCGTCCCACGCTCGCGGTCGCGCCCGTCACGAGGATCGTCATGGGGTCCCCTCCCTGTTCTGATTGATTCTCGTATGGTATACGGGAATTGAGCTGTGTGCACCTGGCCGACTTGAAGATCGGGGGAACATATGTTCGACTGTGGTGCATGAGATGGGCTGGTCAGCAGGTCGACGCGGAGACCCCGGGGACGTTGCCGGGGCTCGGGTCGATCGCGGGCCTGATCCGGTCGGTGACCACGCCGGAGTTTCGCGGCATCACCTTCCACGAGGTGCTGGCGCGCTCCGCGTTGAACTCAGTGCCGGGGACGTCGCTGCCGTTCAACTGGACGATCAATCCGTATCGCGGCTGCACGCACGCCTGCCGCTACTGCTTCGCCCGGCCGTCACACCGCTACCTCGAATTGGATCAGGGAGCGGACTTCGATCAGCAGATCGTGGTGAAGACGAACGTGGTCGAGGTGCTGCGCCGCGAGCTGGCCCGGCCGTCCTGGTCCGGCGAACAGGTTGCCTTGGGCACCAATACCGATCCTTACCAGCGGGCCGAGGGACGGTACCGGCTGATGCCGGGGATCATCGAGGCGCTGGCGGGTTCGGGTACGCCGCTGTCCGTGCTGACCAAGGGGACGCTGCTCCGGCGCGATCTGGAGCTGCTGTCATCGGCTGCCTCTGAGGTCTCGGTCGGGATCGCTGTCTCACTCGCGCTGGCGGACGAGGAGCTCCGCAAGCTGGTCGAGCCTGGTGTGCCGTCGGTCCGCGGGCGCCTTGACCTGATCCGCTCCATCCGCGAAGCCGGCCTGCCCTGCGGCGTCATGGTCGCGCCGGTCCTCCCATGGCTCACCGACTCGGCCGAGCAACTCGACTTCCTCTTCGGAGAGCTGGCCAAAGCCGGCGCCACCGGTGTCACGACCCTCGTGCTCCACCTACGCCCAGGGGTCAAGGAATGGTTCATGACCTGGCTGGCCCACGAGCGCCCAGACCTCGTCACCCGCTACGAATCCCTCTACTCCCGAGGCATCAACGCCGCCCCCAGCTACCACAACGCCTTCGAGGAGAAAGTCCGCCCACTCCTGGACAAACACGGCTTCGGCCGAGGCTCCCGCCACCGCTCAGACCCCATCAGCGGCTCGGAGTCCCCCACGCCCGTCGCCCGCATCCTCACACCTCGCCGCCGCACCGCCCCAGTCCCACACGCCACCCCCGACATCAACCAACAAACCCTCTTCTGACTTGCTGTGGTCGACCCCACGCGCCCCGCTACGCGTGCTCCTTACGTCGCGTGCTCGCCGACCGCTCCCATTTGCGCGGCTGCCACCGCTTCAGTCGACCGCTGCGTGGTCGCGGCGACCGTGGAGCCTCGAAGCCGGGCTCTGGGGAAACAGTTCGTCGTCAGGCCCAAACGTCTTCCCCCGCGACAACTGCGAACGTCGTCGCCGACCGCGGGCTGTCCGCGATGGTCGCGTCGACCCTCAGTCCACGGCATCTCACTCACGCTGGGTGCAGCAAGCCGCGGAGTGTGCGACGTAGGAGTGTGCGTAGCGGCGGAGTGGAGTGGTCACGGTTGGTGGGATCAGGTTGCGGTTGGATGAGCGGCGGTAGCCGCGCGCAGGAGGGTGGGCGGGAGCGGCGGCGAGCTTGTGACGAAGGAGCGCGCGTAGCGGCGCGTGGGTGGTTTACGGGAGGGTGAGGATTTCTGGGCCCTGGTCGGTGATGGCGACTGTGTGTTCGGCGTGGGCGCCTCGGGTGCCGTCGGCGGAGCGGAGGGTCCAGCCGTCGTCGTCGATGACGTAGGTGGTGCCGGGGCCGCTCCAGAACCAGGGTTCGATGGCGAACACGTGACCCGCGCGGAGCTTGAGGCCGCGGCCGGGGCGGCCGCCGTTGGGGATGTGCGGGTCCTCGTGCATGCGCCGGCCGATGCCGTGGCCGCCGAAGTCGAGGTTGGTGCCGACGCCGGCGTCCTTGCCGATCCGGCCGATCGCGGCGCCGATGTCGCCGAGCCGGTTGCCCGCGACTGCCTGGGCGATGCCGGCGGCCAGCGCCTGCTCGGTGGTGGCGATCAACCCGAGATCCTCGGCTCGCGGCGTACCGACGCAGAAGCTGATCGCGGAGTCCGCGCACCAGCCGTCGATCGAGGCGCCGCAGTCGACGTTCAGCAGGTCGCCGTCCTGCAGTTTCAGGTCTCCGGGCAGGCCGTGCAGTACGGCGTCGTTCACCGACGTACAGATGACGCCGCTGAACGGGCTGGTCGCGAATCCCGGCTGGTATCCCTCGAACAGCGACACCGCACCGGCCGACCGCAGTACCTCGCGGGCCACGCCGTCGAGCTCGCGCAGGGTCATCCCGACCGCGGCCTCCTTCTTCACCGCGGCCAGCGCGCCGCCGACGGCCCGGCCGGCCGCCCGCATCTGCTCGATCTCCGCCGGAGTCTTCAACTCGACCATGCCCACTCCTCGACGTCGACACGTTCCCGGATAACTATACCGGTACTATAATCACGGTCATGGTGCGACCACCTCTGTCCAGTTGGGACCGCGAGCGGGGCCGGCAACTCGGCCGGCTGCTCCGGGAGGCTCGTGGTGAGCGCAGCATGGTCGACGTGGCGGCGGCCTGCGGGGTCTCCGTCGACACCCTCCGCAAGATCGAGACCGGCCGCATCCCGACCCCGGCCCTGTTCACCGTCGCCGCCGTCGCCGCGACCCTCGACATCTCCCTCGACACCTTGGTCGAAGCCTGCCAGGACAACCCGACCACTCAGGACGACTCCAACCTGATCGCTTAGCGGTAACGGACACGATCGGGTTACCGCCCCAACCAACTCGGGTACTGGGGCGTCTCCTGAGCAAGTGGGTTGGACGACGCTCGGGGGCTTGGGATGGTGGTACGACGGCGGACTGTGCTGGGTGCGCTCCTCGCGGGAGCCGGGGTGACGGCGACGGCGGGTTGCGCGGATCTGGCCGACGGGCCTGGTTCCGGGGTGGGCACCGGTCCGGGCGACACCACGACCGGCCCGACCCGGAAGCCCACGCCTGGCAAGGTCGACCGGATCAGCCTGGTCGCAACAGGCGACGTACTTCTGCATGAACGCCTCTGGACCACCGCGAAGCGCGACGGGCGTAACGGCGACTGGGATTTCGCGCCGGTGATGAGCAGCGTGAAGCCGCTCGTCCAAGGGGCAGACCTCGCGGTGTGTCACCTTGAGACCCCGCTGGCTCCGATTGGTGGCCCGTACCGTGGCTACCCGATGTTCCAGGGCCCGCCGCAGATCGCAGCCGCGCTCAAGCAGACCGGGTACGACGTGTGCACCACGGCGAGCAATCACAGCTTCGACGGTGGTGCGGCCGGCGTCGACCGGACTCTCAAGACGCTCGAGCGAGCCGGACTCCGTCACGCGGGTACGGCCCGCACGCCGGCCGAGGCCGAAACGCCAACGATCGTTGACGTTCGCGGTGTGAAGATCGCGCTGCTCAGCTACACCTACGGTTTCAACGGCCTGCCGTATCCCGACGGAGACACCTGGCGCGCGGGCAAGATCGACGTACCCGCGATCAAGGCGATGGCGAAGAAGGCGCGCGACCTTGGCGCCGAGATCGTGGTGGTCAGTTGTCACTGGGGGACCGAGTACTCGAGCAAGCTCAACGACCAGCAGCGCGAGGTGGCTCCGCAACTGCTTGCCGACAGCAACATCGACCTGCTGCTCGGGCACCACGCCCACGTGGTCCAGCCGATGGAGCAGCACAACGGCAAGTGGGTCGCGTACGGTCTCGGCAATCTGATCGCCGCGCATCGCGAACCCAGCAGCCCCAAGGCCGAAGGCCTCCTGGTCCGCTTCACCTTCAAGCGATCCGGCGACCGGTGGACCACATCGGAGGCCGAGTACGCACCCCTGCTGATGACGGACGCGCTGCCCGTCCGCGTTCTCGACGTACGGCGTGAACTCGCCAAGACCGGCCTGGCAGCGGCTCGCCGTACCCGGCTGGAACGGGCAGAACGCCGTACGACGGCCACCGTTCGATCACTCGGTGCTGCCCCGAAGGTCCTGTGAGACCGAAAACCCTTTGAGGCCAGCGGGTACGGCGGTCTAGGGTCGGCCGCATGAGTACGTACTTTGTGATGGTCCGTCGTGCCCGCCTCCGGGCAGGCGAGGGGTGCCTGGGGATGGCATCCGCTCGATAGTCGTTGGGCCCAACGTGTCGTGGACGCAGCCGGGGTCAGACCCGGTGAGCTCGTCCTCGATGTCGGAGCCGGACTCGGTGCGCTGACCGCGCCACTGGTCCGGGCCGGAGCCCAGGTGGTCGCCGTCGAGCTCCACCCTGGTCGTGCCGACCGATTGCGTCGGCGGTTCGCGGATGCGCCGGTGACGGTGGTCCGTGCCGATGCCGCCGATCTGCGGTTGCCGTCACGACCGTTCCGGGTGGTGTCGAGTCCGCCGTACAACGTCTCCACCGCTTTGCTGAAGCGCTTGCTGGCACCGGGTTCTCGCCTGGTGTCAGCGGATCTCGTGCTGCAGCGGGCGGTGGCGAACCGGTGGTCTCGCGGTGACGCACCAGGGGCGAACCGGTGGTTCCACCACTACGACCTGTCGATCGGTCTTCGCCTTCCCCGTAAGGCTTTCACCCCACCGCCCCATGTCGATTCAGCAGTACTCGTACTGCGCAAACGGTAGAAAGAGCAGAACCCCCGGCCAGGTGGTCGGGGGTTCTGACTGTCTCAGCCGTGCCAGGACGTCCAGAGCGCGGCGTACGAGCCTTGACGGGCGACCAGCTCGTCGTGGCTGCCCAGCTCGGTGATGCGGCCGTCCTCCACCACCGCGACCCGATCGGCGTCGTGAGCGGTGTAGAGGCGGTGGGCGATCGCGATCACCGTCCGGCCCTCCAGTACGGCGGCCAGCGAGCGCTCCATGTGACGCGCTGCTCGCGGGTCGATCAGCGACGTCGCCTCGTCCAGCACCAGCGTGTGCGGGTCAGCCAGCACCAGTCGCGCCAGCGCCAACTGCTGCGCCTGCCCCGGCGACAACGCCAACTGCCCCGACCCGACACGCGTCTCCAGACCGTCCGGCAACGCCTCGGTCCACTCGCGTGCATCAACCGCGGCGAGCGCCTCGAGCAGTTCCTCGTCGGACGCTGAAGGTCGAGCCATCGACAGGTTGTCCCGCAAGGTGCCGACGAACACGTGATGCTCCTGCGTCACCAGCGCGACCTGCTCGCGCAGCTCGTCCAGCGGCAACTCGGTCATCCCGACCCCGCCGACCGTCACCGAACCAGTCCGTGGTGGATGGATCCCCGCGACCAGCCGGCCGAGTGTCGACTTGCCCGCGCCGGACGGGCCGACCATCGCGACCCGCTCACCCGGCTGGATGGTCAGATCGACGCCGTGCAGTACGTCGCGACCGTCGACGTACGAGAACCGCACGTCCTTGGCCTCGACGAGCTCACCCGAAGGCGCACGCCCGGATGGTGTCCGATCGTCCTGTACGTCGCTGATGCCCAGCAACCGTGCGAACGCGGCACCACCGGACTGCAGCTCGTCCAGCCAGGAGAGCAACCGGTCGACCGGGTCGATCAGCTGGTTGACGTACAGCACGGCAGCCGTGACCGCACCGAGTGACACATGCCCGTTGATGTGCAGCCAGCCGCCGAACAGCAGCGTCCCCACCACCGGCACGAGGTAACTGACCTCCGCGACGGGGAAGTACATGGTCCGGAGGAACAGCGTGTACCGCTCGGCCAGGTAGGAGCCGCGGATGTCGGCGTCGCCCCGGCGGACGCGGTCGTCGTACCGGCGCAGCGCCTCGACCGTCCGGGCACCCTCGACCGTCTCGGCGAGCGAGCTCGTCATCTGCGCGTACGCCGCGTTCTCGCGGAGGTACCCGTCCTTCGCGCGACGCAGGTACCACTTCGTGCTGATCCAGAGCAGCGGGGTCATCGCTAGCAGCGGCACCAGCACCCAGACACCGACGAGCATCGTCGCGGCAACCGTGAACAGCACGGTGACGAACGCGATGATCGTCTCCGGTACGGCGAACCGCACCGTCCGCGACAGGGTGTCGACATCCCGCGAGGTCCGCGACAACAGGTCGCCGGTGCCGGCCCGCTCGACGGTACCGATCGGCAGCGCGAGAGCGTTGTCGACGAAGTCCTCCCGCAGCTCGGCCAGCACCTGCTCGCCGAGTGCGAACGACTTGAATCGGGCCCACCGGGTCAGCAGCGACTGCACCACGATGAACACCGCGATCACCAGGATCACCTGGTTGACCTTGGCCACGGTCGTGCCCCGCTGGACGTCCTCGACCAGACCGCCGATCAGCCGCGGCGCGGCCAGACCGGTGATCGCGGCCAGCCCGTGCAGCAGCAGCGCGACGAGCAACGTGCGCGGATGCCGCCGGGCCAGCCGGCGCGCGTGCCGACGGATCTCGGCAGGGCCCGCAACAGGCAGGATCTGCCTCATGTGAGCACCTCCTCCTCTTCCGTCGCACGGGTCACGGTCTTGCGGTAGTAAGGGTCGTTCTCGAGCAGTGTGCGGTGCTTGCCGGTGGCAACCACCCGGCCGGCGGCGACGAAGATCACCTCGTCGACCCGGTCCAGCAGCAGCGGGCTCGCACTCAGTACGACGGTGGTGCGCCCGGCCCGGTGGTCGCGCAACCGGTCCGCGATCCGCGCCTCGGTGTGGGCGTCGACCGCGGAGGTCGGCTCGACCAGCACGAGCACGGACGGGTCCGCCAGCAATGCACGGACCAGCACCAGCCGCTGTCGCTGCCCGCCGGAGAACGACCGGCCCTTCTCCTCCACCTCGGAGTCGAGCCCGTCCGACAGTGCGACGAGCACGTCCTCCGCGGACGCCGTACGCATCGCTGCCATCAGTTCTTCATCGGTACGGCGGTTGTCCGGGTCGAGCTCCTGGCGCAGGGTGCCGGTGAACAGCTGGGAACCCGTGTCGCTCACCAGGATCCGCGCACGCACGTCCTCCCGGGTCGCGCTGGCCAGCGTCACTCCGCCGTACCGGACCTCGCTGCTGTCGTCGTACCGACCCAGGCGGTCCGCCAGCTCGCTGTAGGTGTCCGGCTCGGCCGAGACGATCGCAGTGAGCTGTCCGTCGCGGGCGCGGATGCCGGAGACCGGGTCGACCAGGTCGCCGCCGTCCGGCAGCCGCACTGGCGTCACCGGGTCAGTGATGTCGGGCTTCAGCGCCAGCACGTGGATCACCCGGCGTGCGGCGACCAGACCGCGCATCAACTGGTTGGCGAACTCGGTGGCCGTCCGCAGTGGCAGCACCAGGAAAGTCGCGTAGCCGTAGAAGGCGACGAGCGAACCCGCGCTCAGGTCACCGCGTAGCGCGAAGTGCGCACCGAGACCGACGACCAGCACCACGAAGACGCCAGGCAGCAGCACCTGGGCGGCGTCCAGCACGGACTGGATCCGCGCGACCCGGACACCGGCCTGCCGGACCTGCTGTGACTCACCGCGGTACCGGCGGGAGAACGACTCCTCGCCACCGATGCCGCGCAGCACCCGCAGACCGGCCACGATGTCGGAGCCGAGCGAGTTCAGCTCGCCAACCGCCTCTCGCTGAGCCGACTGTCGCTTGTGCAGCGGCCGCAGCATCGGACCGAGACAGAACAGCATCACCGGTACGCCGATCAGCACGACCAGACCGAGCGGAGTCGAGGTGGAGAGCAGGATCGACGCGACCACAACGAACGCCACGATCGAGCCGGTGAACCGGGCCGAGATCTCCATCAGATTGCCGATGTAGGCCAGGTCGCCGGCGCCGATGCTGACCACCTCACCGGTGGCCAGGTTCTTCGGCAGGGTCGCGCCGAGGTCGGCCGACTTCCGGGTCACCACCTGGACGGTGCGGTAGGCGGCGGTCAGCCAGTTCGTCACCGCTAACCGGTGCCGCATGATGCCGGCCAACGCCTGCACCACCCCGACCGCGAACAGCGCCGCGGTCCACTGCAGCAGCCGGTCGCCGTCGCGTGCGGCGATGCCCTCGTCGATCGCCTTGCCGAGGATCGCCGGGATGAACGCCTGGGAGCCCATCCACAGGATGCCGAACGCCATCCCGCCGGCGAGCGTGCGCGACTGACCGCGCGCGACCCAGAGCAGATAGCGGGTCGGCGAGCGGTGATCGGGGACGCCGGGATCGGCGAGTGGAAGCTGTTTCATGGCCTTCTCAGGCTAGGTGCCGCCACCGACAGCCGCATGCGAATTAATCGCGTCTGGCCGGCCGCTGCCGATGGGTCGACTGTGACGGTGGGTGGCGCCGCGGTGTCTCCCCGCGCATCAAAAGAGCTTCATCTTGCGTTGGGCAACGAGTTCCCGCCGCGCCATGTCGGCCGCCTGTCCTGGAACCATGCTGGTGATCGCGCATCGGGGAGCGAGTGGCTACCGCCCGGAACACACGCCGGCGGCGTACCGCCTGGCTGCGGCACAAGGAGCCGACTACCTGGAACCGGATCTGGTCGCCACCCTCGACGGCGTCCTGGTCTGCCGGCACGAGAACGAGATCTCCGGTACGACGGACGTCGCGGACCACCCGGTGTTCGCGGACCGGAAGATCACCAAGATCGTCGACGGGACCGCCATGACCGGCTGGTTCGTCGAGGACTTCACCTACGCCGAACTCCGGACCCTGCGGGCGCGGGAACGGATGCCCGCGCTACGGGCCGGCAACACCGCGTACGACGGGCTGGAGACGATCCCCACCTTCGACGAGGTGGTGGCACTGGCCCGGCAGGAATCACAGCGGCTCGGGCGACCGATCGGCGTACTGCCGGAGATCAAGCACCCGGCGTACTTCCGGCGGGTCGGACTGCCGCTGGAGGAGCTGCTGACCGAGCGGATCCTGACTCTGGGGCTGCGGAACGACGAGATCATGGTGCAGTCGTTCGAGCCGACCAGTCTGCGTCGGCTGTCGGTCATGACCCGGGTGCCGCTGGTGCAGCTGGTGGACTCCGAGAGCGCCCCGAACGACTTCCTGCGTACCGGAGACGGCCGCACCTTCGCGGACCTGATCGACCCGGCCGGTCTGCGCGAGGTATCGACGTACGCGCAAGTACTGGCACCACACAAGGACCTGGTCATCCCACGCCGGTCCGACGGCTCCCTGGGCGAGCCGACCCGCCTCGTCGACCAGGCCCACCGCGCCGGCCTCGCCGTCCAAGTCTGGACCTTCCGCGCCGAACGCCGCTTCCTCCCCACCGACACCGACTTCCCCACCGAACTAACCAGTTACACCCGCTTAGGCATCCAAGCCCTCTTCACCGACCACCCCGACCAAGCAGTAGCAGCAGTCCGAAAGACGGCTCTGAACGTCTAGAGCTCGGCGCGCAACTCGTCCAGCACCTTCTGCGCAGCTGGTGCGAGCTCGCGGTCGATCGCGCGACTCTTGTCGGTGCTCAGTACG
Source organism: Kribbella sp. CCNWLW201 (assembly GCF_037203805.1). Taxonomy (NCBI): domain Bacteria; kingdom Bacillati; phylum Actinomycetota; class Actinomycetes; order Propionibacteriales; family Kribbellaceae; genus Kribbella; species Kribbella sp. CCNWLW201. The sequence goes on along the minus strand of NZ_JBBCBQ010000002.1, from coordinate 126,015 downwards.
ACCTGTGCGGTCGTGGCGGGTCTGGTGCGTAGCAGCCGGGCGCGTAGGTACGTCGGCGGGTGAGTGGAGTCTGTCCGCGTCTCGCGGATCCGGCTGGCGCGCACGTGGCGTTCGATCTCCCGTGCCGGCACTTCGGTCACCGCCCGCCTGACCGCCTCCAGCGGTTCGACCTCGGTCGGGAAGCGCAGCGAACGCTCCATGGCGCGGAACGACGCATCAGCCAGCAGCGACCGTTCCAACGCGTGCACAGCCGCCTCCGACCCGGCGATCTCCCCTGCCTTTCGATCGGCCAGGTACTCGGCCCGTTGGTCGCTCCGCAGTCGCAGCCGCTCAAGCAGCCAGGCGACTCCACGCACCAGGACGCCGACGGTGGAGTTGAGCATCCGGCTGAACAGGGTGGCTCCGGTGAAGTCGTCGTACCCGTCCTCCCGTTTGACCCGGTCGAAGTCTTGCTCGGAGAACGTCTCCCGCAACCCCTCCAGCACGGACCACGCGCTGCCCACCAGCCAGCCACTCCTGGCGTCGCCGTGACGGCCGTGCCCCAGCTCGTGGGCGAGGAGGGCGATCCGTTCCTGCGGTCGCAGGCCGGCCCACAGCGGGAGGCCGATGCCGATGACCGGGCGGAAACGCCAGCCGATCTGCTGGTACCAGACGTTGGCTTCCGCGCTGACAGCGACGGCTGCCACCTTCCTCGTGCCGACTGCGGTCGCCAATTCGTCCAGTACGGCGTACAGCGTGGGTGCCTCGTCGCGGTGGACCAGGTGAACGTTCTCGGGCAGGTCGGCCGCGCGGGGACGGAACGCGAAGGCCATGGCGAAGGCGAGCAGGGACAGCAGGATGCTGAACCAGAGCGGTCGGTAGAAGGCGAGCAGGGCGATCCCGGTCAGGAAGCCGACCAGGGGGATCAGCAGGATCAGGGCAGACAGCAGGTGGGCTGCCACCCGGGCCCCGTCCCAGCCGGGCCGGTGGACGGCGCCGCTTTCCAGTTCGCGGTACAGCGACTCAGCGAGGCGATGCTCGAGTTTGAGCCGCCACGCGGGTGTCGGGTCGTTCAGCGGAGCCGGGTCGAGGTTCCAGTCGCACTTGTCGCACCAGGTGACGTAGCGCCGGTCGACTCGGATCTGGTGCCCACAGTCGGGGCAGTTGGTCACTTCGTCGGTGCCCTGCACGCGAGAAGTGTGCCAGCACCGGGCAGCAGGGTGACGGCTTGTGGGAGCGAGTCACCCTGCTGCTTTGTCGGTCACGCCGCCGGGGGCTTGTTGTTGGTGGTGGTGTCGTCGTAGATGCGGGAGGCGATGTCGGCTTCCGGGCTCGGGGGCTGGTTGACCGACTGCTGGACGTTTTGCCAGACGGCCTTGCCGTCGGCTTCCGGGATCACGACCCAGGCGACCACGTAGCCGATCAGGGCGGTGCCGCCGGTGATCAGGGTCAGGCCGACGATGCCGAGGCGGACCAGCGTCACGTCGATGTTCAGGTACTCCGCGATGCCGCCGGAGACACCCGTGAGCATCCGCTGGTCGCGGGAACGACGGAGGACCTTGCCGGACAGGTTGGAGAACGGTGCGTTGGAGTTCGTCATGGCTCCACTCTCCTGCCTGAGGGCCTCCCACCACATCCGGATCGGTACCGACCCACCCCTGATCGCACCCCTGGGACCCTGAGACCCACCCCCTGACGACTTTCGTCGACCCGATCCACCCATCACTCTGTCTGTATGCGCATGGGGACGCAGGACCACCACCCGGCAGAACTGCGGCCGAACGCCGTCCGCGAAGGTGCGACCCGCCGTCGTCGACTCCGCGCGGTGCTGGCGTCGGTGGCAGCCGTGACCACCGTGCTGACTGTCATCGGCACTACCAACGTCCTGACCTCCAGCGGTACGTCGGGGTCTGTGACGATCCCCGGTCCGGAGCCGGAGCCGGTTGCGATGCGACTGGTCGGCTTCGGCCATGCCGCGATCTCCGTGCCGAAGGTCTGGGGTACGAACCTCAGCCGCTGCGGTACTCCGCGCAAGGACACTGTCCTGATCGACGACCCGAGCGGGGCGTCGGACTGCCGGAGGCAACGCCCCACGAAGGTCGACAGTGTGGAGCTCAGCAGCTCCCCGACGATCGGCTTCCACGCCGACGAGGCGCTCACCATCGACGGAGTACGGGCGGAGCGCCAGCGGACGGACTGCCAGGAGGGCGGGACGTGTTGGGGTGCGGTGGGCATCCCATCCCTCCAGGTATGGTTCCGCGCCGAGTCGTCCACGAGTGCGGAAGAGGTGGACCGGACCCTGACCCGGATCGAGATCGTGAAGGACCAGGTCGGAGTGCCCAGCTATCAGTCGCAGGCCACGCGGCCGACTGGCGCGGCGTATGCGAAGGCGCTCGAACAGCTGGGCTTGAAGGCCAAGTTCCTGACCAGGACGTCGCAGAGCTACCGAGTGGGCGAGATCTTCGGGGTTTCGCCGCGGCCGGGGACTCTGCTGACGCCCGGAGCGACGGTCACCGTCACCGTGGTCACATAGAAGTGTCGGTGCCACGCTCTACCGTCGAGGGATGGACGTCGACGTGCTGACGAAGGTCGTGCTCGGGTTGCCGGGGGTGGAGGAAGACGAGGGCTGGGCGGGGCAGCCGGTCTTCAAGGTGCGGAACAAGAGCTTCGCCTACATGTCCGAGGACGGCACCAGGCTGCAGCTCAAGGCGCTGCGCGAGGAGCAGGAGGCCCTGGTCGCCGAGGACCCAGACGTGTACTCACCGTCGTGGGCATCCGGCCGCTTCGCGTGGCTCAACGTCGACATCGCCGCCGCAGACGAGGTTGAACTCCGCGAACTCGTAACCGAAGCCTGGCACCTGACCGCCCCGAAGTACCTGATCGCCCAGCTGCAGGACTAGAGAGTCCGGCGGACGAGGACCCAGCGGGGGTTGGTGCGGCTGACCTCGGTGAAGCCGGCGTCGAGGAAGACAGACAGCGGGCCGCGGTAGAGGTCCGCCGAGGAGACGTTGTCGGCCTGCGTGGTGTCGACCGCGCAGGCCTCGACGGTGTGAGCGCCGTACGACTGGGCGAAGTCGACCGCGCCGAGGGCGAGCTCGCCGGCGATGCCCTGGCGGCGGTGGCCGACCGGTACGACGAAGCAGGTGATCACCCACGCGTCCGGGTGGTCGGTGCGCCAGTTGGGTGAGGCGACGACCCGGGGGTACGACGTCCGCGGGGCGACTGCGCACCAGCCGATCGGCGTGTCACCGTCGTACGCGAGTACCCCAGGTGGGACGTCGCCCTTGCAGACCTGGTTGCGCAGGTCGCGCCGGTTGCTCTCGCGGGTCCCGGCGGCCCATTGCTTTCCGCGCAGGCGGAAGTACTGACAGAAGCACCGCGCCGGGTCGCCGCGCGTGCCCATCACGGTTGCCACGTCCTGCCAGGCCTCCGGACCGGCTGCTCGCACCTCCACCATGGGCCTACGGTAGCGAGAGGCTGGCTTGCACTCACTTGGGGCGAGTGCTAATACTTGGTTAGCACTCCATGGGTGAGAGTGATAAGTCTCGCGCCTGCGGAGTGTGCAAGAAGACGGCCTCGATGAGGTGCTGGAAACGTGGCGGGACGTGACCGCGACGGTGCCGGCGCCGTCCGTCGCGGGCATCCGGGCCGGCTGAACCACAATGACTCGACGCGGGAGGACTCGCGGAGAATGCCCAAGCTGATTGCTTTCAACGAAGAGGCGCGCCGCGGCCTCGAGCGGGGTATGAACACCCTCGCCGACGCCGTCAAGGTGACGCTTGGCCCGAAGGGCCGCAACGTCGTCCTGGAGAAGAAGTGGGGCGCCCCCACCATCACCAACGACGGTGTCTCCATCGCCAAGGAGATCGAGCTCGAGGACCCGTACGAGAAGATCGGGGCCGAGCTCGTCAAGGAAGTTGCGAAGAAGACCGACGACGTCGCGGGTGACGGCACCACCACCGCCACCGTGCTGGCTCAGGCTCTCGTCCGCGAGGGTCTGCGCAACGTCGCGGCCGGCGCCAACCCGATGAGCCTGAAGAAGGGCATCGAGAAGGCGACCGAGGCGGTCAGCGAGCAGCTGCTCGCGCTGGCCAAGGACGTCGAGACCCGGGAGCAGATCGCTTCCACGGCCTCGATCTCGGCCGCCGACAACCAGGTCGGCCAGATCATCGCCGAGGCGATGGACAAGGTCGGCAAGGAAGGCGTCATCACCGTCGAGGAGAGCAACACCTTCGGCCTCGAGCTCGAGCTCACCGAGGGTATGCGCTTCGACAAGGGCTACATCTCGCCGTACTTCGTCACTGACACGGAGCGGATGGAAGCGGTCCTCGACGACCCGTACATCCTGATCGTGAACAGCAAGATCTCCAGCATCAAGGACCTGGTCCCGGTGCTGGAGAAGGTGATGCAGACCGGCAAGCCGCTGGCCATCATCGCCGAGGACATCGAGGGCGAGGCGCTGGCCACCCTGGTCGTCAACAAGATCAAGGGCACCTTCAAGGCCGTCGCCGTCAAGGCGCCGGGCTTCGGTGACCGCCGCAAGGCCATGCTGGTCGACATCGCCGTCCTCACCGGCGGCGAGGTGATCTCCGAGGAGGTCGGCCTCAAGCTCGACACCGTCGACCTGGAGCTGCTCGGCCAGGCCCGCAAGATCGTCGTCACCAAGGACGAGACGACCATCGTCGAGGGCGAGGGCGACGCGGACCAGATCTCCGGCCGGGTGAACCAGATCCGCGCCGAGATCGAGAAGTCGGACTCCGACTACGACCGCGAGAAGCTGCAGGAGCGGCTGGCCAAGCTGGCCGGTGGCGTTGCGGTGATCAAGGTCGGCGCGGCCACCGAGGTCGAGCTGAAGGAGCGCAAGCACCGGATCGAGGACGCCGTTCGCAACGCGAAGGCGGCCGTCGAGGAGGGCATCGTCGCCGGCGGCGGCGTGGCCCTGCTCCAGGCCAGTGTGATCGCGTTCGAGAAGCTGGACCTCGAGGGTGACGAGGCCACCGGTGCCGCCATCGTGCGGTCCGCGGTCGAGGCGCCGTTGAAGCAGATCGCCGTGAACGCCGGCCTCGAGGGTGGCGTCGTGGTGGAGAAGGTTCGCAACCTCGAGCCGGGCTGGGGCCTCAACGCCGCCACCGGCGAGTACGTCGACCTGATCGCCACCGGCATCATCGACCCGGCGAAGGTGACCCGCTCGGCGCTGCAGAACGCAGCCTCGATCGCGGCTCTGTTCCTCACCACCGAGGCCGTCATCGCCGACAAGCCGGAGAAGGCCGCGGCCGCTCCGGGTGGCGCGCCCGACATGGGCGGCATGGACTTCTGATCTGAGGTCCGACAGCACACAGCGGTACAAAGCGGCCCCGGGCACTCGCCCGGGGCCGCTTTCTTGCTGTCCCTCGCGCTTACGTCCGAAGAAATGAGGGCTATGGGCCACAGTTCTTCGGACGTAACAGCATCACGTTCCGGAGATGAGGCGCTTGGCCAGGGTGGCCGAGAAGGTGCCGGCCGGGATGCCCTTGCCGATCCCGCAGTCGCCGTCGGAGTCGCCGGGGACCTTGAGCCAGAGCAGCAGATCCGCGCCGCCGCCGACCTGGGACGGGACGCCGAGCTTGCGGCCGGCCGGGTTGCACCACTCTCCGTTCGAGCCGTTGCCGTTCCGGCTGGTGTCGACGACGAACTGGCTGCCGCCGCCGAGCGCGCTCTTGATCGCGTTGCCCTTGGTCACCGATTGGGCGGTGGTGTAGTAGTTCGACACGTTCAGCGCGAAGCCGCGGATCTTGCCGACGTCCACCAGTCGCAGCCGCCGGGCCATCTCACCGGCCTCGATCCAGTTGGTGTTGCCGCCGTCCATGTAGGCCCAGGTGTTCGGGTTCTTGGTCGCGAACTGGTTGGCGGCGTACTTCAGCAGGTCGATCCGGACCTGCCGCTGGTTCTCCGGCATGCAGTCGAGCTGGGCCAGCGCGTCCGGCTCGATCACGACCACGGCCGGCCGGTTGCCGATTCCGTCGGCAAACTTGGCGATCCAGTCCCGGTACGCCGCCGGCGAACCGGCACCGCCACCGGAGTGACCACCGCAGTCGCGGCCGGGGATGTTGTAGGCGACCAGGATCGGCAGCTTGTCGGCCCGGTCCGCGGCGGTGGTGTACGACGTGACCGCCGCCTTGATGTCACCGCTCCAGTTGCCGAACCAGCGACCGCCGGCCTTGTCGGCGATCTTGGTCTTGATCTCGGTCTCGCCCGGGTGCTGCTTCACGTAGGCGGCCGGGTTGGAGTTCGGGTCGACGTAGAAGCCGTTCGTGAGCTGGACCGGGTTGCCGGCGACCGCGGTGGGCGCGCCGCCGGCAGATCGGGGTTCGGCCGCCAGCCCGGGCATAGGCTGGCCGCCGAGGGTGAACAGCCCGACAGTGAGCAGGCCGAGGGTGGCCTTGCGCAGGGTGGACATCGGGGTAGGTCCTTCCGTGAGGGGCGGTGGTGGCTACTCAACGTGTCGACGACGTTACCCCGGGACGTTAACCGGTTAGGCGATCGTTTGAAAAGATCTAACCGCGATTGAGTCGAGACTGTTAACTGTTTTCGTCCATCGCGCAGAACGACGAGTAGTGGTCGTCGGTGTAGTAGACGAACTCCGGCGTCGTCTTCGCGCCACCGCCGACCAGCCGGCGGGCGCCGCGGTCGTCCGAGCCGGGCGTCTTCACGGTGTACTCGTGGTAATAGCCGCTCGACTCGTCCGGCAGGATGCCCTCCCGGTTCTGGAAGACGGTCCCGTCCTGCGGATACGGGAACGGCCCACCGGAGTGGATGAGGTCGAGCGTGTCGGAGGCCTGCGAGGGCAACGAGCTGAGTGCGCAGGTCGGCAGAGCGGTCGTTGTCGGTACGACGTACGTCCGGCCGGCGGACTGGACGTCGTACGCGGGCTCGGCAGCAGGTACGGCGTACGCCGTGGAGCCCAGTGTGGTGGCGGTGACGAGGGTGAGGGCGGCGATGAGGGTTCTCATGTCCGGGAGGCTTCCCGGCACACACAGCGCCGGTACATCCCAGCTGTGAATAACCGTTGGACTATGACCCCGGCCAGGGTCTAATGTCTGGCCCGGCGAGAACGATCCTGAGTGGAAGGAGCGACCGATGAAGACACTGACTTGTTTCCCGGCGCGCCCGGTCCGCTCGCACAGCTCGCACTGAGCGGAGCAGTCGCGCCTCCTGTTGGAGGATTCGTGAACATCCGTACCACTGTCGAGGCCGACCTCGACACCATCCTTGCCCTGATCGAGCAGCAGTCGGTCAACACCGTCACGCTCGAGCGCTACCGCGATTTCGTTGCCGACCGCACCTACCGGGACGACTGGACCTGGGTCGTCGAGGAGGACGGCAAGATCCAGGCGCTGGCCATCTGGTGGGGCCTGCCCGAGCACGAGCACCCGTACAGCATCGACGGCCTGTACTACGCCGGCGACGGCGATCCGGTGCCGGTCTGGACGGCGCTGATCGAGCACGCCATGAAGAGCCGCCCGGCCGACTCCGAGCCGCCGGAGTACCACTTCTTCCTGTCCGCTGACTGGAAAGACCAGCCGGATGTGGTCGCGGAGCTCGCGCCGCGCCGGCAGGCGGCCGAAGCGGCCGGGCTGACCGGGGTCACCGAGCGGCTGCGGTACGAGTGGAAGCCGGAGTACGGTCTGCCGCCGCGGTCCACCCGGCTGCGGTTCGAGCCGGCCGATGACGAAGCCTTCGTGGACGTGTTCCGCAAGGTGACCGAGGGTAGCCTCGACGCCGCCACCGCGCGAGAGATCGCCCGGCTCGGCGTCGACGGCGCGGCCCGCGAGGAACTGGAGCTGTACAAGTCGATGCCGGGCGAACGGGCCTGGTGGAGGCTTGCGTACGACGCCGACGGCAAGCTGATCGGGTTCGCGATCCCGTCGGCGAACCAGGCCGGGCCGACGGTCGGCTACCTCGGCGTACTGTCCGAGCATCGCGGTCACCGGTACAGCGACGACCTGCTGGCCGAGATCACGCACCTACTCGCGGAGCTTGGTGCCGAGCACATCAGGGCGGACACCGACTTCGGCAACGTGCCGATGGCCCGGAGCTTCGAACGCCTCAACTACCGGAACTTCGCGGTCCGTTTGGTGTTGTCCTTCCCGGCGAGCTGATCCCGGCTCCCTCGGCGCGCCGCACTGGGCGCGCCGAGGGGGAGACGCCGGCGGCTGTGAGCCCTATGCTCCCTGACATGTCAGAGAGCTCCGGCCTGTGCTGGGGTACGGGGAGGACCGGCGATGCGTGACATCGCGCTCATCCTGCATGTCGCCGCGGGAGTGCTGGCGGTGCTGTTCGGCCCGCTGGCGATCGTGCTCACCTTGCGCCGCCGAGGGCTGAACTGGGCCGGCGAGATCTACCACTGGACGATCGCGATCGTCTGCCTGACCGCGCTCGTGATGGTCCCGTACGACTGGGGCCGGCTCTGGTTCTTCTGGCCGATCTCGCTCGCGTCGTACCTGTTCGTCTATCTCGGTCAACGCGCCGCCGAAGCTCCCGGCGGGCTCTGGTACCGCGGGGTGCTGCGCGGGTACGGCGGTGGCTGGATCGCCTTGTGGACAGCGATTCTGGTGGTCAGCGCACCCCGGCAGCCGTGGAGCTGGGTGATCCCGCTCATCGTCGGCTCGGCGATCATCGAGTGGATGTGCTTCAAGCCGATGCCGGGCTGGACCCGCGAGGTCCAGCCCGGCAAGTAGTCCTCAGCGCAGCGGACCGAAGAACAACCGGAGGTCGGCGGCGAGCAGGTCCGGCACCTCCATCGCGGCGAAGTGACCGCCGCGGTCGTACTCCTTCCAGTGGCTCATCTTCCCGGCCGGATCCGCCAGGCTCTTGATCGCCGTCTCGGCCCCGAACACTGCAACCCCGGTCGGCGGTCCGGCCACGTCGCCCCAGCCCTCGGATCCACCTGCCGCCTGCTGAGCGGCGTACGCCTTCCAGGCCTGCATCCCTTCGTACACCGCATGCGCCGACGATGCCCCTGACCCGGTGAACCAGTACAGGCTGACGTTCGTGAGCAGCTGGTCCCGGTCGACGGCCTCCTCGGGCAGCTTGTGGATCGGGTCGGTCCACTCGGCGAACTTCTCCACGATCCACGCGAGCTGCCCGATCGGCGAGTCGTTCAGCGAGTAGGCCAAGGTCTGCGGCCGCGTCGACTGCAACACGAGGTACCCGAACCCCTCATCCATCATCTCGTTGAACCGCTCGGCCCGCGCCCGGTCCGACTCCGACAACCCCTCGAGCGGCAGCGGATCCCCGAACGGCGCTCCCGCACTCACCCCGGCCAGATGTACGCCGACCACGCGAGCCGGATCCACCATCGGCAGCATCCCCGCGACCCCGGAGCCCGCGTCCGTCCCATGGGCGGCGTACCGCTCGTACCCGAGCCGGCTCATCAGCTCCGCCCACATCTGCGCCACCCCGAACAGGTTGAACCCACCCGGCCCGAGAGGCGTCGAGAACCCGTACCCGGGTAGCGACGGTACGACGACATGGAACGCGTCGGCCGCGTCACCGCCGTACGCCACCGGATCGGTCAGCCGGCCGATCATCTGCTGGAACTCCACCGGCGACCCCGGCCACCCGTGGGTCAGGATCAGCGGCAACGCATCCGGCGACGCCGACCGCTGGTGGAAGAAGTGGATCCGCTGCCCGTTGATCTCGGTGACGAACTGCGGGATCTCGTTCAACGCCGCCTCGGCGGCACGCCAGTCGTAGCCGTCGGCCCAGTACGCCGCCAGCTCCTTCAGGTAACCGACCGGAACGCCACGGCTCCAGTCGTCCACCGATGGCGTGGCCGGCCAGCGTGCGCCGGCCAGCCGCGCCTTGAGGTCGTCCACCTCAGCCTGCGGAATCTCGATCCGGAAGGGCCTGATGTCTGTGTTCGTCGTCATGCCCCCAAGCTATGAACCATTGCGGCGAGCTTCCTTCCGCAATAACTCAGGCTTGGCCGGCTTTTTCTTCTGGGGTGGATTTGCGGACGACGAGGCGGGTCCAGGCGCCGACGTAGACGCGGTCGTCGGAGTTCAGTTCGCGGCGCTGGCCCGGGACGATCGGGTCCTCGGGGAGCGGACCGGAGGCCGGGGCCACGTAGGTGCCGTTGGAGGACCGGAGATCCTCGACCCACCAGCGGGTGCCGTCGGTGGTGAGTTGGGCCTGGCGGCGGCTGACGCCGGTGTCGTCACCGCAGTCGATCTCGGGGTTGATACCGCGGCTCTTGGACGGGCGGCCGATCAGCACGCTCTTCTCGGTCAGCGGGATCACCACCGGCAGGCCGGGCGACGGACACGGGTCGTCGCTCTGCTGTACCTCGTACCAGTCGGGATCGACCCAGCGCTCGACGACCCAGTCAGCGGTCGCGACGGGTGCCGGCGGCACCGTGGGCGGCGCCCCGAGGTCGAGCGACGACGCCGGACGCGGCATCGTGCCGGTGGTGAAGTCGTAGCCGCAGCTCTCGCAGAACAAGGCGTCCGCGGCGGCCGACTCCGAGCAGTTCGGGCACGTCTGGGTCGCGGGCGCCGCAGCCGGGGCCGGTGCGGCGACGGCCGGTGCCGGGACCGACGCCGCGGCCGGGGTGGCCGCGGCGTCGATCGGCAGGCCACAGACGTCGCAGTAGTCGGTCGAGACGGACGGGTGCCCGCTCGGACAGCTGACTGTCGTCATTTCTTCACCCGGGTCGTCTTGGTGGACGCGGTGTCGAGCGCCATCTCGTCGGCCTTCTCGACGGTGCGCTTGAGTCGCACGGTGCCGGTGTCCTGGTCCTCGATGTCGACCACCTTACGGAGCCGGGTGGTCGCCTCCTCGTTGCCGGTCTGGGCGGCCAGCTGGACCGCACGGCCGAGCTTGGTGGTCGCGGTCGCGGTGTCGCCAGCCGCCTTCGCAGCCAGGCCTTCCTGGATCGCCTCGGCCAGCTCGGTCTGCCCGGTGTAGTGCGCGACCTCGGGGCTGATCCGCGTGGTCAGCGCCTCGTCCGCGGACCACAGCGCCTTGACCAGGCCCTGCGCGACCACGTCGTCGCCGAGCACGAGTTGCACCCGGGCGGCGAGCTGCTCCTGCCCGATCGCCTTGGCGGCCAGGCGGATCGCCACGTGGTAGTCACGCGACTCGTCACCCCACGAGCCGGTCGGATACGAGCCGGTCAGCGGATTGATCGCCGTACGGCGTGAGGTCAGGTCCTCGACCGTGGGAGCGACCTGGCGGACGAACAGCACCTGCGCGCCCTGCGGAGCCCAGACGCGCAGATCGGCCTTCGCGACACCGCGGCTCATCGCGTTCTGGATCAGCCTGGAGAACTCGGCCGCCAGCTGGTCCGGCGCCGGGATGATATCGACGGTGCCGAGCAGTGCGGTCGCGATCCGCCGTACCTCGTCGACCTGCCAGGCGACCCCGACACCGCGGCAGTCGCACTGGAACTGGCCGGTGACCGCCTCGATCGTCTGGGTCAGCACCTCGGGCGTCTCGTGCTGGTTCTCGCCGTCGGTGAGCAGGATGGCGTGCTTCTGGGACAGCGACGGCACGGTCGCGAACACCCGGGAGGCCAGCCGCAGCCAGGTGCCCATCGCGGTCCCGCCGTCGGCGTAGAACCGGGACACCGCTTCCTTGGCCGCCTGCCGGGTGAACTGGTCCATCTTCACCATCACCGGCTCCGGTGACGGCGGGAACGCCAGCTGGGCGCGGTCGTTACCGGAGATCACCGCGAACCAGACGCCGTCCAGGATCTGGTCGAGCGCGGTCTGCGCGGCGTACGCGGCGGCCCGGACACCGTCGGCGCCCATCGAGCCGGACGTGTCGACGATGATGATCTCGCCCGCGTCACCGCTGCCGGACTGCCCGGCGGCACCGGCGCCGTTGCAGTCCACCGTGACGATGGCGTGCACGTCGGTTCCACCATCGGGCAGAAACTCGTTCTGGTAGACGGAAGCGGAGAACTCGGCCATCTGGGGCGTCCTTTCGAAGACTAGAGCCGCGCCAGGGCGACGGTGATGTTGTCCTGACCGCCCTGGGCGTTGGCCCAGTCGACCAGGGCGGACGCGGTGGCCAAGGGCTCGCCACCGTGCGCCGCTGCGGTCTGACGTACGAGGTCGGCCAGCGGTGCCGCCTCGGAGCAGTAGTTCCACAGCCCGTCCGAGCAGACCACGATCCATCCCGGCCCGGTCACCTGGACGGTCGTCGTACGGGGTGTGTGGTCCGGGGCGTCCTTGCCCAGCCACCGGGTGATCGCGTGTGCGTGCGGACCGGACTCGGCCTCCGCGCGCGGGATACCGGTCGCGATGAGCTCGGCGGCCCAGGAGTCGTCCACGGTCAGTGCGACGGCCTCGGCGTCGTCCGGGAACCAGTACGCGCGGCTGTCCCCGACCACACCGGCCACCAGCAGCCCGTCCTCCAGAACGGTCGCCACGAACGTGCACGACGCCGGGTTCGGACTGTCCGGACTCGTGTTCTCCAGTACGGCGTCATTGGCCGCATCGGCAGCCGCCTTGAGCCGGGCCGCGATCGCACCGCTGCGGGACGACACGGTGCCGATGCCCTGCGCGTGGCCGGCCTCGAGTACCTCGCGAGCGGCCCGGGCCGCGGCCAGACTGGCGACATCCGAGTCGAGTGACGAGCTGACCCCGTCGCAGACGACCAGCAGAGCCCTGCTGCCCGGCTCGGGGTCGGCCGCGATAGCCATGGCGTCCTCGTTCCGGCTGTGCCGGATGCCTCGGTCGCACACCCCGCCGACCCACGGTGCGGGCTGCTCGTCGAAGTGGTCGCGTGGCTTGGCGGCCTTGGTACCGCAGGTCTCGCAGTAGCCGTCCGTACCGACCACACCGCCACAGGACTGGCACGGACTGACCGGGGTCGTGTTGATCTCGACCGTCGGCTCGGTGTCCGTGTCCAGCGCCGGTGTGGTCGGCGCGGTCGGCTGGAGCTCGGCGCCACAGGCCTCGCAGAAGCGATCCGCCTCGGACACCGGGCCACCACAGCTGGGGCAGACCGTCTGGGTCGTACTCGTCATCGCAACGTCCATCCTCGAACCTCGTTGGCCAGGTCGACCAGGGCGATCCGTTCCGGCCGGCTCTTCGCATGGTTCGCCAGCTGACGGTAGGTGGCCTCGAGCCCGTCCCGCAGGGCCGGCTCGGTCGCCTCCTGTCCGTCGATCCGCAGCCCTTCCTGCGGACCGGACTGCTGAACCTCTGCCAGCGCGGTCCGGAACACGTCCGCGGCCAGGTTGGCCCGGTCGACCGGGTCGATGGTCAGCGCGTTGATGCTGTTCATCGCCTCGGCCAGCGCGGGCAGGCCACGCCCTGATCCTGCCAGTAGACCGGCTCGCTGGCGACGAGCCCGGATGTACGCGCCGCTGGTCCGCGGGACCAGGTCGAGTGCGGCGATGGCTCCGTCGAGGTCACCCCGGTTGGAACGGATCTGCGCCAGTCCGAAGGCCGACGGTGCGATGTAGTTCGCGTCGGTGCGCGCGCAGGTGAGGTACAACCCCTCCGCGACGTGGTGTTCGCCGCTGAGCTCACAGGCGATCGCCAGGGCGAGCTTCGGTGCGAGCTCACCCGGCACCTGGCCGTAGACGGCGTTGAACGCGGACTGTGCCCCGGGCGCGTCGCCACGGGCTAGCGCGACCAGTCCGGCCATCCAGACAGCCCGCCACTCCCATGGGTCCGCGGCGAGCAGGTCGGAGACCGCTGTGTCGACCATGTCGTAGCGATACTCGCCCACTTCGAGTGCGGTCTCGGCGATCTCCAACAGGACCTGCGGCGACGACTCGGGCGCATCGACGAGCACTTCCAGCCGCTTGGCGGGGTCGGGCACGCTCACTGTCTTCAGCCAACCGGCCATCTTGTCGCCGTCGTCCGGCGCCAGCGCCGGCAGTTGACGCCACGAGGTCGCTTCGTTGTCCGACCCGACTCCCCGGTCGCCCGAGGTCTCGAAAAGCAGCGACGACGCCGAGTGCTGGGCCGCCTTGTTGCCCTGCTTGTCGGCAACGACCTCGCGCAGTACGCCGAGCAGCTGCACCCGGAACTCGTCAGCGGTCTGGAACCGGTCCGCCGGGTCCTTCGCACAGGCCTTCAGGAGCAGCCGGTAGACCGAGTCGTACTTTTGGAACAGCGGTACGTCGGCCACCGGCGGCAACGACGTGACGAACCGGGACTGGTAGCCGCGGAACTCCATCGCCAGCACGCACAACGTCCGGCCGAGCGTGTAGATGTCGGAGGCAACGGACGGCCCGACCTCGGCCACCTCGGGCGCCTGGAAACCGACCGTTCCGTAGATCGCGGAGTCCATGTCGTCGATCCGCCGGACACCGCCGAGGTCGATCAGCTTGACCGCGTCACCGACCTGGATGATGTTGTCCGGCTTGAAGTCGCAGTACACCAGGCCGAGGTCGTGCAGGTACGAGAAGGCCGGCAGGATCTCCAGGATGTACGCGATCGCCTGGTCGATCGGCAGCGCGTCGTACTCGCCCTTTTTCGCCGCCATCCGCTGCTTGAGCAACGTCTTCAGCGAGGTGCCGCCGACGTACTCCATCACGATGTAGCCGGCGCCCTCGTGGGTGACGAAGTTGTAGATCTCCACGATCAGCGGGTGCTCGACCCGGGCCAGGAACTGCTGCTCGGCGATCGCGGCCGCGACGGCGTCCGGGTCCTCCGAGTTGAGCAGGCCCTTCAGCACCACCCAGCGGTCGGACACGTTCTTGTCCCGGGCCATGTAGATCCAGCCGAAACCACCGTGGGCCAGGCAGCCGGCCACCTCGTACTGGCCGCCGACCAGGTCACCCGGGTGCAGCTTGGGCGAGAACGAGAACGGGCTGCGGCACTTGGGGCAGAACCCGTCGGTGCGGCCCGGCTGGTCGCCACGGGAGCGGCCGACCGGGTTGCCGCAGTTGGGGCAGTTCCGGCGGTCCTCCGGGACCATCGGCTTGGCCAGGATCGCCTTGCTCGCGTCGATCGCGGGGATCGTCGGTACGTGCGTCAGGCCTGCACCGAGGCGTGCACCGCGCAGCCGCGTGGACGACGTACCGAGCCGGCGGGTCAGCTTCGAGCCGGCCGCTTGCGCGCGGGCAGAGCCGAGTGGTGTCGAGGCGAGCCGGTTGGACGCGCGGGAGACCGTCGACGGGCTGCTGATCGGGTCCGGAGCCGTGGAGCCGTCGGGCGCGGGTGAGCCGCAGACGTCGCAGTACCCGTCGACGTAGGTCCCGGTGCAGCCGGGCTGCGTGCAGGCACCGGTTGCCGGGGCCGGGCTCGCGCTCGCCGTACCGGATGCTGCGGGTGACCCGCAGACGTCGCAGTACCCGTCCTGGATCGTGCCCGTGCAGCCAGGCTGCGTGCAGGCGATGGTCGTGGTCATCTGGTCCCTCCGGTGCTCTCCAGGTAAGCCTGGTACGCCGTGACGAGCGCGCCGAGCCTGGCCAGGTCCACTGGCACCGACTCGATCACTGCACGTCCACGCCGGTACAACTCAGCAAGATCCTCGTTGCCTGGTGCAACGCTGGATGCCTTCACCTGATACGCGTCCAGCCGGGCAGCCAGTTCGTCACGCCGGTCCATCGCGGAGCCGTACGCCGACTGGGCCTGACTGAGCGCACGTCGTACGGCGTCCAGCCGGGTCAGGTACTTCTCCAGCTCGGCCGGGGTGTTCGGCACCGGCCCGATCGCAGTCACATCTGGTACGGCGAGACGCGGGGCCGGCGTGATCGCGGCAACGGCTCGGTCGGCGAGCGCCCGTACTGCGATGCCCTGCGCCTCCAGCTCACTGCGCAGCGACCGGGCCCGGGCGACATCGGCCGCACGCTCTTTGCGGGTCGCGGCACCGACGATCAGGTCGCGTTCGGTCCGGGCCGCGTCGATCTCCAGTGGACCGATCAACCCGCCGATGTCCGCGCCGCGCTTGTTGCGCTCGGCAAGGTCGGTGACCCGGCGATCGAGATCGTGGTGCTGGGCGATCGCCGCGTTGCGGGTGTTGGCCGGCTCGAGCGCGACCAGGTCGTTGATCCGCTCGACCCCCGCACGCAGTTGGCGCAATCGCGCTGCCAGGTCGGCGTCTCCCGGCTCCAGTGCGAGCTTGGCCCGCAGGCTGGACGCGAGCGCGTCCGACAACTTGCATGCCTCAGGCAACGAAACGGCGAGTGACCCACCGGCGCCGCCGGTGTCCAGGCCGCCCCAGATCAGGGTGGAGATCCGCTCGGTCTCGGTCTGCCCGACCCGCCCGGAGTCCCAGGTGACCAGGATCAGCTCGTACCGGTCCGACACCGCCTTCCACACCGCCATGCTGAGTACGACGTCAGCACTCAGCGCATCCGCCTCGGGGGAGTGCAGCGCGGCCTGGTCCAACTCGTCCAGCTCGGCCTTCCGCCGGTCCCGCCACGTCCCCAGTGCGTCGAGGAACGACAGCAGCTCCGTCGCCGGAATGCTGCTCCCCATCCTCCCCGGCGGCGCCGGCGCCGTGGCTGTCGGCGTACGAACGGTCATTGCCCCGGGATCCGGCCATAGACGGACGGCGGTGGGGACGTCAGCTCACCGAGCGCGGGCTTGAGCCACCTGTTGTACGACGTCATCCATTCGGGGCCGGCCTTCATCTGGTCGAGCACCTGGTTCACGAACCGCACGAACTCCGGATGCTTCAGCGACATGCCGAGACCGTACGGCTCGTCGCTGAACCTCTCCGGGAGCACCTTCGCGTACGGGTCCTGGACGACGTCGCCGGCCAGCACTGTGTCGTCACCGGTGATGCCGTACGCCTTGCCCGACTGGAACAGGGCCAGGCAGCCGGTGTCGGTGTCGGCGGTGATCGGCACTGCCTTGGGGTTCTTCCGCTTCAGGTTGTCCAGGCTGGTCGAACCGGCCGGGGCGCAGATGGTCTTGCCGTTCAGGTCTCCGATGGTTTTCGCCGTCGAGTCGATCGGCACCAGCGTCTTCTGCCCCGAGCGGTAGTACTCGGCGGAGAACGCGATCTGCTGCCAGCGCGAGCAGTTGATCGTCATGTTCCGCGCGACGATGTCGACCTGTTCCTTCTGCAACACCGGGATCCGCTGCGGGCTGGAGATCACCCGCAGCTCGACCGTGCCCTGGTCGGTGCCGAAGATCGCCCGCGCGACGGCCTTGATCATGTCGATGTCGAAACCCTCGATCTGCCCGCTGATCGGGTTACGCGAGCCGAGGTTGAGGCTGTCCGCGGACACCCCGGCGATCAGCCGGCCGCGTTTCTTGATCGTGTCCATGTACGTGGCGGGCGGCATCGCGCCGGGCGGCGGGAGGGTCCCCTCGGGTGTGTACGACGCCACCGGGTTGCCGCAGTTCGGCTGGGCGGCCGGTGGTGCGGGCGTCGCCTCGGCGGGCTGCTCCTTCGGCGGGATCTGCGTTGCGGTGTACTCACCGGATCCGCAGGCGGTGGCGGCGAGCAGGATCGCGAGCGAGGCCGCGACCGGGGCGAGCAGCTTCTTCATCGGTACTCCTCCAGTCGCTGCGACATACCCCAGGCGACCAGCAGAGCGGCCGCGATCCCGATCGGCAAGCCCAGCCAGCCGATCGGCGGCAGGCCGTCCCGGGCGTCGGTCAGCTCGGTCCGGACCGCCTCGCTCGTCGTCTTCAGCCGGTCGGCCGAGCTCTTGTCGAACGTGGTGAACGCGCTCACGGAGTTCAAGCCCTGCTGCTTGCCGACGGCCAGCGCGACGGCGTTGTCCCACTGGCCCTTCGTGTCGAGGGCGCGGACCGACTTGTGCACCTCGTTGTAGTTGTTCCACTGCGATCGCAAGGTGCCGCCGTTGTCGACGTTGTCCAACTGGTCCACCACGACGGCGGCCGAGTCGTTGTACGCCTTGTCGAACGCGTCGCCGGAACCACGGGCGATCAGGGTGAGGCTTTCGTTCGAGCGGGCGTCGTACGCGGCGATCCGGGCGCGTGACACGGCGAGCGCGTTGGAGTACGCGTCCGACCGGGTGTCCGAGGCGGCACTGGATGCGCTGGACAGGGAGACGCCACCGATCAGCGTGGTGAGCAGGACGAGTAGCGCACCGGCGGCGATCGGCAGGTTGACATAGCGGTGGGTACGACGGGCCAGCCAGCGCAGCGTGACAGCGAGGACGACCAGCGTCAGCAGGCCGCCGACCAGGACCCAGATGTTGCCCTGCCCGATGCCGTCGAACTCGGTGTCGACCCGCTGCTCATTGGCCTGCACCAGCGCCTTCACCAACGGCAGCGAGTCGCTCTGCAGTACGGCGTTCGCGTCCCTCAGGTACTGCGATCCGATCGGCAACCCCTGGCGGTTGTTGGCCCGAGCCTGCTCGATCAGGCCGTCGTACGTGATCAGCGTCTGGTTGAGCGCGCCGAGCGCGTCCTTGTCGGCCGGCTGCGCGGTCGCGGCCTCGGCGATGAGGCGCGCAGCCTCAGCCATCGAGTCGACGAAGTGCTGACGCTGTCCGGGCGGCTCGAGACCGCCGACCAGGAAGGCGTTGGTGGCGTCGGCGTTCGCGCTGACCAGGTTGGTGTGGATCGCCTGGATCCGGACCAGCTGGGCGGCGTTGGCCTCGGCGCGGGTGAGCGCGCCGTCGGACTGCCGGAAGCCTTGTGCGGCGGCCAGGCCGAAGACGACGCTCATTGCCGCGGCCACGATCAGGAACGCGCGCATCCGGCCCGGCGTCCCGTCGAACCACGCGGCGATCGGGCTCCGCCGGCTGGGCGCCGGGGCGCCTGGTTGCTGCGCCGCGGGCGGGACCGCCTGCTGGGCCGGCGGCGACCAGGCCGCGGGCGGCGGCGCACTCTGGGTCTGGGTCACGCCTGTTCTCCATCCTGCTGCTGCTGTTCCGTTGCGTCCGAAGAAACGTGGTCTGTAGACCTCGGATCTTCGGACGCAAAAGGTTCGACTGCGTGCTCGGGCTCGTCGGTGAGGTCTTCGGCGAGGATCTGACGCAGTTGGTCCTTGGTGGGTGCCGTGACGTCGCGGAGTCGCCAGGCGTGCCGGCCGATCGCGGCCTCCAGCACGTTCCGGGCGAACCGGCCGTTGCCGAACGACCGGTCCCGCGGAGTCCCCGCGAGGATCTCCCGGAACTTCGTCAGCGCCTCCGCGGTCAGCTCGTAGTCGGCGCCCTCGGCCAGCCCGGTGAGGATGTCGGTCAGCTCGTCGTCGCTGTAGTCCTCGAACCCGATCGTGGTCCGGAACCGGCTGGCCAGCCCCGGGTTCGCCGCGATGAATGCCGCCATCGGCTCCGGATAACCGGCCACGATCACGACCAGGTCGTCGCGCCGGTCCTCCATCTCCTTGACCAGCGTGTCGACCGCCTCCCGGCCGTACTGGTCGGCGCCGAACGTCCCCGCGGTCAGGCTGTAGGCCTCGTCGATGAACAGCACCCCGCCCACCGCGGACGCGACCACATCGGCGGTCTTCGTCGCGGTCTGGCCGAGGTACCCGGCGACCAGCTCGGAGCGGTCCACCTCGACGAGCTGCCCCTTGGACAACAGCCCGAGCGCCTTGTAGATCCCGCTCACCAACCGGGCCACGGTCGTCTTGCCAGTCCCTGGATTGCCCACGAACACCAGGTGCCTGGTGATCGTCGGACTCTTCAGCCCCGCCTCGGTCCGCAGCTTCTCCACCCGCAGTACGGCGACCTGCCGGTGAACCTCCCGCTTCACCTTGGCCAGCCCGGTCAACTCGTCCAGCTCGGCCAGCAGCTCTTCGACTGTCTTCGCGGGCTCTTCAGGCTTCTCGGGCTGTTCGGCAACCGCGGCATCAGGCTTGGCCTGCACGGTTGGCGTCGTACCGACCTGCAATGGGCGAGCGCCTGCGGCCTGCAGTTGCGCGGCCGCGGCCACCGAGGCGTTGCCGACAACCCGCATCGTGGGCTCACCCAGGGTGCAGGCCGCCGAAGCAACCTCGGCCAGGGCCTCGGCGTAGGCAACCTTCTCGGACGAACCCGTGGTCACCAGCTCGGTAAGCACAGCGGTCGGCGCCCCACGCCACCGCCGTCCGCGGACGGCGGCGTCGAAGAAGTCCTGGGTCGTTGCGCCGGGACTGACCTTCGCCCAGTCGGCAGACGCGCCCGGAGCAGACTCCGCCAAGGCAGCTGCCAACGTCAGCGCCTCCGTACGAGCCTTGTCCTCCGGGACTCCGGCACGAGCAGCTACAGCCAGCAGCGCGGTGACCGCTTGCTGGAGTGACTTACCCCCCTCGCCGCTCATGCTCCTCCTCGTCCGGCTGGTGGTTGCAGTGGTCCTGTGTCCGGTGGTGGTGTCGACGAGGTCGGGCCCAGGGCGAGGCCGCCGCCGGTCGATCCGGTGCCGAACTTCTCCTGCAGGAACCGGCCGTGGGCGATCAGCGCCGCCGCGTCGGCCCGGTTCACCGCGTCGAACACCTTGTCCATCGTGGCGCCCAAGAGGTCCAACTGATCGATCAGGATCATCAGCGACGTCTTGCCCTTGTCGACCGGCCGCGTGTCCGCCCACTGCCGCGGGAGCCGCAGATACCCGCCGATCGCCTCCGGCAGATAGTCGGTCGCCGTCGCCATTACCGAGTACGCCTGCGCGTTGCCACCGAGGTTGCCCAGCCGCGGGATCGTCTCCCGCACGATCCGGACCACCCGCCCGACCCGTGACGCGACCACAGCCGGTACGGCGCCGTCGGCAACCAACTGCTCGACGCGAGTCAGGGACGCGAGCAGATCGTCGGTCGTCGGTGGACGGGGGACCGGCGCAGGCTCGGGCTCCGCCTTGCGGCCGGTCAGCCGCGCGAAGAAGTCACCGAGCGCCATGCAACCCCCGTCCCCCAGCTAGCTTTCTGATTCAGCGACCGAGGTCGAGGTCGAGGCTGCCGTGGACGACCCGCTGGTCCTGCTGCGCGACCCGGTCCAGGTACGCGCGGGACTTGGACACCTCGCCCTCCAGCGTCCCGATGGTGGCCGCCATGTTGTCCAGCGCCTCCACCTTGAACGTGTCGATCGCGTCCATGGTCGCGTAGATGTTCGCGAACGCGGCCTGCAGTTGCGGCAGCCCGATCGTCGCCGACGCGGCCTGCTGCTGGATCGCCACCGAGTTGTCCCGCAGCATCTGCGAGGTCCGCTCGATCATCCCGCTGGTGGTCGTGTTCAGCGCGGTGATCTGGTCCAGCACCAGCTTCTGGTTGCCCAGGGCCTGCGCCACGATGACCGCCGTACGCAGGGCCGAGACAGTCGTCGTCGACGCGCGGTCGACGCCCTTGATCAGCTCGATGTTGTTCTTGATCACGATGTCGATGGCCAGGTAGTTCTGGATCGACACGGCCAGTTGGGTGAGCAGGTCCTGGTGCTTCTGCCGGACGTAGAACAGCACATCCTCGCGGAACGCCTTCGCCTTGTCCGGGTTGGTCGCTTCCAGTTCGGCGATGGCCGCGGACAGGCGGGCGTCGAGCCGCTCGGCGACGTACACGTACTGGTTCAGCCGGCCCATCGCGTCCCAGAGCTGCTGCTTCTCCAGGTTCAGCGCGGCGTTGTCCTTGCCGAGCTCGTCCTGCCCGTTGCGGAGCGCGTGCAGGATGCCCTCGAGGTGGCTCTGCGCGCTCTGGTACTTGCGGAAGTAGTCCTCGATCTTGTCCCCGAACGGGATCATCCCGAGCAGCTTCTTCGGGCCGGTCGCTTCCTTCGGGTCCAGGTCCTCGACCGTACGGCGAAGCTCCAGCAGCGTCTTGCCGACCGTCGAACCCTCGGACAGGCCGCCTTCCTGCAGCGCGCGGACCGGCGACTTGAGCAGCCGGTTCGAGCTGTCCGCGGCGGCCCGGATGTCGACGTCGCCCATGCTCCGGACGTCACTGGCCTTGGCGGCGAACTCCGGCGACCGCGGCTCGGCCGTCATCAGCGCCGCCAGGAAGGTGTCCACCTTGGAGTCCAGCCCGTGCAGCGCGGCCGGGTCGACCGCCGGTGCCAGACTCGGAGCCGCCGTCGCGGCAACAGGCTGTGACGGCGGCGGCGCGGTCAGTATCAGGCCTGGAGCGGTCGCCGTCGGCGGCTGCAACGGCGCCATCGCCGGCTGCGCGGCAGCACCCGCCGCGCCTGCTGTGTTGTCTGCTTCGGTCATCGTCGTTCCCCTCCGGTGGCCTCCGCGAGGCGTCCCCTCGCCCGCGCGCTGTCACCTCCGTGACGCGCACACAATCTACGCGGTTCCAGGTCTTCCTGGCTGCCCCGTTGCCTACTCGTTGTTAGCTGCGCCGGAAGCTGACGAAGCAGAAGCCCTCGTGCGGCTCGCGGGCAGTTTCGGTCCAGGCGGCCGGGTCCAGGTCCGGGAAGGTGACGTCGCCCGCGGGGGACTGGGCAACCTCGGTGAGCTCGAGGCGGTCGGCGTACGGGAGGGCCTGGCGGTAGATCTCGCCGCCGCCGGCTACGTAGAGGTCACCGTCGTACTTGAGGGCTTCCTCAAGAGTGTGGACGACCTCGACGCCCTCGGCGGACCAGTCGGCCTGGCGGGTGACGACGACGGTACGGCGGCCGGGCAGCGGGCGGCCGATCGAGTCGTACGTCTTGCGGCCCATCACCAACGTGTGGCCGAGCGTGAGCTGCTTGAAGTGCTGCAGGTCCTCGCGGATCCGCCACGGCAGGTCGTTGTCCCGCCCGATCACACCGTTCGCGCCGACCGCGGCGATCAGGATCACGGTCATACGGCGATGGGCGCCTTGATCCAGGGATGCGGGTCGTAGCCGACCAGCTTGACGTCCGCGATCTCGTAGCCGTCGATCGCGTCGCGCGGGGTCAGTTCCAGTGTCGGCAGCGGCCGGGGCTCCCGGGTGAGCTGCAACTGGGCCTGCTCCAGGTGGTTCACGTACAGGTGCGCGTCGCCGAGCGTGTGGACGAAGTCGCCGACCTCCAGCCCGGTCTGCTGCGCCACCATGTGCGTCAGCAGCGCGTACGACGCGATGTTGAAGGGCACCCCGAGGAAGATGTCGGCGGACCGCTGGTAGAGCTGGCACGACAGCCGTCCCTCGGCGACGTAGAACTGGAACATCGTGTGGCAGGGCGGCAACGCCATGTTGTCCACATCCGCGACGTTCCACGCGTTGACGATGTGCCGGCGGGAGTCGGGGTTGTTCTTGATCGACTCGATCACGTTCGCGATCTGGTCCACGTGCCGGCCGTCCGGAGTCGGCCAGGACCGCCACTGGTAGCCGTACACCGGTCCGAGCTCACCGTCGGCGTCGGCCCACTCGTCCCAGATGCCGATGTTGTTCTCGTGCAGCCACTTCACGTTGGTGGAGCCGCTGAGGAACCAGATCAGCTCACCCACCACGGAGCGCAACTGGAGCTTCTTGGTGGTCACTGCGGGGAAGCCCGCGCGGAGGTCGTACCGCGACTGGTGGCCGAACACACTCAGCGTGCCAGTCCCGGTTCGGTCCCCCTTCTGCACCCCGTGGTCCAGCACATGCCGAAGGAGATCCAGGTACTGCTGCATGCGGCCAAGCTAACACCGACCGGCGACAATCCTGCGGACCGCCAGGCCATCACAAGCGGCCGACGCTCGGCGCGCCCACGCTCGCGGCGGCGCGAGGTCGGCCATTGTGATGGCCTGGCGGTCCGGCCTGAAAGACTCACATCCGTGGACGAGTTCGTGCTGACCTTGGTGGTGCGGGTCGAGAAGAGTGCGCGGCCGGGTCAGACGGATGCGTTGGAGACGGCGGCGCGGGCGGTGCTCGCGATCCTGGCGGACGAGCGGTCGGCCGGCGAGGGGGAGTGGGCCGAGGCGATGCGGGCCTGGCAGGACGCGAGGATCCGGAAGGTGGTACGACGGGCGCGCGGTGCCGAGTGGCGACGAGCCGAGGCGTTGCCGGGGATCACGGTGACGGGGTCGGCGGCCGAGGTCCGGGTGTTCCCGCCCGTGCCGCTGGACGCCGTACCGAAGGATCTCGCCAAGTTGCAGGTGACGGGCACGGACTTCGAGGATCCAGCAGAGTTGCCCAGCGTTGCCGCGGACGAGCCGGTCTTGTGGATCAATCCGGGACTGACGATGTCCAGTGGGAAGGCGATGGCGCAGTGCGGCCATGCGGCGCATCTCGCCTGGCTCGCGCTGTCAGCGGCGGGCCGGAAGGAGTGGGTCGCGGCGGACTTCGCCTTGGCGGTGCGCACCGCCACCCCTCGGCACTGGAACGAGCTGCTGACAAGTGGTCTGCCGGTGGTCCAGGACGCCGGCTTCACCGAGGTGGCACCGGGCTCGCGTACCGTCATCGCGGCTCATCCCTTGCTGACGCGGTAGTGCATGTGGGTGACCCGGTCGCCCTCGACGACCTTCGGGTTGTCCAGCAGGACGTGCTCGCCGGCGTAGTCGCCGAAGAAGCGGATGCCGGTGCCGAACACGACCGGTGCGAGGTTGTACGCGATCTCGTCGACCAGGCCGGCCGCGAGCGCCTGGCCGGTCAGGTTGCCGCCGGTGACCGCGACGTCGCCGTCGCCGGCGTGCGCCTTGGCCTGCGCGATCGCGTCCTCGATCCCGTTGACGAAGGTGAACGGCGCGTCCGGGAAGGGCCAGTCGGTCGGGGCCTCGTGGGTGACCACGAAGACGTGGTCGCCGACCGCGGGGACGCCGTTCCAGCCGTTGGTGATGTCGAACAGGCGCCGCCCGATCACGCAGGAGCGGATGTTCGGCCAGGTCGCGTTCATGTAGTCGGCACTCGCCTGGCTGACCTGGAACGGACGTCCCGGGTCGCTGCCGTACACCTCGACCGGGCCGTTGTAGTACCAGTCGAACAACGGCCCGACCCCGTCCTCGGTGTCCGCAACGAAGCCGTCCAGCGAGACCACAGCAGAGGCAATGACATTCCCCATCGTCACTTCTCCTTCCTGACTCGATAGGTGAGGTGCTGGGCGGCCGGGGTCGAGATCGACCTGACCAGATCCAGCGAGTACGTCGGTGCCGCATCGGCCGGGAACAGCCGGGTCCCGTCACCGAGTACGACGGGTGCGACATGCAACTGGACGATGTCGGCCAGTCCGGCCGCGAGCACCTGGTGGCAGATCTGCCCGCCACCCATCACGAAGACGTCCTTGTCCCCGGCCGCTTCGCGAGCCTGCGCGACCGCGCTCTCCACGCCATCGGTGACGAACCGGAAGCGGTCGCCGAGGCGGGTCTGCGCCGGCGCCGAGTGGGTGACGACGAAGATCGGCGGATTCACCTCGCCGGTCGGCTTGGCGCCGTACCCCATCTCGTCGTTCCAGCCGTCCGGAGCGTCGATGATGTCGAACAGGTTCCGGCCCTGGATGACCGCGCCGGTGGCCTCGAAGGCCTCGTCCAGTACTTCGCGGTCCTCGGCGGTGCCGTTGAAGACCCACTCGTGCAGGGCCTCGCCGCCGTCGCCGAGCCCGTTGTCGAGACCGACATTGGGCCCGGTGACGTAGCCGTCCAGGGATACCGAGATGTCGACGATGACCTGGGTCATCGGTCAGCTCTCCTTCGCGAGCAGTTCGGCCAGCCGGTCCATCGAGTCGTTGATGCCGTCGTTCATGCCGTACTCGATCGACTGGTCGCGGGCCTCGACCGACGGAAACACCGAGCGCTGATTCAGCCGGACGCCGGTCTCGGTGGGGTCGAGGGTCATCTTCTCGATGCAGACCTCACCCGGAGCGCCCTCCCACTCGAAGGTCTGGATGACCATCTTGTCCTGCTCGACGGTGTGGAAGACACCGCGGAACGCGTACTCACCGGAGTCGTCGCGGTGGACGTAGCGATAGCTGCCGCCGGGGCGTACGTCGTACTTCTCGATCGTCGCGTCGAGGTCGCGCGGACCGAGCCACTGGGAGACCAACTCCGGGTCGGTCATGACCCTGAACAGCTGGGCCGGGGTCGCGTCGAACTCGCGGGTCACCTCGACGAACGGGGTGCCGGCGGGGGTGTTGATGACGGTGGCGTTCATTTCTCCTGCTCCTTCACTTGTCCTGCTCACTTCTCTTGCCCTTGCACGGTCTTGAGTACTGCGTCCATCCGGCGGAAGCGGCGTTCGGTCTCCAGCCGGTACTCGTCGATCCAGCTGGTCAGCGCTTCGAGCACGGCCGGTTCCAGGTGGCACGGGCGGCGCTGGCCGTCCCGGGTCCGGGAGATCAGCCCGGCGGCCTCGAGCACCTGGATGTGCCGCGACACCGCCTGCTTGGTGATCGGGAACAACTCGGCCAGTTCGTTGACGGTGGCCGGACCGCGCGACAGCCGCGCGATCATCGCTCGCCGGACCGGGTCACCGAGTGCGGTGAAGGCCCGATCGAGCTGCTCGTCGTCAACTGCCATCTTTATCAACCATCCTGTTGATCAACCGATGCGTTGACTATAGGAAGACGGCCGGCGGGGTGTCAAGAGGACGGTTTAAGCAACTCTGGTTGACATGGCTCGTTTGTCAACCTAAGTTGCTTATATGAGTGAGTTGGTGGATCCCGAGGACCCGGCGGCCGGGCTGGCCGCGGTCGTGGCGCTGCGCCGGCTGGCCGACCGGCTGGAGGACAGCCAGGTGGAGCAGGCGATGCGGGCCGGCTGGAGCTGGTCCGACGTCGCCGAGGTGCTGGGGGTCACCCGGCAGGCCGTTCACAAGAAACACGCCAAGCGGCTGATCGCCGCGGGTGTCGCCCTGAGGAGGCGCTGATGTCGTCCGATGCGAAGGACGTTCGCACGATTCTGGTGCGCGATGCGCGAGAGGTTGCCCGCCGCGACGGGTCCCGGACGGTCGAGGCCGAGCACGTGCTGCTCGCTCTGGCCGGGATGGAAGGCAATCCGGCCGCGCGGTTGCTGGCCGATGCCGGGTTGACCGAGGACACGATCCGGGCGGCGCTGGATCGCGAATGGGAGCAGAGCCTGGCGATCGCCGGGATCGCGGTCCGGATCGGACTGTTGCCCCAGGCAACACCTGACCACAGCCACGATCCGCACATCGGCGAATCCGTCCGGCTGCTGCTCAAGCGGGCAATCGACGCCCCTCCCAAAGTCAGCGGGACCCGGATCGGCTCGGTCCGCATCCTGGTCGGCATCCTCGACACCGACCGCGGCCGAGTCGCCCGAGCCCTACAAACCGCCGGCGTAGACCGAGCCGCCCTCCGCACCCGCGCCACCGAGGTCCTAATGCAAGGCACCCGCTGATGCCCGGCCCGGAGCGTCCACGGGGATCCGGCTCGTCGCCTCCGCGGGCCTCCGCCGGCCCGGCTGCCGGCTCGCGTTGGACCACCAGCCGCCTCGTCTCGTGCGGCTTGCTCGCCGGCCCGGTTTTCGTCACCGCCTTCCTGATCCAGGGTGCTCTCAAGGGATCGGGCTACGACGCTCTGCGCCACCCGGTCAGCTCACTGGCGCTCGGTAATCACGGCTGGGTGCAGACGGTCAACTTCCTGCTCTGCGGTGTGCTGACGGTCGCGTTCGCTGTCGGTCTCTGGCGTTCGGGGGTGCGTGCCGGCGCGGTGCTGATCGGCGTGTGGGGCGTCGGCCTGGTTGGCGCCGGGCTGTTCGTGACGGATCCGGTGAGCGGGTTCCCGGTCGGTACGCCGGCCGCCATCGACTACACCACGATCGGCGCACTGCATGACGGATTCTCACTACCCGCCTTCCTCGCCCTGGCCGCGGCACAGGTCGTCCTGTCCCGCGGCCAAGGCTGGAAGTGGCTCACCTATTCATTGCTCAGTGCAACAGCTTTCGTAGCGTGCTTCCTGCTCGCCAGTTCCGGATTCGATCAGGCGGCATCGCTGGTCGACGTCGCCGGCCTCTTCCAGCGACTGGCCGTGACGATCGGCTGGGCCTGGATGTTCACGCTGGCCCTCCGCATCTGCCGTACCTAGATCGTCTCGAACCCCGCCATCATCGCCATGTCCTCGTGCTCGAGGTTGTGGCAGTGGATCAGGTATTTGCCCTTGTGGGCGGTGAACTTGACCAGCACCTCGACCACCTCCGCGGGCCGGATGTCCACGGTGTCCTTCCAGCCCGCGTCGTACGCGCCGGCGCCCTTGCCGCGGCGGCTCAGCACCTGGAACGGCGCGAGGTGGACGTGGACCGGGTGGTGGACGTCGGTGACGAAGGTCCAGATCTCCTCCTGATCCAGCTTCACCTGGGCCTGCATCACCACCGGATCGAATGCCTTCCCGTTGATGGTCCAGCCTTTGTGGCCGCCGGCGTCACCACGGCTGAATTTCCACTTCCGCCGTACGGCGTTGGCCGGCTTCGGCAGCACGGCGTACGACGAGAGCTTGGCCGGGATGTGGCTGTCGTCGGTGGCCTTCCGGGCGACCTTGAAACGCATGACGTTGGCGTTTCCGTCCAGCTTGTTGACCAGCGTGACCTCGTCGCCGGGCTGGTACTGCGAGAAGTCCACGATCACGTCGAAGCGTTCAGCCGGCGCGATCACTAACGTGTCGTGCTCGGTCGGTGCGTCGAGCAGTCCCCCGTCGCTGCCGATCTGGACGAACTTCGCCGGACCCTTGTCGAACGCGAGCTCGTACCGGCGGGCGTTGGCGGCGTTGAGGATCCGGAGCCGATAGCGGACCGCGTCCACCTCATGCACCGGCCACGGCGCGCCGTTGACGAGCGTCACGTCGGCGACGACACCTTCCATGTACGCCGACTCGACACCAGGCCGGTCCTTCGCGGCCGGATACAAGAACGAGCCGTCCTCGGCGAACGCGCGGTCCGCGATGACGAGCGGGATCTCACGATCGCCTGCTGGCAAGGGCAAACGGTCCTCTTCGTCGTCGCGGATGATGTGGAATCCGAAGAGGCCGCGGTAGACCTGTGGAGCGGTGTAGTCCATCCGGTGGTCGTGGTACCAGAGTGTGGCGGCCCGCTGTGTGTTCGGGTACGTGTACACGCGGTTGCCCGTCTTCACGTCGCCTCCGGTCATGTTGTGGTGGCCGCCGTGCCCCTGGTGATCGCCAGGTGGCATGAGCAGGTCCAGTGGCCAGCCGTCACTTGCGGCCGGGGTGTGGCCGCCATGCAGGTGTACGGCGGTCGGTACGTCGAGCTGGTTGACCTGCTCGATCACGGTGGTTCGCCCACTCCGTACGTCGAAGGTGGGGCCGGGCAAAAGGCCGTCGTACCCGAGGACCTCGGTCTTGAGGCCGGGGAGGATCTCGAGGCGCACCTTCCGTTGTACGACGCGGTAGTAGTCGGATCCGCCTTCGGTGCGGACCGGCTTCTTCACTGGTGGGATGGGGAGTGGGACCTTGAACGGCTCGGGGAGCGGGGCCTGGCTGCGCAGGAGCTCTCCGGCCTGCGACGGCGACGGGTCGAGGCCGCAGTTGGTCAGGGTCAGGGCGGCACCGGTGCCGCCGGCAACGGCCAGGAAACCTCGGCGGGACATCTTCATTGCTTCGGCTCCTTGCGACTTTGGCGGGCGGCGGGGCGGAACGACCAGACGGTCATCCAGACGACGGTGACGACGATCGCCGTACCGAGAGGGACATGGACGGCGAAGTTCTGCAGGGAGCCGAAGACGAGCTGGACGAACTCGGCGAAGAACAGGACGACCGTGAGCAGTGCCGGCCACACGCGGCCGCCGCCGGCCAGCCAATAGACGGCCGCGACGACGAACTGGATCATCGACAGCATCCACAGCGTCGAGCCGATCGGGCTGTGCACGTCCATCGCGTCGGCTTCGCCGGACAGGAAGTACCCGGCCAGGATCGGTTGTGCCACCACCAGGCCGGCGTGCAGCAGCAGGATGATGCGCAGCATCCACAATGACGCGCGTGGTCGTCGTACTGTCATGCCATCACCTGTCCTTGGCGGCGGGTCCAGAAGGCGAACGTGACCACGGCGCCGACCAAGGCGATGCCGAGTGGGATGTGCAGGGCCAGGTCGCGGCTGTAACCCATACCGATCTGGACGCTCTCGCCGATCAGCACCAGCAGCGACACCAGCGGCGCCGCGAACCGGCCGCCGGACCGCCACCAGATCGTTGCTGCCAGCAACTGGACGAGCGCGATCGTGGCGACCGCCATCCCGATCGGCTCGTGGATCCGGAGCGCACCGCCGGAGCCGTTCAGGTAGACACCGGCGAGGACGGGTTGCAGGCAGATCGCGATCGCATGAGTCGCGGCGACCAGCCGGAGGGCGGCAAGAGACTTCATGTAGACAGACAATAGTAGCCAGGCTACATGTAGAGCAATCAGGTATCGCCCTGGGCGCGCTCAGGCCCGCCCTCGGGGGTGATCAGGCTGCCCTTGGGTGTAGCCGGTTTGTGGTGAGGCTTCGGGGGGTGCTCAGGCTTCAGGTGAGGTGGCCGAGCGGCGCGACGCTGATGCCGGCGCGCTCGCAGACCCAGTGCGGGTCGGGGCCGAGCTCGGGCTCGATCCGGAGTTCGTGGTCGTTGAGGTCGTCGCACGCCGTACAGCGCGGCCAGCGGACGCCGGAGTCGACCAGCCGGTCCTGCACGTCCTGCGCGACCAGCCCGGCGATGTGCTCCGCGCCGTCCGGCCACTGGTCCAGCCACCACTGCCGGCCGGCCACCGCGTCCTCGAGTACCGACACCATCACCGCATCGTCGAATCCCCGCGCAGCCAGGTCGTGCAGCACCATGGCTCGGGCGGTCAGTAACACCCCGGGCTCGTTCATCGCCCTTCAGAGTGCCACGCCGTACCGACAAAACCCCACGCCCCGCGGAGTCGCGTGGCGTGGGGCAGGCCGTGGCCGGCGCCCGTGGGCAGAGGTTGCCTCCTGAGGTTGAGGGTTGCCCGCTCGGAATCCGAGGGGGCAACCCCCGTCCTGAGAGGGCAACCCCCGTGCCGAGGGGGCAACCCCGTGCCGAGGGGGCAACCGTCAGTTGGCGGTGCAGGTGGACGTCGAGTCGATGCGGTCGGCGAGGCGGAGCTCGCGTTCGGCGGCAGTGCGCAGTACGGCGCTGATCCGGGCGCGGATCGCGAGGGTGCGGCGCGGGGCCGGCTCGTCGTACGGCTGCTGCGGAGCGTTCGGAAGAGCCGACTGCGCCAGGTTGCGAGCGTTCTCGACTGCGGTGTTGCCTGCGATGAAGTACGTCATGGTTCTGCTCCCTTCCTGAGAGCGTGTTCGGTCGGCCGGCGACCGGGCGGCCGTCGGAGGTCGTGGTTGAGCAGCCCAGGAACCCGGAGCTGGGTCCTAGGTGTTCTGTGTGGTTGTTACCTGCGAGGTGCGGGTCCGCTGCTGGAGCGGACGACGAGCTGGGTCGGCAGCAGGACCTGGCGGTCCGTGGTCGCCGGGTCGAGCAGGATCCGGCCGACGAGGCGGCCCTTGTCCTTGATCGGCTGGCGGATCGTGGTCAGCCCGGCCGGCTCGGCCGCCGGGATGTCGTCGAATCCGGCCACGGTCAGATCCCGTCCGGGGATCAGTCCGCGGACCTTCATCGCCTCCATCGCACCGAGTGCCTGGACGTCGCTCAGTCCGACGATCGCGGTCGGCCGGTCCTGCGAGTCGAGCACGTACTCGGCTCCCTTGAGACCGGAGTTGAAGGCGTTGTGACCGCCGGAGACCAGCCGCAGTCGCGCGTCCGGCAGCTTCTTCTGCAGGCCCTGGATCCGCGCCTCGCAGTCGGTGCAGCCGATCTCGTCGAAGTCCACGTCCACCGCGGAGTCGACGGCCTGCTCGCCCTTGTCGTCGACCAGTACGACGATGTCGCGGTGACCGAGCCGGGCCAGGTGCTCGCCCAGTTTCGCGGCCGCCTCGACCTCGTCGATCGCGACCCAGGACAGGTCCGCGTGGTCACCGCGGTCGGTCGACACGGCCGGGATGCCGCGTGCGGTGAGAATGTCCACCGCGGGGTGGCCGCCCGGGACGCAGAAGATCGCTGCCGCGTCGATGGCCGCCTGCTGGACCGCGTTGCTGCCGCCGACGATGTCGGCCGAGCTGAGCGGCATCAGCAGCAGGCTGGTGCGGAACTCCTCGGCGACCTCAGCCAGTCCGGCCAGGAAGCCGACCGCGTACGGATCGGAGAACGCGTAGGCCAGCTTGTCGGTGAACAGCACCCCGATCGCACCGGCCTTTCCGCTGCGCAGGGCTCGCGCCGACGCGTCCGGTCCGGCGTACCCGAGCTCGTGGGCGGTGGCCAGAATCCGCTCGCGCAGCGCGGCGGAGAGCTGGTCGGGCTTGTTGTAGGCGTTGGAGACGGTCGACGGGGACACCCCGACGGCCTGCGCCACGGTCTTGAGCGTGACTCCCGCCATCTCTCGTCATCCTCTCCCTGAACTGGTCTTCTGTATCGATCTTCTAGATCGTTCTAGAAAAACGATACAGAAGACTCTCCGGGGGTGCAACACCTATTTTCGGCCGGGCGGGATGGAGGGGGCGTACCGACGAACGGGTAGTGATCGGCTCGACCGGGAGGGCTCACGCGGGGGCTGGTTGGGACGTCGGGGCTGAGGGCGACTACTACCCGTCGGTCGGTACGGCTCCGGGGTCTGTGCGGGATGATGGGCGGCATGGGGTCGTTGCTGGAGGTCATCGCGCTGCATCCGGCGGATGCGGAGGCGGCACAAGAGGGTGGGGCGGACCGGCTGGAGTTGTGCGCGTCGATGGAGGCGGACGGGCTGTCGCCGTCGGTGTCGACGGTGAGTGCGATCCGGCGCTCGACCGACCTGCCGCTCCGGGTGATGCTGCGCTTGTCCGACTCCTTCACCACCAACGGCGCCGAGCTCAACCGGCTGACCGCGATGGCGCAGTCCTATTTGTCTGCCGGTGCGGATGGGTTCGTGTTCGGCTTCCTGACACCGGACAACGAGGTGGACGTCGAGTCGACGGCCGCACTGGCCAGCACGTTCGCCAGTACGCCGTGGACGTTCCACCGTGCGATAGACGCCGTACTGGAGCAGCGTCCTGCTTGGCGTGCACTGCGGACGCTGCCCGGGCTGGACTGTGTATTGACGGCCGGGTCGTCGCTCGGGGTCGGGACCGGGTTGGATGATCTGTGCAAGCTGGCCAAGGACGATCCGGCGGTGGCGAAGGTGATGATGGTGGGCGGTTCGCTGCAACCGGAGCACGTGCCTTGGCTGTACCAGAGCGGCGTACGGCGCTTCCACGTCGGCTCGTCGGTCCGCCAGGACGGCTCGTGGACGAAGGCGTACGTGAACTCGCGCTTCGTCCGGGCCTGGCGCAACCTGCTCGACGCCCAGGACAGCCGGGACTCTGACGCGTGATCCTGATCGACCCACCGGCCTGGCCCGCGTGGAACAGAGTCTGGTCCCACCTGGTCAGCGACGAGTCGTACGACGAACTCCACGCCTTCGCCCAAGCCGCCGGCATCCCCGCCCGCGGCTTTGACCGCGACCACTACGACGTCCCCTCCGACCGCTACGACGACCTCATAGCCGCCGGCGCCATCCCCGTCTCCAGCCGAGAACTAGTCCACCGCCTAACCACCGCCGGCCTCCGCCGCCGCAAGGGAACCTAATCCCCGGCCCCAACGAAGCAGGGCAATCGTTTGCAGCAAGCTGCGATGACCGTTAGTGCTCTTGACATGACGATGCGTAGGCGTTGATTCTCGTACGGCGCCGCTCGTGGCTGGGGACGTGAGGTTCACGGGGCCGACGCTGACTGGGTTCGAGTACGACGCCGCGGGCCGGGTGATCTCGAGCCGTGATCCGCGCGGCAGCGTGGCCGGTAACGCACCCGAGGACTACACCACCCACTACACCTACGATGCCGCCGGCAACGTCCTGACGGTCACGAACCCGGACGACAGCGTGTCCAGCAACGTCTACGACGAGGTCGGAAAGCTGGCCGGCACAACGACGCAGGACTCTGCCGGGAAGGTCCTGTCGAAGGCCGGGTACAAGTACGACGCGGCCGGTCGCGTGGTCGAGGTCTCCGACGCCGCTGGCGTGACCGCGACGTCGAAGTACGACTCGCGCGGCAATCGCATCGAGTCCACGGACGCGATCGGCGCGAAGACGACGTACACCTATGACTCGATGAACCGTGTGGCCACGACGACGACGCCGCGCGGTCACGAGACCGGAGCCGATCCCGCCGCGTACACCTGGTCGTACACCTACGATGCCAACGGCAACCCGCTCACGAAGACGGATGGCGCCGGCCGCAAGACGAGTCAAACCTTTGACGCGCTCAATCGGGTCAGCACGACCACTTCGCCGGCCGGTGCGGTCACGACGACCACGTACGATGGCGCAGGCAATGTCTTGACGTCAAAGGACGCCCTCGGCCAGATCACCACGAACACCTATGACGCGGTCGGTCGTCTACAGAGCTCCGCGCTGCCGTCGTTGCAGCCGACGACATTCACCTACGACCTGGACGGTCACCGGCTGTCGATGAAGTCGCCGAGTGGCGGTTCGTTGACGACCTGGACGTACGACGCCGACGGTCGCCAGCTCACCCAGACCGACCCGCGTGGCAACGTCACCGGGGGCGTACCGGCGGATCACACGACGAAGTTCGGGTACGACGCCGCCGGGAATCTGACCACCCAGACCGACAAGCTCGGACGCATCACGACGCGCACCTACGACCCGTCGAACAACATGGTGAGCGAGCGTGACGCACGCGGATCCACGACCACGTCGACGTACGACGCTTTGCATCGGCTGACCTCGGTGACGTCGCCGGCCGGTCCAGCGACCACGTCGTACAGCTATGACCTGGTCGGCAACCTCGTCGAGCGCAGGGACGCTCGGGGCGGGGTGACGAAGTACGGCTACAACGCTCGCGCCGAGCTGATCTCGGTCACGGATCCGCTGGACCGCAAGCAGACGTACGGGTACGACCTCGAGGGCAACGTCACCGAGATCATCAAGGCCCGGGGGTACGCGTCCGGCGATCTGCCGACGTACACGATCAAACAGGCCTACGACCAGCGCGGTCTTCGCATCTCGCGGACCACTGCGTCCGCGGCGGCGAATGCGACGTATGGCTACAACGCGGATGGTCACATGACCTCGTTCAGCGACGTCACGGGTACGACGACGCTGACGGTGGATGCGGTCGGACAACTCAAGGGTGTCGCGCATCCGCAGGGCAATTACTCCTACACCTACACGCCTTATGGGGCTGTAGCGACGCGGGTCCAGCCGGGGTCGGTCACCGCGACATACACCCACGACACCGATGGTCGTCCGATCACGATGGTCGCCGACGCGCAGACGACCAAGTTCGGATACGACGCCGACAGTCACCTGACCTCGGTGGTGTATCCGGCTACCAGCGGCTACACCCAAACCCGGACCTACGACCGGTCCGGCGCTGTGTCAGCCATCGTGAACCAGAAGTCCGGTGTCACCACGCCGCTGAGCCGCTACGACTACGTTCGCGACGCCGCCGACAACCCGACGTCGATCAAGCGCACCCGCGGGACGACGATCTACAACGAGGCCTTCGAGTACGACGCCGCCAACCGCATCACTCGCAACTGCGTTGCCGTGACGGTGTGCACGTCGGCGACGCAGTACGTCAACTACAGCTACGACAACAACGGCAACCGCCTCACCGAGCAACGCGTCGGCACGACCACACCGGGAACCATCAGCTACACCTACGACGCCGCGAACCAGATGATCAACCGAACCAATGTTGACGGTTCGGTCGTCCCCTTGACCTACAACGCAGACGGTCAACTCGAGGGCAACCGGAAGTGGGATGTCCTTGGCCGGATCACCGAGGAAACGACCGGTTCCCAGACCACGACGTTCACCTACGACGCAATGGACCTCCGTCGTACCGCGGGGACGAAGAAGCTTTCGTGGGACATCAACAACCCACTGCCGATGCTCGGCGTGGAAACCCGCACCGACGGCAGTCTTTGGCGTCACCGCTACGCACCTGACGGATCAGCGGTCGACGTCGAGCACCCTGGCAAGTCCTACCCACGCTCACTGCTGTTCCCAGACGCGATCGGCAGCGTCACCGACGTACTCGACCAAGCCGGCGGCGCCCGCTGGCGCTACGGCTACGAACCCTTCGGCGCCAAACGAACCAACGAGAAACTCAACACCATCGCCGAAGACCCAGCCCTCGGCTTCACCGGCGCCTACCGCGAATCCACCGGCAACTACCACCTCCGCGCCCGAGACCTCCACCCCTGGGGCACCTTCCTCTCCCCAGACCCCCTCACTCCAGCCATCACCGACCCCTACATCACGCCCTACGCCTACGCCAACCAGCAACCCACCCTGCTTACGGACCCGAGCGGTCTCATCCCCGACCTCCCCGGCTGGCTCCAAGAAGGCCTGGTCGGCGCCTACGGCGGCATCATCGAGACCGGCGCGATGATGCCCCTCGGCCAGCCAGTCGACATGCTCTACCGCCTAGGCACCGGCAAAAGCCAAGCCGAGTGGTACTACCACTTCACCGACAAGCACTACGGCATCGACGGCACCTCCACCACCTCCCAAATCGCCTCCGCCGTAGTCCCCGCCCTCATCCCCGTAGGCGGCGGCGCTGGCGTCGCCTGCAGACTAGCCACCGTCGAACGCTTCGGCTTCGTATTCAGCAAGTCTCGAGTCCCGGCCGAAGTAGCCGCGACCGGTGGAGAGAGGGTTCTCTGGACCAGTTCGCAGAACTATCCGAAGGTCGTCGCAGACGGCCAGGAGTACGCCAGGATTGGAAGTCGCCTCTACTCGAGGCACGCCGTCGATCGTATGCAACCGAGTGGGCTGCGATACTCAGCCAAACCTGGTCCGGGGGAAGGTGGACGGACCGGCGGCGTGCCACAGATCGTGCAGGCCGGCGGTGACTACGGCCGCAGTGTGTCCCCCAATTTCGTGGAAGACGCGATTCGGCGAACGCCCGGAGTTGTGCAAGAGAATGGGAATATCATCCATAATGCAGGTGGCCTCCAGGTCATCTTGAGCCCGGAGGGGCGTGTCGTGACAGTGATGACGAATTGAGCAATGCTGAGGTTGCAGCGGAGCTTGAGGCGCTTCGGCGGGCGTTCTTGTCTGGTGACGTGGGCGTAGACGACATTGGGTCGGCGTTCGAGCGACTGACGCTCAGTCTGCCGCGCGGTGTGGCGTCAGATGAGCGGGCGCTGGCGGCTCTCGTCAACGACATAGAACGTATCCGGTTCACACGGCTGCCAGAGACCCAGCTTGCCGATATCGGGGAGATCCTGAGCCAAGCCGTTGACATCTTCGCCAGATTCGATCCAGCCAGCCCGTCGGATGAATCTGGAGTGTAGATGTGTGCACGCCGTGCGGAACGGCGGACATTGAAAAGCGCCCGGATCCTTGGGGATCCGGGCGCTTGGGTTAGTCGAGCAGTTCTGTCACTGTGCCGGCGGCGACCGTGTGGCCGCCTTCGCGGACGGCGAAGCCTAGGCCTTGGTTCATGGCGATGGGCTTCTCGAGTTCTACTGTGAGGTCGATCGTGTCGCCGGGCATGACCAGGGTGATGTCACCGAGGTCGATGCCGCCGGACACGTCCGTCGTACGGAAGTAGAACTGCGGGCGGTAGTCCGGGCCGAAGGGGCTGTGACGGCCGCCTTCGGCGGTGGACAGGGCGTGCAGTTGCGCCCGGAACTTCCGGTGCGGTTGCACGCTGCCCGGCAACGCCACCACCTGGCCGCGACGGACCTCGTCGCGCTTGACGCCACGCAGTAGCACGGCCGCGTTGTCGCCCGCCTCCGCGGACTCCAGCGACTTCCCGAACGTCTCCATGCCGATCGCCGTACTGGTGACCGTCGGACCGAGCCCGACCACCTCGACCGTGTCGCCGAGCTTCAGCGAACCACGCTCGACCGCACCGGTGACCACGGTGCCGCGGCCGCTGATGGTGAGGACGTTCTCGATCGGCATCAGGAACGGCTCGCCCAGCTCGCGGTCCGGGGTCGGCACGTAGCTGTCGACCGCGTCCAGCAGTTCCCCGATCGCGGCGCTCCAGTCCGGGTCGCCCTCGAGCGCCCGCAGGCCGGAGACGCGGACGACGGGGACGTCGTCGCCCGGGAAGCCGTACTCCGTCAGGAGTTCACGGACCTCCAGCTCGACCAGGTCGAGCAGTTCGGGGTCGTCGACGGTGTCCGCCTTGTTCAGCGCGACCACCAGGTACGGCACGCCCACCCGGCGCGCGAGCAGTACGTGCTCACGCGTCTGCGGCATCGCGCCGTCCTGTGCGGAGACGACCAGGATCGCGGCGTCCACCTGGGCGGCGCCGGTGATCATGTTCTTGACGTAGTCGGCGTGTCCGGGCATGTCGACGTGCGCGTAGTGCCGGGTGGCGGTCTCGTACTCGACGTGCGAGATGTTGATGGTGATCCCGCGTGCGACCTCCTCCGGCGCCCGGTCGATCCCGTCGAACGCGACGAACCGGTTGACGCCCGGGTCGCGCTCGGCGAGCACCTTGGTGATCGCGGCGGTGAGGGTGGTCTTGCCGTGGTCGACGTGACCCATCGTGCCGATGTTGAGGTGCGGCTTGGTCCGCACGAACTGGCTCTTGGCCATGACTGTCTATTTCCTTTGCGTGTCAGAAGATTCGATCGAGCCAGGACCCCCGGCTCTCTTCCGCAGCGCTGTCACCGCACGGGAGGGGGCCGGTGAGCGGTCCACCCTCCTCCGCGGGTCCTGCTCAGCAGGAGGAGGGTCAGCGTCGCGCGCCGGTGAAGGTTGCTGAATCAGCTGACGTCGCCCACGTGGGAGCGCCCGTCAGGCCGGTGCCTGACAGGTCGTGCTCGAAAACCACGCGGAACATGTGCATCACGGTAGGCAGTAACGCTGCCCGGGGCAACGGAATTCCCGATGGGATACGACGCTGTGCCTCGGAGGGACCGGGGTCAGTTGAGGGCGAAGAGGCGCGTGCCGTCGGAGAAGACGGGGCGGGCGCCGGCGACGGTGACGGCCGGCTTGTTGCAGGTGACCTCTTCGGACTGGGCGACCGATTCGGCGGTCGGGCCGGCCAGGATGGGCCGGGGCTGGATGCCGGTGGTGCCGATCATCACCGGCGAGCAACTGCCGTTGGTCTGGGGCATCAGGGTGACCACACGACCGTCGGGCAGTAGGCCGAACCCGTCCCGCGGGTACTCAGGCTGCTGCAGCTTCGGCGGCACCTGCAACAGGTGGTGCCACTGCGGTGTCCCGTCCGCCGGGCTGACCGCTGAGACGTCGTACGTCTGCGGCTGACCGGGATCAGTGGCGTTCCGGCACGTGACCATCACCAGTGAGGCGTGCGTGGCGGCGAGTTGCGCGTCACACGACGACGACCCGAGTCGTGGGCGTGGTGTGCCCGGCACCGGCGTCGTCCAGCTGACGCGGCCCTCGCCGACGTCGACAGCCCACTGGTAGAGCGTGCCACCGGCTGCACCGGTCCAGATGAGGCCGGCGACCTCACGAGTGTCAGGTACGGCGACCAGGTCACCGACCCACGTGGCCGGGTCCAGTTCGGCACTGAGGTCGAACCGGTTGCTCAGGTCGACCTCCCACCGCTGGTCGCCGTTCTTCATGTCCAGGCCGCGTACGAAGGCGCCGTTGCCACCACACGCGTCGACGACGACAGCCTGGTCACCCATGAGCTCGCCCTGCGTCACGTTGCAGCGCAGTTGGGTCCGCCAATGCGTCGGACTGCTCACGCCGTGCGCGACGACGTAGTTGTCCTCTGCCACCAGCAGTTGGTTCGCGTCGACCGCGAGAGCCGTGCCGTCCGTGTGGACCTCGGTGAGAACCTTCCCGCTCATTGCGTCCAGTACGGCGTACGTCGGAAGGTCGATGCCACTCGGTGCACGGGTTCCGGCGTATGGCAGGTGGGCTGCAAGAGTGCGGCCGTCACTGGAGACCAAGAGGCCCCTGGAACCGCTGTCGGCCGCGTCCTCGACGTCGGCCCGGGAGTACCGCCACCGGATCTGACCGGTGTTCGCGTCGGACATGACGACGCCGTCCGGCCGCAGTTCGGCGACTCCACCCGCCGTACCGGCGATGGCGCCGGAGGCGGGCACCTCGCGACTCCAGGCGAGGGCTCCGTCGAGTTGGACCGGCTGTTGTTCGGGCTTGGTGGTTGTGGTGGTGCTGACCGTGTTGGCAGTCTCCAGACGGGCCTGGACGAACGGCTCGCCGGCGGACACCACGATCCAGGCAAGCAGTGATCCGCACACCACGGTCAGCCCGAGACTCAGCAGACGGGGTGGAGCTTGCGCGTACGCCGGTGCGAGTCGCAGCCGTCGTGCCAGGGCCAGCAGCGCGCCGGCGAGCACCAGGGCCACAGACGCGAGCAGGAGGTACGGCCACCGCTCGGACATCGCCGCACCGGGTTGTGCCGCCGGCCAGCGCCACCAGCACAGGCCGACCGCGATCAGTCCGACCACAGCGAAGCCCAGAGCGGGTACGGTCACCAGTCGCGGCTGCGCACGGCGAAACCACGCACACGCCAGTCCGGCGGACAACGCCGTACCCGCGATGGGTGCCCAGACCGGGAAGCCGCTGATCTGGTCCGGGTCGGCGGGCCACTTCGGGGCCGCACCGAGACCACGTCCGAGCAGGACCGAGGCAGCCACGACCGCACCGAGGGCGGCACCGAAGTACACGACCGGGACCAGCCCGCCGATCGGCCGGGCCGCCTTAGGGCCCAGCGACTCGATCTCCCGGGAGATGTTGTCCCGGGCCGCCTGTTCCCAGTCGTCGTGGCCGCTCGCGGTGGCGTACAACCTGGTGTCGGCCAGGCCCCGCAGGAACGAGATCCGGCCGCGGGCGAAGTCGCGGTCGCTGATGTGCGCGTATTCCTGCCGGATCCCCTCGGCGTACTCGTCGTACCGCTCGGGGGACAGGCTGAGGATGCGCAGGTCGGCGTCGCACAGGACCGCGCCGTTCGCGTCGTCGGGGTCGCAGTCGTGTTTCGCGGTCAGCCGGACCAGCCGGCCGATCTCCTCGACCCGCTCGGCGTCGACGCCGTACGCGGCCAGTTCGAGCTCGGCCAGCTGGGCCGAGACCTCCTCGTTCTCGCCGGGGTCGGCCTGCGGGTCGTAGATCGCGTCGTGGAACCAGGCGGCCAGCCGGACCGTGTCGGCGTCGCCGGCGGAGTCGGCCAACGCGTCGATGGTCTCCAGCACCTCGGTCAGGTGCCGCTGATCGTGATAGTGGCGATGTTGCTCTGCGTAACGAGCCAGCAGATCATCGCCCAACGGCTGCGCGTGCGGCAGCAGGCGATTCCACTGGTCGCGCAGGTCCATGGCTGGGAGTCTCGCACCCGGTGGGAGCCTGGACCGACCGATCCGGGGCTCCCGGATAGTCTCGTGGCCAAAGCGATATCGGCTCGTCACCTGACCGGCGCGATGGGTGCGTCCGGCATCGAATCCCACCGATGCAATTGCGGTCCAGATCACACTGATCTGGCCTTGTGGGACGAGGTGACAAGGATCTGGAGGTTCGATGCGATTCGGCTTGGTCGGCACGGGACCGTGGGCGAACCTGACGCACGGCCCCGGTCTGCGCGCCGCCGCGGACGCGGAACTGGTCGGTGTCTGGGGCCGGGACGCCGGGAAAACCGCCGCGATCGCGGCCGCCCTGGAGGTCTCGCCGTACGGCGACTACGCGGAGTTACTGGAATCGGTCGACGCGGTCGCGTTCGCGGTACCGCCGAAGGTGCAGGCGTCGATGGCGCTCGAGGCCGCCGCCATCGGCAAGCAT
Source organism: Kribbella sp. CCNWLW201 (assembly GCF_037203805.1). Taxonomy (NCBI): domain Bacteria; kingdom Bacillati; phylum Actinomycetota; class Actinomycetes; order Propionibacteriales; family Kribbellaceae; genus Kribbella; species Kribbella sp. CCNWLW201. The sequence continues at coordinate 84,548 of NZ_JBBCBQ010000002.1, read as the reverse complement.
CTCCTGCTCGACAAGCCGGTCGCCGACTCGCTCGACGACGCCCGGGCGCTGGCCGACGAGGTCGCGAACGAGGGGATCGCGTCGGTGGTCTTCTTCACCCACCGGTTCGAGCCGCCGATGCGGAAGTTCTTCGCCGAGGTGCAGTCGAGGGGTGGGTGGAAGGGCGGCTGGTCCCGGATGCTCGCCGCACTCGATGCCCCGGGCAACCCGTTCACGAACTCGCCCTGGCGGCGGGAGCAGCGCGGCGCGCTCTGGGACGTCGGACCGCACGCGCTGTCCAACCTGACCGCGATGCTCGGCCCGATCACCGAGCTGACGGCCGTCGGCGGCGAAGGTGACCTGGTGCACCTCGTCGTACGGCACGAGTCGGGCGCGACCAGTACGGCGAGCCTCTCGCTGTTCGCCCCACCCGAGGGCAGCAACTTCGAGACCGGCGTCTGGGGCGAGTCCGGTACGGCGATCCTGCCGGAGAGCGAAACCCCCTATGTGGACTCGTTCCAGCTGGCCGTCGAGGAGCTGGTCGCCGCAGCCGAGTCCGGCGAGTCACACCCGGTCGACGTAGCCTTCGGCACCCGCGTAGTCGAACTACTCGCTTCCGCCGAGGAGCAGCTCAACGCAGGGCGATGATGGTGTCGGGGCCTGAGACCAGGACCAGGTTGCCGATGGCTCGGGCGTCGCGGCTGCAGGAGATGCCGGTGGGGAGACGGACCTGGCGGAAGCCGGTCTGACTGATCACGTTGGCCCAGCAGGCGTCCGAGCTGCGGCTGAGTGAGACCACCCGGCCGTCGGCGGTGATGGTGACCTTCATCCGCGGGCTGACCGGTGCGCTCGTCTGCCAGGCCGTCTGACCGGTGGTGGCGTCGATCGCGGTGACCAGGGTCGTGCCGTTCTCGAGTTTCCTCGCGGCCGGGCAGTCCACCACGATCAGGTATCTGCCGGCCGCGTTGAGCAGGGTCCGGCACGCCCAACCGCCCGGCACCGGCCACCGCCACTTCGTCTCGCCGGTCCGCGGGTCGATCGCGGTGAGAGCAGCAGGTACGTCGCTGTCCCCGCCGGGCTCGGCCACGACGACCAGACCGGCCACGACGACCGGCCGGCGGTAGTTGTCGCTCGACTCCTTGGTCCACAGCTTCTTGCCGGACTTCAGGTCGAGGCCGACCATCTCGTCGCGCTCGTCACCGCAGCTCCGGCTGAGGAAGGTGACCACGGTGTCGGTGGTCCCGACAGCACCGATACTCGTGCAGCGGCCCGGCTCGAACGTCCACCGGTCGTGGCCGTCCGGGTCGACACCGCGGAGCTTGTCGGAGCCGCGGGCGACGCGTTCGCCGGTCAGCAGCGGTTCGGCCTGCTGGATGAGGTGGTCGCGAGTACGGCCCGGCCAGGCCGCCTTGCGCTCGCCGGTGTTGGCGTCGAGCAGCAGAAAGCCGATGTCGGCGAACTCTGCGAGCACGTAGTCGCCATCGCCGGTTGCCACGATGTCTGGTTTCTCGTCCGAGTCGGACCGGCTGTAGCGCCACCGCAGTACGCCGGTCGCCGCGTCGAGCACCTCGATCGCGCCGGACTGTCGTGGGATGGCGATGCCGTATCGGGTGCCGATCGCCTCCTCGGCGCCCGACCCCCGCACTGACTTGCTGACCCACGCGACGTTGCCGTCCAGGGTGGAGGCTGAGGCCTTCCCGGCTGGGCGACGGGCGTCTTCGACCCGCTCATTGGAACTGAGTACGTAGTTGCGTGCCAGCGGCTGGACGATCAGCAGGAGGACGAGTGCCACCACTGCCGGCACTGCCAGCCAGGCGAGTTGCTGGCCGAGGTTCCTGGACGGGAGGAAGCGGGCAGCCCTGATGCGGAGGAGTGAGGCGACCAGCGCTGCTGTGCCGGCCAGGAGGAGTAGGAGCAGGGCTGAGATGAGCAGAGGCACTCTGAGGCCTACGCCCAAGGCTGGGTTGATTCTGGGCACTCGAGCCCACGCCACGAGCAGTCCGGTCACTGCAACCGCTACTACGGTGCCTGCGATGAGTCGTGAGCGCTGGCTGGCGCTGCGGGCGCAGCGGAACAGTACGACGGCGCTGAGGAACGCAACCACGGCCAAGATGACGGGAGGCCAGCCGACCTCGTCTTCGGCAGCCGGGACCTCCCAGGAGGCGCCGGACGCGGCGATGGCGACGACTGCGGCCGCGATCGCGCTGAAGGTGGCTGTGGCGGTGAGTGCGGCCTGTTGCCAACCACGCCAGGGTGCTGGCAGCTCACTGTCCAGTCCGGCGAGCTCTGTCTCGAGGTTGACGCGTGCGACTGGGCTGAGGCGTTGCCGGGCCAGCTGGGTCCGGTAGAGGTGGCCGTCGAGCAGTTCGCGGACCTCGTCATACCGGTGCTCTAGTGCTGACTTCCGGTCGGTGGCGTCACGGCGTACCTCGGATGTGTGGATGGCGTACCGGCTGGGGTCGGCGGCGAGGATGGCGTTGACGGCGTCGAGGAGTACGTCGCCGTTCGCGTCGCGCCGGGGTGGTGCGTAGGCATCGGGTGGTGGTGCGGCCAGGTCGCCGGTGAGGCGGATCAGACGGGCGACCTCGGCGATGCGGATGGGCGGTACGCCGTACTGCGGGAGGAGCTCCTCGGCCAGCCGGGCGGAGGCCTCGGCGTCTTCGGCCGGAGTGCCGCCGGGCTCGTGCACGGCCCGGTGGAACCACGCGGCCAGGCGCACGGAGGTGGGGTCGGTGGAGAGCTGGATGAGAGAGTCGAGCGCGGTGAGGACGATGTCGAGGTAGTAGTCGCGGTATGCGCGCCGGTTGCGGTCGACGTACCGGGCGACCAGTTCGTCCGCAAGCCGCGCCGAGCCGGGCACCAGCCCGTCCCACCTCACCCGCAGCTCCACCACCGCAACAGTTTGCCAGCCGCACCCCCACAGCAAACGCTCGATCTCCCCACCGAGACCTTGCGGTTGCCGCCCAAGCCCACCTCAGCGGCCGGCCTACTGGCGGGCCGTGAGGATGCCGGTGAGGAGGCCGGGGTAGAGGGTTTCGAGGTCTTCGCGGCGGAGTGAGCTGATCCGGCGGGTGCCTTCGGTGTGGGTGGTGAGGACGCCGGCCTCGCGCAGGATGCGGAGGTGATGGGCCCGGGTGGAGGCGGTGACGGGGAGTTCGATCTCGCCGCACGCGATGCCCTGGGGCGCGTCCGCCAGGGCCCGGATGATCTGCAGCCGGACCGGCTCACCGAGGGCCTGCAGAACCGCCTCGACACGGATCTCGTCCCGCGCCGGCTGCGGCAAAGCCTTCTTACTCATCGTCGTCCTCGCTTCGCTCCGGGCGCCGATGAGGCACGAGCTGGGCTGTGCTTGACGATGAACTCGCTTCGCTCGTTCATGGGTCCATCATACGATGCCGGTCGAAGTTCGATGAACTTCGTAGTACGATCTTCATCGAACTTACCAATCTCACCCGGAAGGTCCCCGATGTCCGCACGGATCTACCTGCTCGGCGCCGGCGCGTTCGCGGTCGGCACCAGCGCGTACGTCGTGTCCGGCGTACTGCCCGACGTCAGCTCCGAGCTCCACGTCTCGCTGACGGCCGCCGGCCAGCTCGCCACCGCGTTCTCCCTCTCGTACGCCATCGGTGCGCCGATCCTGTCCACGCTGACCGGCCGGTGGGAGCGCCGTACCCTCCTGATCGCGGCACTCGTCCTGGCCGCGCTGGGCAACCTCATCGCCGCCGTCGCAACCAACTACCCCGTGCTGATCGCCGGTCGGGTCGTGGCGGCTTTGGGAGCCGCGATGTACACACCTGCGGCCACTCTGTTCGCCACAGCTCTGCTGCCAGCGGAAGAGCGCGGTAGAGCCGTCGCGATCGTGTTCGGCGGTCTCACCTTTGCCCTGGTGCTCGGCGTACCGGCCGGCACCCTGCTAGGCCCCACACTCGGCTACAAGGGCGTCTTCGCCCTCATCACCGTTGTCGCCGTACTGGTTGCCATTGCCGAGCGCGCCGCGTTGCCGAAGGTGGATGCGCCACCTGCGGTCAGTCTGCGGGAGCGGTTCGCGGGTGTGACCGACCGCCGGGTGCAGACCGTGCTGGCGATGTCCGTACTCGGAGTCCTCGCCGCCTTCAGCGTCTACATCTACATCGTGCCGCTGCTCAAGGAGACCGTGCACCTCGGCGGCAGCGCTGTGGGGATCCTGCTGCTCGTCTACGGACTGGGTGCCGTTGTCGGCAACCTGCTCGGCGGCCGGGCGACTGACCGCTTCGGCAGTCTGCGGACCCTGTACGGCGTCCTGCTCGGCAGCATCGTGATGGTGTCGACTCTCGACGTGTCCGCGACGACGGTGGTCGGTGCTGGTGTCGCACTGTTCCTCTGGGGCATGTTCACGTGGGCCTTCAATCCGCCGATCCAGAACCTGCTGCTGGAGCTCGGTGGTGGCCTGCTGATCTCGCTGAACGCGTCCGCGATCTACCTGGGCGCCGGACTGTCCGCAGTGGTCGGCGGTCTGGTCATTCAGCTCGCTGGAATCACCTATCTGCCTCTGGTTGCCGCAGTACTCGACGTAGCCGTGCTCGGCCTGCTCGTCACCCTGCGCCGCGACCCGGCCCTGCAGCGGGTCGAACACCTGGACGAGGAAGCGGAAGTCCTCGCAGTTAGCCCTTGACACTGTCGCGGCTCTGACGCAGTGTTTCACCGATCCTCCCGATCGGTGAATGGATGATTCACGTGCCGAAGCCCGCCCCGCCGCAGCCGCCGACGGATATCGCGGACCGGGTCCGCGCGACGCTGCCGCGGCTGACCGGTGCGCTGCGGCTGGTCGCCGACACCGTGCTCGCGGAGCCGGAGATCGTGGCCGAGCTGTCCACCGCGGCGCTGGCGGAGCGGGCCGGGGTGTCGCAGGCGAGTGTCACCCGGTTCGCGCAGGCGATCGGGCTGGCGAGCTACCAGCAGCTCCGGATCGCGGTGGCGACCCAGCTCGGCCGCGCGACTGTCCCCGGCTGGAGCACCGACCTCGGCCCGGTCATCACCGACGACGACACGCTCAGCCGCGTCGCGACCGTGGTGGCCAACGCCGACATCCGAGCCATCACCCAGACCGTCGACCAGCTCGACCTCAAGGCCCTCGACCGAGCCGCGCACGCACTCGCCTCCGCCGGCCGGATCGACGTGTACGGCGTGGGCGGCAGCTCGACCATCGCCGCCGAACTCGAGATGCGGTTGTTCCGGATCGGCGCGCAGGTCCGGGCCTGGCCCGAGATCCACGGCGCGGCCACCTCCGCCGCGTTGCTCACCGACGCGGACGCCGTGGTCGCGATCTCCCACTCCGGTACGACGGCCGAAGTCCTCGAACCCGTCGAGCTCGCCGGCGATCGCGGCGCGACCACGATCGGCATCACCAGCGATCCGCGGTCGCCACTGGCCGGTGTGGTCGACGAAGTGCTGACCACCGCGGTCCTCGAGACCTCGTTCCGCAGCGGCGGTCTGGCCGCGCGGCACTCCCAACTGGTCGTCACCGACTGCCTCTACATCCGGGTCGCCCAGCTGACCTCGGACCGTGCCGGTGCCGCGATCGACCTCACCGAAGACATCCGAACCAAACACTCCGTCCGCACTCGCCGCCACCGAGGAGACCGACGATGAAGCCCCGCCTCATTCCTGTGTTGCTCACCGCATTGATAGCAGCGGGACTGGTGAGCACACCGGCCGCAGCCCAAGCCGCCACGCCCAAGACGATCCCGGCTCTGACCGGTTGGCAGTCCGCCGCCGGCACCTTCCAGCTCACCCGCGAGAGCCGCATCCTGGTCGATCCCAACCAGCCGGCAGTGCACGATGACGCGGCCACCTTCGCGACTGACGCGAGGGAGTCGACCGGACGCCAGCTGCCCGTTATCCGCAGTACGGCGTCTGGACGTGCAGGGGATGTGGTGATGCGGCTCGACCCGGCCCGTGCGGATCTCGGGGCTGAGGGTTATGAACTGACCGTCGGCAAGACCATGGCGATCACGGCAAAGACCGACGCGGGCGCGTTCTACGGCACGCGCACGGTGCTCCAGTTGCTCAAAGGTACGACGATCCCCGCCGGCCGAGTGGTCGACGTACCGGCGTATGCCGAGCGTGGTGTCGGGGTGTGCGCGTGCTTGATCAACGTATCGACGGCGTGGTTCGAGCGGTTGGTGAAGGACGCGGCGTACCTGAAGCTCAATCAGTTGTGGGTCGAGCTCAAGGTCAAGAGCGACACGCATCCCGAGTCGGTCGAGTGGGGTTACTACACCAAGCCCCAGATCGTCGCTCTGCAACGACTAGCGGACCGCTACCACGTGACGATCGTGCCGGAGGTGAACTCGCCCGGTCACATCGAGCCGTGGATCCGCAACCGGCCGGACCTGCAGCTGACCGACAGCGCCGGCCAGAAGCAGGTCAGCCGGCTCGACATCACCAAGCCCGAGGCGTTCGAGTTCCTGACCGACATCATCGACGAGAACCTGAGTGTGTTCCGTACGCCGTACTGGCACATGGGAGCCGACGAGTACATGCTCGGCTCCGACTACGCCCGCTATCCGCAACTGCTCGCGTACGCCCGGGAGAAGTTCGGGCCGAACGCCGTACCGCAGGATGCGTTCGTCGACTTCATCAACCGGATCAATGCGCACGTGAAGTCGAAGGGCAAGACGCTGCGGATCTGGAACGACGGCATCACCACCGCTGCCACGGTTCCGCTGGATCGCGACATCATCGTCGAGCACTGGCTCGGCAGCGGGGTGAAGCCGAGTGCGCTGCTCGCCGAGGGCCGGAAGGTGATGAACGCGGCGTACGCGCTCTACAACGTGCGCGGCGGGTTCAAGATGAACGCCCAGCAGCTCTACACGTCGGGGTGGACGCCGCTGAAGTTCGACGGCGAGACGGTTGCCGATCGCAACGGCATCGCCGGCGCCAAGATCACGCTGTGGCCGGACAACGGCTCCGGCAACACCGAGAACGAGATCGAGGTCGAGGTCCGGATGCCGTTGCGCTTCATCGCGCAGGCGACCTGGGGCTCGCCGCAGCCCGACCCGGACTACGCCACCTTCACCGCTCGCGCGGACGCGGTCGGCCGTGCGCCCGGCTTCGACAACGTCAACCGTACGCCGGTTGCCGCAGGCACCTACTCGCTAGCTACCGGCGGTAAGTTCCTCGGCCCCAAAGACAACACCGAAGGCGCGCAGCTCACTTTGAGTGCGACCGAGTCCGCCTGGGACGTCACGCCGACCACCGACGGCTACTACACCCTGACCAACCTGGCCTCCGGCAGCTGCGCCGAGTCCCGCCTCGGAACCCGCTATCTCAACACACCGCTCGAGCCGGGTACGGCGATCACCGCGCAAACCTGCGACACGACCAACCGCCTGCAACGCTGGCAACTGGCGAAGTCCGGCGACCGCATCACGTTGGTCAACGCGATCACTCGAATGGTGGCCACCTTCGACGGCAATGGCCTGGTCCAGCAGATCCCGGACGGCCACAGCCCGGCCCCGCTCACCCTCACGCCCGTGGTCCGGTCCACAGCCGCCGTCGACCGTCAGACGGTCACCCCAGGTACTGCGGCCACCCTGACGGTCACCATCACCAACACGACCAAGACGACCGCGACTGGTATCACCGTCACGCCATCCGCCCCGGCCGGCTGGACCATTGCCCCCAGCAATCAATCCGTCGCCACCCTTGCCCCGGCTGCCACGAAGGAGTTCTCCTTCACCGCGACCCCACCCGCGGATGCCGCCGCGTCCACGGTCGCTCTCGGCGCGGTCACGTCGTACACGCAAGAAACTACGACGCACGAGTTTGCGTCGACGGCCGGCGTACGACTGAGTTGTGTGCCGGCGGCAAGTAGTCCGGTGGCGGTCACGTACGTCGACAGCGAAGAGACGGCCGGGGAGGACGGTCGGGCGGTGAACGCGATCGACGGGAACCCGGCGACGTTCTGGCACACCGAGTGGTCCGCCAGTCAGCCCCCGCCGCCGCACGAGATCCAGCTCGATCTGGGTGCGACGAAGTCGGTCTGCGCGGTGACGTACCAGACCCGGCTGAACGCGACGAACGGGCGGATCGCGGACTACGAGATCTACCTGAGCACCGACGGCACGAACTGGGGTGAGCCGGTGGCCAAGGGCACGTTCGGGAACAGCCCGGACGCGAAGTGGGTGCCGATCGCCGCGACGACCGCGCGCTACCTGCGGCTGGTCCAACTGTCCGAAGCGAGCGGGAACCCGTTCGGCACCGCCGCCGAGATCACTGTCGACGCCAAGTGAGGACGACGTCATGCGAGCCACAGCCGTCCTGCTCGCCGCTGCTCTGGCGGCGAGTGCGTTGACCAGTGTCCAGGCCGCCCACGCAGCCGATCCCGACGTACTCAACGTCTCGTTCGGTGGTTCGTTCTCGAGTGGCAACACCTACACGGCCGCGACCGGTGAGGTGATGGGTGGCACGGTCACGCGCCGGTCGGGTGCCGAGTCGCTCGACCCGGCCCGTGGTGTCGTCCTCGGCGGTGGCGTCGATGGCGTCCGGTTCCAACCGAGTACGGCGCTGAGCGGTGGCGACGTCCAGCGGTCGTTCCTGATCGAGACGGCGTACACACCGGACGCGACCCAAGGAAACCTCGCCACGATCACTGCGGTCGGCGGCGCGATCTTCGGTCGCTACAACGGCAGCAACTTGCAGTACGGCTTCAGCGTCGAGAGCGGCGGTGAGTGGCGGGACGTCGTTCAGAGCGTCCCAGTGCCGTCGGCGGGTGAGCAGCACGTGCTTGCGCTTGCCTATGAGGTCGGCGGTGGCGGCGCGACGCTGCACGCCTTCCTGGACGGGCAGCAGTTGCCGGCCGCGGTCAGCACGGAGGGCGCGGCGACCTGGCATCCGGACGCCGGTGCGGACCTCGGGTTCGGCAACGAGGTGCATCCGTCGGCGTTGCAGCGTGGGCTGACGGGCTCGATCCGGCAGGTGCGGTTGGCGACCTTCAGCGGCGCCTTCAATCCGGCTGATCTGAAGTTGGCCCGGCCGGTGGTCTCGACCGCGAAGGTCAGTGTCGGGTTCGAAGGCGCGATCGGTGCTGACGGCAACTACCAGCCCGCGCTCGGCGAGCGGGCCGATCCGGTGCCATCGATCAGCGGCGGCACTGTCCCGGAGCCCGGTCGGCTACGGCTCTCCGGCGCCGCGGGGGTCAGCTGGGATGCCTCCGGGCTGCCGGCCGATAGCGGAGTCTTGGCGGAGACCATCGTGTCCCCGGATGTGCTTCGCCCAGGCGTCCAGTTGATCGACCTGCTCGGTGTTGCCCAGCTCGTCGTCGGCACTCACGACGTCGAGCTCAAGGCAGGCGGCCAGACCATTCCGGTTGAGCTGCCGGCTCCCGCGGTCAAGGAGGGCGTGCGGTACTACTACCTCGGTCTGGCGATCGAGAACGGCGACACCGTCACCGCGCTCACCAGTGCGACCGCCGTACGACGTACTGTCCCCGACGCAAGGTCCAACGGACAGGTGCGGTGGCTGGGCGGGGCGCGTGGGACGGCGTACGGCATCGGTGTCAGTACGTTCCTTGGCAAGCCGCCCGCGGAGGCCAAGGGCCTCACCGCGTTGCCGTGTGTTGTCGGCAAGCTGGAGCCCGGGCGCACGCAGCCGGTGGCCGAGGGGGAGTGTGTCACCTCCCTAGTGGCCAAGGCGTCGGCGATCCGGCCGGACGCTCGGCAGGTCGCATGGCAGCGGATGGAGCAGACAGCGTTTCTGCACTTCGGCGTGAACACCTTCACCGGGCTGGAGTGGGGTCATGGCGACGAGGACCCGAACCTTTTCCAGCCGACTGGTCTGGACACCGACCAGTGGGCCCGGACCCTGCGAGACTCCGGCTTCAAGCTGGCCATCCTGACGGTGAAGCACCATGACGGCTTCCTGCTTTACCCGTCCCGCTACAGCAAGCACAGCGTGGCCTCCAGCTCGTGGGAGGAGGGCAAGGGTGACGTGGTGCGGGCGTTCGTCACCTCGATGCGCAAGTACGGCCTGAAGGTCGGGCTCTACCTGTCACCCGCGGACGAGAACCAGTACCTCGACGGCGTCTACGCCAACGGCAGTGCGCACACACCACGGACCATCCCGACCCTGGTGCCGGGCGACGACCGCGAGGGACGTGACCTTCCGCAGTACACGCTCACCGCGTCGGACTACGGCGCCTACATGCTCAACCAGCTGTACGAGCTGCTGACCGAGTACGGGCCGGTGGACGAGGTGTGGTTCGACGGTGCGCAGGGCCGGATCCCACCGGACAAGGTGGAGACGTACGACTTCCCCAGCTGGTACACGCTGATCCGTGCACTCGCGCCGCAGGCCACGATCGCGGTCAGCGGTCCGGATGTGCGCTGGGTCGGCAACGAATCCGGTCTGGCCCGGCCGGACGAGTTCAGCGTCGTACCGACCATCACGAAGCCGAACGGCTCACCGGACTACGCACTCGGGTACGCCGCCGCCGACCAGGGCAGCCGGAAGGCGTTGCTGGCCGGGCGGGACGCGGGTGCGACCGAGCTGGCCTGGTGGCCGGCTGAGTCGGATGTGTCGATCCGTGAAGGCTGGTTCCACCACCCGGAGCAGGAACCGCGGTCGGTGGATCAGCTGACCGACATCTACTACAAGTCAGTCGGCCGGAACTCGGTACTGCTGCTCAACATCCCACCCGACCGCCAGGGCCGGTTCGACGATCGTGACGTGACCCGACTGGCCGAGTGGCGGGCCCGACTGGCCGCGGACATGCCTCGCGACCTGGCCCTGGAGGCCGAGGCGACCGGTGACGGCGTGAGCCCGCGGGCCGCGATCGACGGAAACCCGGACACGTCCTGGCGGAACCCAGGCACCGGCACGCTGACCCTCACCCTGCCGAAGGCGGCAACGGTGAGCAGGGTGTCACTCGGTGAGGACATCCGGTACGGCCAGCAGATCGAGAGCGGTGTGGTCGAGGTGCGGACGGACGACGGCTGGCAGCAGGTGGCCACCTTCGGAGCGATCGGGCAGCGACGCATCCTGACCCTGGAGAGCCCGGCGACCACCGCCGAGCTCCGCGTACGGATCACCCAGTCCAGGTCGAAGGTGAGACTGGCAACAGTGTCTGTTTTCTGACTAGGACCGTGCTTAGGGCAGGCCTAGGGCACGTCTCTCAATTCCCTGCGTGCTGCGCGGCACTCGGCAGGCACATCGCGGCGTTGGAGGACGAGGCACGGAGAAACCCACTCCGAGCCTCGCCCTCCGCCTTGCGCTGCACTCCGCCGAGCACCTGCTCGCTACTGCAGGGAATTGAGAAACGTACCCTAGCGGCCATGCGTCTTCTGGCCGCGCTGCTGCTCGTCACGTCCACGGTGACCGGTCCCAACGACCCCACGCCGGTCATCGAGGGCTGGAAGACGTCACCGGTGTACGTCGATCCGACGCAGCGCTCACTCGTCCCGGACGAGGCCGCCAAGGAGCTGGCCGATCGAGTGGAGGACCACGAGCCGGCGATCCGGATCGCGGTGGTTCCGGCCGAAGCACTCAACGACGGGCGGCGGGACCGGCAGGACTCCGCCCGGGCGTACGTGGACTCCGCCGTCGACAAGCAGGCGGCGGACGGGATCTACCTGGTCGTGTTCGGCGGTGCGGTCACGTGGGGGAGCGCGGTAGGGGTCGACGCTCCGATCAAGGACATCCTGACTGACGAGCTGGCCAAGCACAGCCGGTCCGACGCGGTCGGCACGCTCAACGGGGTGCTGGACCAGCTCGACGTACCAGAGGCGTCGAGTGGTCTGCCCGTCTGGCTCTGGCTGATGCTCATCGTCCTGGTCCTGCTGATAGGCGGCGGCCTGGGGCTGCGCTGGTGGAGGTCCCGGCCTGACGGCGGGCCGGCGCTCTACCGGCCGTCGTACGACGTACTGCCGGACGAGGCGGACACGCTGGAGGAGCGGCGGGCGCTGGCCCGGGAGGATGTCACGCGGTTCGGTGAGGAACTGGATACCGCGGACGTGCGTCTGGACGGCGTGGATACGAAGGCGGACGTGCAAGCGGCGATGGATGCGTACGCCGACGCGGGTCGGGTAGTCGACGGTGAGCCCGACGACGAGCAGTTGCGTGGCGTGCGGGCGACGGTCGGGTACGGCCGCTGGCGGCTGGCCAGCGCACAGGCGCGGATCGCGGGCAAGCCCGCACCACAGTGGCGGGCGCTCTGCTTCTTCAACCCCGCGCACGGGACCTCTGTGACGGACTGGATGTACCGGCCACCCGGCGGACGGTCCCGTGAGGTCCCGGTCTGCGCAGCCTGTCAGGACCGGCTCTCGGGAGGGACACGATGAAACGACTGCTCGGAGCGCTCGCACTGGTCGCGGCCAGCGTCCTGCCGGCCGCGCCCGCCCATGCGGCCGACGACCCGGACGCCTACATGAACACCGTGGCCGCACACCTCGGTGACCCCGGTGTCTGGGTGGACCCGGAGGTGGACGAGCTGACCGCGTCGGAGGCCGCAAAGCTGGATCGCGCTGCCAAGTCGGCCGGGGCGCCGATGCGGATCGCGGTGATCCCGGTCGCGAAGATCAGCAACGCCGAGTCCAAGTACTACTCGTCCCCCGCCTGGGAGGGCGAGGAGATCGCCGACCAGCTGTACGACCGGGTCGGTGTCGAGGGCGTGTACGCCGTACTGGTCGACGCGACGTCGGAGTCCAAGGGCCGTGGGTTCCATGCCGTCCAGCGGGCTGACCACGGGCCGACGTACCACGTGGAAGACGCGGTGGACCAGGCGGTGGACTGCTGTGCGCCGGACTACGAGGACATGCTGGCCAGGTTCATCCAGCGCGCGCAGGAGGTGAACAAGCCGTTCTACGTTGACGCAGCGCCGTACGCCGGTGGTGTGGCCGGTCTGGTCGGGCTCTGGTACGGCGTCACCGCGCTGGGCGCCCGGCGGACGCGTCGGAAGGACGAGCAGGAGCACCTCGACCTCACCCGGCCGCTGCTGAACGAGGAGGTCATCGCGTTGTCGCAGCAGGTCTCCGCATTGCCGACGACGTCCGACCCGCAGCAGTCCAAGCTGTCCAAGGACATCCTCGACGCGGTCGAGAAGGCTCGGCGCCGGCTGGACGAGGCCAGGGGCGACGAGGACATCGAGGCAGTGACCACGCTGCTCGGCTCAGCGCGGTACGGCCTGCTGTGCCTGGACGCGGTACGGGCCGGGCAGCCGATGCCGGAGCCGACCGCGCCGTGCTTCTTCGACCCCCGCCACGGGCCTAGTACGGCGAGAGTCGAGTGGCAACCGGAGCGGGGAAGCACCCGCGAGGTCGACGTCTGTGCGGCGTGTAAGGAGCGGGACCTGGCCGGGCAGCAGCCGGAGATCAGGATGGTGAAGCGGTGGGACAGCCCGCGGCCGTACTGGACGCTCGGCGAGGACATGGCCGCGTACATCGACGGCTACTGGTCGCAGGGTGACGGCCGCCGCTGGTGGTTCCCGGACGACGACGCCCGCCGTGCCGCGGACAACATGCGGACTCGCTGGCAGTCGCGTCGGCCGGGTGCCCGGTTCAGGCGCTGGAGCTCCGACGTGGGCACCTCGGTCAGTAGCTGGTCGTCGTCCTCGAGTGGCTACGACAGCTCGGACGACGACGGCTGGTCGAGTGGCAGCAGCTCCAGCAGACGCTCCTGGTCGTCGCGCACCCGCTCCAGCGGTGGAGGCTCGTCCCGCCGCTCGTCACGGCGTTCAGGCGGCTCCCGCGGTTTCTAGCACCAGCGGCAGGTCCTGACTGTGCAGGACTGCCAGTGAGGTGACCGCACGGGTGAGGCAGACGTAGAGGCGGCGGAGGCCGGTGCGCTCGTCGGCCTCACCCGCGACGATGTCGGCCGGCTCGACCAGGACCACGTGGTCGAACTCGAGACCCTTGGCCAGTGAGGCCGGTACGACGTCCAGATGCGCGTCGACGTCGTCCTCGTCGCCGAGGACCGAGAACACGATCCCCTTGTCCTGCAAGGCCTTCCGGGTCGCCGTCACGAGTGCGTCAGGGACGATCAGTCCGATGGAGCCGAGGCGCGATGACACCTCCTCGACCGTGGTCACGGCCGCGGCGAGGCTGTCCGGTACGCGGGTGATGGTGAGCTCACCGCGCGCTCGTCGTACCGCAGTGGGAGGCGTGAGGTGCGGTGCGATCGACGGTAGGAGGCGGGCGGCGTACTCGATCACCTGGCCGGGCACTCGGAAGCCTGCGGTCAGCTCCTCGGTGTGGGCGCCGGTCTTACCCAAGTGCTTGAGTGCCTCGTCCCAGGACGGTGTCGCCCACGGTGTGGTGCCCTGTGCGATGTCACCGAGGACTGTCATCGAGCCGGTCGAGCACCGACGCCCCACTGCGCGCAACTGCATCGCTGACAGGTCCTGGGCCTCGTCCAGGACCACGTGCCCGAGTGACGGCGTACGGTCGACCAGATCGGCGACCTCATCGATCAGAGTGGCATCAGCCACGGACCACTTCGCGGCACCGGCCGACCGGGGTGCCTTGTCCCAGAGCAGCAGGGCCTGCTCCTCGTCAGTCAGGATCCCGTCGGCGTGCTCGGCCAGCAGCTCCGGATCGGTGAACAGCCGGAACACCAGCTTCGCCGGCTCCACCGCCGGCCAGAGCGCCTCGGCGTACTGCTTCACCGGACGACTCCGCGCCACTGCGTCCTGCACCCGGTCATCCGGGGAGTCACCGGCCGCCTCCATCCGCAGCAGTACGGCGTGCGCCAGCCGCTGCGGCAACATCGACCGACCCGCGCCGTACCGGACGCCACGGGTCCGCAGCTCGTTGACCAGCTCCTCTGCCTGGTACGCCGGAACCCGCCAGCGATGCGATCCGCGCGGCACCACCAGCGCCTCCTTCGGCAACTGCACCTGCGACCACACGGCCCGGTGCAGCACCTCCGCCATCCGGGCATCACCCTTCAGTACGTCGACCGCCGCAGCCCCCGGCCCGGCGACGCGCACCCGGGCGACCAGCTCCTCGACGGTCGTCTGCTTCGCCTCGATCTCACCCAGCGCGGGGAGCACGTCACCGATGTACCGGAGGAAGCTGGCGTTCGGCCCGACCACGAGCACCCCGGCCCGGCTGAGCTGGTCCCGATAGGCATAGAGCAGGTACGCCGCCCTGTGCAGACCGACCGCGGTCTTCCCGGTCCCGGGTGCTCCCTGGACGCAGATGGTGTCGTCGACACCGGCCCGGACGATCACGTCCTGCTCGGGCTGGATGGTCGCGACGATGTCACGCATCGGGCCAGAACGTGGACGCTCGATCTCCGCGTCCAGGATGTCGCTGTGCTCGTCGGGCGCGGCCGCTGAGGTCAGGTCCTCGTCCTCGAAGGCGGTCATCTCGCCGTGCGTGAAGCCGAACCTTCGCCGTACCCCCACACCCATCGGCTCGGTCCGGCTGGCCCGGTAGAACGGCACCGAGATATCTGCCCGCCAGTCCACCACCAGCGGCTCGCCGAGCGCGTCGTTCACGTGCCGGCGGCCGATGTGGAACGTCTCGTCCGTCGGCTCGAGGTAGTCCAGCCGGCCGAAGAACAGCGGCACGTCGGGGTCGTCCTCGAGTTCCTTCATCCGCCGCCAGATCGCGGCCTTCAGGAACTCCTGGTTGACCCGGTCCGCGCTGTGGATCTCCAGCGCGCCGGTCTTCTCCCGCATCACCGCGAGCGCGGCGCGCGACGTCTTCAGGTAGTCCTTCTCGGCCTGGAGGATGTCGGACGTATCAGCGGGCACAGCGAACCTCCGGCAAAGGGTGGGGGAAGCCCAGCCACGTTACTTGAGCACTTGGCGGAGCGAAACCGAATTACGCGTGCGCAGCCGGTCCTCGTGCAGGCCGGGGCGGAGCAGCAGGGGCAGGCTGATCGCGAGCAGGAGCAGGGCCACGATCCCGTCCAGCCAGTAGTGGTTCGCCGTCACGACGACCACCGCGAACGTGATGATCGGGTGGGCCAGCCACAGCCAGCGCCACTTCGACCGGGTGATCAGGATCATCGAGAGCGCGATCAGGGCGGCCCAGCCGACATGCAGGCTGGGCATCGCGGCGAATTGGTTCGCCACCCCGCCGGAGCGCTCTACGCCGTACACCGACTGGCCGAACTGCAGGCCGGTGTCGACGAAGCCCGGCATCATCCGCGGCGGGGCGAGCGGGAACGCGATGTGCCCGATCAGCGCCAGCCCGGTGACCGACACGATCGTCCAGCGGACGTGGGTGTAGGCCCTCGGCCGCCAGATGCTCAGCCAGAGCAGGACCGCGGCGGTCAGCGGTGCGTGGACACTGGCGTAGTAGAGGTTTGCTCCTTCGACCAGCTGAGGAATCTTCAGTGCCGCGTGCTGGATCGAGGCCTCGTTCGGCAGGTGCAGCCAGTTCTGCAGGGCGAGGATCTCGCGGGCGTGGTCGAACGCGGAGCCGGTGTGCTTCGCGGCGATCTGCCGGCCCGCGGTGTAGACAAGAAACAGGGTGGCCAACAGGACCGCTTCCCGTACCACCCGCCAGACGATCGGGCCGGACTTCGCGTCCCGCCCTTCGCCGTCCCCGCCGATCCCCACCCGCTCCAGCGCCTGTAGCCCCATGCTTTTCGACGGTACCTGGCGTTCCCTCAGGATTCGCCCAGGCGCAACCCTGGCGTTGCCCTGGGCAACCCCTGGGCACGCTCAGGGGCACCGTTCGTGACACGTCCGTCACGCCGTTGCGATCAGCTCTTGACGGGGTGGTCAGCCCTTCACGGCACCGGTCAGCACGCCCTTGGCGAAGTGCCGCTGCAGGAACGGATAGATGATCAGGATCGGCACGATCGAGACGACCAGGATCGCCATCTGGATCGACGCCTGCGGCGGGAGCAGTTCGGTGCCGAGCTCGGCGCTGCCCAACTGGGTGTCGTTGATGACGTATGTCCGCAGTACCAGCTGCAATGGCCACAGCTTGCTGTCGTTCAAGTACAGCAGGGCACTGAAGAACGCGTTCCAGTACGCCACCGCGTAGAACAACCCGATCACCGACAGGACCGCCTTCGACAGCGGCAGCACGATGTAGCCGAACGTCTTCAGCTCACCCGCGCCGTCGATCCGGGCGCTCTCGGTGATCTCGTTCGGCAGGTTCATGAAGAACGCGCGCAGCACGATCACGTTGAACGCGCTGACCATCGTCGGCACGATCAGCGCCCAGATGCTGTCCAGCAGCCCGACCCCCTTGACCACCAGGTAGGTCGGGATGATCCCGGGGGAGAACAGCATGCTGAACAGGATCACCAGCAGGATCGGCCGCCCGGCCGTGAACGACGGCCGGGACAGCGCGTATGCGAGCAAGCAGGAGACGGCGAGGCTCAGCGCCGTACCGACCACTGTGACGAACACGCTGACGAACAGTGCCTGGGTCACCACGCCGCCGGCGAACAGCGACTGGTAGGCGGCGAAGCTGACCGACTCCGGGAACAAGACCAGCCCGCCGGACTCGTTGATCTGCTTGTTCGGCGCCACGCTGGTCGAGATCACTCCGACGAACGGGATGATCACGACCGCGCAGAAGACCAGCAGGACGAGCCCCTTGAAGGCGCGCATCGGCCAGGACGGCATCGGTACGCCGTTCACGATCTTGCGACTCATCGCTGGTACACCCCCTGCTCGCCGAAGATGTGCGCGACCTTGTTCGCCGCGAGCACCAATGCGACGCCGACGAGACCCTTCACCAGTCCGACCGCGGCGGCCACGCCCCAGGCGCCACCGATCACGCCGTTGTTGTAGACGTAGGTGTCCAGCACTTCGCTGATGTCGCGGCCGACCGCTTGTTGCTGCAGGATGATCTGCTCGAAGCCGACGGTCAGCGAGTCGCCGAGCCGCAGGATGAACAGCAGGATGATGATCCCGCGCAGCCCCGGCAGGGTGACGTGCCACAGCTGCCGCATCCGGCTCGCGCCGTCCACACTGGCGGCCTCGTACAGCTGGGAGTCGATCTGGCTCAGCGCGGCCAGGAACAGGATCGTCGCCCAGCCGGTGTCCTTCCAGATGATCTGCGACGTCAGCAGCACGTGGAACAACTCGGAGTTCCCGATGATGTTGATCGTGGACAGGTCATGCGACCGCAGGTAGTTGTTCAGCAACCCGCTGCCGCCCAGCATCTGCTGGAACAGCGCGACCACGATCACCCAGGACATGAAGTGCGGCAGGTAGAGGATGCTCTGCGCGATCCGTTTGATCCGCTCGGAGAACAGTGAGTTCAGCAGCAGGGCGAGCAGGATCGGCGCCGGGAACACGAACACCGACTGCAGGCTGGTCAGGATCAGGGTGTTCTTCAGCGCCCGCAGGAAAGCCGGGTCGCCGTTGAAGATCACCGAGAAATTCGCCCAGCCGGACCAGTCGCTGCCGCCGATGCCGAGGAACGGCTGGTAGTCCTTGAACGCGATCACGTTCCCCAGCAACGGCACGTAGTGGAACGCGATGATCAGCGCGGTCCCGGGTAGTGCGAACAGCAGCAGCACCTTGTCCCGGAGCAGTCGCTGCCCCAGGCTCAGCTGCTGCTGCGGTCGCGTTTTGGATCGCTGGAGCATCTACTTCCCTGCCGCCTCGGAGAAGGCCTGCTCGAGCTCGGTGCGCATCTTGTCGCCGCCCGAGGACTTCCAGGTCTGGACCGCCGCCGTCCAGTCGGACACCGGCTTCTTGCCCTGCACGATCTGGTTCTCCAGGTCGGTCATCGTCTTGGCCAGCTGGGTCTGCTTCTTCGACTGGGTGTCGGAGTAGAGCCCGTACGACGCGTCGTACGTGAGCCGCGATGCGACCTTCTCCTGGATGGCGTGCTGCTTCTGCGGTACGTCGGGCTTGCCCGCCCAGTAGAGCGCCAGCGCGGAGTCGCTGATGTACTGCAGGCCGATGCCGGTCTCCACCACGCCGGTCTTGGTCGGCACCGGGTCCGTGCCCTTCAACGTGTAGTGGCGGCCGGCGACGCCGTACTTGCGGAACAGGTACTCCTCGGTGCCGAACGGCGCGGCCATCCAGTTGGCGATCTTCAGCAGTGTGTCGACCGAGTGCTTGCTGTCCTTGCTGAACGAGGTGATGTTGTTCAGTGCCGAGCCCATCCAGGGGGCGCCCTCGCCGCTGTCGAAACCGGGGACGTCGAGCATGTTCACCGAGAACGCCTCACCAGCGGTGTTGTCGGAGTAGTACTGGTTCCAGGCGACGAAGCTGTCGTAGTCGAAGGCCGCGATGCCGCCGTTGAACCACTGCTTGCGGGCGCTTGCCTTGTCGTTGAACGCGTCCGGGTTGATCACCCCGGCGGCGACCATCTTGCGGCCGGCCTCGAGGGCCTCGAGCTGCGACTCGTGCTCGTACATCGAGGTGAACTTGCCGCCTTCCTCCTTCCAGACGTTCGGGATCGCGAGCATCTGCCGGATGGTCGACAGCGGGACCCGGGTCCAGGCCCACTTGTTCTGCTTGGCCGCGGTCATCTCCTTGGCCAGGTCGAAGAACTCCTGGAAGTTCTTCGGCGCCGGGTCCTTGATGCCCTTCGCGGCCAGCAGGTCCGCGCGGTACAGCGGCAGCGAGGTCCGGGACATCCCGCGCGGCACCGGGACGCCGTAGATGGCGCCGTTGAAGACACAGCCCTTCCAGTACTCGGTCGGGATGTTCGCCAGGAAGGGGTACTTCTTGGCCGCGTCACCGGACAGCTGCTCGGTCAGGTCCATGCACTTGGCCTTCACCAGGCCGGGGATCTGCACGGTGTCGACCGGGATGTTGAGGATGTCGGGCAGGTCGCCGCCGGCGATCCGGGTGGCGAACTTGTCCTTGTACTCGTCGTTCGACGCCATGCTGATCTGCAGCTCGGAGCCGATCCGGTCGTTCAGCGCCTGCCAGAACTGGTTCTTGTCCACCGCCGGCGGGATCGCGCCGGGGATGTTGGTCATGAAGGTGATCGGCTTGCCGTCACCCGGCGCTTCGGTGATCGCCCGGACCGGGTTCGCCGGGTACTTCAGGAAGCCGTCCAGGACGACGTCGGTCCCGGGCAGGTCGGGCTTGATCTCGCCGTACTTGGTGTACGTCGGCAGCTTCACCGCCAGGTTGGCGGCGGTCGAGTTCTTCTTGTCCGAAGCACACCCCGCCAGCAGCGGCGTACCGGTGACCGCGACAGCGGCGGCGGCCAGGCCGCCGCCGAGGAATGTTCTTCTGCTGACTGGCATGAGGCCTCACTTCCATCGGAGGGCCACACCATGACATAGTACGTCCTATGTCTTCAAGAGTCGGCGCCGTGGAAATCGCCTCTTCGGTCGTCTTCGATCCGGTCCAGAGCGGTTACCACACGTTCCGGATTCCGTCCGTCCTGGCGCGGGGCGAGTTGGTGCTCGCCTTCTGCGAGGGGCGGCTGCACGGGGCGGGCGACGCGGGCGAGATCGAGGTCGTACTGCGCCGCTCACTCGACGGCGGGCGGACCTGGCTGCCGCTGCAGGTGGTGTCCGCGGTTCCGGGCAAGACCTGCGGCAACCCGGTGCCGGTGATCGACCCTGTGAGTGGCGACATCGTGCTGGTGACTGTGCAGAACGGCGCTGACGCGGTGGAGCTGTCGTTGGCCCGCGGTGCCGACCCCTCGGAGGGTCGCCGGGTCTTCGTCCAGCGCTCGGCCGACGACGGCGCGACGTGGAGTCCGACGATGGAGATCACTGCGCAGGTCAAGCCGGCCGACTGGGGTTGGTATGCGACCGGGCCGTGTCACGGGATCGCGCTGACGACCGGGCGTCTCGTCGTACCGGCGAACCACTCGTTCGTGCCCGCTGAACCCGTTGACGACCTGATCCGGTTGAACGGCGGGCACTGCATCGTGAGCGACGACGGTGGTGTCACTTGGTCGGTCGGGTTCGTCGATCGCAACGACGGGCCGGAGATCAACGCCAACGAGACCGCCGTGGCCGAGCTGCCCGACGGTCGGCTGTACTTCAACGCCCGCAACCACCAGGGAACCGGGCCGGCACGGGTGCACGCATGGTCTTCGGACGGCGGTACGACGCTTGACGCGCCGTACACCGGGATTCCGGAGATCACGGCGCCGGGGATCCAGGGGAGTGTGCTCGCGCTGCCCGACGGTCGGCTGCTGTTGTCGACGCCGGTGAATCCGTCGAGCCGCCGGGAGCTGACCGTGTTCGTCAGCGAGGACTCCGGGCAGAGCTGGCGGCCCGGGTTGGTCGTGCACCCAGGGATGGCCGGGTATTCCGATCTGGTTCTGCTTCCCGACGGTCGAGTCGGGATCTTCTACGAGGCCGGTGAGACGTCCTCGTTCGCAAACCTCCGCTTCGCCACATTCGCCCTTTGACGTTGGGAGACCCCTTGACCGACTCCGCCGCCCGCCTGACCGGCGTCGTACCGCCGCTCGTCACCCCGCTCACACCCGAGTACGACGTCGACACCGCATCGCTGGCCCGGTTGATCGATCATCAGCTGACCGGCGGTGTGGACGGGGTCTTCGTACTCGGCACCTCCGGTGAAGGCACGTTTCTGACCGACGAACAGCGGCAGGTCGTGCTGGAGACCACCGTGGCGGAGGTGTCAGGTCAGGTGCCGGTGCTGGCCGGTGTCATCGACACGGCGACCGCCCGGGCCGGTGCGCATCTGTCGGCCGCGTTGAAGGCCGGTGTGGACGGTCTGGTCGCGACCGCGCCGTTCTACGCCGCCACGCATCCGGCCGAGATGGAGCGGCACTTCGTGCGGCTGGCGTCACTGGCCGGGGACACACCGCTGTACGCGTACGACATCCCACCGCGGGCCGGGGTGAAGCTGCCGGCGTCGCTGATGATCGAGCTGGGTCGGCGCGGTGTCATCGCCGGGGTGAAGGACTCCAGCGGGCAGGAGGCGAGTCTGCGTCGGCTGGTGCTGGATCGGCGGGATGCCGGGCTGTCCGGGTTCGCGATCATGACCGGGTCGGAGGTGACCGTCGACTCGTCGCTGGCCTTCGGCGTCGATGGCGTCGTACCAGGGCTGGGGAACGTGGATCCGGCCGGGTACGTGCGGTTGTACGACGCGGTGGCAGCCGGGGACCTTCGTACGGCGCGGGCCGAGCAGGACCGGTTGATCCGGCTGTTCGAGATCATCGATGTCGCGGACCGTTCGCGAATGGGCGCGAGTTCGGCGGCCCTGGGTGCGTTCAAGGCCGGGCTGTATCTGCTCGGTGTGATCGCCTGCCCGGTGACGGCGTACCCGTCGATCCCACTCGACGAGGCCGAGATCGCGGCGATCCGTCCGCTGCTGGACCGAGCCGGATTACACTGAACGGTTCCTAGAACGAGGAGGCCGGCAGTGACAACGGGTGGGCTCAGCCGGGCACGGGGTGCGGCCGGGAATCAGTCCTTCATCCGCGACCAGATGAAGTCGTACATCCTGGAGCGCGGGCTGAAGGCGGGTGATCCGCTGCCCAACGAGCAGGAGCTGATGGCCCAGCTCGGCGTCGGGCGGCATCCGCTGCGCGAGGCGATGAAGGCGCTGCAGGCGGTCGGCATCATCGAGATCCGGCACGGCTACGGGACGTACGTCGGCGAGGTCTCCCTGCAGTCGCTGGAGGACGGGCTCGCCTTCCGGATGTCCCAGTCGATGGCCGGCGACCTCCGCGACGTCCAGAACGTCCTCGAGGTCCGCCAGGCCATCGAGGTCGGCCTGGCGGAGGACGTGGTCGGCCACTTCAAGGAGCACGGGTACGACGACCTCGAGGTGATCGTCCAGCGAATGGAAGCCAAGGCCGACGCCGGCGAGTATTTCCCCGACGAGGACTGGGCCTTCCACCAGGCCCTGTACGAGCCACTCGGCAACGCCCTCGTCATCGACCTGCTGTCCGTCTTCTGGCGCACCTTCTCCCAGGTGGACGCCCGTCTGCCGGGGGCCCGCTACTCACCGGCCGACGCCGCCGCATGGCATCGGGACCTACTCAACACCTTGCAGACGGGCGATGCCGACGCCTTCGCCCACTCAATGAAGAAGCACTTCCACGGCATCCACACACGCCTAGGCGAATGACTGCAGACCGACAGGACGTATACCCCACTGAGACGGTGACGGACAGCACCTGAGCGTGGGTCGCCTGGTCAGACTGGGACACCTCCTGTCGATCTGCACCCTGTGGATAAGCCAGGCCGCGAATCGATCGACGTCGGGCACCATCCTTGGATGGAATCGGTCAGCGAGGTCCTCGCGCGCATGGGTGGGTGGGCCTCCTATGCCGAGCTGATCGCGACGACTTCCCCCCGTCGCGGCTGCGCTCGCACGGGGGGAGGTGCAGCGGATCGGGCATGGCCTCTACGCGGTTCCAGGACTCCCGGCCGACACAGTGGCGGCGCTGGCCTACGACGGTGTCCTCTCGCATCTGAGTGCGGCGGCGGCGTTGGATCTTCCACTTCTGGTGGCAGCGGAGAAGCCGCATGTCACGGTCCCGCCCAAGCGCCGCCCACGTCCGGGGCCACCCGCCGTCCTGCACTGGGCCGCCACCGATTCCGACGAACGACGGAACCGGATCACGTCCCCGCTGCGGACCGTCGTCGACTGTTCCCGTGTCCTCCCGTTCGCCGAGGCACTGGCCGTCGCGGACGCAGCCCTCGCCACCGGACACTTCAGCCACGACGAGCTCCTTGCCGCCACTGCCGCGATGCGCGGTCCCGGCTGCCCGAACGCTCGCACAGTGGCCGCAGCCGCGACCCGCCATTCCGGCAGCTTCCTCGAGTCCATGCTCCGGGCTCTCCTCATCAGCGAGGGCATCGATGGCTTCGAACCGCAGGTCCTGGTGACCAACGGCTGGTTCCGTGCCCGGGTTGATCTGGGTCATCGGCGCGCCAGGCTGGCGCTGGAGGCGGACGGATTCGAGTTCCATGGGTCCCGGCGGGACTTCGCCGCAGACTGTCACCGCTATGACGAACTGGTTGCAGCGGGATGGCTCGTGCTCCGGCTCACGTACGAGCAGGTGATCGGCGATCCGGCCTGGGTCGTCGCCATGGTTCGAGCGGCCCTGGTTCAGCGACTCGCGGGTTGACGGAGTGCAAATCGACAGGAGGTGTCCTCATCAGGAACAACGGTGCTTCCAAGGCTGAGCGTGGCGATGACGCGCAGACCCCCGACACCTCCTGTCGACCTGCAGGTCGGTCTAGGCGAAGAGGTTTTCCGCGTCGACGATCGTGTACGCATAGCCCTGTTCGGCTAGGAAGCGTTGGCGGTGGGCGGCGAATTCGGCGTCTACGGTGTCGCGGGCGACGATGGAGTAGAAGCGAGCGGTGCGGCCGTCGCCCTTGGGGCGGAGGACGCGGCCCAGGCGTTGGGCCTCCTCCTGGCGGGAGCCGAAGGTGCCGGAGACCTGGATGGCGACGGACGCCTCGGGCAGGTCGATGGAGAAGTTGGCGACCTTGCTGACCACCAACCGGTTGATCTCGCCCTGGCGGAACGCCTCGAACAGCCGCTGGCGTTCGCGGACCGTCGTCTCGCCCTTGATCACCGGGCATTCCAGCCGTTCACCGAGCTCGTCCAGCTGGTCGATGTACTGCCCGATCACGAGTAGCGGCTCGCCCTCGTGATGCTCGGCGATCCGCCGTACCAGCCTCGACTTCGCCGGGGTCGACGCGGCCAGCCGGTAGCGGTCCTCGGGCTCCGCGGTCGCGTACACGAACCGCTCGGTCTGCTCTAGGTCGACCCGCACCTCGATGCAGTCGGCCGGCGCGATCCAGCCCTGCGCCTCGATGTCCTTCCAGGGTGCGTCGTACCGCTTCGGGCCGATCAGCGAGAACACGTCGCCCTCGCGGCCGTCCTCGCGGACCAGGGTCGCGGTCAGGCCGATCCGCCGCCGGGTCTGCAGGTCGGCGGTCATCCGGAAGATCGGCGCCGGCAGCAGGTGCACCTCGTCGTACACGATCAGGCCCCAGTCGCGCGCGTCGAACAGCTCCAGGTGCGTGTACACACCCTTCCGGCGCGTGGTCATCACCTGGTACGTCGCTATCGTCACCGGGCGGATCTCCTTGCGGGCACCGGAGTACTCGCCGATCTCCTCCTCGGTCAGGCTGGTGCGCTTCAGCAGCTCGTCCTTCCACTGCCGCGCGGACACCGTGTTCGTCACCAGGATCAGCGTGGTCGCGGACGCCTGTGCCATCGCGGCCGCGCCAACGATCGTCTTACCGGCACCACACGGCAGTACGACGACACCCGAGCCGCCGTGCCAGAACGAGTCCACCGCCTGCTGCTGGTACGGGCGCATGTGCCAGCCGTCCAGGGCGAGCTCGATCTTGTGCGTCTCACCGTCGACGTACCCGGCCAGGTCCTCAGCGGGCCAGCCGAGCTTGAGCAGGGTCTGCTTGAGGTGACCGCGCTCCGACGGGTGCACCAGCACGGTGTCGTCGTCGATCCGCGCACCGAGCATCGGCTTGACCTTGGCGCTGCGCAGTACTTCCTCCAGCACGGGCCGGTCGGTGGTGACGAGCACCAGACCGTGCTGTGGATGCTTCTCGAGCCGTAGACGTCCGTAGCGGTCCAGCGTCTCGGCGATATCGACCAGCAGCGAGTGCGGGACCGGGTAGCGGCTGTAGCGCAGCAGAACATCAATCACTTGCTCCGCGTCATGCCCGGCAGCCCGTGCGTTCCACAGGCCGAGTGGTGTCAGCCGGTAGGTGTGCACGTGCTCCGGGGCGCGCTCCAGCTCAGCGAATGGCGCGATCGCCTTCCGGCAGTCGGTTGCGTCCGGATGTGCAGTCTCGAGCAGAAGCGTCTTGTCCGACTGCACGATCAGAGGACCGTCTGTCACTGCATCTCCCATTCACCGATGTCCGACCTTCCATTGTGCCTCAGGAGGTCAAACGACAGGCCTGGCGGTGGAGATGCGGTGGAGGGCGTAGGTGCGGGGTTGGTCGGCGCCTTCGTCGTACGCGGTGAGCCAGCCGTCGGCCACGCGGACTGGCTCCACGATGCGTTCGGAGGCGGTGCCGTTGTGGTCGACGTACGAGATCCAGGTGCGGGTGTGGGCCTCGGCTGCGTTGGCCAGTACGCCGATCGTCTCGGCCGGGGCGGTTGGCTCGACCAGACCGTTGTCGGCCGGGCGTTCGGCGGCGATGCGGTCGCCGGCCCGGACCTTCTCGATCACGGCCTTCACCTGGTCGTCGGTGAGGTCGAGTGGGCTGTCGACGAAGTCCCGGCTGGTACGACGACGTGGCGCGTCACCACGACGCGTAGCCGCACCCGTCACGTGCACGACCCCGTCGAACGTCTCCGCGAGCGGTGCGAGACCAGCCTCCCGCAACCGGCTCAGCACCATGTCCGGTGGCGACGGCGACACCACCACGGTCGGAGCCAGTCGACGGAACCGGATGCCCGGCAGGTTCGAGCTGAGCAGGTGGGTGAGCACGTCCTCGTCATCACAGCGCAGGTACGTCGACGCCGTACCAAGCCGGAGTACGCCGTGACGCCGGGCAACGTCGTCGATGAGGTAGGTCAGCGGCTGGGGGACCGGTGTACGCGAGTGCTCGGCCAGCCACTTGTGCAGCTGGTCCGCAGTCCGTCCAAGGTCGAAGGCACGTCGTACCGAGCTCTCACTGAACCTGTAGACCGCTGCACCGCCGTGCGATTCCACGTCAGCCATGGCGGACAGCTCGTCCTGCACTACCCGGACCAGTGGACCAGGGGCGACTGCGGTGAGGTCTGCTTGCAGCAGCACTTCTGACACCGGCTCAGGGACCAGTGGGCGGATTGCGTCGGCCAGGTCTTCAGACGTGGGCTCTGACTCCAGCAGCGGTAGTGCGTGCTTCGCCATAGCGCCCAGACCAGTCAGACCGAGTAGTGCGGCCTCAGTGATGGTCCACTCGACCAGCTCGTCTCGGAACTGCCCACCACGTCGCGGCCGGTGCCAGGCGACCCAGGTGACCACTGACTCGGTGGCAGGCGCCGTACCGGCTCCTGCTTCTGCCAAGGCTTGTAGCGCGAGTACTCGGACCTCTGGGGCCAGCAGCCGCTCGAGGTCGGGTGCCAGCGCGTTGATGAGTCGCTCGCGAGCTGCAGCTGTCGCACCGCCGCTGTCGCGCCGGCCGATCAGTCCGATCGCTCTGAGCCCGGTGAACCACGCCATGACGAGCTGCGCCCATCGGTGTGCGAGGTCCAGCTCCAGCCAGTCGTCGTACGAGCTAGTCGGCAGCCAGAACTCGCTGGTGCCGACCTCCACGGCTGCAACGAGTCCAGCGGCGTACGCGATCTCCAGCACTGCAGCAGCTGTCGGCTCCTCCGCACCGATCTTGCCGGCCAGGTTGCGCAGTTCACGCACACCGATGCCGCCAGTGCGCAGTACTGGAGGCGGCTCTGTGCCCAGCTGCTCCAGAGCGCGGTCAACCTGCCGCACGAGGTCGAGCGCCGCACCTGCTGCCGCCCGGTCTGCTATCGCTGCCGACACCTTCTTGCCGTCCAACGGAGGCGGCACAGGCCGTGTCGACGCAAGCACTCGGCCACCACGCAAGTGCAGCCCGATCTGCCGCGGCAGCACGACAGTGTTGGCATCCTTCGGTACGACGAGACCACGCGCGAGCAACCGCTCGACCGGCGTACGGGCCGACGCGATCGTGACCGGGCGCTCGGCCTTCTCGACCGAACCGGTCGGCGGACCCCAGGTCAGCTTGTCCAGCACCTCACGGGCATCCGGACCGGCCTCTTCGATCAGCTTGTCCAGATCACCGAAATGCCTGGTGGTGACCGGACCGAGCCCGGCCGGTGTCGGCCCGAGCAGCTCGTGGACCGCGCGGATGGGCCGGAGGTCGTCCTCGGTACCCCACACCAGCGCCAGGTCGAGCAACGCGGCGACCCGCGGCCGGACCACCTCGACAGGTTGTGCGACACCGGCTGCCAAAGCGGCCAGATCCACCGGCTCCGGCAAGGCCGACAACGACTCCAGCAGGTCGACGCCGAACTCGTCCAAACGGTTGATCGCCCGCGCGGCCGACGCATTGGTCGTCGCCCGTGCCGCCAGCTGACCGGTGTCGGCCGGGATCGGCATCGCCAGGTCCGGACGCCGTTGCAAGAGCTCACCGAGGGCAGCGTCGTCCCAGGTACGTAGTGCCTCAGCGAGGGTACGTGGGCGGCTCCGCTCGGTTTCGCTCATCCCTACAACGGTACGGCCCTCTGCCTACCCACCACTACTCGGCGGCCCCCGCGGTGCCGATGCGGTGGAAGCCGACGCGTTCGTAGACGGCGGCGACGGCCTTGGTTTCGGCGGACAACAGGATGAGGTCGACGCCGTTGGCGAAGGCGTGCTCGGCCAGGACGCTGGTGACGGCGGCGGCCAGGCCGCGGCGGCGCATCGCGGGGAGCGTGCCGACGCCGACGATCTCGGTGGTGGTGTCGACCGGCTGGTGTTGCCCGCTGGCGACCATGCCCTCGTCGGTGAACGCGCCCGCACCAACCGTCACGCCCCGCCGGACGCGATCCAGGACCGCTTCGATCAGGTCGGCGGGTACGTCGGCCGCCTTGTCGTCGCGCTCCTTCGGCCCGGCCTCGCCGACCGCCGTACCAGGGTCGCCGAACGCGAGTGACGCGACCGCCCGGGCCTGCCGCAGTACGGCGTCATCCGCGGGAAGGATCTCGCAGCGCGCATCCGCGGACGCCGGTCGGAAGTCGTCGCGCTCGAGGATGAGCAACGGATGCTCGACCAACGTGAGCCCGGCCGCCGCGGCCGCGGGACCCAGCGACGGGCAGGTCTCGATGATCCACTCGAAACTCAGCGGGATGCCGAGCTCCTGGCAGCGCGACCGCACAGCGTCGACATCGTCAGGCGTGATGGTGTGACCGGCGCCTGGCACCGGACGGGCGTAGTACGGCCAGACCGTCGTACTGCGGAAGAGCGTGAACGGACCGATCTGCTCGGCCACCGAGCCGGAGAGCGGGACCGCGTGCAGGTAATCGTCGACTCTGCTGATCATCGGGACGCAGTGAATCACCCCGGCGCGACCGGCGCCAGGGATTATGTCGAAGTTCGCAGCCCGGCTCCGACGTTCCGGTCGTCAGCGACGACGACACAGGAGGACGACATGCAGACGGTGACTTCCGCGGACGGTACGACGATCGCGTACGAACGCCAGGGCAGCGGCCCACGGCTGATTTTGGTCGCGGGCGCGTTGTGCGATCGCGGTGCGCTGCGACCGTTGGCGGACGAGCTGGCCGGCGACTTCGACGTGGTGACCTACGACCGGCGCGGCCGCGGTGACAGCGGCGACAGTACGACGTACGCCGTACTGCGCGAGGTGGATGACATCGGCGCGCTGCTCACCGCTGTCGGCGGCACGGCGGCGGTGTACGGCCACTCGTCTGGCGCGGGACTCGTCGCGGTGGCGGCCGGGACCGGGCTGCCGTTCACGCAAGTGGTGTTGCACGAGCCGCCGTACGGGCCGGACGACGTCGACACGGAAGACGAGGGCGCGCAGGTGCTCGAGTTGCTGGCCGCCGACCGGCGTCGCGAAGCCGTCGAGGTGTTCCTGATGCTCGCGGGGATGCCGAAGGAGGCGGCTCTGGAGACCGCGGCCGCATCCGGTGTTGCGGACCTCGCGCACACCCTCGCGTACGACTTCGCCGTGATGGACCACGCCGCACCCGGTGGGCGGGTGCCGGTCGACCTGCTCGGCAGCATCGCGCAGCCAACCCTCGTCGTGGCCGGGACCGCGTCGCCGCCGTTCATGGTCGACGCGGCGCACCGGATCGTGAAGGAACTGCCGGCCGCGTCACTGTCCGAGCTGGCCGACCAGGATCACGTCGTACCGCCGGAGGTTCTCGCTCCGGTGCTGCGTGAGTTCCTCAGTCGGCGATGATCTCGATCGACACCTTGTCCGGGTAGAAGGCGACGTGGTCGCGGATGTCGGCGACCGCGTCGTACGGCTGCTCGTAGGTCCATACCGCGTTCACACCGTCCGGGCCGGCGGGGATGACGCTGTAGTACGACGCGTCGCCCTTGTACGGGCAGTAGGTGTGGTGATCGGTGCGCTCGAGCAGCGTCAGGTCGACGTCGTCGCGCGGGATGTACTGGACCGCGGGGTAGCTCGCCTCCTGCAGCGACAACGCGTCCCGGGTGTCCGCGATGACCTGGTCGCCGGCCTTCACCACCACCCGATCCGGGTTCTTCGCGACCGTGATCGGGTGGTCCGGACCAGGAATCTTCTTCTCCGCCATCAACGTCTCCCAAGGGGGCGTGGTTCGCCGTCAACATTTCAACAACCGGAGACGTTGCTGAGGCATTCCCGCTACAGCGGTTCGAGTTCGACCACTAGGCAGGGGCCGCCGTCGAAGGCGCCGCCGTCGATGCCGAGGACGAGGCCGTCGGCGTACAGGAGCGGTTCGGTCAGGTACGCCGGGTCGATGCCGAGCTGGTCGGCGACGATGCTGTGGCCGTGCACGATCCGGTGACCGCCGAGGTGTTCGAGCATGATCGACGCGACCCGGGCTCCGCTCGGGCCGCGGAAGGCGTACCGCTGGGTCATCCGCCGCCAGATCTCCCACCAGACCACGATGTCGTCACTGTGCAGCTCGGCGCTCGCCGCAGCATTGATCTGGTCGATCGTGTCACCCCACTCGACGTACTCCGCGGTGTCGGAGTGCATCAGCAGGTGACCCGCGTCCAGCCCGAGCATCGGTTGGTCGAGCAGCCAGGCGACATCGTCGTCGGTGAGCAGCTCCTGGTCGCGGTCCTGGCCGCCGTTCAGTGCCCAGGACCGTTCGAAGCTGCGGGAGGTGATCCCCTCGTGCGGGACGAACATGCCGCCGAACTTGTGCATCCCGAGCGCGAGGATCTCGTGGTTGCCGAGCAGCACCCGGATGTCCCCGGCCGGCGCCTGGTCGATCAGCTTGCGGACGAGACGCAGTACGCCGATCCCGTCCGGACCCCGGTCGAAGAAGTCGCCGAGGAACCACAGCCGGGCGTCCTTCCCGGACCAGTTGCCATCGGCATCGGTCAGCCCGGCGGCCTGCAGCGACGCCTGGAGTTTCTCGGGGTGACCGTGGATGTCGCTCACGGCGTACACAGCGGTCATGTCATCCCCGGAAGGTGAGCACGATCAGTACGACGTTGAGCACCGAAACGGCGGTCGCGACCAGGCATGCGGCGAGAGTAGTCGCCCACCGGTTGACGAAGTCACCCATGACGCGCCGGGACGCGGTCAATCTGACCAACGGCCAGAGCGCACACGGGATGCCGAAGCTCAGCACCACCTGCGAGATCACCAGCGCCCGGCTGGGATCGATGCCGATCGCAAGGATCAGCAGCGCGGGCAGCAGCGTGACCAGCCGCCGGACCGCGAGCGGAACGTGGCGCCGCCAGAAACCCTCCAGGATCACCGAACCCGCGTACGTGCCGACCGACGACGACGCGAACCCACTGGCCAGCAGGGCAAGCGCGAACAGCAGAGCCGGCACTTCGCCGAGCCTGACCCCGATCGCACTGTGCGCGGCATCGAGCGAATCAGCGCCGGTCCCGTCCAGCGCCGCCGCGGCGACGACCACCATCGCCAGGTTCACCGCACCGGCCAGCGCCATCGCGACAGCCACATCCAGCCGAGTGGCTCGTAGTACCCGGGCCTTGCCCTCAGCCGAGCCCAGCGTCTTCCAGTGCCGGTCGGTGACGAGGGCACCGTGCAACCAGATCGCGTGCGGCATCACGGTCGCGCCGAGCATCCCGGCCGCCAGGACCAGTGACGCGGTCCCGTCCAGCCGCGGTACGAGGCCGCCGATCACACCGGCCGCGGACGGCTCCGATTGGACCGTCGACACCACGAATCCGAGCAGTACGACGGCCAGCAGTCCGATGATCGCCGCCTCGAACGGCCGCTGCCCGCGCTTCGACTGATAGATCAGCAACCCGAACGACACGGCGCCGGTGATCACCCCACCGAGCAGCAGCGGGATTCCGAACAACAGGTTCAGCGCGATCGCACCGCCGACCACCTCGGCCAGGTCGGTCGCGATCGCCACCAGCTCGGCCTGCGCCCAGAGCCCGGTCGACGTGGACCGCGTGAAGTGGTCACGGCACAGCTGGGGGAGTGTCCGGCCGGTCGCGATACTCGCTTTGGCGGCCAGATACTGCACCAGGACGGCCATCAGATTCGCCCCGACCACCACCCAGCAGAGCAGATAGCCGTACGTCGCCCCGGCCGCGATGTTGGTCGCGAAGTTGCCCGGATCCACATACGCGACCGCCGCCACGAAGGCCGGTCCGAGCAGCAACAGCCCGGACCGGTTCAACTGCCGCCTCAGCGGCGCCGGCGCATACATGAGAGAAGTCTCCCCGACCGCGCAACCGCAGAGGGGTCAGGTGCCGGTCTTGGCGGTGCCGAGGATCTTGGTCGCCTTCTCCGCCGCCGCGAGCGTCGGCTCCTCGATGTCCGAGCTGTCGTCGAAGTTCATGCTCAGCAGTACGTCGTCGAGCCCGGCGAACACGAAGGTCACCTCGAGACCCTCCAACGCCCCACTCTGCGCGGCGACCCGGACCGCGATCGGGGACGTGCCCGCCTTGGGAGCGGCCACCTCGGTGATCGACACTGCCGAGGTCCCGACGCCGTCGATGGTGAGCTTGGCCTTGGTGCAGGACTTCACCGCCGCCCTGGTCGCGGCGAGCAGAGCCGTGGTCGCCTTGGCCGACGGCATCGCCTCGAGCCGCTCGCCGACGAACGGTCCGTTCTGACCGCCGGAGAAGCCCCGCTCCACGGTGACCTTCGCCCCGGGCGACACGTCGGCGTTGAACAGTTGGAGCAGCTTCTTGCAGTTGGAGTTCGTGGACGACAGTTCGCCGCCGTCATCGCCGCCGGTGTCCGGTTCGACCGCGAACCCGGCCGGCAGATCCTCCAACGCCAGCAGGGCCTTGGTCAGCGCCGCCTTGGTCCGCGGCGCCGGCGCGGCCGGAGTCGTCGGTACGACGGACGGCGTACTGCTGGTCGCGGTCGGCGTCGGCGTGGGCGTGGCCGAAGGTGTTGAGGCGCTTTCCGGCTTGGAGTCGCCTCCGCAGGCGACGGCGGTCAATGTGAGGCCCACCGCGAGTACGGTCGCGACAAGGGGGCGCTGCAACGACATGTGTGGACCCTCCCCAGGGAACGATTCGCCGTCCAGACACGCGGCGCACCGGGGCAGGATACAGCACCAGACCGGTATCAGGCCCAGGAGAAATGGACGTTGAGGGAGACGTCGATGGAGGTGTCTCCCGGGGTGATGTTGATGGCGGCGTCGAAGGCGGCGGCGCTCTTGCTCTGCTCCACCCAGGGGACATGGCCGTGGGTCTCGGAGATGGATGTGACCGAGCCGAGCGAGTAGCCGGCCAGGGCGGCGAGTTCCTCGGCCTTGGCCCGGGCCTGCCGGAACGCGAGTTCGCGGGCGCGGGTCAGCAGTTCGGCCTTGTCCTCGATGTCGAACTGGAGCCCCTGCAGGCCGAGACTGTTGCCACCGGCATCCACTGCCGCGTTGAGCAGCCGGCCGAATCCGGTCAGGTCCTTCGTGGTCACGGTCAGCATGTGCGAGCCGCGGTATCCCGGTGCGCTGCCGTGCTCGCGGTATTCCTGGTAGACGTTCACCGTGGTGGTCGCGATGTCGGCCGCCTCGATGCCCTGCCCGCGCAACGCTGCGATGACCGCGTCGGTCTGTTCCCCCACCCGCGCGACGGCCGCGGCCACATCCGGCGCGACATGCTCGACGCTGAACGACACCCGCAGTACATCCGGCGCCGCACTGACCTGCCCCGACCCGACAACGCTCACCCCAGTGTCCATGCAGGCAGTCTGACACGTGAGTGAGCGGAGACGTGGTGGATGCCTGCGCGGCCCTTCGGACACCACCCCGACTGCTGTCCACGGTTCCGGCGTTCACGGGTGAGACGGGCTGGCTTGTGCAGTTCGACAGGAGGTGTCGGGCGATCGAGCCGTGTTACCGGTCTGGTCAGGCGTGCGTCGGCGGCAGTGGCCGCATACATCCTGTCGAACTGCAGGCCAGCCGCGGATAACGACCCCAACGTTCCTTGACGCAGCACTAGCGCGGGATGCCCACTATTTCGGGCATATGCCACTTTTCAGGACATAGTCAACTAGCGCGGGGGATTATTCGGGCGGGGATGTTGTGGTGGTGGCAGAGGGAGAGGAGGGCGGTGCCGTCGATGAGTTGGAGGGGTTTGCCGGTGGCGAACTGGTAGCTGGAGGGGCCGAAGCCGCTGGTGGTGATGAGGATGCCTTTGGTGGCGCCGGCGTCGACGACGGTGCCGAACAGGTCGCGGACGGCGGACGGTGGGACGGTGCGGGTCCAGAGTTTGGCCTGTACGACGAACTTGCCGCCGGTGATCGGCCGTGGGTCGTAGGCGACACAGTCGATCCCGCCGTCGTGACCCCGGCGGAACAGCCGTGTCTCCAGGCCCATCCGGGTGAGCAGGTTCTGCACCAGGTGCTCGAAGGACTCGGGACTCAACTCGAGCAGGTTCGGCCGGCTGTCGATCTCGCTGAGTACGTCGACCGGCTCGATCGTCCGTGGATCCGCCAGGTCGAACTCCAGCACCGGCTCCACCGGCTGCAACTCCTCCGGATGCCGTGACACCTCGGCGGAGAAGTAGTGCCGCACACACGCGACCGGGTCCAACTGGTCCAGCACCAACGCCTTGAACTGCTCCCGCGTCGCGCGCAACGTGATCAGGCACGGCCGGACGGTCTGCCCGGTCGGCAGGTCCACCGACTCGACCATCCCGTTGAACACCACCGTGTCCACCACGCCGTACCGGTCACTGCCGAACACCAGGTGCAAGGCCCGCAACGCCAACTGGGCAACGAGTTGCTGATAAAGCAGCCGCACCTCCTGCGACGGCCGCGGCACCTCCACGACCGCATCCAGCGCGCGGTCATACACGAACGACGCCTGCGCAGGTACGACGTCCACCCCCGGCAACTCCCATTCGACCGCGAGCAAGGTGGACTCGGGGACGTACCCGACCCGTCGCCGACGGGGGAAGTCGAGCGGCTCGGCCACCCGGTCCAGCGCCTTCTGGAAGTACTTGCTGACCGCCGCGCGGTCCCGGTTCTCGACCGCCCGTTGATAGGCGTCGATCCGGGCATGCTGCTCCGCGGTCGCCTCGTCGAGCCGGCGCTGTTGCTCGACCTGGTCCCGCACAGCGCGAGCCACTCGCTCACGCCGGTTCTCCTCACCGGCCCGGTGCCGCTCGATCGCCTCGGCGAACCGGTCCTCGGCGGCGGCCAGCCGGCGCGCGTACCGCCGTTCCGCGCCCCACCAGCGGAAGCGACCCGGCGGGTGCGGCACGAACGCCGCCCAGACCGGGCCCGGATGTGGCTCGAGATCAGCCGGGAACACCGTCGGCGGTGCCCGCCGCGGGGCCCGTTTCAGCGTCTGCAGATCGGTGCCGTCGACATCGATCGCGAGGGCGTCGGCGAGCACGTTGCCCAGGGCCCGGACACGCTCGACCACCGCAGCGGTTCGCTGTGCCGCCTCCGCGGTGCGTCCCGGCGGCCGGTCGCTGCGGGCCTGACCCTCCAAGGAACGGCCCATGCCTCACACCTCTCCCCATCAATGTAACCGGTTAACCACGCTGCGCGACCGATATGACGGAGAGTTGGTAAGGACATTGCTTGCCGTCCACCCCCTGTTTCCTGCCGCACGTGCACTTGCTCGCGCACGCACCGCGCGTGACGATGACCGGCATGAGCCTGCCTTCGTACGCGTCCGGGGTGTCCGAGGTTCCGTTGCTGGGTGAAACGATCGGAGCCAATCTCAGACGCACGGTCAGCAGGTACGGCGATCGCGACGCGCTGGTGGAGGTCCAGACCGGAAGGCGATGGACGTACGACGAGTTCGGCGCCGAGGTGGAGGTGGTCGCGCGCGGCCTGCTGGCACACGGGATCGCGAAGAGCGACCGGGTCGGCATCTGGGCCCCGAACTGCGCCGAGTGGACGATCACGCAGTACGCGACCGCGATGATCGGCGCGATTCTGGTCAACATCAACCCGGCGTACCGGACGCACGAACTGGCCTACGCACTGAACCAGTCCGGCGTCAGGCTGCTGGTGTCGGCGACCGAGTTCAAGACCAGCGACTATCGCGCGATGATCGACGAGGTCCGCAAGGACTGCCCGGCGCTGGAGGAGACCGTCTACATCGGCACCGGCGACTGGGACGAGCTCCGGGCGGCGTCCGGCCGCGTCACCGTGGACGAACTGCACGCCAGGGAAGCCGAGTTGGCCTTCGACGACCCGATCAACATCCAGTACACCAGCGGCACCACCGGCTTCCCGAAGGGCGCCACGCTCAGCCACCACAACATCCTCAACAACGGCTTCTTCGTCACCGAGACGATCGCGTTCACCGAAGAGGACCGGCTGTGTCTGCCAGTCCCCTTTTATCATTGCTTCGGCATGGTGATGGGCAACCTCGGCTGTACGACGCACGGCGCCTGCATGGTGATTCCCGGGCCGGCGTTCG
This sequence comes from Kribbella sp. CCNWLW201, assembly GCF_037203805.1. NCBI lineage: Bacteria > Bacillati > Actinomycetota > Actinomycetes > Propionibacteriales > Kribbellaceae > Kribbella > Kribbella sp. CCNWLW201. Next base: position 48,163 of record NZ_JBBCBQ010000002.1, on the reverse strand, counting down.
ATCCCGCGGCGACGCTGAAGGCGGTCCAGGACGAGCGCTGCACCGGCCTGTACGGCGTGCCGACCATGTTCATCGCCGAGCTCGGGCTGCCGGACTTCGCCGACTACGACCTGACCAGTCTGCGGACCGGGATCATGGCCGGATCGCCGTGCCCGATCGAGGTGATGAAGCGATGCGTCGCGGACATGCACATGGCCGAGGTGGCCATCTGTTACGGCATGACCGAGACGTCGCCGGTGTCGACCCAGACCCGTCGCGACGACGACCTCGACCGTCGTACGTCGACCGTCGGAAAAGTGATGCCGCACGTCGAGGTGAAGCTGGTCGATCCGGCCACGAACCTGGTCGTACCGCGAGGCGAGCCCGGGGAGCTGTGCACCCGTGGGTACTCGGTGATGCTCGGCTACTGGGAGGAGCCGGACAAGACCGCGGAGGCGATCGACCAGGCCCGCTGGATGCACACCGGGGATCTCGCGGTGATGCGCGAGGACGGGTACGTGAACATCGTCGGCCGGATCAAGGACATGGTGATCCGCGGCGGCGAGAACGTGTACCCGCGTGAGATCGAGGAGTTCCTCTACACCCACCCGAACATCGCCGACGTGCAGGTCGTCGGCGTACCGGATGCCAGGTACGGCGAGGAACTCTGCGCCTGGATCAAGCTCAAACCCGGCGCCGACCCGCTCGACGCGGCCGCGATCAAGGAGTTCGCCACCGGCAAACTGGCCCACTTCAAGATCCCGAAGTACGTCCTGCTCGTGGACGACTTCCCGATGACGGTGACCGGCAAGATCCGCAAGGTCGAGATGCGCGCGAAGTCGGTGGAGCTACTCGGGCTGTGAGAGGGGCAACCGCTTCGGTGCGCGTCAGTCGCCCTTCAGGTGAGCGGCGAAGGCCTGGAGCGACGGAGTGTCTTCGTCGCGGCGCCAGACCAGGCCCAGCGCCGACTCGGGGACGCCGGTGATCGGGATGTTGACGATGTCGGCACGACGGTTCTGTTCGGCGCTGCGCCGGCACAGCAGCATGCCGCCCCGGTCGGCGGCGATCAGCGACAGGCCTTCCTGCAAAGTGCGGTACTCCGGGCCGCGATGGATCAAGGCGCCTGCCGGGGTTTGGGTCGGCGCTTGGGCTTGCCGCCAATAGGCGGGTGCGGGGCCGGAGACAGCGATGAGCTCGGAGCCTGCGAGGTCCTCGACGTCGAGGTGTTCACGATCGGCCAGGGGGTGCCGGGTCGAGACCGTCAGGGTCTGCTGCTGCCGCGAGAAGACCGGGCCCAGCACGAGGTCATCCTCGGCGACGGGCATCATGACGACCGCCGCGTCGACCTCACCGCGTCGCAGCGCGCCGAACGGGTCGTTCAGCGGCAGCTCGCAGGTCTCGATCAGGCAGTTCGGATTCTGCGACTGGAACACCGACACGGCGGCCAGGATGATGTCGTTCGCCGTTCCCTGGAAGCCGATCCGGAGCTTGCCCTTCACGCAATTGGCGAAGTCCCGGGCGTTCTCGACCACCCGTTCCAGCGCGACGTACGCCGGTCGCAGTGAGGTGAGGAACTCCTTGCCGAGCGGAGTCAGCGCGACCCGGCGGCTGGTCCGCTCGAACAGCGGTCCGCCGATCCGGCGTTCCAGCGATTGCAGCAATTGGCTGACGCGACTCTGGGACAGGTAGAGGCGTTCCGCCGTACGGCCGAAGTGCAGCTCGTCGGCCAGCACGAGGAAGCACTCCAGTTCGCGGATCTCCACAGCCACCGGGCGACCTCCCGATCGATTAGCTCAGCTAATACAAGCATGACCACATCGCCGTTGTTCCGCACCTCCGGACTCCCGAAGTCTTGAAGTATGACAACGATCTGCGCCGACCAGGTAGCACCCAGGACACAGGGCTGGGGTGCTCCCGTGGCGATGGCGGCCACCGTGTTCACCGTCGTGACGGCCGAACTGATGCCGGTCGGCCTGCTCACGCCGATCGGTTCCGCGCTGCACGTCAGCGAAGGAACGGCCGGCCTGACCCTGACGGTGACGGGTGCGGTCTCGGCGCTCGCGTCCCCCGTGCTGCCGCTCTTGCTCGGCAAGGTCGACCGCCGGACAGTCCTGGTTGCTCTGATGGCACTCCTGGGTGCGGCCGGGCTGCTCGCGGCAGTCGCCCCCGGGTTCGGCGTGCTGGCCGTCGCCAGGGTGCTGATGGGGATCTCGCTCGGCGGAGTCTGGCTGCTCACAGTCGGCCTCGCGCCGCGGATCGTCCCGCCGCACGCCGTCGGACCGGCGACCTCGCTCATCTTCAGCGGGATCGGAATCGCTTCTGTGCTTGGCATTCCGGCCGGTGCGTACGTCGGTGAGCTGATCGGTTGGCGCTGGGCCTTCGCAGCCGTCGGCCTGCTCTCCGTCGTACTCGCCGTCGCCCTCGCCTTCCTGCTGCCGCCACTTCCCGCGGCTGCCGCAGTCCGGATCGGAGACGTGCTGGCGGTCCTCAAGATCAAGCAGGTCCGCGTCGGTCTGCTCCTGGTCGCGTTGATCGTCACCGGCCACTTCTCGGCGTACACCTACGTCCGTCCGTTGCTGGAGAAGCTCGCCGGTATCAGCCCCGCGCTGATCGGCAGCCTGCTCCTCGCGTACGGCGTGGCCGGCGTACTCGGCAACTTCCTCACCGGCTCGATGCGTCCGGTCCGCGCCATGACGTTCATCGCCGCCGGTGTCGCAGCCGCAAGCCTGGTGATGCCGTTCCTGGGTACGACGCTCACCGGAGCCCTGATCCTGTTACTGGTCTGGGGTCTCGCGTACGGCGGAACGAGTGTGAGCACCCAGGCCTGGGGTCACGCCGCGGCACCCAGCGCCCCCGAAGCCTCGTCCGCCGTACTCGTGGGGGTGTACAACGGTTCGATCGCACTCGGTGCCTTCACCGGCGGCCAGGTCGCCGACCACGTCGGTACGACGACAGTCACGTGGCTGCCCGCTTTGTTGGCGACTGCGGCCCTGATCGTCGTACTAACGAACCGCCGCCAGCGCGGCTGAGTCCTCGTCGCCGAAGTCGTCCTCGAGTTTCTCGGGGGAGTAGTCGAGATCGATCCCGGCGACGTCCGCGCCGACCGCCGACTCGATCGCGCCGAGTCGGCGGGTGGCGCGATCGCCGGCGTACGTCATCAGCGCGGTCGGGTTGATCTCCGGCGGGAGCTCGGGGGAGTTGTCCATCGCCCACTGGATCTGGGTCAGCGCGTGCGGGAGAAGTTCCTCCATCGTGTCGGTGACGACCTGCCAGTTGGATGCGTCGGCGGCGACGTGGCGGCGACAGGTGAAGGTGCCCCAGGCCATGTGCCGGCGTTCGTCGTCGCCGATCCGGCGGATCAGTTCCTGCATGCCGGGCAGGACGCCGCGCGACGTACAGAGCAGGTTCCACGCGTGGTACCCGGTCAGTGCCAGAGTCCCTTCCACCACGTGGTTGTAGGTGACACTCGCTCGGACCTGGTTGGCGGGGGACGGGTCGTCGGCCAGTGACTTGAGGGCGACCGGCAGGGCCTCGTAGAAGATCGCGCGGTAGCCGGGGTTGTTCTCGACGTAGTGGTGCAGATCCTCGGTGACGCCGACCGCGTCCAGCCAGAGCCGGAAGACCGCGGTGTGCTTGGCCTCCTCGAAACAGAACTGGGTCAGGTACATCTCGTCGCCGAACCGCCCCTCGGCCGCCATCGCCTGGAGGAACGGCTGGAGGTCTTCGGTCACCGCCTCCTCACCGGCGATGAACTGGGAGCACAGCAGCAACGCGTTGTCCTTGTCGTTGTCGCTGAGCTCCTGCCAGTCCTTCGCGTCCTGGCTGAAGTCGATGTCACGCGGATTCCAGAACTTGCGATTGCCCTTGTCGAACAGCCGCAGCGGCAGCGCCTCCCAGTTCAGGCCGCCAGACCGCAGTGAGCTGAAACCCTGCCTGTGAAGGGGATTAGTCATCGCGACCTCCTGCTAGCGCTCAGAAATGGACTGAGGACGCGGGCCAGCTGCGCCGCCACAGCCGCCGGGGGAGGGCCCGGCGTGACGATGTGGCTGAGGACGACGCGCAAGGCGACGTCGACGCAGCTGGTCGCGTCCTCGGCTGGGACCTCCGGCCAGTGCTCCCTGACATGGGCATCCAGCCGGAGGTGGGCCAGCTCCAGCACCTGCTGCCCCCGTGTGGTCAGCAGTTGACTGGCCTGGTCGGACCCCGGCTGGCTGAGCGCGGCCTTCACCAGCGGGTTGTCCCCGGCCAGGGTGAGCGCCCGCTCGACCGCGACCCGCAAACCGTCGATCGGATCGGACTGCTCGGCGAGCGCAGCGTTCACCTCCAGCAGGAACCGCTCCGTTTCGCGCGCCGCGACCGCCGCCAGCAGGCTCCACTTGTCGCCGAACTCGTTGTAGACGGTCTGCCGCGAAACCCCGGTACGACGAGCCACATCGGCCATCCGGAGCCCGTCGTACCCGCCCGTCTCGATCGCATCCTGCGCGGCGTCCAGCAACTCGTCGCGCAGGCGACGTCTGGTGCGGTCGGCGAAGGAGTCCATGCCGACAAGGGTTTACAAAATCACCGCGAATGTCAAGTTAGCGAACAGATCGCGATCAATTGTCAAGTGAAGAGAAGTGCTCCGCATCACCGGTCCGAGGAGTACTGCGGACTCCGTCGATGCTGATCGGGATGTCGCCCGCCAGGGTGATCCGGTGCAGCCGCCGCGGCTGGTCGTCGTAGTCCGCGACGCCGTAGTGCTGGGTCGCCCGGTTGTCCCAGATCGCCAGGTCTCCGGGCTGCCACTGCCAGCGGACGGTGTTGTCGAGGTTCGTGATCCGGTTCTGCAGCAGCTGGAACAACGCGGTCGTCTCGGCTGACGTGAAGCCGACGAAGCGCCGTACGAAATGACCCAGCACCAGCGAGCGCTCGCCGGTCTCGGGGTGGATGCGGACGACCGGGTGCTCGGTCTCGAACAGCTTCGAGACGAACTGTTTGCGGTGCTCCTCGACCTTCACGTCCACCCCGCCGATCCGGGTCTCGTCGACCCGGCCGGCGTAGTCGTAGACGTTGCTGTGCACGGCCCACAGCCGGTCCACCAGGGCCTGCAGTGCGACGGGCAGATTCGCGTACGCCGTAACGGTATTGGCCCACGTGGTCGCGCCGCCGTACGCGGGCAACGTGACGGCGCGAAGCAGGCTGATCGCGGGGATCCGGTCGACGAACGTGACGTCGGTGTGCCAGCTGTTCGCCTTGCCGTAGTCGGAGTCGATCGGCAGCACGTGCTCGGAGCCCTCGAGGCTCTTCGAGGTCGGGTGCGCGAGCGTCGGCGTACCGAGCAGCTTGGCGAAGGCGAGCTGGCCGGCGTCGTCGAGGTCGTGCTGCTCGCGGAAGAAGATGACTTTGTGGTCCAGCAGCGCCTGCCGGATCGCGGCCACGGTCTCGGGGTTCAGGTCGCCGCCGAGGCGGACGTTGCCGATCACGGCACCGATCGCGCCGCCGGCCTTGGTGACGGTGATCTCGGGTGCTTCCAGCTGGGTGGTCATGGGTGGCTCCCTCGGGGGTTGGTTAATATGTATTTTCCTACTGATTTAGTAGACATAGACGCTGTTTCGGGATGCGAGACCGGGCGCGGGCGGGGAGCACGTAGGGTTGGGGACGTGTCAACCGCCGAGATCCAGCCCACCGCCGCGACGTTCGACGTGCCGGAACTCGTGGTCGGGTTCGACCTGGACATGACGCTGATCGACTCCCGGCCGGGGATCCAGGCAGTGTGGGATCTGCTCGCCGCGGAGACCGGCGTACCGATCGACACCGACCTGGTGGTGAGTCGGCTCGGGCCGCCGCTGACCTGGGAGATGGCGAACTGGTTCCCGCCGGAGCAGGTCGACGCGATGGTCTCCCGCTACCGCGAGCACTACCCGTCGCACGCGATCACCGGGAGCCTCCCGCTGCCCGGTGTGGTCGAGTCATTGGCCGCCGTACGGGCGTTGCGCGGTAAGACCATGGTGGTGTCGGCGAAGTACACGCCGTCCGTGGTGCTGCACCTGGAGCACCTCGGGCTGGACGTCGACGAGCCGGTCGGCGATCTGCACGGTGCCGAGAAGGGCATCGCGCTGCGGGAGCACCAGGCGACGATCTACGTCGGCGACCACACGGCCGACATCGACGGTGCGCGTGCTGCCGGCGCGGTCGCGGTGAGCGTGGCCACTGGGCCGTTCACCGCTGACGAACTCCGGGCGTACGGCGCTGACGTCGTGCTGAACGATTTGACCGAGTTCCCGGCCTGGCTGGACGCGTATGTGCTCGAGCAGCGGCTGGAAGCGTTGATGCGGCGGCTGTCGGGCTACAAGAACATGGTCGTCGCGTTCAGCGGCGGTGCCGACTCGGCGTTCCTGCTGGCGGCCGCGGCCCGGGCGATCGGCCCGGCGAACGTGATCGCGGCGACCGCGGTGTCGCCGAGTCTGCCGGTGGCGGAGCTGGAGCCGGCCGCACGGTTCGCGGACGGTATCGGCGTACGGCATGTCACCCCGCACACGCACGAGATGGAGCGCGAGGGGTACCAGGCCAACGCGGGGGACCGGTGCTACTTCTGCAAGGCCGAGCTGGTGGAGACGCTGCAGCCGATCGCGGACGAGTTCGGGATCACCGCGATCGCGACCGGGACCAACGCCGACGACGCGATCGCCGGATTCCGGCCGGGCATCCGGGCCGCGTTCGAGCGGGGTGCGATCACGCCGCTGAAGGACGCGCGGCTGACCAAGGCGCAGATCCGCGAGGCCTCCCGGAGCTGGGGTCTGGACACGTCGGACAAGCCGGCGGCCGCGTGTCTGTCGAGCCGGATCGCGTACGGCATCCGGATCACGCCGAACCTGCTGGCCCGGGTCGACCGGGCCGAACAAACGGTCCGTGCACTGCTCACGCCGTACGGCGTCGAGAACGTCCGGGTCCGCGACGTCGGGGACACCGCGAGTATCGAGATCGACGCGCGGCTGCTGGATCAGGTGGACCGGCAGGCGCTCGTCGACGCGGTCGTGGCGGAAGGATTCCCGGCCGCCCAGGTCGATCCGCGCGGGTTCCGTTCCGGGTCGATGAACGAACGGTTGAAGGACCCGGAGAAGTACCGGTGACGAGGCACCTGGCCGATAATTTTTCCTGAGGCGCGGCAGCGCTGGTTCACGTACGCTGGGTAGCCGATCGGGCAGCCCGCCCGTCCTGTTCCGACGATTGACAACAAGAGGTTCTCGTGCCCGTTGGCAAGGTCAAGTGGTATGACTCCGAGAAGGGGTTCGGTTTCCTCAGCAAAGAGGAGGGCGGGGACGTCTACGTCCGCTCCGACGCCCTGCCCGCCGGAGTGACGAACCTCAAGCCGGGCCAGAAGGTCGAGTTCGGTGTCGTCGAGGGACGCAGGGGTGAACAGGCCCTCCAGGTCCGGCTGATCGACCCGCCGCCGTCGGTGGCGAAGGCGATGCGGCCGAAGCCGGAGGAGATGCAGCTCGTCATCGAGGACCTGATCAAGCTCCTCGACAACCTCGGCGAGGGTTACCGCCGCGGCCGCCAGCCCGACGGCAAGGCCGCCCGCCAGGTGGCCACCGTCCTGCGCGGAGTAGCCGACAAACTCGACATCTGACCACCCGCAGCCGCCGCCCCCGGTTCGAGGGGATATCCCCTCGAACCGGGGGTTCTCTGCTCGTACCCGAGGGGAGAACCCACGCCGCCCGGGGATATCCCCGCGGGGTGGGTCAGGTGGATTTGCGCACGATCCGGGCCTGGATGCCGTCGAGGACGGTGTCCAGGCCGTCGCGGAAACCCTCCGCCTCGAAGTCCAGGTCGAGCTCCTCGGCCGAGTTCGGCTGTTGTACGCCGGCCGCAATGGCGGGGAAGCGGTCCTCGGTCGCGAGCAGTCGCAACCGCTGGTTGTACAGCAGGTCCGCGGCCGCGGCCTCCTCGGCGGAACGGGTCAGCATGTTCAGGGTCAGCTGGACCGTGCCGCGGACGTAGATGTTCACCAGCAGCATCGCCGACAGCTTGTCGCGCGGTGTCAGCGGCGTGCCGTCGAACGCGTGCAGCGCCGCCTCCATCCAGGTCAGCTGGTTGGGTGACAGCGGCGGCTCGGTCAACGGGACCTGCAGGATCCACGGGTGCTTCCGCAGGCCGTCGCGGAACGCCTCTGCCCACGCGGTGATGCGGCTGCGCCAGTCCTGACCGGGATCCGGCTCCGGGGCTTCGCCGAACGCCTCATCCAGCATCACGACGTACAGGTCGTCCTTGGAGTCGACGTACCGGTAGAGCGACATCGTTGTGAAGCCGAGCTCGGCCGCCACCTTGCTCATCGAGACCGCCGCCAGCCCGCCCGCGTCGGCCAGCTTGATCGCGGCCCGGCCGATATCGCTGATGTGGAACGCCGGCCGCGGTCCCGGCCGCTGGCGTCCCTCGATCCCCCACAGCTGCTCCAGCACCCGCGGCAGCTCCACCGGCGTCTCGTCGCTCATCGTCGACCTCTCCTCTCGGCTGCCCCGAAGTCTATCTGTTTACATCATAGACAGATGCGGCTATGGTCTGTGTATGGCGCACACAGTGTGCGTCGTACACAGATAATCTGAGGGGTAGTCATGAGTACGACTGAACGTGCAGGGCGGAAGGAATGGATCGCGCTCGGCGTGCTCGCGCTGCCGCTGCTGCTGGTCTCGATGGACGTCTCGGTGCTGTACTTCGCGGTCCCGTTCATCAGCGCGGACCTCGGGGTGTCGGCGACCGAGCAGCTGTGGATCTTCGACATCTACGGGTTCGTGCTGGCCGGCCTGCTGATCACGATGGGCTCGCTCGGCGACCGGATCGGGCGCCGCCGGCTGCTGCTGTTCGGTGCGGTCGCGTTCGGGCTGGCGTCGATCGCGGCGGCCTACGCGCAGAACCCGGAGCAGCTGATCGCCGCCCGCGCGGTCCTCGGCATCGGCGGTGCGACGCTGATGCCGTCGACGCTGGCGCTGATCCGGAACATGTTCCACGACCCGGCCCAGCGGTCGAAGGCGATCGCGTTCTGGAGCGCGGTGATGATGGGCGGGATCTCGCTCGGGCCGGTGCTCGGCGGGTTCCTGCTGGAGCACTTCTGGTGGGGTTCGGTGTTCCTGATCAACACGCCGGCGATGCTGTTGCTGCTGGTGCTCGCGCCGATGCTGCTGCCCGAGTTCAAGGCGCCGGACGCGGGCCGGTTCGACCTGATCGGGTCGCTGCTGTCGCTGGCCGCCGTACTGCCGGCGATCTGGGGGATCAAGGAGTTGGCCGCGCACGGGCTGTCGATGCTGCCGGTGGTGGCGATCGTGGCCGGCCTGGTGTTCGGAGTCGTGTTCGTGCAGCGGCAGCGGACGGCGTCGTACCCGATGATCGACCTCTCGATGTTCCGCAACCGGGCGTTCAGCGGTTCGCTCGCGGCCAACACGATCGGCATGCTGGCGCTCGTCGGGAACGCGGTCTTCATGACGCAGTACCTGCAACTCGTGCTCGGGATGAGCCCGTTCAAGGCCGCGCTGTGGTCACTCGCCCCGTCCGTCATCGTCGGCGGCGCCGCGCCGCTCGCGACCTCCCTCGCCCGTCGGGTGGACCGCGCCTATGTGATCGGCGGCGCCTTCGTACTGGCGGCCTCCGGGTACGGCGTCCTGACGCAAGCCGGCCCGCTCGCGGTGGTCCTGGTCGGCTCCGGACTCCTCGCAGCGGGACTCGTCATGGTGATGTCCCTGGTCACCGAGGCCATCGTCGGATCGGTCGCCCCGGAGCGGGCCGGCTCGGCCTCGGCGGTGATGGAGACCTGCAGCGAATTCGGCGGCGCCCTGGGCATCGCCATCCTCGGCTCCATCGGTACGGCGGCCTACCGCGCAGACCTCCCCGACGACGTGGCTGCCCCGGTCCGCGAAGGCCTCCCCGCCGCCTCCGCCGCAGCCGCCCACCTACCACCCGAACTAGCCGAAACCGTCCTCACCACAGCCCGCCACGCCTTCACCCACAGCTTCAACACCGTGGCCCTAGTAGGCACCCTCCTACTCCTAACCACAGCCGTGGCCGCCACCCTCACCCTCCGCGGCACGACTCCGGCGCCAGCCGACGAGGCCCTCGACGAGCAGCCCGCCCTCACCGCCTAGCCGCGCCCCCCGTCCGATGGGGTAGCCCGTACCGAAGAACGGGTGGTAGTCGGTTCCGCCCTGTTCGATCCCGCTTTGGCAACCCGCCAATCCAGGGCCGAAGCCCACCACTACCCGTTCTTCGGTACACATGCCGCGCCCGCAACCCAGCTCCACGGCGAGTTCAGGTTGGCTGGGGTTAGCGGGGTGGGTGGGGGCCGGGGTGGCGGCGGTTGGAGGGGGTGCGGTTGCGTTCGACTGTGGGTTCTTCGGACCAGGGGGGTTGGTCTTCGACGGTGTCCTCGTCGTCTTCGTCCGGTTGGCCGCTCCACCAGCGGCCGATTGGCTGGTCCGGGCGCGATGGTTGTGCGGTGGGTGGCTGCTGGCCGTCGAGCTTGAGTTCCACGGTTGGTTCGTCGTACCGCTGATCGGGCCGTCGGGGCCGGTTGGCGCGTTGCTCGGCGACGCTGGTCGTCAGGATCGTCCGGCTCGTGCTCGTGGGCCGCTCGGCCTCGCGGTCGGTGTGGTGCCCACCGCCGCGAGGGCCGCCGAGTCCCCCTGGCTTGAGGGGGCCGGCGGTGGGTTTGCTGGACGGCTTCATGCGTACGACGAGGAAGACGACGACCAGGAGTACGGCGGCGAGGAAGCCGAAGCCGAGGCGGGGGATCAAGGGCAGGACGATGCCGCAGCCGCCGCCGATCACCCAGGACAGTTGCAGCACGGTCTCCGAGCGGGCGAAGACCGACGTACGCACGGTCTCCGGCACGTCGCGCTGGATCATCGCGTCCAGGGACAGCTTGCCGAGTGAGCTGCACAACCCGGCGACCAGGCCGAGTGCGATCAGGATCGGGAAGCCGTAGAACACCGCCACCAGGATCGCGACCGTCGCGTCCGCGAGCAGTACGACGAGTACGACGGCCTCGGGTTTTCGGGCCTTGAGCAACGATCCGGTCAGGGTGCCGAGACTGTTGCCGAGACCCGCGGCCGCGATCACGGCACCCGCCGCGAGCGCGCCGTCGATCCCGCTGAGCGGCTTGTCCCGCAGCAGAAACGCCAGGTACATGGTCAGGAACCCGGACACGAACCGCAGCCCGAGGTTGCACCGGATCCCGCGCGCCACCGCCGCCGTGATCGCGCGCCGGCGTGCGTCGCGTCCCGCCGTACCGGTCATCTCTTCGCCGGCCGGCGAGTCGACCTTGTTGGGCAGCCGGATCGCCAGCACCAGACCGATCGTGTAGACGAGTGCGGCCCAGCGCAGCGACCACTCCGGCCCGATCGCCGCGAACGCGCCCGCGATACCGGCGCCGATGGTCGCACCCGCGACACCGGCCAGCGAGATCCGCGAGTTCGCCGTGACGAGGGTGATCTCCTTCGGGAGCAGCCGAGGTACGGCGGATGCCCGCGTCACGCCGTACGCCTTGGAAGCCACCAGGCAACCCAGCGCGGCCGGGTAGAGCCACTGTGAACTGCTGCCCGTCATCGAGGCGGCGAGGCTCCAGACCAGGAACCCGCGCAGACCGAGCGTCGCACCGATCGCCCATCGGCGGCCGTGTCGGAACCGGTCCAGGATCGGTCCGATCAGCGGCGCCATCAACGCGAACGGCGCCATCGTCAGCAGCAGAAACAGGGCGACCCGGTCGCGCGCCTGCTCACTCGGTACGGCGAAGAACACCGTCCCGGCCAGCGACACGGCGAACGCGGTGTCACCGGCCGCGTTCACGGCGCCCAGCTCGATCAGCCGCGACAGACCGGATTCACCGGCGCCCTGGGCGCTGGTCAGCCCGCGGATCCGCCGACCGGTAGCGCGGCCGACCTTCCCGCTGACCACGGCCGTCTTCTTCGACGCCGACGCGACCCCGCTGGCCCCGACCTTGGATGCCTGACCGACCTTCTTGCTCGCGGTCCCGAGCTTCTCCCGGGCACCGCTGAGTCGCTCGCCGGTGCTCTTCGCTCCGGGCTTGCCGGTGGGCGTCTCACCGGGCTTGTCACCAGGTGTCCCGCCGGCCGCGTTCGCGCCGGATGAACCAGGTGTCGCCTTCTGGTCCGCGGGGTCTGGGCTGTGCATGGAACCATCCTGCCTCCTGCGGGGGACAGACCGTAGTCACGGCGCGTTCGGAACACAGTCGAGGCCGTGCGAGAATGGGCGATTGTGACTCCCGTCAAAACTCCGGAACCGGTGCGCGCCAAGCCCGACACCATCTGTGTCGCGGCAGTCGAACCCGCCCGCGAGGCCGCGATCGCCGAGGCCGGCGCCGCGCAGGTCGGGGAACACCTCGGTCATCTGGTCGAGGGTGAGCGCCTCGTCACGCACTACTTCGCCTCCACCCACGCCGGGTACCGCGGCTGGCGGTGGGCGGTCACGCTGACCCGCGCCTCGCGCGCGAAGACGGTCACCGTCAACGAGGTCGTCATGCTCCCCGGCGACGAGGCGATCGTCGCGCCGGAGTGGGTGCCGTGGTCGGACCGGGTCCAGCCCGGCGACCTGCGGCCCGGCGACCTGTTCCCGACCCACCCGGACGACCCCCGGCTCGAGCCGGGCTTCACCGACACCGGTGCGCCCGAGGACGTGCTGACGGTCGTCGAGGAGCTCGGACTCGGTCGTGAGCGCGTGCTGTCGCAGTACGGGCGAGAAGAGGCATCGGATCGCTGGTACGGCGGTGAGTTCGGTCCGTCCGCCGCGATCGCGCAGGCCGTTCCGTACAAGTGCAACGCGTGCGGCTATTGGATCCGCCTGGCCGACAGCCTCGGACAGGCGTTCGGCGTCTGCTCGAACGAGATGGCCCCGGGCGAGGGCCGGGTCGTGTCCTACGACTACGGCTGTGGTGCGCACTCCGACGCGGTCATCGACCTGCAGGACCAACCCATCGCCGGGCACGCATTCGACACCACCGGCTACGACAACCTCGAGCTGGCCGACCAGGTCGCCGAAGCAGACGCCGTACAGTCCGAGGTCGAAGCCGCCGCCGAACCCGAATCCGACGACGAGGTCGAAGACCAGTCGACCTGACCCCGCCGAACGGACACCGCCTCCGGCGGCAGCGAGCAGGCTGCTCTACAGCTCGTCGGGGTGTAGTGCGTTGAGGATCAGAAAGAGGCCGGAGTCGAACTCGGCGGTGTAGTCGTAGGCCGACCCCGCAGCTTGCTTGGTGATGAGCTCCGTGAGGTGTGGGTAGGTGTCGGGTGGTAGGTCGTGCAGGATGTCGGCCGCGACCTCGTCGAGTTCGGTGGGGGTGGCGAACGGCAGGGTCAGTTCCTGTAGGACGAAGCCGTACAGGTAGCTGTCGATCACTGAGACGGCGTGCGCGGCCATGCCGATCGAGAAGCCCCCTGCTCGCAGGGCGCCCAGGACGGCGTCGTGGTGGCGCAGGGTCGCTGGACCGGGTCGGCGACGGGAGTCCAGCAGGCCGACGGCCCAGGGGTGGCGCTTCAGTGCCGTGCGCGCGGAGTCGGCGCGGTCTCGCATCGCACCCTTCCAGTCGGTGGTCGACGTCGGAAGGTCGATCTCGCCGTACACCGCGTCGACCATGCCGCCGAGGATGTCCTCCCGGCCCGCCACGTGGTTGTACAGCGACATCGCCTCGACACTCAGCTCGGCGGCGATCGCCCGCATGGTCACCCCGGCGGCACCCTTCTCGTCGGCCAGCGCTATCGCGGCCTTGACGATCCGCTCCCGACTGAGAGGCACCCGCTCCGTTCTCGCCCGCCGGCCGGTGCTGCGCTCGCCCATGGACTTCCTCCTTGACTGGCTTACGGTGTAAGCCTACCGTGACTTACACCGTAAGTTCGAAAGACAAGGGGTGGGAGATATGACGACGGATCAGGTGCGGAAGGTCTGCATCGTCGGCGCGTCCGGAAAGCTCGGGCAGTACATGGTTCGGCAGGCGCTCGACCGCGGCTACGAGGTCGTCGGAGTGTGTCGCGAACGCAGCGTCCCGAAACTCGCCGAGTTCGCGGACCGGATCACGATCGTTCCCGGGCCCACGAACGATCGCGAGGTGATCCGGCAGGCGGTCGCCGGCTGCGACGGCGTACTGACCGTGCTGGTTCCCTGGGGTGTGCAGCAGTACTCATCAGGTACGGCGCAGGCGGTGCTCGACCACGCCGACCCGGACGCGCGACTGGTGTTCTCGTGCGGCTGGCACATCTCCCGGGACGGCAAGGACCGGTACTCCTGGCGATTCAGAGCGGCCATCCGGATCATGACCCCGCTGGCCGGCCTCGTGCGCGCCGTCGAGATCGATGATCAGGTGGAGGCGTGCCGGCGGATCTTCGCGAGCGATCGGCGCTGGACCGTCGTCCGTGGGAGCGACCTCGAAGAGGGCGAGAGCCAGGGCCTGCCCGTGTGGAGCCGTCATGTCGGCGACGCAGTACTTGCGAGCAACCTGACGCGGCGCGTGGACTTCGCGCTGTTCATGGTGGCGGCACTCACCGACGACACCCTCATCCAAGAGGCGCCCGCGATCGTCGGCCGCCTCTCGCCCAGCGCCATGGCCCACGCCGCGGAAGGGACACCGCCTCCGACGGCGAGTGGGTCGGTCCTGTGAGGGGCTTCGGTTGTTCTAGCATCCGCCGCTATGAATGCTTCCCGTGTCGAGCAGCCTGCCGATCTTGACGTCGTACGGACCTCTTACGACCGCGTCGCCGACAACTATGTCGAGATGAACCTCGGCGACATCACGTCGTACCCCTGGTTGCGGACGGCAATCGATGGCTTCGCGGCCGCGGTGCACGGTCTCGGCCCGGTTCTGGACGTCGGATGCGGCCCTGGATCCGTGACCGCGTACCTGGCGGAGCGCGGCCTCGATGTCTCCGGGGTTGACCTGTCGGCACGGATGATCGAGCACGCGCAGCGGCTATACCCCCACCTCCGGTTTGCCGTTGCCTCGGCAACCGACCTGAATCTGGCGGACTCGTCGCTCGGCGGCATTCTCGGCTGGTGGTCCCTGTTCAACTTGCCCCGGCACATCCTTCCCCAGGTCCTCCAATCCTTCGCCCGAGCGTTGGTTCCGGGCGGCCACCTCATCATCGGAACCCACATGGGTGACGGCGAGATCGAACGAAGCGAGGCGTACGGCGCTGTGCCGGTCACGTGGACCACTCACCTATGGCAGCCCGACGACCTCTGGGCCCATCTGGCTGCGGCCGGCCTCGACCCGGTGGCCGAACTGCGGCTGACCGAGAGCGTGGCCGGTGTCCCCTCGCTGGTGCTCGTCGCGCAGCGGACCGCCCACGTCTGACCTGACCCGGCGCGTGAGAGCGCCCCGCGCGGTGTTCCGCGCGGGGCGCCTTCAGGAGGTCAGCTGCCGCTCTTCACCGCGCTGGCGACGATGGAGCACGGGTGGATGCCGCTCTTGATCTGGCTGTTGACGACCACGGACACCTCCACGTTGCCGGGGAACTTCCCGTGGCAGGTGTTGATCGAGCGGCCGCCCGAGGTGTAGCCGCCACCGTGGGCCTCCGCACCCGCGGGCAGGAAGGTGTAGACCGTGTGCGGACGCCACCCCAGGTCCAGCGAGTCCATCCACTGACGCACGGTCGGCGACACGATGGCGCCGTACCGCAGATGCGCCTGCCAGCGGACCATGTCGATCGCGGACATGTGCAGGCCGCGGTAGCTCGGGCAGGCCTCGAACTTGTCTCCCGACAGCTGGAACAGCGAGCCGCCCGCGCCGGGGTCCGTGAGCTTGTAGGCGAGCGCGGCGGTGTTCTGGTTCGACGCGAGGCAGGTGACCCAGGAGATGCCCGCCGGGGCGAACAGCTTCTCGTTGACGTAGTGCAGCGTCCACGGGATGGAGTTCGGCCCGATCCACTCCGGCAGACCGCGCTCGGGCTCGGCCAGGTGCCACAGCCTGGGCAGGACCACCCGCGCGATGGCGTAGTTCATGTTCGCGTACTTGTAGGCCGAACCGGCCCCGACTGCCTTGGTCAGCGTGTACTTGATGCCCGGGTAGAACGGGGTCATGTTGGGGTCGGTCGGGACCTGGCCGAGGCCGGAGGTGTGGCCGAGGATGTCCCTGATCCTGATCCGCTGCCACGACGGGTCCGCATCCGCACGCAGGTCCGGCGGCAGGTACGGCCAGATCTGGTGCTCGGGCGTCACCCCAGCGGACTCGGCGGCCTTGAGCAGCGCCGCGGCGACCACGTTCTTCGTCGCGCTCATGATGTCGAGACGCGTGTACGGCGTGAAGTCGATGTCCTCACCCACTCGCGCCTTGCCGTCCGCATCCGCCGCGGCCAGCTGGCCGTTCTTGGTGATGGCATATGCGAAGCCGACCGAGTTCTCACCGCCCAGCGCAGCCTCCAGGCTCTGCGCGACCTTGGCCGTATCCACCTCCACCGTCGGCGTCCCAAGGTTGGCTGCCGCCATCCCCGTCCCCGCGAGCGTGAACGCCGCCACCGCCGCGCCAACCACGATCCACTTCTTCATCCCGACTCCCCAGTTGTCCCCTCATCCGCCCCTCCGGCGGCGATAAGACAACCCTCGCGGCAGGCCCACCCCCCGCGCGTGAGGGATAACCCCCTCAATCCCGCGCCGGGGAACTTGGGGGGGTGGCTCAGCGGACGGCGGTGAGGTCGAGGCCGATCCCGGTGGGGGCGATCAGGGTCAGACGGTTGTGGTCGATGGCGTAGGTGACGTTGGCACTGAGGGTGGTCAGGATCGCGGTCTCCACCTCGGCAGTTTGCCCGATGGGCGCGCGGTCAGTGGTGACTACGTCGGTGAAGGTCAGCTCTGATGTGGAGCGGGTGACGGTGCCGGAGAGTTCGTTGCAACCGGTCCAGCCGGTCAGACGGTCGCCGTCAAAGGTGACCCACGCCTCCTCGGCGCGATGGTGGTAGTGGAACAGGTCGCCGTTCGTGATGGTGGTGACGAGCTTCCATCGGATCCCGTCGAGCGGGAAGTCGGGTTCGGCGATCTTCCGGTCCAGCAGCGTGATCGTCGTACCGGCTGATGTGAGGGTGAGCTCGTCGCCGTTCACTTGCCAGCTGGGTCGGCTGATCAGGAACCCGGTCAGCCATTCGTCCTGGGCCTGCAGTGGCGGGTCGCAGCCTCTCGCGGTGCCGCCGAATCCGTCGATCCACAACTTGCCGTCGGCCAGCAACTCACCGGTCGCGACTGCTGCACCGAGCCTGTTACAACCGGCGAACACCCTGAGTACGTCGTACACCCGCGGACCCTCGTCGTTCTCGTTGGGCACCACCGCGAACTCCAGCCGCACCCGCGTCTTCGCGACCAACTCCTTGGGACGGCCATCCTCCGTCACCCCGGTCGACAGATACGTCTTCCCCATCGGCGAACCAGCCGATCCACCCATCCTCGCCTCCTCTGACGCCACCTGGACAGTTTGACGTCTTGCGGAGGTCTCCGGGTGCGACTCTGCAAACGTGAGGAGTTTGGAGCCGGCGGAGGCCTTGGCGTTGTGCTCGGCTCGGACCGCGGGTGGACCGTGTCACCTGGTATGTACGGGCGTACCAGACTTGATAGCAAGGGAGTCGTATGTCCTACGGTCAGCCGTCCGATCCGCAGGGACCACCGCAGCACGGGCCCTATCCGCAGCAGCAGGCGCAGGGGCCGTACCCACACCAGCAGGCGCAGGGGCCGTACCCACACCAGCAGCCCGGGTATTACGGATCGCCAGGCGGTGGACCTACGCCCGAAGTGCGGAAGGGGCCGCTGCCGGCCATTGGCTCTCTGATCCTCGGCGCTCTCGCCTGCGTCGTGCCGCTGCTGCCGACCTACGGCGCGGCGTTGGCCTCGCTGGAGGGGCTCAGGCCGTGTCTCTGGTTCCCGTTCGCGATCCCCGGGTTCGTGCTCGCGATCATCGGGCTGCGCGGACGTCGCAGTGGTCAACTGCTGGCCGTGTTCGGTGCGATGTTCTCCGTCCTCGCACTGATCGGAGGCCTGATCATGGTGGTCAACTGGTACATCCTCGACTGATCACGCGGATGCGCTCGAGGAAGCAGGCAAGAGCCGAATCCGTGTCGTCAGCAGACCAGGCGCACCACCGGCAGCGGTGTTTGTTCAGTCTTCTAGGGCGGTGCGGTGGCCGGCTTGGATGGCGGTCCAGCGGCGGTGGCAGTAGACGAGGCCGATCAGGCCTAGGCCGAAGCCGGCGACGGTGACCCAGAGCCACCACTCGAGGCCGTCCTTCTTGAGTTCGTCGCGGAAGATCAGGACGACGACGAACGCGACCGCCCAGGCGATGATGCCGGCGATCACGCTGGGGATGCCGGACAGGTCCAGCGGCTTGACCTCGGCGTGGACCAGTTCGCCCCGGGCCAGCTGGCTGGTCGGGTCGTTCCGCTTCTTCGGTGCGGGCTGCTCGTCTGCCACGGCTCCACCTTAGCTGTCGAGTCCATGCTGTTTTCGATCAGTGCTCGCAACTTGTGGGTAGGAACTGGCACCATTCCGCCATGAGTTCGCCCCAAGCCACCGTCGCCCGGGACCGGTCCAGCTTCCTGGACTCGTTCTTCAAGATCAGCCAGCGTGGGTCCACCGTCAGCCGGGAGATCCGCGGCGGCCTGGTCACGTTCTTCACGATGGCCTACATCGTGGTGCTGAACCCGCTCATCATCGGCACGGTCAAGGACGGCACCGGCCAGTACGTCGGTGGCGGCACGGACCCGGTTGCGTCGATCGCCAAGATCGCCGTCGCCACCGCGCTGGTGGCCGGTGTGGTCACCATCTTCATGGGCGTGTTCGCGAACTTCCCGCTCGCGCTGGCGACCGGTCTGGGCCTGAACGCGTTCGTCGCGTTCTCGATCGCGACCAAGATGACCTGGGCCGACGCGATGGGCCTGGTGGTGCTGGAAGGCGTCATCATCTTCCTGCTGGTGCTGACCGGGTTCCGAAAAGCCGTGTTCGAGGCGGTCCCGGTGCAGTTGAAGGTGGCGATCAGCGTCGGTATCGGCCTGTTCATCGCCTTCATCGGCGTCGTGGACGCGGGCTTCGTACGGCGTCCGGCCGCGGCCGGTGGACCGCCGGTCGAACTCGGTGTCGCCGGCAACCTTCGCGGCTGGCCGGTGCTGGTGTTCGTGATCGGCCTGATCCTGATCATGACGCTGTACGCGCTCCGGGTGAAGGGCGCCATCCTGATCGGCATCCTGGCCGCGACCGTGCTGGCGATCGTGGTCGAGTCGATCGCCTCGGTCGGCGCGCGGACTGCCGACAACCCGGGCGGCTGGGGTCTGAGTGTGCCGAAGCTGCCGGACGACTGGTTCAGCAAGCCCAACCTGGACACCATCGGTGAGTTCAGCCTGTTCGGGTCGTTCGAGAAGGTCGGCGTGGTGACCGCGCTGCTGCTGATCTTCACCCTGATGCTGGCCGACTTCTTCGACACGATGGGCACGATGACCGCGATCGGCGCGGAGGCCGGGCTGCTCGACAAGGACGGCAACCCGCCGCACGCGCAGCGGATCCTGATCGTCGACTCGGTCGCGGCCGCAGCCGGTGGTGCCGCGTCGGTGTCGAGCAACACGTCGTACATCGAATCCGCGTCGGGTGTCGGCGAGGGTGCCCGGACCGGGTTGGCGAGTGTGGTGACCGGGGTCTGCTTCCTGATCTCGATGGTGGTCGCTCCGCTGGTCACGCTGGTCCCGTACGAGGCGGCGACGCCGGCGCTGATCCTGGTCGGGTTCCTGATGATGACGCAGGTGAAGGGGATCGACTTCGACGACCTCGAGGTCGCGTTCCCGGCGTTCCTGACCATCATCCTGATGCCGTTCACGTACTCGATCACGGCCGGTATCGGTGCCGGTTTCGTGTCCTACGTCATCCTGAAGCTGGTCCGCGGCAAGGCCCGCCAGGTCCACCCGCTGATGTGGGTCGTCTCGATCCTCTTCGTCATCTACTTCGCCATCGGCCCGCTCGGCGACTGGCTCACCTGATCACTCGTTGCCGAAGGCACGCAGAAACGTCTGTACGGCGTTCTGCGTGACCTCGGCCAGTTCCGCGGTGCTCAGCTTCCGGGTGCCGAGGTGTGAACGTGTCTCCAACGGTGCCGTCAGCAACGCCCCGAACTGCTCGGCGGCGACGGCAGGATCGGTGATGGTCAGCTGTCCGGCCAGCGCCAGCCGGGCGAACCGGTCCGCGAGCGCTTCGTTCACCCGGTCGCTGGCCCGATCCCGCACGATCTCCTGCAGGTCGGGCAGGTTCTGGATCTCCGCCGGCAGCAGCCGCCGGAGCGCCCAGGACCGCTCATCGCAGTAGCACTCGGCCAACCGCAGCCCGACCTCCTCCAGAACCTGACGCAACGTCCTGCCCTCGGCCGGGAGGCGGAGGAGGTCGATCGCGGCGAGGTTGCGGGCCAGCGCTTGGTCCGCCAGTGCGGCGACGGCGGCCCGGAACAGGGACTCCTTGTCGCCGAAGTGGTTGTAGATGGTGTGTTTGGCGACTCCCGCCGTCGCCGCGACTGTGTCCAGGCTCGCCTGCCGGTAGCCCTCTCGGGCGAAGACCGTGAACGCCGCGTCCAGGATCGCCTGCCGCTTGTCGATCCGCCCTCTGGTCGTCGTCACCGGATCAGGGTAGCTTGCCGCACGTCGCCGTACGCTAAACTGCACTCGCCAGTGCAAATCAACCGAGGAGTGCGGATGATCGTCAACCTGTTGCGGATCCGGTTCGCGGACGGTGTGAGTGTCGAGGAGCAGGAGGGGGTGCTGGCGGTGATGCGCCGGACGGCCTCGCTGGAGTCGGTCGCGTTCGGTGCCGTCGGCGCCGACTTCGGTGATCCGGCGGACGGGTTCACGCATGCGTACCTGGCGGCGATCCCGGATCTGCCGGCGCTCGAGCGGTACATGCACGACCCGGTGCACCTCGCCGGTGACGACCTGATCCTGGACAAGCTCGCGAAGCTGAGTGCGGTCCGGTTCAGCGACGACGGCGATCCGGAGGTCGGCAAGGCCGTCTACGACCTGCATGTCCGCAAGACGGAGCAGTACCCGGACTGGGCCGTCCGGATCAACGAGCTCTTCGGCGCCGAGGTCTAGGAGGACGTCGATGTACGGCGGAGTTCCAGGTACTCCGCCCGGGCGGTGAAGAGGTCGCGGAGTTCGGCGGTGATGGTGTCGAGGAACTCTTCGCGGTACGACGAGTCGGTGAGCAGCGCAATCGAGTAGTAGAGGCCGGTGAAGTTCGCGATGCCGACGGCGACCTTCACCA
Source organism: Kribbella sp. CCNWLW201 (assembly GCF_037203805.1). Lineage (NCBI taxonomy): Bacteria > Bacillati > Actinomycetota > Actinomycetes > Propionibacteriales > Kribbellaceae > Kribbella > Kribbella sp. CCNWLW201. The sequence goes on along the minus strand of NZ_JBBCBQ010000002.1, from coordinate 26,938 downwards.
GGCCGGCGCTGATCACCATCGGGTGACCGAGCAGGTGCACGTCGTACGACCAGCCGCCGGGGTCGACGCCCCAGCTCTCGTAGATGTGACGGGTGACCGAGAGCATGCCGAAGGCAATGAAGAACAGGCCGACGCCGCTACTCACCACCAAGGTCTGCACCCACTGCCGGATCACCAGGCTGACGCTGAGGTTCAGCCGCTGGAGCCGGCGCAGGGGCGGGCCCGAGTCGGCGTCCCGCTCGATCGCGTCGAGCTCCTTCGGCAGTCGCACCATCAGGAACAGCGTGCTGAGCAGGGTGAAGACGGCCACCGAGAACAGGATGAACTCGACCGGCATCCCGGTGAAGACCTGCCACATCTCGGTGTTGATGAACAGGACCAGTGAGAACACCAGCAGGAGTGGTAGTGCTCGAACCATGCTGGTGATCGATGCGGCCAGATCCCCGGCCAGTCGGCGCAGGCTCCAGTACGTCGTGGCGATCAAGCCGTAACCGACGACGACGTACACCACACCGACGAGCACCAGGTTGCTGAAGGCAACCCCGAAGAACTGCGTGAACTGGCCCTGGGCGACCGGCAGGAGGGCCGGGAGTAGGACGAAGACGGCCAGTTCCGGGATGCCGAAGCGGGTCGGCAAGGACCAGAATGGGCGGCCGCGGAGTCCGTTCAGCAGCCCGAAGCCGCCGACCAGGACCGCCAGCGCGATGAGCGCGGCGAGGACGTTCTTCCAGATCGGCCAGTTCAGCTGGGTGGCGCCGAGCATTTCGGCCAGGAACACCAGCACCAGCAGCGGGGTCGCCCTGGTGAAGATGTCGTGCGTCGGCGAGAAGTCCTCGATCAGCAGCGGCAGCCCGGCCCGCCGGAACCGCTGCTCGTACCGCTCCAGCTCAGCAGGTGTCCCCATGAGGGCGAACCCTAGTACGTCGTACCTGCCTGACCGGGAATACCACCGGGTGGTCAGCCGTTTTCTTTAGCAAAGGTAATGAGTTAAGCTAACGATATGCCCGAAGTCGTAGCCCAGCAGGTGAAGAGTGACGTCGGGCTGGCGAGTGCCCTGAGGTCGTCCACGCTCCGGCTGTCCCGGCAGATCCGGCGACAGCGTGAGCCCGGTCACGACCTCACCGCCAACCAGCTCAGCGTGCTCGGCGCGCTGGCCAAGCACGACGCGATGACGATCGGCGAGCTGGCCGCACACGAGCAGGTCAAGCCGCCGTCGATGACGCGGATCGTGTCGAACATGGAGGAGGCGGGCCTGGTCGCCCGCCGGCCCCACCCGACCGACAAGCGCCAGATCATGGTCGAGCTGACCGGCGCCGCCGACGAGCTGATCCTGGCCAACCGCCGGCGCCGCGACGAGTGGCTGCAGACCAAACTGAAGCAACTGACCCCCGAGGAGCGCGACATTCTGCGCAAGGCAGCACCTGTTCTCGAACGCCTGGCGGCCACATGAGTCCGACCTTCGCCGCGTTCAAGGTTCGCAACTTCCGTCTCTACGCATCCGGTGCGATCGTCTCGAACGTCGGTACCTGGATGCAGCGCGTCGCCCAGGACTGGCTGGTCCTGGAGCTGACCCACTCCGGTACGGCGCTCGGTATCGTCACCGGACTCCAATTCCTGCCGGCCCTTGTACTCGGTCCGTACGCCGGACTCGTCGCCGACCGCTTCCCGAAGCGCCGGGTGCTGACGTGCACCCAGATCGCGATGGCGACCGTCGCCCTGGTGCTCGGCGGCCTCACTGTCAGCGGAATGGTCGAGCCCTGGCATGTGTACCTGCTGGCTCTGCTGTTCGGTGTCGGCACCGCCTTCGACGCCCCGGCCCGGCAGGCCTTCGTGGTCGAGATGGTCGGCCGGGACGAGCTGGCCAACGCGGTCGGGCTGAACTCGGCGTCCTTCAACGCCGCCCGGCTGCTCGGTCCGGCGCTGGCCGGTCTGCTGATCCACTGGATCGGCACCGGGCCGGTGATCATGATCAACGGTCTCACCTACGCCGCGGTCATCCTGTCGCTGCGGCTGATGCGCGTCGGTGAGCTGCACACGCCGAAGGTCGCGGCCCGGGACAAGGGGATGATTCGCGACGGGATGCGCTACCTGTGGCGCCGGCCCGATCTGATGATGGTGCTGGTCACGGTGTTCTTCGCCGGGACGTTCGGGCTGAACTTCCAGATGACGTCCGCGCTGATGGCGACCGAGGTGTTCCAGAAGGGCGCGGGGGAGTACGGCATCCTCGGCTCGATCCTGGCGATCGGCTCGCTGTCCGGTGCACTGCTGGCCGCCCGGCGGGTCCGGATCCGCGCTCGCCTGGTGATCGGCGCGGCCCTGGCGTTCGGTGTGATGGCGTTGGTCAGCGGACTGATGCCGACGTACCTGACCTACGCGATGGTGCTGCCGCTGGTCGGCCTGTCCTCGCTGACCATGCTGACCGCGGCGAACGCGACCATGCAGCTGAGCATCGAGCCGACCATGCGCGGCCGCGTGATGGCGCTGTACATGACGGTCCTGATGGGCGGTACGCCGATCGGGTCGCCGCTGATCGGCTGGGTCGGGCAGTCCTTCGGTGCCCGCTGGTCGCTGATCGCCGGCGGTGCGCTGACGATCCTCGGCACGGTCGGCTCGGTGCTGTACTTCTCCCGCCGCCGCGGCCTGTCGATCCGCCCGCGACTGCTGCCCCGCCCGCGCCTGGAGGTCCTCCCTCAAACGGAGCTCCTGGGTGAGAAGGCCGCGGTCGATGCCGCTCCACGCACCGACGTCGCGCGCGCTGAGGTCGTCGCCGTGGAGCCGGCCCCGGGCCCGGCGCAGGACCGCGGGCCACGGGTCGCCTGACCGTCCTTGTGGGTCACGCGCACAATGGGGTGTGACTCATTACGACGTGGTGATCATCGGGACCGGCTCTGGGAACACGATCGTGAACCGGCGGTTCGCCGACCAGAAGGTGGCGATCGTCGAGCGCGGCACCTTCGGCGGCACCTGCCTGAACGTGGGCTGCATCCCGACCAAGATGTTCGTGCACACCGCCGACCTGGCCGCGACCCCGTCGATCAGTTCCCGGTACGGCGTCGACGAGGAGCTGACCGGGGTCCGCTGGCAGGCCGTCCGGGACCGGATCTTCGGCCGGATCGACCCGATCGCCGCGAGTGGCTCGGAGTACCGGCATCATCACGCGGACAACGCCAACGTGACCGTGTATGACGGCACTGGCCGGTTCACCGCGACCAAGGAGCTGACCGTCGACGGCAAGGACGGCACGACCAGCGTGCTCACCGGCGATCAGTTCGTCCTCGCGACCGGCAGCCGGCCGATCGAGCCGTTCATCCCCGGTCTCGACGAGGTCGGGTACCACACCTCGAACACGATCATGCGACTCGAGGAGCTGCCGCGAAGGCTCGGCATCATCGGCAGCGGGTTCGTGGCGGCCGAGTTCGCGCACGTCTTCTCGTCGTTCGGCGTCGAGGTCACGCTGATCGCGCGGTCCGGGCTGCTGATGCGGCACGAGGACACTGACATCGCCCAGCGCTTCACCGAGATCGCTCAGGCGAAGTACGACGTACGCCTGGATCACGACACCGTCAGAGCGGTCCGGCGCGAGGACGGCTCGATCGCGCTCGAGATGCTCAGCCCGGAGGGTGTGGACGAGCTCGTGGTCGACGAGGTCCTGGTCGCCGTTGGCCGGACGCCGAACTCGGACACGATGAACCTGGAGGCCACCGGGGTCGAGGTCGACGACGAGGGCCGCGTGGTCGTCGACGAATACCAGCAGACCACCGTCGAAGGCATCTACGCGCTGGGCGACGTCACCTCACCCCACCAGCTGAAGCACGTCGCGAACCACGAGGCGCGGGTGGTGAAGCACAACCTGCTCAACCCCACCGACCGGATCAAGTCCGACCACCGCTTCGTCCCGCACGCCGTCTTCAGCTCACCGCAGATCGCCGCCGTCGGCCTCACCGAGGAGCAGGCCAAGGAACGCGGGATCCCTTATGTCGTTGGGCGTCAGCAGTACGCCGACATCGCGTACGGCTGGGCGATGGAGGACACCACCGGCTTCGCGAAGATCCTGGCCGACCCGGAGACCGGCCAGATCATCGGCTGCCACATCATCGGCCCGCAGGCGTCGTCGGTGATCCAGCCGGTCATCCAGGCGATGAGCTTCGGACTCGACGCCTACTCGATGGCCCGCGACCAGTACTGGATCCACCCGGCCATGTCCGAGCTGATCGAGAACGCCCTGCTCAAGCTAGAACTAGACCCGAAAGGCTGAGATCACCTCGCCGGCACTCTCCAAGGTGTCGAGCGAAGGCAGGCTGATCATCACCTCGGCGACACCGGCCTCGGACAGTTCGCGGAAGCGGCCGATCTGGTCGGCGATCGTGCCGGCGTTGACGGACGCGGCGTAACGGGCCGGGTCCTGGTTGCGTGGGCGCAAGCGGGAGACCAGCTCGTCCACGTCCCGGTGATCCTTGCCCACCAGGGTGGTGGACAGATGCGTGAGCTCGACCGGGCGACCCAGTTCGCGGACATAGTCGGCATGCTTGCGCACGGTCGCGACGTCCCCGAAGACGTTCACGGCGTCGGCGTACCGCGATGCCAATCGCAGTGTCCGCCGACCGCTTCCCCCGACCAGCAAGGGCAAACGCTCCTGCAGCGGCCGCGGGTAGCACGTCGTGTCCGGTACGTCGAGCACCGCGCCGTGGAACGGTTTGTTGCCTGGTCCCCATAAAACCGGGAGCAGTTGCAACGCGTCCGCCAGCAACGCGTACCGCTCCGCGACCGGCGGAAACGTCCACCCGTACGCCTTGTGCTCCGCCTCGAACCACGCGAGCCCGACGCCGCAGACGGCACGCCCACCACTGAGTACGTCGAGAGTCGCGGCGATCTTCCCCAGATGCGCGACGTTGCGATAGGTGATCCCGGAGACCAGAGTCCCCAGCCGGACCCGCGACGTACAAGCGGCCAGATATCCCAGCGTCGTCCAGCTCTCCAGGAAGTCGTCCCACGCGCGGCCGACCTGCGGGATCTGCCGGAAGTGGTCCATCACGTAGATCGCGTCGAACCCGGCTGCCTCCGCGCGTCCGGCGACCTCCCGGATCCAGCTCGCCGTCTCCGCCCGCCCGGCCTTGTGGGTATAGCTGCTCAACTGCAACCCGAACCGCAAACCCGTCGGCATCTGCGACTGCCGGGCCGCCGCCGCACCGGCATCCACGAACGCCGAGGGTACGACGCGAACCACGGCCGGCTCGAGTACGTCGTCGTACCCGTCGAGTGGCAGCTCCTTCTTCACTGCGGTCCACGACCGCAGTTGCGACGTCAGCGCGTCGGCCGGGATCCGCTTGACCCGCGAACGATTCCGCTGCCGGCATTCCGCGGCCGGCGTGTCGAAACCGACCGCGACACAAGGCATTCCGGCGTCTCGGGCCAGCCCCAGCCAGCGCAACCGCCGGTCCCGATCGAGCCCGAGTGTGTCGATCACCGTGGTCAGCCGCCGACCGATTCGTTGCCGCACCACCTCTTCCAGCAACGCGAACGCATCCGTGCTGGCGGCCAGATCGTCCTCTCCGGTCCCCACCAGCGCCCGCAGCCGGTCACTCGACACGATCAGGTCCGCAGCGAACCGCTCCGCCGCCCACGTCGACTTCCCCGAGGCTCCCGGCCCCACCAGGATCACCACACACGGCGACGGCAGTTTCAGCTCATCCACAAAAGCAGTTTCGCCCACCGATAGGATTTTGGGATGCGATTGTTCGTGGCGGTAGTGCCACCGATTGACGTAGTGGAGGATCTGAGCGAGTTCGTGGAACCGCGGCGGGAGCATCCGGATGAGGACATCCGGTGGGCCGCGGACGAGCATTGGCACATCACGCTGGCGTTCCTGGGCGAGGTGCCGGACTGGAAGACCGAGGAGTTGGGGGAGCGGCTGGAGCGGGCCGCCAAGCGGCAGAAGCCGTTCGAGTTGCAACTCAGGGGAGCGGGAGCCTTCCCCGGCGTCCCCGACGCGCGGGTGCTGTACGCCGGGGTGCGCGACGACACCGAGTCCCTCAAGCACCTTTCGATGACCACGAAGGCGGCAGCGAATCGCGCCGGCGTGACCGTGGAAGGCAGGAAGTTCACCCCGCATCTGACCCTGGCCCGGCTGCGCCGGCCGATCGATGCGACCAGGTGGGTGCGGATCTTCGACGTGTACGACGGTCCGTCCTGGACCGCCGGCAGCCTGCAACTGATCGAGTCCCGGCTCGGCGAGGGGCCTGGCCACAGTGCGGCCTACGCCACAGTGGGCGAATGGGAGTTCTTAGGTTAACCTCAGGAAGGTTAGCCGTACCTAACATTCCCGCTGGAGTCCCGCTATGCTCGCGAACTACTTGATCGGACTCCGGGAAGGCCTCGAGGCATCGCTGGTCGTCAGCATCCTCGCCACCTTCCTGGTCAAATCAGGGCACCGGGATCGGCTCAAACTGGTCTGGATCGGAGTCGGCGCCGCGGTCGCGACCGCGGTGGCGGGTTGGGCGCTGCTGCAGTTCATCACCGCGCTGACGGCCAAGTCCTTCACCACCCAGGAGACCATCGGCGGGGTGATGTCGATCCTCGCGGTCGGCTTCGTCACCTGGATGATCTTCTGGATGCGCAAGGCGTCGCGCAGTATCGCCAAGGAATTGCGCGAGCGGATGGGCCAGGCGCTCGAGGTCGGTCCGCGGGCGGTCGTCGTACTGGCCTTCCTGGCGGTCTTCCGGGAGGGCATCGAGACCGCGTTCATCGTCTACGCGTCGGCCGCCACCGCGACCACGGCGACCCCGTTCATCGGCGTACTGCTCGGCCTGGCGACCTCGGTGCTGCTCGGGTTCGCGATCTACCAGGGCGCGGTGAAGATCAACCTCGCCGTCTTCTTCAAGTGGACCGGCGCGCTGCTGATCCTGGTCGCGGCCGGCATCTTCGCCTACGGCTTCCACGACCTGCAGGAGGCGAACATCCTGCCCGGACTGCAGACCCTCGCCTTCGACATCTCCCACGTCATCGCGCCGGACAGCTGGTACGGCGTGTTGCTGAAGGGAATCTTCAACTTCAACCCGGCCCCGACCGTCATCGAGGCGATCGCCTGGGTGGCGTATCTCGTCCCCGTGCTGGTGCTCTACTTCCGCCCGCTGAAGAGCAGCACACCGCCACCCGCCGTACCAGCCAAGACCGCTGAAGAAGCGGCCTGATCCACCACTCTCACCCGTCCAGGAGAACCATGTTCACGTCCACGGCCCGACGGGTCACCGTCATCGGCGCAGTACTCGGGCTCGCCACGCTCACCGCTTGTGCCGACGACACACCGGCCGCCACCGACGACGGCACCGGCCCGGTGTCCGTCAAGGCGACCGACTCGGAGTGCGACCTCAGCCGCCGGGACGTGAAGTCCGGCACCAGTACGTTCTCCGTCTCCAACGGCGGCAGCAAGGTCACCGAGTTCTACGTGTACGCCGAGGGCGACCGGGTGATGGGTGAGGTCGAGAACATCGGCCCCGGCCTGAAGCGCGACCTGATCGTGGAGCTGCCGACCGGCAAGTACCAGGCGGTCTGCAAGCCCGGCATGGTCGGTGACGGCATCCGCGGCGACCTGACCGTCACCGGCGACGCGCCCGCGCAGGTCGACGAGGACACTCTGCTCAAGCAGGCCACCGAGAGCTACCAGCGATACGTGAACTCGCAGGCGGTCGCGCTGGAGCAGAAGACCACCGAGTTCGTCGCCGCGGTCAAGGCCGGTGACGTGGCCAAGGCCAAGGCGCTGTTCCCGGTGTCGCGGACGTACTGGGAGCGGATCGAGCCGGTCGCGGAGTCGTTCGGCGACCTGGACCCGAAGATCGACGCCCGCGAGAACGACGTCGAGCCGGGCACCGAGTGGACCGGCTACCACCGGATCGAGAAGGCCCTCTGGGTCTCGAACAGCACCGTGGGCATGGACAAGTACGCCGACCAGCTGCTGGTCGACGTGAAGACGGTCGTGGCCAAGGCCAAGGTGGTGAAGCTCAACCCGCTCCAGCTCGCCAACGGCGCCAAGGAACTCCTCGACGAGGTTGCCACCGGCAAGATCACCGGTGAGGAGGACCGCTACTCGCACACCGACCTGTACGACTTCGACGCCAACGTCGAAGGCTCGCAGGCCGCGATCCAGGCCCTTCGCCCGGCCCTGCAGAAGCGTGACGCCGCCCTCGTCACCACGCTGGACACGAACTTCAAGGCAGTCTTCGCCGCGCTGGACAAGTACCGCGTCGGCGACGGCTTCAAGCCCTACGTGGTGACCGAGGCCGAGAAGAAGGAACTCGGCCGGGTCGTGGACGGTCTGGCCGAGCCGGTCAGCAAGGTTGCCGGAGTGATCGCGAAGAAATGAGCGAGCGTAGGGGAATCTCCCGCCGCGGCCTGTTCGGGGCCGCCGGCGCGGCTGTGGCCACGGGCGTCGCGGGGTACGCCGCTCATTCGGTGTTGGCCGGCGAGGAGTCGCAGGCGGCCGACACGACCGGTCCGGTCGAGTTCCACGGTGAGCACCAGGCCGGGATCATCACCCCGGTCCAGGACCGGCTGCACTTCGCCGCGTTCGACGTCACCACGACGAAACGTGCCGACCTCGTCGCGCTGCTGAAGGAGTGGACCGCGGCCGCGGCCCTTCTCACCGCGGGCCGCGACATCGGCCAGTACGGCGCGGTCAACGGACCGGGCGAAGCGCCGCCGGAGGACACCGGTGAAGCGGTCGGCCTGCCGCCGGCCCGGCTGACGCTGACCATCGGGTTCGGTCCATCGCTGTTCGACAAGCGCTTCGGCCTGGCTGGGCGCCGGCCCAAGGCCCTGGTGGATCTGCCGCACTTCATCGCCGACGACCTGGACCCGAACCGGTCCGGCGGCGACATCGCCGTACAGGCCTGCTCGGACGACCCGCAGGTCGCCGTGCACGCGATCCGCAACCTGGCCCGGATCGGCTTCGGCCGGGTCGCGGTCCGCTACTCCCAGCTCGGCTTCGGGCGTACGTCGTCCACGTCGAAGGCGCAGACGACACCGCGGAACCTGTTCGGCTTCAAGGACGGCACGAACAACCTGAAGCTCGAGGACACGGCCAAACTCGAGCAGCAGCTCTGGGTGCAGCCCGAAGACGGCCCGGACTGGATGGTCGGCGGCTCCTATCTGGTGTCCCGGCGGATCCGGATGAACATCGAGATCTGGGACCGTACGTCGCTCGGCGAACAGGAAACCATCATCGGCCGGGGCAAGGGCACCGGGGCGCCGCTGGGCAAGGCGGACGAGTTCGACGCGATCGACTTCGAGGCGAAGAGCTCCGACGGTGAGTTGAAGATCCCGACCGAAGCCCACATCCGGCTGGCGCATCCGTCGTTCAACAACGGCGCCGAACTGCTCCGCCGCGGCTACAACTTCGTCGACGGCTCGGACGGCCTCGGCCGCCTCGACGCGGGCCTGTTCTTCCTTGCCTACCAGCGGGATCCGCGCAAGCAGTTCATCCCGATCCAGAACCAGCTGGCGAAGTCCGACGTACTGAACGAGTACATCGTCCACGTCGGTTCCGGCATCTTCGCCTGCCCCGCCGGCGTCACCGCCGGCTCCTACTGGGGCGAGAAGTTGTTCGCCTGAACCGCCGGTTGACTACATTGTGGCGGTGAGCAACCAACAGCCCTACGGTCAGCCGCAGTACGGTCCGCAGTTCGGGGGTTACCCGCCTCCTCCGCCGCCGCGGAAGAGCAAGGCCGGACTGATCGTCTTCTGCTTGGTGGTCGCGCTGGTCGTCATCGGCAGCGGGATCTTCGTGGTCAGCCGGTTCAGCGGCGGCTCGGACGACACTGCAGGCGGTGCGAGCACGCCGGTGGCAGTCGAGCCGGCGACCCAGGCTCCGACGCAACCGCCGAGCACCGGTGGCAGTCCCAGCGCACCGCCGAGCCGGCCGGCCAACCCGTCAGCGCCGCCGCCCGCGCCGTGCAACGGCTGCTTCCCCGGCATCACGGTGAACGGCGCCCTCCGGCAGCTCAAGGCTAAGGGCTTCGCCTGCAAGGAGGACCGGGTTCTCGGGATCGAGTGCGTCAAGGGCAAGCTGGAAGTCGGCATCGACCGTGACTACACCCTGAAGAACTACATCGAGAACATCGACGTGGGCGGACGGGCGGGCGGCAAGGGGGACTACCCCCAGGGCCCGCGAGAGGCGTTCGCGACGCTGAACGCCGGCCTACCGGGTGTGCTGCCGATCTTCATCGCCGACGCGTCGATCCGGCAGCAGATCGTCACGTTCACCGCCAGGAACGCCGGTCACGCGGACAACGGGCCCAGCACAGTGAGAGATGGCAAGGCCGGAAACTACCGGCTCTCCTGTCACGGGGTGTCCGGAGCCACCGTCGGCAAGGGCGGCAAGAGCGCCTCCAGTTACTCCACGTCGGTCAACATCTACGGGCCGTCGGCGTACTGAGCCTCCCACTCCTTGCCTATGCCTTTGAGTAGTGGGGGATAGACGAAGACATAGCGGAACGGCAGGATCGCGGCCATGTAGAGCCGGCCGAGCAGGCCATTGGGTTTGACCAGGACGGCCATCTGACCGCGGTAGCCGCCGGTGCCGTCCTGGACCCAGGTCAGGTGCATGACGGCGTGACAGGTCTTGTTCGACATCTCGGCCGCGAACTCGTCCTTGGTCAGGAAGACCGAGCTGAACGGAAGGCGGTCGAACGTCGGGCCGGCCGGGCCTTCACGGAGGTCGTCGGGCAAGCGGTCGCGCAACGTGGCGACCCGCTTGCCGACCTTCGAGTCGGGGCTGTCCCAGCCGAGCAGTTCGCCGAGTTTCCAGCGGATCGCGAACAGGGTCCTAGCGATCCACGACGGGTTCTCGCTGGTATCACCGCCCGACACCATCCGCACGAGTTTCGGGAAGTCATCCGGACCGCCGGGAGTCGGCAAGGCCCAGACATCCTCCACAGTGAAGTCCTGAGCGATCTCGTGGATCCGCCAGGGTGGGTCCGTGTAAGCGGAATTCGGTAGCTTCATTGCTTTCCTTCCGTAAGCCCAAGCACACCGGCAACCGCCCGAACGGCATAGCGCTCGTCATGCGGCGTCTGCCCAGCCAGGGCGATCACAGTGCCTTCGAGCGCCCCGACAAAGGCACTCGCAACGACCTTGGCCGGCGCTCCGGAACTGATTGCTCCGGTACGGCGGCCGGCCTTGACCAACCCGGCGACCAAGGTGACCAACTGCTCGTAGTTCTCTTCGATCTGATTGCCGACCGGGTGGTCCTGACCGGAGAACTCCAGCCGCAGAGCGACCGCCACCCGGGCGATGTCGCGCCGGCAGAACACGGCGTGCCGACGGGCCAGCGTCAACAGGGCCTGCACAGGGTCGGACTCCTGGCGGATCGCTTCGCCGACCTCTTGGTCCCAGGTCTCGATGACCCACTCGCGGACCGCCAGCGTGAGGTCCTCCTTGTTCTTGAACAGGTGATAGAGCGCGCCGCGGGTGTAGCCGGCGTCCGTGGCGACCTGCTCCAGGGCGAGGTTGCCGTAGCCGTAGCGGGACAGTCCCCGGGCGGCGGACTCGAGGATGGCTGCCCGGGTCCGCGCTCGTCGCTCGGCTTGCGTCGTACGCATCCATCCTCCTTCGGAAACCTACGTACATGAATGTATGTAAGTGGGCACTGGAGGCGCAACGTGAGGATGGCAACACAAAAGGGCCCTCCGATTGGAGGGCCCTTTTGGTCGTGCGGTCTTACTTGACGGCGCCTGCGGTGACGCCGGCGACGAAGTGGCGTTGGGCCAGCAGGAAGCCGATGACCACCGGGATGCTGACCACCAGCGCGGCGGCCATGATCTGGTTCCAGTACACGTTGGTCTGGGTCGAGTACTGGCGCAGGCCGACCGATAGCGTCCGGTTCGCCTCCGTTGTCATCACCGATGCGAACAGCACCTCACCCCACGCGGTCATGAACGAGTAGATCGCGACCGCGATGACACCCGGCCTGGCGGCGGGCAGCACCACCCGGGCCAGCGCGCCCATCGGTCCGCACCCGTCCACCAGCGCGGCCTCGTCCAGCTCCCGCGGGATGCTGTCGAAGTACCCGGCCAGCATCCAGATCGAGAACGGCAGGCTGAACGTCAGATAGGTGATGATCAACCCCAGCCGCGTCCCGACCAGCTGCACCCCGATCGAGTTGTTGATGTTCACGAAGATCAGGAACAACGGCAGCAGGAACAGCACCCCGGGGAACATCTGCGTCGACAGCACCGTGGTGGTGAACACCGTCCGGCCGCGGAACCGGAACCGCGACACCGCGAACGCGGCCAGGATCGCGATCGCGACCGAGAACACCGTCGCGACCACCGAGACGATCGTGCTGTTCACGAAGTACCGGGCCAGCGGCACCGTCTTCCACATGTCGAAGAACGGCGCCAGCGTCAGGTTCGACGGCCACCAGGTGAACGCGCCCTGCACGTCCTTCAGCGGTTTCAGCGACGACGTGATCATCACGTACAGCGGGACCAGCACGAACAGGCCGAGCACGGCCAGTACGACGCCCCGGTAGATCTTGAAGCCCCTGGTCTCACGCACGACGCGACCTCCTTCCGGTGACGAACAGGTAGATGCCGGTGACGATCATCAGGAAGATCAGCAACAGCACGGACATCGCCGCACCGGAGCCGAAGTTCCAGGTCAGGAACGACGCGTTGTAGATGTGGAAGGTGATCAGGTCACCCGCCGGCGGCTGCGCCGTACCGAACAGGACGTACGGCGTGTTGAAGTCGCTGAACGTCCACAGGAACAGCACCAGTACGAGCACCAGGTTGACCGGCCGCAGCGACGGCAGCGTGATGTTGCGCCACTGGCGCAGGTTGCCGGCGCCGTCCACCGAGGCGGCCTCGTAGACGTCGCGCGGGATGCTCTGCAGCCCGGCCATCAGGGTGAGGAACGCGAACGTCCACAGCTTCCACACCGCGACCGTGATCAGCGACACCAGCGCGTTCCCGCCGATCAGCCAGAACGGCCGGTCCGAGGCGAGCCCGAGGTTGTCGACCAGGATGTGGTTCACGACGCCGGTGTCGCGCTGCAGCATGAAGTTCCAGGTCAGGATCCCCGCGTACGCCGGTAGCGCGTAAGGCACCAGGAACAGCGTCCGGACCCAGCTGCGGCCGCGGAACGGCGGCTGCAACGCGACCGCGGCGGCCATCCCGAGCGCCCAGGAGAGCGCGACCGTGATCAGTGAGAAGGCGATGGTGACGCCGAAGGACTTCAGCAGCCCCTCGCCGACGGCGTTGTCGAAGTCGACCGCCACCTTGTAGTTGCCGAACCCGGCCCAGGGTGCGGCGGACCAGTTCGCGATGTAGAACTTGGTCAGTTTCACGAAGCTCATCCAGATCCCGACCAGCATCGGGATGATGTGGATGAGCAGTTCCAGCAGCACTGCCGGAGCCAGCAGCAGGTACGGGAGCCACCGGCTCAGACCGGGCCGATGCTCCGGGCCGCGCTTGGCCTTGGCCGGCTTCGCCATGGCTTCCGTCGAGGCCTCGTTCGTGGCGACGGACATCCTGTGGGTCGCCTCCTGTCTTCGGATCGCAGTGGTCGGCTGACACGAGCGTTGCGTCCGAAGATGTGTGGCCTATAGCCCACACATCTTCGGACGCAAGAGCTGCTTGCGTCAGCTACTCGCGGCCACTTGATCCTCGGCCGTCTTGAGGGCCGTCTTCACGTCCTCGGCGGTGACCGTCCCGCCGGTGGCGATCTTGGCGAACATCGTGTTCATCGCCTTGCCCACGGTGCTCTCGAACTGGTCCTCGGCCGGCACCAGGGGCAGCGGCTTGGACTTGGTGTTGTAGATGTCGGAGAACGTCGCGGCCTCTTCGGCGTTGTCGGTGAAGACCGGCTTGGCGTCTTTCAGCACCGGCAGCGAGGCGAACGGCTTGCCCAGCGTCGTCTGCGTGGTCGCGTCCGTCATGTACTTCACGAACTTCAGCGCCGCGTCCTTGTTCTTGGTGTTCTTGAAGACCGACAGGTTGATCCCGGCCACGTGGCTCGCGGTCTGGTTGGCCGCGCCCTGCGGTGCGGGGAACGGCACCACGCCGTACTCGCTGCTCTTCATCCCGTTGGCGGCGATGGAGGAGTCGGCGTTGTTCTGGTTGATGATCATCGCGACCTTCTTGGTGGCGAAGTCGTTCACCGACTTGGTGCCGTTGTCGTACTGCGCGTTCGACGGGTTGGCGACCTTGTCCTTCTGCATCAGGTCGAGGTACCGCAGGACTCCCTGCACGTTGCCGTCACCGGTGAAGGTCGGCTTGCCGTCCTTGTCGAACCAGTCGGCGCCGTTCTGCGCGGCGTTGATGAACGCGAAGTGCACGTTCTCGGTGTAGCTGCCGGCCGCGAGTGCCATCCCGTACTGGTTCTTCGCCGGGTTGGTCAGCTTCTTGGCCGCGGCGACCATCTCTTCCCAGGTCTTCGGCGGCTGCAGCCCGGCCGCGGCGAACATCGCCTTGTTGTAGTACATCCCGTACGCCAGGCCGTAGAGCGGGACCGAGGTCGGGTCGGTGCCTTCCTTGCCGCCGGTCGCCAGAGCCGTCGGCACGAACTTGTCCTTGCCGCCGATCGCGGTCATCGCGTCACCGTCGAACGGCAGGAACGCGTCGGTCGCCTGCAGCGACGCGGCCCAGGTGTTGCCGATGTTGACCACGTCCGGCGCCTGGCCGGAGGTGATCGCGGTCTGGATCCTGGTCTGCAGGTCGTTCCAGCCGATCACCTCGAGGTTGACCTTGATGCCGGTTTCCTGGGTGAACTTCTGCAGGACCGGCGTCAGCACCTCCTTGTCGTTGTCCAGGCTGGTGCCCTGGTTGCTGGCCCAGTAGGTCAGCGTCTGGTCTCCACCCGAGCTACCGCCGGAGGAATCGCCCGAGTCGCTGCCACCGCAGGCGGCCAGGCTGATTCCCAGGGCGGACACCGCTGCTGCGGCTACAAGCGAACGCAGTCTCACGTCGGACTCCCTCGTCCCGTCGAGCCTCCGCGGACCTGCGGAGGCGGATCGGCCCCATACTGACCTAACCGGTTAAGTTTCGAAACCCTAACCGGTTCAGTAGGCACTGGTTCGTTATTGCCTCGTGATGTCCCCAACCTTCACCGGCGGTCAGGCAAGCGCAATCCGACACACTCCGGAATCAGTCGATTTCACAGAGTTCTGACGGAGCGCCTCTCCAGCGTCCGTCTCGAGCGGATCGGGGTTTTCAGCGTTTGGGTGCGGGTCCCGACGACTCCCGGGCGTGCAGCTCGCCGGCCGGGGCTTCCTCGTGCAGGTCGGTCTCGCCGCCCGCGACGCGCAGCAGCAGGTCGGCCGCGGCCCGGCCGCGTTCCATCGTCTTCTGGTCGATGGCGGTGATCCCCGGGCGGGCCAGCTCGCACAGCGGCGAGTCGTCCCAGGCGAGGATCGACACCTCGTCGGGTACGGCGGTGCCGTGGTCCATCGCGACCCGGAGCGCGGCCACCGCCATCAGGTCGTTGCCGAGCACGATCGCGGTCGGCGGGTTCGGGTCGGTCAGGAGTCGGCGGGTCAGTTCGGCGCCGTCGTCGTACCGGTAGCTGCCCTCGCTGTGCCGGACGGTCATCCCGCGCTGGGCGGCTCCCTCGGCCAGCATCCGCACCCGCAGCTGCTCGTGGACGAAGGTGAACGGCCCGCTGATGTGGGCGATGTCGCGGTGCCCGAGCTCGGCCAGGTGGTCGAGCAGCAGCGTCACCGTCTCGACCGGCGAGCTGATCAGCCGGCCGACGTGGTCGTCGGGGTCGTTGGAGCTGACCACCACGCACGGCATCCCGAGCTCGTTGAGCAGCGTGATCCGCGGGTCGTCGTCGTGCTCGTCGAACAGGATGAACCCGTCGACCCGCCCCTGCCGGGACCATCGCCGCAGTACGTCGAGATCCTCGCCGTGCTCGCCGGTCAGCCGCAGCAGCAGTGACGAGTCGACCTCGTTCAGGTACTGCTCGATGCCGACCAGGGTGCGCATGTAGAACGCTTCGGTCGAGATCAGCGCGGGGTCGCGGGCGATCACGATGCCGATCGTGCGGGTCCGGCTGGCCGAGAGTGCGACGGCGGCCGAGTTCGGGTGGAAGCCGAGTTCCTCGGCCAGGTCGAGGACCCGCTGCCGGGTCTCCTCGCTGACCCCGGCCCGGCCGTTCAGTGCATACGACACCGAGGCCTTGGAGATGTGCAGATGGCGTGCGAGATCGCTGATCGTGACTCGCCGGCGGCCGCCACCGCTCGCCGGACCGTCGTCGGGGCTGTCCCCGCCGGCCAAGGATCCGGGTGTCGTCATGTCTGCCTGGTACCCCGCACAGCCGAGAGAGTAGCAGCGAGTTTTCGGGGGTAGCGCCTGCCCGATGGTTTGGATAGCGTTTTCCCATGACGCCTGGTGAACCGTTGAGACTGGATTTCCTGCCGTGGGAGTACGCGCGCGTCGCGTCCGACGAGGAGCGTGAGCGCCAGATCCAACGGCAGCAGCGGCTCGGCGGGTCGCTGTCCCTGGCGGATGATGTGTACGTCGCTGAGTCGGCGGCCGTGTACTGCGACGAGCTGCGGATGGGGGAGCGGTCCTACATCGCGGCGCACGCGTACGTGACCGGGCACATCACGCTCGGGTCGGACACGACGATCAACCCGTTCTCGGCGGTCCGCGGGCGGGTCGCCATCGGCGACGGGGTCCGGATCGGCGCGCACACGTCGTTGCTCGCGTTCAACCACGGGACCGCGCCCGGTGAGCCGATCTTCCGCCAGCGGCACACGTCGCTGGGTATCACCATCGGCGACGACGTCTGGATCGGCTCGAACGTGACCGTCCTGGACGGCGTGACCATCGGTCCGCACTCGATCATCGGCGCCGGCGCCGTGGTCACCAAGGATGTTCCGGCCGACAGCATTGCCGCCGGCAATCCGGCGCGGGTCCTGAGGTCGCGCTCCTCAGCCCGCCCGGTTGGCGATCTGTCCCAGCGCCTCGCTGCATTCACCGCCAAGGCCCGGGAGCAGGCGGACGACGTACTGCGTCGATGCTGGGACGGCGAGCGATTCGTCGACCGCCCCGGACTCGATCACGAACCGGCCATCCGCCCGTGGTGCGACGCCGTCGAGATCGCGGACGTACTGCTTCGTCGTACCCCTGAGGGTCACACCCGTGACGACCTCGTCCGTCGGCTTCGTTATCGCCAGGATCCCGAGACCGGACTGGTCTCACCGGGAGACCTCGCCGACGTCGGTCTGGATGTGCCGGCGACTGACAAGCTGTCCGTGCTGGAAGGACCGGCCAGCTATCACATCCTCTGTGTCGGCTATGCCCTCCAGGTCCTGGACAGTTGCTTCGAGCATCCGATCCGGACCGACTTCGCTCCGGGTGAGCTCGAGCGTCAGCTCGACAACTTGCCTTGGGCAAGGCACGCGTGGTCGGCCGGTTCCGGAATCGATGCCCTCGGCACCGCTCTGGCCCGGAACCTCAAAGATCACAGGGAATCCGGCCCGCTGGAGACGCTGATGGGCTGGCTCGTGACTCGCGCCGACTCCGCGTCGGGCATGTGGGGCCAGCCGCATCCGGATGACGGGTGGTTGCAGGTCGTCAACGGTTTCTACCGGCTGACTCGTGGCACTTACGCGCAATTCGGTTTGCCACTGCCGTATCCGGAACAGGCCGTCAAGACGGTGCTTGCTCACAGCAACGACAAGCGGATGTTCAGTGGCGACGGCTACAACGCGTGCAACGTGCTGGACGTGATCCATCCGCTCTGGCTGGCCGGCAAACAGACCGACGTGGGCCGGGCCGACGGCACTCAGTGGGCCGAGGATCAGCTCAGCCGGATCCTGGACCGCTGGGTCGACGGAGAGGGCTTCGCCTTCGCGCCGGACGGTGCCGACGATCGGTCCATCCCCGGCCTGCAAGGGACCGAGATGTGGCTGAGCATCATCTGGCTGCTCTCCGACTACCTGGGTCTGTCCGACGCGGTCGGGTACCGGCCGCGCGGCGTGCACCGGCCCGAGCCGCTGGTCAGTCTTCGCTGAACCAGCCGTTGGCGTCGAGGTCCTGACCGAGGCGACCGGCATAGTGGCCGAAGAAGATCCGCGAGGACAGTTCCCGTCGGCTGGACACCCCGACCTTCTCGAAGATCGCCTTCAGATGGTCTTGGATCGTGTACGGCGACAAGTGCAGTCGCTGGGCGATTTCCGTCGTACTGGCACCGCCCAGCACCTGTTGGACAACGGTCCGTTCGCGATCGGTCAGCCCGTACGCCGCCACCACCAGCGGAATGATGTCGGCCGCTCCGGCGGTCTCGATGGTCACCGCGATGTCGGTCGTGAGCCCGTCCCGGCCGCGCACCGGTGCCGCGTTCACGGTGAGCCATTCGCCGTTCCGGGTGCGGATCCGCATCTCCGGTAGCCGGTCGGCCAGCGCCGGCACTCTCCGCGCGGCCGCCACGACCGTTGCCACCGGCAACGGGAGCCGGGACCACAGCTCACCGCCCAGCTCCTTGATCCGCTCCTCGGCCGCCTCGGTCGCCGAGATCACCCGGTCCGCGCCGTCGAGGATGAGTACGGCGGTCGCCGCCCGCTGCTGTTTCTGCCTGACCTCACCGGCGATCAGTCCGCGTCGCAGACCACGGGCCAGGATCGGTTCGAGCCGGTTCACGAAGTCGGCCTCGGCTGGTGAGAAGCCGGTCCGCCCGGAGGTCCGGTAGAGGGTGCAGACGCCCCACATCCGGTCCCCGCTCCGGATCACCCCGCGCATCTCGTGCGGGAGGTCCACCTTCGACAGGTACTCCCGGTACCGCCGGCTCCGGTCCGGTCTGCCCTCGGTCGCCTCGGCCAGGATGCTCACGGACACGGGCCGGCGAGCCAGGTCGATGTAGTGGTTGAAGTCCGGTACGCCGTACTCGTACTGGACGAACTCGTTCTCATCCGCGTGCTCCATGTCGAGCAGCACTGCCCCGGTGAGCAGATTGGTTGCGGGATCCGCCGTACCGATGCAGATGGAGTCGTGCGGGATGGCTCGCTCGAGCAGCTCGGCCGTAACCCGGCAGAAGTCGTCCCACGCCAGCCCGGCATCCGCCGCGGCCTCGAGCCCCGCGCGCGCGGACTCCGCGTGGTAAGTCTTCACGAACTCAGTGTGACCTCGGGGAGGTGCAGGCGGCATCCCAGAAATCTGGGAACGGAAGACCCCTGCCTGGTGGGATACCGGACCGTGCCTGATCGGGCCATCGTGGACGGCATGACGATCTCACCTGATCCAGCCACGGCTGCCGGCGCTTACCGTGCACTCTGACCTCTCGCAACTAGGCGACACACTCCGCGGCCGGCTATTGACGCCGGCCGACCCGGACTGGGAGCAGGTCCGACCTGCCTGGAACCTGTCCGTCGAGCAGCGACCGCTTGCAGTCGTTGAGGCCGTAGGGCCGACCGATGTCGAGCACACTGTCAGGTACGCCGCCGCACACGGCCTTAAGGTGGCTGCTCAGGCCGGCGGGCACGGCGCCACCCGCGCACTCGACGACACGATCGTCCTGCGTACGAACGCGCTGGACGACGTGTGGGTCGACTCACACGCCCGCATCGCGCGGGTGGGTGCTGGGGTCCGCTGGGGGACTCTGCAGTCCGCACTGGACGGCACTGGCTTGACTGGACTCCCGGGCTCGGGCAGCGACCTGTCCGTGGTTGGGTACTGCGTCGCTGGCGGCATGTCGTGGTTCGCGCGGCCGTACGGGTCTGGTGCGGGCAGTCTGCGTGCGGCGGAGATCGTCGACGCCGCCGGTGCCCGTCGGTGGATCGACGACTCCACGGACCCGGAGTTGATGTGGGCACTGCGTGGTGGTGGCGGCAACTTCGCGGTGATCACGTCGGTCGAGGTGGATCTGCATCAGGCTCCCGCACTGACCGGCGGACGGCTGATGTTCCCGATCGACCAGGCCGAGGCCGTCCTCACGGCGTACGGGAGGGCCACCTGTAGGGCGGCGGACCAGGTGACGCTGTGGGCGTATCTGGTCCACTACCCGCACGCGCCGTCCCTGCCGGACGCGATCCGTGGCCAGTCCTTCTGCATGGTCGATGCGATGACGCCGTACGCACCGGAAGCTCTGGACGTCGCGCTGGAACCGATCCGGGCGGCAGGTACGGCGATTGCCGACAACATCCGTCCGCTGGTGCCTAGCGACGTACCTGGAGAGATTGTCGCCCCACAGGCACTCGCGCTGGTCACCAGCACGTTCGACGAGGTAACGCCGGAGTTGATCGACACACTGCTCAAGTACGCCGGTCAGCCGTCGCTGATCTCCCAGGTGCAGTTACGGCATCTCCGGGCGAGTGATGAGGTCAGACACCCTGGTGTTGCGGCTGCTGACCCGTCTGCGCAGTACATGCTGCTGGCAGCGTCGATCGTGCCGGTGCCAGAGCTGCAGCAGTCGGCCGAACAGGCTCTGACCGCGTTGAAGGAGGCTGTGGCGCCGTGGCACGCGGGGGAGCTGCCGCCGTCGGGCCTGTCGTCCTGGAGCACGCTGCAGGAGAGCTTCACGGAGCCGGACCTCGCGCGACTGCGGGAGATCAAGCAGCGGATCGACCCGCTGGGCGTCCTGGTGGGCAACTACCCACTGGGGTGATTCGGGGGAGTTGGGGTCCACTAGCCTGATCCAGTGGACCCCCGCACCCGGCGACTCGTGACCTCGCTCGTATTGGCCGCACTCGTTGCCATGGTCGTCATCGCCGCCCTCGTCCGCTGACACTCCGGCGACTAACGTTCTGCGCCATGACCACAACCGCAGGAGCACGGTCGCCCTACCTAATGCGAGCGGGTCTGGTCCGCAACGTCCGCTCCGCCGAACACCTGACCACATTCGTGGTGTCCGGTGTGGCGACGGTCCTGATCACCCGCCTGTTCCTCGGGCTGAGCGGCTATCCGCAGATCGGCGGCAAGGGCCTGCACATCGCCCACGTCCTCCCCGGCGGCCTGCTGATGCTGGTCGCGATCTCCCTGCTCCTCGCGTACGTCGGCCCGGTCGTCCGACCCGCGGCCGCACTGATCGGCGGCGTCGGGTTCGGGCTGTTCATCGACGAGGTCGGCAAGTTCGTCACCTCGGACAACAACTACTTCTACCAACCGACCGCGGCGATCGTGTACGTCGTCTTCGTGCTGATCGTGCTCGCCACCCGGTTCCTCACCACCCGTCGGCCGATCGATCCGCGCGAGCAACTAGCCAACGTGGTCGACCATGCCGTCGAAGGAGTCGCGGGCGGGCTGTCACGCCGGCGGCTCGCGCAGGCGTCGGAACAGCTTCGCCAGGTGAGCATCGAGGTGCCCGCCCGGCACGAGACCCGCGAACTGCTGGCCGCCTGCCCGGCTGATGAGGTGGAGCTAGCCGCTCCGGTGGACGCCGCGTGGCGGGCCATGCGGCGAGGGTTCGACCGGCTGGCCACGCATCCACTCGCGCCTCGGGTCGCGGTCGCCGTACTGGTCATCCAAGCGATCGGTGCGCCCGCCATCGCGGCCGGGATCCGGTTCGACGACGGGTTGGTCGCGGACTTCCCGGTGCTCGGGGTGGCTGCCGGGAGCTTGCTGTCGGCATCGTTCACGCTGCGCGGCGGGTTGCAGTTGCGGAAGAAGAACAGGGCTCGTGCGGTCCGGTTGTTCGAGCTGGCGGTGCTCGTGTCGTTGCTGGTCACGCAGGTCTTCCAGTTCGCCGGTACGCAGTTCGCGGCGGTGTTCGGGATGCTGCTCGACCTGGTGCTGCTGGGACTCCTGAGTGCGGAGCGGGATCGGATGATCCGCAAGGAGACCGAGGCGACGAAGGCTAAGACGTGGGGGCTGCCACCGGATCCGAACCGGCCGCCGTTCCCCGAGGACCCGTCGGATCCGGTGTGACCTTCCAGTTCTCGTGGCGCCCGATCAGCAGCGGTGACATGGTCGCGACGAAGTAGACCGCGCCGGCTGCGAGCAGTGCGGGTGCCAAGCCGATCCCTGCGATCGCGGCACCGGCCACGACTCCACCGAGCGGTACGCCGGTCCAGCAGACCGCGTCGGCCAACGAGTTGACCCGGCCGAGCAGGTGGCGGGGGATCCGTTCGATGAACAGGGCACCCAGGACGGGGTTGATGAACCCGGCTCCGATGCCTCCGGCGGCGTACACAGCCATCACAGCCCAGACGGGTGCGTCGAACGCCATCACCACGAAGCGCGGCGCACCACAGATCAGGAACGCGAGAGTGAAGACCAGCTTCCGCGGGATGCGGTCACCGACGGCCGACGCGACCAGCGCGAACAGCGTGGCGGTCACCCCGAACGACGTGAGGATCAGGCTGGTGTGTCCAGGGCCGAAGCCGTGGTCCTTGATCCAGACAGGCAGCAGTACGGCGCCGATGGCCGCGTCGAGCAGGTTCGTCACCGCGATCATCATGACGAGCGGCATCATCAGCTTGTCCTTGCGGAGGAATCGCCACCCGTCGAGCAAGCGCTCCTTGTAGCTCCCTTCGTCAGGCTCCTGCGTCTTCTGGTGCTGCTTGGGGATCCAGCGTGCGATGAGGACCGCGCAGACACCGAACGATGCCGCGTCGACCCACAGCGCGTTGACCTCGCCGACGAGGGTGATGAGCGCGCCGGCGATGGCGAACGCGATGAACCCGGCCAGTCGCTCGGTAGTGCTCTCCAGGCCAGTCACGCGTTCCAGCGGGACGTTGGCGGCCTTCGCGATGTCGGGGATGAGCGTGCCCTTGGCCGCGTCGCCCGGTCCGCGGAGTGCTCCGGCGATTGCGACCAGCGCCAGCAGCATCGGGAAAGACAGAGCGTTGAGGGTGTGCAGCAAGGGGATCAGCGCGACCACACCAGTGCTGGCGGTGTCGGCAAGCACACTGATCCGACGTGGCCCAACACGGTCGATCAGCGGCCCCCCGACTGCCTTGACGACCACAAGTGGCGCCATCTCCGCGAGCGCCACCACACCTGTCTTGAACGGCGACCCAGTCGTCATCAGCACAAACCACGGGATCGCGATGGCACTAACCCGAGTCCCACAAATCGAAACCACATTGGCCACCAAAAACGCCACCAACGGCCCCCGCTCACCCCTCACCGCCGTACCCACCTCACCCACCCGCCTCACCTCTCACACCCCACCGACCCACACCTGCCCGCCCGCCTGCCCCGCCGCCCGTCCGCTTGCCGCCCGTCCTGCCTCCTCGACCGCTTGCCCTTCGCCCCGCCCACTGGGAGCTCATGCCTCCCCGCGCACCGAGGGCTCCTGCCCCAAGCGCCGTACCTCGGCTTAGCGCGTCTCGCGCGGATATGCCTGGATCTGGACCGACACCTGCTCGGCACCCTCGGGAAGGGGAGCAGTGAGGTCCGGCGCCATGTACTTCTCCAGCACCGCCATGACCTCCGCCAACATCGTCGCCAGCTCCTCCGGCCTGAGGTGGAAGATGAAGTCCGACAGCATGCTCGCGTCCCGCCACTCCGGCGGCAGCGTCTCCATCGAGTCGATGAAGCCGAACATGTTCTCCGCGTACGTCTGCCCGATCCCGTGCAGGAAGCCCATGGCCAGCTCCGGCTCCTGGTCGAGCATCTCGGCGGTGTTGAACTCCGTCCCCTGGTGGGCCGACTTCCACCACCGGTCCCGCGCGTTCCCACGCGTGTCGTCCTCCAGGACCAGTCCTGCGTCGGCCAACTGCCTCAGGTGGTAGCTGGTGGCGCCGGTGTTCACCCCCAGCCGGCCGGCCAGGGTGGTAGCCGTCTGCGGCCCGTACATCCGCAGCAACCCGAGCATCCGGTTCCGCATCGGATGCGCCAGTGCCCGCAGCAGATGCCGATCCAGCTGAACCGTCTTCCCGCCGATCGATTCACTCTCGACGGGTGCGTCGGGCGTGGTCGGCGCATCGGGCGTGTCATCGCTCATGCCTCTGAGCCTAGAACTGCAAAGGCTGTTTGCAAAGAGAGTTTGCAAACAGATTCTGCAGTCGGCTGTCCACAGCCTGCGAATCGGTGCTCGGCGAGGGGCGGGATCGCGGCATCTTCTCTGTCGAGAACGGGACCGGACAGGGCCGCCGTGGCCGCGGACCGTACGACGAAACGGAGAGAACGACCCATGTTGCGAGTGATGCTCGAGGACGCCGACTACTGCGACGTCCCAGCCGACCTGATGACGTTCGAGGAGGAGGCGGTGGTGTTCTGGCGCGAGGGCGAAGAGGTCGGCCGGCACCGCCAGGCGCGGATCCGGTCGCTGGAGCTGCTGGACACCCGCTCGATGACCCGCAAGATCAAGGCCGCCCGCAAGAACCACCCCAACGCCTTCCGGATCTGGTCCCCGGAGGAGCAGCAGACCCTCACCGACCTCTATCGCAACGGCGCCACCAAGGACGAGCTCGTCGAGGCCTTGGGCCGCCAACCAGGCGGTATCGCCACCCGCCTCCGCTCCCTGGGCCTCCTCAAAGAAGACGAAAAACTCGAATGACCCACCGCACACCCCCGGCCAACCTGTGGTTTGGAACAGCCGGTTTCGGACGGGTTGTGTTGGCGGGTGATGGGTGGGGTTGGGTGAGTGCTGTGCGGGGTTGGGCGAGACCGTTTTGTGATCGGGATGAGGGGAGGGAGACAATGGCGCGATGCAGGCAGACGTGGGTCCGGAGCGGAGTTCCGGCGAGCCGGGCGCAGGTTCCGGCGCGGAGTCCGGAGCGAGCGACGTGATCCGGGCAGCTCTGCTGGACCCGACCAGCCTCGTCCGCGCGGTCGCTTCCGGCCGCCGCCGCGGTTTCGAACCACCGCACTACCAGCGCGTCGACCTCCGGTACATCGACCTCAAGGACGTCCGTCACCTGCAGATCACCGAGTACGACGAACGCCAGGCCCACACCCGCAATGTCGCCGTCCCGGAGGTGGAGAAAGCGGTCGACGAACTGCTCGACCTGCCGTACGGGACGTGGCACGTCGAGACGACGACCGAGACGCTGCGGCTGCGCTACACGAAGAAGGGCAAGGAGCTGCTCCACCGGCAGGCGGACAGCCGGGAGCAGGAGACCAGCCACGACCGGGTGAAGCAGCGCGTGCTCGACCCGGCCGCGCCGTTCCTGAGCGAGCTCGGGATCAGTGACCACCACGGCCGGGTGAAGCCGTCCCGGCAGGCGAAGTACAAGCAGATCGAGGAGTTCTGCAAACTGCTCGCCCCGGCCCTGGACGAGGCGATCGCGGCGGGCCGGATCGCGACCGGCAGGCCGCTCCAGGTGGTCGACCTAGGTTGCGGGAACGCTTACCTGACCCTCGCCGCCTACCACCTCCTGACCGCGGCCGGGCACGACGTGCGCATGACCGGCATCGACCACAACCCCGCGGCCCGCAAGCGCAACACCCGGGTGGTGGCGGCGCTCGGCTGGCAGGACCACCTGCGGTTCGTCGACGCGACCATCCAGGCGGCGGAGCTCGACGTCCAGCCGGACGTCGTACTCGCATTGCACGCCTGCGACACCGCGACCGACGACGCGCTCGCCCGGGCGGTCGGCTGGGCGGCTCCGCTCGTGCTCGCAGCGCCGTGCTGTCATCACGACATCCAAAAGCAGCTCAAGAGCGTCACACCACCGGCGCCTTATGCGCTGATGACCAGATATGGCATCGTTCGTGAGCGGTTCGCCGACGTCCTGACCGATACTCTCCGGGCGGCGGTACTGCGACAGGTCGGATACCGGGTGGAGGTCGTGCAGTTCGTGGACAGTCAGCACACTCCGCGCAACCTCCTGCTCCGCGCCGCCCGGACCGGCGCCCCGCCCAGCCCCGATCTCCAGACCGAGTACCGGACGCTGATCAACGACTGGCACGTCACTCCCCGCCTCGCCCAGCTCCTCCTGACGGACAGCCACGAGGCGGTCTCGTGATGCGGCTTCAGGCTGGTCTCGCCCTGGCAGCGGCCGGATTCTTCAGCTTGGCCGGTACGGCGCTCCCGGCCGGTGCGTCGGCCCCCGCGGCGCAGTCCGTCCCTGCGGCATCGCAGGCCGCTGTGCAGGTGCCGATGGCGGATCCGACGCCGGCGGTGAAGAAGCTGTTCACGATCCGCGACGACCGGGTTGACCAGTCCTTCGGGATGGCCAAGGCCTACAAGTACGAGGGCATCTACTGGACGGTGAACGACTCCGGTGCGAACCCTCGCGTCTTCGGCGTCGACACGACCGGCAAGGTCAGGATGGCGCTCAGCTTCAAGGCGGAGGTCCGCGATATCGAGGCGATCGCCGTGGACCGCGATGGAACGATCTACATCGCCGACATCGGTGACAACAAGGCCACCCGGGACATGATCGAGATCTACACGATCCCGGAGCCCGACCAGCTCGGCGACGCGGACAACGTGCCCTACCACCGGTACGACTTCACCTATCCGGACGGCGCCCACGACGCCGAGACGCTGCTGGTGGAGCCCGAGACCAACCAGCTGTTCATCGTGACGAAGTCCACGAAGGGCGGCGCGATCTACGCGGCACCGCCGTCCCCGTCCCGCGAGGGCACGAACAAGCTCACCAAGCTCGCCGCCGCCCCACCCGGCAACTTCACCGACGGCACGTTCCTCCCGGACGGTCAGCGAGTGGTGCTGCGGACGCACACCGGCGTCTCCACCATCGCCTGGGGCGAGACCCCGACCCTGGCCGCGAGCGCCAACGTGTCTTCGGCGCAGGGCGAATCGATCGCCGTCGGTCAGGCAAACGACACGGTGCTGGTCGGCAGCTCGGACGCCGCCGTCTACCAGGTCCCGGTCCCGGCCAAGCGGGCCGCGGCCACCCCGCCCGCCGCCTCCGCGACGCCGAAGCCGGCCACCGGCGCCGAGTCGAGCACCGAGCCGGCGAAGAGCCACAACCTCCGCTGGATCCTCATCGGCGCCGCCGCCTTCGCCCTGATCATCACCATCATCACCTTCCCCCCAGGCCGCCGCGAACGCCTCGACCGCATGGCCGAAAACGCCCGCCTAACCGGCCAAT
>NZ_JBBCBQ010000019.1:0-94268 GCF_037203805.1 Kribbella sp. CCNWLW201 | reverse complement strand
GTGGGCAACCCTCCTACTGAACGGGCCACCCCTGTGCTGGTGGCCTTCCCGCGGACTGGTGGCGCCAGCCCGCGCCCAGTGCGGACAGATCACCCACACATCAAGCAGGAGAGCCGGACAACCCCGCAGATACACCCTTCTCCCCACCGCATATCGAGGGAGAAGGGTGCAGATCAAGGGAGAACCCCGCAAACGCGAGTCGCGGCACCAGCCGAGCACCCCACCTGGCCGAGCAACCCAGCAAACCGATCGGCCCAGCCAACTCATCCCCGGCCAGCCAACTGATCCCGGACCGGCCAGCTCAGGCCGCCCGACTGATCCCGAGCCGGCCAGCTCACCCCGGACCGGCCAGCTCAGGCCGCCCGACTGATCCCGAGCCGGCCAGCTCACCCCGGACCGGCCAGCTCGGGCCGCCCGGCTGATCTCGGGCTGGCTAGCTGATCGGGGTCGACTATGGCTTCAGCGCAGTACGCCGGTGAGGGGGTCGTAGGGAAGCACCAGGGTGCGACTGTCGGACCGGTTTTGCAAGCCGTCGACGGTCGTCGTCAGCACGCCGTACTTGACCCGGTCCGTGGTGGAAATCCGCAGCCAGTCACGGCCGCCGCGCTGCACTGTGACCTCCTCGAGCAGGGTGCCGTCGCGGCCGGCGGCGATCGCATAGGTCTGCCCGTCGGCCGGCGCGATGTCGAGGCCGCCGTCCTCGCGAATGGTGAAGGTGACCACGAGGTTCCCGCGGCCGCCGTTCGCGTCGCCGATGAAGTCGTACACCGGCGCCGGATCCCCGACGTAGTGCTTGAGCCGGCCGAGTCCGGTGACATCCATCCCGTTGTAGAACGTGCGCCCGTTGGCGTCGAGCCAGAAGTGCGGGTTGTGCGTCGGCGCCGAGAAGTCCGCACCTGAGTTGTAGGCGATGTGCCAGTGCGGCGGATTGTCGGCATGCAGCGTGTTGTTGGTTTCGAACCCCATCAGCACGAATCGGTGGCCCTTCGCCGCGGCGCGAGTCACCATGCCCGAGGCGCGCCAGATGAGGTGCGCGGCGATCAGTTGATGGACAACCGACCGCACTTGTCCGGTCGGCCACGGCACGCTGGTCCACGGCCCGGCGGCCCGGTCCGGATCGTTGTGCTCGATCCGGAAGTCCATCCCCGGCGAGACGTCAGGCTGGGACCACATCTGCAGGGTTGGCTGGTTCGCGTCGATCGTCGGCTGGTTGACCGGGAGCGTGAACGCGAGCCCATCACGCAGGTCAAGCCTGGAATCCTGATGAACCACCGCCCGCACCGGCACACCCGGCCACCGGACCTGCACCTCGATCCCCGTGTCGGACCACGGCCCTTGCACGAAGGCGTAGTACTCCGCCCGACTGGCCACCGAGTACCGCTCACCCGGCACGAACTCGTACCCGTCGGGAAGCAGGATCTCCGGCCGGCTCGGCTCACCCGGCCGAGACCGGACCACCCGAAACGCCGCATAGCCCACCTGCTGCGCCGACGCCACACCGGGAACAGCAAGCGCCGCCGCACCGGCAAGAAGCCCTCGGCGAGTAATCGATCCGGACATCGCGCCTGCCTTCATCGAAGGTTCACTGGCGGCCCGATGCTAACGCCCAACGGGTCCGTCGCCGGCCCACCGTCTCGCACCGCCCTGCCGGCGACCCCATGCGAGGGTCAGCCCACGAGAAGGTGGGTCCGCCAATCAGAATCCGGCAGGCAAACCCACAGTCTGGTTGGCTGACCCACCAGAGCGGGGCCAGCCCAACGGCGGTTGCTGAACCCTGCCACACCCAATGCCCATTGGGGCGGGACCAGCTAGGTGATGGCGCGGAGGTAGCGGTTGCCGATGGTTGCCAGGTGCTGGACGAGTTCTGGTGGGCCGTCGACGTGGAAGTCGAGGCCGAGCATGCCGATGTAGACGGCGACGATTTCCAGGGAGTCGGCGCCGGTGACGAGGACGCTGGTGTTGTCGTCGATGGACTCGACCACGCCGACGGCGGCGTGGATCCGGGACAGCACCTCCTCGGCCGAGGCGAAGACCGTGATGCGGGCGTGCACCTTCCACCCGGTCGTGGCGACGTCCCGCAGTACGAAGTCTGTGTAGTCGTCGTCCGGCATCGGACGCGGCCGGTAGCGGCGACCTGTTGCCATCCGCAACGACATCCAGTCCACCCGGTAGGTGCGCCAGGCGTCGGCCTCGTCCCGTGCGACCAGGTACCAGTACCGCTGCCAGCTCACCAGACGGTAGGGCTCGACCAGGATCGGCAGCTCGGAACCAGTCCCCGACCCGGGGCCGCGGATCGGAGCGCCGACGGGCACCGAATAGTCGAAGCGCAGGTAGTGCTCGTCCCGGATACACGCCGCGACCGTGCTCAGCACCGCCGGGTCGATCTCGGGATCCGGCACATTGGAGCCGGTATTGTCCGGCCCCTTCTCCATCGTGCTGTGGATCGCCTTCACCTGCCGCTGGAGCCGATGCGGCAGCACCTGCTCCAGCTTCGTCAACGCCCTCGCACTGCTCTCCGCCATGCCGACCACGCCCGCACCCGTCCGCAGACCGACCGCCACCGCCACGGCCTCCTCGTCGTCCAGGAGCAGCGGCGGCAGCTTCGCCCCAACCCCGAGTTGGTAGTGCCCGGCCGGCCCACGAGTCGCGTCGACCGGGTAGCCGAGCTCGCGCAGCCGGTCGATGTCGTTGCGGATCGTCCGAGTCGTCACCTCGAGCCGCTCAGCCAGCTCAGCACCGGTCCAAGCCGGCCGGGTCTGCAGCAGGGCGAGCAACGACAGCAGCCGGGACGACGTCTCACGCATGCGCACCATCATGCTCTAGTGCGCAGCCCGGAGAGGCGAACGCTTGGAGCGCCGCCTCTTCGGACCGCAAACACCCGTCAGCCGATCAGGTTCTCCTGCGTCTGCGGGTTGAGGTAGGGCAACTTCTTCGCCATCGCGCGCGCCTTGTCCGCGAGCAGCATGACCTCGAAGCCGCGCCCGGTGTCGTTGGTGTAGATGAAGCCGTTGTACCAGTACGACGACCACGTGTTCGCGCCATGCGGATCGTTGTGCCCGACCTCGACCGGGTTGGCCCGGTCGGTGAAGTCGAACACCGTCGTACCGGCCGAATAGGCGGCGGACACGGCGACGTACCGCCCGGCGATCGGGAGCACGTTGAAGTTGTGCATCGTGCAGCGGGCTACGTCACCTTGGACCCGCGGGACCTTGAAGTGGCTCAGTGGCTGCTCGACGGTCGTCCCGTCGAGGTTGTCCAGCGAGGCGACGTCGTAGATCCAGATCGCGCCCAGGGTGCTCGGGTCAGTGGTCCGGCATCGCGGCGACGTTCCACCGCCGGCTTCGTCGCCGAACAGCACCGTCTTGCCGTCCCAGGTGAACGACGAGCTGTGCCAGAACTCCACGCTCGGGTTGTGCACTCGCGCCAGGGTGACCGGGTTCTCGAGATCGCTGAGGTCCCAGATCTGTCCCTCGCTCGCGCACGCCGACGCGGCCCGCTTGATCTCCGTGAACACGGTGATGTCATGACAGCCGCGGAAACCGACCGCGCCGCCGAAGTCCCGCAGCTCGAACATCGGCTCGCTGACCACGGCCGCCGCGGCCGGGTTCGCCAGCGGGACCTCGATGACCGAGATCTTGCTGTGCCCGGTGGGCGCACCCGACGCGTCCAGCCGCGAACACGAGTTGCCGAACGGGGACACCGGCAGCACTCCGGCCGGGTACGACGCGATGTAGAGGTACACGTGACTCGGATCCTCGGCGTCCGGCACGAGGGTGTGGGTGTGCGATCCGCAGTCAGTGGCGACCGCGCCGACGTACACCGGGTTCGACGGGTTGCGGATGTCGAAGATCCTGATCCCCTCGAAGCCCGGCACACCGGCGGCCGTGCGCGGTGACCCGCATTCCGGACCGGTGATCGGGGCATCGATCGACGTGAAGAGGAAGCCGTTCCACACGCTGACGTCGTGCTGGTTGCCCGGGCAGTTGAAGTCACTGAGGACGGCCGGGCTCTCCGGGTCGCTGATGTCGAAGATCCGGAAGCCGGAGTAGTTGCCCGAGATCGCGGTCTTGCCCCAGAACGCGAGATCGGAGTTCCGCCACGTCGTGTCGGCCGGGAATCCCTTGAACGAGGTGGAGAGCAGCTTGACGTTCTGAGTGCTGCTCGTCGGACTCGGTTCGCTGAAACCGCCGTGGTCGTCGTGTGCCGCCGCCGTCGAACCGGCCGCCACGAGCACCATGGCGCCGAGAACCGTCGCAGCCAGGCGCATCGATCGATGCATGACACCCCCCTTTCCCATGGGTGGACAGACTGCTTCTTCCTAACCCCTTGGCACCCCGCAAGCAATGGCTCGGATCAAATGGCTGAATAGGAATCTAATGTTCCTATACGGGTTCTACGGTGAAGCCATGACCACGAACGAGAGCATCCGGCCCTTCACCGTCGACATCGCCCAGGCTGACCTGGACGATCTGCTCGCCCGCCTCGCGCGGACGCGGCTGCCCGAGCCCGTACCCGGCGACGACTGGGACTACGGCACCCCGAACCACTACCTCCGCGAGATGGTCGACCACTGGCAGAACGGGTTCGACTGGCGCAAGCAGGAAGAGCGGATGAACGAGTTCCCGCACTACCTGACCGAGATCGACGGCCAGACCGTCCACTTCATCCACGTTCCGTCGCCGGTCGAGGGCGCGACGCCGCTGCTGCTGACCCACACCTACCCGGGGTCGTTCGTCGACTTCCTCGACATGATCGGCCCGCTGACCGATCCGGTCGCGTACGGCGGCGTCGCCGAGGACGCGTTCTCGGTCGTCGTACCGTCCATCCCCGGCTTCGGCTTCAGCACCCCGCTCGTCGACCGCGGCTGGACCATGGCGCGGGTCGCTCGCACCTTCGACACGTTGATGCGCCGGCTCGGCTATTCGTCGTACGGCGCTCATGGCTCCGACGGCGGCGCGATGGTCGCACGGGAGCTCGGGCTGCTGAACCCTGACGGCTTCCTGGGGCTGCACGTGCAGCAACTGTTCTCGTTCCCGTCGGGCGACCCGGCCGAGTTCGAGAAGTTCACGCCGGCGGACTACGCCGCTCTCGAGCACCTGCAGTGGTTCCAGTCGGTCGGCGGGTACAACGCGATCAACTCGACCCGGCCGCAGACCGTTGCCGTCGGCATCTCCGACTCGCCGGTCGGGCAGCTCGCCTGGAACGAACTGTTCAACAGCTTCGGCAATGGCACCAGCCTGGTCACCCGCGACCAGATCCTGACCGAGGTCTCGCTGTACTGGTTCACCAACACCTCCGCGGCGGCCGGCCGGTACCACTACGAAGAGGCCCACTCCGGCGTCGAGCCCGCCCAGAACCACGCGCCGACCGGCGTCGCCGTGTTCGCCGACGACTTCAAGACGATCCGCCCGCTGGCCGAGCGGGACAACACCAACATCGTCCACTGGTCTACCTTCGAGACCGGCGGCCACTACGCCTCCCTCGAACGCCCCGACGACCTCACCGCCGACCTCCGCAAGTTCTTCGCGAGCCTGCGCTGACCCCTCGCTGACTGAGCCCGGGACCCCTGCGGCCCCGGGCTCAGGCGCGTCTGAACCTGCGGAAGCCCGGAACGCTCACGCGCCCCGGGCTCCCTTCGGGCTCCACCCGTTTGGAGGGACATCCGGGCAGAGCCTCCTCTTACGGGTCGATCACCACCGTGCAGGTGTAGGTGCCCGGCGGCAGGTTCAGCGCCGAGGCCGAGCCATCACCGTTCGCACCCGTGCTACCGCTCGCCACGGTCCCACTGGGCCTGGTGCAAACGATCGTCGACGCCGTACCACCATCGATCTGCGAGTTGACCGAAACGGACAGATCCGTCAACGGCGTGTTGCCGAAGGCCACGGTCTCCCCGGCGTACGGCGTTGCACCGCAGGTCGCGGCGTTGTCGACCACAACGGTCTTCGTCAGCGGACCATCGGCCACGTAACCGGCCGGCAGCGTCTCCGTGACGTTGTAGCTGCCGAACAGCAGGTTGCCGAAGCAGGTCGTCCCGTCGGCACCGGTGGTCTGGGTGACCCCGTTGACGGTGAAGTTGACGCCTGCCTGCGGGTGCGATCCGGAACCCGACGCCGCATGCTTCCTGGTCTTGGTGACCAGGATGGCGCCACGCTGCCGCGGGTTCACAAAGGTCAGCTCCACCGTCTCGTCAGCGACCACCGTCACATGCTGGTCAGCGGCACCGGTGTGTCCCGGTGGGACAACCGTCTCGACGACCCAGTACTCACCCTGGAACACGCTGATGATCGTGCAGACACCGTCGGCATCCGTGGTGCACGACTGCAGCGGATTCGTGATCGTGTCCTCGGCCCCGCGCGTGCCACCGATCGGAGCGTTGTCGTTGTACAGCGCGAACGTGGCACCGGCAAGCGGCGTACCGGCGTCATCGGTCTTGATGATCTTGACCGAGCCACAGTTGGAGATGTTCGTCGGCGTCGGTGCGATGAAGTCCTTCAGCGCCGCGGTGAACGAGTCGGACGACCGGCTCTTCAGGTAGGCACTGCCGAACCCGGCGCAGTTGCTTCCACCGACGAGTGCGTTGAAGTCGACCGTCGCCTCACCGAACGTCCGGGCCGAGACGTTGCCGAGCCCGTCGGAGTCGGCGGACGGGATCGCCGTCGAGTTGATCGAGCCGGTCGCGTCCCCGGAGGTCGTCAGGTTGACCTTGTCGCTCCAGCACGGCAGCGAGTTCGAGGCCTCACACTGCGAAGCCGCACCAGAGGTCACCCAGCGGGACAGGAACAGCACCGGGTTGGTGCCACCTTGCGACAGGTCGTACTGGATCAGTACGTCGCCCGCCGTACGGACCGGGGTCACGCCGTTGGATGTCAGGGTCTCGGACTGGTTGAACTCGAAGTCCATGTTCGTCGTACCCGACGGCTCCTGGACGCGATGCCAGAACATGTGCAGGAACCTGTCGGTACCGGTCGTCTCGAGGTACACGCCGAAGTTCAGCAGGTCGCTCTTGTTCGGCGGGATGCTGCCGTCGACCACCGACGGGATGGCCGTGTCCTCCTTGGTGCCCTGGCCGAACGAATCGTCCGTGGCACCCGTGGGTTTGTCGGCCTGTCGGGTCTCGGCGACGTTCGCCCAGTCGATTGACGGGGCCGGGTCGTCGAGCTTCAGGTTGGCGTTCGTGTCGATCTCGAAGTTGCTGCCGGGCAGACTGACTTCGGGATGCGCGGCGAGTGCCGGAGACGCGACCAGGGCGCTTGCCACCAGCAACAGCCCTGCGGCCGCCGCCAGCGGCCTCCGCGTCGTACGTGATGTGCCGGCACGCGAGCCGGCGCCCAGTGAAGACGTCATTGTCTCCCCCTCCGGAGATCCAGGTCCCGGTCCGTGTTTCGGGCCGGGCGGTCTCCTCACGGCGAGGCGCGCGTGTAAGTCCCTCCGCTACACGGCCCGTGTGTCCTCATCCCCCAGTTAGGCGAGGCGCGCACCGAGCCCCCCAGCCGGCCGCGTCGCCAGAATTCCGGTGCTGACGTTACGCCCGGAACGCCTTATATACAACGGTTTGGTCACGGCTACTGCCCCGGCTCGAACGACCACATCTGGTGGCGTTGGCGCCGTACTGGTCTAGCCGTTTCGCTTGCTCAGGAACGCTGTCAGCGCCTGCTCGTCACAGGTCGGCTTGTCCACCTCGATCGACTCGTCCCCCAACGTCAGCCGAACCGTCCCCGGACCATGCCGCCGGCAAATCCAGTCCCGCAGTACGGCGGCCAACGCGGGCACCATCCCATCGCCCCCACTCAGCGCAACCGCTGTCGCCGGCTCATCCCCGATCCCCGACTGCGTCATGAACTCCTGCTCGGCCAGCTCCTTCCGCAACTGCCGAACAGCCTTCCGCACCCGCTCCCCACCAACGTCCGAGCCAACAACCCGAACCTCAACCCACCGCCCTTCACCCATCCCCCCAGGCTACTCAAAACCCCCTGTGGATAACTCCCACCGCCCCAGACACGCCGCTCCTAAGCTGTTCCCATGAATCCCGAAACGGAGTATTTGCTCCCAAGTGGCGAGCGTGTTTGGGTGCTCACCACCGCGGAGGCGTCAAAGAATCTGTCCAATCTCTTGAACCTTTTCCGCTCCGGTGAGACCGAGCCGCTGATCTTCGGCGATGCCGGTCAGCCCGAGGGCGTCGTCATTCCGTTCGAGGTCTGGCGGGCGCTCGTGGCCTCGGCCACCGACGAGGACGGCTTCGACTCCAGCTACTCGGTCGTCCGCCACCGCCTCGCCAACCCCCAGCCGTCGATCCCCCTCGAACAAGTGGCCGCCGAGCTCGGCTTGGACCTTGACGAAGAGATCGACACCTCCGATCTCGGCAAACCGTTCGACGACCCCGACAAGCGGTGACGCAGTATCGACTGCTCGTCCGCCAGGAGGTCTTGCACCAGCTCGCAGCCCTGAAACAAGCCGCCGCTACTCAACAGCCAGGCGGCCTGCGCGACCGCGAGTACCGCGCCCTCAAGCTGGGCCTCCAGGTTCTGACCAACGGTCAGGAGACGAGCTTCGACGGCAAGAGGCTCGGCAACGGAGCTCACGACCTCAGCGACTGCGCCGAGATCAAGCTGCCAGTCATCCCGGAATCTCGCCGCAACAACGAACTCGGCCCTTCCCACCGCCTCGTCTACCGCGAATTCGAGGCAGCGGACGGCGGTCTGCCCTATCGCGAGATCATCTGCTTCGAACCCCGCAGGGACGACCGTCCCTTCAACGTCGCCGCCGCCCGTCTCGGCCGGGCCCGGGGCGCCAAGATCCGCACCCTCGAGGCAGCGGCCGGCACCTCAGACGTCGGGCCGATACGCCAACCCCTCCCGCCCGAGCTTCGCAGGTCCCTCGCGGCGGCCTCCGGGATTGCTCATGCCTCCGGGGCGACGATTCCGCGGCCGGGTGGTCGGGGAGCCGTGGCGATGGTCCGGCGGGCCGGGAGGTTTGAGGGAACGGGGCTCAGGGACGGCGGGTTCAGTGGGCGAAGGCCCAGCTGATCATCAGGGGGAACTCGGCTTGCCAGAAGGGGTCGCCGTGGTTTCCGGGGCGCTCGGTCAGTACGACGTCCGCGTCTGCGTCTCGGAGCGCGTCTGCCCAGCGGGTCGCGTTCTCGAGGAACCAGGGCTCCTGCGTGCCGGCGACGAGATACGTGCGCGGTAGTGGGCTCGGCATCACAGCAGGCGGGTGATAGCCGCCGCCGGGTGAGGCGGAGAAGACTGCGCCATAGACGTCCGGATGCCGAAGCCCCATGGCGAGCGCGAGCTCTGCACTCGCCGACACGCCGCACACCGCGGTGCGTTCGGCCGGCAACGCGACGTTGAAGCGCGACCGCACCCAGCTGCGAACGTCGTCGACGAAGAAGCTCTCGTGGGCCGCGAACCGTTCCTCGTCGAACGACGGTGAGTACTCACGGATGCGCGCCATCTCATCCTCATCGTCCGTGCGGTACGCACCGACGATCATGGTGGGCGGTACGTCGGCCGCCTCCAGAGACCCGCCCCACTGCGAGATCAGCTGACCGTCACCGGCGAACACGACTGCCTCAGGTGGATCCGGCGGCACGTACACCGTGACCTGTCGGCCGCCGTCGTACTCGAACGTCTCGGTGACGAGCTCTCCCGCTATCCGATCATCCATTGGTCGTCGTACCTCGATCTATCCCGGTCGTCGAAGGCTGCTCGACGTCGAACGTACCGCAGAGGGCGACCGGGCATCAGGCCTGCTCCTCCGGTGGCCGGAGGTCGCGGAACTGGCGCAGGAGCAGCAGGTCGTAGGAGATCTTCAGCGCGCCCCCGACGACGAGCGGCCAGCCGAACGTCGAGCGGCCCAGCATCCAGCCGGCCAGGAGGGGCGGCAGCACGGACGCCAGGCTGCGCGGCACGTTCGTCACGCTCGCTCGGCCGGGCGCTCGGCCGGCGAGACGACGGCCATCACGTACGACGTGCGCACGGGGACGTCCATCTGCGACAGGGCAGCGCGGGCCAGCAGCGCGGCGACCGCGAGCTGCGCGTTCGGCATGAATGCGGCGAGGATCAGGAAGCCGTTCGCCGGGAGGTGGGTGAACACCATCGTCCGCACGAGCCCGATGCGGCGCGCGATTTGTACGGCGACCAGCGACGAGAACGCCGAGAGCAGACCGGCCCAGAAGAACACCGCGCCGCTGACGGCGATCGACAGCTCGAAGCGTCGTTGCAACCACAGCACGACGAGCGCGGTGATGACGAAGCCGCCGGCGAACGAGTCCAGCGTGAAGAGTGCGGCCAGGCGGTACACGATGCCGCGGGACGGGCCCAGCGCGACGGCAGGCGCCTCGGCCCGCGGCTCGATCGCCGGCGACAGCGAGCGGTAGCGCACGAGAACCGTCGCGCCGAGCACGGCGTAGCCGACGAACGTCCAGCGCAGCACGGTCTCGTCGCTGACGTCGACGTGGGCGGCGATCCACTCGGGCACGCCCGCGCACAGCGCGCCGAACGCTGCGACGAGCGAGCCGATCAGCGTGTAGCGGGCGAACAGGGCGGTCCGCTGGGCGTCGGGCGCAGTGCCCGGCAGCAGCGCCTGCTCGGTCGGGAGGAACACGCTGACGTCGCCGCCCGAGGGGTTCAGCGTGCCGACGAAGGCGACCACGAGCAGCACCCAGAACCCGTCCGCCGCGGCGAAGCCGAGCCCGGTCAACAACGACACGAGCTGCAGCAGCCGGCGCCGACCGACTCGATGGCCGCGAAGCCCGACGCCGAGTGTCAGCGCCGCCGAGCCGAGCAGCGTCGCGGCGACAACGACACCGATGCGAGCCTCGGAGAGACCGAGCGCGGCGAGGTACCCGGCGAGCACCACGCTGACGATCCCGTCGCCGAATGCCCGGATCCCTCGCGTCTGCAACAGAACGGCGGCGTCGTGACCGGCACCCGACGGAAGGATTCGCACCGGAGCATCATCCTCTGCGGGCCGGAGCAGTCTGAGCGCCGTGACACCGAGACGCCCCTACGCAAACCTCCCAGCCGCACGGTGATAGCGGTCGCCGACTTCCCTGACGGCCGCGGCGAGCTCGGGCGCATCCAGTACTTCGAAATCCGCGTCAAGCAGCCCCAACCAGAGAGCCAGCTGATGCGGATCGTCTGACCCCACTTCGACGATGCACGTGGTCTCGTCGACCACGTCGGGCTCGATCGGAATCGGCATCCGGTTCTGCACGTACTCGGCCGACGCGAACACCTTCACCCGAGCCCGGTACTGCCACGACGCCTCCCCGACAGAACGCCGTACGAAATCAGTGATGTCCTTCTCCGGCAACTCCTTCGGCGTGAACCGCGGCCCATTGGGCGTCCGCAGCGACATCCGATCCACCCGGAAGGTCCGCCAGTCCTCACGATCGTTGTCCCAAGCAACGAGGTACCAACGCCGCCCCCAAGCCACCAACCGATGCGGCTCCGCCCGCCGCGGGGCACCACTCGACCCGCCGGCGTAGTCGAACCGCAGCCCCTCCCGATCCCGAACCGCTCCCGCGATCGCCGTCAACGCCTCAGCGTCAACCCGCGGCCCCGACCCACCCACCGCCACCGTCGCCG
This sequence comes from Kribbella sp. CCNWLW201, assembly GCF_037203805.1. NCBI lineage: Bacteria > Bacillati > Actinomycetota > Actinomycetes > Propionibacteriales > Kribbellaceae > Kribbella > Kribbella sp. CCNWLW201. The sequence continues at coordinate 82,680 of NZ_JBBCBQ010000019.1, read as the reverse complement.
CCGACAGAGCCCGCACCCGATGCCGCAATCGCGACGGCAAAACCTGCTCCAACTTCATCAACGCCCGAACCGACGTCTCCTCGATGCCGGCCAAACCCCCAGCCGCGGCTGTCCGCAGCCCCACCGCGACAGCCACCGCCTCCTCGTCATCCAGCAACAACGGCGGCAACTCCCCACCAGCGCCCAGCCGATACCCACCCGCCACCCCCGGGCGCGCCTCCACCGGATACCCCAGCCCTCGCAGCCGCTCCACATCAGTCCGCAACGTCCGGGTTGAGATCCCCAACCGCTCGGCCAGGTCCGGCCCACTCCAGTCCCGCCGTACCTGCAACAACGACAACAACCGCAACAAACGGGCCGACGTCTCCAACATCCCGCCATCGTCCCACCGATCGCGGAAGACAAGCTTCCGCAATCCGGCGGCGATGACCGTGTGCGCCCACCACACTTCCGAGGCAAGCAGTGTGTCTGCCTACGACATGGAACAGCGTTCGCCCTGCACCTAACTTCCAGCCATGGACCCAAGCAACGATCGCGGGGCGGTGATCGAGACCACCGGACTCAGCAAGAGCTTCCGCGGCTTCACCGCCGTGGACGGGGTCGACCTCGCCGTCGCGGAAGGTGACGTGCATGCTCTCGTCGGACCGAACGGCGCGGGCAAGACGACGCTGTTCAACCTGCTCACCGGCTTCCTCAAGCCGACCGCCGGCCAGATCAGGCTCAGCGGGCGGGACATCACCGGCTCGTCGCCGGAACGGATCGCGCGGCTGGGGGTGGCTCGCTCGTTCCAGATCACCAACCTGTTCGAGCAGCTGACTCTGCAGCAGCACGTAGAGCTGGCTTTGATGGGTACGACGAAGCTCGGCCATCGGTTCTGGGTGTCCGACCGAGTGCTGACCAGGTTCCGGGATCGCGCAGGCGAGCTCCTCGACGAGGTCGGTCTCGCCAGGCAGCGCGACGTACCGGCTGGAACCCTTGCCTACGGGCAGAAACGTGCACTCGAGTTGGCCCTCGCGCTCGCCCTCGATCCAGCGGTGCTGCTGCTCGACGAGCCGACGGCCGGCATGGGGATGGAGGACGTCGAGCGGACGGTCGAGCTCGTCAAACGGATCCGCGCCAACCGCACCGTCGTACTCGTCGAGCACAACATGAGCGTCGTCGCAGGTCTCGCCGATCGGGTCACGGTCCTGCAGTTCGGCCGGATCCTGACCGAGGGCACGTACGACGAAGTCCGCAACGACCCACGTGTGATCGAGGCCTACCTAGGTGGTGAGTCCGCTGCTTAGCGTGCAGGGGATCAATGCGTCGTACGGCGAAGCGCAGGTACTGCGGGACGTATCGCTGGATGTGGCAGCGGGCGAGGTGGTCACCCTGGTCGGCCGCAACGGCGCCGGGAAGACCACTCTGCTCCGCTGCCTGATGGGACTGCACCGGCCGACAGCCGGGACGGTCACCCTCGACGGCACGGACATCACCGGCCTGCCGGCTCACCGCCGTACCCGTCGAGGTCTGGGACTCGTCCCGGACGACCGCGGGATCTTCGCCAGTCTGAGCGTCGAGGAGAACCTCAGGCTGCCACCCGGCGTCAGCGACAGCGCCTGGTCGATGGACCGCGTCTACGAGTCGTTCCCGGTGCTGAAGGAACGCCGCAAGTTCCCTGGTACGAAGCTTTCGGGAGGCGAGCAGCAGATGCTCGCCATCGCGCGCGTCCTGCGGATGGGCGCCCGGCTGCTGCTCTGCGACGAGCCGACCGAAGGTCTGTCGCCGGTGCTCGTGCACCAGATCGGGGACATCCTGCGCGACGTCAAGGCGGCCGGGGTGACGGTGCTGCTCGTCGAGCAGAACGTCCGGTTCGCGTCGACCGTTGCCGACCGCCACTATCTGCTCGCCCAAGGCCGGGTCGCGCAGACGCTGGACAACACCGAGGTCAAGGAACGCGAGCACGAGCTGCTCGAGTATCTCGGCATCTAACGCACCATCGGAGGAGAACCCATGCGACGAAACCTCATCCCGGCGATCTCGACCCTCGCGGTCGTCTCGCTGCTGGCGGCCTGCGGTGGCGGGGCGGGCGGCCCATCCGGTGGCGGCGGGAAGATCAGCGACGACAAGATCGTGCTCGGCGTCATCAACGACCAGACCGGCATCTACAGCCAGCTGTCCGGCCCGAACGCGGTCAAGGCGGTGCAGATGGCCGTCGACGACTTCAAGGCCAAGCACGGCGACGATGCCGTCAGCAAGAACATCGAGGTGGTCGTCGCCGACCACCAGAACAAGCCCGAGATCGCGAACACCAAGGCACAGGAGATGTACGACCGGCAGAAGGCCGACGCCGTCTTCGACGTACCGACGTCATCCGCGGCACTCGCGGTCGCCGGACAGGCCCTGGCCAAGAAGAAGCTGTACTTCAACGTCACCGCGGCGACGACCGCGCTGACCGGTGACAAGTGCAACAAGTACACCTTCCACTACGCCTACGACACCTACATGCTCGCGAACGGAACCGGTACGACGGTGACCGAGGCCGGCGCGAAGAACTGGTACATCGTCTACCCGGACTACGCGTTCGGGCAGGACATGGAGAAGAGCTTCTCCACGGCCGTCGAGAAGGCCGGTGGCAAGGTCGTCGGGAAGCAGTCGTCGGAGTTCCCGAACACCAGCGGCGACTTCTCGTCCCAACTGCTGCAGGCGCCGGCCGCGAAGCCCGACGTACTGGGCACGATGCATGCCGGCGGTGAACTGGTGAACCTGGTGAAGCAGTACAACCAGTTCAAGCTCAAGGACAAGGGCGTCGGCCTGTCGGTCGGCCTGATGTTCATCACCGACATCCACTCGCTCGGGCCGGACGCGTTGGCGGGCACCCGCTTCACGGACGCCTGGTACTGGAACTTCGACCAGCAGAACCGCGAGTGGGCCGACAAGTTCAAGGAGAAGACCGGTTCCCGGCCGTCGTTCGCGCACGCGGGCAACTACTCCGCCGCGATGAACTACCTCGAAGCCGTCCAGGCCGCCGGCACCGACGCGTCCGACGACGTGGTGAAGGACCTGGAAGGCAAGGAGATCAACGACTTCTTCCTGCGCAACGGCAAGATCCGGGCCGAGGACCACCGCGTCATCCACGACGCCTACCTCGCCGAGGTGAAGCCGAAGAGTGACGTCAAGGAGGACTACGACTACGAGAAGATCGTGACCACCATCCCCGCGGACAAGGCGTTCAAGCCGGTGTCCGAGACCACCTGCAAGATGGGCCAGGGATGAGTGATCTGCTTCAGCACGCGTTCAACGGGCTGGTCAACGGCAGCTTCTACGCGCTGCTCGCACTCGGGTTGGCCGTCATCTTCGGGATGCTCGGCGTGGTCAACTTCGCCCACGGCGCGTTCTACATGCTCGGTGCGTTCGGCGCGTTCATCCTGCTCAACGAGGCCGGCGTCAACTTCTGGATCGCGCTGATCGTGGTGCCGCTGGCGCTCGGCGCGGTCGGGATGGCGCTGGAACAGTTGCTCGTACGGCGGTTGGTCGCGCTGGACCCGCTGTACAACTTCCTGCTGACGTTCGGTCTGACGCTGATCTTCCAGGATCTGCTCCGGATGAAGTACGGCGCTCAGCCGCAGCCGTATCCACAACCCGCCGGGCTGCGTGGGTCGGTCGATCTCGGGCTGTTCGACTTCCCGGCGTACCAGGTGTTCGTGCTGGTGTTCTCCGTGCTCGTCTCGCTGGGCGCTTGGTTGCTGCTGGCCCGGACTCGGGTCGGGATGATCATCCGCGCGGCGACCGAACGCCCTGAGCTGACTCGGGCGATGGGGATCGACGTGGGGCGGTGGATCTCGCCGGTCTTCGGATTCGGGATCGCGCTGGCCGCGCTGTCCGGCGTACTGGCCGCTCCCATGCGGGCGGTCAGTCCGCTGATGGGGGCGGACCTGATCATCCTCGTCTTCGCGGTGGTCGTGATCGGTGGTCTCGGGTCGATCTTCGGCTCGGTGGCCGCCGGGTTCCTGATCGGCATGCTGCAGGCACTCGGCAACGTCTACGTCCCGGGACTGGCGACCACGTCGGTCTTCATCGTGATGGCCATCGTGCTGCTGTGGCGGCCGGCTGGTCTGTTCGGCCGTGAGGAGACTGCGGTATGACGGTGTTGTTGATCCGCAGATTGTCGACAATGCCTCGCCTGTGGCGAGTCGTCGGGGTGCTCGGTGGGCTGTTCATCGTACTGGCGTTGCCGTGGCTCATCTATCCGCCGGTGGCGATGGACATCGTTGCGTGGGCGCTGTTCGCGGTGGCGCTCGATCTGCTGCTTGGGTTCACCGGGCTGCTGTCGTTCGGGCATGCGGCGTTCTGGGGCAGCGCGGCCTACACCGCCGGCACGATCGCCATCAAGACGGGTCTGCCTTTTCCGGTCGCGATTCTCGGTGCGGCGGTCGTAGCGATGGTGCTGGCGGTTCCGATCGCGCTGCTCGCCGTCCGGCGTACTGGCATCTACTTCGCGATGGTGACACTCGCCTTCGCGCAGATGGTGTACTACGTCGCTAACCAGTGGCGTGATCTGACTGGTGGGGAGAACGGGCTGCAGGGTATTCCGAAGAACTTGTTCGGGCTGGATCTGTCGGATCCGTTCTACTTCTATTACGCCGGTCTGCCGATCGCGTTGATCGGACTGTGGATCGCGTGGCGGGTGGTGCACTCCCCGTTTGGGCGGGTGCTTGTCGCGATCCGGGAGAACCCTGCTCGGTCTCGTTCCCTCGGGTATCCGGTGGACCGGTACAAGGTGATGATCTTCGTGATCTCGGCTGGATTGTCGGGGCTTGCGGGTGGGCTGTATGCGATCAGCCACGGCTTTGCGTCGTTGCAGGAGGTGTACTGGACGACGTCCGGCAAGGTCGTGATCATGACGGTGCTCGGTGGTATCGGGACGTTGTGGGGCAGCACGATCGGGGCCGCTCTGATCGTCCAGGTCGAGGACTATGTGGCGACGTCGGGGGTCCACATCGGGCCGCTTAGCATCACCGGTCCAGGCCTGATCACCGGCCTCATTTTCGTGGTCGTCGTACTGCTCTTCCGGCGGGGCGTTTGGGGAACTGTGGCGCATTTGCTGCGTCGTCGCCGCGACGAGCCGGAGCCGCACTTGAGTGGTACTCCAGCGGTGACCGAGAGCGAGCCTGTCGTGGCGCAGAAGCCATGAGATGAGCAGTCCGCCGCACCTCGACGCGGGCCGCATCTACCGGCTCGCGCCGTTCGAGGAAGTGGTCACCGAACTCCGAAAGACCTTCGCCAACGCCCCGTCGGTCCTTCCCCCTCAGCCCGCTCCCACTCAGCGCGTTCCAGCTCAGCGCGTTCCAGCTCAGCGCGTTCCAGCTCAGCGCGTTCCAGCTCAGCGCGTTCCAGCTCAGCGCGTTGCCATCGGCAACGGCCGGCCGCCGGTGACGTCGGCGGCGGCCGGCGAGGCGCCGTTCGTTCTGCTCGGCGACGACGACTTGGCCGGTCGCAACCTTTGATGGCGCCGCGCTGACAGCCCGCCGTACGCCGGCCGTGTCGGCCTTGGCCACGGACGCGCTCGCGCGGGACGACGTACGGCGGCTGGCCGTCTTCGGCACCGACGTCCAGGCCCGAGAACACGTCCGCGCGATGCGCTGAATCCGACCATCGCTGGAACAGATCGAGATCGCCGGCGAGGAGCCGGTGGCGACGGAGCGCTTCGTCGCCATGCTCCGCGGTGAGGGGCATCCGGCCGTGGTGGCGAGCGCGTCGGATGCGTCCAGCGCCGACTTGATCTGCCTGTGTATGTCGGCGGTGTTGGCCGGACTGTCAGCCGGTACGCACGTCAACGCCGTCGGGCGCCTCGTGGTGGCGACCCTGGCCGCCCGGAACGCCGGTCTGATCGACTAGCGCGGGCACCGTGCCACGACGCCCGACCAGCTCCGGCGTGTCGCGGTGCTTTGTGCACGGTCAGCCACGGATCGCCCCGCGAGATGACTGAACCGTGCACAAAGCGCTGCCGCGATCAGCAGGCCGCAGCGTAGGCCGGCGAGGCCGGAGCCAAAGCCGCTGCTCAGATACGGTGACGGGATGACCGAGAGCCTGCCTGCCGACGTAGCCGACGTTCTTTCGCAGGTCCTGAACACGAACAATCCGGTTCATATCTCTCTCCGAAGGCAGGTTCCGCACCTCAGCGTGCGAGCGCGCTGCACCTGCGGGTGCGGCACCGCCTACTTCGAACTCGACACCAGCGAGGTGGAGCCCGCGCCCACCGGCCCCAGCACTGTCGTGGCGGCCGACGCGCAGCTCGTCACCGAGGATGGCGTGTGCCCGGGTGAGGTCCTGGTCTTCACGCAGGGCGGCTACCTGTCGTGGCTGGAAGTCTGTTCTTGGAGTGATGACATCGAGCTGACGCTAGCCGCCGCGCGCCACTGGCTGCAGCCACGCTCTTGATCCCGAACGGCCAGCCTCCAGCGGTCTCCGATCTGCACGACACTACGATCCGACCGACATCACGAGTTCACGTTCAGTGCGGTCCCGGCGGGTTGGGACACGTCTTCGCGTCCGTCCGGCACCCGATCGACCGGACGCGGCGCCGTGTCCCTCCGCGTGCTTATGCCGTGGCGGACGCTGCTGCCAGGAGCGCCGCGTTCTGGCGCTCGAGCGCCTTGGCCGCGCCGTTGCGCCAACTCTCCGCCATGGACGCCGACATCGGATCGGGGAAGATCTCCTCGTCCCCGTCCTCCACGCCGTCGAAGATGCCTCGCGCGACGGACTCCGGGGACGCCTTCGGTATCTCGAGACCCCGGATCATGTCCGTGTCCACCGGGCCGAGCATCGCGGCGTGCACGCTCACCCCCCGTCCGGCCAGAAGGGCCCGCTGCGCCTGCGACAAGGAGAACGCGGCCGCCTTCGAGATCGAGTACGCCGGCATGACCGGCAACGCGGCCCAAGCCGCCAGCGACACTACGTTGACGATCGCTCCGCGAGACTCACTCAACAGCGGCAGGAATGCCCGCGTCACGTCGTACGGGCCGAACAGATTGACCGCCAGACTCTGTTCGAGTGCGGCACGCTCGCTGAGATCGTCGTACAGCGCCAGGCCGGCGTTGTTGATCACGATGTCCAGAGCGTCGACGCGGTCGACGGCCGCCTGAATGTGGCGTTCGTCGGTCACGTCCAGCGCCAAGGGCGTGACGCGCCCGTCGGCGTGGGCCAACGGCTGGCGGGTGCCGGCGTACACCCGCCCCGCGCCCCTCCTCAAGGCTTCCTCGACCAGTGCTTCCCCGATGCCGCGATTGGCCCCGGTCACCAGAACTGCTTTACCTTCGATTGTCATTACACCCTCCTGATAGTCGCGTTCAGAAGGACAGACACGGCACGTGCCAGGCATTGGGCGCACCGACAGCGACCAGTTCCGCCCGCCGCCGGTGTCGGTACCTGCAAGTGCGGAGAGAGACGATGGAGGTGGCAGATGTCGGCAGAACTGCTCCAGCGGGCGCGGGCCGGTGACCGGGACGCGTTCACCGCTCTGGTCGAGCCTCACCGCGGCGAACTCCAGGTGCACTGCTATCGCATGCTCGGTTCGCTCCAAGACGCCGAGGACGCGCTGCAGGAGACGCTGCTGGCGGCGTGGCTCGGCCTCGACGGCTTCGAGGGACGGTCATCGGTTCGCACCTGGCTGTATCGCATCGCCACCAATCGGTGCCTCAACCTGCTGCGGTCGTCCTCGCGGCGACCGGTGACCGCGGCACAACTGCCCGTCCCGCCTCCGGAACCGACCCGCCTGGGTGACGTGTTGTGGCTGCAGCCGTATCCGGACGTGTTGCTGGAGGGGCTGTCCGATCAGGCGCCAGGACCCGATGCCCGGTACGAGTCCCGTGAGGCGATCTCGCTCGCATTCGTCACCGCAGTCCAGTTGCTGCCGCCGAATCAACGCGCCGTACTGCTGCTACGCGACGTACTCGGGTATCGCGCGCGCGAGACCGCAGCGCTGCTTGGGCTCACCGAGGATGCGGTCACCAGCGCGCTCAAACGTGCCCGGGCGACGATGGACGCTGCCCGCTCTCCCGACCTGCCACCGCCTCCACCCGGCGGGCCCGCGGAGCGTGCCCTGCTCGACCGCTTCGTCGCGGCCTTCACCGACCTGGACGTCGACGCGCTCGTCGCGCTGATGACCGACGACGTGTGGGTGCGGATGCCGCCCCTGCCGTTCGAGTACCGCGGGACCGCGGCGGCACGCCGCTTCTTCACCGCGATCGACGCCCACCGCCGCGGGATCACGCGGATGGTGCCGGTCCGGGCGAACGGCCAGCCTGCATGGGGCGAGTACGTCCGTGATCCGGTCACCGGGCGCCTGCACGTCGTCGGCGTCCTCGTGGTCGGCCTGGCAGGCGACCGGATCTGCGAGATCACCCATTTCGAGACGGCGCTCGCGCCGCATTGCGGCCTCCCCCGCACGCTCGACTGACCGGCTATAGGCGTTTAGGACCGTACGAGTCGGTGGAGTCGCAGGGCGAGCTGGATCTCCAGTGCCGGCTCAGCTTCCTGCCAGTCGCTGCCGAGAAGTTGCGACACCCGATCGAGGCGCTGGGCAACCGCATTGACGTGCACATGGGCCGCATGAGTGAGCAAACGTCACAAGCCAATCAGCTGCGGCGGCCCGCTCGACGCAGTTCGGACAGCCGGAGCCGGACCGGCGTCGGAAGCATGCCCTTCAGGTTCAGCGGCGGATCCAGTTGCTCGAGGACTTGATGCTCGATCGCCATCAAAGCGTCAGCGTCGTCGACAACAACAGCGACGACCCGGAGATGCTTCTCGATCCATTCGGATAAGGCAGGGTCATCAACATCCCGCAGTCCGAGCGGCTCCAGCAGCACGGACCCGATGGTGCGCCTGAAAGTAGAGAACCTCGCCCGCCCATCCAGATGCATGCGAACGAGTCGATCCCACAATGTGTTGTTGGCACGCCCACCACTCGGCCACCGCGTCGCTCCCGCTTGACCGGCATACACGAGCCCGGGCAGAACCTCAGCTCCGAGACCGCCCGAAAGGTCCCTCGCTCCCTCACCGTCAACCCACCACGAGTAGAGGCCCCCGCTCGACAACCTCTCCCGCCCGAGCGCCCGCAACTCAACCGGCCGAAGAGCGCGGGCCCCATCCGCGAGCTCGTCGACCAGCTCACTCACCATCGATGACTGCTGCTCCGCACCACTTTCAACCATCGAGCCCCTGTTCGCTTCGCCGTACCAGGCCAGTCGCTCACCCAGGGGCAGGCCCGACAGCGGGGTGCTAACCGACGCACCCAACCGGCGCAGCTCCGGCGTCAGACAGGACGCGTAGAACGACGACGCATGGATCTCGATCGCCACCCCGCGAAGACTCCCCTGCAACAGCTCCAAACGCGCCGCAACCCATCGCGCCCAGGCACGCCGATAACTCGGCGGACAGTCAGGGAGATACCGCTCATACGGCGCCAACCACTCGTCCGGCCCAACCAGCCCATGCTCCGCCGACAAAATAAACCACGGCAGCCCACTCTGCTCGGCGTACGCCCGCTGCTTCTGGAACAGCGGCGAGATATACAACTCCTTGGCCGGCGCCGGCGCGGACCGCTTCGTCTTCACACATGTCACAAGTACGACGCCAACGGAGATGGGCTCCGCCGTAGCCAGAGCAGGCTGCGCCGGGATTTCAGCAGACCGGCTCGGACGATAGAGACCATGCTCGACACGCGTGAACACCCGAGGAAGGCTGCCCGTATCGCTCACACCTACGGTCATCTGATGAAGGTGCGCACGTAAGGTGCTGCTCTCAATCGCCGGATACCTGGTCTGGAACCACGAGTCCAACTCAGCAAACCGAAACAGCCCAGGATGCTCGCCAGCAAACTCCACCATCAACTGCCACACCGGTCGTTCGTAAATGGCCATGACATCCCCTGTCCCCCGGCACGCTACGCGCTACTCGCTACTCCGACGAGAACCGGAGGTCGCGAATCCCGGCCAGATCGATCCCGTAACGCGCGTAGACCTTCACGGTGTTCTCACCAGTCAAACGATCCTCGCTGACACCGAGCAGTTTGCCTACCCCCACGACATGTTCACACGAGTCACCCTCGATCTCGAGGTACGGCGGAATCAACGGCCACCAGTCGATTTCCAGCCTGGCCCCACCGAGCTCGAAGCTGACTCGCCGGTTCTCCTGATAAGACTTCGCCTCGAACCCCATCCGCCCGAGCAACTCGTTCGTTGTCTCAAAGTCCCCCACGACAACCTCGGTCTCCGTCGTATCGTCGATGCCGTCGTGCGCAATCTCCTTGACCGTCAGTGTGACCGCCGTACCCGCATCCCGCAGCCGAATCCACCGCGACCGATCCCCCGCCTGAATGTCATAGACATACCGCCGCATCAACGCATCGCCAACCCGCCGCCCACCAGCTCGAAGAATCGAGTCCGCCATCCCATCCGGCTCGACCTCCAACACCTTCGCCTCAAACTCCACCGCCACGACAGCCTCTCAGGCCTTCTCAGGAGCCTGCCCACGCACCTCGTCCACCGGGAAACGCGAACTGGAGCCGTGCAGTTTCCGAAACGCGACCTCGCCCAGGTCGATCTCCAGCACATCGGCCAACCGCACAAGATAAATGAGTACGTCGGCCAACTCCTCACCCACGCGACCACGAAGCGGCTCGTCCCGCACCCGCTCGACCGCATCCTCAGCCGGCAACCACTGAAACAACTCCGAGAGCTCGCCAACCTCCCCCACCAGGGCAAGAATCAGCGACTTCGGATCATGAAACTGCCCCCAGTCCCGCTCCTCGGTAAACACCCGCATCCGATCCCGCAACTCAATCAACTCAGACACGCCGCGAGCATGCCACGAATCCCGCTCGAAGCGCTCACTGGATAGAGTCGGTGGCGCGGCCCGACGGGCTTCCGCCGAACGTCAGCGTTCACAGGAAACGCCCCCACCCGCACGACCTTGTTTCGTGCTGCCTGGGGGACTTCACCCGTGACGCTGTTCCGCCAATCCGGCGCCGGCTTCGTCAAGCTGACGCTCGATCAAGCATTCGCCCTGAGGATCGCCGAGCAGATGCTCTTCCACACCGGCCGGCGAGCCGCACCGGCCGAACTGCGGTCGTGGGAGCGCAGCCTGCCCGTCCTCGCTCAGGACCTGGAGCAGGCCGGACTGAACAACGTCGAGGTCCTCGTCGAGCACCATCTCCCACTAACGTCGAAGCGCGCCGACGTCGTCCTGGCCGGTCGACACCCGCGAACCGGCGGACCGTCGTACGTCGTCATCGAACTCAAGCAGTGGAGTCGAGCAGCAGCCTGGGAGAACGACCGCGAACTCGTCCTCATCGACGGCTACCCGAACGCGCCGCGGCTCCACCCTGTCGCACAGGTCCGCGGGTACTGCGACTATCTCGCCGACTTCTCCAAATTCCTCGACGGGCAGACCGATGCACTCGCCGGCGCGGCCTACCTGCACAACGCGGTGGCCGAGACCGACGTTCGCGACCTCTACGACTATCCCCAAGACGACCGCGGCCGCCTGTTCACCGGTGCGCGCAGGGGCGAGTTCATCGAGTTCCTGCAAGACCGGCTCGACCCGACAGTGCCCGGCGGCCCGTACGCCGATCAGCTGATCAACTCCGCAGTAGCCCCGTCAAAGCAGCTGCTCGCGGTCGCCGCGGAGGAGGTCCAACGGCGGGAGCAGTTCGTCCTCGTGGCAGAGCAGAAACTGGCTCATTCGATGGTCCTGCACGAGGTCGAGCGCGCGCGAAGCTCAGACCGGAAGTCCGTCGTCATCGTCACCGGCGGGCCAGGCAGCGGGAAGAGCGTCATCGCGTTGTCCCTGCTCGGTGAACTCGCCCGCCGCGGTCGAAGCGTGCTGCATGCGACCGGCTCTCGATCGTTCACCCAAACCCTTCGCCGGGTCGCTGGTGTTCGCCAAGAACGTGTGAAGCGCATGTTCAAGTACTTCAACCAGTTCATGGATGCCGAGCCCAACGATCTCGACGTACTCATCCTGGACGAGGCGCACCGCATCCGCGAGACCTCGGTGGACCGATACACGAAGGCCGAGTTCCGCACCGGCCGGCGTCAGGTTGACGAACTGATTGCCGCCGCACGGGTACCGGTCTTCCTGCTCGACGAGCACCAGGTCGTGAAGCCTGGCGAACTTGGCACCGTGGCCGATATCGAGAGGTACGCCGCCGACCTCGGCCTTCCGGTTCACCTTATTGAGCTCGATGCCCAGTTCCGCTGCGGCGGCAGCGAGGAGTACGTCCAGTGGGTCCTACGCCTGCTTGGTCTCACCGCCGGCGAGCCGACCGAATGGACCGGCGATCCGTCCTTTCAAGTCCAGGTCGCCGACACGCCGGAGGACATGGAAGCGACTCTCCGAGCCAAAGCGGCCGAGGGGTACGGCGCACGAATCGCGGCTGGCTACTGCTGGCCCTGGAGCGACCCCCGACCAGACAAGACCCTCGTCCCGGACGTCCAGATCGGCAACTGGTCCCGCCCCTGGAACCTCAAAGGCGACCGCAAGGTCGGCGAGGCCCCGCCTGCAGCCCTCTGGGCCACCGACCCCAACGGCTTCGACCAGGTCGGCTGCGTCTACACAGCCCAAGGCTTCGAGTACGACTGGAGCGGCGTAATCCTCGGCCCAGACCTCGTTTGGCGCAACGGCCGCTTCACCACCATCCGCGACGCCAACAAAGACCCAGCCTTCCGCAACCGCAAAACCACCGACACCCGCTCCTTCGACCGCCTGGTCCGCAACACCTACAAGGTCCTACTAACCCGAGGCATGGTCGGCACCATCCTCTACTCCCCCGACCCCGAAACCCGAGATGCACTCCATCAACTCGTGCAAGACGATCTCGTCCACACCTGAACCACACCCAAGCAGCGGCCCGACAGGCTTCCGATCCAGGACATGCCTCCACCCGCAGCGATCTTTCGCTGAAGGGGCATCCCCATGTCTGGCTGGATCATCAACGTCGACGGCAAGAGACGCCACAACTGGCAAATCGCCAAGGATCACGCCGTCTGGGCAACCACCAAGCGGTTCCCGATCTCCGCAGGTGACGACCTGTTCTTCTGGGAAACCGATGGCGGCGGCCTGATAGCTCATGCCGTCGCCCGGGAAGATGCCCGACCGGTATCCGACGTCGAAGGTGTGCCTTGGCCTGACCACGCCGAACGTCACTACAGGAGCCGCTTCGACCTCGTCAGAATCTCGGAGGTGACAACAGCCGTCACGCGATCCTGGCCGACGCTGCAGGAACTGGGAGAGTTCTCCGGCCTCCCCAACCGCAGCGTGCTGCGCATCGACAACGAGCGTGGCATACAACGTCTTCGATCCCTCGTACTGCGGGACGCCGCGACCGGGATCTCACCCGAAATCATCAACGAGGTCGAAGACCAGCGCGAAGCGATCTCCTCAGATCTCGACGCCCGCCGATTCGTCGAGCGCTCGGTGGTCGAACGACAAGGTCAACCCCAATTCCGCCGCGAACTCCTCAGGGCGTACGGCGCCCGCTGCTGCATCAGCGGATGCGACGCAGAGCCGGCTCTGGAAGCCGCCCACATCGTCCCTTACCGGGGCGACCACACGAACACCCTCGCCAACGGCCTCCTCCTCCGAGCCGACCTCCACACCCTGCTCGACCTCTTCGAACTCACCATCGACGCCTCAACCCGCCGCGTCCACCTGTCGCCCACCCTGAAGAAATCGCAGTACTCAGAGTTCGACAACATCCAACTACTCAAGCCCACGCCCCAGAACGCAGCACCGCGCCCTGACGTCCTCGAAGTCCACAACCGCGAGTTCAAACGACGCCAACATCTGGCCTAAACCGATCTCGCGAGAAGTCCGCCGCCAGTCAGGTGGTCAATCCTGCTTGGACCCGTCAGCCGACGGATGCCAAGCCGGCATGTGAGCGGCGTCGCGTGGATACGCTCGCTGATCATCATCGAGCAGGTCCGGCGTCCCGCCCCCATCGAAGGGCGGAGTCTCGTAGGCGAATCCCGCTTCGACGCCCGATCCTGGCGCGGGACGAACTCCGCGTTGTACCAGGTGCCCTTCCCCTCCTCGTACATCGCATCACGCAGATCGTCACAAGCGATCTGTGCCTCGACATCAACGCTGAGTCCCGCATCGATCGAGCCATCAAGCATCTCAACCGCGAGTTGCGTCTCCATCGTCGCCGCCACCGCAGAAACCTTCAGCACAGCCCGAGCCCAACCATCCGGCACCACCTTCGCCATCGCCGTACCAATCGCCTCCAACCTGGCCTGATCAGCAACCGCCACCAGTAGCTCCTCGTCTGCGACATGGGGTGCCCCGAATGGTCTGCTGCATGACAACGCCGTCGATCGAGTCCCCCGCCGCGACCATCTACCTCTGCAGCAAACGAGCCTCCCGCCAGCGTGGAGGCTCTGGAGTCCCCGACCTCGTCGAGGAAGTCAAGCGGGTGAATGCCAACGTGCTGAGCTGAACCCAGCGCCACTCGGTCAACGCCCATCTGAGCGTCACCAATGCAACCTGCTGTCTAGGCGACGTCTGTTTCGTCGCTTCCTGACAGCCAGCTCTCATCGACGAAGCTCTGGAGCACCGTCCCATCGATGGGGCGCGCCAGGACCGCAGCCAAGGCGTGCGCAGCAAGTAGGGGCGGTATCGCATTCCCGATCTGCTGGGCAATGTCCTTGCCTGACCACGGGTAGTCAAGAGGAAAGGTCTGCAACCGTCCTGCTTCTGGCGAGGTGAATCGCGGAAGCTCCCGATTGTCGTGATCCACGAGACGATTGCGGGACACCTTACCTGTGACTGTCGCCGATGGCTCTTCCGACCTGCGACGCCCACGCAGCTTTGGATCTCCACCGGTGCCGTAATTCGAGATCACGGTGAAGCGCTCAGTCCGACGCAGCGCGCGCCCCATCGTCTCCCACGGCAGGAGAGTGGGATCACCGTCGGATCGTGCAACGCCCTTACGAAAGGGGCGGTGCGTCGGATGGGGAAGTTCGGGCTTGATATCGCGTCGGGCCAGGAGGATGGCCCGACGCCTTGTCTGCGGCACACCGTACTCCTCCGTGTGGAGAACACCGCAAGACACCTTGTATCCGATTCCCTCAAGCGCCTCGCCAACAGCGAGCCAGACGGGCCGCACAGCGGGCACTTGCTCAAGCAAGATCGCCTCATACGGCGCCCCTAGCCGATCTGCCTGCAAAGCCCATCGCAACGGTTCCAGCACAAGTCCAGTGCGCTCGTCGTCGAGCTCTCGCAGGCCCTCGGCGATGTCCTCGCCGGCAGCCATGCGCTTGACGAAGTCAAGAACTCTCTCGAGCGCCCGGCGTCCAGTGCCGGAGCCTGCGACGGTGTACGTCTGACATGGAGGTCCGCCGGCAAGGATCGTGGCGGACGGGAAGTCTTCCGGGCCGAATGATCTGACGTCGGCATGGAGGGTGTGCAGGCCCGCAGCTTCTCTTGTCGCGCACGCGTTGGCGTCCCACTCGATGCCCACCGCGGATACGCCTAGCCACCGCGCAGCCACATCGAGTCCACCGGGCCCTGCAAACAGGTCGACCATCTGCGTCTCTGCAGTTGCACCCAGCTGCATCTGACGGCCCATCATGGAGTCGGATTCTAGCGGCTTGATGGCGCCGATCTGCACTCAACACGCGAGGAGCGCCGCGCGGACCGCCACGCCCAACGCTCGTGCAACCGGCGGCGGCGTTGCGTTCCCAATCTGGCGGTACTGTGCGGTCTTCTTTCCGGCGAGCTTCCAGTCGGGCGGGAAGCCCTGCAGAAGCGCCGCCTGCGCCACAGTCAGCTTGACCATGTCCGATCGCTCGGCGTTCGGGTTCCAGGCGAAGTCAGGACCAGGAACGTCATCTGCGATGGAGCCACCGTTCACGCGCATCCGCGCCCAAACGTTCTTCGTTCCGCTCGGCCCGAGATCGGCGCCGCCGCGCTCCCAGGATCCACCGACCAAAGTCGGTGCGAGCTCGTCCGCCTGAGCTGCCCACTCGCCGGCACCAGCCCAGCCACGAGACGCCATCGATGCACCCAAAGCGTCCCCAACCGTTCTTGTACACGCGTCAGCACGCGGCAGCTCGAAGGCGTCCATGGAATCGCCTTTAAGCGCGACAAGGATTCCGTGCTTCCGGACTTGTGGGACACCGTAGTCGGCCGCATTGAGGACGAACCATCGGACCTGATACCCCAGGTGCGTCAGCTCATCCTCCATGAGGGAACGAATCGGAGCGTAATCGTCGTTCGTGACAAGTTCGGCCAGGTTTTCGATGATGACAGCACGTGGCTGTACCGCGTGCACGAGGAAGGCAGTTCCTTTGAGAAGCTGCAGCTCTGACTCGCTCCCACGCGCTCTAGCCACTGTGGCGGCAGCCTTTACACGCGGAAGTCCGGCGGACAGCAGATCCACGTCATAGGTCTGCTGATGTTGGCTGGGATCGAAGTCGAGCAGGTCGATCTGACGAACATCCCACTCGGGGCGATTCGCGCGCAACGTCCCGCACGGCATTGGATGATTGTCAAGCAAGAGAACAGGATCGAAGCCCGCCTGTTCCAATCCCAAAGCCAGGCCGCCGGCCCCGGCGCACACATCAATTGAAGACAATCGCTGTGTCTGCAGCGACTGTTTCTCGCGGTAGTACTCCTTCGACGTAGACATTGACACTGTCTCCTCACTCCTGACTCGGGATTTGACCATCTGGTGACGTCAGTTCAGCGGCTCCTCCTCCGAGGCCGAGTGCCGTGGTCGCCGACGAATCGGCGCCTCGGCAAGTAATGTCTCGAACAAGGGCATCAATGCGTCAATGGCCTCGGGCTCGACCTGACCGTCATCAGGCCCCTCTGGCAGGCGATCCCAGGGCACGGGCGCCATGCCCTCGGCATCGCCGATCCACTCCTGGAGGGCCGCATAGTTGACTACGTTCTCGGACGTGAGTACGTCGTAGACCAGCGTGCTGCCGGCAGCATTGACAGCAGACGAGAGCGCGTTGACATGGTCGCCCACCCGAGGCACCTCAGCTTCGATCAACCGCGACACGAGCCGAATGATCGTCAGGGCCGTTGGACGATGGTCTATCACGTCCAGTCGCATCGTGGTGTTCAGTACGTCCTGGACCTTGCATGCCGTCTCCACAGGGCGGTAATCGTCACCGTTTCGAAACAGTTCCGCTGCCCACCAGAGGCGCGCGAACGCCTGCGTATAGTGCGGCCCGCAAAAACGGCTTGCGGGTGCGGACTCGGAGCCGCGATGGCGCCAAACCACGTACTCTGGCGCGAGTGCCATCGCCATGAAATTCCACAGCCGGTTGTCGGCCGCCTCACCTCGGGTCATTCGCAAGGTCGCGTGCAGGCGAGGAGCCAGCCATGCATCCGCCTTGGCCCGAGCACCGTCAAACCGCTGCATTGCCTCATCCAGAAGTTCGACAACCGGTGTGCTGCGCCATCGGGCGTCGGTCTCCTGTAGCAGCGTTGAGGCCTTGCGGATCGCAACTTGCGGCGGATCCTCTTGGCCGGATCGAACTCCTTGGCTGAGCCATTGAGCGACTGCGGAATCGGACAACAGCCCCAGCGTGGGCGGAGCATCAAGTCCCAACGTGCTCATCGAGTATCGCCCCCTTCTCCACGAAGAGCGGTTCTGACTGCGTTGGTGAGCTTCCGATTGATCTGGCTCCGTCTGCCCGCTGCGTAGTGAATGCTTGTCTGCAGACCAGACCAGCCCAAGCCCTTCGTTCGGCGCTCGTTGACTTCGAACAACGCATCATTGACCTGACGCCCGGGAAGCACGTCCGGCAACATCATCCGTAAGACCGCTCCCCGCCATCCAGTCGGAAGAAGGGGCGTACCATCTTCATCCGAGTCGAGATCTGCGATCGCCGTATGAAACATGGCAATCCATGCATCTTGCGCAATCTGACTGGCAGCGACTTCACGCAACAACCGTTCGGCCGGGGCGCCACCTCGCCCGCCGTTGAGCAGATCGATCAATCCCTCCACACCACGGGTGTTCAAGTAGACCGTCGGAATATCTCCCGTGGTGTCGACAATCCACGCGGCACCT
The DNA here is from genome assembly GCF_037203805.1 of Kribbella sp. CCNWLW201. Classification (NCBI taxonomy): domain Bacteria; kingdom Bacillati; phylum Actinomycetota; class Actinomycetes; order Propionibacteriales; family Kribbellaceae; genus Kribbella; species Kribbella sp. CCNWLW201. Next base: position 64,613 of record NZ_JBBCBQ010000019.1, on the reverse strand, counting down.
TTGAATGGTCGGAGCCACTCATGCGGACCTTCTACAAAGTCGACCTGCTCGATCTCGATAGCGCGCTGTCGTACGGGTTTGGACGAGCGCAGATCGACATACCAATCCTGTCGCGTCGATCCGATGAGACGTCCCGCAACGTCGCCGACAGTGGCGACAACGCCGAGTGAGAGAGTCGCGCGATGAAGATGGTTGGCACGGATCAAGTCGATGGCCCCGCACCACCGGGAATCCCCAGCACCGTCCAGGCGCACGGTTGACCGCATGTTCGTGGCCTTCTCGGCCAGGATGGACAGACAGGTCAGGTCACGCCACGGACCGCCCGCAATCTCTTCGTTGGGGATACTCGCCCTGACCTGCAAGGTCGCAACCTGCCATCCGGTTCGGCCGGACTGATCAAGAGCAACTGTTCGTTCGACCTTCGAGATCTTGTTATACGGCAGATCTGCACCGTCCACCGTCACCGACAGCACCTCAAGGTCGATGTCACCGAACAGTGTTGGGTAGGAGTAGACAGGGATCATGCCAGGCTCCCGCGAGCCTTCTGGACGTCGACCACCAAACGGGCAAGAGATCCGTTTACCGGATGCGTTGAGGGGTCGGTCAGCCCTACAAACGCCGCTGAGCGCACCTTCGGCTCCACAATGAGGTTGGCTCCCTCAACCCGGCAGTTTTGAGTCGCCGTCAGCAGCTGCCAACTGACCGTCGGCCGTCCTCCCGATCTCACATCGAACTTGGCCACGGGTGTCAAGATCCAACGATCCTCTGCATCAGGAAGGCGAAGGTCGACCCTCACCTGCCAAGCGCCGGTATCCTCGATGTGGGCGTTCACGCTGTGCACAGTCGGCGCACCCGAAGCTCGACGAGCGCCGCCCAGGTCCGATCCATCGAGCTTCAACAGCTCCCGTAGCACCGCCGGCCCTTCCCCCCCAGTGGTTTCACGCCGTCCGATGAGCTGACGGACTGCCTTGTCGATCTCAGATCGAAACTCTCTGAGCCGACTGAGCGCGCCGCGCTCGTACACGCTGGTCAGCTCCTCGGTGCGGTCCCACCTGTCATGCTCGGGTGGCTCCGATGCACGTAGAAACTCCTCCGCCAGCTCCACGTCCTCACCTGCGACGCCGGTCGCGTAGCCGGCCAGAAGCACGGCTTGAAACGACGCACTGCCAAGCGGAAGCTCACGCGGGCGATACTCCATCACGGTCATTCGAGTGCCGCGCATACATACAACACGGTTTGGCCTCTCGGCGTTGTCGTCAGCAGGAGTCAGCAGGAGGACTGCGGAGTGCTCCAGCCCTCCCGCCCGAGCCTTGCCGGCACCTTTGAGAGGTGGAATCACAAGCCGAACGTTCGCACGCGCAACCTGTTCCCCCGAAGAGAGCTCGTCGACCGTGTCACCGTTCAAGTAGGCCTGCACCGAGCGGCTCAATGCCGGGTGGGTGCGGTGAGGGTCCACACGCTCCTCAGGGATCAGAACCTGACCGTTGCGGAGTGTGGTCACACGCGCTTCAACTATTGGCTTAGCGTCTCTGCCAGACACCATTGCCGCCCAGAATCCATCTGCAAGCGAGCGGACAAGCTTGTCGTGCATCTCCTGCAGACTGGATGCATCCCCCGATGCATCATGTGCGCCGACGATGAGAAACGAGGTTCCCGACTCAGTGCTCGCCCGTGCCAGCTGCAGGGCACGGACCATGTCCTCATCCGCCCACCACGAGCGCGAAACATCGGCGCTGCGCCGGTCTGTATCTGGCTCCCCGAACCACGCCGGCCCCGCGTAGGCGACACCGTCAACGTCATGCCAGGGGAGATCCAGTCGACCAATGACCCGGCGCAGATGTCGTCCTTCATGCGGAACGGAGAGGGTCGAGTTCACCAACACCAGGCCGAATCGACTAGTTGCCCACAGCGTCGCCTTACCCAGTCCGTACGAGCCTCCCGCGCGGCCGCCGTGTTGCTTGTGGCTGTCGAGCTGCCGTCGAACCACGGCAGCAAATCGGCCGTCTTCGTATTCAGGCCCAGTGAGTCCTGCCGCGTTGTAGTCATCGACGCGCAGCAACACCATGCTCTGGTCGGTTGCCAGATCATCCAAGGCGGCCCTGAGACTCCGTCCAACCTTCTGCCTCGTGGATGCCGCGCTCTCATAGTGGCGAGCCAAGGTCTCCCACTGCATTGCATGCAAGAACCTGTCCAGGTGTCCACCGCTCAGCTCGTGCAACGTGTATCGCACAGCAACAGGCTTCTCGAGGTCGAGCCGCTCGTCGATGGAGTTCTGTGTCGCCTCGCGCGCCAAGACAGAGAGGTCAGCATTGAACGCGAATGCTGCGACGTTCCCGTACTCACGTCCGCCATCATCATGGGCGAGTCGATGGTGCCACCCCAGCGGCAGATTGACCTCAACGTCGGCCGTTCTGTTGTGAACTGCAGCCGGGTCCGTACCCAGGGCCGCAGCGATGGCTCGCACCGTCTCCTCCCTCGGCTCGGCTCTGCCTGTCACCCAGGCCGAGACCGCTGCCCGCGTCAGCCCAAGGGTCTCCGCCAACTGAACCTGTGACATGCCCGACCGACGCAGTTGACGACTCAACCATGAGCCGAATGGCTCGCTCTCATGAAGACTCATCCGGCACCCTCCCAGCACCTGGAAACGTGAGTCAAACTCTATTTGACATCTCATGCCACGTCAAACATTATTTGCGCCTTGGTTGCAAGTGGGTCAAATATTCACTGTCGACGACCGAACCACGCTGTGCTCGAGTGCGGTCCGCAGCGTCCGCACATACAACGCGGGCGGCTCAGCCGTGCGTGCCGCGACGCAACCCGCCCACGCCGTTCCTTCGAGCCTCGACGATCTCGCGTACCCGTGTCGCAGCGTGCTCGATCGACTCGTGCTCCCAGATCCGTACCACGCACCACCCGGCAGCCTCGAACCTCGCGTCGGTATCGGCGTCGCGACGTCTGTTGCCTTCGATCTTCGCTCGCCAGAACTCAGCGTTGTTCTTCGGCCACGTCGCATGATCCGGGCACCCATGCCAGAAGCAGCCATCGACGAAAACAGCGACGCGAACGGACGTGAAGACGATGTCCGCTTCTCGCCGAACGCCTTGAACGGGACGCTGATGGATCCTGTAGCGCAGGCCACGAGCATGCAGCGCCTGCCGAAGTACCACCTCGGTCCCGGTGTTCCGGGACTTCTGCCTACTCATGCGGGAGCGAACGCCCGGCGCCGCCTGCATCGGCTCCATTGGCCTAGTCTCCCAGCTTGTCTGTCTCGGTACGAGTCCGGCGGCCGACGCCCCACGACTCCGGATCGGACCAGTGCTCACGTCCCAGTGATCGCCATCGCCGCACCATGCGAGGCGAGCCCGCGTTCATCACGAAGCATCCACGGCGACCGCGTCCGGATCCGCCCCCTGGATCACCCTGAATCGGAGAACTCGATCATTGACCACCGCGCCCGAAGGCAGGTAGATCGAGAACCCAAAGATCAGCCCGTACTCATCGGCCGGCACATCCACCCCTCGTTCTGAACCGCGCTCATACGACGGCTTCTGCTCGCGGACCAGGTAAGCCAAAATCACGCCTCGATGACGATCCCAGTATTCCCCGAGCGAGTGCGTGCCAGGGCGACTGGACGCCAAGAGGGGCTGCACAAAGGCTCGATGCTTCGGGTCAGTGATCTCGCCGAACTTCGACAGCTCCTCCCCTCCGCGAACCCGCCGATCCCGGCCTATCACGGACCGTGAGCCAACTCCGGCGATGTTCGCCAACCTGTCGCCAGGTTGCGGCATGACAAGCAAGAAGTCCCTCAGCCGCGGTTCAGACCCGTCGATCAGTCTCTGAAAGTACTTCAGTATCGGCTGCACCGATCGCTCCGAATACAAGTACATCCACTCAAGCTTCTCCACCATTGCGAGAAGCTTGGCGGCGTCCACCGTACCCAGATATGCTCTCAAGCCATCTTGACCGGCAGCGGGAAACGCGCCGTCGCTCGCAGCCTCAGCCAGAAACGGGCGCCACAAGTTCAGATTCTGATACAGCTTCCCGACGTCATTCGGGTAGCCCACTGGACTGAACACGCTCGCACTTTGCTCTTCCAAGGCAGCATTGAACATCTTGTTCCTGGATGTGGGCTTCAACCAAGGAAGGTGCTGCGTGACGAGAGGTGGGATTTGAGACGGAAGGAGCCGAGGACCGTCGCCATCCCACTCTGCATATTGGGCGAGCTGAGACCGGAAGGCGGCTTCGTCGTGCGCAATCGCTTCAAATGCAGCATAGAGGTCAACGGTCTTTCGCCCGAACTTCACATTTCGATCTATATAGAGACGAACCAAGTCGCGATAGCCGTGCCGAAAGCCAAACCAGCGACCCATCTGCGTCAGTGAGTCACTCATGGTCACGGCGCGACGAAAGTACGTAACCGTCAGACCTTCGACAGTGAACCCGCGGCTGAGCTTGGCACCGCCAATCAACACACGCCAGGTGCTATTGCGATCGAAGTCGAGGTGCTGCTGTTCAATCTCCTTGTCGCTGTTGACTACCGTAACTGGATTGTTTCCATGCTCAGTTATCTTCCCGACCGCGCGCTCGATCCATGGTCGAAGCGTATTGAAGTGAGGAAGCTTGGGAACTCCTTCCTCACGCCGCGCAGAGCTGACAGGCAAGACATCCTGCTCATAGAGGTCACGGAGTCTGCCAATCCCCTTTGCGGATGTAAATGCCGCGGAATCCCATAGGCCGCGCACCAGCTTCGCCAATTCCCGGTGATCGTCAGTCCCCACTGATTCATGAATCAGCATCGTGTGGTGCCGGAATTTCAGTGCACTCGACAGAGAGTATCGATAGAGCTTGCAGGCGCCTGTCAGAACAAACATGTCCAGCGCCCGCAACAATTCGGCGTTGCGACGGCGCGTATCTCCGGGATTGTCCGACGCGACGAGGTCACGCACATACGCCGCTCGATTGCTGTGCTCAGGTGTATCGGCGACAGGGCGCGATCCAAGGTCATGGAAGTCCTCGACTCCCATGTAACCGGGCGGGCGGTGCAGCCCGATGACGAAATCCTTTGGATATATTCCTTGCTCATCCGAGGGATCGACGAAGACATTTGCGAACGGGGTCGCGGTATAACCAACGTATTGCGCCCGCGGCATCAGTTCAAGCATCTCGGCAATTCGCTGATTAATCGCGCGCCGCTCCTTGACCTCGCGACCGGCGGCCCTTGCTGCCTCAACCTTCGCCGGATCCACAGTATTGACCGAAGCCTGGTCCGCTTCGTCATCGATGATCAGCACCGGGATCTCTGCAAAAGCACGACTATTTGCTTGCAGATCCTCGACCAGCTTGCCGAGAACCGTGGAGTTCTTCTTTGCGACCACAAGGCGCGCGCTGGCACTGAACAAGTTTGCCGGATCGAAGAGCGGGCGCCCTACGTCAGACCTCTCGATCCTCAGATTCTTGAACTGGGTTCGATAGTCACGCTTGAACTCTGTCAGCCGTAGAATCTCGGTCTCGACTCTGGCACCTCCGAGGTCGAGGAACTGCCCGCTGAGCCATGCGGCATCGTCTTGATAATCAACACCAGCCGCCCGAGCCTGCTCAGAAGAAAAATCCCCGACGATGTTCTGACGACCAACCATCTCCATGTCGATACGCCGCTGTGTCTGGCCACGTAGCATCTCGATGGTACCTGTCAAGACGACAACCAGCCGATAGCCGGCATCTACCGCCTTCGCAATAACACCGGTAAAGTTGGCTGTCTTGCCACTTTGCACATAGCCAACCACGAGACCCTTCGCCTGATAGGCGGCCGCTCGGGTCGGCTCGCTGAGCCGCTCGACCACACTTGTAGAGGCAACATCCAGCGCGCTCACATTCTCACTTGGCCACTTCCGGACATTAAGCAGGTAATCCCGGTATCGCGGCCAATAGAACTCGCGAGCGCTGGCTATGTCCGGTCCGTACCATTTCTCCCATGGCGCCGTGATCAAAATACTCTCGTCGACGAATATCGGCCGTTTTTCCAATAGAGCAGACGCCCCGCTCGCGTCGATGCCGAGGCGATCGCAGACCAGCTGCCGCCTTGCTTCAGTCGATGGAGCAGTACCCGCAGCCCACTCTGCCCCGGACGACTCGGCATCCCACTTATGCACGAGAAGGCCGAGGGTTGTCAGGAACGGGTCCGCCGGCTGGGCCGTTCGTATCATCTCGCCAAGCTCAGTCGCAGTGACAGCCTCACCACGATCTGCCGCATCGGGCGCGACCCTCACAATCAGGTCCTTCGGCGGGCCACCCTCCATCGCCCGCAACTGTTGTTGGAAGGAGCGCCGGAGCCAATCATCTGCCATCAGGCTGATCCTCGGAATTAGAAGTTACAGAGATAGCCACTGGAAACAGAGGCGGATCCGTCTCGAGACTGTCCAGTTCAATTCGATAATGAACCTCAGCCAGCCGCTCGGCATTCGGCATCACGGCCTGAACGCGTGCAAGCGTCAGCGCCGGGAACCCGTCATCCACGACAAAGAATGCAGGTTCTGCGCGCAGGCGCCAGCGCTCCCTGTACAGGTCGCCGTACCACTCTTGCCACCCCAAGCGGCTAAGAGTCTGATCGATATGTCCGAGGGACGCACCAGGCAGCGACCGAACCACCTCGACCAGGTCGGCCAAACTCGCCCCATCTCCCAGCGCTGAGGATGTGATCTGCAACGACAGCAGTTGTAGCTGCCTCCCGGCTGTCGGGGTCAGCTGCGTAAGACTTGTGATCCAATGCCGGCGTCGTTCCGACATGGTCGTCTTGACCTCAAGGTCGACATGCTGCAATCCGAAATCATGTTCCTCGCTACTTGGTCCTCTCCACGCGGCAAGAGCGTCCGACACACCTAGCTGTCTGGCAAGGCTGAGTACGACGACAAGCTCACCAAAGAGGCCGACCTGTTCTTCGCGAGACAAGCCCTTCCGTCCCGCGAGAATGTCCGACAGTCCGCTCAGGACGGATTGCACGGCGGCAGCGAACGGCTCGCCGCTCAACTGAACCCGGTCAGCAACAGTGCACAGAACCGGATAGACCTCGACGAGATTCCCGTCGAGGATGACGTCCAGGCAGTGCCAAGTCTTGCCGGACTCATACGAGGCGCCATAGGAGAGGTTGGCCCTTGTCAGGAGGTCCGGACCAGGATCATCTCCGATCATCTCCACAAGCAGCGTCAGCCGATTCTCCCCAGGTGAGATCTTGACGCGGACTTCAGGAGATCCCTCGACAATCAGGGTCCCATTCACGTTGCGTTGCATGTACTCATGAAGCAGCTCCACCGGCTCATGCCGGCTCGCCGCCAACTCCTGGCCCTCGGTCAACTCGTCCTCATCAGCTATCTCGGCCGGGCATCCTCTACATCGCAGCAACGGTAGGCCATGGCAACGACAATCTGAACGACATGCGGCGCGGCATTCTCCCGATCTCGGACCGCCCGATCGCCCACTACAGGTGTTTGGCGTCAGCCGAACCTGCTCGGCTCCTACTACGACAGGCTGATATCTGGATCCGGCCTGCTGTTTGACAATCAGATCGAGCGGTGGCACTGGTCCAACCATCTGCCCGCTGACTCTCGGAGGACCGAATCGCTGTTGATGCGGCAGATCGCTACCCCTGGCGTGGGGATGGGCCACGGCTCGGCGCGAGATGCTCAAGTGCCAACCCGACCTGCCGGTGCCGATAGTCATCCTGAGGACCGCGACAGGCACGGCCCTTGCCGCTGCAGCGTGTCGACAGCACGCGGCCAGGGGTGAAGTCATTCGGGTTGTCGAGTCCAGGATGTGGAGCAGCGGGTTCAGGGGCGCCGATAGGCAGCGACACAGACTTGCTTGCCGTTCCAGCGCTTCTCATCCAGGTGCGTCGCCGACTGAGGCGTTCGTGTTAGCAGCCAGCGGGCCGGCTCCGCGCCGAGGCGATGACGTCGTCGATTGATTTGGTGACGATGGTTGGGTCGTCTTTTGGATGTAGTGGCCGCCGTGGCGGGCGATTTTATGGGTGGCGCCTAGGTCGGAGGCGAGGGAGCGGTGGTGGTTTTGCCAGCGTTCGTCGAGTTGCGCCGGGGTGAAGGGGCGCCAGGGGTCGAGGTCGTCCAGGTCGAGCCAGCGCTTCACACGGCTGGCGATGACAACGGTTGGGATGTCGAGGGGGGCGTCTGCTGCGCGCGACTTCCTCTGCGCTGGCAAGTACGTCGAACGACATATGGTCGGCCCTATCGCCGTCGGCGGCGACCGTGCGGGGATTCTCGATGTCGAGGTTCAGGTGGATGTCGGTCGCGTCGACCAGGACCAGGCCGGCGAGATCCTGCGGTCGTTGCGCGGTGAAAATCAGCGCCACTAGAGCTCCGAGCGAGTGTCCGACCAGAACAAAGGGCCGGGCAATGTCGGCTGCCACAAGCAGCCGGTGCAGCTCTTCGGCGGCTGCGCCGACCGAGCGGGGGGTTCTATCAGCCGGGGTCTCGCTCTCGCCGATTCCGGCGCGGGCGTAGGTCACCAGGGTCGTTGAAGAGCGTAGACCGGACATGACTGCGGCCCATGGCTCGCCCGCGTCGCCGCTGCCAGCGCTGAAGACGACCGCTGGTGAACCCTCCCCCGAGATCTCCGCTGCAAGCTTGTACGTGCCGACTTCGAACTTGGTGGCCGCCATGACAACGAGCCTATTGGGCAGGAGCCAGGCCGGCCTCGCGCGGTGCGTCGTACTCAGAAAGATGAGTCATCGGACTGAGTGGATTCTCCTGTTGGACATCTCAGCACGCGCGAGGGAGGTTGGAGGGTATGGAATTCACTCAGCTTGGGCGTACGGGACTGAACGTCAGTCGGATCGTGTTGGGGACGATGAACTTCGGGCCTCACACGGAGGTCAAGGACGCGCACGCGATCATGGATGCGGCGCATGAGAAGGGGATCAACTTCTTCGATACGGCGAACGGGTACGGGCGGGCCATCTACCCCGGCCGGACCGAGGAGATCATCGGCGAGTGGTTCGCGAAGGATCCCAAGAACCGCGAGAAGACGGTGCTCGCCACCAAGGTGTACGGCGACATGGGTGCCGACTGGCCGAACACCAGCAAGCTGTCGGCGCTCAACATCCGCCGCGCGCTGGACGCGAGCCTGAAGCGGCTGCAGACCGACTACGTCGACCTGTACCAGTTCCACCACGTGGATCGCGCGACTCCTTGGGAGGAGATCTGGCAAGCGATCGAGGTCGCCGTACAGCAGGGCAAGATCCTGTACGCCGGCTCGAGCAACTTCGCTGGATGGCACATCGCGCAGGCGCAGGCGGCCGCGGAGAAGCGGAACTTCACGGGCCTCGTCAGCGAGCAGTCGATCTACAACCTGCTGGTGCGGGACGTGGAGCGCGAGGTTCTGCCGGCGGCTGAGTACTACGGACTCGGCGTGATCCCGTGGTCGCCGCTGCAAGGCGGTCTGCTCGGTGGGGTTATCCGCAAGGAGAACCAGGGCGTACGTCGCCTTGAAGGTCGCGCCAAGGAGACACTCGAGAAGCTGCGGCCGCAGATCGAGCAGTACGAGGCGTTCGCGGACGAGCTCGGGCACGAGCCTGGCGAGTTGGCGTTGGCGTGGTTGCTGCACCAGCCGACCGTGACTGGGCCGATCGTTGGGCCGCGGACGATGGAGCAGTTGGAGTCTGCAGTGCGGGCGGTCGACATCAAGCTCGACGACAAGGCGCTGGCCAAGCTCGACGAGATCTTCCCGGGCTACAAGACTGCGCCCGAGGACTACGCCTGGTAGTACGTCGCTTCACCGGCCGGTCGTCGTACACGAGTACGGCGGCCGGTCGCAGTACAGATTCACCTTGTGCTGGGCCAGGCGCGCAGTGCCGCCCTGGCGAAGGTGACGCCTTGCGGCGTGGTGCTCGAGGGACCGAGGATGCCTGCCTCGTTGCTCAAGGCACCGAGGCGGCGCAGGACCGCCTTGGTATCCCAAGCAGCATCATTGGCCATCCATGGCGTGAAGGGTGTTCCATCGATGCTCGCCCAGCCGATCGCGGTCAGCATCTCCGCGACGGTCGCGTCCGCATCCTCTTCGGTGGACGAGGTGGCGATAGCGGCCAGGAAGATGAGTCCGGCTTGGGTTTCGCAAGTGTCCTTGGAGACCGGTGGCATCTGCTCGGCCAAGTGCCACCAGAGGGCAAGCGGATCGTTGCGCACTGCACGTCCGCGCGGTGTGAGTACGAGCTTTCCGCGGTACTTACGCAGCAGACCCATGGCCTGCGCGGTCTCCCGCAAGTCCAGGACGGGCAAGGTCTGGACCTCACGGTTGCCCTTGCCGATCCATTCCTCGCCCAACCCGAGCTCGGACACGGCCGCCTCGACGTCGCGGGGCGGCAGGTAGCCGGCGCTGGTCAGCTTGATGCCGTCGGAGCCGACGCGATGCAGCAGCCAGCTGTACGGCGAGACCATCCGCGCCGCTGTGTCCGCGTCGATCTGAACCGGGGCGTCGAGCTTCGCGTTTTCGAGCATCTGCTCGAAGCGAGATCTCGCGCCTCGAAAGCGGAGCGCGCCGGTGAGTTCACCGAGCGGCTCTGGAAGGTCTGATTCACCGCGGCCGGGCCGAGCTAGCCCCTGGTTGATCTCCTCGGGGTCGAACGGGGTAGGCGCGTAATCGCGAGGGTCGACGTCGTCGCCGTACATCCGGGCATACTCGACAACCGCCTCGGCATGCTCGGGATGAGCCGGATCGAGGGCAGCACTGATCAATTCGTAGCCATACACCCCGCCGCAGTCCTCGCTCGGTCCAGGACGTCGGCCGTCGGTGCAGACAGCCCTTGGAGCGGAATCGTCCCGTGGCTGCACGGTTTCGAGCTTGATGACGTGCATCCAGTCGTCGCCGAAGTCGTACAGGTAGAACAGCATGTCGCCAGGCTTCGCGAGCACTTCGTCGAGGCGTACGTCCTCTTCGGGTACGCCGGTCTCGCCCTCGTCGGCCTGGAACGGGCAGAGGTAGTGCTCGGCCATGAGGTGGTAGTAGTCCTTGCCCGAGGCGAACTCGTGCAAGTGGCTGTCAGTCCAGCCGAAGGCGGTCTGGATGACGTCGTGGAGCTCGCTCAAGAACATGTCGGAGGCGAGCTCGAGGCGACGCCACAGCGGTGGCTTGGTTCCGGTGAGATCGACCCGCACCCGATACGTGACCACATCATCACGACGTGCTCGTCGCCGAGACGGCACTGGTGGCCGGGCGAACGGATCCACGTCGGCGGCGGCCAGTATGTTCGGAACTAGGCCGCGCAGGTCGTTGGAACCCGTGCCGGCAATGAGCGTCTTGAACTGCTCCATGAGCTCAGCCTGGCCGCCCGAGGACGGCTCAGGATCGGGTTTGCGCGCCATACGCGAACGCTACCGACCGACCGCCCCCTTCCACGAACCCGCGGACCGGTTCATCAGGATTGGTCGATTGAGTCGAGGAAGAGGTGAATGATCTCGCGGGGGTCATCGCGGCGCCAGGCTATTGCCAGCTCGGCGGGTGGAAGGTCGGGGACTGGGCGGAAGGTCAGTCCGGGCCGTTTGTAGAGGTGCGCGTTGCCCTCGGCGATGAGGGCGACTCCGACGCCGGCGCTGACCAGTTCGAGGACTTCGTCGGCGGCTGTGGCTTCTGCTGCAATGGCTGGTGGGGTCGAGCGGGCATCGACAGCGAGCCAGAAGTCGCGGAGCGGACCGGCTGCGGCGGGAAGGGCGACGAACGGTTCATTGACCAACTCGGCGAAGGGGATCGCCTCCCGGGCCGCCAGGCGGTGTTCGGCGGGGAGGGCTATCCAGCGAGGTTCGCGGACCAGGACTCGAGTCTGGATGTCGTCGGCGGGGATTGGGAGCCAGACGAACGCTACGTCGCTGGTCGCGTCGGCGAGGCCGGCGGTGGGGTCGTCCCAGCCGACCAATCTCAGCGAGACCGTCCAGCCGGGGGCTCGGTCGCGGAAGCGTTGGACGGCTGGGCGCTGGAGGTCGCGGCCGACGGCGGTTTGCATGCCGACGACGAGTTGGTGGGGGTGGCTGAGTGCGCGCGCCTCGACGTACCCGCGGTCCCAGGTCTCGAGCATTGTGCGTACGACGGGGAGCAGCGCACTCCCCTGGTCCGTCAAGGCTAGCCCCCGCGGCAGCCTGACGAAGAGGTCGAACCCGAGTCGGCGTTCAAGCGCTCGCAGTTGCTTGGACAAGGCGGGCTGCGACACGAACAGGCGGGCGGCCGCGGCAGTCACGGTCAGCTCTTCGGCCGCGGCGACGAAGTACCGGAGTTCCCGCAGGTGGGCGTCCATAACCAATGGTTATACCAACAAGTCTTGGACGGGCCTGATGCGGCGACCCAAAGCTGGACCCATGACAAACATTCGCAACCTCGGCGGGCTCGAAGTACCCGCCATCGGGTTCGGCGCGATGGTGCTCTCCCCCGGCATGTACGGCGAGATCGATGACGACCGCGGAGTCGCGGCAATCCAAGCGGCGGTCGGGGCCGGCGGGACGTTCATCGATACCAGCGACGCGTACGGCGATGACGGTCACAACGAGCGGTTGGTCGGGCGGGCGATTCGCGGTCGTCGCGAGGAGATCACGCTGGCGACGAAGTTCGGGCTCGCGGTTCCGGATGGTGCCGAGGCTCATCGGTTGAAGGTCGGCTTTGCGTTCGAGGAGCTGCTGGTGAATGCCGAGCCGAAGTACATTCGCGGCTACGCGGAGAGCAGTTTGCGTAATCTCGGCACCGATGTGATCGACCTGTACTACCTCCACTTCCCCGACCCTGCGGTGCCTATCGCGGACTCAGTCGGCGCTATGGCCGAACTCGTTGCTGATGGCAAGGTTCTTCACCTTGGCGTGTCCAACGTGACGCCGGATGAGCTGCGGCGAGCGCATACCGTTCATCCCATCGCCGCCGTACAGACCGAGTGGTCCATGTGGCGGCCGGTGGATCCGGAGTTGCTCGAGGTGGCGCGTGAGCTTGGCGTTGGCGTCGTACCTTGGAGTCCGCTTGGGGCTGGGTTCCTGACTGGGACCGTGCAGCGGCTTGGCGCGGACGACTTCCGGAACAACGCTCCGCGGTTCGATTCCGCCAGTCTCGCGGCGAACAATGCGTCGTACGGCGCTCTGCAGGCGCTGGCCGTGGATCTTGGGATCACTCGGAGTCAGCTCGCGCTGGCGTGGTTGCTGCATCAGGACGCGGCGGCTGTGCCGATCCCGGGGAGCCGTACGCCGGCGCACATCGAGGAGAACCTGGCGGCGGCCGACATCACCCTGCACCCGGACACACTCGCCCGGATCGACGCCGTACTCGCTCGCCTCGAACCCGTCGGCGCAACGCTGCTGCAGGACGCCCGATGAAGGTGCTCGTCGGATTGTCGACAATGCTGCTCGTCACCGCTTGTGGGCAGGGCTCTGGTCCTGTTGTCGACAATCCGACTGTCAGCGGGCCAACAATCGCCGGTTCGGCGACAGCCGGTCCGACTACTGCAACGACTCCGGCGGTTGACGTGCTGCCGGCGGCGCAGGCGTACGTCGACGCCGTCGCTCGACGTGATCTAGACGGTCTCGTGAACGCGTTTCACCCCGACGGACGGATCGTCGACGTCTCGCGGACGATCGCCGGGCACGACGCGATCCGCACTTGGGCCAGCAACGAGGTCATCGGCGGCACCTTGGAGGTACTCGAGATCGTCGAGCGCCGGCCGGACGGTCAGAAACTCCTGGTGCGATGGGCACCGGCCGGATCGGACGGCTGGCGAGCGCACTACGACTTCACGGTCCGCGGCGACCGGCTCAGTGTCGCGACCCTGCAGTACGCGTGAGCGCGGCGGGGTCTGCAGTACGCCCGTCGTTCAGCGCATCTGCGGTACGCGTGAGCGTTTGGCGGATCTGCAGTTCACGGGGAGGTGGGGCGGTTTGGCACTGCGCGCGTGTCTACCGGGCGGCGATTGCCTCGATCTCGAGTAGCCAGGACTCGTCGTAGATGCCTGTGATGATGACGGTCAGGGCTGGCGCGTGGTCGCCGAGTACCTCGCGGCGGATGGCTGAGTTCTCCGCCCGGTACGCGCGGTCTGACAGGAAGGTGGTCACCTTGACCAGGTCGGACAGGCCCATGCCGTGAGGGGCCAGGGCTGCGGCGACGTTGGCCCACACCTGGCGGCACTGCTCGGCGAAACCCTCGGCGAGAGTGCCGTCTGGGGCCACTGGGATCTGCCCGGAGACGTAGACCATGCGGGCGGGTGCGGCGATCTCGTACGAGTGCCGGTAGCCGCCACCATCAGGAACGATCGGACCAGGAGTAATCACGCCCAGATCGTGTCAGCGCCCCAGGTCACAGCGCCTCGGACATTGCGTCGCGCGACCGCCATGTCTGCGGCAGCACAACGCGCCGGGGCTGCCCAGGCAGCAAGGTCGTACAGCGGCATGTCGGCGGCACCACGACGGGTAAGGCGAGCTGCCCGAGTGTTGCGTCGTACGGGCGTTGGGTCCGCGGCAGTTCGGACAGTGCGTCGTCGAGCGCCAGGTTGACGGCACTACGACGCACCGCAGGCCGCCCGAGCAGTCCGTCGTACGAGCGCTAGGTCGGCGGCACCACGACATAGCGCGGGCCGCCCGGGCAGTGCGTCGTACCGGCGACACCGCGACATACCGCGGGTTGTCCGGGCAGTGCGTCGTACTAGCGGCGGGTCCGCGGCAGCACAACGTGCTGCGGGCTGTCGGGGCGGTGCGTCGTACTGGCGTTGGTCGGCGCCGGCGGGTCGTGCAGGCGCCGGGGCACGGCGGTGCGTTGGGCTAGGGGTGGACTGCGGTGGTGGGGAGCATGCCTATTAGGGCGTCTGCGGCTAGGGAGGCGGAGGGGCTGGTGGGGACGGCTACTGAGACTTGCCAGTCTGAGGCGCTGCCTGGTGTCAGCGCGACGGTGACGTGGTCGCCTCGTTTGGCGGCTATGCGTTCGGGGACTAGGGCTACGCCCAGGTTGTGGGCGACCAGCGCGAGGAGGGTGTGTACGTCGTTGACCTCGATGGTGACGGGGTGGGCGACGCCGGCGGCGGCGAAGGCTCGGTCGGAGATGGCGCGGGCGCCCCAGGTTGGGTCGAAGTCGACGAAGGACTCCCCCACCAGGTCGGCGAGCGAGACTGCGGACGCGGAGGCGAGGCGGTGGTCGGGAGCGCAGACGAGGACCATCGACTCCTTGGAGAGCGGGCGGAGGTCTAGGCCGTCGATCGGGTCGCCGGCGGTGGCGACGAAGGCGACATCTAGGCGGCCGGAGGCTAGTTCGTCGAGCATCGGGGTGGAGCCGCCCTGGCGTACTTCGATTTCCACGCCGGGGTATGCGGAGCGGAACTTGGCGAGCAGCGCCGGTACGTCGACCACGCCGAGGCACTGTTCTAGGCCGACGGTGAGGTGACCGCGGAGGAGGCCCTGGACTGCGGCGACTGCGTCCTTGGCGGCTTCGGCGGCGGCTAGGGCACGGCGTCCCTCGCAGAGGAGGGCGCGGCCGGCCTCGGTGAGTTCGACGCTGCGGGTGTTGCGTACGAAGAGGGATGCGCGGAGTTCACGCTCGAGAGCGCGGATCGAGGCGGACAGGCCCGACTGCGAGATCGACATCGCCTCGGCGGCCCGGGTGAAGTGCTTCTGCTCGGCCACCGCCACGAAGTGTTCCAAGTGCCTCAGCTCCATGACTAAGAACTGTAGTCACTCGAAGCAAAAGGATTCTCCTGTCCCGCATGTTGACGTCCCAGGCCCGTGCCAACCGCGACCTCCGTCCGGTCGACACCGCCGCCTTGTGCACGACTCAGCCACCAAATCGTCCGACCGGTGATTAGCCGGTGCACAAGGATGCCCCCACCACCGACGCCCACCGCCAGCCACAGACCCGCCACCGCACCCGTGTTTGGCAGTGTGCCACCCACGAGTGTGAGACCTCTGTCGGCGGTAAGCCTCTTGGCCGGCAGCACAGTGGCCGCACTCGATCCATCGAACGGTCCCCACGAGCACTACCGTTTCCGGCCGACCGGTCACCCGGGAAGACCCGAGCAGGGGAGCTTACCCGGCCAGTCCAGTCCACGGCCGGTCCGGGTCGACGATCCTCCCCGACCCACTCGAGGGTGGTGGTCCCGAGGGTGGCGTTCCGGATCTGAGGCACTCACCAAGCAGCCCCGGCTCCGGGTGACTCGCGCTCAGCCAGTGGCCGGTCACGGCTCGTCGCAGAGGTTGATGAGTGACCCAGGTCCGCGCCGGCTGCGATCCGGGCAGATGACCCTCAACGCTCTCTACGAAAGCCTCGGCTGCATCCTGCGCCCGGTCGATCCACCCAGGTCACCGCGCCCTACGGGAAGGAATACCAGAGCCTGATATCCACAGGCTTCAAAGAAGCACGCGGGCGACGTGCGCAATCCGAATACGTTCCAGGCATGGAGGATCCGCTGGCGGACGAGCTCCGCAACTACGGAACGGAATCGCCGTTCGGTCGAGGCTTTGCCTTGCTCGTCGTCGCCAAGATGCACGTGCGACACGGGCGGCCCGAGCGAGCGATAGCAATCTGGCAGCAGCTGATCAGAGAGGGCGACAAGAACGGCGACAGTGCACAAGTCGACTACGCCCACTTTCTGTTCGAGGAGGGCCTGAAGGACGAAGCATGGGACGAGCTGGACTCGGTGATGTCGAACGGGCGCATCTACAGCGCGGCGTGGATCAAGGCGGCCGAGATGCTGGAGGAGCGAGGCAAGCTGGACGAGGCGCTGACTTGGTACGCACACGCGGCCGATCACGTGACTGCTGAAGAAGTGACCAGGTCATACCGCATCGAGGATCTCGTAACCGGCCGGCGACGCGTGCGGTACGCGTTGGGAATGCCGCTCGACGCCATCGACCTCCTGGGGGAGCCGAGCGACGACGAAGCGGACGAGCGGTACGTCGAACTGCTCGATCTCCTCCGCCGGCCCATCGTGACCGAGAGCAGGATCCACGTCTGGCCTCGCGCCGAGCTCGACGGTGTACGGGAGGGATGGCAACAGCGGATCAGCGCGGAGAGTGTGGATGCCTACTACCAACGGATCGAGCAATTACTCCGTGCGCAGGAACAGCGGATCCTCGTCGTGCCGTGGACGATGCGCGACTACCAGCAGGGCTTGGAAGATTTCAGTCTTCCAGACGACGTGATCTGGCCGCCTCCGAGCAACAAGCCGTGTTGGTGCGGGTCAGGCACGAAGTACAAGAAGTGCTGCGGCAGGCCGCTGCCTGTTCTGGAGCCCGCGGCAGGGCCTGCAGGCTGGGAGACGGGGTGGGCTCGGTATCGTGTCGAGTATGGCGGATGAGGAGTTTCGGGTTGAGGTTGAGCTTGGGAGCGATGAGCATGGGTTGTCGTTCTGGGAGCGGTTGCGGGCGTTGGATTTGGATGATGACGCGCGGAAGCGGCTGGGGAGTCAGGTGACGGTGACCCGGGACGGGAACCGGATGTTGCTGTATACGCACAGCCTCGAGGATGCTCGGGAGGCGGAGCGGACCGCCAAGGAGCTTGTTGCCGATGACAACCTCAGCGCCGAGTTCACGGTGACGCGGTGGAATCCGGCTGAGCAGGAGTGGACGGATCCGAGCGCGCCGGTTGGCGAGCATGACGCGGCCAGTGATGCGGCGAAGAACGCCGATGTCGAGGTGCCGGATCCGCGGTACGTGGTGATCCAGGCGTACAAGCCGGAGTTCCTGCGCGACCTCGGGTTGTAGACGACCCCCCAAGCCGATGACGGGCAGGGCACAGCCGGGAGCTGTGTCCTGCCCGAACTTTTTGAGAGTTCGCTTCCGCTGCCGGGTGGTCGGCTGCTACCTTCTGGTCTATCCGGTTAGACTAACCGATTAGACTTCCGCATCCGACGCGGCAGGAGAACCCTCATGGCCCCTCGTACCACCCCGCTGATCGCCCTCGCCGCCGCTGCCCTGCTGCTGGCGGGATGTGGCGACTCCAAGGCCGAAGGCACCGCGCCCGCCGCGGACCAGGGTCCGGACACCGGCACGGTCAATGTCGTCGGATCGGACAACGCCGAGACGTACGCGCCGGTGATCAAGGCGTTCGAGACCGCCAATCCCGGCATCAAGGTGAACTACGGCCAGGTCCCGTTCGACCAGTTCAACGCCACCTTGCAGCAGCGACTGAACGCGAAGGACTCGACGATCGACGTGTACACCGTCGATCAGCCCCGGGTCTCGCAGCTCGCCGCGAAGGGGTTCCTGGTCGACCTGAGCGACCTCGACGCGAAGACCAAGGCCGCCACTTCGCAGGCGTCGTACGACGCGAATCACTTCCGCGGCAAGCTGTGGTCGCTGCCGATGTGGAACTCGACCCAGTTCCTCTTCTACAACAAGACCGCGCTGAAGAAGGCCGGCGTCACCCCGCCGGCGGCGGATCCCGAGCAGCGGTGGACGTGGGAGCAGGTCGCCGAGGCAGGCAAGAAGGCGCAGCAGGCGGGCATCAAGTACGGGCTGCTGTTGGAGCAGGCCGAGGCCTACTACCAGCTGCAACCGCTGGCCGAGTCACTCGATGGAGGCAGCGGCATCACCGGTGACGACGCGCTGACCCCGGCCGTCACCACCGATGGGTGGAAGAAGGCCATGAGCTGGTACGGCGGGACGTTCGCGAGTGGATTGTCGCCACGCGGTATCGGCGGGTTCCAGACCGGGCCGGTGTTCTCCAACGGTCAGGTCGCGTTCTTCGTCGGCGGGCCGTGGGACATCGGGGTGTTCTCGTCCGCGAAGGTGGACTGGGGTATTGCGCCGATGCCGTATTTCCAGGGCGGGAAGCCGGTCACACCGACCGGATCCTGGTCGCTGGGGATCAACCCGGCGTCCAAGCAGCAGGGCATGGCACGGAAGTTCATCGAGTTCGCCACGCTGGACACCGCGGGCAATCTGGCCACCACCGAGGCCACGACGATCATCCCGGCGAACACCAAGTCCGAGGCGCAGTACCTGCCGCGGCTCGAGAAGCTCGCGGGGACGAAGAGCGCCGGCGCCACCAAGATCGTCGCGTACGAGGCCTCCAAGACCGCGGTCGCGCGGCCTGTCTCGGTCGGCTACATCCAGTTCGAAGAGGTGATGGGCAAGGCGTTCGCGGACATCCGCAACGGCACCGACGCGGCGTCGCGCCTCGAAACAGCTACCGGACAGCTCACCGAAGCGTGGAAGTCGATCAGGTGAGGACGGGCTGAATGGGCGAGGCAGGGCATGCGGTAGAGGCGGAGCACGTGCGCCGGCCGGGCAGCGAAGGGCCTACCAACCGGCCGGGCGAGGCAAGCGCCTCCGGAAACGCACGCCGGAGGGGTAAAGCTGGTCGGGCGGGTCGGACAGCCAAGGGCGGGCAGGCGGGGCAAGGGAAGATCGCGCTGCTCTTTCTGTTGCCTGCCCTGGTCAGCCTCGCCCTGCTGCGGCTCATCCCGGCCGGAGTCGCTCTCGTCGACAGCTTCTTCAACGAGAGTCTGCTACAAGGCGGCCGAACGTTCGTTGGCCTCGGCAACTACACCGACCTGCTCGGCAACCCCGACTTCCGCAAGTCCGTCGGCGTGACGCTCTTGTTCACCCTGATCGTCAACCCGGTCCAGATCGCCGTGTCGTTCCTGCTCGCCGTCCTCTACACCCAGCGGGCCGCCGGATCGAAGTTCTGGCGGGCGCTCGTCATCTTGCCGATCGCCGTCCCACCGGCGGTCTCCGCAGTGATCTGGAGCGTCATCTACCGGCCCGACGGCCTGGCCAACAGCTTCCTCGACGTACTGACGATCCCGGCGCAGCCGTTCCTCACGTCGTCCTCCCAAGCATTGCCGTCGATCATCGTGTTGCTGTCCTGGATCGGCGTCGGCTACTGGATGCTGTTCCTGATCGCCGGTATCAACGACATCCCGGACGAGATCCACGAGGCGGCGAGTCTCGACGGCGTGAGCCCGTGGCGGCGGCTGTGGTCGATCACGCTCCCCCTCGTACGGCGGCCGCTCGCCTTCGTACTCGTGGCCGACACCGTCTCCAACCTCCTGGTGTTCGCCCCCGTCCAGATCCTCACCAAGGGCGGCCCGAACGGGACAACGAACCTGATGATGTACGACGTCTACAACCGCGCCTACGCCATCGGCGACCTGCACACCGCGCAGGCCGAGGTCATCCTGCTGGTGGCCGTCACCCTGATCATCGTCGCGCTCCAGTTCCGACTGCTGAGGGGAGACGACCGATGACCCGCCGACTAGCGCTTTCGATCGCGGCAGCCGTCATCGGCCTCGCTTTCTTCATCCCGCTGCTGTGGGTGCTGACCGGTTCGCTGCGACCCGGCAACGAGACCTTTGCGCGCCTGAGCCCGTTGTCGTGGGACTCGTTCATCACACTGGATCCGACCCTCGGGAACTACAGCAAGCTCTTCACCGGCGACATCGGCCGAGCGACCGCCAACTCGCTGCTGGTCAGTGTCATCACAGTCGTAGCCGGCCTCGCCATCTGCTCCAGCGCCGCCTTCGGGTTGGCGGCCTTCCGATTCCGGGGGCAGACAGCCGTCTTCGCGGTCGTCGTACTGAGCTTCCTGATTCCCTTCGATGCCATCGCCATTCCGCTGTCGGACATGTTCCGCGACTGGAATCTGACCAACACGTTCACCGGCTTGGTCCTGCCGGGCATCGGCAACGGGATGGCGATCTTCCTGCTCCGCCAGTTCTTCCTGGCCATCCCCACCGAACTCGTCGAAGCCGGCCGGCTCGACGGGTTGGGATGGTTCGGGGTGTTCACGCGCATCTATCTGCCGTTGTCGCGCCCGGCCCTCATCGGTGCCGGACTGACCCTGTTCCTGTTCCAGTGGCACTCGTACGTGTGGCCGTTGCTGATGGGCACCGACCGCGACCACATCCTCGGCCCGGTCGCGCTGGCGAACCTGCAGGGTCAGAACTTCGTCGACTACGGAGTCGTCTTCGCCGGCGCCGTACTGCTCACGCTCATCCCGCTCGTCGTCATCCTCGGCTTCCAGCGGTACTTCATCCAGTCCGTCTCCAGCAGCGGCCTCAAGTAGAGGATCTATGAACCATATGCTCATTTTCGACACCGACATCGGCTCGGATGTCGACGATGCGATGGCACTCGCCCAGATCATGGGAACGCCGGAGCTGCGTCTGCATTCGGTGACCACGGTGTACGGCGACACGCTCTTGCGAGCCCGGATCGCGCGGAGGTACGGCGTACTCGCGGGACAGGACATCGCCGTACACGCCGGACAGAGCACCCCATTGTCCGGACGCGACGTGTGGTGGCCGGGTCATGAGGGCAGCCTGCATGACGGGCTGGATCGTGAAGCCGTCGCGGAGCGGCCTGCGGTCGAGCACCTGATCGCCACGCTGGGGGCCAACCCGGGCGAGATCGACGTCGTTGCCGTCGGGCCGCTGACCAACATCGCCAAGGCACTCGAGCTGGAACCAAAGGTGGCGACCTGGATACGCCACCTGTGGATCATGGGTGGGGTCTTTCCGCCCGGCGAGAAGGCGGAGCACAACTTCAAAAGCGACGCCGTCGCTGCCGGGACCGTCCTGTCGGCCGGCATCCCGACCACCATCACCGGGCTCGAGGTGACTCGACAGCTCGGCATCGACCAGGCCGGGCTCGAGCTGATCGGCGCCTCGGGAGCACTCGGCGCAGCACTGAGAGCAGACATCCAGCAGTGGTGGGAGTTCTGGCAGCAGGAGTGGAACGTGCCGCACGATCCCGTCGCGGTACTGACGCTCTCCCGGCCCGACCTGTTCACGTTCACCGAACCCGGTGTCGTCGAGATCTCCAGCGACGGCGTCAGCAGCTTCACCTCCGATGCGGCAGGCACGATCCGCCTCGCGCTCACCGTGGACGGACCCCGCGCCGCGGCGGCTATCATCGAGGCCATCCAGCGAGCCGGGGCAGGGGATCCGGCGGTCGCGCGTACCCCACTTGGAGGCGGGTGATGGTCACCGCTCGCGACGTCGCAGAACGCGCCGGTACGTCGACAGCGGTGGTCAGCTACGTGTTCAACAACGGCCCGCGTCCGGTCGCTCCGAGCACCCGGCAGCGCGTGCTCGACGCGGCGGCGGAGCTGCAGTACCGGCCGAATGCGCTGGCCCGGGCGTTGAGTGCCGGGCGGACGTTCTCGATCGGGATCGTCGTACCGCACATTCGCAATCCGTACTTCGCGGCGCTGGCTGAGCAACTCGAGGCGGGCACCAGGGCACGCAACCATCTGCTGCTCATCGGCGACTCCGGTGGGGATGCCGCGCAGGAGCAGAGTCACCTCACCTCGTTCATCGAGCGGCAGGTCGACGGGATCGTCCTGGTGTCAGTCCGCAGTCAACCTGAGCTCGTCGGCCTCGACACGGCGGGCATCCCGGTCGTGGCTCTGCACCGGATGCCTCACGGATCGCCGGCGTCGACCTTGGCGATCGACTCGGTCGCGGCCGCGTCGACTGCCACGTCGCATCTTGTCGAGCACGGTTATCGCAGTATCGGCGTACTGACCGGGCCGGTCGGCTCCCCCGGCACCGAGGAGCACCTGATCGGGGTCGCCGAGGCGACGCGCGGCCGGCGGGTCCAGGTCGAGCACCGAACGAGTGAGATCTCCCGCTATCACGCCACCGAGGTGACCAGCTCCTGGCTTGCTGAGGAACGGCGACCGCGAGCCTTGTACTGCGCGACCGATGAGCAGGCGTTCGGAGTGTTGTTCGCTGCGTGGCGGGCCGGTCTGTCCGTGCCCGACGATCTCGCCGTACTCGGTGGTGATGGCACTGCCGAGTGTGCGGTCACCATTCCGCCGATGAGTGCTATCCAGCGACCGGTTCCGCAGTTGGCTGCCCGCGCTATCGAGCTTCTGCTGGACGCGTCGCACAGCCAGGGGCCGGTCACGATCACCTTGCCGCACGAGCTCGTCCGACGCGAGTCCTGCGGCTGCTGACTAGAGTTCGATGGCATGCGCATCGAACTGTGGCCTGTGACTGAAGACGATCTGGGGTTGTTCCGGCGGTTCGCGGTCGAGCCGGGGTTGATCGGGTTGGACTGGGCCGGGTTCCGCGATCCGCAGGCGTCGGTGAAGCGGTACGCCGAGGACGCGTTCCTTGGCACGGACAACGGGCGTTTGATGGTTCACGCGGACCGTGAGACGGCCGGGTTCGTGAGCTGGCGATCCGGGTCGTACGACGGCAAGACGTCGTACTGGGAGATCGGGATCGCGCTGTTGCCGAAGTACCGGGGTCGAGGAATCGGGTGGCGGGCGCAGGCGATGCTCACCGACTACCTCTTCGAACACACGCCGGTGCAACGGATCCAGGCGAGCACGCATCCGGAGAACATGGCCGAGCAGAAGTCGTTGGAGAAGGCCGGGTTCCGGCTCGAAAGGAGTGATCCGGGCCGCGGAGTTCCGGGCTGGAAAGTACCGGGATGGGTACTTGTACAGCAGGTTGCGGGACGACCCGGGACCCGTGGTCGACAACGGTTCGGTGACGGGCGCGGGCAACGGCACGTCTGGGGAACCCTCTGAGCACTAGTGTCGCGTGATGCTGGGTCTCGGCGTTTCGTTGCAGGCTCGAGCAGCGTGGTTCTGCGACTCTGACAATGCTGAGGGAGAGGGGAAATCGTGTCACGTCGACGTGGTCTCGTTGCCGGTTCGGTGATGCTGTCGTTCGTTCTCGTCGGTTGTTCCGACGTGGCCGCCAGTGAGTCGACTCCATCGGACACGCCGTCGTCGTCGAACACGCCATCCGCCAGTACGACGCCTACTCCCAGCGCGACGCCGACGACCACGCCGACCACCAAGCCGAAGCCCAAGGTGAAGCAGAAGCCGCAGTACTACGCGCTCCGGGTCGAGCAGCAGCTCGACAAGCTCGGGTACCCGGTCGGCGACGTGGACGGTGACATCACCGCGCGGGCCAAGCAGGCGCTGTGCGCGTGGCGCGAAACGAACGGGCTGCCGGTCAGCCGCAGGGGCCTGACCCTGGACGACGCGTATTCGGTGCTCAACGCAACCAAACGGCCGGCGCCGACGCGCGAGCCCGGGATCTACGTCAACAAGACCTGCCAGGTCGCGTACCAGATCGTCGGCAAGGCGTACAAGCGGATCGTCTGGATCTCGACCGGTGCGCCCGGCTACGAAACCCCGAACCGCACCGGAAAGGTCTGGCGCAAGTGGGCCGGCGCGCACGAGAGCAGCCTCTATCCGGAGTCGTACATGTACGACTCGATCTACTTCCTCCGCGACCGCCCCGGCATCGCCCTGCACGGCTCCCGGGTCAACTCCCTGGTCAAGCCCTACCCCGCCAGCCACCGCTGCGTCCGCGTCACCCGCCCCGAAATCACCCAGATCTTCAAAGAAACCCCCATCGGCACCAAGGTCCAGGTCTACGGCGACTACTGACGGATCTCCAGGCCATCACATCTGGGCTGCGGCTGCCCGCGCAGGCGGGCGGCGACCGTGAGTCCGCGATTGTGATGGCCTGGCGGTCCACTCCGGTACTACGCGCTGTAACGCCGGGGTGGATCCTCCCGATAGACGGTCACTAGCTGTTATCGGGGGCGGGGGATGTCATGCGGTGGGTTGCGGTGGGTTTGGTGTGCGCGGTGGTGGTGGGTGGCTGCGGGGTGATTCCGGCGGATCCGGTCGGGGTGGCCAGCACGAAGGCCGGGGCTCCGACGGTGGCGCCGGTGAAGGCCAAGGCAGTGTCGGCGGCGCAGGCCAAGCGTGCCCTGCTGACCCTGGCCGACATGCCGCCCGGCTGGACGCGGGAGAAGCCGAAGCCGGATGACGGCGATGACGACCCAGTGACGCCGAAGCGCTGTGCCGCCGTGTTCGACCGCATCGACCAGCGGAAGCCGCTTGCCGAAGCCAAGACCTCCTTCACCGCGGGCGACCTCGGCCCGTCTCTGGAGCACACCGTCACGGGGTGGCCGAGCTCGCAGGTACCTGTGCTCAAGCAGATCGCCCGGGCGCTCAAGCAGTGCCCGAAGTTCACCAGCAGGTCGAAGGACGGCTCCTCGATCACGATCCAGGCGAGCGCTCTCTCGTTCCCCAACCTGGGCGACCGGACGCTCGCGTTCCGGATGAAGGCCAGGTCCCGGGGGATCACCATCGTGCTGGATGCCGTTTACATTGCCAAGGGCAACAACGGGATCGCGCTGGTGGTCGTCGGACTCCAGCCGGTGCGCGGCGCCACGCTGGTGCAAGTGGCCCGTGTCGCGGTCAACCGCCTGGACGTGACCGGCTGACGATCCTCACCCGTGGTGCTTGTCCGCGCGGCCGATGTGCAAGCTGGGCTGGGCTTCGTACGGGGACTTGGGGAGGGTGGTGAGCAGGTCGGGGAGGTTGAAGGTTTCGAACAGGGTCAGGTCGAAGAAAGCCACGGCGTGGATGATGCCGGTGGCGGTGAGGGTGAGGACCTGGAGCTGGAAGGCGCGGTGGATGTTGTCGGCCGGGTCGCGCATGTAGACGGCGAAGCCGGGTTGGCCGTTGGCCTTGATCGGGACCAGGACCTGGTCGCCGGCCTCCTTGGCCGGGCAGTGGGTGGAGATGAGCCGGCCGATGTTGCGGGCGCCGCGGAACCATGAGGTGAACGGCGGCATCTCCCAGATCGCGTCGTCGGTGAAGAACCCGGTGATCGTCGGTACGTCGTACTGCTCGAAAGCAGCGCGGTAGCCGGCCAGGAGGACCGGATCGGGCAGCGGATGGGGCTGCGGGGCGAGGTGGAGCCGGGCGAGGTCGACCGGGCCGACCAGGTCGGTGATCCGGTGCGGGGACCAGCCTTCGAGGTCGTGCAGGATCAGGGCGGCGCGGTCGGGGGCGGATAGTCGCTGGAGAGCGGCGATGTAGTCGAGGCCCAGGGGCCGGTCGTCGGCGAGATCGTCGGGGATCGGTTCGAGCCAGAGGACTTCGGGGCTCTGGTCGAGTTCACCCTCGGGATCGTTGCTCGGGGCCGCCAGGTCGGTGGGAAGCGGGCGCGAGGCCGCCCTGGCCAGGCACGCCGAGGTAGCGGTGACCAGGTCGTCGGTCTGCGCGGCGACCTGCTGGGCCTCGGTGATGGAGCCGAGCATCCGGTAGCAGTGCGAAACCAGCCCGCGCCGCACCGCGTGGGCCGACTCCTCGTCAAAACCGTCCGCCATCGCTCAGCACCCCGACCCTCAAGCTACAACCGGACCGCTCTTTCCGGAAGAAAAGTGCCGCCAGGTGACACCTATCTTCCGAAGATCAGGTGGTCGGCCAGGAGCGGCGCTCGGTGTCGAGGTATGCGGCCAGTGCGAGGGCGGTCAGGTCCTGGTGATGCGGTACGGCGAGCTGCGCCCCGATCGGAAGTCCCGACGCCGACCAGCCGACGTTCACCGTCGTCGCCGGATGCGCGGACATGTTGTACGGGACCGTGAACGCGATGTGCTCGAACGGCTTCGACGGATCGTCGGTCGGGTACGCCAGCTCCGCCGGGAACGCCGTGATCGGTGCCACCGGCGACAGGATCACGTCGTACGACCGGAAAACCGCAGTGACCGCCGCCGCCATCGCACCCATCTGGCTGTACCCGTGGAACACCTCGAACCCGGACAGATCGCCTGCCGTCGACACCCACGACCGGATCTCGGGCAGCACCTTCGCCCGCCGGTCCTCAGGCAACGCGGCGATGTCCGCGGCGGACCGGATCCGCCAGAAACGGTCCAGCCCGTCGAGCATCTCCCGGGTGATGATCGGCGCGATCGGTTCGACGCTCGCACCGCCCTTCTCGAGTACGGCGGCCGCCGACGAGACGGCCGCGGCGACCTCGGGATCCACCGGGAGGCCGAGGCCTGCGTCCAGCAGGAGTGCCACGCGGAGACCTTCAACCCGGACGTCCGCGTTGTACGTGTCCCCCACAGCCGGCAGCGATGTGTGGTCGCGCGGATCGTAGCCGGTCATCACCGACAACGCCAGCGCCGCGTCGGCCGCCGTACGAGCGAGTGGACCGATCGCACGACCCGGGTACGGGTTCCCGACCGCCACTCGCCCGTGGGTGGGTTTGATGCCGACGACGCCACACCAGCCCGCCGGCAGCCGGATCGAGCCGCCGATATCGGTGCCGATGTGCAACGGCCCGTACCCGGCTGCCGCGGCCGCCGCGGCGCCCGCACTCGACCCGCCGGCCGTCTTCGAGAGATCCCAAGGGTTGCGCGTCAGATGGTGGAACGTCGACACGCCGGACGACAGCATTCCGTACTCCGGCATGGTCGTCTTGGAGAAGATCACCGCACCGGCCTCCCGCAGCCGGGCCGCAGCCGGCGCGTCCTCAGCCGCCGGAATCAGCTCCGTCGCAGCAGTCCCCTGCGGCACCGGAGTGCCCCGGGTCGCGATGTTCTCCTTGACCGTTACCGGCACGCCGTCCAGCGCACCAGCCGTGCCGTCAAGCCACCGGCGTTCAGCCGAGCGCGCGGCCTCACGGGCGCCGGACGGATCGAGCGCGTACGTCGCACAGATCTTCGGCTCGAGCTCCTCGACCCTGGCGAGCACGTCCTCGATCACCTCGACGGGTGACAGCGTCCCGTCGCGGTACTTCGACAACAGGTCGGTCGCGGTCAGGTCGGCGTAGCTCATGCACGTCCTCGCTTCGCTCCGGGCGCGCATGAGGCACGAATGACGCTGTGTTCGATGATGAACTCGCTCCGCTCGTTCATGCAGGCTCCCTAGTTGGGTGGATTGAAGCGGCCGTCGACCGCGGTCCAGCCGCCGTCGACCGCGATCACGGCTCCGGTGACGAAGCTGGCGGCGTCCGAGGCGAGGTAGACGACCGCGCCGGCGAGCTCGTCCGGGCGGGCCCAGCGACCAAGCGCTCCCTTTTGCGCATAAGCGTCGTACCAGGCCTTGTTCGCCTTGATTTGGGCGGTGAGCGGGGTCTCGACGACGCCGGGTGCGACCGCATTGACGCGTACGCCGTTCGGCCCGAGTTCGGCGGCGGCGGTCCGGAGCAGCTGGACCAAGCCGGCCTTGGTTGCCGCGTACACCGATTGGCCGGGCTCCACCGTCGTACCGCGGATGGAGCTGAACCCGATGATGCTGCCGCTCCCCCGCTCGGCCATCTGCTTGCCGAAGGCACGGATCAGCTGGAACGACGCCCGCAGGTTGAGCGCCACCACCCGGTCGAACTCCTCACCGGTGTAGTCGAGGATCCGCTTCCGCACGTTGGTCGCCGCGGTGAACACGAGTACGTCGACCGGCGCGAGCTCGTCCGCGGCCCGGATGATCGCCTCGTCGTCCAGTACGTCGAGCTGGTACGACGTAAGGTCGTCACCGGAACCAGCCGTCTCGGCGGCCGCGGCGAGATCCCGGTCGGCGCAGGTGACACGAGCACCGTGAGCAGCCAGCGCGAGGGCGCTCTCGCGACCGATGCCGCTGCCGGCGCCGATCACCAGAACGTGCTTGCCGTCCAAGCGGAAGAGCTTGGCGTAGTCCGTCGTCACTGCAGTCACCTCAGGGCCTCGGGCGGATGATCGCCATCCGGGTCGTGGTCAGTTCCTCGATCGCGAACCGCGGTCCCTCGCGGCCGATCCCGGAGTCCTTGACCCCGCCGTACGGCATCACGTCGGACCGGAAACCCGGCACCTCGTTGATCACCACCCCGCCCACGTCGAGCTGGTCGATCGCGGTGAAGGCGGTGTCGAGCGAGGACGTGAACACACTCGCGTGCAGCCCGTACCGGGAGGCGTTGACCGTGGCGAACGCGGTCTCGAGATCCGGCACCGACCGGATCGCGATCACCGGCCCGAAGATCTCCTCGTCCCACGCCAGCTGGCCGGACGCCACATCCGTCAACACGGTCGGGCCAAGCAGCTCACCGTCCGTCGCGTAGGTCAACTTAGCGCCTGACGCGACGGATGCATCCACCCACGAGCGGACCCGAGCGGTCGACTTCGGATCGATCAGCGCCGACACCCGGGTGTCGGCCGAGCGCGGATCGCCCACCACCACACCGGGAAGCCGCTCGTTCAACTTGTCCAGCAAGGCGGCATGGATCGACTCGACGGCGACAACTCGCTGGACCGAAATACATGCCTGACCAGAGGCGTAGTAGCCGCCGCGGATGATCGCATCGGCCGCCGCATCGAGGTCGGCGTCCGCGGCGACCACCAGCGCCGAGTTCGAACCCAGCTCGAGCAGGACCTTCGTCGGCGCCGCATCACGAGCGATCTGGTGACCGACCGCGGCCGAACCGGTGAACGAGACCGCGCCGATCCGTCGGTCAGTGGTGAGCGTCGCGCCGACGTCCGGTCCCCCGGTCACCAGTTGTACGGCGGCCGCCGGAGCGCCGGCCTCGACCAACGCCTCCCGCATCAAGTGGACCAGCCAGAGCGTCGCGAGCGGAGTCTGCGGCGCCGGCTTCACGATCACCGGGCACCCGGCCGCGATGGCCGGCGCGATCTTGTGCGATGCCAACAGCAACGGATAGTTGAACCCAGTGATGCCGACCACGATGCCGATCGGCTTCCGCACCCAGAACCCGACCAGCCCGTCGCCACTCGGCAGCAGATCCAGCGGCACGGTCTCACCGTGCAGCCGGGCGACCTCTTCGGCCGAGGTCTCCAGCGTGAGCAGCGTGCGGTCGACCTCGACCCGGCAGTCCACCAGTGGCTTCCCGGTCTCCAGCACGAGCAGATCGACGAAGGCGTCGCGCTCGGCAGCGATCGTCGCATGCACGCTCTGCAAGGCCTTCCGGCGTACGTACGACGGAAGTCGGCCGACCGCATCGCGGACGGCGAGGGCGTGGTCGAGCGCCTGGCGGGCCAACTCGACGTCCCCCACCGGCGCCTCGGTCACCGTCGAACCGTCGTACGGGAAGATCACTGGTTCGGTGGACGGTGCGTCGACCCAGGTCTCTCCGATCGGTAGGCCGGCCGGGTACTTCATCCGGGTGCTCCCTTCGCAGCGAGGAGGTCGGTGGTGGTTGCTCCGGACAACGCTCTGTGGAGAGTGGGGATGGCGGAGACGAGGCGCTGGGTGTACGGGTGCTGTGGTGCGGCGTACACGTCGCCGGTGAAGCCGGTCTCGACGATCTGGCCGGCGTTCATCACGGCCACGCGGTCGCAGACGTGCTTGACGACGGACAAGTCGTGGGAGACGAACACCAGCGTCAGGTTCAGCTCGTCGACGAGATCCGAGATCAGGTTGAGCACCTGCGCGCGGACCGAGACGTCGAGCGCGCTGACCGGCTCGTCCGCGACCAGGATGCGCGGCCGCGGGGCGAGAGCGCGGGCGATCGAGATGCGCTGCCGTTGACCGCCGGAGAACTGGTGCGGGTACCGGTCGCCCGCGTCGGCGGACAGGCCGACCGCTTCGAGCAGTTCACGAACGCGCTCCCCGGAGGCGGGATGCCCTTGTACGACGAGGGGTTCGGCGATGATGTCGCGGACCCGCATGCGCGGGTCGAGCGAGCTCATCGGGTCCTGGAAGACCAGTTGGAGGTTCTCCCGAAGGAATCGCAGCCGACGTTCCGGCAGGCGGGTGACGTCGGTGCCCTCGACAATGACATGACCGGAGGTGGCGTGATCGAGAGCGGCGATGATCCGGAGCAGGGTGGACTTGCCGCAGCCGGATTCGCCGACGATGCCGAAGCGTTCGCCCGGCTTGACCTCGAGGTTCACCCCGCGCAGCGCGTGGACCACGGGAGCTGCTCGGAGCAACGACGTACGCGGTCGGGTGTAGTTGCGCACGACATCGATCAACTGGATCGCCGGCGCCACGTCTGGTTCGTGCTCAGGCATGAGCGACCTCCGCAGGGTGGTGGCAGGCGAAGCCCGTCGCCTCGGACCCGGTCCAGTCGGGCGTGGTGGCGCAGACGTCGGTGGCGTGGCGACACCGAGTCCGGAACACGCAGCCGGACGGGAACTGACCGGCGGCCGGCACGTTGCCCGGGATCGTGGTCAGTCGCCGCTCGGTCGTCTCGAGATCGGAGGCCGCGAGTAGTCCTTCGGTGTAGCGATGACGGGGGCGCGTGAACACCTCGCCAACCGGACCGGATTCGACGACGCGGCCGCCGTACATCACGAGAACGCGCTCGCAGACGGTCGCGACGACGGCGAGGTCGTGCGTGATGAACAGGAGGGCGGCCTCGCGGGCGACCACGCCCTTGACGATGAGGTCCAGGACGAGTGCCTGCACGGTGACGTCGAGGGCGGTGGTCGGTTCGTCGCAGATCAGCAGGGCTGGATCGTTGGCGAGGGCAAGGGCCAGGACGACTCGTTGCCGTTGGCCACCAGACAGCTGATGCGGGTACGCGCGCGTCGTCTCGGTCGGCAACTGAACCCGCTCGAGCAGCTCGACCGCGGCCGCTCGGGCGGCACCGCGACCGGGCTTCGTCCGGTGGATGAGCATGGCTTCCGCGATCTGATCGCCGATCCGCATCGTCGGGTTCAGCGCGGTCATCGGCTCCTGGAACACCATCGACAGGTGCCGGCCCCGGACCCGCGACATCCGTCGTTCGTCCGCGCCGATCAGCTCGTGATCGACTCCGGTCAGCCGAACGGACCCGCCCGCGATCACGTCCTCGGGCAGCAGACCGAGCACACTCAGTGCGGTCAGCGACTTCCCCGACCCGGACTCACCGATCAGCCCGACCCGCTCCCCCGGCCCGACCGTGAGATCGACGTCCGAGACCAACGTCTTGTCCCGCACCGTCACGGTCAGACCGCGAACACTCAGTACGTCGTTACTCATCCACGTCCTCGCTTCGCTCCGGGCGCGGATGAGGCACGAGCACACTGTGCTTGATTATGAACTCGCTTCGCTCGTTCATCGACGGTCCTCCAGCTTCGGGTCGAACCGGTCGCGGAGCCCGTCACCGAGCAGATTGAACCCAAGTACGGCGATCGCGATCGCCACCCCCGGGAAGATCGCCAATCGTGGCGCACTGAACAAGAACTCCTGACTCTCCTGCAGCATTCGCCCCCACGAAGGCGTCGGCGGCGGCGTCCCGTAGCCGAGGAACGACAGCGCCGCCTCGGCCAGCACCGCGATCGCGAACGACACCGACGCCTGCACGGTGATCAGACTCGTCACGTTCGGAAGCACATGCCTCAGCGCGATCGGGAACGGCTGCCTCCCGGCTGCCCGGGCCGCCAGCACGTACTCGGTCCGCATCACCTGCAACGCCCCACTCCGGATCACCCGCGCGAAGTTCGGCACCGACGCGACGCCGATCGCGATCATCGCCGTCAGCGTGCTGGCCCCGAACACCGCACCGAACATGATCGCCAGCAACAACGCCGGGAACGCCAGCAGCAGGTCGTTCGACCGCATGATGACCTCACTCGGCCACCGCCGTGCCATCGCGGCCAGGATCCCCAGCGGTACGCCGATCACCGCCGCTACGCCGACCGCGACCACGCCGACGAACAACGTGGTCCGCGACCCGACCATGATCTGGCTGAACACGTCCCGGCCGAACTTGTCGGTCCCGAACCAGTGCTCCCACGACGGCTTGGCCAACCGGACCGCGGGGTCGACGAAGGTGGCGTCGTACGGCGTCCAGACGAACGAGACGAGCGCCATCACCACGATCAGCCCGACGATCACGCCGCCCGCGATCAGACTCGGATTCAGCCGCCTCATCGCGATCCCACCCGGAGTCGGGGATCCAGAGCGACGTACAGGAGATCGACCAGGAAGTTGACCAGGAGTACGGCCATCACCAGCACCATCACCACGTCCTGAACGAGGAGCAGATCGCGGTTCGACACACCGTCCAGCAGGAGGCTGCCGAGGCCGGGGATGACGAAGACGCGTTCGACGACGACCGCGCCGATCAGCAAGGTCGCGAGCTGGAGACCGAGCACAGTCACCACTGGCACGGCCGCGTTACGGACTCCGTGTCGCCACAGTGCCGGGAACGGCCTGAGCCCTTTCGCGCGCGCCGTACGCAAGTAGTCCTCCCGCAGTACTTCGAGCACCGCACTCCGCACATAGCGAGTCAGTACAGCGCCTTGCACCAGGCCGAGTGACAACGCGGGCAGGAGCAGTTGCTTCACGAACATCCCCGGGTCCTGCGCCGGTGGGGTCCAGCCGTTCGCAGGCAGCCAGCCGAGCTTCACCGCGAACACCATGATCAGCAGAATGCCCGCGAGGAACGCCGGTACGGCGACGCCCAGCTGGGAGACCGCGGACAGTGCCAGCCCGGAGACCTTGCGGTGCCGCGCGGCCATCACCGTGCCGGCCGGCGCGGCGACCACCAGGGCGATGATCATGCCGGCCACGACCAGCCACAGCGTCACCTGGAGCCGGTCGAATACCTGCGGCCCGATCTCGGCCTTCGACACGTACGACGTCCCGAAGTCGCCGCGGAGCATTCCGCCGAGCCAGTCGAAGTACTGGGTCGGCAGCGGCCGGTCGAGACCGAACTGCCGGTTCAGCTCCGCGACTGCCTCGTCGGATGCGTTGACACCGAGGGCGACCCGGGCCGGATCGCCCGGCAGCCAGGCCAGGAACCCGAAGACCAGCACCGAACTGACGCCGAGGCTGACCAGCAGGACCGCGGTGCGTTCGATCAGGCGGAGGATCATCAGGCGGTCCTCAGGAACGAGCGAGCTGGGTCAGGTCGAAGTTCTCGGTGATCGCGTTCTCCGGCAGGCCCGTCAGGTTCTTGTCCGCGACAATCAGGTTCGGCAGCAGGAAGAGCCAGTCGCCGGCGGCCTGCTCGGAGAGCCGCTGCGCCGCCTTCTTCATGTTGTCGACCTGCGCGGCCTCGTCACCGGCATCCGCGGCGGCGAGATAGCCCTGCAGCGTCGGGTCGTTGTAGCGGGTGTAGTACTTCGGGTTGCCGAACACCGTGCCCAGGTCACGCGGCTCGACGTGCGCGATGATCGACATGTCGTAGTCGGCGTTCTTCAGCACGTTGGTCAGCCACTGCGCCGGGAACTCCTGCTGGTCGATCGCGACCTTCAGCCCGGCCTGCTCCAACTGGCTCTTCACCACCTGGCCGCAGGAGATCGCGTACGGCAGCGTGGGCAACCGCAGCCGCAGCGTCTTGCCCGCGGCACCCGATGCCTGCAGCATCGACTTCGCCTTGGCCAGGTCGAACGGCGCGACCCCGGTCAGATCCTCGTACCACGGGTCGGTCGGCGGGACCATGCTGCCGATCAGCTTGCCGCGACCGGCCCAGCAGGTGTCCATCAGGGCCTTGTGGTCGATCGCCATCCGAATCGCCTGCCGGGTCCGGATGTCCTTGAAGATCGGCTCGGAGTTGTTGAACGACAGCAGCACCTCGCCGTTCGTCGTTCCCTCGATCACCTGGTACTTGTCGTTGCTGGAGAACTGGCTCAACGCCTCCGGGGCCTGGACCGTGCCGATCACGTTGATCGTGCCGGTGAGCAGCGCGTTGTTCAGCGCGGTCGGGTCCTTGAAGTACTTCAGCGTGATCTGGTTGAAGAACGGCTTCGTACCCCAGTAGTCGGCGTTGCGCTCCAGCACGATCGAGTCGCCGCGGTTCCACTTCGAGAACTTGAACGGCCCGGTGCCGACCGGGGCGGTGGCCAGCGCGCTCACCCCGGTCTCGGAGAACATCGCGCCGATCCGGGTCGTCATCCGGAACAGCCAGCCGTTGCTCGGCTTGCTCAGCGTCACCTGCAACTGCGTCGGCGACAGTGCCTTCGCTTCCTGTACGACGTCCATCGCCGCCTTCAGCGAGGTCGTCCAGGCCGTCTTCACCCGGTTGATGCTGAACACCGCGTCGGCCGCGGTGAACGCCTTGCCGTTGGTGAACTTCGCGTTGTCGACCAGGTCGAAGGTGTAGGTCTTGCGGTCCGGCGAGACGGTCCACGACTTCGCCAGTGCCGGCACGATCTTCCCGGACTCGTCCTGCTGGACCAGGCGCTCGTACACGTTGCCGAGCAGCGCCTGCGGGATCGCGGCACCGTCGGTGGTGGTGAAGTCGAGGCTGGCCGGCTCGGCGACCAGGCCGATCGACAGCGACTGATCGCCACCGGGCGAGCTACCGGGCGTCGTCCCCGAACCCGCCGAGCAGGCGGTCAGGGCCAACAGCGCCGCGGAGGCGACGAACGCGACCGCCCGGGCGGGCAGCGTCAGTGTGTTGAACGGAGACTTCACGCGAACTCCTCCAGTGCTGCCGGCTGTTTCTCGCCGCATTCTGGCGATCTCTGCGGAGTCCGCCGGCCGGGGCCACGCCGGTGCGGCCGACTTCGCCGTACAGCTGTGACTGGTCCGACCAGTGGACTAAGTGTCAGTGGGCCACTAGGTTGGTCGCTACGCAGGGGTCTGTCAAGCGATTGGGGTGCTCCGGAGTGACAAAGAGTCCGCGGTTCCAGCCGGTGCAGCCTGTCCGCGCCTACCAGCGCATCGTCGAGCAGGTCGAGGAGGCACTCGCCCGGGGCGAGCTGGCTCCCGGTCAGCGGTTGCCGAGTGAGCGCGAACTGGTCGCCCAGTTCGAGGTCAGCCGGTCGACGGTGCGCGAGGCGCTGCGGGTGCTGGAGAGCAATGGCGTCGTACGGTCGCGTCCGGGTGATCCGAACGGGCCGGAGATCCTGCCGTTCTCCCAGTCGGCGTTGCGCAAGCAGATGGTCCGGCTGGCGCGGGTGGAGGAGCTGACGCTGGGCGAGCTGATCGGCTTCCGGATGATCATGGACGGCGCCGCGATCCAGGTCGCCTCCCGGCTCCGCACGCCCGAACAGCTGGCCGAGATGGAGGAGACGCTGGTGGCCATGCGGGCCGCCATCGACGTCGACTTCGAGGCCTTCAGCGAGGCAGATCTGGCGTTCCACGACATGATCGCGCAGGTCAGCCGGAACTCGCTGATCCAGACCTGCAACGAGGTCGTCCGCGGCGTCGTACTGACTCTGATCTCGGACCGGGTCGCGCACGCCCAGAACAGCCGGGAGCTGATGCTCGAGTCGCTGCAGCACCACGCCGAGGTGGTCGACGCGATCCGCGCCGGCGACGGTCACGCGGCTGCCCGGATCGCCCGGCAGAACATGTACGACTACTACGCCGGCTACGTCCCCGAGCCGGAACGCGAAGCACTGCGCGCTCTCATCGACGACTAATGGTTCTCGTGGCATCCTGACGGGATCGGTTCACTGCTGTGGGGGGCACCGCGTGAGCAAACCTGCGATTCTCACCGTCGACGACGATCCCATGGTGTCGGCGGCCATCTCCCGTGACCTGCGCCGGCGGTACGGCGACGACTACCTGGTCGTCAAGGCGACGTCGGGCACCCAGGCGTTGGCCGCGCTGACCAAACTCGCGTTGCGTAACCAGCCGATCGCGCTGATCGCCACCGACCAGCGGATGCCGGGGATGACCGGCATCGAACTGCTCGAACGCGCCCGGGAACAGGCACCGACGGCGAAGTACCTGTTGCTCACCGCGTACGCCGACACCGACGTCGCGATCAAGGCGATCAACGACATCGGCTTGGACTACTACCTGCTGAAGCCCTGGGATCCACCGGAAGACCAGCTGTTCCCGGTGATCGACGACCTGCTCGGCGACTGGCAGCAGGCCAACCCCGAGCACACCACCGACGTCCGCGTGGTCGGGAACCGCTGGTCCGACCGCGCGCACGACATCAAGACGTTCCTGGCCCGCAACCACGTGCCCTATCGCTGGTACGACGTCGAGCGCGACGCGGAGGGTCAACGGCTGCGCGACCTCGCCGATGCCGCGGACAACGACCTGCCGCTGGTCCTCATCCCCGAGGGCGACACCCTCCGCTCACCGTCCACGATCGACCTCGCCTCCGCGCTCGGCCTGCGTACCCGCGCCGAGCAGCCGCTGTACGACGTCTGCATCGTCGGAGGTGGACCGGCCGGGCTGGCCGCCGGCGTCTACGCGGCGTCCGAAGGGTTGAGCACGGTCATCGTCGAGCGGGAGGCGCCCGGCGGGCAGGCGGGGTTGAGCGCGGCGATCGAGAACTACCTCGGCTTCCCTCGCGGGCTGACCGGCTCAGACCTCGCTGCCCGGGCAGTGGCCCAGGCCTCGCGCTTCGGCGCTGAGATGGTGTTGGCTCGCGGAGTCGTCGGTCTCGAGACGCGCGGCCCGGTGCACGCCGTACTCCTGGAGGGCTCCGGGGAGATCGAGGCCCGCGCGGTGATCATCGCGACCGGCGTCTCGTACCGGAGCCTGGACGTCAATGGCCTCGGCGAGCTCACCGGACGCGGCGTGTACTACGGCGCCACGGCCAGCGAGGCGAGCCAGTGCCAGGGCGACGAGGTGTACATCGTGGGCGCCGCGAACTCGGCTGGTCAAGCGGCGCTGAATCTGGCCCGCTACGCCAAGCGGGTCGTCCTCCTGGTCCGCGGCGAGACGTTGACGACCTCGATGTCGACGTACCTGATCGACAAGATCTCCGCCGCCCCGAACATCGAGGTGCGCTGCCGAACGGAGGTCACCGGTTGTGGCGGCGACGGCCATCTCGAATCGCTGACGCTCGTCGAGCGGAACTCCGGCCGGGTCGAGGAGGTGCAGGCGAGCTGGTTGTTCGTGTTCGTCGGTGCGTCGCCGCGGACCGACTGGCTGGGCGATGCCCTGGTCCGTGACGAGAAGGGCTTCGTCGTCACCGGTCCGGAGCTGGTCGCGATGAATCGCTGGACCCTGCCGCGGCCGCCGTACGCGCTGGAGACCAGCCTGCCGGGCGTGTTCGCCGCGGGCGATGTGCGGCTCGACTCGATGAAACGGGTCGCCTCCGCCGTCGGTGAGGGCGGCATGTCGGTCTACCTCGTCCACCGCTACCTTGCGACTGTCTGATGAACGTCGACGACCTGCGCGGGATCGCCCTCTTCGCCGGACTGACCGACGAGCAGCTGGGCGAGTTGATCGACAGCGGCACCGAGGTCCCGATCGAACCGGGGGCCACCCTTTTCCACGAAGGCGAGCCGGCCGACTTCTGGTGGGTGCTCGTCGACGGCGCCATCGCGCTGCACCGCCAGATCGGGCGCGAGGACACCGTGATGGGCAAGATCGACGTGCCGGGGCGGTGGGCCGGCGGCTTCCGGGCGTGGGACGAGCACGGCGTCTACCTTGCGACCGGACGCGGGATCGCCGAAGGGCGGGTACTGCGGGTGCCGGCCGACGTACTGCGGGAACGGGTCGACGCCTGGTTCCCGCTCGGCGGACACCTCATCAAGGGCGTCTACGGGACCGCTCGCGCGATCGAGTCGACCGCGCGGCAACGAGACGCGCTGATCACGCTCGGCACGCTGGCGGCCGGGTTGGCGCACGAGATCAACAACCCAGCTGCCGCGGCTTCCCGCTCGGTCAGCG
Organism: Kribbella sp. CCNWLW201; assembly: GCF_037203805.1. Lineage (NCBI taxonomy): Bacteria > Bacillati > Actinomycetota > Actinomycetes > Propionibacteriales > Kribbellaceae > Kribbella > Kribbella sp. CCNWLW201. Next base: position 26,384 of record NZ_JBBCBQ010000019.1, on the reverse strand, counting down.
CCCTCGACACCGCGTGCAACTCCTTGCTGTCCGCACTGCGCCGGCTCGCGGAGGGCGAGATCACCGCCGCTCAGTTCAGCGCACTCGACTCGTTGCGAGTGGAGCTTGGTGCGGGTACGGCGGCGCCGGACCCCGTCGACCTGGCCGACGCCGAGAACACCATCTCGGAATGGCTGGATCAGCACGACGTCGGCCAGGACTGGCTGATCGCGCCGCCGCTGGCCGCCGCCGGCGCCTCCCCCGAGTGGTGTGAACGCGCTGCCGAGTTGCTGGGCGACTCGCTGGAGCCCGGGCTCGAGTGGGTCGCGAGCACGCTCGCGGTGGACACGCTGCTCGGCGAGGTGAAGGAATCGACCCGGCGGATCACCGAGCTGGTCGCGGCGGTCCGGTCGTACTCGCAGATGGACCGCGGCTCGATCCAGACGATCGACGTCACCGAGGGCATCGAGAGCACGCTGGTGATGCTCGGCCACAAACTCCGCGACGGGATCGAGGTGATCCGCTCGTACGGCGCCGACGTCCCGAGGATCGACGCGTACGCCGGCGAACTGAACCAGGTGTGGACGAACCTGATCGACAACGCGGTCGACGCGATGGAAGGCGCCGGGACGCTGCGGATCACCACTCGCACCGACGGCGACCGGATCGTGGTCGAGTTCACCGACACCGGACCGGGGATGCCGCCGCAGGTCGTGGCCCGTGCCTTCGAGCCCTTCTACACGACGAAGGACGTCGGCAAAGGCACTGGCCTGGGTCTCGACATCGCCCAGCGGATCGTCGCCGAACACCACGGCGGCAGCATCACGATCACGTCCCACCCAGGCGAGACCACCCTGTCGGTGCGACTACCGCACCAACCGATCACGCCTGGCTGACCCAAACCACATCACCCCGCTCAGGACGGCGTACCTGAACCGCAAGCACTCGCCCGAGTGGTCGCGTTGGGTCGTGGAGGGGGGTTGAGACACCTTGCGGTGTGCTGGGACCTGAAATATCAGGTCCCAGCTCACGGTTGTCTGTCCCGGCCCCCGGTTTCTTGTCCGAGGTCCCATCACGGCCGCCCGCGTGCCCCGGATTCGGGGGTTGCCCCCTGAGTTGGGGGGTTGCCCACTCGGAATCTCGGGGGGCAACCCCCACGCTGGGTGGGCAACCTCGAGGTGCCGGGCCGATCGGGCGGGGAGATCTCGGGATCCGGACCAAACCGGCCGCATGGTGGTCAATCCGCGTGAAACCCCGAACTTCGTACACCTGGTCGGGGCCTCTTACACCTGGTGGGGACCTCGGACATCTGGTCAGATGTCCGAGGTCCCCGTTGGGTGTTCACGGTCCCGCCGATTGCACCAAATCTCCCCGCTCCAGGCCTGAGCAAGCGGCCTCGCAGCCGCCCCACCCGCCCATGCGATCCCACAGCGTCAAAGCCGCCGTACCGAACGACAGGAGGTAGGTGCACCGCGGGGCCCGCCCGCCTTGCGGTGGTTGTGACTACATCCTGTCGCTCGGTACGGCCCCGAGCGGGTCAGGTGTCGTGCTCGAGGATCCGGACCCGGGGGACCTTCAGGGCTTTGCGGGCCTTCGTGGTCCAGTCGGAGCAGAGGAAGCTCGCGGCGGTCTCCGGCCAGGCCACCACCACGACCTCGTGGCTGTGGGTGCTCTTGACCAGAGACATCAGGGCGAGCAGGACCTCTCCGTGGGTGATGGAGACGTGCACCGGGTACCCGCTGGCTGCGCGGAGCTGGCGCGAGCTGTGTTCGATCACCGAGGCCAGGTCGATGTCCGGGTCGGCCAGGGTGGCCGTCGGTGTCTGGGTCGGCTCGGGCGCCGGGGTGGGCGGGGCAGAGTGGAACATTGCGTTACCTGCGACGGACGCGGAGGCGTTCATCCCGGCCACGTCTGCGAAAGTCGATCCCAGCAGCGCCATCGGACCACCGCGTCCGCTCTCCGCATGGCTGGAGACCAGCAGGTGGTACTCAACAGGTTCTTCGTACCTTGCGTGCAGGGCGGCAACGCGGCGCGCGTCGCCCTCGCTCATCTCCCGCTCGATGAGCACCACCACGTCATACGTCATTCGTGGCTCCCTTCGCGGTCAATTCCGTTGTACCCCCGCAGACCGGCCAGCCAAAGCACCGGGCCCCGCAGCGTCACAAAATTGTCAAACTCCTCTCAGCCAATCCTCAGCCGGCGCCGCTGACGGAAACCGCGGCAGCTCAGCTCGGGAGGGCCGCTGGGGTGTGGGCGCGGGTGTCTGGAGCCAGCGTGCTGAGCAGATGCGGCGCGTCGATCAGTGTGTGCGTGGCGGGGTCGAGGAGATGCGGATGGAGCGCGTACACCTGGGCGCCCGCCCGTGGCGTGATGTCAGCGGTGAGTACGGCGGCGAAGTCGGACCGGCGCGCTGCGTCGTCGTCCCAGACCCGATCCGGCTCCAGGCGTGCGGTGAGCCGGCGGGCAAAAGCCGAGAGATCCTCAGCGGAATCACGCAGGTAGCCGACCACCGAACCGTCCGCACACCGGACGACGACCTCGTCGGTCCGCGCGGCAGCGTGCCAGCAGCACACCTCCCACAGGCTGACCCGGTCCCCCGCGCCGTGCACCTCCTCCAACGTCGCCGCCATCAGCGCGACGTGACCGCCGTACTTCGCGATGTTGTGCCCGTAGCCGGCCGCGCTGAGGTTGACGTCGTACCAGCGGAGCTCTTTCGTCTGCAGGTCGACGCCGAACGGCAGCAGGATCTTCGCCGGCCCGGTCAGATCGAACCGCTCCTCGACCGCTGCCGGGTCAAACAGGCCGGTCGGCTGCCGCATCACCCCGACGAAACCACGCTCGAGCTCGTCGAACGGCACGTTGTTGTAGCTGAACACCACCGGCAGGACGTATCGGCCGCCGACCCGTCGCACCGCCCGCAGATCCAGGTCCACGAACTCCGTCGACCCGTGCGGCCCAGGCGCCGAGGTCAGGTCGCCCGAATGCACCAAAGCGTCCTGGTCGAACCGCAGCCGGGTGTAGTCACACAGCCCGACGAAGCCCCACTCCTCGTCGAACACCGCAACCGACAGATCGAGATCCACCCGCCGTCCGCGCGGCTCGACCCAGTGCAGGAAGAGCCGCAGCAACTCGTCCTGCGGAATCGGGACCGCGCTCCCCCGCGTCATCCGCAGCAGCGTCGACGACGCGCTCCGCTCCGAACCGGGCGCCGCCAGCCGGGCCAGCTCCTCGTCCAGGAACACCCGCCGTAACCGCGACAGATCCGTTGCCCGCCGCAACATTTCTCCCACCAGTACGCCGGACAGCGCGGTGGCGAGCTCGGTCGCCAGGGGCTCCCGCTCGTCCACTGTCGTCCAGATCCGGGTGGTCCCGCCACGCGGGAAGAACAGCCGCAGATCACCCGGTGGCGTGCGAACCTGACCGAGCGCGGCGGTGAGCACGACCGGCGACACATCCGAGACCGCGGTCGCCAGCGCGTCCACCAATGCACCGTGCTGATCCGCCGGCAACACGCGCGCCAGGTGGACCAGTCGGCGTACCAACTCGCCCGGCCGCTGCCTCAGCAGGTCGAGCGCGTGCCCGGGCCTGGACAGGAGTGCACCTTCGACCCGGGATGCGAACGTGCTCGTGGTCAGCCGTCCGCTGTCGACCCGCACGAACGGATGTCGCGCCGCCTCACCTGCGACCGCCCGCCCGGCCGCGGTGCCCAGGTCCAGATTGGTGCGGCGCAGCACCGCGAACGCGAGCGCGGCCCGCGGATAACTGGTCGCGAACTCGAACGGATGCAGGTTCTCCGCGATCCGTTTCCAGGCTCGCTCGTGCCGGAGCATGTCCTCGATCAGCGTCTCGGGAGGCACCGTGTCGAGCCGCGCCAGCACCAGCCGACGAGTTGCCCGTGGCAACGACTTCCGCCGGAGCGGTGGCGTCCGGAGCCCGGGATCGGCGTCCATCAGGGCATACAGCAGTCGCAGTACGTCGGTCGCCGTCCCGGCCCGATCGATCAGGTCGGGGTAGTCGTCGAGGAAATGCGCGAGGACCAACGCCCGGGTCTCCCGGACCGGGATCTCGTCGGGCAGCCAGGACGGGTCGGCGTTTGCCAACAAGATCTGCAGGTCAGCACGATCCACGGCGGACAAGGGCGAGCGTCGTACCAGCAGAGCCTCGACGGTCGAGCGGAGCGCGTCGGCCGGCGCCAGGGTCAGCAAGCGGAGGCGATCCGAGCGCACGTGGGCGGGCTGCACCTCGTCGAACGACGGCTTCAGGAACGGATCGTTGGGGTTGATCCGGCGCAGGCACAGCGGGCAGGCACTGAAGTCCGAGCCGTCCCAGCACGTCCGGCAGACCAGGTGAGCGCAGGGCGAGACGGCGTGCACCGACTTCGCGTCGCCGCACAGCACGCATGGCTGCTCCGGCTCCTGCAGCAGGCGCGCGAAGATCCGGTTGATGTAGAAGGTTTCGGTGTTGCCCGGCACGCTCTCCGGGAAGCCGCGGAACAGCGGCACATGCTGCTCGTCGTGCCCCGACTCGGCGTCCAGCAGCTCGAGCAGGGTGCGGCCGAAGCCGGCGAGAGCGGGCGCCGACAGACCGGAGCAGTAGCGGTACAGACTGACGGACAGCAGCAGGCCCCGCTGGATCAGATCGGCCTGCAGCGCGGACAGCCCCGACTGGATCGTGAGCGGACGACGCAGCCACTGCCAGGCAGAGCGACGCACCGGAGGGGTCAGGGTGGTCGGGTCGACCAGTCGCCGGCGGCGCAGCAGTACGGCGGCCTGCGCGTGCTGATCCGGCATCGCGACTCCTCCCCAGGCGGGCGTCCGTTGACGTCATGGATGAACGCGCCAGGGGCGGAGAGCGAACGCGCTACTTGGCCTGGTGAAGGAGAAGGAAGCACGTCCAGGAGCCGCCCCTGGCACTGAGAACGCTACCGGGGGCCACCGACAGTTTCTGACGGGCCGCGGCGCTCAGAGGGCCGGACAAAGAAGAACTCTGGTACCAGGGTCGGGGCCGCCCCGCCCAGACCCCAGTACCAGAGATCTCCAGAGTAGAACGTTCACTCAAATCGGGCGCCACCGGGTTCACCATTTGGCACTGATGCGCCGCGATCAAACCTTTGAACCAGCCTGCCGCCCGTGCAGGGAAACCCTTTCAGTTACAGGCGGGAGGTGTCGGGCCACGGATTGTGGTTAGGGTCGTAGGTATGGAGGGTGGGGTGATCGAGCGTGCCCGCTGGCGCGATGTGTTCGGGCACGCGGAGTTCAGGGCGCTGTTTCTGGCCGGGGTGCTGTCCGTCGCAGGCGACCAGCTGGCCAGGATCGCGCTGTCCGTGCTGGTCTTCGACCGCACCAACTCCGCCGGCCTGACCGCTCTCACCTACGCGCTGACCTATGTGCCCGACCTGCTCTTCGGGCCGCTGCTGGCGGGGTTCGCCGACCGCTACCCCCGCCGTACTGTGATGATCGTCACGGACCTGGCCAGGGCAGTTCTCGTTGCAGCCATGGCGATTGAGGCCCTCCCTCTGGTGGTCGTCGTCCTCCTGCTGCTCGCGCTGCAGGCTTTCGGGTCGCCGTTCAACGCCGCACGTGCTGCGACGCTCCCCGCCGTACTGCCCGGGGACCACTACGTGCTCGGCAAGGCTGCGAACGACATGGTCGTGCAGTTCAGCCAGGTGCTCGGCTTCGGCACCGGTGGCGTGATCGTTGTCGCGGTAGGCACGTCCGGCGGTCTACTGCTGGACTCCGCGACCTTCCTGCTGTCCGCAGCACTCATAGCCTTCGGCGTACGACGGCGCCCGGCACCGGCCCGTGACACTAACGCGCCACCGACCAACTACTTCAAGGACCTCGCCGCGGGGGTCTCACTAGTCACCCGTACGCCGAAACTGCGCGCACTGGTCATCTTGGCGACGATCGCGGGGTTCTACGTCACTGTGGAGGGCCTGGCGGTCCCCTACGCCCACGAGATCGGTGGAGGACCTCAAGCGGCCGGACTGCTGCTTGCCGCGAGTCCAGCCGGTGCTGTCGCGGGCATGTGGCTGATCACGCTGTGGCCGCCTGAGCGGCGGATGCGGCTGCTGGGGCCACTGGCTGTGCTGGCCTGCGCGCCACTGGTCGTCTGCTTCCTCGCGCCGGGTCTCCTGCCGACCGTGGCGTTGTGGGCACTGTCTGGCCTTGCCTCGGCCTACCATCTACCGACGAGCGCAGCCTTTGTTCAGGCCGTGCCGGACTCACAGCGGGGCCAGGCGTTCGGAGTCGCCAGCACGGCGCTGAAGAGCAGTCAGGGCATCGGCATCCTGCTCGCCGGCCTGATCGCGGACCAGTCGTCGCCGTCGGTCGCGGTGGGCGTCATGGGCGCCGCGGGTGCGGTCGCAGCCCTGGCGGCGGGCACAGCCTGGACACGCGCCCGCCGGTCCGGGACCGGCGCCCCCGAAATGGAGGCCGGAGAAACGTCCGGAGATTCAGGGAATACCTCCGGACGGACTCCGTAAAAAGTCGGTAAAGAATTTTCGGCAATGTCCGTCAGGTCACCACTCGTTACCGTTGGTGAACCACTCGTTACCGGATCCACCCGGGCGGTGCAGCCACTCGTTGCCACTCTGCGTGAACCACTCGTTGCCGCCGCGGAACCACTCGTTCCCACCGTGGAACCACTCGTTGCCGCCGCCGGTGAACCACTCGTTGCCGCCGTTGAACCACTCGTTGCCGGTGCTGATCTTCGACATGGTGCTGGATCCTTCCTTCGCCATCCGTCAGATGGAATTTCGCGGGGTTGGGGATGACCTCGCGTGAACAGGCAGTTACTATTACGGAATAACCGCTCAGGTCTATCCGTGTGAGGCCACCATGATTCTGATCGGTCGGAGCAATTGGGTGCCACCCCGCCGATGGAAGCTCTGGTCGTTGCCCCGTCCTGCGCTGAGCTATGTGCTCGGCGTGGACGCTGTCGCAGTCATGATCACCGCCTTGGCTGTGGCCTCGACGATCTCCGGCGCCCGATCCGGTGTCAGGCCGACCGAGTGGATCGCCTTCGCCGTCCTGGCGTCCGCCTCGGTGCTACACCTTGAGTCTGCCCGCGGAATCGAGCGCCGACGCGAGATGGCGGCGAACACTTCGCCGTACACCAATCTGAAGAGCCTCTGGGTCTTCGCCGGCCTGCTACTGCTCCCGCTCAGCCTCGTGGTGGCGCTGGTCGTCGTGACGTATGGGTACTCCTGGATCCGTGTCTACGGCCGGACCATCGCTCACCGCAAGGTCTTCTCGGCCAGCACCTTCATCCTGGCCAGTGCCGCCGCTGCCGGCGTACTGCGTGGCGGCGGTCTGCTGACCGAGCCGCGCGTGCCGACCGGGCCGTGGACGCTGGTGGTCGTGCTGGGTGCGGCCGCGACCTGGTGGCTGGTGAACTTCGCGCTGGTGATCGGCGCGATCCTGCTCTCCTCCCCCGACGCCACCGCCCGTGGCGCACTGGGAGACCTTGCCGACCAGCTCGTCGTGGTGGCCGGCCTGGGCCTCGGCGTGGCGGTCGCTGCACTGCAGGCGTCGTACCCGTGGGTGGTGCCGATCCTGATGGTGGTCGTGCTGACGCTGCACCGCGACCTGCTGCTGCCGCAGTTCCAGCGCGCCGCAGGTACAGATGTGAAGACCGGTCTGGCGACACCGGCGTACTGGGCCAACGCCGTACCGGCTGAGCTGGCTCGTGCGGAGACGCTGCGGAGCACTGTCGGTCTGCTGATGCTGGACCTGGACAAGTTCAAGGAGATCAACGACACCTACGGCCACCCGGCTGGGGATCAGGCGCTGCGTGCGGTCGGTGAGAGCGTGCGTGCGGAGGTCCGGCAGGGTGACCTGGTCGCACGGGTCGGTGGAGACGAGCTCGCCGTACTGCTGCCTGGTGCCTCGGAGGTCGAGGTGCTGGAAGTGGCCGAGCGGATCAGGGACCGGCTCAGCACGTTGAGCGTGGCAGTGGACACGGCTACCGCGACCACTGCGGTGATCACCGGCGTACCGGCGTCGTTCGGTGCAGCGGTGTACCCGGATGTCGCGGACACCATGGATCAGCTGGTCCTCGCGGCCGACAACGCGCTACTCAGTGCGAAGCGGGACGGGCGCAACCGGATCGTCACGGCGGCCCGCCCCGAGCCGCCTGCCGTCACCGACCACGCGGACCAGCCGGTCGACTAACGGACCCGGATCAGGGCCTTGCCGAGTAGCGTGCGCTGCTCCAAGGCCCTGTGGGCGTCGGCTACGTGGTCGAGGTCGTAGAGCTGGTCCACCACGGGTTTGAGGTCACCGGCGACGGCTCTGGCGATCACGTCGGCGCCCGTGACCGTCGTACTGGTCGTGTCGGCTCTGAGGTCGTTGATCCCCTTCACCGTGATCCCGCGTCGTACCGCCTCGTCGGCGTCGTACTCCGCGAATCCTCCGCTCGGGGCGCCGTGTGCGGAGAACCAGCCACCGTCCTTGACGACGGTGAAGGCAGTCGCGCCGAGCTGACCGCCGGCGCCTTCGAAGACGATGTCGGCGCCCTCGTTGTTCGTTGCCTCGAGCACCGACTTCTCCCAGCCCGGCTGTGAGTAGTCGATCACCACATCGGCGCCCTGGGCCTTGCTGAGGTCGAGTTTCGCCTGTCCACGCGCGGCCGCGATGACGTGGGCGCCCGCCTTGTGCGCGAGCTGGATCAAGAGCAGGCCCATGCCGCCCGCGGACGCGGTGACGAGCACCTCCTTGCCCTGCATCGGCGGCGCGAGATCCTCCAGCATCAGAGCGGTGAAGCCGTCGCCGAAGACCGCGATCGCTGTCTCGAGGTTCAGCTCGGCCGGTACTTCGACGAGGCCGGCGGCGTTGGCTCGGACGAGCTCGGCGTGGGCGCCGAACCCGGCCGAGCGGCCGAGAACGCTCTTGCCGATCCAATCCGGCGACACGTCCGGGCCGACAGCGCGGACCGTGCCGGCGAGTGAATTGCCCGGCACGTAAGGCGGATTCACGTCGAAGTACTGGCTGTGCGCGCCCTGTCTGATGGCTGTCTCGACGAAGATCATGTCGGCGACCGCGACCTCGATCACCACCTCGCCGTCGCCCGCCACGGGGTCGGGCCAGTCCTGGGTCTTGATCACCTCGGGACCGCCGAACTCGGTGACTACCGCTGCTCTCATATCTGCTCCTTCAGTCTGTTCAGAGGTTTCAGGCTGCAACCTCAACTTGAGTTGAGGTCAAATCGGGCAGTTGTCCACAGGCGCTTGGTGACGGGCGGGAATCTGTCGGCGGTCCGGCGTACTGTGCAGGGCATGTTCGACGCCGTCTTCGTCCCAGCCGACCCGCCGCGCGCGGGCCGGCTGGCGCTGTACGGCGACCTCGCGGCGGCCGGCGAGATCGCCGACGGCACGGTGGAACTCGTGCTGCCCAAGGGCTCGCAGGTGCGCCGGACGACGGTGCCGGCGAGGTTGCTGTCCATCTCGCAGGTCCTCGATCGGCTGTCAGACGGTTCTGCTGCTTCTGTGAGCTGGGAAGCATGGCGGGCGGCGGCTTTGGCCGGGGTCGGGCTGATCGCGCGTGGGCGGCTCGTGCCGGATCGCAGTCCTAGCGGGTACGGCGCTTGGCGGGTGGCACCGCTGGATCCGCTGGACCGGGGCTGGTTGAGGAACCTCGGTGCGTCGATGCCGCCGTACGGACATGCCTTGCCGATCGAGGGGACGCGACCGGTGCGGCTGGTCGATCCGGAGCAGCTCGTGCGGGCGTTCTGGGATGCGATCGCGGACACTCTGGTGCGGACGCCGGCCGCGTCAGTCGCCGTACGGGCTGGTGCGGCTGCGTTCGCGTCGGTGGATCCGGTCGAGGTGACCGGGGCGACCGAATGGCTGGAGGAGACTGCGCAGAGCGAGGAGGCCGGTGCGCGGTTGGTGCTGCGGATCGAGCCGCCCGAGGATTTGGCCGACTTCCGGGCCGTGCTGCAGTTGCGCAGCGGTGTGGATCCGAGTCTGTTGGTGGATGTAGAGGACGTGTGGAGTGCGCCGGCCGCCGTACTCGCCGCGTTGGGTGAGCGGGCGGAGACCGATCTGCTGCTGGCTTTGCGACGTGGGGCTCGCGTGTGGCCGCCATTGGGTGCCGCGTTGCGGGATGCGGCTCCGTCGGAGGTCACGGTCGACGACGAGGCACTGGAGGAGTTGGCCGAGGGCAGTACGGCGCTGGAGGGCGCCGGGATCGAGGTGCTCTGGCCGACCGAGCTCTTCGCGGGCGAGTTGGCGGTGCGTGGGACGGTTGCGACGCCGACGCCTGGAGCGGTGACCGGGCCGGACTTCAACTTGACCGAGTTGGTGGCGTTCCGTTGGCGGCCGACGCTGGACGGGCAGGAGCTGACCGAGCAGGAGGTGGCGGCGCTCGCGGAGGCGAAGCGGCCGATGATCCGGATGCGCGGGCGGTGGGTGCGGGTCGACCACGATCTGGTTCGGAAGCTGCAGCGTGGCGGCACGCGGAAGCTGACCGGCGCCGAGGCGCTCGGTGCGGCGCTGACCGGGACTATCGAGGTCGACGGCGAGCTGGTCGCCTTCGATGCGAACGGATCGCTGGCGTCGATGCTGGCGCGGCTGCGAGCGGCCGAGGAGCCGGCACCGTTCGAGCAGCCGGCCGGGTTGCACGCGACGTTGCGCGACTACCAGCGGCGAGGCGTCGCGTGGATGGCGCAACTCGCGAATCTCGGCCTGGGTGGATGTCTCGCGGACGACATGGGGCTGGGCAAGACGATCCAGGTGATCGCGCTACATCTGCAATTGCTGGGCCGCGGACCGACGTTGGTGGTCTGCCCGTCGACACTGCTCGGGACGTGGGAGCGGGAGTTCGCACGGTTCGCTCCGGATGTGCCGACGCGGCGGTATCACGGTGCCGGACGGACGCTGAGCGATCTCGAGCCGGACGAGGTCGTGCTGACGACGTACGGCGTGGTGCGGCAGGACCACCGGGTGCTCGGCGAGGTGTTCTGGGGGCTCGCGGTCGCGGACGAGGCACAACATGCGAAGAACCCGTTGTCCAGGACGGCGCGCGCGTTGAGGACGTTGCCCTCGGCAACCAGGATCGCGCTGACCGGGACGCCGGTGGAGAACCGGTTGTCGGAGCTGTGGTCGATCCTGGACTGGGCGGCACCGGGGTTGCTGGGGACGCTGGACCGGTTCCGGCACGATGTCGCCGTACCGGTGGAGCGGTATCACGACGAGGAGGCGACGGCCCGGCTCGCGCGGGTGACCCGGCCGTTCCTGCTGCGGCGGCGGAAGATCGATCCGGGGATCGCGCCGGAGTTGCCGCAGAAGACAGAGCACGATGTCGTCGTACCGCTCACCGTCGAGCAGGCCACGCTGTATCAGGCCGTTGCCAAGGAGACGCTGGCGAAGATCGAGTCGGCGGAGGGGATCGCGCGGCGCGGACTGGTGCTCAGTCTGCTGACGCAGTTGAAGCAGGTCTGCAACCATCCAGCGCAGTTCTTGCACGAGCCGGGTCCGCTGGAGCGTCGTTCGGGCAAGCTGGCCGCGCTGGACGAGCTGCTCGACGTCATCCTGGCCGAGGGCGAGTCGGTGCTGATCTTCAGCCAGTACGTCGAGATGTGCCGGCTGATCGAGGCACACCTGGCGGCGCGGCGGATCAAGTCGCTGTTCCTGCACGGCGGGATCGGGGTGCGGAAGCGGGAGCAGTTGGTCTCGGAGTTCCAGGCCGGCGAGGCTCAGGTGTTCTTGCTGTCGTTGAAGGCTGGTGGGGTCGGGCTGACGCTCACACGCGCGACGCACGTGGTGCATTACGACCGCTGGTGGAATCCGGCTGTCGAGGATCAGGCGACCGACCGCGCTTATCGGATCGGCCAGGACCGGCCGGTCCAGGTGCACCGGCTGGTCACCGAGAACACCCTGGAAGACCGCATCTCCACCGTCATCGCCACCAAACGCAACCTCGCCGACGCGGTCGTCGGCTCAGGCGAGGCCTGGCTGAGCGAGCTATCCGACGCCGAGCTCACCGAGCTCGTCGAGCTGTCAACCACCCCACCAAAATCAGGTGCAGCCAGCACGTACAACCCTTCTACCGTTGGGCGATCCTCGGCTGCCGTGGGTGGTGAGGAGGATGAATGAGCGGGTGCCTTGGCAGGGGTGGCGGCGGAAGGGGGAGGATGCTGGGCTGCCTGCGGCCAAGGGGGCTGGGAGCCGGCGGCCGTTCGGGGCGACGTGGTGGGGACGGGCTTGGCTGGAGGCGTTGGAACAGCGAGCCCGGTTGGATCCGAATCGGCTGTCGCGTGGGCGGTCGTACGCTCGGCGCGGCAGTGTGCTGGAGGTGACGGTTTCACCTGGTGAGGTCGAGGCTGTGGTGCAGGGCAGCCGCGTCACGCCGTACCAGGTGACGGTCCGGATCCGTGCGTTCACGACCGCCGAGTGGGACGCCGTACTCGACGTGGTCTCGTCGCAGATCGGCCGGGTTGCGGCATTGCTGGACGGTGAGCTGCCGCCGGAGGTCGTCGACGACGTGCATGCGGCTGGGTTGGACCTGCTTCCGGGTGCCGGCGAGGTCCTGACGAACTGCAGCTGCCCGGACTTCGCCGTACCGTGCAAACACTCCGCCGCCGTCTGCTACCTGGTCGCCGACGCCCTGGACGACGACCCATTCGCCTTGCTGCTGCTCCGCGGACGCCGCCGCGACGAACTCCTGTCCGCGTTGCGCTCTCGCCGCTCCACGACAGCACCACCCGGCACACCACCCCGCCAACCCCCACCCCCAGGCATCCCAGCCAGAACAGCATTCGCCCAACACCTCAGCGCCACCGACAGATCAGCCGCGCCCTCGGACGCGTCCAACGGGCCGCCAGTGCAAGACGCGGCCGGCGGGACACCTCCGCGACCTGAGCGGCCGGAGCCAGTTCGGCTGCCCGCCGTGCCCGTGGCGCCTCGGCCGATGGGGGCACCCGGGCTGCCGGCCGCTGTCCAGGCTCTGGATCCACCACGCTCCTCGGGCGTCGACGTACGCGATCTGGTCGCCCTCGCCACCGACGCGGCCCGCCGAGCCTGGGAGCTCGCATCCGGCGACGGCGACGGCGGCCTTCACCTCACCGTCGACCAAGACCTGGCTCGTCGTGCAAGCCTCCTCCTCGGCACCCCCGAGCTGGCCGACCTGGCCCACCGAGCCGGCGTCCCCGCCCGCCAACTCACCAGCTGGGCCGTCGCCTGGCGCGAAGGCGGCCCGGGTGGCCTCGCAGCCACCGTCGACGAACCAACCGATGTCGACCCATCAGCCCTCGCCGAAGCCCTCGAAGCCCTCCCCGGCGCCACCATCGAAGCCAACCGAGTCACCGCCGGCAAAACCCAACTCCGCCTAGGCACCGACGGCCTCTGGTATCGCTTCGACCAACACTTCAACGACTGGACCCTGACCCGCCCACCCTCCCCCGTCCCCCAAGACCTCCTCACCGACTAGGCCGGTCCCGGCTGCTTCGCGCCGAGGAAGGCTTGGGTTAGGCGGGTTATGAGGTGGTAGGGGATGGGTTTGTTCAGGGGGAATTTGAGGGTGCCTTTGCCTGAGCGGTACGGCTCGATCGCGGCGGCGAGGTCGTCGTCGAGGGGTGGGATCGGGTAGAGCGCGATGTGCTCTTTCCAGGCGCTGAAGTACAGCAGGTATTTGCCGTCGAGCGTGATGGTGGGGATCTGGTAGCTGATCTTCTCCCCCGCGTCCGGGACGACGTCGCGGATAGTACGCCGTACCTTCTCCAGCACCTCCTGGACGTCGGCCGGGAAGGAGCCGATGTACTCGTCCACGCTCGCGAACTTGTTCTCCGCCACGTAAATCATCGTGACCAGGTCGCCGTACCAGGGCAAGCTCCTAGCGGCGGCGGAGCTCCGTGTGGGTTTCGAGGGCCGTGATCAGGTGGTCGGCGATCTTGGCGTGACCGGGGACGGACGGGTGGACGCCGTCGGTGGTGTCGGCCTCGGTGATCCAGCCGGTGGAGTCGACCAGGACGAGGTTGGGGTCGTCGAGCGACTTGACCGCAGACTCGATCGCCTCGGCGTGCTTGCCACTGAACGGGGTGAGCGACACGATCGCCGTCGCCGGGTACGCCGTCCGCACTCGCGTGACGAAGTCGGCGTACTGATCCGGCTCCAGCGTCTCGTCGTTCACACCGAGGTTGATCACCACGACATCGGACGGCTCCACGCGCTCGGCCGGCGACCCGGCGAAGTTCCAGCCGAACGACTCCACCCCCGGCGGCACGTCGCCGTTGCCCGGCCGGAGGATGCCCTGCCGCCCGAAGCCGACCTGGTACGACGTGGCACCGAAGGCGCGCGCGGTCAAATAGGCGTACGACGTCGTACCGTCGGCACCCTCGGACTCCGGATGGGCGCTGAGCGAACGAACGCCCTGCGTGATCGAGTCACCGTAGAACTCGAGCCGCGGACCACCCGGCCGGCCGCTCAGCCGCAGCCGGGTGTTCACGTCCAGCACCAGTCCCGCGAACACCACAGCGCACTCGAACGGCGGGTTCCACCGGTTGACGTGCTCGTTGACGTCCTTGACCACGACCTCGACCTGGTGACGTCCGTCCGGTGCGGACAGTTCGATCACCGGGTTCTCGATCAGGTGCAGCTCCGGCTCACCGTCGTCGAGCGTGATCCACAGGTGGGGTGCGATGGTGAGTCCGGCCGTGTCGAAGAGCAACTGCAGCCGCTCACCCGCGAAGGAGAACGAGATCCGCGAGCCGGAGTTGACGGTGACCGCCACGCCCGGCTGGTGACCCCACTGGCCCTCCAGGACGATGCGGGGATCTCCGGGGGCGACGACCTCACCAGGCTCGAACGGCACGTCTCACTCCTTCTCGTGGGCCTTTGGGTGGCGGAGGCAATTCTGCCTGGCCGGTCACCAGCCTTCCTTCCGAGCCCGCGCTTCGAACAGCAGGATGCCGGCCGACAGCGCGACGTTGAGCGAGTCCGCCTGGCCGAGCATCGGGATCGAGACCGCCTCGCAGCCCTGCTCGTGCCACGCCCTGGACAGCCCGCCGCCTTCGGACCCGACGACGAAGGCGGTCGGCCCGTCGTAGGCGGCGCCGCGGTAGCTGTGGGTCGCCGCCGGATCGGCGAGGTGGATGCGGAAGCCGTGATCGCGCAACCACGTGGCCGTTTGCGGGATGTCGTCGAACTCGAGTACCGGGGTCGACAGGACGGTCCCGCGGCTGGCCGAGTACACGGCCGGGTGGCTCGGCCTGGCTCGCCGGCTGGTGAGGAGGAGGCAGTCCGCGTTGGCCGCGTCGACGGTACGGATCAGGGTGCCGAGGTTGCCGGCGTACTCGACTCCGTCGGCGACCAGGACCAGCGACGAGTTGGTGAACCGGAAGGTGTGCGGTTGCCAGACGGGCAGCCGTACGACTGAGATCAGGCCGTCGGACCGGGTTTTGCGTGACAGCCGGGTGAGCAGCTTCTCCGAGATGCGGTACACCTCGGTGGCGCGTTCCGCGATCCGGTCGACGGCGTACGGCGTACCGGCCTCAGGGCACCAGAAGAAGGTGTCGATCGGGGTCTTGGTGGCGAGCAGGCGGTCGTGCTCCCAGTTGCCCTCGATCATGATTCGCCCGGGTGCGCCGTCCTTGCGGACGGTGAGCAGGTCGCGGACTCGGGGGTGTTGCGCGCCGATGGGGCGCGCGGTGTGCACGGTCATGTGCAAGCTCCGGAAGGAGAGAATCAGCAAGCGCGCCGGGGACCCTGTGGTGGGTCCGCACCGGCGTGGCGAACGCCCGAAGGCGCCGTGGTCTGGACGCGGTCTACCTGGACCGCATCAGCCAAGGATTCTCTTCACCCTTCGGATGGTAGGCAGCCCCCCACGCCTCGTCACCCGGTTTTCCACACCCCTGGTCGGCACCCCGGTTTGGTCTGTCGGTGCGCATCACCGCACACCCGCCTTGCAGTTGTCCACAGGTCTGCGGCAGCCGGGTTTTGGTCTGTCGGTGTGGGTGGTTAGAGTCCCTTCTCTGGTTGCCGATCGCTCGCGGGGCGCTACCACACGGGAGGAGGAGCGATGGACGCGACGTTGCTGGACGCCGAGGCCGAAGCGGCCGTACTGCGCGTCTACCGTCAGGTGTTCGCCGTGCTCGCCCGTGAGGCCGGGGCGATGATCGTCGATCCGGACCTGCTCGACGTCGACCAGGCGATCCTGGACGCGTTCGCCGAGGCCGGCAGTGACGGGCTCACCGTCGAGCAGGCGACGCTCGCCTGCCGGGCCTACCCGCATGACGTGATCGTCCGGCGTTTCGACGTACTGCGGCAGTACGGCGCCATCACCAAGCTCGTCGACCGGCCGAACGAACTGCGTCACCGGGCCGCGTTCGCGCCGTACGTGATGTTGATGTTCCTGCGCCGGATGTCGGTCCAGGGCGGTCAGGCCGAGCTGCACCAACTGCTCACCCTCGAGGCGCACAGCGTCAGCGATCCGAGCGCCACCGAGGACGAGGGTCTGGCGTCGACCGAGCGCCTGACGAAGGTGTTCCGGCTGCTCGGCAACGAGCTCGCCATCCTGGTCTCGACCAGCACGACCGCCCAACTGCGGGAGAACGCGCAGCTCGCGTGGGGTAACGAGCGGCTGATCGAGCAGGCGGAGAAGGTCCACCGGATCGTGCTGGACCGCTGGCCGACCCTGCATCGCGCCTGTACGTCGCTCCGGATGGCGCTGGCCGCGTACGCCGATGCAGTGCAGCTCGCCGCGGGACGCCTGGTGGAGAGAGCTGGTACGACGCGCGCACTCGGGCTACTGCCGATCGAGACGTGGCTCACGTTCACCCGGAGCAGCGAGCCCGACGTACTCGCGGGCGTCCTGGACGGGCTGTTGTTCGATGCGGCCGCGCCGGACTTCTCGCCACAGACGATGGTGGAGGCGGTCGAGACTGGACGCCGTACCGGGACCGCCCGGATGGCGCCGCCGCGACCTACCGATGACGTTGCCGCGCCAGAGTCGGCGGCCGCGACGGACCGTGAGGAGCTGCGGGCCGAGGCCGAGCGGGTGCTGGCCGGACGCCCGTCGGTGGACATCGTCGAGGTGGTCGATCAGGCCGGCGATTGGATCACGGCTCGGCGAGTGCTGGCCGAGCTGACGGCCGCGCATCTGCATGACGAGCTCGACTATGAGCTGGTGTGGTCGGACGGCATGCGGATCGACCCGAACGCAGGGACGCCGTGGGCGACCGAGGGCGTGTTCAGGCGGGTGACGCGATGAGTACGCCGTCCTCGGAGGCCGTGGAGCGGCGCCTCTACAACGCGTTGTGGTGGGCGAAGGTGCAATCGGCGGGACCGTTGGAGGTTACGCCGGATACGCCTGCGGTGGCGGGGCTGACGCGTGCTGCATCGCCGGATGGTTCGACGGTGTGGCTCGTGCCGACGTTGCCTTCGGGCGCTGGTCACGCGGTGCTGGAGGAGTTGGGTGCTCCCCCGGTCGCCGTCGAGCAGCCGAATGAGACGGCTCGTGTCCTCTCCATCTGCGTTGCGTGCTGCTGGACGGATCGAAGCGGGCCGGCATGGCCTGGCTCAGTTGGCACGCTCGCGCAGATCAGGTCCGTGTACGCCGGGATGCGTGGGCGACCCGAGCAGTCGAGCGACCTGACGCTGATCATCGGCAGTCTGCGCCGTCTGCACGCCACCCACTGGCTGCTGTGGAACGAGAAGGCCGGCGAAGTCCGTCTCGGCCCGCGCGTCATCACGTGGACGGCCGCCGACGAAGCCACTCTCCGAGACCTCTGCCGCCACCTTCCCGACCCACCGCCGGCAGTCCTCACCAGCCAGCCGCCAGCGGAGCCGGAATCGGAGCCGTTGCCCGCGGAGGTGGCAAATGACTGACCAGCATGTGCTGTTCGATCCTCTGCTGCAGGATCTGAGCGATCGGTCGCGCGACGAGGTTCTGGCTGCCTTCAGTGCGGTGCAGTATGCGGCGCATCCGGTGGCCGAGGTGCAGTTGGCCGGCCTGCGTGACGTGACGCTTCGTCGACATGTCGCACGGATACTGAAGCTCATCGGTCGGACCCTGGTGCATGTCGACAGGACGCACTGGACCGCGGGCTATGCGGACGACATCGCGGCGGCCCTGACCGCGCAGGGCTGGCAACCGTTGTCGGTCGTCGACCGCGCGGTACTGGTCCTCGTGCTCGTCCACTCGGTCGCGATCCCTCGCAGCGAAGGGATCCTGACCGGCGACAGCTGGAAGTCGGCCCGGCCGACGACCGTCGACGAGCTGCGAACCACCAAGATCAGCGGCGAAGAACGACGACTGGCCCTTCAGCGTCTGCGGGCGGCCGGCCTGATCCAGCTGTCCGGCGACCACTCGGGCGGGCCGAGCTACATCCCTGGTCCACAGCTCCAACGACTCACCCCAGCCGCGCGGCGCCGCCTCCAGGACCAGCTCATCCTGGCCGCCGCCCCCGCCAGCCCGATCGCGGAAGCCATCCGCGCCCGCAACGGCACGGCACCATCTACAGAGCAAGACACCGCGGAAGGAAGCGCATGAGCAGTGCTAGTGAGGACGGTCCGTTCGACATCCTCGGGTCCAAGGTGCTGCTCGGCGTTCAGGTGGTCGACCTGTCACGACTCTCGACCCACCCGATCCCGATGGTCGGCCAAGGCCTCGTCACGGTCGCAGGCCAAGGCCCGACCGACTCGAACGGCGCCGGCAAGTCCTCGTGGATCGCCGCGCTCAGCCTGTTGCACGCCGACGACCAATGGCGCCTGACCAGCGGTGCACCCGGCGCGGCCGAGCTCCTGTTCACCGCGGAGGCCGCCGGTCAGGAAGGCAACTGGTCGAACGTCGATCGCGGCTACATCATCGGTGTCTTCTCCGACCCCGAGCTGACCGATCTCGACGAGATCGAGGCGGCCGCGATCACCGTGTGGATCCGGATCAACCGCAAGGCGTCGTACATCGATCTGCGTTGGAAGAACGGCCTGCACGTCCCGTACGGCGCGACCGAGGCCGAGCGGGCCGCGGGCGCCGACGCGCTGTGGGCGGCGCTGCCGCATTCGAACGGCCGCACCGACTTCCACGCGAACAAGCTGTCCACAGTTCTGTACGGCGGCCAGGTGCGCTGCGTCTCGTTCTTGTCGACGTCGGTCCGGTCGAGTCCGACGGCCAACCTGCTCGCCGAGCCGCTGAACGAACTCGGCCCGGCCCGGATCTTCAACGCGATCGCGACGCTGACCGGTCTCGACCACGAGCTCGAGCAGGAGCAGGCGCATCGATCCGCCGAGCACACCCAGCGCGAGGCGACCAAGCAGGCGACAGCCGACCTGCAGCGTTGGGAGCAGGAGATGGCGGCGGTCGAGGCCGGCATCCTGCAGCGCGCCGCGGCCCGGGAGGCGCTGGCGGGAGCGAAGGAGTCCTGGCAGGCGCGGTGCGCCCGGCACCTGATCGACGGCGACGCGCGGAACCGCGAGATCCTGCAGGAGCTCGGCGTACTCGACGAACGCGTTGCCGAGCAGGAAGCGCGACGCGAGGCCGTCGACGCCGAAATCGATGCCTTTGGCAACGAGGAGGTGCTGCTCCGGGATGTCCAGCTGACCCGGCAGGAGCGGGACAAGCTGGACGCGCGGGACCGCGAGCTCGACCTGGCGCAGCGTTCGGTGCGTGAGCAGCTCGAGCGACTCGGGCAGGAGCACCGGCGACTGCTGGACGCGGGGCGTTCGGCGGATGGCCGTGATCTCGCCGCGGCCGCCGAGGAGCAGGACGAGGCACGCGCCGTACTCGAAGAGCACATCGGACGCGACCACGCCGCTCGGTCCGCGGTCGATTTCGCGACCGGCGAGCTGCGGGAGGCCGAAAGCGGTCAGACCGTGTCGGCGCCGCAGCAGCAGGTGCTGGAGAACGCGGGCATCGAGTGTGGCGCGCTCACCGACATCACCGAGTTGACAACCTCGGAGCGAGCCGAGTGGGAGCCGCGGCTCGCGCCGTACCGGGAAGCCGTCGTCATCGACGCCGGTGATGTGGCGGTCGCGTCGACGGCTCTGGCGGATGCCGGGTACGCCGGATTCCTGCTGGTGCTCGCCAATCGGCCCGGCGCCTCGCGCAAGGGTGCCAAGCGAGGGCCGAAGTCCGCAGACAAGCGCTTCGCGCTGGATGGGTTCTTCGCAGCGCTCGGCGAGCGGGCGACCAAGGAGAACATCGACGACGTCGCCGGTGTGGTGGCCGTCGGGCAGTTCGACGAACCACTGACCGGCCGGACCGCTCGGATCGAGGCTGCCCGCCGCCGGCTCGACGCCGCGGTCGAGGCTCGTTCGGTCGCATCCGCGGCGCTCGAGCAGGCGCGTGCCCGGGTCGATCAGGCAGAGCGTCGTACGGCGGCCGCCCGCGCACTCGCCGACGCGGAGTCGGTGCAGGAGCAGATCCTCGCGCTCCGCGAGACGATCGACCGGCACGAGACCGATCGCGACTCGCTCGCGCCGCAACTCCAGGCCGCGAAGGAGTCCGCGGAGGCCGCCGCCGGTCAGCAACTCGTCCGCGACGAACGGCTCAAGAACCTCGAGGCAACCCGCCGGGATCACGAGCGGCTGCTCGACGATCTCACCGCCCGCCGGCTGGCGCTGATCGAAGAGCAGACCTCGCTCGACCTGGTCGCCCGGACCACCGCATGGGGCTCGACGCCGGCGGACGCCGAGGAGTTCATCCTCGGATTGCCTGACGACGCCCAGCGCCGTACGACGGCCGACTGGAACCACCAGGCCTGCACGCAACTCGACGACGTCATCCGTCGCTGTTTCCCGAACGCACGCTCGCGTGAGGAGATCCCGACCGAGCTCTGGGAGATCCTGAACGGCCCCGACGGCTGGACGAACGGCACTCTCAGCGCCCGCGTCGGCCTGGTCCCGGCGCTGCATCGCACGCTGAGCAGCCACCTCGCGCAACACGAGGCCTTCGACAGCCTGCAGCAACAGCAGATCGCCAGCCAGCGCGCCGAACGCAACGCTGCCCTCGAACGCGCTCGGGAAGGACTCGGCGAGGCCGAAAGCACCGCCCGAGCCCACCGCGCATCCCTTGCCGACGGCATCAAAGCGCGGCTCCGCCTGGTGTCACAGGAGTTCGACCGCCTCGATCAGCAGTACGGCGGGTACGGCGCGAAACTCGAGTTCCCCGAACCCGACCCGCCGGCCGAGCCCGACAAGCCGTGGCGCTGGACGGTCACGCCAAAGTGGCGGCGTTCCGAAGGTGGTCCGTTCTCCGCGTTCAATGTCAAGGGCAACACCGCCCAGATGGACGAGAAGGCGGTCAAGCTGGTCTGCGCCGCCGCACTCGCCGGCGGTTCGGACCGCCCACTTCTGCTGATCCTGGACGAGCTGGGCCGGAACCTCGGTTCGCAGCACCGCCGCGAGGCCGTCGCCCTGTTCGAACAGATCGGCCGCGACCGCAACATCACCGTCATCGGCGCCCTCCAGGACGACATGGAGCGCTACGCGTTGTCCTCGTCCCGGCTCTACGTCAAACTCCGCCGTAGCTCCGACACCATGGCCTACAACCAGGCCCCGGTCGTCAAGGGCAACGAGGAGTACGCCGACCGAGTGGAACTCCTCCGCGCCTGGCTGGAGTCCTACCGTGGCCCAACGCCGACTCTGGAGCTCGCTTCCCCAACCCTCACCCCGTGACTGCCGACATTTCGTCGCGCACACGGTGTCGGTACCGCAGCGGGGACTCCCCCACTTCACGTTTGAACGCAGTACTGAACGCACTCTCCGACGCGTACCCAAGGTCGAACGCCAGCGACCCGACCCGGACATCACCGTCCCGTAGGGCGCGCTGCGCCAGGAGCATCCGCCATCGATTGAGATAGGTCAGCGGCGGTACGCCGGCCACGGTCCGGAAACGCTCGGCGAACGACGTCCGCGACATCGCCGCAGCGCGCGCCAACTCCTCCAGGCCCCACGACCTTCCAGGCTCAGCGTGCATGAGGCGGAGCGCGGGACTCAGCCGTTCGTCGGTCAGCAAACGTAGCCATCCCGGCGGCAACTCGGCCTGATCGACGTAGGCACGCAGTACCTCCAGCAACACGAGCTGGCTGTGCTGCCGGATCGCGAACGCGGAGCCCCACCGGTTGGCGGTGACCTCGTCGAACAGTCGGTGCAGACTCCCGCGCAGGTTTGCTGCGGCGGAGGTCGCCCGGACATGACCAACCGGTGGCAGCGCCTGCAGTAGCAGTACCTGGCCGACGTGGTTCAGGTCGATGCGACCGCCGATGACGATGTCGTCGACACCGATGGCTGCACCGCTGAGAAGCGTGGTGGGAAAGCCCGCCTCGGGCACGATCTCGCGGCGCGGTCCGTCGTCGGTGCCGCCTTCGAGCTTCAGCCACGACCGATTGTTCAGGATGGCGACGTCGCCCGCTTCGAGCTCGATCGGTGCGTCGATCCCATCGGTCGTCAGCCTGGCCCGGCCGGACACCATCGCGATGAACTTCAGCGGCTCACCGAGGGCAGTGCGCGACACCCATGGACCTCGCATCGCGAACGCACCCGACACGAGGCTCCGGACCTGCACGAGGTCGAACACCTCGGACAACTGATCAGGGACCATTCCCGTACTCTCGCGCAAGAAATACGGACTGACAACCATTCAGAGTCCGGCCTGACCCGGACAGACTTGCCGCATAGACCCGCAACCTCGAGGAGAAACCCCATATGCGGTACCGCACTCTCGGCCGGACCGGTATCACGGTCAGCCCCTACGCGCTCGGCGCGATGATGTTCGGGGCCGTCGGCAACCCCGATCACGACGACTCGATCCGCATCATCCACCGCGCGCTGGATGCCGGGATCAACTTCATCGACACCGCCGACATGTACTCCCGCGGCGAGTCGGAAGAGATCGTGGGCAAGGCGCTCAAGGGGCGCCGCGACGACGTCGTACTCGCGACGAAGGCCCGGTTCCCGGTGGACTTCGACCCCAGCGGCGCGACGCCGGTCGTTCCCAACCGGTCGGGCGCGTCGCGCGGTTGGCTGATCCGCGCCCTCGACGACTCGCTGCGCCGCCTCGGCACCGACTACGTCGACCTGTTTCAGATTCACCAGCCCGACCCGGACACGGACATCGAGGAGACCCTCTCGGTGCTCACCGACCTGGTGCGCGCCGGCAAGGTCCGGGCCATCGGCTCGTCCTCCCTTCCGGCGTCGGACATCGTCCGGTCCCACTGGGTTGCCGAGCGACGCGGCCTGACCCGGCTGCGCACCGAACAGCCGCCGTATTCGATCCTCAACCGCGGTATCGAGCGCGAGGTACTGCCTGTCGTCGAGGAGTTCGGCATGGGCGCCCTGGTCTGGAGCCCGCTCGCCGGCGGTCTGCTCACCGGCCGCTATCGCAAGAACCAGGAGAACACGACGCACCGGTCCCAGTTCGGCTTCCGGCACCTGAGCGACTCGAGCCGCCTGGACGCCGTTGAGCAGCTCATCGAGCTCGCCGAGGACGCCGGGATCCCGCTGACGCACCTGGCGATGGCGTTCGCGATCGCCCACCCGGGCGTCACGTCCGCGATCATCGGGCCGCGCACGATGGAGCAGCTCGACGATCTCCTCACCGGGCTGGACGTCACGCTCACCGACAAGATCCTCGATCGGATCGACGAGATCGTTCCGCCCGGCACCGACGTCGGCAGGCTCGACATGGCCTACAACCCGCCCGCCGTACTCAACCCGCGCCTCCGCCGCCGTCCTGCCGACGAACGCGCCGCCGCCTGATCACGTCCGCGCGGCAGGCGCTTCCCCAGCGCCTGCCGTGCTTCCTCACGCGGCGAGGCTGGTGCGGCTGTTCGGCTCCATCAGCTGCGACCTCATCGCACGGACACGTAGAAATCCCCTTGGTTGCGGTAGCGCTCCCACACGGCGACACCCGACTTCAGTCGCGTATTTGCCAAAAACCGGACCCCGGTGCTGACCCCGGACCCATAGGTGCTTCAAACTGGACCGGTGGAACGTCCGGAGAACCGCACAGGCTGCTCACGCCGCGTAGGCGGAACTCTGGCCAACCGTCCGACTACCGGCGTACCGTCTGCTGCGCAGGTCCGGCCGCCTCGTGAACGGAGGGCGTGAATGGCATCCTGGCTGCTCCGCGCCCAGTGGACGCACCGTGACGAGACCGTCGAGCACCGCGCCCTCCGCGTCGGCCGCACCCTGACCGCGGTCGCCGTCGCCTTCCCCGACGTACACGCGTGGACCCAGGACGAGCGCTGGGGGTACCACGTCCTCGAGGCCGACGGCTCGACCCCGCTCCAGGAGATGGTCGAAGCCACCACCAAGGTCCTCGCGAACGGCTCGAGTACCACCCGCCTGCACCTGCAGAGCACCGGCGAGCTCCCCTGGCTCTTCGATCTGTCGATGGGCGGCACCCTCACCACGGTCTCGGACCAGCTCACGCTGCACTGGAGCGACGAGGACGCCCTCACCCAGTCCGAGCGCTTCGCTCAGGTCCTCCGCGCCGTCGTGACGATCTGGGAACCCGAGTGGGCCAGCATCGCCGACACCGAACTCGCCGCCGCGGCCGGCGTGTTCCGGCGCGGGATCCCGATGATGGGCTGGCTCACGTACGTCCGCGGTCTCGTCGCCGGCGCCCACGGCATCGACATCGGCCTCACCCCGTTCGAACGCGGCACGCTCCTCCAGGCCCCGGTCGCCCCTGCCGACCTCACCCCGGTCCACATCTGCGCCGCCGCAGCACTCGTCGGCATCGCCCCCGAGGCTTAGACCGCCTCATCCTGTACGTCGGTCAGCACGACGTGGCGATCCCATCGCGCCAACTCATCAGCATCCGGCAGCTCGAACTTGGAGTTGTAGTCCTCCAGCTCCTCCCGGCTGATGTGAAACGTCCCCTCCGGCAACGCCGCGTTGCGCGCCTCCAGCCGCTCCCACAACACCTCCAGCGAAAGATCCAGTACGACGATCTCCGCCAGCGCACCGAGTTCGTTGGCCCGCGTCCGGAACATGTCCCGCTCAGCCACGGACCAGCACCCGTAATCCAGAATCACGCTGACACCAAGCGTCAACGCCCGTCCCGCCACACCCCAGAAGAGCTGCGACTCGAGCACCCACCGCTTTCCGCCGTCCTCATTCACCCCGAACAACGGCTGCATCCACTCGTCCGGCGTGAACCGTATCCCCGCCCGCTCCCCCTCCAACCGCCGAGCCAAAGTCGTCTTGCCCGCCCCGGGCAAACCCACAATCAACACCATCACCGGACGCCGCATACCCGCACCCTATGAAGTCACCGGCCCCGTCGCCGACAACGGGCCAGGAACTGCCAGGAGTCCTGGTGCCGGCGCCGCGGCGTCGAAGGGTCGCCAGGTCCTAGCGAGCGGCCGGAAGGATCTGCTGGTCGACGCCTTCGACGGTGACAGCGCCAGGATCCGCAGACAGCGCTCGGGCGTCAGCTCCCACCGTCCCTCGAGCGGCGTCCCTGGAACGGAATCAGAAAGTTCACCGGCACCGAATCCGGATCCAGCTGCCGCAACGCGAAGGCCGGACCCACGACGTCGTCTGTCCGAAACCTTCAAGACACGTACGACGGCACTTGGAACGATCGGGGCATGGTCACCAATCAGCCCACCAAAGTCACCTCAGACCTGACCGAACTCATGAACGTCGGCAAGGCGGTCGCCGGCCACTTCGCCCGCGCCGGCATCACCCGCATCGACCAACTGACCGGCCGCGATCCCCTGGAAATCTACGAAACCCTCTGCGAGATCGACGGCCAACGCCACGACCCGTGTCTCCTCGACACCATCATGTCCGCCGTAGACCAAGCCAACGGCAACCCCGCCCGCCCCTGGCACACCTACACCCCCCACCGCAAACAACTCGGCGCCCTCGGTCCCAACTGACGATCACACCCGCCGCTGTAAGGCGATGTGGACCGCGGCTGCCGCGCCCCGCGGGTCGCAGGTGCCTGAGCCAGGCGTCGCCGTGCACGCATGCCTGTGCAGGCCGCTGCAGCTCGGCACGCAAAGACCCGCGCGTGTAGACGGCACCTGGGCCCGGTGGCGCGCAGCCCTTCAGACCCGTGCACGCCGCGGAAAGTCACCATGCAAGCAGGCCCATCGATAAGTGTGTGCCCTGCGGTACCTGGGCCGGCGCATGGCTGTGTACGCGCCGGGGACAGGCGCGTTGTTGGGTGCGGGCCGGAGACAGGCGCGTGGGCCTCATCAGGCGCACCTCCCGCGGCTACCAAGCTGTTCGGCGTGATCTTGTACGCCTCACGACTGACACCGCCGGAAGCGCAGGTCGCGCTGACCGAAGCGAGCCGGCGCAGCGATACCGGGGAAAGTTCCCGGGGAACAGTGTCCCGGTGAAGAGGTTCGGGAATTGTTAAAGCCCACCCCCGAGGGGGTGGGCTTTAACAGTGTGAATGTCCGGCGGCGTCCTACTCTCCCACGACCTCCCGGTCGCAGTACCATCGGCG
>NZ_JBBCBQ010000018.1:0-117772 GCF_037203805.1 Kribbella sp. CCNWLW201 | reverse complement strand
GCCGTCACCGCCGAGCACGAGGGCGCGTTCGCGGCCGCCGCCGGGGCTGCGGCCGGGACGGGACGGGCAGCGGTCGGGGTGGTGGCGGTCGGCGTAGACCTGGGCGTGCTCGAGCAGCCGCGCGTCGAGCCGGTTGGCCTCGGCGCGGTGCGTGGCGGCCGACTCCAGCAGGTCGGCCGTCGACAGCGACCCCAGATCTCCTTCGAACATGTGTTCGATCTTATGCGATGTCTGCGGCTGCGCCAAACCCGGAGCGGCTCGGAATCCCTTATCCACAAGGCGAAACGTCACACTGACTAGCCGAGCCAAACGGATACACAGGCACCGAGACGAAGACGGCCGGGGGTTGGGCGGTGGGCAGCCTTGCGTGGTGGGTCCGCGACTGCGGGCGCAACGTCAGCCGCAGGTTGGGCGGTGGGCAGCGTCGCGTGGTGGTTCGCGGCTGCAGGCGCACGGTCAGCCGGGGGGTTGGGTGGTGGGCAGCGGCCGCGGGCGCAACGTCAGCCGCGGGCTGGACGGCAGGCAGGATCGCGTGGTGGGCAGCGACTGCGGGCGCAACGTCAGCCGCGGTTTGGGCGGTGGGCAGCGTTGCGTCGTGGTCCACGACTGCGGGCGCAACGTCAGCCGCGGGTTGAGCGGCAGGCAGCGTCGCGTGGAGGTCCGCAACCGCAGGCGCAACGTCGGCCGCGGGTTTGGGCGGTGGGCAGCATTGCGTGGTAGTTCGCGGTTGCGGGGGCAGCGTGAACTGCGGCGGCTGGGAGGCAGGTGGTTTGCGGGAGTGGCGCCTGGCAGCCGGTCAGTCAGTTTGGGGTATGCGGGGAGGGAGGGTCTCGATGGGGTGGCGTTGGTGGGTGGCGGGCTCGTGGTGGGGGTGGAGGTCGGGGCTGGCTGGATGGTTGGGGGTGCGGCGGCTGAGGGTGATGAGGATGGCTATCAAGGGGAGGGTGATGAGGTAGGCCGTGCGGAGGTCTACGAGGCGGGCTAGAGCCGCTAGGGCGGCGGGGGTTAGGAGGATGGCGGTGCCAGAGGCCAGGGCGCCGATGGCGGAGAGGCGGGTTGGGTTGAGGCCTGGTGTGGCGACGAGGGCTGCCAGAGTGACTGGGTAGAGGGGCGCCACGCCCATACCTGCGATGACGAGGCCGATGGTGACGGCGGCGGGGGTGTCGAGGAGGCTGACGAGCAGGGTGCCGATGATCGCGAGCAGGCCGCCGGGAACGACGGGAGGCCAGCCGCGCCAGTGAATCGGGCCGACCGCACGGCCGACCGCCATGCCGATCGGGAAAGCACTGCCCAGTAGCGCGGCCGTTGCCAGCGGCAACCCGGTGGCGAGCAGTCGCGCCACTGCCCACACCACAAAGCAGAACTCGACTCCAACGGCCAGAACGACGCGCAACCAGCCGAGCGAGACGGCCACGGCGACAGGCCCACTGGACGTCGCCCGATGCTGCTCGGGCAGGTGAGCCACTGACCGCGGTGGTGCGGCCCGGCGGCCCGTCAGAGCCGCGAGCAGCAGGAGCGGCGGTACGGCGGCCAGCAGCGCGAGGCGACCGGTGTGGCCGAGCGAGTCCACACCGCCAATGGCGATTGGCGCGAGGATGCCGGTCGCACTGGCCACAGCGTTGACCCGACTGAGTCTCGCCGCAGCCGTTGGGCCGTCGAGCATCAGTGGTGCAACGAGGACCAGCAGTGCGCCACCTAGCCCGATGCACAGGCCGCCTGCGATTGCCACGACGTATAGCGGTGCCAGGGCGAGCAGTACGCCGCCGAACGCGCAGACGGCTGAGCCGATCGCCAGTACGGTCGTGATCGACAGGAACCGCAGCAGCCTCGGCCCAACCGCAGCGATGACCAGCAGGCCGACGGCGAAGGCGGACGGAAGCAGAGCAAGCCGGCCAGCGGGCTCGTGCAGGTCTCTAGCCAGTACGGCGACACACGCACCAAGACCGGTCAGCAGGAAGCCCATGGCCGACAGGGCCACCGCGATCTGCATCTCAGCGCCTCGGCGCGTCATCCGCGCGTCAGGTCGTCGGACCCAGCCTCCGCCATCCGGTCGGCCAGCAGTGCGGCCAGCTGATGTAAGTCGCGCAGTTCAACATCGGCAGATAGGCCCTTCAGGCCCGCGGTCACGGCTCCGGCTGCGCGGCCGGCCGCCAGGCCGACGTCGGCATCTTCAACGACGAGGCAAAAAGCAGGTGGTACGTCGACAAGTTCAGCGGCGCGCAGATAGCCTTCGGGGTCCGGTTTGCCGCGAGTGATGTCTTCGACGGTCACCAGGACAGGTGGTTCGATGCCGGCAGCGGCCAGGCGTACCTTCGCCAACCGGTTGTCCGCACTGGTCACGACCGCCCAAGGCAGGCCGAGCTGCTCCAGCACAGCCAGCACCTCAACAGCACCCGGGGTGGCGACCACATCGGACAGGTCGTCGTACTGGAGCTCCAACTGCCGGGCCGCCGCTGCCGCGCGCTCGTCCGCCGGTAGGTCTGGGCGCATGCGGTCGACGGTGGACTCGGCTGGGCTGCCGTGGGCGATGGCGAGTACGTCGGCCACGGGTACGCCGTACTCCCCTGCCCAGACCGTCCATGCGCGCTCGACCGCGGCGTCGGAGTCCACCAGCGTGCCGTCCATGTCGAACAGCACGGCGCGGATGTCCCGGATCCCCATCACTCCTCCATTAAACTCGTTCTCCGAGCATAAGGGAGAACCATCCCATGACAACAGCAGTTCGCCGCGGACAGTGGCAGACGGCCGCCGACGTACTCACGCAGGTGAGCCGTCGGCCCGGGATCACGCGTGCCGCGGTGGCGCGGGAGCTCCGGTTGAGCACGAGTTCGGCGACTGAGGTCACTGCCCGGCTGCGCGACGTACAGCTGCTCACCGAGGCCCCGGCACCCAGTCAGGGGCGTGGGCGGCCGACGACCGTCCTGCGGGCGCACCCGAGCGGTCCTGTGGCGCTGGCGCTGGACCTGCGGCAGGGCAGTTGGCGGAGTGCTGTGGTTGCGCTGGACGGGTCGTTCCTGGAGCAGCAGTCCAAGCGTCACCGGAGTCGACGGCCGCAGGTGGTGCTCGGCAACCTGCAGAGGGTTGTGGAGCGGACCAAGGAGCAGTACGGCGAACGCCTGCGATTAGTGAGCCTGGCAGCACCGGGCACCATTCGCGACAACCGTTTGATGCAGGCACCGACGCTGGACTGGGCCGAGTTGGACCTGGAAGCCGTCACAGCGGGCACGGGCCTCCCACTGCTTGCTGGCAACGACGCGACGCTGAGTGGCGTGGCGGAGGCTCGCACTGGTGCGGCTGCGGGTGCCGGTACGGCGTTGCACCTCATCGTCGAGGTGGGTATCGGCGGCACGCTGCTGATCGACGGCGTACCGGCGCAGGGGGCGTCCGGGGCCGGCGGGGAGTACGGGCACATCCCTTTCGGAGAGCGTGGCCGACCGTGTCCGTGTGGCGCGAGCGGGTGCTGGGATCTGGAGATCGACGGACGCGCGCTGGCACGGCACCTCAAGGAGCCCACGCCGGACGACCCGTACGGCTACACAGAAGTCGTGCTGAGGCGTACCGACCGTGATGCGGGCCGTGCGGTTGCCAGAGTGGTCGCTGCACTCGCTACAGGCATCGCTGGTCTCGTCAACGCGCACGACCCGGATGTAGTGACGCTGGGCGGGCTGGCCATCCCACTCCGTGCTGCTGCCGAGTCGACCTTCGAGCAGGCCTATCTAGCCGGTCTCATGGCCTTCCATCGGGCGTCTCCCCCGCCGGTACTCCCCGCGACGCACCAGCCCGACGGTCCGCTGCGTGGTGCCGCTGCGCTGGCGCTCGACTACCTCACTACTGAGCCGTCGATTGCTCAGTGGGCTGATCGGCACTGACTTCCTCAGCCGGCGGCTTGGGCACGATCGGCGGCTCCACACGCGCCAGGATCGTGGTCAGGTCGTGGCGGTGGTGCTGGATCTCGTGGGCGGTGTGGCGGATGACCCAGCCCAGTGTCCGCGGCGCACGCACCGGGTAGTTGTAAAGCCCGAGCTTGCCCAGCTGCGGCGGCGTGAGCACCCGAGCGGCCGCGCCGAACTCCCGGGCGAATCGCACCAGTGCGGCCGCGACCTCCATCGGGTCCTGGTCCTCGTACTTGGCCTGCTTCACCCGCCCGGTCCGGTCCATCGGCGCGTACACCGGCCGGTCCTCCGCCAGGCACTGAGCGATCCGCTGCCGCTGGACCTCGAGTACGTCGCGTACGTGGCAGGCGTACTCGATCGCCGACCACACGTCAGGCTCCGGCCGGAGTCGTACGACGTCCGGATCGGGACCGGCCGCGGCCTTCGTCAGTGCCATGCTGCAGTCCGCCGCCTGCCGGATCAGCGTGGTCACCGTGCCCTGCAGATCACCTGTGTCGTAGTTGAACCCGCACTGCTCGCAGTACCCGTCCACCGGCGGCTGCTGCTTGCTCAACTGCTGCTCCCTCGAAATCTCCAGGCGTGATCGACCGGACCGATTCCACCACCGAGTGAGAACCCGGCCTGGATCGCCCCCGTCACGTACTCCTTGGCCGCTCCCACTGCGGCGGGTACGTCGTACCCCTGCGCCAGGTACGACGCGATCGCACTGGCCAACGTGCATCCGGTGCCGTGCGTGTGCCTGTTGTCGGCCCGAACGGCGCTATAGGCCCGTCGTACCCCTTGACCGTGCAGTATGTCGACAGACGCCGTACCCGGGTCGTGGCCGCCCTTCACGAGGACCCAGGAGGCTCCGGCGTCCAGTAGCAGCTTTGCCGCGAGCTCACGGTCCTCCACCGTCTCCAGGTCCATACCGGCCACCGGTCCGAGTTCGGTGAGGTTCGGCGTCAGGACAGTTGCCAACGGCACAATCTCCGACCGTACGGCGTCCATCGCATCGGCGGCCAGCAGCGCGTCACCGTGCTTGGAGACCGACACCGGGTCCACCACGACCGGCACCGACGGCGGGAGCGTCCGGAGTAGCGAGGCGACCACGCGGACCATGGAGGCGGACGCCAGCATGCCGGTCTTCACCGCGTCGACGCCGATGTCGTCCACCACACTGCGGAACTGCGCCCGGACCTGCTCCTCCGGCAACTCCCACGCCCCCTGGACGCCGAGACTGTTCTGCGCGGTGATCGCGGTCAGCACGCTCATCCCGTGCACGCCGTTGGCCAGCATCGCCTTCAGATCCGCCTGGATCCCGGCACCGCCGCCGGAGTCGGATCCGGCGATCGTCAGCACTCTGGGCAGCATCTCAACTCCTGAAATGAGCGTGACCGGAGTCGGCAGCGTACGCCGCTCCGTCCACCGTCACGGTTCCGGCCGGCCGTTCCTCGTTGCCCTCAGCAACCGAGCCGATGACGGTCCAGCCCTCGGGTACGTCGGCCGGCTCGAAGGTACCGACCAGCGCATGGTCCTCGCCGCCGGTCAGGACGAACTTGAGCGCGTCGACACCGGTCGCGGCAGCCACGGCCTGCAGCGGCTCGGGCACGGTCAACGCCTGCGAATGCACGTCGATGGTCACCTGACTCGCGACCGCGATGTGCCCGAGGTCGGACAGCAGCCCGTCGCTGACGTCACACAACGACGACGCGCCGGCCAAAGCCGCTCGAGGCCCTTCGGCGTACGGCGGTTGCGGACGGCGATGCGCCTCGACCACGGCTCGCGGCGACCGGAAGCCGCGGGCCAGCACCGCCCACCCCGCTTCAGCCCAGCCGAGCCGGCCGATGAAGGCCACCTCGTCGCCGGGGCGCGCACCGGAACGCAGTACCGGCGGGCGGCCGTCCAGCGTGCCGAACGCGGTCACCGAGACGATGATCTTGTCCGACTGCACCGTGTCGCCGCCGACGATGCTCACGTCGACCAGCTCGGCCTCGTCCACCAGGCCCTGGTTGAGCTCCAGCGCCCACGCGGTCGGCAGGTCGGCCGGCGCTCCGAACCCGACCACGAGCGAGGTGGGCCGCGCGCCCATCGCCATGATGTCGGCCAGGTTCTGTGCGGCGGCCTTGCGACCCACGTCGTACGCCGAGGACCAGTCCTGGCGGAAGTGGCGGCCCTCCACCAGCAAATCGGTCGTGATCACCATCCGGCCGTCCGGCACCGCCACCACGGCCGCGTCGTCGCCAGGCCCGACCAGGACGTCCTCACCTGTGGACAGCCCTTTGGTGACGGCCGCGATCAGGCCGAACTCACCCGTGCTCCCCAACGTCTCTGTCACGTCAGCAGACCTCCCATATCGCCAACCGGAGTCTAGGCGGTACCGTGACCGGGCAACGAAGAGTACGCCCGGCCGTCTCGCAGTACCCCTGCAATGGGTACGGCCGGAGCCAGCTGAGGACGACTGAGTGGAGAACGACGTGGTGGTCCAGGCCTACATCCTGATCCAGACCGAGGTCGGCAAAGCAGCCGACGTCGCGGCACAGATCGCCGAGGTCCAGGGCGTCACCCTGGCCGAGGACGTCACCGGTCCGTACGACGTGATCGTCCGTGCTGAAGCCCGCAACGTCGACGAACTGGGCAAACTGGTGGTTGCCAAGGTCCAGAACGTGCCCGGCATCACCCGCACGCTGACCTGCCCCGTCGTCCACATCTGATCGCCACGGGGTCCCGCCGTCCTTTCGCATGCCCAAAGTCCTGTTCGCTGCACTCGGTCTGATCCTGCTGGCCGGGTGCAGCCCGGGCCCCGCGCCCGTCGCCGTACCGTCTCCCGCACCCGAGGTCGCGGCGGCCTGTGAGCCGCTGGTGAAGGCGCTGCCCGCGAAGGTCCTGGACGCCGAACGGCGCAAGACCGAGCCGGTCAGCCCGCTCACCACCGCGTACGGCGATCCGCCGATCGAGGTCACCTGTGGGGTCGCCCCACCGGCCGGGATGGCCGAGGCGCAGTCGCAGTGCTTCGAGGTGAACGGCGTCGGCTGGTTCGCCAAGGAAGTCGAGAACGGGGTCATCTTCACCACCATCGGCCGGCAGGTCTATTTCGAGGTCGCCGTCCCGGCCAAGTACGCCCCCGAGGCCAACGCCCTGACCGACGTCTCGGACGCTGTCCACAGGTTCAACAAACTCATCACTCCCTGTACCTGACAACGGCATACTCCAATCGCAAGCAAAGTTCGTCGGCGGTGTCCGGTTCGATCCGGCGGGGGCGACGTACCAGGCGAGAGGCACCGAGGTGGTGCCCGGGACGACGGGAGATTCCGATGAAGTACATGATCCTCACGTACGCGTCGCAGCAGGACTACGACGGGATGGCGGGCAAGGACACCGGCAAGCCGGCGTGGACCGCCGAGGACTTCGCCGCGATGGGCGCGTTCATGGAGAAGTTCAACAACGACCTGATCGAGTCGGGTGAACTGGTCGAGACCCGTGGGCTCGCGGCGCCGGTGCTGACCAGGCGGCTGGGCTCGAAGGACGGTGCCGCGGTGGTGACGGACGGTCCGTACGCCGAGACCCAGGAGGTGCTGGCCGGCTACTGGATCGTCGAGTGCGAGTCGTTCGACCGGGCGACCGAGATCGCGGCCCGGCTCGGGGACACACCAGCGCCTGAGTTCGTCCGTGCGACCGCGTACGCCGACGTGCGGCCGGTCATCGAGGGCCGCGGCGAGATCCTGGACTGATCGCGATGTCCGCCGCTCTCCACGATCTGCTGCGTGAGCTGACCCCACAGGTGCTCGGGGCGCTGGTGCGGCGGTACGGGCACTTCGACACCGCGGAAGACGCGGTGCAGGAGGCCTTGCTGGCCGCGTCGCAGCAGTGGCCTGTGGAGGGTGTCCCGGACAACCCGCGCGGGTGGTTGATCACGGTGGCCTCGCGCCGGCTGACGGATCTGCTGCGTCGTGAGCAGGCCCGTCAACGGCGCGAGGACCGGGTGGCGCAGTGGGCGACGACGCCCGAACCAGGGCCGGGTGAGCGGACCGCGGATACCGACGACACGCTGATCCTGCTGTTCATGTGCTGCCATCCGTCGCTGTCGCCGGCGTCGCAGATCGCATTGACGCTGCGGGCGGTCGGCGGTCTCACGACGGCCGAGATCGCGCGGGCGTTCCTGGTGCCGGAGGCGACGATGACCCGGCGGATCAGCCGGGCCAAGGCGAGCGTGAAGGACAGTGGGGCCCGGTTCGCGCTGCCGGCGGATCGGGACGAGCGGCTGGGCGCGGTGCTGAAGGTCGTGTACCTGATCTTCAACGAGGGCTACGCGAGTACGACGGGGCCGAGTCTGCAACGCGTGGAGTTGGCGGCGGAAGGGATCCGGCTGGCGCGGATGCTGCATCGGTTGCTGCCCGATGACAGCGAGGTGGCCGGGTTGCTGGCGTTGATGCTGCTGACGGATGCGCGGCGTCCGGCCCGGACCGGGCCGTTGGGTGAGCTGGTGCCGATGGACGAGCAGGATCGGTCGTTGTGGATTCCGGAGTTGATTCAGGAGGGAGTTGGGCTGATCACGGCGGCGTTGCCGCGGGGGCCGGTGGGGCCTTATCAACTGCAGGCGGCGATCGCGGCTGTGCATGACGAGGCGCCGTCGGCGGAGGAGACCGACTGGGCGCAGATCGTCGCGTTGTACGAGGTGTTGCTGCAGTTGGTCGACAACCCGATGGTCGCGTTGAACCAGGTGGTCGCGGTGGCGATGGCGCGTGGGCCGGATGACGGGCTGAAACTACTGGCCACGATCGAGGGCGACGAGCGGATCGCGTCGGATCACCGGCTGTCGGCGGTGAGGGCGCATCTGCTGGAGATGTCCGGGGACGCGGTGGGTGCGCGGGCGGCGTACGAGGAGGCTGCGAGTCGGACGACGAGTTTGCCGCAGCAGCGGTACCTCTACGAGCGGGCGAGGCGCCTATGAGTGCTGCTCCCCGCCACCCGCCTGGGCGGGCGGCGGGGTGGGATCAGCGGAGGCCGGTGGGGCGGGTCAGGGCCAGGGTCAGGAGGCGTTCGACCAGCGCGGGGTAGTCGACGCCGGTGGCGGCCCAGAGGCGCGGGAACATGCTGGTCGGGGTGAACCCGGGCATGGTGTTGATCTCGTTGATGATGACCCGGCCGTCGGCGTCGAGGAAGAAGTCGACGCGGGCCAGGCCCTCGCCCTCGATGGCGTCGAAGGCGGTGAGTGCCTTGGCGCGGATGTCGGCCGCGATCTCCTCGGGGAGGTCGGCGGGGACGGAGAGGGCGGTGTACTCCTCGCCTTCGGGCAGGTACTTGGTCTCGAAGTCGTAGAAGTCGTGTCCGCCGCCGGAGACCGCGATCTCGCCGCAGACGCTGACCTCGGCCGGTCCGCCGTCCAGGCCGCCGAGGACGCCGACCTCGATCTCGCGCGGGCTCTTCGCGGACGCCTCGACGATCACCTTCGGGTCGTGGGCGCGGGCCTCGACCACCGCGTCGTCGAGTTCGGCCAGGTTGTTGACCTTGCTGATGCCCAGGCTGGATCCGCCGCGGCACGGCTTCACGAAGACCGGGTAACCGAGTGCGTCGACCGCCTCGCGACAGGCGGCGGGGTCGCGGGTCCAGTCCCGGTCGCGGATGACGACGTACGGGGTGACCTCGAGGCCGGCGGCCTGGAAGACGACCTTCATGTAGTGCTTGTCCATGCCGACCGCGCTGGACAGTACGCCGGACCCGACGTACCGGATGTCGGACATCTCGAGCAGGCCCTGGATGGTGCCGTCCTCACCCCACGGGCCGTGTAGTAGCGGGAAGACCACGTCCACCTCGCCGAGCGTGCTCGGTACCCGGTCCGGTTCGCTCACCACGAGTTCGCGGTTCGCGCCGAACAGCACCGGCAGTGCCGTCACGTCGACCTCCGGGAGCTTGCCGTCGGTGATCGACAGCCGCTCCGGGTCGCCGCTCTCCAGCACCCAGTGGCCGCTGGTGCTGATGCCGATCGGGACCACGTCGTACTTGTCCCGGTCGATCGCCTGCAGCACGTTGGCCGCGGTCACACAGGAGATGGCGTGTTCGCTCGACCGGCCGCCGAAGACCACGGCGACACGGGGTTTGCGCTGTTCCCTCGAGTACTCACTCACCGGCTCGACTGTAGCGGCCCCGCGATCAGGATCCGACCGGGGTTCGGTTAAGAGCTCTTCAGATCGCGTTCAGTAGTCGTCACGCCTCGGTTTGAACCGGCGACGGCGAGTCGCCCAACCGGTACTCTGCCCGCGGAGGTGGAGATGGGACTGCGCGAACTCAAGCGGGAGCGGACCCGCCGGCTGATCGCGGACAAGGCGTTCGAGCTGTTCACCGACCACGGCTTCGGCCGGACCACGGTGGAGCAGATCGCCGCGGCCGCCGAGGTCGGCCCGAGCACGCTGTACCGGTACTTCCCGACCAAGGAGACCCTCGTCCTCGAGTTCGTCGAGGACTGTCTGCTGGGAGCGGTCGCCTGGTTCCGCGAGCAGCCCGAGGTGGAGCTGCCGGACGGCCTGCAGTCGGTGATCGAGCGGGTGCTGGACCAACTGGAGAGCAACCCGGACCGCGTTCGCGCCGTGTTCGACCTGGCGTCGCAGACGGCGTCGGTGAGCGCTCACCTCAACGAGATGATCTGGCGGTTCCGCAACGAGCTGACCGACGAGCTGGTACGGCGACTGCCCGGTGACGACCCGCAGGACGTCGAGTTCACCGCCGCGCTGGCCGCCGGGATCGCGATGAACATCATCGAGACCGTGGTCCGGATCTGGGCCGAGAATCCCGATGGCACCGAGGTCAAAGAACTCGCCCGTCGCGCGATGACGCTGCTGTGCGGCGGCGGTATCCCACTGCCCGCCGTCGAAGCGCGGTAGCCGACGGCCCCGCTCGTCGGGCCGGTGTCCGCAGCCGCGAGAATTCCCCCATGGCCTCCGATCTCGATCCCTCGACCGTTGTCGTCCACGCCGGCCGCCCGGAGCGGGTGCCGAACGCACCCGTCGGCAACTCCCCCATCTTCAGCTCGACCTACGTCGCGGGCGGGGACCGTGGTTACGGGCGCTTCGGGAACGATGCGTGGACCGCACTCGAGGAGACCCTCGGGGAGCTCGAGGGTGGGCGTGGCCTGACGTTCGCGTCGGGGATGGCGGCGGTGGCCGCGATCGCCGATCTAGTCCCGCTCGGGGGCCGGGTCGTCGCGCCGCAACACGCGTATTCCGGCGTACTCGCGCTGCTCGACCAGCAGGCGGCGACCGGCCGGCTGACTGTGCAGAGAGTCGACATCGCCGACACCGCACGAGTCACCGAGGCGGTCCAGGTCCAGCACACGGACCTGTTGTGGATCGAGTCGCCGACCAATCCGGCGATGGAGGTCGCCGATCTGCCGGCGATCTCGGCAGCAGGCCGGGCGGCCGGCGCGACCGTTGTCGTCGACAACACGTTCGCGACGCCGCTACTGCAGCAGCCGATCAAGCTGGGCGCTGACATCGTGATGCACTCGGCAACGAAGTTCATCTCGGGTCATTCGGATGTAGTGCTCGGCGCGATCGTCACCGCCGACGACGACCTGTGGAGCGCGCTCGACCTCCGTCGGCGCAATCTGGGCGCCATCCCGGGGCCGATGGAGGCGTGGCTGGCGCTGCGCGGTCTCCGCACGCTGGCGCTGCGGCTTGAGCGAGCGCAGTCGAACGCCGCGCTCCTGGCTGAGCGTCTGCTCCAGCATCCACGGGTCAGCCGCGTGCGGTACCCAGGCCTGCAAACAGACCCGGGGCATGCCAGGGCCACCGCGCAGATGTCCGGGTACGGCGCAATCCTGGCGTTCGAGCTCGGTGGTGACGCGGAAGGCGCTCAGCGGGTCTGCGAGAGTACGGCGCTCTGGGTACACGCGACCAGCCTCGGCGGGGTCGAGTCGATGCTCGAACGCCGCCACCGCTGGCCGATCGAGGCGCCGACCATCCCGACTGACCTGATCCGCCTGTCCGTCGGGATCGAGCACCCTGACGACCTCTGGGCCGATCTCGACCAAGCGCTCAAGACCGGGATTTGAGCACCGGCCCGCCGAAGAACGTCAGCACGCACAACACGACCGGCAGGATGAACGCGATGTTCAGCGGCATCCAGTGCGCGAGTCCGCCGATCAACGCCGGGCCGGCCAGCAGACCGACGTACCCGAGTCCGACCACGCGGGCCATCAGGGCGCCGGCCGCGCGCGGGTCGAGGTTGCCGGCGGCGGTGAAGAGTTGCGGTACGCCGCCGGCCAGGCCGAGACCGAACAACGCCCAGCCGAACAGGGCGACCGGCACCCACGGTACGACGATCACGATCGTCAGGCCCACCGCCGCCATCGCGGCGCCGTAGCGGACGATCGCGGCCGGGCCGACGACGGCCGCCACTCGGTCGGTGAGGAAACGCCCGACGGTCATCGCGACGGCGAAGGCGCCGTACGCGAAGGCCGCCGTACTGACCGACGTACCGAGGATGTCGCGGAACTGCAGCGCCGCCCAGTCGTTGGCGACACCCTCGGCGAGCATCAGGCCGAAGGCGAGACCGCCGAGCGCCCAGACCAGCTTGGCCGGCGGCTTCGCGCGTTCCTCCTGCTCCTCGTGCTCCTCGGTCGTTGCCTCGATCAAGAAACGGCCGGCGGCCAGGGACACGACGATGCAGAGCACACCGGCCAGGCTGAGGGTTACGGGCGTCGGTACGTCGGCTCGCAGGGTGGCGGATCCGATCAGCGCGGCGAAGGCACCGCCGATCGACCACATCGCGTGGAACGCGGCCATGATCGGGCGTGGATAGCCGCGTTCGACCACGACGGCCTGGGCGTTCATGCCGACGTCCAAGGAGCCGTTGGCGAAGCCGATGACGATGAGGGTGAGGCCGAGCGTCCACCAGTTGTGGGCGTGACCCGGCCAGAACAGGGCGATGCCGAGGAGAACACCGGCGGCCGGGACCAGGCGGCGTTGGCCGAGGCGGTCGACGAGCGGGCCGGCGACCTGCATGCCGAGGAAGGCGGCACCGCCGAGCACTAGGAGCAGGAGTCCGAGCGTGCTGTGCGAGATGTTGGTGGCGTGTTCGATGCTGGGGATGTGGACGACCCACATGCCGACGGCGAAACCGTTCAGGCCGAAGTAGATCCAGGTGGCGATCCGGGCGGCTCGGGGCGGCGCCGAAGGGCCGGCCAAAAGTGCCGTCAAGACGTCACCTCGACCAGGACTCCACGTTGGGTGAGCATGGTGCGTTGTTCCTCCGGCGCAGTGGGGTCGGTGATGATCAGGTCGGGGCGGTCGGCCGGACACACGTAGGCGAGTGCGGCACGGTCCCACTTGGCGCCGTCGGCAAGCACCATCGACCGGGTGGCGACGGCGAGCGCCTCCTGCTTGACCTCGGCGTCACCCAGGTCGAACGCGGTCAGCCCGGCATCGAGGCTGAAAGCACACGGACTGAGCACGGCCAGGTCGAAACGCAGCGCGCGCAGCGAGGCGATGGTCAGCGGGCCGACCAGTGACAACTCACCTTTGCGTGCCTCTCCCCCAGGCATCAACAACCGGATCCGCGGCGCCTCGGCCAGCTCCTGCGCGATCCGCAGCGAGAGCGGCATGACGGTGACCGCGCGGTCGTGGAGGAGCTTGGCCACCTCGAGGGCCGTCGTACCGCTGTCGAGGACGATGGTCTCGCCGTCGCGGATGTGCGCGACGGCGGCCGCGGCGATGGCGCGCTTGGCGGCAAGGGCCGCCTGGGCTCGGAGCGAGTACGGCGGCTCGACCCCGGACGGCATCGCCGAGACGGCGCCACCGTGGATGCGTTTGAGGACGCCCTGAGCGGCCAGGAAGTCGAGATCGCGACGGACCGTCATATCTGAGGCCTCAGTGGCCTCGACCAGTTCCTGGACGGAGACTCGGTCCAGCCTGCGCAGTCGTTCTACGATCACTTGGTGCCGTTCTGCGCTCCTCATGCGCAGAAATCTACCATCCAGATGTTCGATCAAACAAAGTGAGTGTTTGCCTGTGGCTAACGACGTCCGCCGATCCCGGTATGCCGTAGCCGCGGTCTTCTGTGTGCACGGCGCGGTCACAGGCTCGTTCGCCACCCGGGTGCCGTGGATTCAGGAGCACTCCGGGGTGTCCGCCGGCCAACTCGGGTTGGCGCTCGCGTTCCCGGCACTCGGCGCGGCGCTGATGATGCCGCTCGCGGCCCGCGTCACGCACACCCTCGGGACCCGGCACGCACTCCGGGGTCTGCTCGCCCTGTGGACACTCGCATTGGTACTACCATCCCTCTCCCCCAACCTGCTCACGTTGTGCGCAGCACTCTTCGTGTACGGCGGTACGGCGGGGATGGCCGATGTCGCGATGAACGCACTCGGCGTCGAGGTCGAACACCAGCTGGACAAGTCGATCATGTCCGGCCTGCACGGCATGTGGAGTGTCGGTGCGCTGATCGGGTCGGCGCTGGGGACCGTTGCCGCGCATACCGGGTTGAGCGCCCAGATCCACCATGCGCTGGCGGCCGCCGTACTGACTGTGATCGGTGCCGTGGTGTGTCAGTTCGTGCTGAACATCCATCCGGCGGATGACGAGGAGCCGCCGGCGCGGTTCGCGTTGCCGCCGCGGTCGGCGTTGCTGATCGGGGCGGTCGGGTTCTGCGCGGTGTTCGCGGAGGGCGCGAGCCTGGACTGGTCGGCGGTGTATCTGCGCG
Source organism: Kribbella sp. CCNWLW201 (assembly GCF_037203805.1). NCBI lineage: Bacteria > Bacillati > Actinomycetota > Actinomycetes > Propionibacteriales > Kribbellaceae > Kribbella > Kribbella sp. CCNWLW201. Next base: position 103,205 of record NZ_JBBCBQ010000018.1, on the reverse strand, counting down.
ACATCCTCGACAGTTCGGCGGGTGTGGCGGCCGCGGCGACCACGGGCTTCACGTTGACGATGGCGATCGCGCGGCTCACGGGTGATGCGGTGATCGACCGCTTCGGCGCCGTACGGACGGTTCGGTGGAGTGGCGTGATCGCCACGGCGGGCGGCGTACTGGTCGTCGTCGCACCGCATCCGGTGGTCGCGATGGCCGGGTTCGGGCTGATCGGGGGCGGGATCGCGGTCGTCGTACCGCTCGCGTTCGCGGCGGCCGGGCACACGGACGCCAACTCGAGCCACGCGATCGCCGGCGTTGCGACCATCACGTACGCCTCCGGACTGGTGGCGCCGTCGATCATCGGCGGGATCGCCCAGGCGAGCAGTCTGACGATCTCGTTCCTGGTGGTGACCTTGCTCGCGACCGGATTGGCCGCGTTCGCCCCGGTACTGCGCACTCGCAACCGCTCCCGGATCGCCTGAGAGGGGATTGACGCAACCAATCGGTTGCCATAATGTAGCAACCAATCGGTTGCTACTTGGAGCTTCTCATGGATCTGCGTCAACGCGTCGTTCTGCTGGTGCTACTCGGTGCCGGCTTCATGCTGTCGGTCGACTTCTCGATACTGAACATCGCGCTGCCACAGGCGGGTGCAGGCGTCGGGCTGGGGCCGGAAGGGTTGCCGTGGATCACCTCGGCCTTCGCGCTGCCTGCGGCCGGTTTCGCGCTGCTGTTCGGGCGATTGGCGGACTACTTCGGTAGGCGCAGGCTGTTCCTGGCCGGCATGGTTCTGCTGGCCGGGGCGTCGTTGCTGGGCGGCTTCGCGGTCAACGCTGAGTTGCTGCTGACCGCTCGGGTGCTGCAGGGTCTGGCCACCGCGATGGCGTTGCCGACGTCACTGGCGTTGCTGACCACGACCTTTGTGGATGGCGCGGTGCGTGCGCGTGTGCTGGGTCTGCGGGGTGCGCTGCTGTCTGCTGGCTTTGCCGTTGGCGCACTGGTCGGCGGTGCGCTGGTGAGCCTGCTCGGGTGGCGGGCGGCGTTCTTCATCAACGTGCCAGTCGTGGTGACCGTTCTGGTCCTCACGCCGTTCGTGATTCGCGAGAGTACGGCGGCTGTGCGGGCGAAGCTCGACGTACCCGGTGCTGTGACGGTGACCGGTGGTCTGCTGGCCGTGATCTATGCCGTGATCGAGCGGAGCATGCCTACTGCGATCGTCGGCGTACTGCTGCTGGTCGCGTTCTGGTTGATCGAGCGGCGGTCCACCACAGCGCTCGTCCCGGTGCGCATTCTGCGGCAGCCGTCGGTGGCGTGGGGCAACTACGCGGGGCTCGTGGTGTGCTCGATGGAGCCCGCGATGATCTTCCTGACCACGCTGTATCTGCAGCAGACTCTTGGTCTGTCCCCGCTCGCGACCGGTCTCGTGTTCGGCATCCCGGGTCTGGCGTCGGTGGCTGCCGGAGTGGTTGCCGGGCGCATCATCGGGCGCTTCGGCTACCGCAAGGTCCTGACCGTGAGCATGGCGGTGCAGGGGCTGGCAACGCTTCCGCTGGTATTCCTTGGTACCAACCGGGTCCTCGCGCTCGTGGTGCTGATCCCGGCGTTGTTCATCGGGTTCTACGGACACGTGGCGGCCATCGTGGCGTACACGGTGGCGGGGACGTCCGCCGTGCCGGACGGAGAGCAGGGCTTGGCGACCGGACTGACCTCGATGACTCAGGAGGTCGCCGGCACCGTCGGTACGCCGGTTCTCGCCGCGATCGCCGCCACGCAGGCCGTGCACCTGACCGGCATGCACCTCGCCCTGTCGGTGGACGTGGCCCTGACTCTGGTCAGCGTGGTCCTGGTCTGGTTCGGACTGCGTCCGCGCGCGGCCAAGGTCAGCGCCTGCCAGCCCACGGCGGAGCTGGCGACGGTCTAGTCGAGCAAACGGTCGAGCACCTCACCGGCTTCGTCGTACCCGGCATCGCGGATCCGCTGCAGTTCCAGCAGATCGTTGGCGGCGACGGCGCGGCGGGTGAGGTGCTCGCCGGCCCGCTCACACCCCTCATCCAGCAACTCGCTCAACGCCGCCACGTCATTCCGCTCATCAGCCAGATCAGCAAGCCGATCCAGCGCCTTCTCGTTCCCCTCATCAGCCAACGCCCGAAGCGTCTCCCAGTCGGTCATAGCCCGATCGTCCAACATTGCCCCTAGGGCAAGGTCAACAATGGCTGTGTGCTCACCATCGGACAGCTGGCCCGGTACGTCGGGGTGTCGACCAAGACCGTGCGCGTCTACCACGCCAAGGGCCTCCTGCCCGAGCCTGAACGCGACTCGTCGGGATACCGCCGGTACGGCGCTCAGGCCGTCGTCGAGCTGATCAGGATCCGGACCCTGGCCGAGGCCGGCGTACCGCTCGCCCGAATCCGCGACCTCGGCACGACAGAGGACTTCGGGGACGCGCTGCAGCAGATCGACGCTGACCTGACCGCCCGCATCCGGCGACTGCGCGACACCCAGCGGCAACTGCGCAAGCTTGCCGCCGGCGACATCCGATTGCTGCCCGCGGACGTGGAACGCCATCTGCAGGAACTCGAGAAGCTCGGTTTCACCGCACGCTGGGTCGAGCTGGAACGCGATCTGTGGATCATCGTCTACGCCACGCATCCCGAGATCGCCTCCGACCTCTTCCGCGACCAGGCCGACGCCCTGACCGACCCGGCGCTGCGGAGGCTCTATCTCGCCTACGACCAGGCCCACGACCTCGATCCGGCCGATCCGTACCTCGACGAGCTCGCACAGCGCATCGTGGACGAGACAGTCCAGCGCTACGACGACCCCGGCAACCTCCCAGGGCAGACGACGGATTCGGCGATCCCGCAGCTCCTGCAGAGCACCGTCAACGCCTCATCGCCGGCCTGGCTGCGGCTCGACACGCTCATCCGTCGCCGCCTCCAACAGCTGTAACGCCGGGCCTGGGAGTACGTCGACGTCAGTTGCGTGCATGGGTTTGTCACAGTGGGTGCAGTGGAGTTCGACGTCGGCGATCTCGCCGCAGGCGTGGTGGCGGTAGAGGACCGGTGGTCCAGCTTCGCCCGCCAGCCACTTGTCGCCCCAGCCCTTCATGACCATGAGCAGGTCGACGAGCTCGGTGCCCTTCTCCGTCAGGTGGTACTCGTACCGCGGGCGGTTGTCGTACGGACGACGCTCGAGCACGCCGTGGTCGACGAGGTGGTTGAGCCGCTCGGTCAGCACCTTGCGCGAGATCTTGAGGTCCGCCTGGAGCTCGTCGAACCGGCGCATCCCGACCCACACGTCGCGCAGGATGAGGGGCGACCACGGCTCCCCGATCACGTCGAGGGTGCGGGCGATCGAGCAGACCAGTTCACCGAAGTTGGTGCGTTGCATGTAGCCAATCTAGCAGTTGGGGTTCCCTTACGGAACTCCAACTGCTACGGTCATGGAGTCTCTTGAAGGAACCCACGAAGGGATCACCCAGGATGAGCAAGGTCATCAGCGCACTCTCGGTCTCGGTCGACGGGTACATCACCGGTCGCGACCCCGGCCCGGGGCGAGGGCTCGGCGACGGCGGCATGCTCTTCGACTGGTACTTCGACGGCGACGTACCCAGCCAGGTGTTCGACGGCTTCAAGCTCAGCGAGCCCAGCGCCCGCCTGTTCGACTCACTCGCCAGTCGCGTCGGCGCTTCTCTCGCGGGCCGCAACACCTTCGAGGACTCCGAGCGCTTCGGCGGCGGAAGCCCGCACCCGACAGCGCCCCTGTTCGTCGTCAGCCACCGGCCGGCAGAAGTGAGCGATCGCCAGACGCTGATCACCACCGGGATCGAGGACGCGGTCGCAGCGGCCAAAGAAGCGGCCGGCGACAAGGACGTCGCGCTGATGGGCGGCGGTGTCGTCACCGAGGCCCTGAAGGCGGGTCTTGTCGACGAACTCGTCCTCCACCAGATCCCGATCCTGCTCGGCGGCGGCCGCCCCTACTTCCAGGCGCTCCCCGACCACATCCAACTGCGCATCATCGACGTCGTCCCCGCCCCGGGCGTCACCCACCTCCACTACGAGGTCCAGCGATGATCCTCGTCACCAACCTCGCCAGGAGCTGATTGTCATGCTGAATGCCGACGTACGCCGTGTGCTCGACACCACCGCGGTTGCGCACCTTGCCACCGTGTTGCCCGATGGCGGTCCGCACTCCGTGCCGTTGTGGGTCACGACAGTGGGAGAACGCATCGCCTTCCTGACCGGGCCGGACTCGCGGAAGGCGCGCAACCTGCGGCGCGATCCGCGGGTTGCGCTGTCCCTGACTCCGCTCGACAACCCGTTCGAGCCGATCATCGTGCGCGGTCGCGTCGTCGAATGGCTGGAGGGCGACGAAGGCTGGAAGATCGTCGACCAGATCGCGATGAAGTACATCGGCCAGCCATACCCGCGCGAGCAGGAGCGCGTCATCGCCCTGATCGAGCCCGAGCGCCAGCAGGTGGGGATGAGCTGACGGCCTACTTGTCCGTGGCGAAGGCCGCGTCGAAGGCCGCCGCGGGCTTGTCGAAGGCCAGGCCGCGGATGACGTTGACCGCCTCGGCCGCGCCGACCTTGCGCTCCATCCCGGCGTCTTCCCATTCGACCGAGATCGGACCGTCGTACCCGATCGAGTTCAGGACGCGGAAGCAGTCCTCCCACTGCACGTCGCCGTGGCCGGTCGAGTAGAAGTCCCAGCCGCGCCGCGGGTCACCCCACGGCAGGTGCGAGCCGAGCCGGCCGTTGCGGCCGCCGCCGGTCCGCATCCGGGTGTCCTTGCAGTCGACGTGGTAGATCCGGTCCTTGAAGTCCCACAGGAACGCGACCGGGTCGATGTCCTGCCAGACCATGTGGCTCGGGTCCCAGTTCAGCCCGAACGCCTCGCGGTGACCGATCGCCTCCAGCGTGAGCTGCGTGGTCCAGTAGTCGTACGCGATCTCGGACGGGTGCACCTCGTGGGCGAACCGTACGCCGACCTCGTCGAAGACATCGAGGATCGGGTTCCACCGGTCCGCGAAGTCCTGGTAGCCGGCCGCGATCCGCTCGGCGGGCACCGGCGGGAACATGGCGACGTACTGCCAGATGGACGAGCCGGTGAAGCCGATCACCGTGTTCACCCCGAGCTTGGCCGCGGCCCGCGCGGTGTTCTTCAGGTCCTCGGCCGCCCGCTGCCGGACACCTTCCGGATCACCGTCGCCCCAGACCCGCGACGGCACGATCGCCTGGTGCCGGAAGTCGATCGGGTTGTCGCACACCGCCTGGCCGACCAGGTGGTTGGAGATCGCGAAGACCTTCAGGTTGTACTTCGCCAGGATGTCATGCCGGCCCTGGACGTAGGAGTCGTCCTCGACCGCCTGCTGGACGTCGAAGTGGTCACCGGAGCAGGCGATCTCGACACCGTCGTACCCCGCCTCCGAGGCGAACTGGCAGACCTCCTCGAACGGCAGGTCGGCCCACTGACCCGTGAACAACGTGATCGGACGTGGCATCTCACTGGCTCCTAAGAGTTGTCGACTGTGATCCAGGCGCTGTCCGCGGCGGCCGAACGCAGTACGGCGTCGACCAGCCGGGCGGACCGCGCACCGGCGGCGAAATCGGGCAGGCCGTCCGGGCGGTCACCCAGTACGGCGGCATAGCTGTCGGCGACGAAGCTGTCGAACGCGTCCTGGTACCCCTGCGCGTGCCCGGCCGGCAGCCGGTTCACCCGTGCGGCGGGCGGGCTCAGCGTCTCGGGATCGCGGGTGAGCAGCTGCGACGCGGTACGACGGCCGACCCACAACCGATCCGGGTCCTCCTGGTCGAAGCCGAAACTCGACTCGGTCCCGGACACCTCCAGGTACAACCGGTTCTTCCGGCCGGCCGCGACCTGGCTGACCACGATCGTGCCGAGCACTCCGGCCTCGGTGCGGAACTGAGCGGTCGCCAGATCCTCGGTGCGGACCTCGGCCCCACCGCGTTGCGAACGAACGGTCCGCAGCTGTGCGCTGATGGCCTGGATCCGGTCGCCGGTGACGAACTCGGTCAGATCGCACCAATGGGACCCGATGTCGGCGAACGTCCGCGACGGGCCGCCGGCTTCGTCGTCGACACGCCAGTTCTGGTCGTCCTCGCCGGCCAGCCAGTCCTGCAGGTACGACCCGTGCAGGCTGGTGATCACGCCGGCCTCGCCCTCGGCGATCCGGGTCCGGAGCTCGCGGACCATCGGGTGGTAGCGGTACACGAACGGCACGGTGCCGACTCGCTCCCCCTCGAGCGCGGCCGCATGGAGTCCGGCCGCGTCCTGAACGGAGGTTGCGAGTGGCTTCTCGCAGATGACGTGCTTGCCGGCTTCCAGCGCCTGCAGGGTCACCGCGAGGTGCGTGGTGTTCGGCGTACAGACGTGGACCACGTCGATGTCGGCGGCAAGCAGTTCGTCGAGGTCGGCGAAACCGCGCTCGGCGCCGGTCGCCTCGGCGGCCGCCTCCGCCCGTGCCGGTGTCGACCCGACCGCACCGACTACGTGAGCGCCCGCGACCAGCGCGGACCTGCCGTGGACACGACCCATGAAGCCGCCGCCGACGATCCCGACCCGAAGCTTGCGCGCACTGGTGGACACGCTGAAGGACGCTATGTGACACTTTTGAACCCTGTCAAGCAAAAGTCCAGCAGCCCATCGACGGAAGTCCGGCGCAGCATGAGTGATCTCGGTACGGCGGGAAGCGGCGAGGTACTGCGCTTGCTCCTCGACGGGCGGCCGCGGACCCGGGCCGAACTCATCGACCTCAGCGGTCTGGCCCGGTCGACCGTGACCGGCCGGATCGAGGAGTTGGTGGCGGCCGGTCTCGTCGTACCGTCGGGTGAAGCGGCGTCGACCGGTGGACGGCCGCCGGCGCGGTTCCGGTTCAACCCGAGCGCACGGCTGATCCTCGCGGCGGACGTCGGGGCAACCCATCTGTCCGTTGCCCTCACCGATCTGACGGGCGACATCCTCGATCGGGCCACGATGCCGCTGAACATCGCGGAGGGACCTGAGGCGGTTCTGAGTGCGGTCGCGCGGACCGGGCGCGCGTTGCTGAAGAAGGCCCGTCGGTCCGTCGATGACCTGGCGGGCACGGGAGTCGGGCTGCCGGGACCCGTCGAGCACAGCACCGGGCGGCCGAACCATCCGCCGATCATGCCGGGCTGGGACTCGTACGACGTCGTCGGACGACTGAGCCGTGAACTCGCCGGACCGGTGCTGGTCGACAACGACGTGAACATCATGGCCCTCGGTGAGCACGCGACCGAGTATGCCGACGTCGAACACCTCCTGTTCTTGAAGGTCGCGACCGGGATCGGTGCCGGCGTGATCAGCGGTGGCCGGCTGCATCGAGGTGCGCAAGGAGCGGCCGGCGACATCGGTCACATCCAGACTCCCGGGCACACGGAGCTCTGCCGTTGCGGGAACAGCGGCTGCCTGGAAGCCATCGCTTCGTCTGCGGCGATCGCCGCGCAGCTGGGAGTGCAAGGCAGTCGGGACATCATCGAGTTGGTGCGCGCCGGAGACACGGCCGCGACTCAGGCCGTTCGCCAAGCGGGTCGTGAGATCGGCACTGTGCTGGCGGCCTGCGTCAGTTTGCTCAACCCGTCGGTGATCGTGGTCGGCGGCTCACTCTCCCAAGCCGGCGACAGCCTGCTCGCCGGGATCCGGGAAGCGATCTATGCCAGATCGTTGCCCCTGGCCACCACCGACCTGCGCGTGGTCACCTCACGGTCCGGCCAGGACGCCGCCCTCCGCGGCGCCGCCACCCTCGTCCTCCAGCACACCCTCGCCAGCGCCTAGCGATCGTCGCCGAGACCGGCGGAGCGGGCCCGGATGATCGCCTCCGCACGGCTGGCGACCTGGAGCTTTCCGAAGATGTTCGTGATGTGGTTGCCGACGGTCGCCTGCGCCAGGCCGAGCCGGGCGGCGATCGTTGCGTTGCCGAGCCCGGCGGCGATGAGGTCGAGGACTTCCCGCTCCCGCGGGGTCAGCTCAGGGAAGGCGGGCTGGTCAGTGCGCGGTCCGGACAGGTAGGCCAGTGCCCGGCGGGCGACACCGGGACCGAAGATGGCTTCGCCGGCCGCAACCGCCGCGATGGCGCGGATGACGTTGTCCGGGGCGGCTCCCTTGAGCACGTAGCCGCGGGCACCTGCGCGCATCGCGGCGAAAACGGACTCGTCGTCATCGAACATGGTCAGGATGAGTACGGCGACATCCGGTGCGGCCCGGGTGATCTGCCTGGTGGCCTCGATGCCGGTCAGGTCTGGCATCTGGATGTCCATCACGACGACATCGGGGTGCAACGTGACGGCGGCCCGAACTGCCTCTGCTCCGGTGGCCGCAGTGCCGGCGAGTTCGTACCCGTCATGTGCCGAGAGCAGGGCGCCGAGCCCTTCCCGGACGATGCCGTGGTCGTCCGCGACCACGATCCGCAGTGTCATACCCCCACCGCCGTTGATGTCAGGGGAAGCACGACGCTGACGGAGCAACCCGTCCCGTCGTACTGGATCTCGAACTGCCCACCCAACTCGGCGGTCCGCTCGCTGATCGAGGTGAGTCCGACGCCAGGCTGCCACGGCGCACCGGAGTTCACCCCGTTGTCGCGGATCTCCAGGTGCAGCGCGTCGGCGTCGACGCTGAGGCGTACGGCGGCGATCGTCGCAGTGGAGTGCCGGACGACGTTGGTCAGGGCCTCGGTGGCGATCCGGTAGGTGGCGACTTCCACGGCGGCCGACAGCTCAGCCAGCGCGGGCGGTGCCTCGACTGTCACGGCCAGCGCAGCACCGTCGCTTCGGCGGGACACCATCATGGCGTACTCCCGCAGCGCACCCAGCAGGCCCAGTCCGTCCAGTGCGGGCGGCCGCAGGCCGTACACCAGTCGCCGGATCTCCTCGATCGCTCCGATCGTCTGGTCGCGCAGCCCGGCCAGCAGCTCGGAGCTACGGTCCGGGTCGGTCCGGAGCAGCCGTCGTGCCGCGTCGGCGCTGAGCACCACCCCGGTCAGAACCGGGCCGAGCCCGTCGTGCAGGTCGCGACGGATGCGCCGGCGTTCCTCCTCCCGGCCGCTGACGATGCGTTCCCGGGAGTCCCGCAGTTCGGCGGCCAGTCGGCCGGCCTGCACCGCCACTGCCAACGGTGCGGCGAGCAGGCTCAGCACCTGCTCGTCGGCCGCGTCCAGCCGAGACTCCCCGTAGCGCAGGCCGATGACAAGCTCACCCAGCCTGTCGTCACCAGAGCGCAGTACGACAGCGTGCCGGTGCGCGGGCAGCTCGCCGTGAACAGCGATCTGGCTGCCCTCGATGACGACGGCAGCGGCGGGGAAGCGCATCACCCGGCAGAGTGCCTCCAGGACGCCCGTCAGGCCGGCGCCGGCTGCCGCTCCGATCTGCGCGCCGACCTCGGCGATGGCGCTGACGGGGTCCCTGCGCGCACCGTAGAACGCCCGATGGATCAGTCGCTGCAGCCAGACTCGCACCGGGTTGAACGCCAGCGCGATCACCAGGGTCGCGAGCACTGACGAGTTGAGCGAGACCTGCCGACGTACCGTCTGGTCAAGCAGCAGGACCAGAGCCAGGTAGGCAGCGACCACACCACCGGTCAGCAGCAGGTACAGCACCGAGCGAGAGACCACCAGCCGGATATCCAGCAGCTGGTACCGCAGGATCGCGATGGCGATCGACAACGGAAGAAGCAGGATGGGTACGACGCCGAGCAGCAGCGACTCCGACTCGACGGTGGACTCGATCGCGAAGCAGGTGAGCATCACGATCAGTGCCATCAGCAACCACAGGATTTGGCGACGGACCTTCTCCGGCCCACGCCAATAGCGCACGATCAAGGCCGCCAGGGCACCGGCGAAACCAGCCAGCAGACCGAACTGGCCGGCGACCTGGAACCAGACGATCTGCCAGAACCCGGACCAGGCCGGGTAGCCGGGAACGCCTACTTCGGCGGTCAGTCCGCCGTTCGGGTCGAGCACACCGGCGCCGGTCCACAGCACCGCGCTGCCCACCAGTACGACGACGAGCCACCGCCAACCGCGACCGGGCAACCGGCCGTCCGGGAAGAGCACCAGCGCCAACGGGAGGAACAGGGTCAATGCCCAGCTCCAACTGCCGTTGGTCACGGTGGCAAGAACGCGCCAGGGGACGGTCGGCTCCCCTGCCCACGCCACCAGGCTGAGGCCGGTCCCTGTTGCGCCGTAGAAGCATCCGCCGACAAGCAGCGACCAGCCGACGAGGTTGCGCGGGTGGTAGTAGGCGATAGGCCAGCCGGCCAGTGCCAGCGACAGTCCGATGATCGCGTTCGTCACCACGAACAGGCCGACCAGGCGCTCCCAGCCCAGGCCCGACGCGGCAGCGGCCCAAGCTGTCACAGCCGCCTCCGCGACCGCCACGAGCAGCACCCCAGTGGCAGCCGGCTTCAGCCGGCGGCTCTCCTCAGGCTTGGCGCTCACCTGCTCATCATCGGGCCACGACCCCACGATCGCGTAGGGGCCGACCCCCACGCGACCCAGGAACCTTTCTCGATCGTCCCGGCTGCCGTTGCCCTGCCGGCTGGGGCCACCCACATCGGAGGCTGAAGCCAAGTCAGCGTTCCGGCTTCTGAAGGAGTACCTCATGACAACCACCTCGACCACTGCACGAGCCACTCGGACACCACGTGACGTCCGGGGCTTCTGGCGGGTTCTGCTCGCCGTCATCGCGCCGCTGCCCATGCTGGTCCAGGGCTTGTACTACCTGTTCAGCCCGGTCGACGGCGGCGCGCCGTTCGAGACGAACCTCGCAGCGGTGACCGCGGATCCCGGCCGCTTCGAACTGCTGCAGTGGGTCCAGGCACCGTTCTTCCTGCTGATCCCGGCCGTGATCGCCGTCGCCTGGGTGAGCCATCGCGCCGCACCACGGCTGTCCACCGTCGGCGGGCTGATCGCGCTGACCGGCCTGAGTGCCGGGTTCTTCCTGCTGCCAGGCGTGGTGACGTTGGAGTACCTGACGGTCACTGAAGGGCTGGACAGCGCCACCATGACGAAGCTCGGCGCCGCGATGGCCGAACAACCCACCACGCTGATCGGCGGACTGCTGTTCATCCTCGCCATCACCTTCGGCCTCCTGCTGCTCGGCATCGCCCTGTGGCGCAGCCGCGTCGCCCCGGCCTGGATGGGGATCGCCCTCGCCCTCGGCGGCTTCACCCACCCGTTCCTGCCCGGGCACGTTGCCGCCGGCATCGGTCTCCTGGTCGCCGCCGTCGGGTTCGCCGGTGCCAGCGTCGCCCTGCTCCGGATGCGCAACGACGACTTCGACCTTCCGCCGGTCGCTCCCGTCAGCGCCAGCTGACGGCCAGGTGATCCACCACCGCGATGAGCCGGTCCAGGAGTGGACCCTGCCGGGCCACGCCGAATCCGTGCCGACGGCCATGGAAGGCGTCCTGGACCGCGCGCAGGTGGGCCCACAGACGAAGCCGAGCCGGATCAAGTTCCGCGGCCTCGGCGAAGACCTCGAGCTCGTGGTGGAGTGCCTTGACCAGATCGTCGGACTCGATCAGTGCCAGTGCACGCGGCCGGAGGAACGTGGCGCCGTCGTAGGCCGGATCCCCCACCCAACCCTTGGGATCGACGGCCAGCCAGGGCTCCCGGTCCGCACGCAGGATGTTGTTGGGATGGAGATCGCCGTGGATGACAGTGTCCGGCTGATCCCGGCCGAGTTCGTCGATGACGGCCAGTGCGGCGTCCAGCGCCGAAGCCGGCAGCCGATGCTCCAACTCGAAGGCATCCTTGCGTAACTGCTCGTCCCACTCGTCCGCGCGATCCTGCAGCCGGGGCAGACCGGCCGGAGCGGGGATCGCCAGCCGGCGGCTGAGCTGACCGGCCACCCTGGCCGCATCCGCGGCGTCGGCAAGGGTGGCCGGATGCACGCGCTCCAGCAGCATCGCGAACAGTTCGTCCTCCCGCTCATGCAGGAGAACGGCACCACCCCCACCCCACGCGGCGAGCGCATCCGGCTCGTGCAGGTTGCCTGGATGCGGAAAGGACACCTTGATCACCGCAGAGCCGGCAGCACACCGGACCGGCACGATCACGCCGACCCGGCCGTGCGTGACGGCACCGTCGACGGAGCACTCCCACCGCGACAGCAAACCCTCGACGATCGCAGGTAGCTCGGCCAACCAGAGCTTGGCCGATTCCCCTTCGCGTTCGAGCGTGCCGCGGGCGAAGGCTGCCGGGATCATCCCCAGCGTTCCGACTTGGCGGAGCGGGAGACGAGGCTGAAGAGCATGTCCTTGGGGGTCATCTCGCCGGCGACGACCTTGGTGACGTGTTCGGCGATCGGCATCTCGACGTCGTGGTGGTGGGCCAGTTCGGTGATCGACGCGCAGGACTTCACGCCTTCGGCCACCTGCCGCGTCGCACCGGCGATGTCTGCCACGGTCATCCCCTGGCCGAGTTTCTCGCCGAAGGTCCGGTTGCGGGACAGCGGTGACGAGCAAGTCGCGACGAGGTCGCCCAAGCCGGCCAGGCCGGAGAAGGTGTGCTCGTCGGCACCGAGCGCCGTACCCAGGCGGGCTGTTTCGACCAGGCCGCGGGTGATCACGGATGCTCTGGCGTTGTCTCCGAAGCCGAGGCCGATGGCCATCCCGACGGCCAGGGCGATGACGTTCTTGGTCGCGCCGCCGAGCTCGCAGCCGATCACGTCGTTGTTCGTGTACGGGCGGAACGTCTGCGAGTGGCACAACTTCTGCAACCGGGTCGCGGTCCCCTCGTCGGCACACGCGACCACCGACGCGGCCGGCTGTCCTTCGGCGATCTCGCGGGCCAGGTTCGGACCCGACACGACCGCGATCCGCTCCGGGCCGGCGCCGGTGAGCTCGGCGATCACCTCGCTCATCCGCTTCGTCGTACCGACCTCGACGCCTTTCATCAGGCTCACCAGGGGTACGGCGTTGGGCAGCACGCCGGCCCAGTCCTTCAGGTTGTCGCGCAGCGACTGACTGGGCACGGCCAGTACGACGGCTTCCGCGCCGGCCGCGGCCGCAGCCGGATCGTGGGTCGCGGTGATCGCGTCCGGGAGACGGATCCCGGGCAGGTAGTCGGGGTTCTCGTGTTGGGTGTTGATCGCTTCGCACAGCGATTCACGCCGGCCCCAGATGGACACCTGGTTCCCCGCGTTCGCCAGCACCGTGGCGAACGCCGTACCCCAGGATCCGGCCCCGAACACCGCAACCTTCGTCATGCCTTCTCCTCACCGTCGTTCTCGGACCGGGCCTTGCGTAGGTCGAAGAGTTCTTTGGGCGGGGTCTCACCGCGCAGCTCGCCGAGTGTCTCGGCGACCGCGTGCATGATCACCTCGGTTGCCTCGTGCAACAGCTGGTTGGTGAGCGGCTTGCCCTCGAACGCGCTCAGGTCGACCGGTTTCCCGGCCCGTACCTTGATCGTCTTGCGTGGCAGCAACCTGATCTTCGTCCGGCCGGTGTACGACCTGATCACGTCCTGCGCGCCCCAGTTGGCGATCGGGATCACCGGGCAGCCGGTCCGCAACGCGATCCGGGCGACACCGGTCTTGCCGCTCATCGGCCACAGATCCGGATCGCGGGTGATGGTGCCTTCCGGATAGACCCCCACAGCCTCACCTCGCTCGACCGCGGCGACGGCATCGCGGAACGCGTCCGCGGCCTGAGTCGACTCCCGGTACACCGGGATCTGCCCGGCACTGGAGATGATCCGGCCCAGCACCGGGATCTTGAACACCGACGCCTTGCCCAGGAACCGCGGGATCCGCCGGCACTCCCAGATGTAGAACCCGAGCACCAGCGGGTCGAAGTGGGAGATGTGGTTCGGCGCGAACACCACCCCGCCGGACCGCGGCATGTTCTCGCGGCCGGTGAACTCCGGCTTGGTGAAGGTCAGCATGAACGGCTTGACGAGCAGGACCACCAGGCCGAACCAGAAGCCCCGCCGCGGCCGAGGATCCGGCGTCTTACTGGGCTGGCCGTCCACTGCTGCCTCCTGGTGCTCGTCACTGCCGTCCGTCATGGGAGAATCCTGCCTGATGGCAGACCTACAGGTCGCTCCCTGGACCCTGGCGATCCCGGTGAAGCGTACGGCGATCGCGAAGAGCCGCCTCGCTGCGGCCTACCCCCAGCACCGCCCGGAGCTGGCCCGGTCCTTTGCTGTCGACACTACTGCGGCCGCCCTCGCCTCTCCCCTGGTCCACGCGGTGCTGGTCGTCACCGACGACCCGGTCGTCGCCGCGGACGTGACCGCGGTGGGTGCGCGGGTGGTCCCGGACCTCCCCTCCGCTGGTCTCAACGAAGCCTTGCTGCATGGTGCCGCGGTCGCCGCTGCCGAGTTCCCGAACCACGGAGTCGTTGCCCTCTCCGCGGATCTCCCGGCACTCCGGCCGGCCGAGCTGACCGCCGTACTGGCTGCCTGTGTGGCACCGCGATCGTTCGTGATCGACCTCCCCGGCACCGGTACGACGTTGCTCGCCGCAGCGCCCGGGATTGCGCTGGATCCCCGCTTCGGCGTGGGTTCCGCACTAGCCCACCAAGTGTCGGGGGCGGTCCCGATCGAGCTTTCCGGCATCGAGTCGGTACGGCGTGACGTCGACACGGCGGCCGATCTGGCCCACGCCGTACAACTCGGGGTGGGTCCGGCGACGGCCGATGTGATGTCGCTGGTACTCGGCGCCGCCACCGGGACCGAAGGGCTAGCCTGCTGATATGCAAGGAACCGTGAGCCGCTACGACACCGAGACCTTCTCCGGTGCGGTCCTGACCGACCGGGGTGTCGAACTGCCCTTCACCGTGCACGCCGTGTCCGACACACCGGTGCGGCATCTGCGCGTCGGCCAGCGGGTGCGGCTGGAAACCACCGGTTCCGGGGCAGATCTGGCCATTACCAAGGTGGACTTCATCACCGAGCTGTAGAAGGTTGCCGCAGGCACCTCTCAACGACAGAGCGAAGGCCGGTCGCCCCTGGAGTGGGGTGACCGGCCTTCGCTGGTGTTGCGGTGCTGCAGTGCTGAAGGTCAGCGAGAAGCTGCGCGCTTCGCCGGAGCCTTCTTGGCGGGGGCCTTCTTGGCCGGCGCCTTCTTGGCGACGGTCGCCTTCTTGACCGGGGCCTTCTTGGCAACGGTCTTGGCCGGGGCCTTCTTGACCGGGGCCTTCTTGGCAACGGTCTTGGCCGGGGCCTTCTTGACCGGAGCCTTCTTGGCAACGGTCTTGGTCGCCGCGGCCTTGGCCGGAGCGGCCTTCTTGGCCGGGGCAGCCGCCTTGGTGGCGGTCGCGGCCGGCTTCGGCACGACCAGCTTCGGCAGCTTCTTCGCACCGGAGACAACGGCCTTCAGCTCCGCACCCGCGCGGAACTTCGGCACCGTGGTCTTCTTGGCACGCTTGGTCTCACCGGTCCGCGGGTTGCGCACGATGCGCGCCCCACGCTCGATGGCCTCGAAGGCACCGAAACCGGTGATGGCGACCTTGCCACCCTTCTTGGTCAGCTCACGCTGGATGGTGTCGATCACCGACTCCAACGCGTGCTGGGCCTGGCGGCGGTTTCCGTCGAAGTGCACTGCGAGCGCTCCGACCAACTCACTCTTGTTCACTGCTTCCCTCCGTGAACGTAGGCGTCGAGCACAGCGCTCGATCTCACAGGAACGTTATGGACTCAACACGCGGTTCACAAACACCAACGCGGCAATTCGGCCTTGTTTTAGGCGATTCGTGCCACAATTTCGCCCGATTCGGCCGTTCCGGGGCCCCGAATCCCCTTCTGAGCAACGAACCGATGCCCATCCGTGACCGGCTAGCGACGCTTGCCGCGCAGTACTCGAAGCCCCGATTGGGCCGTGTCGAGGCCGCGGGTCACGGCCGAGTCGCCCTTCCTGGCACGCAACTCGGTCGCCACTTTGCCGAGCAACCAGTCCAGCAACGGTACGGCGATCGCCAGTACGGCCCACATGATCAGGCGCCGGCGCAGGAACAACCACATGGTCCGCCTCCAAGGTCTTCAGCTGTCTGAACACTAGTGCCCGCGTTGGGCACCGGGCATTCAGAGCCAGCTGAGGCGCTTGAAGATCACGTACAGACTGCCGCAGACCATCGCCATCAGGCCGACCGCGAACGGGTAGCCGTACTGCCAGTGCAGCTCGGGCATGTGGTCGAAGTTCATCCCGTAGACGGTGCCGATCAGGGTCGGCGCGAACAGGATGGCCGCCCACGCGGAGATCTTCTTGACCTCTTCGTTCTGCGCGCTGCTGGCGATCGCGAGGCTCTTCATCTCCTCGTTTTGCTGCTGGGCCACCAGGGTCGCGTTCACGGTCAGGATGTCGCGCAGCAGTTCGCGGAACCCGGCAACCTTCTCCACCACCTCGGTGACGTGGTCGGCGACGTCACGCAACGAGCGCTGCAGTTCCTCGTCGATGCCGTACTTCTCGAACCCGCCGCGCAGCTGCTCCAGCATGCCGGCCAGCGGCCGGGTCGCGCGCTGGAACTCGATCACCTCACGGGACAGCTCGTAGATGCGCCGCGACACCTTCGGGTCACCGCGGAACACCTCGGTCTCGATCTCGTCGATGTCGTTCTCCAGGCCGGCCACCACCGGCGCGTACCCGTCGACGACCTTGTCCATGATCGCGTAGAGCACGGCCTCGGTCCCGCGGTTGAGCAACTCGGGGTCGCGTTCGACCCGGCGCCGTACCGCGGCCAGATTGGGCGCCTCGGCATGCCGGACCGTCACCACGAAGTCCGGGCCGACGAACACGTGCACCTCGCCGAACTCGACCTCCTCGGTCGCGTCCCGGTAGCGAGCGGCCTTCAGGACGACGAACAACGTGTCGCCGTAGCGCTCGAGCTTCGGCCGCTGATGGGCCTGGATGGCGTCCTCGATCGCCAGCTCGTGCAGGTCGAACTCCTGGGCCAGCGAGGCGAGTTCGCGCCGGTCCGGCCGGTACAGGCCGATCCAGGCCAGGCTCTTCGGCGACTTGTGCAGCACGCGATAGGTGTCGGCCAGCGACTCCGGCGACGCGACCCGGCGGCCGTCGCTGTAGATCGCACTGTCGACGACGCTGTGCCCCTTGGGCTTCGGGGTGCTGTCGTGGACCGGCGGCTCGATCGGCGGCTGGACGGCACGACGGGCGGCGGCGCGGTTCGACGGGGTGCGGCTGAAGGCACGGAGCGTGCGCGTGCGCAGGTCGGACATGAGTCCTCCAGATGCGGTGTTGCGGGTGTATGTGGGCACACGTCTGCCCGACCCCCGCGGCACCCAGGCCGCATCAAGAGAAGGAAGTATCAGCCTCTCGAAGGTCGAGCGAGATCGGTATGTCTGGAGGGATCGCTGTTCATGAGCGCCTCACCTCCCAGATCTCGCAAGCCTTGTACTGACAACCCCGCAAGGGTAACACCAGAGTTATCGCCGGACATGTTCCGTCCGTTACACAAAGGTTTCGCCCACCCCCGAAGCGGGGATGGGCGAAACCTTTGCAGTGGTGACTAGGCCTTGGCGGGCAGGGTGGCCGGCTTGAAGGACGGGCGGGTCGCTTCGTAGGCGGCGATATCGGCCTCGTGCGACAAGGTGATGCCGACGTCGTCGAGGCCGTTCAGCAGCCGGTAGCGGGTGTAGTCGTCGATCTCGAACGGCGCGGACACGTCACCGGCCGAGATCGTCTTGTGCTCCAGGTCCACCGTGACCTTGGTGCCCGGGTCGGCCTCGATCGTGGCCCACAACTGCTCCACGACGTCCTGCGTCACCAGGGCCGCGAGCAATCCGGACTTGCCCGAGTTGCCGCGGAAGATGTCGGCGAACCGCGACGACACCACGACCCGGAACCCGTAGTCGAGCAATGCCCAGACCGCGTGCTCCCGCGACGATCCGGTGCCGAAGTCGGGACCGGCGACGAGCACCGAGACCCCGTCGTACTGCGGCTGGTTCAAGACGAACTCGGGGTCGTTGCGCCAGGCCGCGAACAGCCCGTCCTCGAAGCCGGTCCGGGTGACCCGCTTCAGGTAGACGGCCGGGATGATCTGGTCGGTGTCGACGTTGCTGCGGCGCAGCGGAGCCGCCGTACCGATGTGCTGGATGAAGGCTTCCATGTTCCCAGTCTCCTCAGACGTTCTCGGGTACGGCGACGTCCAGCGGCTGCAGATCCGCCGGGGCCGCGAGGGTTCCGGTCACCGCGGTCGCGGCGGCGACCAGCGGCGAGACCAGGTGGGTGCGACCGCCCTTGCCCTGACGGCCTTCGAAGTTCCGGTTCGACGTGGAGGCGCTGCGCTCACCCGGGGCCAGCTGGTCCGGGTTCATGCCCAGGCACATCGAGCAGCCCGCCCCGCGCCACTCGGCGCCGGCGGCCTTGAAGATCTGGTCCAGGCCCTCGGCCTCGGCCTGCAGCCGGACCCGGCCGGAGCCCGGGACCACGAGCATCCTGGTGCCCTCGGCAACCTTCCGGCCGGCCAGCACACCGGCGGCGGCCCGCAGGTCCTCGATCCGGCCGTTGGTGCAGGAGCCCAGGAACACCGTGTCCACGTGGATCTCGCGCATCGGCGTACCTGCCGTCAGGCCCATGTACTCCAGGGCCCGCTCGGCCGCGACCCGGTCGTTCTCGTTCTCGAAGTCGTCCGGCGACGGCACGTTGGCCGACAGCGGGATGCCCTGGCCCGGGTTGGTGCCCCAGGTGACGAACGGGGCGATGTCCTCGGCGCGCAGCACGACCTCGCGGTCGAAGGTGGCGTCCTCGTCGGTGGCCAGGCTCTTCCAGTACTCGACCGCGGCTTCCCAGTCGACACCCTGCGGCGCGTGCGGTTTGTCCCGCAGGTAGAAGAACGTGGTCTCGTCCGGCGCGATCATGCCGGCCTTGGCGCCCCACTCGATCGACATGTTGCAGATCGTCATCCGGGCTTCCATGCTCAGCGCCCGGATCGCCTCGCCGCGGTACTCGACGATGTAGCCCTGGCCGCCGCCGGTGCCGACCTTCGCGATCAGCGCCAGCACCAGGTCCTTGGCCGAGACACCGTCGGGCAGTACGCCGTCGACCGTGACCGCCATCGTCTTCGGCCGGGCCTGCATCAGGGTCTGGGTGGCCAGCACGTGCTCGACCTCGCTGGTACCGATGCCGAAGGCGATCGCGCCGAACGCGCCGTGGGTGGAGGTGTGGCTGTCACCGCAGACCACGGTCATCCCGGGCTGGGTCAGGCCGAGCTGCGGGCCGATCACGTGCACGACGCCCTGGTCCGGGTCACCCAGGGTGTGGATCCGGATGCCGAACTCCTCGGCGTTCTTCCGCAGCGTTTCCACCTGGGTCCGCGACACCGGGTCGGCGATCGGCTTGTCCACGTCGAAGGTCGGGACGTTGTGGTCCTCGGTGGCGATGGTCAGGTCCGGGCGCCGTACCGGACGACCGGCCAGCCGCAGACCGTCGAAGGCCTGCGGGCTGGTCACCTCGTGCACCAGGTGAAGGTCGATGTAGAGGAGGTCGGGCTCTCCGTCGGCATGGCGCACGACGTGCGCATCCCAGACCTTTTCCGACAACGTCCTACCCATCAGACTTCTCCTTTGAGGTGTGTGGTGAGGTGCCGTATCGCTCACAGTGCTCTCGATTGTGTCCCGGAAGCGACTTGCGTTCCACGATTCGAGACGGCAATATCGTCTCATGGACAACTCTAGCGGAGTCGGCGTTCTCGACAAAGCAGCCCTCGTTCTGTCCGCGCTCGAGTCCGGGCCGGCGACCCTGGCCGGACTGGTCGCGGCCACCGGTCTGGCCCGCCCGACCGCGCACCGGCTGGCGGTGGCGCTCGAGCACCACCGTCTGGTCGGCCGGGACATGCAGGGACGGTTCGTGCTCGGACCGCGACTCAGCGAGTTGGCCTCGGCGGCCGGTGAGGACCGGCTGCTGGCGACCGCCGGTCCGGTGCTGGCGCGACTGCGCGACATCACGGGTGAGTCGGCGCAGTTGTTCCGTCGGCAGGGTGAGTACCGCGTCTGTGTCGCGGCCGCCGAGCGTCCGTCCGGTCTGCGCGACACGGTGCCGGTCGGCAGCCAGCTGACCATGGCGGCCGGGTCGGCTGCCCAAATACTGCTTGCCTGGGAGGACCCGGAGCGGATGCACCGCGGCCTCCACAACGCGACCTTCAACGCTGCCGCGCTGGCCGGCGTACGGCGTCGCGGCTGGGCCCACTCGGTCGGCGAACGTGAGCAGGGCGTCGCCTCTGTCTCGGCTCCGGTCCGCTCCCCCAGCGGCAAGGTGATTGCCGCCGTCTCCGTCTCCGGCCCGATCGAGCGTCTCTCCCGCCAGCCCGGCCGGATGCACGCCCCCGCCGTCATGGCCGCCGCCGAACGCCTCTCCGAAGCCCTCCGCCGCGCCTCCGAGTAGTCAGAGCGGCCAGATCTGACCGGTGCCGCTGTCGATGAGGGCGGCATGGTCAGCAGTCGTCTCGAGCGGCAGTACGTCGTACACGGCCGCCGCCAGGATCGGCAGAGCGACCAGTGGAACGCGAGGAGCGAGGGTGCAGTGCGGCACCCAGCGCCCTGGTTGGTAGTGCCGGTGCAGATCAGCCCCCGTCTCGGTGACCGCCGAGACCACTTGCTCCTGGCGTTCCAGCACCTCCAGGCCGATGGCCGGCACGAGCCAGGCCCGGCCACGGCGGAACGTCCCCAGCGCATCGAAGTACAAGCTGATCGGATCGCCCAGCAAGGGCTGGACGGCTTTGGTGACCTTGTCGTGGTCCCATTCCCGCAAGACTGCCAGCGAAAGATGCGGCACGTGCCGGCCGTGGGTGTGGGACTTGAGCGTCGGTACGCCGACATTCTCCAGCCGGTCCCAGAGAGCCCGCAGGATCCGCTCGGACCGCCGGTCGAACAGCCAACAGACCGCCAATGCCATGGCTACAGCCTCCCGCGCTGACGTACTCTCGCGAAATGAGGGTGGGGATCCTTGGGGCGGCGGAAGTCCTGCGGGACGGGGAGCCGGTTGAACTCGGTGGCCGGAAGCAGCGGATGTTGCTTTCGGCCCTCGCGCTGTACGGCGGACAGCCGGTGGCGGTGGACAGTCTCATCGACATGCTGTGGCGGGACACCCCTCCACCGAGCGCGATGTCGACGCTGCAGGCGTATCTGGCCGGCGTCCGCAAGGCACTCGAGCCGGATCGCCCGGCCCGCACGCTGCCGACCGTCGTGGTGACGGTTGCTCCCGGCTACGCCCTCCGGCTCCCCGCGGACAGCCTCGACGCCGCACGTTTCGCCTCGACCGTGGACGCGGCCCACGATCGTCTCGGTGCCTGGTCGGATGAGGTGTCCGGGTCGATCACAGCGCCCGATCTGGATCAGGGCGAACTGAACAGGATCATCAGTGCGTTGGACGACGCGCTGGCGTTGTGGCGCGGGACGCCGTACACGGAGCTGGACGACATCCCCGCGGCCACTGCCGAACGGGCCCGGCTCGAAGAACTCCGGCTGGTGGCGCTGGAGGATCGTGCGGTCGCCCGCTTGGCGCTCGGCCGGCACGCGACGGTCGCCGCGGAGTTGGAGGCGCTCACGGCCGAATACCCGTTGCGGGAAAGGCTGTGGACGTTGCGCGTGCTGGCACTCGCCGGCACCGGTCGGCAGGCCGATGCGCTCGACGCACTGCGCCAGGTCCGTCGGCTCATGGCGGACGAGCTCGGGTTGGACCCGGGGACCACCTTGCGCGAACTCGAAACCGCCGTACTGCGTCAGGACCCGGCGCTCGTGTGGCGGCCGAAGAAGCCGGTCAATGGGTTCCCGAAGGGATCTTCGTTCGTTGGGCGGACCGCCGAGCTCGCTGCGCTCGAGGGCCTGTTGGAGCAGGCGATGGCCGGGCCCCAGTTCGCCGTACTGGTCGGAGAGCCGGGGATCGGCAAGACCAGGCTGGCGGCGGAGATCTCGACCCGGGCGCGTGCCCGCGGGTTCGTCGTACTCACCGGGCGGTGTTCGGAGGACGAGGGCGCGCCGCCGATGTGGCCGTGGATGGGTGTCTTGCGCGCGCTGGCGGACGCCATACCCGCCGACGACCAGCACGCCGAGTTGGCCGGACTGCTGGAGGCAGGGGCTCAGGCGCCTCCCGAGGATGTGGACGTCGCGCGGTTCCGGCTGTGGACGATGATGACGGACGTCCTCGTCGCCGCGTCCGCGGTTCGGCCGCTGGTCGTGATTCTCGACGATCTGCACTGGGCTGCGCCGTCGTCGCTCAAGCTGCTGGGACATCTGGCGGCCATGCTCGACACCGGGCGCCTGCTCGTCGTTGCCACCCGCAGGGCCACCACCGAGCTCACGGGCCCGCTCGCGCAAGTGGCCGAAAGCCTGGCGCGGCGGCACGCACTGCGCCTGGATCTAGCAGGGCTCTCGACCGCCGAGGCGGCCGCCCTCGTCGAGCTCACGGCCCATCGCACGCCCGCTCCGGGTGAGGCCGAAGCACTGCATGCGCGGACGGACGGGAACCCGTTCTTCCTCGTCGAACTCCTCCGCGGCGGCACCGGCGACGATGTGCCGGCGGCGGTGACCGACATCGTCGCTCGTCGCGTCGCGCGGTTGCCGGAGACAACCGGCGAGCTGTTGCGGACCGCCGCCGTCATCGGCCGGGAGTTCGACCTCGCGGTCCTCGCCGCTGCCGCCGGCCGAAACGAGGATGAGGCACTGGACCAGCTCGATCCCGCGCTGGCCGCTGGTGTCATCGCCGAGGGCGACCGGGTGGAGCGGTTCCGGTTCGCCCATGCACTGGTCCGTGACGTGGTGTATTCCGGTCTGCCGGCAGCCCGGCGTGCTCGCCGTCACGCGGCGATCGCGACCGTGGTCGAGGGCACCGCGGCACCGTCCGAGACAGCGCGGCACTGGCTGGCTGCCGGACCGGCGCACGCTGCACGAGCCTGGCGCGCAGCTGCCGAGGCTGCCGAGCAGGCGGGCCGGCTCTACGCGTACGACGAGGCCGCCACACTGCTCGCGGCCGCACTCGACGCACAGCAGAACGATGGCTCCGCAACACCGCTCGATCGGTATGACCTCTTGATGGCACGAGCCGATGCGTGCCGTTGGGCGGTCGACCGGGACGGCGTGGACGCCGCTCTCACAGCCGCCGTACAGGAGGCCGAGCAGCTAGGCGACGTCGTACGCATGACGCAAGCCGCGGTCGGTACGGCGGAGGGCGCCTTGTGGCAGAACCGCCGCTACGGGCAGACAGACCCGTTCATGATCGGCGTACTGCGACGGGCGCTGCGGGAGTTGCCTGCCGACGACAGCGAGCTGCGCTGCCGGGCGCTCCTCGTCCTGGCGACAGAGCTCTATCACGCGGACGCACCTGCCTACCGGGAGGCGTTGGTCGAGCAGGGCATGGCGATGGCACGCAGGCTCGGCGATCCCGCGCTACTGGTGTGGGCCTGCCAGGTCGCGTTCATGGCCAGTTGGCGTGCGGCCACCGCACCGGACCGGCTGCGGCTGGCGGACGAGGCCATCGCGATTGCGGTCGACCGGTCCGATCCGATCCGAGAGGTGCTCGCCCGGACGCTCCGGGCGACCGTCACCGGTGAACTCGGCCAGATCGCGGAGATGCGGGCCGAGATCAGCCGGGTCAGGGCGATCGCCGAGCCGCGGCGCCTGGTGTCCGCCCTCCTCGTCCTCGGCGAGCTCGAGTCACCGTGGCTGGCGATGCAAGGGCGGTTCGCCGACGCGGAGCGACTGCTCGAGGAGCGGCGCGAACTCATCGCCGGCGCCTCCCTTCCCCAGCGGGACGAGTCGCTGGTCTCCGGGGTCGCGTGCGTCCAACTGTGGCGGGGCCGGATCGCGGAGATCATCCCGGCCTTCCAGGCGATGCTGCCGGTCAGCCCGATGCCGTTCGAGCTCACCGTCCAATGGCTTCTCGTCCGGGCCGGCCGGCTGGACGAGGCGCGCGCCATGGGCGAGGGCGTGCTGGTTCCGGCCACCGACGACTGGGTGTCCATGCACCAGCGCTGTGTCGCGGCCGAGGTCGCCTTCGCGTTGAAGGAGCCGGACGCGGCGCGGGCGCTGTACCAGTGGCTGAGCCCGTACGCGGGACGGATCTGCAGCGCGGGGTTCTCGGTGGC
This sequence comes from Kribbella sp. CCNWLW201, assembly GCF_037203805.1. Classification (NCBI taxonomy): domain Bacteria; kingdom Bacillati; phylum Actinomycetota; class Actinomycetes; order Propionibacteriales; family Kribbellaceae; genus Kribbella; species Kribbella sp. CCNWLW201. The sequence goes on along the minus strand of NZ_JBBCBQ010000018.1, from coordinate 79,157 downwards.
GATCGGTCCGGTGGATGCCTTTCTGGCCTTCGCCGCGATGGCGACGGGCGAGCGGGAGATCGCCGCCAGGCACGCCGATGCGGCCCTGGAACTGTGCGCGGAATGGGAGATCCCGCTGGTCGCGCAGTGGTGGCGCGAGCAGCGGGATCGCGGCGGATTCTGAATCACGCGTAGCGGAAAGCCACGCGCTCACGGCGCTCGAACGGCCGTCGCCAGAAGACCCGCCAGACCAGTTCCATCGGCCGTCCGGCCATCGAGTCGCGCACTCGGCCGAAGTGTTCGGCCGGCAGCTCGTGCAGGCCCCAGGACGCGACGAACGGGATGTCCCGCGGGCCATAAGCGGGCTTGAAGTGCTCCTTCTCGAGCCGATGCCAGTCGGCATCGACCAGGTAGCGCTGCACCAGGGCCATGGCGTCGCGCTCCTCGTGGGCCAGATGCCGCACCAGGTGCTCGCCGAGGGCGACCACCCGGACCTCCAGGGCATCACGCGCGTCGGCATCGTTGTACGACGCCAGCCGCTCGAACCCCGCCGTACAGGACGCAAGCAGCGGGTCGATCTCGGTGTGCTCGCTCTCCATCGCCTCCAGCGTGGCCTGGCCGGCGGCATCCGCCTTCGCCATCAGGAGCGGCCACAGGCCGGCGTCCTCACCGGTGTGGTGCTTGTGCAGGATCTCGACGAACTTGCCCCAGCGGGCGGCGAGTGCGCGCCAGGTGGTCCGGTCCTCCGGCGGCGTAGCGGCCACGGCGGCCTTGAAGACGGTGAGGTCACGGCGGAACCCGTGGTGCATCACGTACATGGCAGTCAGGTCCACAGGCCCCGGCGGTGCCGCCGCCTGCCCCGGCAACATCAACTGATCGGTCATGTACCTACCGTGCCGCGGCCCACTTGGAAAACGCTTGGGGCCGGCTTGGGGTCGTACCCCAAGCAGAACGGCCCCCCATCGTGGATGGGAGGCCGTTTTCTCTGGTAGCCCCGACGGGATTCGAACCCGCGCTACCGCCTTGAGAGGGCGGCGTGCTAGGCCGCTACACAACGGGGCCAGAGGGTTGTCGACCGGTCCTTGCGGGCCGGGCAACGAGGTTGAACTCTACCGATTTCCATCGGTGCGGTCCAATCCGCTGGGGTACTAGGACTCGAACCTAGACTAACTGAACCAGAATCAGACGGGCTGCCAATTACCCCATACCCCAAAGGCATTTCACTGCCGTTGTGAGTTCGTCTCCGCCCTCACAACCTGGCTCGAAGAGAGTACCCGAGCAAGGGCCCGGACACCAAAACGGGGTCCCCCTGGCGAGTTGTCACTCCCGTCACACCAGCCTCTTGCCAGGCGCCGGAGCAGGCGTCAGCGGCAGGTCGCAAACGGTCGCCAGCTTCGTCCGCCGCGCCAGCCACAACGCCACCAGACCGAACGCCACGAACTTCACGATGTCGACGGCCACCAACGACCACGGAGCGTCGTCGGCGCCCAGGCTGGCGCCCACGCTGTCGGTCAGCGCCGCGAACACGAACGTCACCACGTTGTTCGCCGCATGCGCCGCGATCGACGCCTCCAGCCCACCGGTCCGTACGACGAGGAACCCGGCCACCAACCCGAACGCGAACCGGTCCAGGAACAACGCCGGGCTCTCCCACGGCCAGATCCCGTGCGCCATCGTGAACAGCACGGTGGTGACGACCACCGCCACCACCGAGCTCCGCACCAGCGCACCGACCGCCTGCAGCAGATATCCGCGGAAGAAGTACTCCTCGCCCGCTGCCTGGAACGTCGACGTGAGCAGCGTGACAGCGATCACTCCGGCAGCATCCGGTGCGATCCCGCCGTTCCCGTCGCCCAGCAGCTCGACCCCGCCGAGCTGGATGACACCGAGCATCACAAGCTCGAGCAGTACGGCGGCCACGGCGAACAACCCCAGCGACCGCCACCGCAGCCGGCCGATCACCGAGGACAACAGCCCCGGTGTCTGCCGGTTGAGCTTCTGCGCGACCAGCATGCTCAGCGGGATCAGCACGATCAGCGACAGGTTCGTCGCCAGCAGCCCGAACCAGGAGACGGTCCCCTCGGGGTCGGTCCGGATCCCCCGCTGGACGGTCAGGATCACCAGACTGGCGAAGATCCAGCCGGCGAAGATCGTGAACGCCCCGAGGATCACGTACCCGTTCGGAGTCTCGGAGTTCCGCAGCAGCCGGTCGTACGGCTGAGCTTCAACCGCGTTCGGCATCTAGTCCGCCAGTAGTGACGCGCGAGCCTGCTCGAGCCGGTGCAGCGACTTCTCGCGGCCCAGCAGCTCCAGCGACTCGAACAGCGGCGGCGAGATCCGGCGTCCGGAGATCGCCACCCGGACCGGGCCGAACGCGTTCTTCGGCTTCAGGCCGAGTCCTTCGATGAGCGACGTACGCAAGGCCGCCTCGATCGCCTCGGTGGTCCATTCGGCGTCGGAAAGCGCCTTGACCGACGCCTCCAGAACGGCACCCGCGTCGCCGGTCAGCACCTTGCCGGCGGCATCCGGGTCGAGCGTGAACGCGTCCTCGTCGACGAACAGGAAGCCGAGCATGTCGACCGACTCCGACAGGGTGTTCATCCGCTCCTGCACCAGCGGTACGGCGGCCCGCAGGACGGCGAACTGGTCGTCCGACGGCTCGGCCGGCAGCACCCCTTCCTTGGCCAGGAACGGGATCATCCGCTGGGCGAACACCTCCGGGTCCAGCAGCCGCATGTGCGCGGCGTTGATCGCCTCGCACTTCTTCGGGTCGAACCGGGCCGCGTTCGCGTTCACCTTGCGGATGTCGAAGGCCTCGATCATCTCGGCCATGGTGAAGACGTCGCGGTCGTCGGCGATCGACCAGCCGAGCAGGGCCAGGTAGTTCAGCAGGCCCTCGGGCAGGAAGCCGCGCTCCATGTATTCACCGAGGCTGGAGCTCGGATCCCGCTTGGACAGCTTCTTGTTGCCCTCGCCCATCACGAACGGCAGGTGCCCGAACCGCGGCGTCCGGCCGCTGCCCACGCCGATCTCGGCCAGCGCCTCGTAGAGCGCGATCTGCCGCGGCGTCGACGGGAGCAGGTCCTCGCCGCGCAGTACGTGGGTGATCTCCATCAGCGCGTCGTCGACCGGGTTCACCAGCGGGTACAGCGGGTGACCGTTCGCCCGGACCAGGACGTAGTCGCCCAGGTTCTCCGGCAGGAAGGTGATCTCGCCACGGACCAGGTCGTCGAAGACGATCGGCCGGTCGGGCATCCGCAGCCGGACCACGGGCCGGCGGCCTTCCTCGACGTACGCCTTGACCTGCTCGTCGGTCAGGACGCGGCAGTGGCCGTCGTACCCGCTGTGCTGCCCGGCCGAACGAGCCTTCTCGCGGCGCTGGTCGAGCTCCTCCTGCGAGCAGTAGCAGTGGTAGGCCTTGCCCGCGGCGAGCAGCTTCGCCACCACGTCGGCGTAGATGTCCATCCGCTCGGACTGCAGGTAGGGGCCGCGGTCGCCTCCGGCCTCGGGGCCTTCGTCCCAGTCGATTCCCAGCCAGCGCAGCGACTCGAGGGTGAACTGCAGACCCTCGGGCGTGTTCCGGGCAGTGTCGGTGTCCTCGATCCGCAGCACCAGCTTGCCGCCGAAGTGCCGGGCGAACGCCCACGCGAACAGCGCCGTACGGATGTTTCCGACGTGCAGGAGGCCGGTCGGGGACGGGGCGAACCGCAGCCGCACCTGGTTCGGTTCCAAGCCTCCGAGGACGTCGTCGCCGGTCGGGGCAGGCTTGTCAGTCACGCACGATCACCTTGTTCGTCAGAGTTCCGATTCCTTCGATGCTGACCGAGACCTCGTCGCCGGGCAGCATCGGGCCGACACCCGCGGGGGTACCGGTGAGCACCACGTCGCCGGGCAGCAGCGTGGTGAAGGAGGTGATGTAGGCCAGCACCTCCGGGATGCCGAAGATGAACTGCGAGGTCCGCCCGTCCTGCTTCGGCTCGCCGTTCACCTCGGTGGTCACGCGCAGGTCGGACACGTCGAGCTCGGTGCTGATCCACGGGCCGAGCGGGCAGAACGTGTCGTACCCCTTGGCCCGGGCCCACTGCCCGTCGGTCTTCTGCAGGTCGCGCGCGGTCACGTCGTTGGCCACCGTGTAGCCGAAGATCACCTCGTTGACCCGCTCCTTGGGCAGGTCGCGGCAGATCCGGCCGATCACGATCGCCAGCTCGCCCTCGAAGTGCAGGTTGTTGGTCTGCTCCGGATAGACGATGCCGTCGCGCGGGCCGATCACACTCGTGTTCGGCTTGAGGAAGATCATCGGCTCCTTCGGCACCTCGTTGCCGAGCTCGGCGGCGTGCGCGGCGTAGTTCCGGCCGACACAGACCACCTTGCTGCGCGGGATCACCGGCGCGAGCAGCCGGACGTCGGCCAGTTGCACCTTCTCCCCGGTGAACTGGACCGGCCGGTAGAGCGGGTCCGAGTCGAGCACGGAGACGGTACCGACGAGCCCTTCGGGGTCGTCGGTCTCGACGACGCCGTACTTCGGCTCGTCGTCCACGGAGAATCTGGCGATACGCACGGCCCGAGCCTACCGTCGGGGCCAGGGGGCGTCTCCTGGTCCCCTGCCGTAGCGAGAGGTGCTCGGTGCGGTGCATCGGCGTGCTGGAGTGAAGGCCTCGATGCTTTCCATCGTGGCCTTTGCTCCAGTGCGGCGAGGTGCCGTGCCGAGTGCCCCGCAGTAGGCGGGGGGCCAGGAGACGCCCCCTCAATGAGACAGTTATCCGGTGACTAGTCAGATCCGGCTGGCCGTTCCGGGCGAGTACGACGCCGTCGGCGAGCTGACTGTGGAGGCGTACGCACACGACGGTTTCGTCAAGGGCGACTACGCGATGACGCTGCGTGCGGCCGCCGACCGGGCCGCCAAGGCGGAGCTGTGGGTCGCGGCGGACGAGGACGGGCTGCTCGGCACCGTCACCTTCTGCCCACCGGGCTCTGTCTACCGGGAGATCGGGCTGGACGACGAGGGCGAGTTCCGGATGCTCGGCGTCGCGGGGCGGGCTCGCGGACTGGGCATCGGCACAGCTCTGACCGAGCGCTGCGTCGAACGGTCCCGGGAGCTGGGCCTCCGCCGCCTGGTGATGAGCAGCGCGGTCTACATGACCTCGGCGCACCGCATCTACGACCGCCTCGGCTTCGTCCGCATTCCCGAGCGCGACTGGTCCCCGATCCCCGGTGTCGATCTCCACGCCTTCTCCCTGGACCTGTGACTGTCGCTCTGAGCCCCGCCGAATGGACGTCATTGGCTGACGCCCATCGAGTGCGTGTCGACGGGCTGGTCGCCGATCACGTGGACCGCCGGAAGCGTCGCGAGGCACACCCGGTCGAGGACTTCCTCTTCACCTACTACCCCACCCGCCCCAACCAGCTCCGCATCTGGCACCCCGGACCCGGCATCCGTCTGCTTGAAGCTGTCGAGTACGACGGACGCCGCGGCTACACGTACGTCGACGGGGCGGCATTCGTGGATCCGGCCGAGGTGTCTCGCCGGCGCGACAGCATTCAGTGGATCGGGCGGTTGCTGGCCGCGACCGCGGATCGTCAGCCACAGTTCGGCTGTTTCGGGTTGCACGAATGGGCGATGGTCTACCGGACGTCCGACGTACGGCATGAGAAGTGGCCGCTGCGACTAGGTGCCGAGGGCACCGATTCGGTGGTGGAGTCGCACAAGATCGCGTGCTCGCACTTCGATGCCTTCCGCTTCTTCACCACCCCGGCGCGTGGGTTGAATGTCCTGCAACCCACGCGTGAATCCCAGCCTGCGCTGGAACAAGGCGGCTGCCTGCACGCCAACATGGACCTCTACAAGTGGGCCTGCAAGCTGATGCCGTTCACGCCGAGCTCGCTTGTACTGGACTGCTTCGAGCTCGCCCGCGACATCCGGACGTTGGACATGCGTGCCTCGCCGTACGACCTGTCCGCCCTCGGCTACTCCCCCGTGCCGATCGAAACGCCAGCCGGCAAAGCCGAGTACGCCGCCGCCCAACGCTCCTTCGCCACCCGCGCCCGCCCACTCCGGCTACAACTCGTGGCGCTGTGCGACGAACTGCTGGGCTAGGGTCATCGTATGGGGAAGATCGTCGCGATCGCGCTCGGCGCGCTGCTCACTGTGTCCGGGGCGATCTTCACGTTCCAGGGGCTCGGGTACCTCGAGGGCAGCTCGATGACCGGCAGCAGCTTCTGGGCCATCGTCGGCCCGATCATCGCCGCGGCCGGAGTCTCGATCCTGTACGTCGCCTTCCGCGGACCCCAACAACGCCGCTAGTAACAGCAGTGCGAACATCACCAGCAGCAGGATCCAGCGGGGATCATTGAGCATCAGGTCGTCGAAGGCCTGCCTGCGCTCGGCCGGCGTCAGCGGCTGGGTGGAGTGATCGGAGTCGGCCCAGCCCAGGCGGGCAGGGACGAAGGCGAGATAGGTCCAGACCCGCATCGCGAAGTAGAGGGCGGCAGCGGCCACGATCAGGATCCGGCGCCGGCCGGGACGCCATCCGACGTACAGGATCAGCGGGATGACGAGGATCTCGAGGATGCTGTTGACGGCGATGTAGTACGGGATCGACGGCAGGAACATCTGCTCCAGCGCCTCACCGGTGAGCGACGTACTGTTCAACGCGCCCTTGAGCAGCAGGATCGCCATCAGCCCGCCGCACCCCGCGAACGCGAACCCGGCCGCGCCGATCGCGATCAGTGCATCCTCGGCCCATCGATAGCGAATCCGGTACGCAACCAGGCCGACGAGGAGGCCCCAGGTCGCGCCGAGCAGGACGGCGATCGGCCACGGCAGGAACTCGCCGAGGTTGAACAGTCCGGTGACCACGGCACTGAACGGCACCACCAGGAAGTACGGCTTCATGACACTGACTCCTCTCGATTGATCGGAGTCAAGCATTTCGCTGCTTCAAGCAGCTACTGCTTGGAGCAATTACCAGGGATGGTTCAGGGGAACCCGTAGGTTTGGTCCATGGCCAGCACGCGTGACGAACTCCTGGACGCCCTGATCCAGGAGATGCCGTGGTACATCTCGGCGGCGACGCGCTTCCAGATCGCTGTCGCCGACCAGCTCGGCATGCCGTTGACCGACGTGCACGCGATCGGTGCTCTGCTGGAGATCGGGCCCGCGGGGGTACGGCGGCTGGCCGATCTGATGGGGATGACCACGGGCGCCGTCACCCGCCTGGTCGACCGGCTCGAGCGGGCCGGCTACGTCCGGCGCGAACCCGACCCCGCTGACCGCCGCCGCGTCGTCGTCCAGGTCATTCCCGAGCGCGTCGCCGACATCGGCCGGTACTACGAACCGATCGGCGAACGCTGGCACCAGCAGATCTCGGAGTACTCCGACACCCAGCTGAGGTTTCTCCTCGACTTCCTCCGCCAAGGCCGCGAACACGCCCAGACAGAAACGACAACCCTACGAACCCAAGGCCGCGCGCACGCCACCCGCCGCCGAGCCGCTGAGTGATTCAGGCCGGCGTCCGCAGGACCGCCCACTGGTAGTGCATCGGGCTGTCGCCGTCGCGCCAGGACAGCCACTGTTCGACGGCTCCGTGGCGCGCGAGAGCTTCCTGCATCGCGTCGTCAGTGCGGATGCTGAAGAAGCGGCCCGGGCCGAAGCCGGAATCGTCCTGCCAGACTCGTTCGCCACCGACCTCGTCGCCTCACAGGCCGATCCCCAACGGAGCGCCCGGCCGCAGCACCCGAACGATCTCCGCGAGTGCGTCGTCGAGATCCTCGTCCGCGATGTGCAGCAACGTGCTCATCGTCCAGCCCGCCTCGAACGTCCTGTCCTCGAACGGCAACTCCAGCACCGAGGCGGCCCGCGCATCCAACTTGCGCAGGTACGACGTACGCGTCCGGACCCGGTCGTCGGACAGCCCTCGCCCCTGACGATCCCGAATCTCGTTGCTGTAGTAGCTGATCAGATCGCTCTCGCGCTGCGCCCGCCCGTTGTCATTCATCTTTCGTGGCCTTCAGTGCGAAGAGGAGCGGGATGCGTGGGAACTCATCAGGGAGGCGCCACCAGCCTTCCGGGGTTTGCTGCATGGTAGGCCAGCGCGGCCACTGCAGGACTTCGGACTCGCGCAGGGTGGTGATGCTGAGACCGGCGGCTGCGAGCGTGGTGACCAGTTCGCCGAGACCGTGCCGCCATTCGTAGCTGCGTTGGCGGCCGGGCACCTCGTCACCGGTGTACGTCGTGGTCGAGTCGTGGGCGATCGGCCCGCGACCTTCCAGGTAGTCGGTGCGGATGGTCAGATCGTCTGATTCACCGGGAAGCGAGACCGGGCGGAGTGCGTTGAGGAGCGGGTGGAACTCGACGATGTACAGCGCACCGCCGGGTTTGAGGAGTTCGCGGACCACCTCTGCCCAGTGCTGCAGATCGGGTAGATAGCAGAGCGCGCCCTTGCCCGTGTACACGACGTCGAACTGACGACCCGGCAGCGCGTCCACCGCGTCGTACACATTGGCGTGCACGTACTCGATTTCCAGGCCGGCGTCGGCCGCGATCCGCCGAGCCTCCTCGAGCGACCGCGCGGACAGATCCAGACCGATCGCCCGCGCCCCTCGTCGGGCGAACGCGATGGTCTCCGTCCCCAGATGACACTGCAGATGCAGTACGTCGCGCCCCTCGAGCGGACCGAGATCCTCCCACTCGTAGTCCGCGAACCAGTACTCCGCGGGCCGACTGTAGAACCCGCTCGCCGCATGCAACGGCGCCCGAGCATCCCAATCCGCCTCGTTGGCCGCCACCATCCGCAGGGCATCCGCATCCAGCGTCATCAGCACAGCCTGTCAACCTCCGGGGTCACTGTGGTCAGCCGCGCGAAGCGAGCGCCGGCCTGAAAGCGGGAGGCCGCATCGAGTGCCGTGCAGAGCGCGGAGACCTCGGCCCGGATGGTGCGCAAGGAGAGGCCGAGGCTGCGGGCGATCACCTCGTCCTTGAGGCCGTCGGAGAGCAGGTTGCCGATTGCGTACTGGCGGCGAGTCAAGGCGGGAGCAGGGGACGCCGAGGTGACCGGTAGCGCGGCGAGCCAGGCGGATTCGAGGAAGCTCCGCATCGGCCGGACCAATGCGACGTCGCGGATGTGGACAGCACGAACCTCGCCGCCACTGTCGTCACTGGGGATCACGACCAAAGCCGCGTCCTCGTCGGCGACGGTCACCCCGGCGGCGACCGATGGCAGCGTGCGAATCCGACGGCCGACGCCGACCCGATCCGCCGCCCAGCGCCGGTGGACGGCACTGGAGAACACAGCCGCCGGGTAGATCTCCCGGCAGCTCGCTGGACCGACCTGGTCGTTGAGCTCGGTCAGCGGCGGCAGCGCAGTACAGAGCGACACCAGCTGGTCCTGTGCGCCGCTCCGCAGCGCTCGCTGGCACGCGCCGATAGCGGCCGACTCGGTCAGCAATCGGATCCGCTCGCGGTCGCGCAACCCCTCAACCATCTCGCGCAACTCGCCGACCAGACCCTCGATCGCGAGAGAACCAGATCCCGATGCGACTTCAGCGAACTGTCCCATGGCGACCAGCCTGCTCGGCCCCGCCCGCACCCAACAGGGACAAACCGGTACTGGAGCCTTATTCAAGGTTGTGGGGTAACCTTGAACAAGGAAGGGGCGTTGGTCATGGCTCGTGTGGAGTTGCATCGGTGGCCCGGGCACCCGGATGGGTTCACCCGGGCGGAGCGGTTGGGCGGGTCGTACGAGTTGTACTTCCCGGACCCGCTGGTCGGGCGGGTGTTCGACCTGAGTGATGAAGTGCTGGCCGCACTGGAGGACGCGGCCGGCGATCTCGGCCGGCTTGATGCGACTGCCGCCGTGCTGACGAACAGTGAGGCGCTGGCGCGACTGCTGCTGCGGGCCGAGGCGGTGGGGTCGTCGCAGATCGAGGGGCTGGTCGTCGGCGCGCGGCGACTGTTGAAGGCGGAGGTGCTGCGGGAGGGGCAGCGTGATGTGACCGCCGAGGAGGTGCTCGGCGCGGTCGACGCGATGACCTGGGTGACCGAGTCCGTGCGGGCCGGTGACAAGCTCGAGGTCGAGCACCTGCTCGAAGCTCATCGCCGGCTGATGGCGCATTCGCCCAGCCCGGAATTCGGCGGCGAGATCCGGTACCTGCAGAACTGGATCGGTGGCCGCTCCCCCGCCGAGGCGTACTACGTCCCGCCGCCGGCCCAGCTGATCCCCGAACTGCTGGCCGACCTGATGACATTCGTCCGCGAGTCTCGCCTGCCGGTGCTGGCGAAGACCGCGATCGCGCACGCCCAGTTCGAGACGATCCACCCCTTTGCCGACGGCAACGGACGGACCGGGCGGGCACTGATCCACCTGATCCTGCGCGCGGAAGGTTTGGTCGAGCGGACCGTCCCGCCGGTGTCGCTGTCCCTCGCGACGCACGCGACGCAGTACGTCGAGGCGCTCACCGCCTTCCGGCACATCGGCAAGCCGACCGGCCCACGCGCCCGGACGGCGGCCAACCAGTGGCTGCTCATGTTCGCCGCCGCGTGCAGTCACGCGACCGCGGAGGCGGCGCGATTCGAGCGAACCGCGGCCGACCTCAAGACCGCCTGGCGTGAGCGCGCCGCACCGATCCGGGCCGGCTCGGCCGTGGAGCTGCTGATCGATACGCTCCCGGCCGCGCCTGTGCTCACCCTGGCCGGCGCAGCGCGGCTGATCGACCGATCGCAACAGGCCGCCAACCAGGCACTCGCCAGGTTGGTCGAGGCTCGCATCCTGCGCGAGGTCACCGACGGTCGGCGGAACCGCGTCTACGAGGCGCCCGAATTGATCGACGCCTTCACCCTGCTCGAACGGCGCTTCGCCAGCCCGGCGGCCGATACCAGGATCGAACCGCCTACCAGACCAGTGCCGTCGAGGCCAGAACCAACACACCGTGCACATTGACTTTCTCCTCCCGTCAGGCAAGAATTCGAACACATGTTCGATCCTGCTGCAAATCTCGACGGGGAGCGTGAGGAAACGTGATGCCGGAGCCGTTCGACTGGGACATCCTGCACCGCCCATCGGCGATGGCGATGGTCCGCGGCCAGCTCGGCTTCAGCTGGATGGTGTTGTCCGGCCGGCTCGCCGAGCTGACCGACGAGCAGTACTTCTGGCAGCCGAGCAGCGAGGCGCTGACCGTCGTACGGCGCCACTACGCCGGCCGGTTCCGATCACTCGGCTCCGGGGAGTGGGTCGCCCAATGGCCTGATGAGCCCGACCACCGCGGGCCGCGGACGATCGCGTGGTTGATCGCCCACCTGACCGAGCAGTTCTTCGAACGCTGGGAGTGGACGTTCGGCGGGAGCCGGCAAGGGCGCGCCGACATCACCTTGCACGGCAACGCCCGGGACGCGGTCGCCTGGCTGACGCACTGGGTGGATGCGTGGCAGGACTCGATCGCCGCACTGGACGAGGAACAGGTGATGACCGTCGGCCTCAGCCAGGCGACCGAGCTCGACGCCGGCGAGCCGTTCGGTCACGTCGTGCTGCGCCTCAACCGCGAGCTCATCCACCACGGCTCGGAGATCATGACGCTCCAGGATCTCTATGCGGCAGCAGCGTGAGGACCACAACATGTGCGACACGCGGCGTGGCGCTACCACTAGATCTAGGTGTGGCGGCCTAGCATCGCTACTGCTGGTGGTTCGGAGCGGCCGGCTGACTTGGTGGGCCGTTCCGAGGCAACAGGGGAATCCGGTGCGACTCCGGAGCTGCCCCGCAACGGTGAGCGGAAGCCTTCCGCGAGTCCGGATACCTGCCACCGGCGCGTGCACCGCCGGTGCACGCGGTCCGAGACCTCGAGGGCGGGTCGCAGGGCGTGACAGGAGTAATCCCGGCCGGTGCTGCCTGTCCCGTCATGCTCCCCACCCGCGAGTGTCCGCGATCCTCCGAACTCGTGTGGAAAGAGCATCTGTGACCATCGCTTCGTCATCCCGATCGGTGGCGGCCATCGAGGCCGCCCAACCGATCCAGTTGACCGTCGTCCGCCGCGACGGCAGCAGTACCGCATTCGACCAGGCCAAGATCTCGGTCGCCATGACCAAGGCGTTCCTCGCCGTCGAGGGAGCCGAGGCCGGCAGCACGCACCGGGTCCGCGACCTGGTGACCGACCTGACCGGCCGGGTCGTCGACGCCCTGACCAGCCGCGGTGACGCCCGTCGCAGCGTCCAGGTCGAGGACATCCAGGACCAGGTCGAGCTGGCGCTGATGCGCACCGGTGAGCACCAGGTTGCCCGCGCGTACGTCCTGTACCGGGAAGAGCGCACCAAGGCCCGCACGCCCGCCGACCCGGCCGGCGTCACCGAGAAGCCGGCGATCAGCGTCCGCGCCGCCGACGGCAGCACCTCACCGCTGGACGTCGACCGGCTGCGCGTGATCGTCGCGGAGGCGGCCGACGGCCTCGACTCTGTCGACCCCGACCTGATCCTCGACGAGACCCTCGGCTCCTGCTACGACGGCATCGCGCAGCACGAGGTGGAGCTCGCGCTGGTGATGGCCGCCCGGTCCTACGTCGAGACCGAGCCGCAGTACAGCTTCGCCGCGTCCCGCCTGCTGCTGGACCAGATCCGCCGCGAGGCGCTCGGTCGCGTCCATGGTGGGCCGCGTCAGGCGAGCCAGGCCGATATGACCACGGCGTACCCGGCGTACTTCCCGGAGTACATCCGGACCGGGATCGAGGCGGGTCAGCTCGACCCGGAGCTGGCCGCGTTCGACCTGACCAGGCTCGCCGCAGCGATCCGGCCCGAGCGGGATCTCGACTTCGCGTTCCTCGGCCTGCAGACCCTGTACGACCGCTATCTGTTGCACATCGACAAGGTCCGGTACGAGCTGCCGCAGGTGTTCTTCCTCCGGGTCGCGATGGGGATGGCGCTGCGCGAGGACGACCGGGAGGCACGGGCGATCCAGTTCTACGAGCTGCTCAGCTCGTTCCGGTTCATGTCGTCGACGCCGACGCTGTTCAACGCCGGGACGACCCGGCCGCAGTTGTCGTCGTGCTTCCTGACCACCGTCGAGGACGACCTGGCCGGCATCTTCACCAAGATCCGCAACAACGCCCTGCTCGCCAAGTACTCCGGCGGTCTCGGCAACGACTGGACCCCGGTCCGCGGCATCGGCGCGAAGATCCGCGGCACCAACGGTGAGTCGCAGGGCGTCGTACCGTTCCTGAAGATCGCCAACGACACCGCGGTCGCGGTCAACCAGGGAGGTAAGCGCAAGGGCGCGGTCTGTGCCTACCTGGAGACCTGGCACATCGATATCGAGGAGTTCCTCGACCTCCGCAAGAACACCGGCGACGAGCGGCGCCGGACTCACGACATGAACACGGCGAACTGGGTTCCCGACCTGTTCATGCAGCGGGTCGAGGCGGACGGCCAGTGGACCCTCTTCTCCCCCGACGAGGTTCCCGACCTCCACGACCTGTACGGCGCCGCGTTCGCCACGGCCTACCGCGGTTATGAGGAAGCCGCCGACCGGGGTGAGATCAAGGTGTTCCGGCGGGTCCGGGCGGTCGAGCTGTGGCGGCGGATGCTGACTGTGCTGTTCGAGACCGGGCACCCCTGGATCACCTTCAAGGACGCCTGCAACCTGCGGTCGCCGCAGCAGCACGACGGCGTGGTCCACTCGTCGAACCTGTGCACCGAGATCACTCTCAACACCACGGTCGACGAAACGGCCGTCTGCAACCTCGGTTCGGTCAACCTGGTCGCGCATCTGACCGAAGACGGTCTCGACGCCGAATTGCTTCGCGACACCGTGAAGACGGCGGTGCGGATGCTCGACAACGTCATCGACGTGAACTTCTACACCACCCCGGAGTCCGAGCGCGCGAACCAGCGGCACCGCCCGGTCGGTCTCGGCCTGATGGGGTTCGCGGACGCGCTGTTCACGCTGCGGATCCCCTACTCCTCCGACGCGGCCGTCGCCTTCGCCGACAGCTCGATGGAGCAGATCAGTTACCACGCGATCGAGGCGTCCAGCGATCTCGCCGCCGAGCGCGGCAGCTACTCGACGTACGACGGTTCGCTGTGGAGCCAGGGCATCCTGCCGATCGACTCGATCGCGTTGCTCCGAGCGGCCCGGGACGGCGACGTGATCGTTGACGAGAGCAAGCAACTCGATTGGGACGCGCTGCGTGCCAAGATCCGCCGGGACGGGATGCGCAACTCCAACGTGATGGCGATCGCGCCAACCGCGACGATCTCCAACATCTGCGGGGTGAGTCAGTCGATCGAGCCGACGTACAGCAACCTGTTCGTGAAGTCGAACATGTCCGGCGAGTTCACCGTGGCGAACCCGTACCTGGTCGCCGATCTCAAGGCGCGCGGGTTGTGGGACCAGGTGATGGTGTCGGATCTGAAGTATCACGACGGCATCCTGGCTGGGATCGAGCGGATCCCGGCCGACCTGCGCGAGTTGTATGCGACCGCGTTCGAGATCGATCCGCAGTGGCTGGTGAAGGCGGCGTCGCGGCGGCAGAAGTGGATCGACCAGGCGCAGTCGCTGAACCTCTACATGTCCGCACCGTCGGGCCGGGCGCTGGACGAGCTCTACCGGTCGGCATGGCGCCATGGCCTCAAGACGACTTATTACCTACGTTCCCAGTCAGCGACCCACGTGGAGAAGTCCACGCTGCAGGGCACGGATGGGCGGCTGAACGCCGTACCCGTCGCGGTATGTGCCATCGATGACCCGGAATGCGAGGCGTGCCAGTGACCACCGGATTGGGCGAGATCTCCGTTGGCGCCGAGCGGGTGCACGTCGCGGACAAGGCGATGATCAATGCGCGGGCCGACGTCAATCAACTGCTGCCGTTGAAGTACCGCTGGGCCTGGGAGAAGTACCTTGCCGGGTGCAACAACCACTGGATGCCGACCGAGGTGTCCATGCAGGCCGACATCGCGCTCTGGAAGTCGCGGGACGGCCTGACCGACGACGAGCGGTTGATGCTGAAGCGGAACCTCGGCTTCTTCGCCACCGCGGAGTCGCTGGTCGCGAACAACATCGTCCTCGCCGTCTACCGGCAGCTGACCAACCCCGAGTGCCGGCAGTACCTGCTCCGCCAGGCGTTCGAGGAGGCCGTGCACACGCACACCTTCCAGTACATCTGTACGTCGCTCGGCCTCGACGAAGGCGAGTTGTTCAACATGTACCGAGAAGTGCCGTCGATCTCGGACAAGGACGCCTGGGCGCTGAAGTACACCCAGCACCTGGAGGACCCGGACTTCCGCACCGGGACGCCGGAGGCCGACACCGCGTTCCTGCGTGACCTGATCGCGTTCTATGTGGTGTTCGAGGGGATGTGGTTCTACACCGGGTTCGCGCAGATCCTGTCGCTCGGCCGGCGGAACAAGATGGTCGGGATCGCCGAGCAGTACCAGTACATCCTGCGCGACGAGTCGATCCACCTGAACTTCGGCATCGACTGCATCAACCAGATCAAGCAGGAGAACCCGCGCCTGTGGACACCCGCGTTCCAGGCCGAGGTGCGGCAGATGCTGACCGAGGCGTGTGAGCTCGAGGTGGCCTATGGGCGCGCGACGATGCCGAACGGCATGCTCGGGCTGACCGCGGAATTGTGCGAGCAGTACATGCATTTCATCACCGATCGCCGGGCGGAGCAGATCGGCCTGGCCCCGATCTTCGGCGAGACCCGGAACCCGTTCGGGTGGATGTCGGAGGTGATGGACCTGAAGAAGGAGAAGAACTTCTTCGAGACCCGCGTGATCGAGTACCAGTCGTCGAGCGGTCTCAGCTGGGACTGAGGTTCCCGCGGCCGGCGAACCGTGCTCCTGGCCTGACGGTCCAGTGCCGTCGGGCCGGGAACGGCCGCGGGCCTGCTCGTTTGACATGCTTGCGGTCCCATCACCGCCCCACAGCGAGGATCTGAATGCCTGACGTCGAGTCCAGCCTGGCCGAAGACATCGCCAAGGGCAGACAGCAGCGAGCACGCCGGCGAACCATCGCGGCGTTCGTCGTCCTCGCCGTTGCCGTTGTCGCCGGCACACTGACCGTCGTCCTCGATTGGGGATGGATGGCGTGGATCGCCGCGCTGGTGATCGCGGCCGTCGCGCTCACCGTTGTGTCACGACAGCTCAGCATCGAACGGCGGATCGGCGCGGCGGTTGCCGCTGTCGCGGTGATTGCCACCGGAGTACTCGTGGTCCGGATCCCGCCGATCGCGCCACCCGGATGGACGGTCGACGAAGACGTGAACCTGGTCGCGGCCCACGACGGCATCGCGGTCACGCTGAACCGCCGCACCCATGCGTTGCGAGGCCGGGCGACCACTGATGGTCGCGAGGTGTGGACGAGCGGTTTCTTCAGTTCAGGCGTCGCCGAGTGGAAGCAGCTGGGAGGGGATTCCCTGCTCCTCGTCGACGATGACTCCAAGGCGGCAGTCATCTCGATCGCCGACGGCAAGACCAAGTGGCAGCAGGACATCCCAGACCAACAGCCCTTCACCGCGAACGACGACGTGGTCGTGTTCAGCAGCGACGCTACGACGACAGGGCTGGATCTGCGGACCGGTCAGAAGCTCTGGACACACCCTGGTGGAGCGACCGCGGGGTCGGGCGGTCAGAGCGGCTACAACCCGAGGCGCTGGGCGCCGCACTCCGACTGGATCGCCGTCGACGGCGGGCCGAACACGTCGGATCGGCCGGTAGCGGTTCTGGACGCACGCACTGGCCGGGTGGCGGCCACAGTCCACCCCAAGAGCAACGACTTCGCCATCGCGGGAAAGACCTTCATCGAGTTCGGGTACGACGAGGCACGCCGCGCAGCCAAGGGAACCGCGCTTGCCGGCGGCCGATCCTGGGTGAGCCCGTTCGTCAGGGGCAGCGTCACCGAGGTGCTGGACGTCCTCGACGGTCAAGCGCGGGTGCTCTACGGCAACAAAGCCGTCTGCATCAATCCCGAGACCGGCGCCCTTCGAGACGTGAAGTTCAAGGACGGCTGGTCTGTGAACTGGTTCGACGGCCAAGTCAGCGGCCGCTATGTCGTGGTCGAGAAACGCGACTATGAGAGCAAGCTCGACGCAGAGGCCGTGGCCGACACCGTCACCGGCGAACTGGTGAACCTGGACGGGCGCGGCCGCCCGGTCGATCTGCAGATCGAGCAACTGTCCGACGATACGGCGGTCGCACAAACCTCTGTCGCCGACGCGGTGGGTGCCGAGAGCAGTCGCTACACGCTGATCGTCAACGGCGCCGCCCAGGGTCAGGTCGCCACCGCGACGGCCGGGGGCCGCGGTTCCTTCGAGACCGCCGGCCAACTCATCCAGTCGGGCAGACGAATCGTGGCGCTCCGGAAGAACTAGTGTCCGCGGTCCCCGACAGCGGATCAGCGGGGATTGTTGGCGTGGGTGAGGGTTTCCCAGGCGAAGAAGTAGTTGGCACCGGCGGGACGCTTGGCCTCGGTGTAGCGCAGTGTCGTCGGCATCGGCTGGCCCAGGCGGTTGTGGTAGTGGTTGTAGACGATTTCGGTCACCGCGCCGAGGCCCAACTTCACGGTGCCACCGCAGAGGTCCGGCGGCGTCGGCGCACCGTTCTCCAGGCGGGTGTGGAAGTAGTAGGCGTCGGTCAGCCGCTTGTTCACCTCGCCGTACAGATTGACGCCTTGGTGCCAGGCCGTTTCGGCGACGTGGGTGGCGGCGGTCAGGCCCCAGCCGGTGTGGCCGAAGTCGCGGCAGGTCTCCTGCGCGAGCCCGTTGGAGAAGGTGGACTGGCCCTGCCAGTAGTCGACGATCTCCTCGGGGGTGTCCATCGGGCAGGTCGATGGTGCCTTCGGCAACGGTCCGTCGGTCTTCTCGTAGATGTACCCCGGCACCCGGCCGCGCCAGATCGCGATCGCCTTGTCGAACGCTGGCCGGTCGTCCAGGAAGACGGCGATACCGATCGCCGCGTCCATCATGATCAGCTCCCAGTTGCCGTTCTTGCAGCCTGCACCGTTGCGGATCTCGGGCAGGTAGATATCGCGCAGCATCCGCTCGAAGCGTCCACGCTGCGCCCACTTCCCGTCGTACGTCCACTTGATCAGCTCGCCGGCCCGGGAGAAGGATGCACCGGACCAGCCGGTCTGCAGCGGGGCGTTCGAGTTCGTGTGATCCTGCAGCACCGCGGACCAGGCGTCCATGATCTCGATCGCCTTCTGGGCGTTGCGCGGGTCGCGGTCGATGTACCAGAGGAGTGCGTGGGTGTAGGCCGCGAGGGCGTCGTTGCGCTCGTCGGAGCAGCCGTTGTTCGGGATGGAGTTCGAGCCGCACTCGACGATCGCGCGCGGTTTCGGCGTGTAGGACAAGGCGGCGTACGTGCTCGCCTTCATGGCGTCGTACGCCGCTTTCTGCGGTTGAGCGCCCGCCTTGACCTGCTGGCGGGCGAAGTCCAGTTGCGCTTTGTCGACCAGTACGCCGGGATGGCTGAACGCGGCCGGCGTCGGCGGTGGGGGCGCGGCAGTGCCGGTACCGGCCGGCACCAGCATCGCCGCGATGAGAACGCTGGCGAGGAGTGAGCGGAGCATGGCGGCCTCCTGTGCGTGGGCGGGCACAGGAAGTTCTACCGAACTCCGACCTATTAAACCTTCCTGACCAAACCCATTTGGCCAGCAGGGCAAGGCCATCCGCCGTAAAACCGGTTTCCCGACACCACTCCAGCAGGAGCCAACCAGGACCAATATGCCGGGAAGGTTGCGTTACCGGCCGGCTCAGCTGATGGCGGCTACCTCGAGTACGCCGACGATTTTCTCGAGGCGGGCGGAGACTCGGCCGGCGTCGAAGCCGTCGCCTTCGACGACGATGCGCAGGCGTCCCTCGTCGAGGGAGAGGCTGAGCTCGCGGACGTCGTACGGGTTCAGCAGTACGGCGATGCGTGCGATCAGGCCGTCGGTCTCGACGACCTGCGCGGTGAGGACGGTGACGGTTCGCTGGACAGCGAGGACGCTCATCGGACGACCTCCTTGTGTCGGAGCAGGCCGTAGGTGAAGCCGTCGACTAGGGCTTCCCAGGACGCCTCGACGATGTTCGCGCCGACTCCGACGGTCACCCACGATCCTTCGCCGTCCGCGGTCTCGATCAGGACTCTGATCACCGCGTCGGTGCCATGGCCCTGGTCGAGGATGCGGACCTTGTAGTCGACCAGCTCGAACTTGTTCACCACCGGGTACGCGCGCTCGATCGCGGTCCGCAGCGCGTGGTCGAGGGCGTTCACCGGCCCGTTGCCTTCACCGGTGACGATCTCCCGCTCGCCGGCCGCGACCAGCTTCACCGTCGACTCCGACACCGCCTCGCCGTCGGCGCGCGACTCAGTGATCACCCGCCACGACTCGACGTCGAAGAAGCTGGCCCGCTGCCCGGTGACCTCCTCGGTGAGGAGCAGCTCGAAGGACGCGTCGGCGGCCTCGAACGTGTAGCCGCGGGCCTCCATCTCCTTGACCCGGTCGGTCACCCGGCTGACCAGTTCGCGGTCGTTGCCGAGGTCGAAGCCGAGTTCGCGGCCCTTCAGCTCGATACTGGCCCGGCCGGCCATCTCGGAGACGAGCATCCGCATGTCGTTGCCGACCCGGGCGGGATCCGTGTGCTGGTAGAGGTCGGGATCCACCTTGATGGCACTGGCGTGCAGCCCCGCCTTGTGGGCGAAGGCGGACACACCGACGTACGGCTGCCGGGTCGACGGCGGCACGTTCGTCACTTCGGCGATCGCGTGGGCGATCCGGAACGACTCGGCCAGCTTGCCGGCCGGGAGCAGTTCCATCTCCCGCTTGAGTTCGAGGTTGGCGACGATCGCGAGCAGGTCCGCGTTGCCGGTCCGTTCGCCGTACCCGTTGATGGTGCCCTGGACGTGCGTGACGCCGGCCTCGACGGCGGCGATCGTGTTCGCCACCGCGCAGCCGGCGTCGTTGTGACAGTGGATGCCGAGCCGGGCGCCGGTCGATTCGAGGACGTCGCGGACGATGTCCTGCAACTCCCGCGGCAGCGTCCCACCGTTGGTGTCGCACAAGGCGACTACGTCGGCGCCGGCCTCGGCGGCGACCCTTACTACCTCGAGGGCGTAGTCGCGGTTGGCGCGGTAGCCGTCGAAGAAGTGCTCGGTGTCGAGGAAGACCCGCTGGCCGTGCTCGCGCAGGTGGCGGACCGTGTCGGCGACCATCCGGAGGTTCTCGTCGAGCGTCGTACGCAGGGCGCGTTCGACATGGGCATCGTGGCTCTTGGCAACGAGTGTGACCACGGAGGCGCCGGAGTCCCGCAGCGCGGCGACCTGCGGGTCGTCGGCCGCCGCGGACTCGGGCTTGCGGGTCGCGCCGAACGCGGCGAACGTCGCGTTGCGCAGGTGCAGCTCGGTCCGGGCCCGCTCGAAGAACTCGGTGTCCTTCGGCACCGCGCCCGGCCAGCCACCCTCGATGAAGCCGACCCCCAGGTCGTCCAGGTGCTGCGCGATGGCGATCTTGTCGGCGACGGACAGCGCCAGCCCCTCCTGCTGCGCGCCGTCGCGCAGAGTCGTGTCATAGACGTGGAACTCGTCCGAGATGCTCATGATCGGCCTTCCGAGGGGCTGGCGGTGTGCAATCTGGGGCAAACAAAAAACCTCCCGCAAGGTGCGAGAGGTCTGCGCGCTCAGGTACTGCCGGCTGAGCGCGCCTAGAGAATAATGACCCGGTAGTTCTTCATGACATTTCGCAGTCTGCCACAACCTGTCCGACGGGTGGCGAGATTGTCTCGAATCACGAACATTCAGTACTGCGGAGTACCGCAGAGTTCAGGTATCAGGCCGTGAGGGACCAGCCGGGGTCGTCCCAGGCGGTGTAGAAGTCCTCGCGGGACAAAGGCCGCAGGCCCCATTCGTCCCGGTCCAGGGCCCGGTCTGTGAGGATGCCCTCATCGTCCTCGAGACGCTGCCACCAGTACCGGGTGAGCGTGCCGTCCTCGGCCGCGCCGAGCTGGCGGATGACGACCCACTCGCGCTCGTGCCAGACCGCCTCGTACAGCCAGTCGGTGCCGTCGTCGGCGGCCAGGGCGCCGTACGTGCGCGGAGCGGTGCCGCGATCGAGATCCCGGATCAGCTCGACGGTCGACCGGATCGCCGCCGCCGTTTCGGGCGACCAGCCCCGCCGCTCGGCGAGCTCCGCATAGTAGGCCTCGACGTCGTCCGGGAAGCTGCTCATGGCGCCCGACCCTATCGAACCCGCACCGCCGGCAGCGACCATCCGTCCACACCCCAATCCTGAAAAGATCCTGAAATCACAACGTCCGAAGAACTGTGGGTTGTGGGCCACAGTTCTTCGGACGTACGGCGGGAGGACTCAGCAGACGCGGGTCATCCAGTTGTGGGGGTCGGCGGCGCGGCCGTACTGGACGTCGAGGAGGGCGCTGCGGACCGCGGCGGTGACCGGGCCACCGTTGCCGTCGGCCACCTGGACCTCGCCATCCTTCCACTTCAGCGACGCGACCGGCGTGATCACCGCTGCGGTGCCGCAGGCGAAGACCTCGCGGATCTTGCCCGAGGCGGCGCCGTCACGCCACTCGTCGATCGAGATCTTCCGCTCGGTGACGTGGTACCCGAGGTCGGTGACGAGCTTCAGGATCGAGTCGCGGGTGACGCCCTCGAGGATGGTGCCGGACAGCTCCGGGGTGACGACGGAGTTGTCGTCGAGGACGAAGTACAGGTTCATCCCGCCGAGCTCCTCGACCCACTTCTTCTCCACCGCGTCGAGGAAGGCGACCTGGTCACAGCCCTGCTCGATGGCCTCGGCCTGGGCGAGCAGCGACGAGGCGTAGTTGCCGCCCGTCTTGGCCGCGCCGGTGCCGCCGGGGGCGGCCCGGGTGTACTCCTCGCTCAGCCAGATCCGGACCGGCTTGACGCCGTTCGCGAAGTAGGAACCGGCCGGCGAGGCGATCACGCAGTACGTGACCCGGGCCGACGGGCGAACGCCGAGGAACGGGTCCGAGCCGAACATGAACGGCCGCAGGTAGAGCGACGTCTCACCACCGCCAGGCACCCATTCGCGGTCGAGCTCGACCAGCTTCCGCAGCGAGTCCAGGAAGGCCGCCTCGGGCAGCTCCGGGAGCGCGAGCCGGTGCGCGGACCTCGCGAACCGGGCCGCGTTGGCCTCGGGGCGGAACATGTGGATCGAGTCGTCGGGATGCCGGTAGGCCTTCATCCCCTCGAAGATGGTCTGGGCGTAGTGGAACACCGCGGTGGCCGGAGACAGCTCCAGCGGTCCGAAGGCGGTGATCCTCGCGTCGTGCCAGCCGTTCTCCTTGTCCCAGGTGGCGATCGCCATGTGGTCGGAGAAGTTCTGCCCGAATCCCGGGTTCGCCAGGATCGCGGCGCGCTGGTCGTCGCTGGCCGGTGTGGTGGTTGGCTCAACGGTGAACTGCAGATCGGCGCTCATAGCCGCACCGTACCTCTTGGCCAAGTGGTCATGCGAGACTCCGCCTCTCAGCCCAGGGCGCGCTTGGCGATCGCGTCGCCGATCTCGGCGGTGGTCCGGGCGGCGCCGGTGCGCTCCTCGATATCGGCCGTCACGGCCGCCTCGATCGCGGCCGCGGCCTCGGTCAGGCCGAGGTGGTCGCAGAGCAGCGCGGCGGACAGGATCGCGGCGGTCGGGTCGGCCTTCTGCTGGCCGGCGATGTCCGGGGCGGAGCCGTGCACCGGCTCGAACATGCTCGGCGCGGTCCGGTCCGGGTTGATGTTGGCGCTGGCGGCCAGCCCGATCCCACCGCTGATCGCGGCGGCCAGGTCGGTGATGATGTCGCCGAACAGGTTGTCGGTGACGATCACGTCGAACCGGGCCGGGTCGGTGACCAGGAAGATGGTCGCCGCATCCACGTGCAGGTAGTCGACCGCGATCTCCGGGTACTCCTCGGCCACCGCGTCGAAGGTCCGCTTCCACAGGTGACCGGCGTACACGAGGACGTTGTTCTTGTGCACCAGGGTGAGCTTCTTGCGCGGCCGCGCCTGGGCCCGGGCGAACGCGTCCCGGATGACCCGCTCGACGCCGTACGCCGTGTTGACCGACACCTCGGTGGCGATCTCGGCCGGCGTCCCGACGCGGAGCGCGCCACCGTTGCCGGTGTACGGGCCCTCGGTGCCCTCGCGGACGACGACGAAGTCGACCTCGCCCGGGTTCGCCAGCGGGGAGCCGACCGACGGGTAGATCTTCGACGGGCGCAGGTTCACGTAGTGGTCGAGGGTGAACCGGAGCTTCAGCAGCAGGCCGCGCTCGAGCGTGCCGGACGGGACTGTCGGGTCACCGATCGCACCGAGCAGGATCGCGTCGTGCTTGCGGATCTCCTCCAGCTCGGCATCCGGCAGCGTCTCACCAGTGGCGTGCCAGCGCCGCGCGCCGAGGTCGTACTCGGTCCGCTCGAACGTCACGCCATGCTGAGCGGCGACCGCGTCGAGCACCTTCAGCGCCTCGGTGGTCACCTCGGGTCCGATCCCGTCACCGGGGACGACGGCCAGCGTGAAGGTCTTGTCGGTGCTCACTTCTTGGGTTCTCCCCCGTTGTAGAGACGGTTGATCGCTTCTTGCGCCAGCCTGGCCTCGGAGGTCGTGTCGGCGGTACGGCGGGCCGGACGGCGGCGCCGGGCCGCTTTCCGCTCGCGGGCGTCGATCGCGGGCCAGTTGGCTGGGTACATGTCATACATGCTGCACTCCGGTCTGGTCGCGGGCGGCATGAATGGCCCCGAATTTACTCTGACGTCCGACTATTTCACCACTATGCGGGCAGCTTGTCCCGGGATGTGAGATGTCGGTGCCAGGACTGGACCGATGCTGTGCGACTCTCAGCCGGTGAGTGCTCCTCCAGAACTGCCGCCGCTGGTATCGGCGGCCCTCAGCCTGTCCGGCCGGCGCGGATTCGTCAGCTCGACCCGGAACGAAACCGGCCGGCTGCTCGCGACCCTGGCCGCCTCGAAGACCGGCCTGCTCGGTGAACTCGGGACCGGCTGCGGCGTCGGCTCGGCCTGGTTGCGCAGCGGCGCCGGCGAGGGCACCCGGATCGTCACCGCGGAGAGCGATCCGCAGCTGGCGAAGGTGGTGGCCGAACTGTTCGCCGACGACGAGCGGATCGAGGTCGTCTCGGCTGACTGGACCGCTTTGATCGAGCGCGGCCCGTTCTCGCTGCTGTTCGTGGACGCGCGGGAGGCGAAGCTCTCGGCCCGCGACATCATCGCCGATGTGGTCGAGCCCGGCGGGTTCGTCGTACTGGACGACTTCACGCCGTCCGCGGTGTGGCCGCCGATGTACGAGGGGCGGGTCGACACGCTGCGGCAGGAGTGGCTGATGGACAAGCGCTTCACCACCGTCGAGGTGATGGTCGCCGCCGACGCCGCCGTACTGCTGGCCACCCGGCGCTGAACATGAAGGCGGGCCCGAGCCATTGGGCTCGGGCCCTCATCAGCCGCCATGCGCCTGCGGGCGGCTGACTACCCTCTAGTAAAGCAGTCGTTCCTTTGAATCAGGCTTCAAGGTCCACCGTACGGGCGGTGTCCGCCTGAACCGCGGTGGCGATGTCGTCCAGGACCGCCGTGGCGATCGCGGAGTCGACGGCCAGCGCGACCAGGGCCTTGCCGCCCTTGCGGTCCCGGCTGACCTGCATCCCGGCGATGTTCACGTCGGCGTCGCCGAGGATGCGGCCGATCTGGCCGACGATGCCCGGCCGGTCCTCGTAGGTGAGGAAGGCCAGGTGCGCCGACAGCTCGATCTCGACGTCGAACCCGTCCACCTCGACCAGCCGCTCGGACTGCCGTACGCCGACCAGCGTGCCGCTCACCGACACCTGGGCCCCGTCGGCGAGAGTGCCGCGCAGGGTGATCAGGTTGCGGTGCTCCGGGCTGTCGTGGTCGGTGACCAGGCGCACCTCGAGGCCGCGCTCGGCCGCCAGCAGCGGGGCGTTCACGTACGAGACGTTGTCCTCGACCACATCGGCGAACACGCCCTTCAGCGCGGCCAGCTCGAGCACCTTCACGTCGTACTGCGTGATCTCACCGCGGACCTCGACGTCGAGCTGCTGCGCGACGCCGCCGGCCAGCGCGGTGAAGATCCGGCCGAGCTTCTCGGTCAGCGCGATCCCCGGCCGGACGTCCTCGGCGATGACGCCGCCCTGGACGTTGACCGCGTCCGGGACGAGCTCACCCGACAGCGCCAGCCGGACCGACTTGGCGACCGCGATCCCGGCCTTCTCCTGCGCTTCGTCGGTGGAGGCGCCCAGGTGCGGGGTGGCGACCACGTTCTCGAACTCGAACAGTGGCGAGTCGGTGCACGGCTCGGTCGCGAACACGTCCAGGCCGGCGCCGGCCACCCGGCCTTCCTTCAGCGCACTGTGCAGCGCCTGCTCGTCGACGATGCCGCCGCGGGCCGCGTTGACGATGATGACCTCGGGCTTGACCTTGTGCAGCTCCTCGTCGCCGATCAGGCCGATCGTCTCCGGGGTCTTCGGCAGGTGCACCGAGATGAAGTCGCTGACCTTGAGCAGCTCGTCGAGGGTGGCGAGCCGGACGCCCATCTGCGCGGCCCGGCCGGCCTGCACGTACGGGTCGTAGGCGATCACGTTCATGCCGAAGGCGGCCAGCCGCTGGGCGACCAGGACGCCGATCTTGCCCAGGCCGACGATGCCGACGGTCTTCTCGAACAGCTCGACACCGGAGTACTTGCTGCGCTTCCACTCGCCGTTCTTCAGCGACTGGTCGGCGGCCGGGACCCGGCGCGCGGCGGCGAGCAGCAGCGCGACCGCGAGCTCGGCGGCGCTGACGATGTTGGAGGTCGGCGCGTTGACCACCATCACGCCCGCCTGGGTGGCGGCCTTCACGTCCACGTTGTCCAGGCCGACACCGGCCCGGGCGACGACCTTCAGCCGCTTGGCGGCGGCCAAGGCCTCGGCGTCCACCTTGGTGGCGCTGCGGATCAGGATGGCGTCGACGTCGGCGATGGCCGGGATCAGTTCGGCGCGGTCGGCGCCGTTGGTGTGCCGGATCTCGAAGTCGGGGCCGAGCGCCTCGACGGTGGCCGGGCTGAGCTCTTCGGCGATCAGGACGACGGGCCGGGTTACGTCAGTCATGGAGAAATCTCCTGCAGAAGCGGTTGGGCTCATGATCATCAGAGCACCGCGCTGTGCCCGCTGAGTCGATGGTACCCCGTCCGTTCCGGGCCCGGGTGCGGGGACCCGAATCCCGGTCACTCACTGTCGCAGCTGACCGGATCCGCCATCTGCTTGGCCTGGTCGATGACGAGCTTCCCGCCCTGCCGGACCATGCGGTAGCGCACGTCCAGCCGGTTGCAGCTCTGGCCGTCGGCTCCGCTGGCGATCGGTGAGAACAGCGCGTTGTACGTCGTCCGGGCGTACGCACCGCCGTCGCCGTCCGGACTGACCTCGGTGAGCTTGGCGCCGAACAGGTACGACGTCTGGTGGCTCCGGCTGTCCCGCGCGACGGTCAGCGTCTTCTTCAACTGCTTGGAGTACAGCCCCTGCAGTGCGGTGAAGTCGCGCTGGTTCTCCAGGGTCAGGTAGTTGCCGAGCAGCCGGTGGGCTTCCGCGGCGAGTGGAGTGCTCGCGACCTGGAGGTCCGGGACGATCGCGCTCTGCGGCCCACGCGACTGCGTGCACGTACCGTCCCGGGCGGTGATCCCGGCGGACCGCGGTGCGACGTACTCGCGCAGCTTGTCGACACCGATGATTGTGCTGGCCGGGACCGTGTCACCGACGACGACACCGACCACCTGGCCGGCCTTGTCGACGACCGGGCCGCCGAGTTTGGCCGCGTTCATGATCGTGCTCAGTGCCGTCGGCTGCTCCGCCGTACCGACCGACTGGATCGCCTGCTTGCCGGCCGCGGTGTAACCGATCAGCGCGCGCTCGGCCTTCGGGTCCGGGTCCGAGACGGCAAGCGGCAGCGGGGTTACGTCCAGTTGCCCGATCAGGTGCAGTACGGCGACGCCGTCCGCGCTGGTGCCGAGCAGATTGGCCCGCCGGATCCGGTTGTCCGGGGTCACGACGATGATCGACAGCGGCTGCTCGACCGCGGACCCGGCGGTGAGGATCCGGCCGCCGTCGGTGAGGACGCCGGACGCCTCACCGGTCCCCGCGCAGGTCGTGGCCAGCACCCGGACGACAGCGTGGCCGGTCGAGTCCAGGACCTGTTCGGTGTCGATCCGCAGGTTCTGGTCGCGGAGGAACCAGCCCGCGGTCGCACCAGCGGCGACGATGAGCAGGAAGACCACGAAACCGGCCAGGAACCGGCCGAAGATCCACGGTTGCCGTGGTGGTGGCTCCGGCGGACGCGGGGTGCTGGTCTGGAGCTGGGTGAGCGTGGCGGCACCCGCGGGGACACGCCGAGGCGGCCGCGGCAGCTGCCTGCCGTCCTCCACCACCGCTCACCCCCCAAATCACCCGCATCGGATTCGTCACTGATTGTGCCAAAAGACAAGGTCCGGGCCACCCACCTGGGTGCCCCGGACCTCGACTTTGTTTCGGCGCGTCAGCGGGCCGCGGTGCCCTCGACGTAGTCCTCGTCGTGGGACTTGACCCACGCCATCAGGCCGCGCAGTTCCTTGCCGACGGCCTCGATCGGGTGCGACTCGCTCTGCTTGCGGAACTCGGCGAACTCCGGCGCGCCGGCGTCCTGGTCGGCGATGAACCGGGCGGCGAAGGTGCCGTCGGTGATGTCGCCGAGGACCTCCTTCATCCGGGCCTTCACCGACGCGTCGATGATCCGCGGGCCGGACACGTAGTCGCCGTACTCGGCCGTGTCGGAGACCGACCAGCGCTGCTTGGCGATACCGCCTTCGTAGATCAGGTCGACGATCAGCTTGAGCTCGTGCAGGCACTCGAAGTACGCGACCTCGGGCTGGTAGCCGGCCTCGGTCAGCGTCTCGAAGCCGGCCTGGATCAGCGCCGACACACCCCCGCAGAGGACGGCCTGCTCACCGAACAGGTCGGTCTCGGTCTCCTCGGTGAAGGTGGTCTTGATACCGCCGGCCCGCAGGCCGCCGATGCCCTTGGCGTACGAGAGCGCCAGGTCCCAGGCCTTGCCGGAGGCGTCCTGCTCGACCGCTACCAGCACCGGTACGCCGCGACCCTCGGTGTACTCCCGGCGGACCAGGTGACCCGGGCCCTTCGGGGCGACCATGAACACGTCCACACCGGCCGGCGGCTTGATGTAGCCGAACCGGATGTTGAAGCCGTGACCGAAGACGAGCGCGTCGCCGTCGACCAGGTTCGGCTCGATCGCCTCGGCGTACAGCTTGCGCTGGGCCGGGTCCGGCGCGAGGACGACGATCACGTCGGCCTCCTCGCAGGCCTCGGCCGGGGTGAGCACCCGCAGGCCCTGGGCCTCGGCCTTGGCCCGGCTCTTGGAGCCCTCCGGCAGACCGACGCGGACGTCGACGCCGGAGTCGCGCAGCGACAGCGCGTGGGCGTGGCCCTGGCTGCCGTAGCCGAGCACGGCCACGTGCCGGCCCTGGATCACCGACAGGTCGGCGTTGTCGTCGTAGAACATTTCAGCTGCCACTTGGAGCTCTTCTCCTTGAATTCTGGGTGTGGGTACGGCGCTCAGGCCTGGCGGGCCGGGGCTACGGGTCGGCCCGGCGGCGGCGTCGGGACCGGGTGGTGCGGTCGATCGGCGGGTTGCGCCTGGACGTTCGGGGTGCCCGAAGCGACGTGCGGCGGTGGCACCGGGACCGGCCGCAGGGTGCGGTCGGAGATGGAGCGACTGCCCCGGCCGATCGCCACCATGCCGGACTGCACCAGCTCGCGGACGCCGAAGGGTTCCAGCACCCGGAGCATGGCCTCGAGTTTGTCGGGATTACCGGTCGCCTCGATCGTGATCGCGTCCGGAGCCACGTCCACCACCTTCGCACGGAACAGCTGGACGGTCTCCAGCACCTGTCCCCTGGTCAGGGTGTCCGCCTTCACCTTCACCAGCAGCAGTTCGCGCTGAACCGTCTGGCTGGGCTCGAGTTCGACGATCTTGATCACGTTCACCAGCTTGTTCAGCTGCTTGGTGATCTGCTCCAAAGGCTGCTCGTCCACGCTGACCGCGATGGTCATCCGGGACACCTCGGGGTGCTCGGTCGGACCGACCGCGAGGGAATCGATGTTGAACCCACGCCGCGAGATCAGCGCCGCCACCCGGGCCAGCACACCGTGCTTGTTCTCCACCAGGATCGACAGTGTGTGCTTGCTCATCACAGCTCCTCGCTGTCCCAGGTGGGCGCCATGTCGCGGGCGATCTGGATGTCGTCGTTGCTGGTGCCGGCCGCGACCATCGGCCAGACCATCGCGTCGCGGTGCACGACGAAGTCGACCACCACCGGCGCGTCGGTGACCGCCATCGCCTTCTCGATCGTCGCGTCGACCGAGTCGCGGTCGGAGCAGCGCAGCCCGACGCCGCCCATCGCCTCGGCCAGCTTGGCGAAGTCCGGGATCCGGGCCGAGTGCAGGTCGGTGTTGGAGTAGCGCTTGTCGTAGAACAGCGTCTGCCACTGCCGGACCATGCCCAGCGACTGGTTGTTGATCACCGCGACCTTGATCGGGATGCCTTCCAGCGCACAGGTGACGAGCTCCTGGTTGGTCATCTGGAAGCAGCCGTCACCGTCGATCGCCCAGACGGTCTTGTCGGGCCGGGCGACCTTGGCGCCCATCGCGGCCGGAACGGCGTACCCCATGGTGCCGAGGCCGCCGGAGTTCAGCCAGTGGCCTGGCTTCTCGAACGGCAGGTAGTGCGCGGCCCACATCTGGTGCTGGCCGACGCCCGCGGTGTAGACGGCGTCCGGGCCGGCGATCTTGCCGATCCGCTCGATCACGTACTGCGGGGACAGCGTGCCGTCCTCGGGTTCGTCGTACGCGACCGGGTACTTCGCCCGGACCGCCTCCAGCTGGTGCCGCCAGGCGTCGTACGACGGAGTGCGGCCGGTGTTGGCGATCTCGGTCCGGAGTGCGCCGATGAGGTCGCTGATGACCTCCTTGCAGTCACCCACGATCGGCACGTCGGCGGCCCGGTTCTTGCCGATCTCGGCCGGGTCGATGTCGGCGTGGATCACCTTCGCCTCGGGCGCGAACGAGTCGAGCTTGCCGGTCACCCGGTCGTCGAACCGCGCGCCCAGGCAGATCAGCAGATCGGAGCGCTGCAGTGCGCCGACCGCGGACACCGAGCCGTGCATACCGGGCATGCCGAAGTGCAGGTCGTGGGTGTCGGGCAGCGCGCCGCGGGCCATCAGCGTGGTGACCACCGGGAGGCCGAGGAGCTCCGCGAGTTCCTTCAGTTCGGCGTGGGCCTTGGCCCGGATCACGCCGCCGCCGACGTACAGGACCGGCTTCTCGGCGGCCGCGATCAGCCGGGCCGCCTCACGCACCTGCTTCGGGTGCGGGCGGGTCACCGGTCGGTAGCCGGGCAGCGAGAGCTCGGTCGGCCACTGGAAGTCGACCTTTGCCTGCATCGCGTCCTTGGTCACGTCGACGAGCACCGGGCCGGGCCGGCCGGTCGAGGCGATGTGGAACGCCTCGGCGACGGTGCTGGCGATGTCGTTCGGGTCGTTGACCAGGAAGTTGTGCTTGGTGATCGGCATCGTGATGCCGCGGATGTCGGCCTCCTGGAACGCGTCCGTGCCGATCGCGGCGCTGGCCACCTGACCGGTGATCGCGACCAGCGGGACCGAGTCCATGTACGCGTCGGCGATCGGCGTCACCAGGTTCGTCGCGCCGGGGCCGGAGGTGGCCATGCAGACGCCCACCTTGCCCGACGCCGAGGCGTACCCCTGGGCCGCGTGGCCGGCGCCCTGCTCGTGACGTACCAGGATGTGGCGGATCTGGGTCGAGTCGAGCATCGGGTCGTACGCCGGGAGGATCGCGCCACCCGGGATGCCGAAGACGGTGTCCACCCCGGCATGTTCCAGTGCGCGGATCAGAGCCTGTGCCCCGGTCAGCTGCTCACTCATGAGTGCCTTCCTTGTCCTGTCACGTTTGGCTTATCGCGACCGATCCATCCTCGCTCTTGTTTGTCTTCAGGTCACTTCTGGGTCGCAGATAGTCGCCCTGGCAACAAAAAACCCCCTCCGCCGGGTGGGCTGAAGGGGGCGCGCTCGACTCTGTGGTCGCGTCAGTCGGCGCGCCGCACAAGTACGAGGAGAATCGATCGCATGTAGGCAACACTCGCCGACACACCGCGACCGGGTCAAGTTCGGCGCCGGAGTGTCCCATTCCCTGAGATGCCCGTCTTACCGATAGAGGACGGACAGCAGCTGCGGGCCGAGGCGTTCGATCGCGGCGGCGTCGAGTTGGTAGTAGACGACAGACCCGCGCCGATGGACGTGCACGAGCTCGGCCTCGCGAAGCTTGCGCAGATGCCGGGAGACCTGCGGCGCGCTCATACCCAACTGGTTGGCTAACTCCGACGTGGCGACCGGGTTACGCAGGATCGCGTAGCAAAGCCTGAGCCGGGTGGGATCCTGCAGTACGGCGAGCCGGTGCCGGATGGTCTCCAGCGAGGGAGCCGTCGAGGGACTCATGCCGTACTGGATGACCACGGGATAGCCGGGATAGTGCTTCACCACGAAGTGCGGCTGCCCGTAGAGCGTCGGCACCAGCAGACACGGGCGGTGCGCATCGATCTGGACGGTCGCGTTGTAGAGCTTGTCCAAGACGATCCGGCCATCAAGGGCAGTGGCGGCGGGTAGATCGGCCAGTGCGAGCGGACCGCGGCGATGCAGGGTGTGCTCGCGGGCAGTAGCTTCCCGGTCGAGAACCGCCTTCATGGCCGGCCATTCCGGCGTGAACGCGGCGGCCGCGAAATCGGTCAGGAAATCCAGCAAGCTGGTCCGGAACCCGTCGGGATCCGCACGGACGCGCGACCCCAACTCGAGGCGGCTGGACGAGATGAGCCGCAGGCGATGGAGTACGTCGTCGCCGATGGCCGCGTTGTTCTTGCCGATCAACGCCTGCAGGGTCATCGTGACGAAGTCGTCGATCGGGATCGCCTCGATGTCCTGCAACTCTTCCTCGAGGGTACGGCGCGGTCCCGGGGTGAGCGGGAGGAGATAGCGGGCCCGGAAGGCGCTCCACAGCGGCGCCCACGCGGTCGCGCGGGACAGCAGATCCTCGTCGGCCCCGGCATGAACGCGGGCGACCCAGCGGGCGGCGGCCGGGTGATGGTCCGGCTCGTCCAGGGCGTGCAGGCAGGCGCACAGCTCGGCCAGCGGCGACGTACGGACCGTGATCGGGCTCGGGTCCGGGGACAATGCGGGGGCAGGCAGCAGGAGCGTGACGGCCACGGGGCAGATTACCGCGTTCGCGGCAATGTCCTTGCCGCTGCGTGCGGGCTTCTCCAGGCTGCGGTTCATGGCTGCATTGGATGCGATCCCCACCCCTCCGCCCCGGTCAGGCACCCTGCCGGTTAACGATCCCGTCGGTTTCTACCTGGCCGGATCCACCACGATCTTTGCGTCCCGTTACGACCAGCGGTTCTCCTACTGCCTGTACGTGCCGACGGCTCATACGCCCGACGGTCCGCCGGTGCCGCTCGTCGTACTGCAGCACGGAACGGGTCGGCGTGGGCCGCAGTACCGGGACAACTTCGCCGACTGGGCCGAGGAGCACGGCTGCCTCGTCCTGGCGCCGCTGTTCCCGGCCGGGATCGGGGATCCGGACGACCTGCACAACTTCAAGTTCATCCGGTACGGCGAGATCCGCTTCGACCAGGTGCTGCTGGCGATGGTGGACGAGGTCGGGGCGCGGTTCAAGGTGAGCACCGATCGCTTCCTGTTGCACGGGTTCTCCGGAGGTGGGCAGTTCGTCCACCGGTTCGGCTACCTGCACCCCGACCGGCTCGCCGGGTTGTCGATCGGTGCACCCGGGCGGATCACCTATCTCGACCCGGACCGGCCCTGGTGGACCGGGACCGCTACGTTCGCCGACGAGTTCGGTCACCCACCCCGGATCGACGAGCTGCGCCGGGTGCCGGTACAGATGGTGGTCGGCGCCGACGACGTGGAGACCTGGGAGATCAACAACCCGGGTGACACGAACTGGATGGACGGCGCCGACGCCCACGGCGTGACCCGGATCGAACGCCTACAGGCGCTCCGGGACAACTTCACCGAGCACGGGATCACGGTCCGGTTCGACCTGGTGCCCGGTGTCGCGCACGAACCCATGCGCGTTCTCGAACCGGTCAAGGACTTCTTCGCCACGATCCTGGAGGACGCACGATGAAACGCCTGTCCACACTCGCCGCACTGCTCGTCCTGACCACCGGTTGCGCGGTCGGCGAGAGCACCACTGAGGCGGCCGACACCTACCCCAGCAAGCCGTTGTCGATCCTCGCGCCGGGCAGTCCCGGCGGTGGCTGGGACACCCGGGCGCGCGGCATCGCGAACGCGCTCAGCCAGTGCAAGATCACCTCGCAGAAGGCGACCGTGACCAACGTGCCCGGTGCCGGCGGCACGATCGGGCTGGCCCAGTTCGTCAAGCACACCGGGGATCCGTACCAGCTGATGGTGATGGACAGCGCGACCATGCTCGGCGGCATCGTCAACAACCACTCCCCCGTCGACCTGACCACGCTCACCCCGATCGCCGGTCTGAGCCGCGGCCCGAGTGCGATCGTCGTACCGAAGAAGTCGCCGTACGCCGATCTGCCCGCGTTGCTGGCGGCGTTGAAGCAGAACCCGCGCGGGGTGAAGTGGACGGGTGGATCGCTCGGTGGACCGGGACACCTGACGGTGGCCGGGCTGGCCAAGGGGCAGGGCGTTGCGGTGAAGGACGTGAACTACGTCCCGACGGCCGGTGGTGGCGAGTCGATGAACCTGTTGCTGAGCGGCGCGGCGACGGTCGGTATCGACACGGTCGTCGAGCTGAAGCCGCAGATCCAGGCCGGTGCGCTGCGAGTCCTGGCGGTCGACGGCTCCGAGCGGGTCGAGGGCGTCGACGCTCCGACGTTGAAGGAGCTCGGGCTGGCGGACAAGGCGGTGACCACGCTGGCGGGCGTGATGGCGCCGGCCGGGCTGTCGGCGGAGCAGCAGAAGGACGTCATCGCGATGGTCGACAAGATGCGGCAGAGCTCGTGCTGGCAGCAGGTGCTGAAGCAGAACAACTGGGTCGACGCCTGGACGCCGGGTGACGACTTCAAGAAGGTCCTGACCGACCAGCGCACCCAGATCACCGCGATCCTGACCGAAATGGGCCTCGCCAAGTGAGTACGACGGACTGGTCGCGGCGGGTGGTCGCTGTCGGGTTCCTG
Source organism: Kribbella sp. CCNWLW201 (assembly GCF_037203805.1). Classification (NCBI taxonomy): domain Bacteria; kingdom Bacillati; phylum Actinomycetota; class Actinomycetes; order Propionibacteriales; family Kribbellaceae; genus Kribbella; species Kribbella sp. CCNWLW201. The sequence continues at coordinate 44,918 of NZ_JBBCBQ010000018.1, read as the reverse complement.
GCTGCCGCCGTGATCGTCCTGGTGTCGGCCTTCCGGATCCCGGAGGGTGGCGGCTATCAGGCCGTCGGCCCACGGGCGTTCCCGCTGCTGGTCGGTGGCGGCCTGGGCCTCGTCGCCGTGATCGGCGTGGTGCAGGCGTGGCGCACCGGGCAGACGCTCGAGGCGGACGCTGGCTCCGAGCCCATCCATTGGCGGCCCGTGCTCATTCTGGTTGCCGCACTTGCCGGCTATGCCGCCCTGCTCGTGCCGGTCGGGTACTGGCAGGCGACCACGGTGTTCTTCGTCGTGTGTGCACGAGTCTTGGGCAGTCGGCGGCTGGTGCGCGACGCCCTGATCGCGGTCGTGCTCGCGTTGGCGACGTACGTGCTGTTCGATCGGGTGCTCGGCATCACGCTGCCGCCGGGCCTGGTCAGGCTGGCGATCTGAGATGGACGTACTGTCGAGTCTGTTCGACGGTTTCGGGAACGCGCTCAGCCCGACCAATCTGTTGTTGGCGCTGCTCGGTGTCACCATCGGCACGCTGGTCGGCGTCCTGCCGGGGCTGGGGCCGGCCACGACGATCGCGCTGCTGCTGCCGTTGACGTTCGTGTTCGAGCCGACGAGCGCGTTCGTGATGTTCGCCGGGATCTACTACGGCGGCATGTACGGCGGGTCGACGACGGCGATCCTGCTCAACATCCCCGGCGAGACGGCGTCGATCCCGACGACGCTCGAGGGTTATCCGATGTCGCGGGCGGGCCGGGCCGGGGCGGCGCTGGCGACGGCGGCGATCGGTTCGTTCGTGGCCGGCACGATCTCGACCGTGGTGATCACGTTCCTGGCGCCGGCGATGTCGTCGATCGCCAAGCTGATCCAGCCGGCCGAGTACTTCTCGATCATGGTGCTCGCCTTCGTCACCGTGACGTCGCTGATGGGGCCGTCGATCGTGCGCGGGTTGTCGAGCCTGTTCCTCGGGCTGGCGATCGGGCTGGTCGGGATCGATCAGCTGACCGGTCAGCCCCGGCTGGCGTTCGGCGTACCGCAACTCTTCGAAGGGTTGCCGGTGGTGGCGCTCGCGGTCGGGCTCTTCGCGGTTGCCGAGGCGGTGGCGACCGCGGCATCGCGGGATCGGGGTGCCGGTCCGGCGGTGACGGTCGAGGGCCGGCTTGGGATGACGCGGGACGATTTCCGGCGATCGTGGCCTGCTTGGTTGCGGGGTACGGCGTTCGGGCTGCCGATCGGATCGTTGCCGGCTGGAGGAGCGGAGCTGCCGACGTTCCTGAGCTACAACGTGGAGAAGCGGCTGTCGAAGCACCCGGAGGAGTTCGGGAAGGGTGCGATCGAGGGCGTGGCCGGACCGGAGGCGGCGAACAACGCGGCCTTCTCGGGCGTGCTCGTGCCGCTCCTGACGCTCGGGATTCCGACGTCGGCGACCGCGAGCATCTTGCTGATCGCGTTCCAGATCTACAACGTGCAGCCGGGGCCGCAGTTGTTCGACCAGCAGCCGGTGCTGGTGTGGACGCTGATCGCGAGCCTCTATATCGGCAACGTGATGCTGCTGGTGCTCAACCTGCCGCTGGTCCGCATCTGGGTGAAGCTGTTGCGCGTCCCCGCGCCTCTCCTCACCGCCGCCATCCTGGTCTTCGCCACCCTCGGCGTCTACTCCACCGGTGCCAGTGTCTTCGAACTGTTCGTCGCCTACGGCTTCGGCCTGGTCGGGTTCGCGCTGCGTCGCGGCGGCTACCCGGTCGCGCCACTGATCCTCGGTGCCGTGCTCGGCCCGCTGATGGAGGTCCAGTTCCGGCGCGCCCTGGCCTTCAGCGAGGGCGACCCAAGCGTGTTCGTGACCCGCCCGGTCTCGGCGATCATCCTCGCGATCGCGGCCGCCTGCTTGATCCTTCCCGTCGTACTGCGCAGGTCCGCGAAGATCCCGGCCGTCGCCGACTAAGGCCGTCGTACCACCCCGCCCGAGTCACCGGCACGGTGGCTTCACTCGCGGGAACAGACGGGTCCGCCATCACCGAGTGTCGGAACCTTGCTGTCGGCAAACGGTTGCCGACAGCAAGGTGCTCACACTCGACACGGTGGCTTCAGTGGCGGGACCTGGGGCGGCACGGTGGCTTCAGTGGCGGGAGCTCAAGGCAGCACGGTGGCTTCAGTGGCGGGAGGGTCAGATGCAGACGGCGCCTTCGGAGGCTGAGCGGACCAGGCGGGTGTATTTGCCGAGGACGCCCTTGGTGATGGCTGGGGTCTTCGGGGTCCAGCCGGCGCGGCGGTTCTCGAGTTCCTCGGGGGTGACGTGGAGTTCGAGGGTGCGGTTCTTGACGTCGAGGGTGATCCGGTCGCCGTCCTGGACGAACGCGATCGGGCCGCCGTCGACGGCCTCCGGGGCGACGTGGCCGACGCAGAGTCCCGTCGTACCGCCGGAGAAGCGTCCGTCGGTGAGCAGCAGGACGTCCTTGCCCAGGCCGGCGCCCTTGATCGCGCCGGTGACCGCGAGCATCTCGCGCATGCCCGGGCCGCCCTTCGGGCCTTCGTAGCGGATGACGACGACGTCGCCGGCCTTCAGGGAGGCGACAGCGTCCATCGCTCCACGCTCGCCGTCGAAGACGCGCGCCGTACCCTCGAACACGTCGGAGGCGAACCCGGCGCTCTTCACCACAGCCCCCTCGGGCGCGAGCGAGCCGTGCAGGATGGTGATCCCGCCGGTGCCGTGGATCGGCTTGTCCAGCGCGCGGATGATCACACCGTCGACGTCCGGCGGCGCGATGTCGGCCAGGTTCTCGGCCATCGTCTTGCCGGTCACGGTCATGCAGTCGCCGTGCAGCAGGCCGGCGTCGAGCAGCGCCCGCATCACCACCGGGATCCCGCCGACGTGGTCGACGTCCGTCATCACGTAGCGGCCGAACGGCTTGAGGTCGCCGAGGTGCGGCACCCGGTCGCCGATCCGGTTGAAGTCGTCCAACGTGAGGTCGACCTCGGCCTCGCGAGCGATCGCGAGCAGATGCAGTACGGCGTTCGTCGAGCCACCGAGCGCCATCACCACGGCGATCGCGTTCTCGAACGCCTCCTTGGTCAGGATCTGACGGGCTGTGATCCCCTTCTGCAGCAGGCCGACGACCGCCTCACCGGACTTACGGGCGTACCCGTCGCGGCGCCGATCCACCGCGGGCGGCGCGGCCGACCCGGGCAGCGACATCCCGAGCGCCTCGGCGGACGCGGCCATCGTGTTGGCCGTGTACATCCCGCCGCAGGCACCTTCCCCCGGGCAGATCGCCCGCTCGACCGCGTCGACCTCCTCCCGGGTGATCAGGCCGCGGACGCACGCACCGACCGCCTCGAAGGCGTCGATGATCGTGACGTCCTTGTCGCCGAGCCGGCCGGGCATGATCGAACCGGCGTACAGGAAGACCGAGGCCAGGTCGAGGCGGGCCGCGGCCATCAGCATCCCGGGCAGCGACTTGTCACAGCCGGCCAGCAGCACCGAGCCGTCCAGCCGCTCGGCCTCCATCACTGTCTCGACCGAGTCGGCGATGATCTCCCGGCTGACGAGTGAGTAGTGCATGCCGACGTGGCCCATCGAGATGCCGTCGGACACGCTGATCGTGCCGAACTCCAGCGGGTACCCGCCGGCCGCGTGCACGCCCTCCTTGACCGCCTTCGCGAGCCGGTCCAGGGAGAGATTGCACGGGGTGATCTCGTTCCAGCTGGACGCGACCCCGACCTGGGGTTTCACCCAGTCGTCATCCCCCATCCCGACAGCCCGAAGCATGCCTCTGCTTGCCGTGGCTTCCAGCCCGTCGGTCACTGTCCGGCTGCGTGGCTTCACATCGACCATGGGGCACACTCTAGGGCCGCCGTACCGGGACGGGCATTCCCGGGTAAATTAACGACGCTGTGATTTTGTGTTGTCAGTTAATTACATACTCGCCGCGCCCACTCCGGCAACTCCGGGATGAAGCCCGGCGACATCGTGCTCTACGGCACCGGACCGCAGAGCACGAGCACCAGCGTGCACACCGGCGTCGTGGTTGCCGTCGGCAACGGCACGATCACCACCGTCGAAGGCAACTCCGCCAACATCTACGGCTGGGTCTCTGCCCACTAGTCCTTCTGCGTCCGAAGATCCGAGGGCTATAGGCCACAGATCTTCGGACGCAAGCTGCCACCTAGGCCATTTGTTTGGTGACGGCGGTGGTGAAGGCTGTGAGGGGGTCTGGGGCGTTGGTGTAGGCCCAGGGGACGCTTTCGATTCGGCCTTGGGTCAGGGCGGCCTGTTCCATCGCGGCGGCCTTCGCTCCGACGGTCTTGAGGGCGAAGGCCATCGTGCCGTGCGCGGAGATGTCGGCCACCTCGGGCTCGCGACCGGGCACCAGCCACTTGTCGCGGGCGGCGAGCAAGACATGCTTCCGGTTGGTGATCTCCCGCGTGTACCGAGCGCCACGCTGCATCTTCGTCAACTCGCTGTCACTCAGTACGTCGACCCACACCTCGTTGGCCACCATCGCGGCGACCGCACAGAGCGCACTACCCGGCTGGGCGTTCGCGACGGTCTGGTCGCCGAAGCGGACGATCTGGGCGATGTCGAGGCCCGACCACTTCGGTGCCAGCGCCTGCACCCGACCACTGTGTGCCTGGTAGCTGGCCGGGTGCCGCTCCATCGCGGACCGGAAGATGTCGTTCTTGTCGTCCATCGACGCCTGCAGGCCGATCGCCACCCACTGCAGCACCTCCCAGGGCGCCGCGTCGTCCGGGGCGGCCGCGATGCCGTAGTCCAGCACCTCAGCCGCCGTACGGAGGATGTCGTGGAAGGTCGCGAACCGCTGCTCGGAGACCTGCTCCGCCCACGCCCCGGTCCGCACCTCCCAGGCCTCGAACACCAGCGTCTGCCCCAGCCACAGCAGCAGGTCCGGGTCACCCGGCACAGCCTCCAGCCGCAGCTCGAGCTGCTCGCTGTGACCGATGGCCGCCTTCCCCAGCCCCATCGCCCGGAACGAGCGCCGATCGGTGTTCTGCGGCGAGGCCTTGAGCAGTTCCGTCCCGGTCGAGAGATCGCCCCCACGGACTGCGGCGTAGGCGGCGTCGAGCTCCGGATCGGCCCACGCCTGATCCAGCCGTAGCCCCTCCGTCGCCGCTCCCGCCGGCTGCTTCCGCGAAAAGATCCCCATACGCGCGATGGTAGGCCGGGTTTCGGCCGCCGGGACGAGCTTTGCACCTTCGTGCAATAAGCTGCGGTCGTACCGCGACTGGCGAGGGTGGAGCACCACCGTGGAGCGGATGACAGACAAGGCGTCGTCCGCCTGGGCGCCTCCGAACTTCTCGGAGGTTGTCCGATGCAGTTGCGCTACGGCATGAATCCCCATCAGTCCGCCTCCGTCACGGCGCTCGGCCAGTGGCCGTTCACGGTGGTCAGCGGCTCACCGTCGTACATCAATGTGCTCGATGCACTGACCGGCTGGCAGCTGGTCCGCGAAGCCTCAGCTCTGCTCGGTCTGCCGGCCGCGGCGTCGTTCAAGCACGTCTCCCCCGCCGGTGCCGCGGTCGCCGACACCGTGACCAGTGCGTATGAACGGGCGCGGGATGCCGATCCCAAGTCGTCGTACGGCGATTTCGTCACGGTGTCGCACCCGGTCGACGCAGAGCTCGCGGCCGTACTCAAACGGCTGGTCTGCGACGGGATCATCGCTCCCGGGTACGACGAAGGCGTGGTCGGCGTACTCGCGGGGAAGAAGCGCGGCAGCTTCCTGGTGCTCGAGGCGGACCCGACGTTCGAGCCTGCCAAGGAGGAGGTCCGTGAGGTGTACGGCGTTCGGCTGACGCAGGAGCGGGATGCGGCGCCGGTGGATCGGTCGTTGCTGGACCCTGGTCTGCCCGAGGGTGCGGCGCGGGATCTGCTGCTGGGGATGGTCGTGGCGCGGTACACGCAGTCGAACACAGTCGCGATGGTCAAGGACGGGATGGCGATCGGCATCGGCGCCGGGCAGCAGTCGCGGATCGACTGCACCCGGCTGGCCGGTGAGAAGGCGTCGACGTGGTAGGCCCGGCATTCGACCGAGGCGCTGCAGGATGTCGCGATGGTCTCGGACGGGGCGATCCCGTTCGTCGACAACATCATCGAAGCGCACCGGCACGGCGTTCGCTACCTCGCCGAGCCGGGTGGGTCGATCCGCTCGGATGAGGTCGCCGCGGCCTGCGACAAGCTGGGGATCAGCCTGTCGCAGACCGGGCTCCGGTTGTTCCGCCACTGAGGCGAAAGGTGCTCAGCCGCCTGCCACGCTGGGGAGGATCATCAGTTCGTCCCCGTCCTTCAGCGTCGTACCGAGACCGTCCAGGTCGCGGATGTTGTCGTTGCCGAGGTAGATGTTCACGTGCCGCCGTACTGCGCCCTGCTCGTCGGTCAGCCGGCGACGCAGGACCGGGTCCAGGGCGGCGACGACCTCGCCGACGGTGGCTCCGTCGACCTCGACCCGCTCGGCGCCGCCCGCGAACGGTCTCAGCACGGTCGGCAGCTTGACCCCGATCGCCATCTCAGCCCACTACGGCGGCGCGGACGGTCAGCACGTCCGGGAGGTGCCGCGCGACCTCGGTCCAGGTGTCGCCCGCGTCGGCGCTGGCGTAGACGCAGCCGTCACGCGTGCCCAGGTACACCCCGGCCGGGTCGGCCGTGTCCATGCACATCGCGTCCCGGAGGACCGGCGCGTACGACGGTACGTCGGGCAGCCCGTTCGTCAGCGCCTCCCAGGTGGACCCGGCGTCGCGGGAGCGGAAGACGCGGCACTTCGCGTCGGTGGGGATCCGGTTCCCGTCCGCGATCAGCGGGAAGACGTAGACCGTCTCCGGCTCGTGCGGGTGTACCGCGATCGGGAATCCGAAGTCCGACGGCAGCCCGTCCGCGATCGACTTCCAGATCGCCCCGCCGTCGTCGGACCGGTAGACCCCGTGGTGGTTCTGCGCGAACATCCGCTCCGGTACGTCGGGATGCGCGGCGAGCTTGTGCACACACTGACCGAACTCGGGGTAGGGATCGGGGAAGAACTTCGCCTGGATCCCCTGGTTCCTCGGCGACCACGTCTCGCCACCGTCCGACGTCTGGTAGACGCCCCCGGTCGACATCGCCACGCTGACGCGGTCGGGATCGGTCGGATGCGGCAGCACGGTGTGGATCGCCTGACCGCCGAAACCGGCACCCCACTCCTTGCGGTGCGGGTGGTCCCACAGGCCGCTGACCAGCTCGAACGTCACTCCCCCGTCGGTGGACTTCCACAACGCCGACGGCTCGGAACCGGCGTACACGACTCCGGGCTGGCCGGCCGGCCCTGGCTGGATCTGCCAGACGCGCTCGAGCGAGGTGTCGGCGTCCTTCGGGAACCCGATCGAACCCTCCGGCGGCTCGTCCCAGGTCTTGCCGAGGTCGTCACTGTGGAAAACCGCCGGCCCCCAGTGCTCACTCGTCCCACCCGCGAACACCCGTGGCTGATCGCCGCGGGTGTCGATCCCGACCGCGTACACACCCTGCATCTCGAACTGCGGCACCGGCCCGTCCAGGGTCCACTCCCGGCGCGCGGCGTCACTCCGGCCGATCCAGAGCCCTTTCTTGGTTCCGATCAGCAGTACGGTTTCGGACATCGTTGTCCTCCTTTATCGCGGTGGACCCCCCACCACGTTGATCAATGGTTCGCCCGCCGCGTACCGCTCCAGCTGCGTGCGCACCAACCGGGCGACGCGCGGCTGGAACGCCGTCGAGGCACCCCCACGGTGCGGATTGACCAGCACGTTCGGAGCAGACCACAGCGGATGTCCGGCGGGCAACGGCTCGGGATCGGTGACGTCCAGCGCGGCGCGGATCCGGCCGCTCGCCAGCTCGGTCAGCAACGCATCGGTGTCCACCACGACACCGCGCGCGACATTCACCAGCAGCGCGCCCTCCTTCAGCTGAGCCAGGAACTTGCTGTCCACCATCCCGCGGGTTTCGGCCGTCGCCGGGGTCAGCAGTACGACGACGTCCGCCAGCGGCAGCAACTCGGGCAGCTCGGAGATCGGGTGCACGCCCTCCCGCTCCCGCCGCGCGACCCGGATGATCTCGCACTCGAACCCGGTCAGCCGCCGCTCCAGCGCCTCCCCGATCGACCCGTACCCGAGGATCAGCACCGTGCGATCCGCGAGCGAGTCGTCCATCTCGTCGTACGACGCAGGCCAGACCTGCTGCTCCTGGTTCCGCACGGCGCGCGGCAGGCGCCGGTACGACGCCAGGATCAGGCCGACCGCGAGCTCGGCGGTGGAGGCATCGTGGACCCCACGGGCGTTGCACAACGTGACGCCCTCGGCCAGGTGCGGCAGCACGTTCTCGAACCCGGCGGTCTGCAGCTGCACCACCTTCAGCGCGGGCATGTCGCGGACCACCTCGACCACGTCGGAGCCGCCCATGTACGCGGGCACGTAGAACTCCACCTGGTCGATCGAGCCCGGCCGCTCGCCACCGGCATACCACTCCACGTCGAATCCCGCCGGCACCCCGCCGAGGGTCGATTCCGCGTCCTCCCAGGGCAGCCATGCCTTCACCACATCAGCCATGTCCCGAACCTACTCGCCCGCCTGGACAATTTTCATCCCGCTGTCCACCGGATCGTCGTACATTGGATCGGTGCCTTCGACATCGGATCTGGCTGCGACCGTTGAGCACGATCAGGCGGTAGGACGGCTGCGTTCGTCGTACCAGCGCATCCCTCCTGGGGAGCCGGTGCGGCTGGCGAAGCGCAGTTCGAACCTGTTCCGGCCGCGGACCGAGATCGAGCGGCCGGGGCTCGACGTGTCGGGCCTGACCGGGGTGATCAGCGTCGACGCGGCCGCCCGGACGGCCGACGTCCAGGGCATGTGCACATACGAGGACCTGGTCGCCGCGACCCTTCCGCACGGGCTGACGCCGATGGTCGTACCGCAACTGAAGACGATCACGCTCGGCGGCGCGGTGACCGGGCTCGGGATCGAGTCCTCGTCGTTCCGGGCCGGTCTGCCGCACGAGTCCGTGCTCGAACTCGACATCCTCACCGGCGCCGGCGACATCGTCACCGCCCGGCCCGAGGGTGAGCACGCGGAGCTGTTCCGCACGTTCCCCAACTCCTACGGCACGCTCGGCTACGCGACCCGGCTGAAGATCGAGCTCGACCGCATCTCGCCGTACGTCGCCCTCCGGCATGTCCGGCTCGGACTGGACCGGCTGTCCCCGGCGATCGAGGAGATCGTTGCCTCCGGCACGTACGACGGCGAGCCGGTGCACTTCGTCGACGGTGTCGCGTTCAGCCCGTCCGAGGCGTATCTGACGCTGGGCCGCAACAGCGATGCCGCCGTGCCATACTCATCGCGGGGGAAGGCGAGTGACTACACCGGTCAGCAGATCTACTACCGCTCGATCCAGCAACGCCAGAAGGACTTCCTCACCGCGTACGACTATCTGTGGCGCTGGGACACCGACTGGTTCTGGTGCTCGGCCGCGTTCGGCGCGCAGAAGCCGCTGGTACGGCGGCTGTGGCCCAAGCGCTGGCGGCGGAGCGACGTGTTCCACAAGATCATCGGCTTCGAGAACCGGCATCAGGTTGCCGCCCGCATCAATCGCCGCCGCGGCCACCCGGAGCGCGAACGCGTGGTCCAGGACGTCGAGATCCCGGTCACCCGGCTGGCCGCCTTCCTGCGCTGGTTCGACACCGAAGTCGGGATGCGCCCGGTCTGGCTGTGCCCGCTACGACTCCGCGGTACGACGGCCTGGCCGCTGTACCCGCTCGAGCCGGGAACGACGTACGTCAATGTCGGCTTCTGGGGCACCGTGCCGATCGAACCCGGCGCCGCCGACGGTGACGTCAACCGTCGCATCGAGGCGGCCGTCGCCGAGTTCGGCGGGCACAAGTCCCTGTACTCCGACGCTTACTACGACCGGGAGACCTTCGACCGGCTCTACAACGTCCCGGCCCTGACTGAGGTCAAGAAACGCTACGATCCCGATGCCCGGCTCACCGGGCTCTACGAGAAGGCGGTGACACGCCGATGACAACCCTCGAGACCCGGGTTTCGATCGCCGAAGCGCTGACGACCGTGACACCCGATGGGCTTCCGTTCCGCTTCACGGCGTACGACGGCAGCGCGACCGGACCGGAAGACTCGCCGATCCACATGCATCTGGCCTCCGAGCGAGGCCTGTCCTACGTGCTGACCGCGCCCGGCGATCTCGGGCTGGTCCGTGCCTACGTCATGGGTGACCTGGAGATCACCGGCGTACATCCAGGTAATCCGTACGCGCTGATGCAGATGATGCTCAACCAGTTCCACTTCGAGCGCCCGACGCCCGCGGAGGCGTTGCGGATCGTCCGCGGGCTGGGCTGGAACCACCTGAAGCCGCCGCCTCCACCGCCGCAGGAGCACCTGCCGAAGTGGCGTCGTACCTTCGAAGGACTACGGCACTCGCGGACCCGGGACCGGGCGGCCATCCACCACCACTACGACGTGTCGAACACGTTCTACGAGTACATCCTCGGCCCGTCGATGACGTACACGTGTGCCGTCTACCCGTCGCTGGACGCGACCCTCGAGCAGGCCCAGGCGGAGAAGTACGACCTGGTCGCGCGCAAACTCGATCTGCGCCCAGGGCAACGACTTCTCGACGTCGGCTGCGGCTGGGGCGGCATGGTCCGGCACGCGGCCCGCGAGTACGGCGTCAAGGCGCTCGGCGTCACCTTGTCGTCGGCCCAGGCCGAATGGGCGGCCGAGGCGATCGAGCGCGAGGGCCTGGAGGATCTCGCCGAGGTGCGCTTCCTGGACTACCGCGACGTGGCCGAGCGCGACTTCGACGCGATCAGCTCGATCGGCCTGACCGAACACATCGGCGTCCGCAACTACCCGTCGTACTTCGGCTTCCTGCTCGACCGGCTGAAGCCGGGCGGCCGGCTGCTCAACCACAGCATCACCCGGCCGGACAACCGGTACCGCTCGACCGGCGCGTTCATCGACCGCTACATCTTCCCCGACGGCGAACTGATCGGCTCCGGCCGGATCATCGCCGAGGCCCAGGACGCCGGTTTCGAGGTCCGCCACGAGGAGAACCTGCGCGAGCACTACGCACTCACCCTCGGAGCCTGGTCCGACAACCTGGTCGCCCACTGGAACGAGGCAGTCGCCGAAGTCGGCTACCCCACCGCCAAGATCTGGGGCCTCTACCTGGCCGCCTGCCGAGTCGGCTTCGAACGCAACACCACCCAACTCCACCAAGTCCTAGCCGTAAAACTGGACACCAACGCCGACGCCCACTTCCCCCTCCGTCCCACCTGGCTCAGCTGATCCATGTCCTCGGCGCATGAAATGTGCGCCGAGTCGGCATTGGACCTCGGCCGGTGGGTGGGGTGAGGGTGGGTTGAATGATCGAGTTCGGGGTTTTGATGGATGTTCGGGAGGAGGGGTACGGCGGGGATCGGGTTGAGGAGGTGGTCGCCGCCGACCGGCTGGGGTTTGACGGAGTGTGGGTGTCTGAGCATCACCTGACTGGGGATGGGATGTTGCCGGCGCCGTTGGTGATGGGGGCGGTGCTGGCTGCGCGGACGTCTCGGATCCGGGTTGGGACGAATATTTTGGTGTTGCCGCTTCATCATCCGTTGCGGGTGGCCGAGGAAGCGGCGGTGGTCGACCTGGTGTCGGGTGGTCGGATGATGCTCGGGGTCGGGCAGGGGTATTCGGAGCGAGAGTTCGCCGCGTTCGGGGTGGACCGGCGCCGGCGTGGGGCGCTGCTCGAGGAGGGCGTACGGGTCATCCGGGAGGCTTGGTCGAGCGACGAGGTGACCCCGCGGCCGCAGGGGAAGATTCCGATCTACGTCGCTGGCGTGACCGCGGCCGGGCTGCAGCGGGCGGCGCGGCTGGGTGATGGCGTGATCATTTACTGCGCGACCCCGGCCGATCTGATCGCCCGGCGGAAACTGCTGGACGAGGTTGTCGACAATCCACCGCCGCTGATCTGCACCGGGATCATGCACGTGGACGATGACGCGGATCGCGCCTGGGCCGACGCGGCGCCGGGAATCGCTTACCTGGAAGGTGAAATCGCGTCGTACGGCGGGACCGAGCCGCCGCCGCTGCGTCGCGAGGACTACCTCGTGGGCACGCCGGACGACGTCGCGGACCGGTTGATCGCGCTGCACGAGGCCACCCGGTTCGTCCACTTCGCCCACTGGCTCCGGCTGCCGACGGTCTCCCATCAGACGGCCATGCGGTCGCTCGAATTGATCGCGAGCCAGGTGATTCCCGCCGTACGGGCTGGTGTGAGCCGCTAGTTTGGAGGCACGCATCGGACCGAGGAGACGGCGTGGTCAAGACGATGGTCAGGCAGGGGTCTCGTACCGCGGTGATGGTGACCGCGCTCGCGCTCGCGGCCGGGTGCTCCGGCGACGGTGGGGAGCCCTCCGGTTCGGGGACTTCGGCAACCAGTACGACGCCCGCACCGACGAGCCCAGGTACGACGTCGGCGCCGCGGAGCACCGCTGCCCCGCAGGGACCGGTGAAGCTGACCGTGGCTTCGACGGTGGCGACCGGGATCGAGGTGCCGTGGGGACTGGCGTTCCTGCCCGACCAGAGTGCATTGGTGAGTGAGCGCGACTCGGCGAAGATCAAGCGGGTCGCGGGCGGCCAGGTGACCGAGGTCGGTGAGGTCGACGACGTGGACCCGTCGTCGGAGGGCGGACTCCTCGGGCTGGCGGTCGACCCGCAGTACCCGAGCCGCCCGTACATCTACGCGTACTACAGCGCCGGCGGCGACAACCGGATCGCCCGGCTGACGTACCAGAACAACCGGCTCAGCGACCAGCAGGTGATCCTGGACGGGATCCCGGAGGCGTCGATCCACAACGGCGGGCGGCTGCGGTTCGGGCCGGACGGTTTCCTCTACGCCGGGACGGGCGACGGCGCCGACCGGCCGAACTCGCAGGACGACGGCTCGCTGGGCGGGAAGGTCCTTCGCATCACGACCGACGGCAAGGCCGCGCCGGGGAACCCGGGCGGCCGGGTCTGGTACTCCAAGGGCCACCGGAACGTCCAGGGTCTCGCGTTCGACGGGAACCAGTTGTACGCCGCCGAGTTCGGGCAGAACACCTGGGACGAACTGAACGCGATCACCTCCGGCGCGAACTACGGCTGGCCGGCCGCGGAGGGGATCGAGGGCCTGGACGGGATGACAGACCCGATCGCGCAGTGGCGGACGAGTGACGCGTCACCGTCGGGGATCGCGTTCGCCCAGGGGCACGTGTTCATGGCGTCGCTGCGCGGTGAGCGGTTGTGGGCGATCCCGGTTGCCGGAGGCAAGCGAATCGGTGAGCCGCAGGCGTTCTTCACCAACGAGTTCGGCCGGCTCCGCACGGTCGAGGCCGCGCCGGACGGCTCGCTCTGGCTGACCACGTCGAACACCGACGGCCGCGGCAACACCCGCGACGGCGACGATCGGATCCTTCGCATCACGATCAGCCGCTGACTGTTTCCCGCCAACCGTTTGGGGTTACCGGCCGTCTGGTACTAGTGGAAGAAACCCCAGGCTTTGAGGGAGGAGTTGGTGATGCGGCCCGATCAGGCGCCCATGGTCCCCAGCAGTGTGATCGCTTCGGCGAGCACCTTCGAGGGTGCTCAGCGGACAGTGGACTATCTGCGAAGTTACGGGATGGACGCCGGGTCGCTGGGTATCGTCGGGGCCGATCTCCGGCTGGCCCGAAAACCCCAGGCCGTGCCGGTGGTCAAGCTGACCGCCGTCGGCGCCGGGCAGGGCGCTGTGCTGGGGCTGCTGGCCGGTGTATTCGTCACGCTGGTGGCCGAGACCAGCCTGACCGGTCTCGCCGTCGTCGTCTGGGGCTTCGTGTACGGCGTCCTGCTCGGGACACTGTGGGGACTTTTCCGCGGCCTGATCCGTAACCGGCCGGACGCGGTCGCGACCGAGGTGGTGCCGACCAGCTTCGAGATCCGCTGCCCGGTCGAGGAGCTCTCGGTCGCCCGGACCCTGCTCGCCGACGCCGACGACGTGGACGACGGCCGGGTGGAACGCCAGGCCATCGCCGACGCTCCCCCAGCTCAGCGCAACGCCGCCTGAACAGCTGGGCTCCGGGGTCAGCCAGTCAGCTGACCCCGGGCACCCATCAGCTCAGATCCCCAGCTTGGCGTTCAGGAGCTCACGGACCTTCGCCGCGTCCGCCTGACCGCGCATGTCCTTCATCACGGCACCGATCAGGGCGCCCGCCGCGGCCGGCTTGCCGGAGTTGACCTTCTCGACCACGTCTGGGTTGGCCGCGATGGCCCGGTCGATCGCCTCGATCAGGGCGGAGTCGTCCGAGACCAGCTCGAGGCCGCGGGCCTTGACGATCTCGGCCGGCGTACCTTCACGCTTGATCAGGCCGTCGAAGACCTGCCGCGCCAGCTTGTCGTTCAGCGAACCCGAGTCGACGAGCTTCTGCACCTCGGCGACCTCGGCCGGGCCGACACCGAGCGCGTCGAGGTCCTGACCGGACTCGTTCGCCGCCCGGGCCAGCTCACCCAGCCACCACTTCTTCGCCGCGGCCGGGGTCACCCCGAGCTCGACCGTCGCCACGATCGGCTCCAGCGCGTTGCCGTTGATGACGTCGCGCATCTCCAGGTCGGTGAAGCCCCAGTCCGTCTGCAGCCGGACCCGGCGCAGAGAAGGTGCCTCCGGCAACGAAGCGCGGATCTCCTCGACCCACTCACGGGACGGGGCGACCGGGACCAGGTCCGGCTCCGGGAAGTACCGGTAGTCCTCCGCGTCCGACTTCTCCCGGCCGGACGTGGTGATCCCGGTGTCCTCGTGCCAGTGCCGGGTCTCCTGCACCACCTTGCCGCCGGTCGACAGGATCGCCGCCTGCCGGGTGATCTCGTAGGTCACCGCGCGCTCGACCGAACGGAACGAGTTCACGTTCTTCGTCTCGGTCCGGGTCCCGAACGTGGGGGAACCGGTCGGCTTCAGCGAGACGTTCGCGTCGCAGCGCAGCGAGCCCTGGTCCATCCGGACATCGGAGACACCGAGCGCGAGCAGCAGGTCCCGCAGCATGCTGACGTAGGCCCGCGCCACCGCGGCCGCCTTCTCCCCCGGCACCTCGATCGTCTTGGTGACGATCTCGATCAGCGGGATCCCGGCCCGGTTGTAGTCGACCAGCGAGTGCGACGCGCCGTGGATCCGGCCGGTCGCGCCACCGACGTGGGTGGACTTGCCGGTGTCCTCCTCCATGTGGGCGCGCTCGATCTCGATCCGGTACGTCTCGCCGTCGACCACCACCTCGGTCCACCCGTTGTACGCGATCGGCTCGTCGTACTGGGAGGTCTGGAAGTTCTTCGGCATGTCCGGGTAGAAGTAGTTCTTCCGGGCGAACCGGCACCACTCGGCGATCTCGCAGTTCAGCGCCAGGCCGATCTTGATCGCGGCCTCGACCGCCTTGGCGTTCACCACCGGCAGCGCACCCGGCAGGCCGAGGCAGACCGGGCAGGTCTGCGTGTTCGGCGGCGCGCCGAACTCGGTCGGGCAGCCGCAGAACATCTTCGACTTCGTGTTCAGCTCGACGTGGACCTCGAGGCCCATCACCGGGTCGTACTGCGCCAGCGCGTCGTCGATCTCGAGGACGTTCGCGGTCATCGTGTCACCTCCAGCTCCGGAGCCTGTGCCATCAGGACGCCACCCCACTGCTCGGCCAACGCGGCCTCGAGCGCGGAGCCGACCTGGTACAGCAGGTCGTCGCGCATCACCGGGGCCATCACGTGGAAGCCGACCGGCAGGTTGTCCTCGTCGGCCAGGCCGCAGGGGAACGACGCGGCCGCGTTGCCGGCCAGGTTGACCGGGATCGTGCAGAGGTCGTTCTTGTACATCGCGATCGGGTCGTCGGCCCGGTCGCCGATCGGGAACGCGGTCGTCGGCGTTGCCGGCGACACGAGGACGTCGACCTGCTCGTAGGCGTTGGCGAAGTCACGCTGGATCAGCGTCCGCACCTTCTGCGCCTGGCCGTAGTACGCGTCGTAGTACCCGCTGGACAGCGCGTGTGTGCCGAGCATGATGCGCCGCTTGACCTCGTCGCCGAAGCCGGCCTCGCGGGTCAGGCTCATCACCTTCTCCGCACTGTTCTCGCCGTCGTCGCCGACCCGCAGCCCGTACCGCATCGCGTCGAACTTGGCCAGGTTGGACGAGGCCTCGCTCGGCAGGATCAGGTAGTACGCCGGCAGCGCGTACTCGAAGTGCGGGCAGGACACCTCGACCACCTCGGCGCCGAGCTTGGTGAGCAGCTCGACCGCCTCGTGGAAGCGCGCCTCGACACCCGGCTGGTAACCCTCACCGCCGAGCTCCTTGACCACACCGATGCGCAGACCGTTCACATCCGCGCGCCGGGCCGCCTCGACCACCGGCGGGACGGCCTGCTTGATCGAGGTCGAGTCCATCGGGTCGTACCCGGCGATCGCCTCGTGCAGCAGCGCGGTGTCCATCGTCGTCCGCGCACACGGGCCGGGCGTGTCCAGGCTCGAGGCCAGCGCGATCAGTCCGTACCGCGACGTGCCGCCGTACGTCGGCTTGACCCCGACCGTGCCGGTGAACGCACCGGGCTGCCGGATCGAGCCGCCGGTGTCGGTGCCGATCGCGAGCGGTGCCTCGTACGCCGAGATCGCCGCCGAGGAACCTCCACCGGAACCACCCGGGATCCGGCTCAGGTCCCACGGGTTGTGGGTGGTGCCGTACGCCGAGTTCTCCGTCGAGGAGCCCATCGCGAACTCGTCCATGTTGGTCTTGCCGAGGATGACGATGCCGGCCGCCTTCAACCGCTTGACCACGGTCGAGTCGTACGGCGGCTTCCAGCCCTCGAGGATCTTCGAGCCGGCCGTGGTCGGCACACCCTCCTGGGTGAGCACG
Organism: Kribbella sp. CCNWLW201; assembly: GCF_037203805.1. Classification (NCBI taxonomy): domain Bacteria; kingdom Bacillati; phylum Actinomycetota; class Actinomycetes; order Propionibacteriales; family Kribbellaceae; genus Kribbella; species Kribbella sp. CCNWLW201. The sequence goes on along the minus strand of NZ_JBBCBQ010000018.1, from coordinate 28,030 downwards.
TCCTTCAGCGCCAGCGGGACACCGGCGAGCGGGCCGAGCTTCTCCCCGGCGACACGCTTCTTGTCCACCTCGGCGGCCTGCGCCAGCGCGCCCTCGGTGTCGACGTGCAGGAAGGCCCGCACGGAACCGTCGACGGCCGCGATCCGGTCCAGGTGCGCCTGGGTGATCTCCACCGAGCTGGCCTGACCGGACGTCATCAGCTCCGCGAGCTCGACCGCGGTCTTACGGATCAATTCGCTCATGTCAGTCCTCCTCCAGGATCCGCGGCACCCGGAATCGCTGCTCCTCCGCGGCCGGCGCGCCGGACAGCGCCTGCTCCGGCGTGAGGCACGGCACATTCACGTCCTCGCGCATCACGTTGGTGATCGGCAGGGCGTGCGAGGTCGGCGGGATGTCGTCCGCGGCCACCTGGCTGACCTGCCCGACCAGGGCGATGATCTGGTCGAGCTGCGGTGCGAGGTGGTCGAGCTCGGCGTCGGTGAGCTCGATCCGCGCCAGTCGCGCCAGGTGCGCGACCTCTTCGCGGGTAATCGAAGGCATGAACTGATCCAATGTTTCGCAGGATGACCGGCTGATTTCCGACCGGACCCGGCCATCCTAGTGGGCTCCCGTGACGCTCGTGTTGCCTCATCCCCCGGCCTGTGGACAATGCGCTCTTGTTCATCAGCCGAGAGGGCCGGGCGTGTCCCCGGGTTCCGCTCTGTAACATTGGCCGCGACAGGGCGTTACGCGCATGGTGATCGGCTGGGAGATGATCGTTCGGTGTTCCTGCTGCGATTGATCATCCCGGACCGGCCCGGTTCTCTGGGCACGGTGGCCACCGCCCTCGGTGAGGTGAACGCCGACATCCACGCGATCGAGATCGTCGAACACCGGCGAGAGAACGGCACCGCCGTCGACGACATCGTGGTCGACCTGCCACCCGGTGTCCTGCCCGACCGCCTGGTCTCCGCCTGTAACGGCGTGGCCGGCGTCGAGGTCATCTGGTTCTCCCGGTACGGCGCCGGCGGCGGACTGCACATGGACCTCGAAGCCGTCGAGCAGATGACGTCGGCTCCAGCGGACGCAATCGACATCCTGGTCGAACAGTCACCCGCCGTACTGCACGCCGACTGGGCTGCGCTGCTGGACGGCACCGGCAGTGAGGTGAAGGTCGCGCTGGAAACGAGTGCGACGCCGGAATTCGGGCAGGTGGCCGACAACTGGCTGCCGCTGGAGAAGGCCACGACGCTGGCGGCTCCGGATGACCACAAGGGCCTGGCCGAGTCGGTGCTGGTCGCGGCCCCACTGGACTCCGGCCGCCGCGTTCTCGTGATCGGCCGCCGCGGCGGCCCCGAGTTCCTCGGCTCCGAAGTGGCCCGCCTCAGCTACCTGGCCTCCCTGGCCGTCACGATCCGCGCCACCGCGTAACTCGTCGTACCGACAGAAAGCCTCCCCCTCCAGGTGCTGGAGAGGGAGGCTTTCGAGGTTTCTAGCTGAAGCGGAAGTAGGCGAAGGTCCAGAGGCCGGCCAGGATCAGCAGTACGACGACGCCGACCAGGACGACGATCAGGATCGTCTGGCTGTTGCTGCCGCTGCGGTCCGGGAGGTCGAACTGGGTCGGGCCCCAGGGACCGCCGCCGTCGACGCGCTGGAGTGCCTCGGGCGGTGGGGTGACCACCGTCCGTGACTCCCGCTTCTCCCTGGGGAACTTCATCCGACTCCTGTCACGCCTGCTCAGACGTAGAACGTCTCGTACCGGATCGAGATCCGCGAGGACGCGTAGGAGTCCTCGTTGTTGGCGATGATCTCGATCCGCCATCCGGCTACATAAGCAGCGTACGACTTGCCGTCGTTGTGCGCCTGAACGTACGCCTTCAGGGCCGCCACATCGTCGCCCTTCAGCGCGCCGAAGGCGTCGTTCACCGCGGCCGGCAGCGCGGTCTTGACGTCGTCGGGATCACCCGAGGCGCTCATCTCCAGCGACCGGATGCCCTCGTCCTTGCTGGCGTAGGAGTAGATCCGCTGCGAGCCGTACTTGCCGACCTGCTTGCTGCAGGAGGTCGTGCAGGTGTACTTCTTCGCCTTCAGCGCGGTGATCAGCTGCGTCTCGGTGGTGTCGAAGCTCTTCCGCGGCAGGTCGAACGAGTCCGACCCGGACTTGCCGCCGGACAGTTGCAGCTCGTCACCGTCGTTCTGCAACTTGAACTCGCCCCAGGTGCTGCCGACCTTCTGCTCCTTCTGGCCGGTCTTGACCGCGTCCTGGATCTTCTTGACCTGGTCGCCGCCGAAGGTGTCGTTGCCGATCGCCTGCAGCGCCGCGTCGAAGGTGACGGCGGCGTTGTTGACGTTGTCCTCGTTCTGCGAGGTCAGCAGGACGCCGATGATCGTGCCGTCAGTCTGGAACTGGAAGACCGCCTCGGCCTCGGTCGGGCCGTCGTACTTGAAGCAGCCGCGGTGTGCGCCCTGACCGGTGTTGAACAGGTCGCTGCACAGGTAGCCGGCGCTCTGGAGCTTCTCGGTCGCCGTCTTGGCCTGACCGGTCGCGTTGCCGAGCGAACCGTTGTTGTCGCCGCCGTTGGTCGGGTTGCCGGTCGGCTCGCCGGACTGCGTGGTGGTCGGGTTCGCGATGGGCTCGTCGTCGCCGCCGAGCGCCTTGACGCCGAGGAAGACGAGCAGACCGATCAGCACGATGCCGACCACGCCACCGCCGATCAGCAGCGGCATCTTGTCCTTGCCGATGCCACCTGGTCCCTTGGAGCCGCCGCCCTGCTGCCACTGCGGCTGCCCGGGCTGGCCCTGCTGCTGGTGCCAGCCACCTTGCTGAGCGCCTTGCTGGCTCCACGGCTTCTGCTCGTAGGAGCTACCGCCCTGCTGCGGGGAACGCTGACCCCAGCCACCACCGCTCTGGCCTGGCTGGCCCTGCTGGCCGGGACCCGGTCGTCCGGGCTGGCCCTGGGCCGGCTGACCGGGCTGCGGTCGTCCTGGCTGCTGTCCCCAGCCGCCACCGCCTTGCTGCGGAGGCTGGCCCTGCTGTGGAGGCTGCTGGGGGCGTTGTCCCCAACCGCCACCACCCTGGCCAGGAGGTTGCTGTTGTCCCCAACCGCCTTGGCCTCCCTGTCCCCCTTGCTGCCCGCCTGACTGGCCCCCCGGCTGCCCAGGACCCCACGGTCCCTGCGGCGGCGTCGTCATATTCGCTCCTTTTGACCCACGTATAGACGTGCAAAGTTAACAGTCCGACGGCTCAGCCGAGCCGCCGGATCCACCGGGCTGCAAACGGTTTTGTGCTAAGCGTCACCAGGCTCGGGCGTGGTGGCGACCTTGGTGGCTGCTTCGGCGCCCTCGTCGAGGAGAACCTGGAAGCCGGGCGCGTCCAGAATCGGCACTCCGAGCTGGACGGCCTTGTCGTACTTGGAGCCCGGCGAATCGCCCACCACGACGAACGACGTCTTCTTGGACACCGAGCTGGCGGCCTTGCCGCCGCGGGACACGATGGCCTCGGTCGCCTCGTCCCGGCTGAAGCCCTCGACCGTCCCCGTTACCACGATCGACAGGCCGGTGAGGGTCTGCGGCACGCTCGGCCCGGTGCGCTCCTGACGCAACTGGACGCCGGCTGCCTGCCATTTGTCGACGATCGCCTGGTGCCAGTCGACCTCGAACCACTCGATCACCGCATGCGCGATGGTCGGCCCGACCCCCTCGATCTCGGACAGCTCCTCCTCGCTCGCCGCGCGGATCGCCTCGATGTCGTCGTACACGGCGGCCAGCGCCTGCGCTGCGGTCGGGCCGACGTGCCGGATCGACAGTGCCACCAGACCACGCGCGAGCGGCTGCGTCTTGGCTGTCTCGAGGTTCGCGAGTAGTCGCTGAGCATTCGCCGACAGCGCCCCGGCCTTGGTGGTGAAGAACGAACTGCGGGCCAGATCCTCCTCGGTCAGCCCGAACAGGTCGCCCTCGTCGGTGATCAGCTCGTCACCGATCAGCGCGTCGGCGGCCTTGAACCCGAGCACCTCGATGTCGAACCCGGACCGCCCGGCCAGGTGGAAGATCCGCTCCCGCAACTGCGCCGGGCAGGATTGCGAGTTCGGGCACCGGATGTCGACATCGCCTTCCTTCATCGGGCGCAACGTCGTACCGCAGGACGGGCACTCGGTCGGCATCACGAACTCACGGGCGTCGTCCGGCCGCAGCTCGACCACGGGGCCGAGGATCTCCGGGATCACGTCACCGGCCTTGCGCAGTACGACGGTGTCGCCGATCCAGACGCCCTTGCGCTTGACCTCCTGCGCGTTGTGGAGGGTGGCGAACTCGACCGTCGACCCGGCCACCCGGACCGGCTCCATCTTCCCGTACGGCGTGACGCGGCCGGTCCGTCCGACGTTCACCTCGATGTCGAGGAGCTTGGTGGTGACCTCCTCCGGCGGGTACTTGTACGCGATCGCCCAGCGCGGTGCGCTCGAGGTGGATCCGAGCGCGCGCTGCAGGTCGACCTCGTCCACCTTGACCACGACCCCGTCGATCTCGTGGTCGACGGAGTGCCGGTTCTCGCCGTAGTACGCGATGAACTCGTTCACCTGGTCGAGCGTGTCGACCCGGCGGGCGCGGTCGCTGACCGGCAGGCCCCACGCCTTGAGCTGCTCGTACGCCTCCGACAGCCGGCCGATGTGATACCCGTCGACCCGGCCCAGGCCGTGGACGACGAAACGCAGCGGGCGACTCGCGGAGACCCGCGGATCCTTCTGCCGTAGCGATCCGGCGGCGCTGTTGCGCGGGTTGGAGAACGGGTCCTTGCCCGCCTCGACCAGCTGTGCGTTCAGCTCCTCGAAGTCCTCGACCCGGAAGTAGACCTCGCCGCGGACCTCCAGGAAGGACGGCAGATCCTTGCCCTTCAGCTCGTTCGGGATGCTCTTGATGGTGCGGACGTTCAGGCTGACGTCCTCACCGGTACGGCCGTCGCCGCGGGTCGCACCGCTGACCAGGCGACCGTTCTCGTACACCAGGTCGAGCGCCAGGCCGTCCACCTTCAGCTCACACAGGAATCCGCTGTCGTTGATCTGCTTGACGGTCACCTCACGCTCGAGCCGCTTGGCCCAGGCCTCCATCTGCTCGGCCGAGAACGCGTTCGCCAGGCTCTCCATCCGGGTCGGGTGCTGCACCGCGGTGAAGAGGGTGGAGATCGGTACGCCGACCTTCTGCGTCGGCGAGTCCGGCGTCCGGAGCTCGTTGTACTGCTCCTCGAGCCCCTCCAGCTCGTGCATCAGCGCGTCGAAGTCCGCGTCCGAGATGGTCGAGGTGGACAGGTAGTACCTGACCCGGTGCTCCTCGATCTCCTGGCTCAAGGCGGCATGCCGCTCACGCACCTCAGGCGGCGCGGCAGGCTGTTCGGCGGCAGTCGTCTCCGGAATCTCCGTGCTCATAGGCAAAACCTACAACCGCCCACCGACGTTTCCAGGGAAAGAAAAGACCGGCCGCGCTGTGGTGCGGGCACGGACGCTTAGGTGTTGTCCGCGGCCTCGGCGACGACGTCTGCTGTCTTGCGGAGGAGGTCGAGGCGGGCGCGGGCGTCGGCTGGTGACGGGGAGGCGGCGAGGCCGCAGGCCGGCGTGATGACGACCTCCTTCAGGAGCTCCGGGTCCAGACCGAGCTCACGCCAGCGTCGTACCAGCGGATCGGCGGCCTGCTCCTGGTTCGGCAGTGGACCAGTCGTCGGGACCACGCCTGCGTAGAGGGTGGTCCCGGCTTCGGATGCGATGGCGATCTGGTCCCAAGCGGCGTTGGTGAGGAGTGAGATGTCCACTGCGACACCTGTGGCACCGGACTTGGTGAAGACCTCGATGGGTGGGCGTGCAGCGCAGCAGTGCACCACTGTGGGTGCAGCGGTGGTGACGAGGCTCAGCAGCTCCACTGCGCCCGGACCGTCCACAGACCGGTGCTTGCTCCACCCAGACGCCGTTGGCACAGCTCCAGCGAGTACGGCGGGCAGACCCGGCTCATCCACCTGTACGACGAGCTCCGCCCCAGGCACCCGGCGTCGCACCTCTGCCACATGGTCACCAAGGCCTAGCGCCAACGCCTCGGCCAGGTCCCGACGAGCCCCGTGGTCCGCTAGCACCTTGTCACCACGCGGCAGCTCGACCGTGGCCGCCAGAGTCCACGGCCCGGTCAACTGCAGCTTCAGTGGCCCGGTGTAACCGTCCGCTAGCTCTTCGAGCACGTCCAGATCCTCAGCCAGCAGTGAACGCGCCCGCCGCTGATCCAGACTCGCCCGAGGGTCACTACCACCCGTGAGCCGCCACCCAGCCGGCTGCAGGTCAACAGCAAGCTGAGTCAGTACGGCGACCGCACGGCTGAGCATGTCGCCGTACGGACGCACCGGAAGCTCAGCCAGGAACGGGATGTCGACAGCACCAAGCAGAACCTTGGTCCACTCCCGGATGTCGTCACCCGGCAGCGAACCCAGGCCAGTAGTTGTCATGCGTGTTGTGCCGCCACCCGCGACACGGTGTCGATCGTGGCGGACCCGATCACCCGGGTGCCGTCGTACAGGACGACTGCCTGACCGGGTGCGACCGCGGACGTCGGCTCGTCGAATGAGACCAGCACCTGGTCACCCTCGAGGCGCGCGGTGACGGCGACCTGCTCGCCGTGCGCGCGTAGCTGCGCCTTCACATGCAGCTCTGAGGTCGGCGCGGGACCACACCACCGCGGCTTGGACGCGGTCAGCGCCGACACCGCGAGCTCTTCGCGCGATCCGACGGTGACGGTGCGGTCGACCGGGCTGATGTCCAGCACGAACCGCGGCTTGCCGTCGGCGGCCGGCGTACCGATCCGCAGCCCCTTGCGCTGACCGACGGTGAACCCGTGGGTGCCCTTGTGCTCGCCGAGCTTGTTGCCCTGCGCGTCGACGATGTCGCCGGGCGCCTCGCCCAGATGCTTGCTGAGGAAGCCCGGAGTGTTGCCGTCGGCAATGAAGCAGATGTCGTGGCTGTCCGGCTTGGCCGCCACCGACAATCCACGCCGCTCGGCCTCTTCCCGGACTTCCGTCTTGACCGTGTCACCGAGCGGGAAGAACGCGTGCTTCAGTTGCTGCTGCGTGAGCACGCCGAGCACATAAGACTGGTCCTTGGCCGGGTCCACGGCCTGGTGCAACTCACGAGCGCCGTCGGCCGTGTCCACGATCCGCGCGTAATGACCGGTCGCGACCGCATCGAAGTCCAGCGCCAGAGCCCGCTCCAGTACGGCGCTGAACTTGACCTTCTCGTTGCAGCGCAGACACGGGTTCGGGGTGCGACCGGCGGCGTACTCGCTGACGAAATCCTCGACCACATCGGCGTGGAACCGCTCGGCCAGGTCCCAGACGTAGAACGGGATGCCGATCACGTCCGCGGCCCGGCGGGCGTCGCGGGAGTCCTCGATCGTGCAGCAGCCGCGCGCGCCACTGCGGTACGACTGCGGGTTGCGGCTCAGCGCCAGGTGCACTCCGACCACGTCGTGCCCGGCCTCGGCCATCCGCGCCGCCGCGACGGCGGAGTCGACCCCGCCGGACATGGCTGCGAGTACCCGCATCAGGTGTTCCTTCCCACGTTCTGCAGACCGGCGGACTTGGCCCGCTCCACCACCGGTCCGATGTTCTCCAGTACGGCGTCGATATCCGCGCGGGTGGTCGTGTGTCCCAGCGTGAACCGGAGCGATCCGCGCGCCCGCTGGTCGTCGTACCCCATGGCCAGCAGGACATGACTCGGCTCGGCGACCCCGGCGTTGCACGCGGACCCGGTGGAGACTTCGATCCCGCGCGCGTCGAGCAACAGCAACAGCGAGTCACCCTCGCAGCCGCTGAAGGACAAGTGTGCGTTATTGGGCAAACGATCCGTCGGGTCGCCCGACAACTGCGCGCCCTCGACCGTGTTCACCACACCGCTGACCAGCGCGTCCCGCAGCTCGGTGAGCCGGCGTGCCTCGTCCGCCTGGTGCTTGATCGCGTGCTCCACAGCGACCGCGAACCCGGCCGTCGCGGGCGCGTCGAGCGTGCCCGACCGTACGTCGCGCTCCTGACCGCCACCGTGCAGGACCGGCGTCAGCTTGGTCTCCTTGTGGACGACGAGCGCACCGATCCCGTAGGGACCGCCGAGCTTGTGCGCGGACACCGTCATGGCGTCCACACCCAGCTCGGCGAAGTCCACCGGCACCTGGCCGACTGCCTGCACCGCGTCGGTGTGCACCGGGATGCCGTACTCGCGGGCCAGCGCGGCGATCTCCTGGATCGGCTGGATCGTCCCGACCTCGTTGTTCGCCATCATCAACGTGACGAACGACACGGACTCCGGGTCCTGTTCGACGGCCCGCCGTACGTCGTCCGGCCGCACCCGGCCCAGCTCGTCGACCGGCAGCCACTCGATCTCGGCCTTCTCGTGCTGCGCCAGCCAGACGGCCGGATCCAGTACGGCGTGATGCTCGACCCCACTGAGCAGGATCCGGCGGCGGCGCGGGTCCTCGGCCAGCCGGGCCCACCACAGCCCCTTCAGGGCGAGGTTGTCGGCCTCCGTACCGCCTGAGGTGAACACGACTTCACTCGGCTGCGCCCCCAGCGCCGCGGCGATCGTCTCGCGGGATTCCTCGACCGTCCGGCGGGCGGCGCGACCGGAGCCGTGCAGGGACGACGCATTGCCGGTGCGCGCGAGGTGATGGCTCATCGCCTCGATCGCCGCCGGCAGCATCGGAGTCGTCGCCGCGTGGTCCAGGTACACCGTGCGACGGTCGGAAGAAGTCATATCGGATTCAAGGGTATGTCTGTTCCGGTTGTTCCCGCTCCTCGGGCCTCAACGGTGGGACAGCAGGCTGAGCGTGAGGTCGTGCTCGAAACCCGCCCCGATCCGCTCGAACCGGTCCGCCGCCTGGGTGAGGGCGGCCGCGTCGCCGGTCAGCCGGCCGCGGGCGCGGAGCAGGACGGCGTCCGCCCAGCCGTTCTCGGACGCCGCCGCGTCGAGGTACTGCTCGGCGTCTGGCAGAGCGGCAACGACCGCCAACTCGGCGCCCGCGGCGTGCGCGTACGGGATCCACCACGGTTGGGGGAAGTCGGCGAAGCAACGCCGGACCAGCCTCTCGGCGTCGCCGACCTCGGCGCCGGAGTCGAACCGGTGCACGGCCAGGCGGGCGTCGGCGAAGACTGCGGTTGTCCACAGCATCTGCGCGTCCTCCGGTTCGTCGACTCCGGCGATCTCCAGGGCGCGAGCCCGCCAGACGTCGGCCTGGCCGGTGCCGAGCAGCCCGTGCGCCAGCGCCGCGGCGGCCGCGGCCGACGACATCCACGCGGTCGGCGGACATCCGGCGGCACGCCAGCCGTTCCACATCACGTCGGCCGCGCGCACGGCCTCGTCGAAGAGCCCGCTGAGCGCGAAGGCACGAATTCGCCGTGGCGCGGTGATGTACGGGTGCCCGTGCACCGGATCGTCGGTGAGAAGAGCCAGCCGGACTGCCTCCGTCAGGTCACCGACCGCGATCGCAGACGTGGAGACGACGTGGAACGCGTCCACGATCTCGGCGACCGCCCGGGGATCGTGGTGTGGGAGGGAAGCGCCGAGCGCGAACCTCTCCTTGGCGGCCAGCCACGCGTCCTCGTACCGGCCGGCGGAAGCGACGGCGGCGCCGTACACGTCCAGAGCGTTCATCACCGCGAGCGGATCCTTCGCCTGCCGCGCCGCCTCGACCGCGGCCTCCGCGGGTCCGAGCTCCGGCCGTGCGACCCAGGCGCGGGCGATGTCGACCTGCACCCGGTCGAGACCGGGTTCGTCCGGAAGCAGGCTCGCGCCGCGGTCCGCCGTCTCTGGGAAGGTGCCCTCGTAACGGTTCCGGATCACGACGGCGTACGCGAGCGCATCCTGCCTGAGCTGTTGGTTGTCCGCTGCGGCGGCTGCCCTCTCCATCAGTTGGTAGGCGTGGGTGCCGTCAGCAACCGCCAGAGCGGCATCGGCTGCGTCGCGGAGATCGTCGTACAGCTGAGTCGCGTCCGCAGCGTGTGCCGCTGCGGTGAGGTAGTGCTCGCGGGCCTCGACGAACCGCTTCCGGGCGAACGTCAGGTGTGCCAGTCGCCGCGCCAACCGTCGTACGTCGGTCTCCGGCCGACCAACCGCGGCCCGGAGGTCCGCGGTCACCTGGTCGAACTCGCTCTGCCAGTCGTCACCCTGGATGAGTCGCGTCTCCAGGCGGTCGGCGGTGCTGTCGGCCCACGCCAGGTGCTTGAGCGCGACCTCGTCGTACTCACCGCGTCGGCCGAGCTCGTCCAGTGCGAAGACGCGGACCGTCTCCAGCATGCGCCACCTGCTGGTGCCATCGAGCTGGGTCCGGTGCAGCAGGCTCTTGTCGGTCAGGCGGCCGAGCAGGTCGCTCACCTCACCGCGACTGCTCGCTGGGCTGGTGGCCGCTGCCGCACTGAGGTCGAACCCGCCGACGAAGACACCCAGCCGCCGGAACAGCGCTCGCTCGGCATCGTCAAGCAGCTCGTAGCTCCACCCGATCACCTGTGCCAGGGAGTGGTGCCGCTCGTTCGGCCCGCGTCCACCCGCCAACAGTCGCAGCCGGTCGTCCAGCGCGGCCAGCAACCCGTCTGGTCCCAGCGAACCAGCCCGAGCCGCGGCAAGCTCAATTGCCAGCGGTACGCCGTCCAGCCCGGCGCACACCTGGGTAGTGACCTGCTCGTCGAGCTCCGGCGCGACCAAGGCGGCCCGGTCCCGAAACAGCTGCTCTGCCTCGGACCCAAGCGCCAGCGGACCCAACTGCACCGGCCGCTCCCCCGCCACACCGATCCGCTCCCGGCTAGTCACCAGTACGGCGGTCTCCGGCGCCTGGGTCAGGATCCGCGCAACCAGGTCGCCGACCTCCTCGACCAGGTGCTCACAGTTGTCGAGCACGAGCAGGGCCCGCCCTCGTTGCAGTCGCTCCAGCAGAGCGTCAATCAGAGTCTGTGGCGGTTGCTCGCGTACGCCGAGTGCCTCAGCGACCGCGGCCACGACGAACCCGGGCCGGACCGGGACCAGGTCCACGAACGCACCGCCGTACGGATAGTTACCGCCGACCTCGGCCGCGACCCGCAGGGCCAACCGGGTCTTGCCGACACCACCCGGGCCGAGCAGGCTCACCAGCCTGTTACTGCCTAAGGCCGCCAGCAACTCCGTCTGCTCGTGCTCGCGACCGACGAACGTCGTACCGGGGCTTGCCAGCGTGGTGAAGCCGCGGTGATCGGTGTTCGACAGCTCAGCCAGGCCGGCCAGCTCGCGGCGGTCCGCGACGCCGTACTTGCGCAGCAACGACGAGATGTGGCTTTCGACGGTGCGCACGCTGATGTGCAATTGGCGCGCGATCTGGGCGTTGGAGCGTCCGCCGGCGAGCGCGGCCAGCACTTCCGCCTCGCGGGCGGACACCTCCGTCGGGCTGGTCACGAGCCCATCATGCCCGCGCGGCGGTGCGATCCGTGGTGGTTCGGTGGTGGGCACGGACGACATTCCGTACCACCGGCTCGCAGTCTGGTGTCACTTCCTCGAAGCGAACGGAGCAGATGATGGGACGCGTGTTGGTCGACATCACCATGTCGCTGGACGGGTTCGTGACCGGACCCGGAGCGGATCTCGCCCACGGCCTCGGCATCGGCGGCGAGCCCCTGCACGACTGGATCGTCGGCGACGACCGGACCGCCGCCGACCGCGAGGCGCTCGACCGGACCCAGGCCGGCGTCGGCGCGGTGCTGGTGGGCCGTCGTACGTTCGACTTCATCGACGGGCCGCACGGCTGGCCTGAATCCACTGCCGACGAAGGGCGGCCGCCGATCTTCGTCGTCACCTCGCACAAGCCCGCGCGGGCGCGACTGGACGGCTTCGAGTTCGCCACGGACGGGATCCATCAGGCGCTCGAGCGCGCTCAGGACGCGGCCGGCGACAAAGACGTGATGATCATGGGCGGCGGTCACCTGTGCCGCCAGTACCTGTACGCCGGCCTGGTGGACGAGGTACGCATCCACCTGACGCCGATCGTGCTCGGCGAGGGCACCCCACTGTTCGAACGTACGACGATCGCACCCGTCCGACTGATCCAGCGCGACGCCGCCGTCACCCCGGCCGCGGCCCACCTCACGTACGACGTTGCCTGAAAGGAACTGTGATGTCGCAGGAGATCTTCGACCAGCGCGCAGCCGCGGTCATCGAAGCGAACAAGTACATGGCCATCGCCACCGTGGACGCCGACGGCCTCCCGTGGATCACGCCGGTGTACTTCACCCCCGACGGCCACACCGACTTCTACTGGGTCTCGTCCCCGGACTCCGAGCACTCCCTCAACATCACCAGCCGCCCGAACGTCAGCATCGCCATCTTCGACTCCAGCGTCCCCATCGGCCAAGCGTCGGCCGTCTATCTCCGCGCCCAGGCCGGCCTGGTCCCCGACGACGAACTCGAGCGCTGCGCGGCCCTCTACTCGGCCCGCCTCGGCGAACTCCGCACCTTCACCGCCGACGAGCTCCGCGCCCCCGCCGACCTCCGCCTCTACCGGGCCCGGGCCACCGATCACTGGATCCTCGTCCGCGGCCGAGACCCCGAGTACGGCACGGGCATCGACTCTCGCCGCCCGGTCTGGGTCTAGCTCTCGCGGATGCGGACCAGCCACGGGTGATCGGGGTGCAGGTGCTCGATCATGTCGGCGAGCCAGGTCCGCTGGGTTTCGGTGAGCTTGGGTAGTGCGGCGGCGAGGTCTTGGTTGTCTTTGGGGCGGTTGAGGAGGGCTTTGAAGGTGAGGGCCATTTCGGGGGTGAGGTAGCGGATGCCGTCCGACGCGATCCAGGTGATGTCGTCGAGGGCGTAGTCGAGGGCCGGGTCCCGCCGGAACACCCAGCGGCCGTCGCGGTCGGGGTTGGGCTGCAGGTCGAACTCCCACGGCGCCAAGGCATGTTTGCGCAACCAGATCTGGACCGCGTCCTCGGGCAGTTCCGGGCGCTCGTCCGTCAGTGGCTGCAACCGTCCACCGGCGTTGGACCAGACGTCGTAGCGGCCCTTCAGGTAGGTGCGCAGTTTCTCGGTGTCGCGACGCCAGAGTGATACGTCGACGTCCTCATGTTCCCGTCGTACCCCGGTGAACGCGTCGATCGCCCAACCACCGGCGATCCACCACTCCCCGTCGTACCCCTCCAGCAACTCCCGCGCCTCCACCGGAGTCGACGCCTTCCACGGCCCATACAACCGCTGAAACACCAACTCCTCCCCCTCGAGCCCCTCGTCATACCAAACCCGCTCCTCCACAAGTCCCCCTCAGTCGTCCCCCGGGCCTCGGCCGCCCAGTCCCCGACGCCTGGTGCCGCCTCCAGAAAGCTCGGGTTTCATCGTGCCAGCTGCCTTCCCACGGACTGGGAGGGTTTTCAGCCCACCTCACGGCAGGTCAGCCCATCAGAGGGTGGGTTCGCCAACCAAAGTCCGATGGGCCTACCCACACTCTGGTTAGCTGACCCACCACCACGGCGGATCGTGCCAGGTGCCTCGCACCGGCCAGTTGCGTGCGGTGGGATAGCGCGACCGTAGACGTGCGACGGCCCGGCTCGGGAGGGGAGCCGGGCCGGGCCGTCGGGGCCGGAGGTCGAGGGGTGAGCTCCGGTCGGGGGGCTGGGTCCCCGGGGGAAGGGACCCAGCCTTTGTGGTTCAGGACTTGCGCTTGGTGACTTCTTCGGTGGCGGCGGGGAGGACCTTGTGGAGGTCGCCGACGACGCCGAAGTCGACCAGCTCGAAGATCGGGGCCTCTTCGTCCTTGTTGACGGCCACGATGGTCTTCGAGGTCTGCATACCCGCGCGGTGCTGGATCGCACCGGAGATACCGGCCGCGACGTACAGCTGCGGCGACACGGTCTTGCCGGTCTGGCCGACCTGGTAGGCGTGCGGGTACCAGCCCGAGTCGACCGCCGCACGCGACGCACCGACCGCGGCACCGAGGGAGTCGGCGAACGCCTCGACCGGACCGAAGTCACCGCCGGTCCCGCGACCACCGGACACGATGATCGCGGCCTCGGTCAGCTCCGGACGACCGGTCGCCTCCCGCGGCTTCGACTCCACGATCTTGGCGGTCTTGGCGACGTCGGAGATCGAGACGTCGAACTCCTCCACCTCCGGCGAGGTCTCCGCGGCCTCCGGGGTGGCCGCGTTCGGCTTGACCGTGATGATCGGCGTGCCGTGGGTGACCTTGGCCTGGACCGAGTAGTTACCGGCGAACACCGACTGCGTGGTGACCGGGCCACCGTCACCGGCGGCGACGTCGACGGCGTCGGTGATCAGGCCGGAGTCCAGCTTGACCGCCAGCCGGGCGGCGATCTCCTTGCCCTCGGCGGACGAGGAGATCAGGATCGCGGACGGCTCGATCTTGGCCGCGACCTGCTGCAGCGCCTCGGCCTTCGGCGCGACCAGGAACTGGGACAGCTCCGGGTTCGAGAGCGCGATCACCTTGGTCGCGCCGTACTGACCGAGCGCCGGCAGCGCGTCCTGCACACCGTCGCCGATGTAGACCGCGACCGGCTCGCCGAGCCGGCGGGCGATGGTGAGCAGTTCCGCGGTCGTCTTGCGGACCTTTCCACCGGTGTGGTCAACGAGAACCAGAACGTTCGACATGAACTGATCGCCCCTCAGAGGAACTTGTTGGTGGACAGGAACTCGACGAGCTGGGTAGCGCCGCTACCGTCCTCGTCGGTGACGATCGTGCCGGCGGTCCGCGGCGGACGGGCGGTCACCTCGACCACCTCGGTCCAAGCCGACGCGCCGCCCACCTGGTCCGGCGAGATCTCCAGGTCGGCCAGCGACCAGGTCTGCACCGGCTTCTTCTTCGCCGCCATGATGCCCTTGAACGACGGGTACCGCGGCTCGTTCGCCTGATCCGACACGCTCAGCACCAGCGGGAGCGTGCCCTCGATCGTGTCGCTCGCGGTGTCGCCGTCGCGGCGGATCCGCACGGTCTGCCCGTCGACGGTGACGTCCGAGCCCAGCGTCACGGCCGGCAGCCCGAGCCGCTCCGACACCATCGCCGGGACGACACCCATAGACCCGTCGGTCGAACCCATCCCGAACACGACCAGGTCGGCCTCGAGCTTGGCCAGCGCCTTCGACAAGATCAGCGAGGTCGCCACCGCATCCGAACCATGGATCGCGTCATCCAGAACGTGGACACCGGCATCGGCGCCCATCTGCAGACCCTTCTTCACCGCGTCGGCGGCCTGCTCCGGGCCGACGGTCAGCACCGTCACCTCGGCATCACCGGACTCCTTGACGGTCAGTGCGGTCTCGACGGCATATTCGTCCAACTCGGACAACAACCCGTCGACACCGGCGCGGTCCACCGTGTTGTCCTCCGGGCGGAAGCGGCGGTCCGCGGTGGCATCCGGCACGAACTTCGCGCAGACGACGATCTTCATAGCGTGTGGGACCCCTTCTGGTTAACGGTCTCTCCCAAGCCTGCCACGGATGTTACTCACGAGAAACATAATCCCGTGCGAGTCCCATCACAGTCCGGCCCTGCCTGCTTAGCCGAGCCGACGGCACAGAACAAGTGGACACGGCTGTGACGTGCAAACACACACCGCTGCTTCATCGAGAAACACTAGGCTGACCCAGGTGACCGAGACGTTACCGCTCACCGGCGAGAGAACTGCGCCCGGGATCTGGCACGAGAACTACTGGTTCGCGCGCCACGAGGCCGCCTACCGCTGGATCTCAGCCAACCTGGCACTGACCGGCCGCGTCCTCGACGCCGGCTGCGGCGAGGGGTACGGCGCGGAGCAACTCCGCCTGGCCGGGGCGGACTCCGTGACCGGTCTCGACTATGAAGATACGACTCTTCGGCACGTCCGCCGCGTTTATCCACAGGTCGATGTGGTCCGCGGCAACCTCGTCCAGACCGGGTTCGCCGACGCGACCTTCGACCTGATCACCTCGCTGCAGACGATCGAGCACCTGTGGGAGCAGCCGCGCTTCATCACCGAGTGCGCGCGCATCCTGGCACCCGAGGGAACGCTCATCCTCAGCACGCCGAACCGGCTGACCTTCCCGAGCGGGAACTGGTACCACACGCGCGAGCTGACGGCCGCGGAGTTCGCCGAACTGCTCGAGCCGCACTTCGAGATCACGCACGCACTCGGACTCCACCACGGCAACCGCCTGCGCACGTGGGAAGCGCAGTACGGCTCCTGTGTGGACGCCCAACTGGCGATCGGGTACGACGCCTGGGACGACAACCTGACCACGTTGGTGACGAGCACGCGCCACGACGACTTCGAGATTCGCCCAGGCGACCTGGACGAATCCCTCGATCTGCTGCTCGTCGCGAAAGCTAAGGCCGGACGAACCGCTCGATGATCTTGCCTGCGATCAGGTAGACCAGCGCGGCGATACCCCAGTTCACCAGCAGGGTGTTCTTCGCGGTCTCCAGCCGGAACAGGTCCTTGAACGGGCCGACCAGGTCGTGCCCGCGTTCCAGCACCCAGCGCACGATCTCGTTGCTCTGGTTGGTCTGATCGAGCGCGGTGAACAGCGCGCCGAGCGCCAGCACCGCGGCCGCGATCACCGCGACGAGCCAGATCAGCGAGGCGATCAGGTTCCGCAGCCTCCGCACTCCGGAGCCCACCGAACTCAGCGCCTGCTTGCCCTTACCGGACGACCCGGCCGGGGCTTTGTTGCCTGCGGCACCGGACTTCGCAGCAACCGACGCGGCCGGCACCTTGGTCACCGGCTTGGTCACCGACGTCTCCGCCGGATCCTTGCCGCTGGCATCCTTTACAGGAGCGGCCGACTCGGCCGCAGCCTTCTCCCGGGCCCGCTGCTCGGCGACGATCTCCGCCGCGGTCTTCGGCCGGGCCGGCTTCGTCACCGTCGCGGTCGAACCACGGCCGCTCGCCTCGGCAGCTTTGTCGGCACCCTCTTCCGGTGGCTTCACCGCCTTCTCGGTGTCCGCCGCCTTCTCCTCATGCGTACCCACGTCGTCCATCTCCTCAGCCGGGGTCGGTTCCTCGTCCGTCGCCGTCACGGTCTCCTGCACCGGCGGTCTCCTCCGCCGGCTGACCGGGACAGGGCGCGGCGACAACCTGCGCCGGGCCCCCGCGAGCGGGGCCGGTGCCGCTGTCCTGCCGTCCACTGCCTGCACTTCTGGGTCCAGCCTTCGGTTCACACCCACGTTCCGAACCGCCGCCGGCGGTTCAGCACTCGTTTCAAGCGCTGGTTCCAACGTAGCGCTGCCGGGTTCGGTCACGATCGGAACCGGGTCCACGGCGCGGATCCGCGCCTGGGTGATCGAGTCGTCGGCCGCCGCCTGATCGAGCAGAGACCGATCGGTTGGGTCGGTCCCGGTCTGCTCAGCCACGCTGCGTCTCCTCTCCGACGGTCAACCGGTCGCCGTCCGACCGAACGTGTGGGACATAGTGCCCGACCGGTGAGTAACTTGAGAACCCCTCGTTGTCACTTCCCTCACCAGCCGCAGCGTTGCCATCACCCTCAGCTTCCCCCGGTACGGCGCTCCTACTCGGGACCTCGAGTGGAACGCCGGCGCGGAGACGGGCTGCGGTGCGGTCGTTCGCCTCGGCCAGCCCGGCCAGGTAGGCCCGCCGGGTGGCGTCGGCGGCGTACCGGGCGGTGCGGTCGGCAACGACCACGGCCGGTACCCCGGCGGCGACGGCGTACGAAGGAATGTTGCCACGGGCAACACTGTTCGCGCCGATCACCACGCCGCGACCGATATCGGTTCCGCGGGTGACGGTGACCTTGGTGGCCAGCCAGCAGTCCGGGCCGATCCGGACCGGCGACTTGACCAGGCCCTGGTCCTTGATCGGCAGGCCGAGATCCTCGGTCTTGTGGTCGAAGTCGCAGATGTAGGTCCAGTCCGCGATCAGCGTGGAGGCACCGATCTCGATGTCCAGGTAGCAGTTGACCGTGACGTCGCGGGCGAACACCACCTTGTCGCCGATCCGCAGCGTGCCCTCGTGCGCGCGCAGCCGGGTCTCGTCCCCCAGGTGCACCCACTTGCCGAGGATGATCCGGCCGTGACCGGGCCGCGCCACGATCTCCAGCTTCTTGCCCAGGAAGACGAAGCCCTCGGTGATCACGCCGGGGTGACGCAGCTTGAACCAGGCGAACCGCCAGTAGCGCGTCAGGTAGTACGGCGTCCACGCCCGGTGGCGCACCACCCAGCGCAGATTCGCCGCGGTCAGCAACCGCATCCAATCACCCTACTGCGCGGATGGCACGCTGTTCTTGTCCCGCCCCACCACCCCGGTCGCTACGGCTGTAATAGAGACGTTGTAGTACAGCTCGTCCGGTACGACGGAGGACAGCACCTTGTCCACCTTGGACAGCTGCAGCCACGACTTGTACGCGAACATCCGCCACCCGAACCCGAGTTTCTGCTCCGGTACGGCGGCCTCGAACGTGCGGATCGGCCACCCGACCCACGCCGCCAGCAGCTCCTCGGTCACCGTGCGTACGTCGACGGCACCCGCACGCGAGGCCATCCGGGCCAGCGTGTCCGGGTCGAACGTGTGCAGATCGACTACGGCCTCCAGCGCGGCGGCCCGTGACGACTCGTCCAGCTCGGACTGCGGCCGGCGCCAGTCGGTCAGCGCCGGGAGCTTGGTCAGGTTCGTCGTCGCCCACCAGGTGAAGCGGGACAGGCGGCGCGCCACGAAGTCGCCGTACCGGGTGGGTTCGCCGCAGATGACGAAGCGGCCGCCCGGCTTGAGCACGCGCAGCATCTCGCGGAAGGCGAGTTCGACATCCGGGATGTGGTGGATGACGGCATGCCCGATGACCAGGTCGAAGGTGTCGTCGTCGTACGGCAGCTTCTCCGCGTCGGCGACCCGGCCCTCGATCGCGAAGCCGAGGGTCTTGGCGTTCTTCTTGGCCGCCTCGACCATGCCCGGCGAGAGGTCGGTGACATGGGCCTCGGCCAGTACGCCGGCCAGCTTGAGGTTCAGCGTGAAGAAGCCGGTGCCGGCACCGATCTCCAGCGACTTGCCGTACGGCCAGCCGTCCGAGCCGGCGATCGCGGTGAAGCGGTCGCGGGCGTAGGTGACGCAGCGTTCGTCGTACGAGATCGACCACTTCTCGTCGTACGTCGACGCCTCCCAGTCGTGGTAGAGCACCTGGGCGAGCTTGTTGTCGTTCCAGGCCGCCTCGACCTCTTCGGCGGTGGCGGCGGGCCTGTCGGCGACGGACTTGTCAGCAGATGGGGTCAACTCAGATTCCCTTGAACTCGGCCTTGCCGGGGCCGTTCTCGACGAAGGACTTCATCCCGATCGCGCGGTCCTCGGTGGCGAACAGCGCGGCGAACTGCTGCCGCTCGATCTCCAGCCCGGTGCCCAGGTCCACGCCGAGCCCGGAGTCGATCGCCTCCTTGGCGGCCCGCAGCGCGAGCGCGGCGCCGCGTGCGAACTGACCAGCCCAAGCGACAGCCGCGTCGTACACCTCAGCGGCAGGCACAACCTTGTCGACCAGGCCCAGCGAGAGCGACTCGGCGGCGTCCACGAACCGTCCGGTGTAGATCAGGTCCTTGGCCTTGGACGGACCGATCAGCCGGGACAGCCGCTGCGTGCCGCCGGCGCCGGGGATGATGCCGAGCAGGATCTCCGGCTGGCCGAGCTTGGCGTCCTCGGCGGCGATCCGGTAGTCGGCGCACAGGGCCAGTTCGCAGCCACCGCCCAGGGCGTACCCGGTGATGGCCGCGACCGTCGGCTTCGGGATCGCGGCGACCGCGGACAGTGAGGACTGCAGCGGCCCGGAGCGCTTGACCATGTCGGCGTACGACATGTCGGCCATCTCCTTGATGTCCGCACCGGCCGCGAACACCCGCTCGCCGCCGTAGATGACCACCGCGCGGACCTCGTCGTTCGCGGCCGCCTCGAGAGCGGCGGCCCGGATCTCCTCCTGGACCTGGACGTTCAGCGCGTTCATCTTCGGCCGGTCCAGCCGGATCGTGCCCACACCATCACTCACGGTGAGGTTGACGAACTCGCCCATCGCCTCGCTCCTTACAATCCAGGGTCCTGCCCGTCGGTCACAACCCCGGCACCGTACCGGACCACTCGACGTACTTGTACTGCGGGGAGGCTACAGATCGACCGGCTGACCCGAGAGCGCCGATCGCCGCGCTGCGTCGACGATCTTGAGGGTGCGCAGGCCCACAGTTCCATCCGGCTGCGGTACGACGGCCGGCGCCGTACGAGCCACCGCCGGACCGGACTCGCGGACCGCCGTCAGGAAAGTGCCTAGCATCGACGAGTCCAGGTTGGTGCCGATCGGCAGAAACACCTCACCGGACGCGTCCGTCCCGCCGACGTGGGCAAGGAACGGCTCGATCTCGACCGACCCGTTGGTCCCGGTCACCTGCAGGGACACGCCACCCCAGGTCGGGCCGTTGTCCGGCACGCTCCAGGAGCAGTCGATGGTTGCCAACAGCCCGTTGTCGTAGGTGACCGTGACCAGCCCACCGGTCTCCACGGCGACCCCCTTGTCCTGGTGCAGGACGTGGTTCGCGGCCGCATAGACCCGTTTTGCCGAGGCTCCACCGGTCAGCCCGTCGATCAGGTCGGCACAATGCACGGTGTGGTCGACCAGCGCTCCCCCACCGGCCAGCTTCGCGTCGGTGAACCACTGCCGCTGGTCGTACGGGATCTTCCCGTTGTTCGTCCCCAGTACGGCGAATACGTCGCCGAGCTTCCCGGCTTCGACGGAGGCGCGCAGCCGCAGGTACGACGGCGCGAACCGAACCGGGTAGGCGATCATCAGGATCGCACCGGCCTCCTCGCAAGCGGCCAGCATCGCCTCGCCATCGGCGACCTCAGTGGCCAGCGGCTTCTCACAGAGCACGTGTGCACCCACAGCCGCGGCCCGCTCGACCAGTTCGCGGTGCAATGCGTTCTCGCTCGTCACCACGACGGCATCCGGGCCCCAGTCGAACAGTTCGTCGTACGAGTCGACGTAGGCCACACCATGCTTCTCGGCAAACGCGAAGCCTCGCGGGCCCGCGTCGGGAGCGGAGGCTCCGTCGGGGTCGGCCGAGAGTACGTCGACGTCCGGCATGGCACCGAGCAAGGACGCGTACGACGAGGCGTGGGTGTGAGCGAACGAAGCGATTGCGACCTTCATGCCACTGCTCCCGACGGGTCGAAGGTTGTCATGTCGATGGTGCGGCCGGTCTCCATGGACGACCGGGCAGCCTCAGCCAGGTAGACCGCGGTCGCTCCGTCAGCGGCGAGCACCCGAGGCTCTGGTCCACCGCGCAGACCAAGAGCGAGCTCACGAAGCTGCGTCAGATAGGGGCTCTCCCCCAGCGTCGACGCCGGGATGAGCAGGTCGCCACCGACGTCTCCGTCCTGCAACTCCTCGGAGTACCCGGTGTCCTCCTCGGAGGAGTACTTCAGTACGCCGGACGCGCCCGCGACACTGAATCCGGATTGGAACTTCGTCCCCGTCGCACCCCAGGTCGCACGGCAATGGCTGATCGCGCCGGTGTCATGGGTGAGGGTGACATGCGCCGCCACGTTGACCGGGCTGATCCCGTCCACGGTCGGTGGGTTCTGTACGGCGTACACGCTGGTGACCTCGCCGCACAGCCACCGGGCCTGGTCGAGGTCGTGCACCATCAGGTCCATGATCACGCCGCCGGAGCGGGCCACGTCGCGGTACCACCCGGCACCCGCGGGCGACGAGGCCTGGCGGAAGAACCGGGCCACGGCGACCTCGCCGATCCGGCCCGCGCGGATGGCGTCGTACGCCGCGCTGTAGGCCGGGAAGAACCGGACCACGTGGGCCGGGTAGATCTTCACGCCGGCGGCCGCGGCGGCCGCGATCACCTCGTGCGAGTCTGACGCGGTCAGCGTCAGCGGCTTCTCGCAGATCACGTTGCGACCCGCCTTGATCGCGGCCAGCGCGATCTCCTTGTGCGTCGGCGACGGAGTGACGATGTCGACGAACTCCACCTCCGCCAGGAGGCCGTCCAGCGACGGCGCGACCTCCAGCCCGTACTGGTCGGCGAGTTCGGCCGCGCCGGCCTCGGAGTACACCAGGACGCGCGCGCCGAGTGCCTTCCAGGCGGAGACGTGCACGTGCGCGATGTTGCCCGCGCCGATCAGGCCGACGGTCAGACCGGCCAACTGTTCCGACATGAGATCCCTTCCTCGAGTCCGGAGAAATCCTGCTTCGGTTCGCACCAGGGTGGGTAAGTTAGTAACGATCCTTGCGTATCATTGCGCACAGACGTTCGCAACAACCGTCTCACGAGCACAACGAACATTGTTATCGATAACTCACCCTGCACCCGCGACGGTTTGAGAGGACTTGTGCAGAATGTGCCGGTGACCGAAGCGACCGCCGCCCCGAGTGCTCTCGACACCGGGCTCCACCTGGGGGCAGTGGTCCAGACCGATGGCACGACCTTCACCCTGTGGGCCCCCGCCGCCGAACGCGTCGAACTCGCGCTGATCGCGGACGACGGCAGTCAGCGGAATCTGGATCTGGCCCATACCGGTGAGTGCTGGACCGGGTTCGTCCCGGGAGTGGGCCATGGGCAACGGTACGGATACCGGGTACACGGTCCGTTCGATCCGTCGCACGGGTTGCGGTTCAACCCGTCCAAGCTGCTGCTCGACCCGTACGCGCGGGCGGTCGACGGCTCGCTCGATTACTCGAGTCCTCTGATCTACGACTCGTCGGACGGGGACTCGGCGGGTCATGTCCCAGTCAGTGTGGTCGTTGCCCCGTCGGAGCCGCCGCCCCCGATCAGCCGGCCGGTGCACTGGGGCGAGACAGTCATCTACGAGTTGCACACCAAGGGGTTCACCAAACTCCATCCCGACGTACCCGAGCATCAGCGCGGGACGTACGCCGGTCTGGCGCATCCGTCGGTGATCAACTATCTGGTCGACCTCGGTGTCACGTCGGTCGAGTTGTTGCCGATCCACCATTTCCTGACCGAGCCGGCGATCGCCGCGCGAGGGTTGCCGAACTACTGGGGTTACAACAGCCTCAGCTACTTCGCGCCGCACGCGCCGTACTCGTCGTCGGGTTCGCGCGGTGAGCAGGTCGCGGAGTTCAAGGCGATGGTGGCCGCGTTCCATGCCGCCGGCATCGAAGTGATCCTGGACGTGGTCTACAACCACACCGCCGAGGGCGGCTTCGACGGGCCGACGCTGAGTTTCCGCGGTCTCGACAACCGGGCGTACTACCGGCTCGGCCACGGCGGGACGATGTACGACGTCACCGGGACGGGCAACTCGGTCGACACCTCGCATCCGCAGGTCCGCCGGCTGGTGATGGACTCGCTGCGGTACTGGGTCGAGGAGATGGGCGTCGACGGGTTCCGGTTCGACCTGGCCGTGACGCTGATCCGCAACGAGCGGCACGAGGTGGACACGGTCGACCATCCGTTCCTGGCCGAGGTCGCGGCGGATCCGGTGCTCGGCCGGGTCAAGCTGATCTCCGAGCCGTGGGACATCGGCCCGTTCGGCTACCAGGTCGGCAACTTCGGCACGCCGTGGTCGGAGTGGAACGGCAAGTTCCGCGACAGCGTGCGCGACGTCTGGCGGAACACCTCCGACGGGGTGAAGGACCTGGCCTACCGGCTGTCCGGTTCGAGCGACCTGTACGGCGACGACGGGCGCTACCCGTACGCGTCGATCAACTTCATCACCGCGCACGACGGGTTCACGCTGCGCGACCTGGTCAGCTACAACCACAAGCACAACGAGGCCAATCACGAGGACAACCGGGACGGCACCGACGACAACCGGTCCTGGAACTGCGGCGTCGAGGGCGAGACCGACGACCCGGCCGTGATCGCCTTGCGCAAACGGCAGATGGCGAACCTGATGTCCACGCTGATCCTGTCCACCGGCGTACCGATGATCACCGCCGGGGACGAGTGCGGGCGGACGCAGCACGGCAACAACAACGCTTACTGCCAGGACAGCTCGTTGTCATGGTTCGACTGGTCGTTGCCGGAGGCTTGGTCCGATCATCTCGAGCTGACGAAGAAGCTGCTCGCGCTCCGGGCAGCACACCCGGTCCTGCGTCAGTGGCACTACTTCTCCGGCGAGCCCGTGGTCGACGGCGGCCGCAAGGACCTGTCCTGGATCGCGCCGCACGGTGGCGAGATGACCGAGGCCGACTGGTACGACGGCAGTCTCAGGACGATCGGGATGTTCCTGGCCGGTGACGCACTCCGGGCGACCGATGCCGAGGGCAACGCTCTGACGGACAGCTCGTTCCTGATGGCGCTGAACGCGACACCGGAGGTCCGGCAGGTCGTCGTACCGGATGCTTCGTGGGCGCCGGCGTACGAGGTGGTGCTCGACACCAGCAACTCGATGGTCACCGAGGTCGAAGCCGGTGCCACTGTCCCGCTCGCGCCTCGCTGTCTGGTGTTGCTGCGCGCTTTGTGAGGCTTGATCCCGGAAGTACAGTTATTGGTCACCGTCTGTTCACTTCCGGGGGGGACCAATGTTGTTGCTGCGCCGAGGGGCTCGCGAACGTACGACGCCGATCGGCGCGCTGCATCGAGCCGTGATGCGGATGGGTGAGGCCGAGCGGACGTCGTCGCGTCATGCGTTTCAGCGGTGGGTCGACGGGGTCGCCTACGTCGACGTACAGGCCCGGACCTACGCGGATTTCTGGACCCGGCAGAACTCGGACGCACTGGCCGCCGATGGGCCGCTGTGGGTCGTGCTCGGCGACTCGACAGCGCAGGGGCTCGGGGCGTCGTCACCGTTGCATGGGTACGTCGGCCAGGTGCTCAACGCACTCCGCCGCACCGGACGTCCGTGGCGGGTGGTCAATCTGTCCCGCTCCGGCGCGCAGACCCGTCACGTGCTGGACGACCAGCTGCCGTTGGTCGAGGGACTCGGTGCCGAGTTGGTGACGTGCGGGATCGGCAACAACGACATTCTCGCCACACCACCTCGGCGATTCCGGACGCACCTGCGCGCGGTGATCGACCGTCTGCCGTCGTCGTCGGTGGTGATGGACCTGACCGTCCCGGACCGATTCTGGCGGGTCGGCGGCGTCTGCAGCCCGTACGTCACCGGCATCAACCAGTTCATCAACACCACCGCCACCGGACGCGGGCTCCCGGTCGCCGAGGTCTCCCGCCACGCCCGCCCACCCTGGCGCGGTCTCCTGGCCCCCGACTCCTTCCATCCCAACAACCTCGGCTACCGCCGCCACGCCGACGCCCTCCTCGCCGCCCTGCCCGCGAAAGTCACTGGCTGAATACTACGGATCCGGATAATCTGGATCCGTGGATGATGAGTTGTTGCTGGTGGTGTTGCAGCGGGCCACGCATGTGACGTTGCAGGTGCTGGGAACGGAGCTGGCCGATCTGGGGCTGACGGCTTCCGAGCTGAACGTGCTGGCGAATCTGGCCGACGGTCGCGGGCGGACGGTGTCGGAGATCGGGGCCGCGGCCGGAGTACGGCCGACGACGCTGACCGGCGTACTGGATCGGCTGGAGCAGAAGGGGCACATCACTCGCGCGCCGCGGGCGGGTGATCGGCGAGCGGTGGAGATCTCGCTGACGTCGGCTGGTGTGAAGAATGCGGGTCGAGTGCAGAAGGCTTTCGCATCGCTGGAAGGGCGGGCCTTGCAGGGGATCCCGGCCGGCTCGGTGAAGCAGGCGCGGCGGGTGCTGACGGCGTTGGGGGCGGTGTGAGTACGTTCGACGACTTGATGGGTGAAGTGATGGCGACCGCCGAGCGGTTCGGTCATCGGGAGCACGTGAAGCTGACGTGGCTCGCCGTACGGCGGTGTGGGACTGACCAGGCGGTCGAGTTGATCAGTGACGGCATCCAGCGGACCGCGCGGTATGCGGGGGCGCCACAGAAGTACAACGCGACGGTGAGCCGGGCGTGGGTGGAGCTGACCGCGTATCACATGGCCGAGGCACCGGGTGAAACGTTCGACGAGTTGCTGCGACGGAACCCCGGCCTGCTGGACAGGCGGCTCCTGACCCGGTTCTACAACTCACGCACCCTGGCCTCCCCGACCGCACGACGCCGCTGGGTAGAGCCGGACCTACACGCGTTTCCGGTGTGACGCCTCACCCGGCGGGGCTTTACCTTGCCCTTGGGGCAGGGGGTTTGATGTTCTCGTGTTGACGATCAGTGAGTTCGGGCGGCGTACTGGGCTCTCGCACAAAGCGTTGCGGTTGTACGACGTGTCCGGGCTGCTGCCACCCGCGCAGGTCGACCCGTCTAACGGGTATCGCCTGTACGACGAGGAGCAGCTCGAGCGCGCCCGGCGGATCAGTGTGCTGCGGCAGTTGGACATGCCGTTGACCACGATCGCCGAAGTACTGGCGGGATCGGACGAGGAGGCACTGATCCGGCTCGACCGGTGGTGGGCGGCCGAGGAGGCGACCACCGCGGCTCGACGGGCGACACTCGACTACCTGCGCGACCGGCTCTCGCGGTCGGGATCCCCTGGGTTGTCACCCCGGCCGGTGCTGACTCGCGACGTACCGGAGACGAAGATCGCGGCGATCCGGTCCGACACCGACCAGCAGTCGCTGATCGGGGTGATCGTGACCTCGACCGACGACATCCGCAGGTACCTCGAGTCCGCCGGGGCGACGCTGACCGGTGGGTCGTGGGTGATCTACCACGGTGCGGTGACACCGGAGGCCGAGGCGACCGTCGAGGTGTGCGTGCCGTTCGAGGGGCTGGTGGATCCGTCCGGGTCGATCGCGATCCGGGTCGAACCGGCCCACCGGGAGGCGTACTGCACCATCACCATGGACGAGTGCGTGTACCCGCGGATCATGCTCGCCTACGACCTGGTCGACGACTGGGTCCGTTCGACCGGGGAGGCGACCGCCGGTCCGCCGCGCGAGGTCTATCTGCCCGACTGTCACCTGCTCCCCCGCAACCAGCCGGCCGTCGACATCGCTCAGCCCATACTCGAAAGGAAGCACTGATGGACTACGCGGTTCAGACCGAGTACAGCGACCCCGGCGTACACGCGCACCTCTTCGACGCACTGCCGGACGACGTCGGCGGTATCGCGGCCGTCGTGCAAAACCTGATCATCCACTACCGCGGCGGCGGGATCACGTTCACCGGCGACCGCCTGGCCGAGATCGACCACCGCTGGGTTTCGTCGATGCTGACGACGGACCAGAAGCGCAACGGTACGGCGCTCGCCGTACCAAGGGAGCCGGTCGACCGGATCGTCGGGTGCTGCCGGGACTACACGCTGATGTTCGTCTCAGCCCTTCGGCACAAGGGGATCCCGGCCCGCAGCCGGATCGGCTTCGGCGACTACTTCAGCGACGGGTACCACCACGACCACGTCGTCGCGGAGTACTGGAACGGCGACCGCTGGGTGATGATCGACGCCCAACTCGATCCGGCCGGAAAGGAACCCTTCGATCTGCAGGACATGCCGCGCGGCCCATTCCTCAAGGCACCCCGCGGTCCGTTCCTCTCGGCTGCTGAGGTCTGGCTCGGCGTACGCGCCGGCGAACTCGACGAGACCCTCTTCGGCATCGACCCCGGCTCCCCGATCAGCGGCGGCTGGTTCATCCGCAACTACGTCCACCACCAACTCGCCCACCTGCAAGGCGACGAGCTCCTCCTCTGGGACAACTGGGGCACCATGACCGACACCCTCGACGGCGCCGACGTAAACCTCACCGACGAGATCGCAACCCTCTTGATTGCCTCCGACAACGGTGACGAAGCTGCCACCAAGGAACTGGCCGAGCGCTATCAGGCCGATCCGGAGTTGAGGCCCACCGGCCGCTCCTACATCACCTCCCCCACCGGCGCCCCACACACGTGGATCGACCTCGTACGCCCAGCGGCGTAGGCGAGTTACACCAACGCGGTAGCACCAAGTGCGACGCGGTTGTCGTACCGGGCTTATGCCGCAGGGGTTCTGCTGCGGTACAGGTGCGGGTTGGTTTGTTGGGGAGACGGGTCGTGGTTTCGCGGTCTCCGCTGCGTGATGGTGCTAGTCGGTGCGGTGTGCGTCAAGGGCGCCTTCGGCGTCCGCTTCGCGGATCG